>CALRND020000003.1:0-363188 GCA_943369455.1 Synechococcus sp. UW140
ACCGAAACCCTCAACAAGCTCAAGAAGGGCCAGCGGGAGCTCAGCCAGGAGCTGGGCCGCACCCCCACCCTGAGCGAACTGGCGGTGGCGGTGGAACTGCCCGAGGAAGAAGTGAAGGACCTCCTCTGCCGCGCCCGCCAGCCGGTGAGTCTGGAGACGAAGGTGGGCGACGGCGAGGACACCGAGCTGCTGGATCTGCTGGCCGGTGACGACCTGCTGCCCGCCGATCTGGTGGACGGCGAATGCCTCAAGGGGGACCTGCGGGCGCTGCTGGAGCAGCTGCCGGAACTGCAGGGTCGGGTGCTGAAGATGCGCTACGGCATCGACGGCGAGGAGCCGATGAGCCTCACCGGCATCGCCCGCACCCTGGGCATGAGCCGGGACAAGACCCGCAACCTGGAGCGCCGCGCCCTCGAAGGCATCCGCCACCACTCCCGCTCCCTGGAGGCCTACCTGGTGGCCTGAGCCCCAGGGGGGCAAGGCCGGCGGCAAAGCCAACGGCACGGCCATGAAAAAGCCCCCGTTTGCGGGGGCTGAAGAGCGTTTCGGCGAAACTCAGTAGCGGGCGCGGCCGCCGCCGCCGGTGCCACCGCCGCCACCACCACCCGTGCGGGGCTGGGCCTTGTTGACCCGGATCATCCGCCCCATCCACTCGACGTCCTGAAGGTCGTCGATGGCCTTGGTTTCATCGGCCTCATTGGCCATTTCAACGAAGGCGAAGCCGCGCTTGCGGCCGGTTTCCCGGTCGAGGGGCAGGCTGCAGTTACGCAGCGCTCCATATTGCGCAAACAGATGGTTGAGATCCTCCACCTCCGCATCGAAGGAGAGATTTCCAACGTAAATCGTCATGAACAGACAAACAATTATGAACCGATTCGTCGATAGCCCTTGCAGGACGTTGTCACTCGCCGAAGAGAAATCTTTGAATCAACAGAAGCGTACAGCCTGGTTGGACTGGCAGGCTGGGGCCCCTGGACAGGGCAAACGATGAAGGAGCAAGCGACGGCCATCGCCCTGGTGGCGCTCTGGGTGCTGGGCTGGGGCGTGGGCGGCTCGCTGATCGATGCCGGTCTCATCGGCGCCGGCGTCTACGACCTGGAAGGCGGCCAGTTGGGAACCCTGGTCACCTTCGTGCTCTGGAGCCTGCTGTGGGGCGGCGCCGGCCTGAAGCTGTGGCGCCGCAGGAGCCCTGGCGGCTCCGAAGACGGAACCCCCTGAACGCCTCGGCCTACTTGCGGATGCCGAGCGCCTGGGCGCCGTAGTGCTCGCTGAACTCGGCCTGGTGCTGCCAGGCGGAAAGGAGGGTCTTGGCGACCTTGCGGAGTTCCTCGATGTCGTCGCAGCTGTCGATGGCGCGGGAGTGGACGGCGATCGAGAACTGGCGGTTGAGGGAAAGGGAGGGCTGCATGTCCTGCTCGCGTTGTTTCAGAACGTTACGAGCAGTTGCCACTCGGCGGGCGGAGGCCCCTGAGCGGCTATCCGTACCGGGCTTCCCATCAAGCCCAGAACCCTTCCCTGAACCAGGATCAGAAGAACTGGTCGAAATTGTCGAAGTCGACCGCCCGGAAGGTGCCGTCCTGCACCTGGGCCATCAGCCGCTCCAGCTGCACCCACAGGGCACCACCGGTGAGCAGCGACAGCACGAAGGCCACCAGCAGGGCGGCACCGGCGGCGAAGCCGAACACCTGCAGGCTGGCGCCAATGAACAGCGTCACGCCGATCACCAGACCCGCGTAAGGCATGGTCGTCTCCACGTTGGCGATGGGCAGCAGGGCCAGCCGGTCCTGCTTCCAGCCCTCCAGCCGGTTCTGGATCATCTTGGCGAAGGTGAGCCCGCACAGCACCGCCATGGCCAGACCGATCCCGGCCAGCAGGTACGGCGGGTAGCTGAGTGGGGCGTATTCCAGCAGGATCTCCATGGCGTCCAGATCGCCGTAGTCGCCGCTGGCCTGGTCCAGCCCCGCCTGCCGAAGGGTCACGGGAGCAGCGTCGAGGGCGGCCAGCAGCAGGGACACGGCGGGGATGGAGACGGGCGATCGGGCCCGACCCTAGGCGCCGGAGCCGCACCGTCCGTGGAAGCTGTCAGCGGAAGCCGTCAGCGGAACCCCTCAGCCGAATCGGCTGCGGAAGCGATGGACCAGGGCGTTCAGGGCCAGCAGCAGCAGCCCCACGCCCACGAACACCAGACCCCGCAGGCCCAGGTCGGCCTGGGCCATGTCGATGGACAGCAGCCGCAGCAGGCAGGCCCCCAGCCCGGCGAGAGCCACCTGGCGGAACTGGGGCTCCCGCAGGAGCACCCCCAGCAGGTAGACGGCGAGGGCCTCCGCCGTCCAGAGGAGCGTCAGCAGGGCCCGGTCGTAGCCGCTGGCCAGCACCACAGCCACGGCGATGAACAGGGGATGGCCGAGCCAGAGGTTGCGCCGACGTGCCACCCGCCCGCCGACCCAGGCCAGAAGCGGCCATCCGCCGGGATCGGGCAGCCGTTCGAGGTCGAGCCAGCGGCGGCAGGCCACGACGAAGGCCGTCTGCAGGCCGATCGCCACCAGCCCGGCGGTCTGGGCCGCGCCGGTGGAGGGGGGGAAGGAGGGCAGGCCGACGCTGAGGCCGACCAGCAGGGACCCCACCGCCAGCCAGTAGACGATCACCCCGTAAACCTGCAGCCGGAGGGCAAATCGCCGGACCACGACCGGGCAGACCAGGAGCAGGGCCAGCAGCGTCCAGGCCACGGGTCGCCAGGGGGCGCTGATCTCCCCCTGCAGCAGCAGCCCCACCACCAGCAGGACCCCCTCGAGGAAACAGGGCTGCACCGCCCGCCAGGTGGGCAGCCGCGCCAGGTCCGGTCCCGCCCGGAAGAACCAGCCGTGGAGACCGACGGCGATCGCCAGCAGCTCGACCAGCAGGCGGCCGCGCACCTGCAGGACCCCGAACGTCACCAGCTCCTCGCTGGGCCCGATCACCACCAGGAAGGAGGCACCGAAGGCGGCCAGGTAGGCCAAGGAGAGCCCCAGGCCCACCCGCAGGGCGCCGCCCCGCAGCCAGCGGCTGCCCGCCAGGGCCGCGGCGGACAGCAGCAGCCAGGCCGCCCCCGGCAGCAGCGGCGAGATCGGCTCGAGCAGCCACAGCACGGCCAGCCCCGCATCGATGCCCAGCAACGCCAGCCCGAGGCCCTGGCGGCGGCCGCCGCCGGCGGCGACCGTCAGCAGCAGGGCCAGGACCCCCAGGGGGAGCAGGCGGACCAGCAGGGGCAGAGGGGGCCAGGGGGCCTGGGCCAGAAGGGTCAGCCAGCCGGCGGCATGGGCCAGGGCGATCGCCGCGGTGACACCGTCCAGCAGGCCGGGGGGACGCCAGCGACGCGCCGCCACCAGGAAGGCGCCCATCACGCCCATGCTCAGGGCCGAACGCCAGTCCTCCGGCACCACCAGGACGGTCCCCACGGCGACCAGGCCGCCCGCCAGCCAGCCGAACAGGGGCGGCAGGGGCAGGGGCCCTCCCGGAGGGGGATCCTGCCGGCGCTGCAGCAGCACCTGCATGCCCGCCAACAGGCCCGCCCCGACCGTCAGCACCGCCCCGGTCTGCAGCTGGTTCACCGGGTCGCCCCGCACCAGCGCGGCCCCCAGGCCGCCCAGGGCCAGCACCAGGCCGGCGGCGGCGCTGAGCCACCAGCCGACGCGGCAAAGGGGTCCGGAGCCCTCCCGCACGGCGATGGCCAGGAACAGCAGCGACTCCAGCAGCACCACCCCGGCCAGCAACGGCCCGTCGGCGATCACCGGGGCCAGGCTCAGCAGGGCCGCGAGCACCAGGGTCTGGCCCAGGAGGCCATCGCCCAGGGCCAGCCAGCGCGGTCCCCGTCTCCGGGCGCCCTGGCCGAGCAGGAGGGCTGCAGCGGCGGCGGCGGCCAGGGCCCCGGCGCGGACGGCCGCCGTGGGTGGGTAGAGCAGCAGGGCCAGACCGAGGCCGCCCCACTGGCTGAGCAGCAGGGCCACCGCCACGGCCTGCAGCCGGGGAGGCGCGGCGCCCGGGCGGTGCAGCCGCAGCAGCCCAGGGCCGAACACCAGCAGCGCCGCCAGGATCGCTCCGCCGACCAGGGCGGGGGAGGCCGCCAGGGCGGGGCCGTTGCGCAGGAACCAGGCCACCTGGAAGGCGCCGAACACCCAGCTGACGACGAGTCGGTGCCACGGCCAGCGGTGCCGCAGGGGCAGCTCCGAGCCCACCAGGGCAATGGCGCTGGCGATGGCCAGGACAGGGCCGCCCTGGGGGCCGATGGCCAGGGGCACCAGGCTCACCGCCACGTGCAGGGAGGCGATGGCGGCGGTGCGGGCGACGGCGGCCAGGGCCAGGTTGGCGGCCACCCCCGCGGCCAGCAGGGCCAGGGCCGGGGCCGGCGCCTCGATCCACTGGAGGCCGAGCTGGGGCAGACCGCCGGCGGCGGCGCAGGCGAACAGGACCAGGGCGCCGCCACCGCTGCGCATGGCATCGGTGAGGTCCTGCCAGCGCTGGCGCCGGCCCCACAGCACAGACGGCAGGGCCAAAGCCCCACCCGCCAGGAGGGTGAGCAGGAACCGCTCGCGCGGCCCCAGCTGCAGGCCCGCGTTGATCGTCAGGAAGGTGACCCCGGCCACCACCACGAGCACGCCCAGCAGGCCGCTCCAGTTCTCCACCAGCAGCCGCTCGATCCGCTTCCAGGGCGCGCCGTTTGCTCGGCGGGCCCGCGGGGCCGCGGGGGCCGCCAGGGGTGCCGGTGGGCGCAGGGCGGGGATGGCCACCGCTCCCGGCACCGCCTCGGGTTCCGATGTTGCTTGGGATACGGCTTCGGCCGCGGGCGCCGGTGGGGGGAGCTCCTCAGCGGCGGCGAGCGGCGCAGGCTCGGGCGTGGCATCGCCGTCGAGCCGCTTCTGGAGCACTTCGCTCCAAAGCGACAGGGCGAAGAACCGCTGGCTCAGGGAGGCGGCCTGCTGCTCGAGCCGCCGGACCCGCCGCTCCAGAGCACGGACCTGCAGGACCCAGCCCGCCGCCAGCAGGGGCAGGAGGATCAGCAGCAGGGCTTCGTTCAAGGCGCCGCCGGGGGGCCGTGGGGATCAACGGGCACCGGTTCGCGTCAGGCGGCGAGCGGATTCAAGCGGGACAGCAGGCCCGTGGCCAGCTTGCGGGCCGAGAAGGTGCGCCGCATCAGGCCCAGGAGGGCCTGGAGATCATCGGTGTGCAGCCGGTCGTGGCTCACCAGGCTCAGCAGCAGCCGCTGGCGCAGGCTGGTGCCCTCCTTGCCCAGCAGCAGGCGCAGGCCGTCGCGGGCCACCGGCAGCAGGTCGGTGGAGGCGGAGCCGTTCTCGACCACGGCGAGGAGGTTCTCCAGCCGCTCCACCCGCAGGCGCCCGTCACGGTCGAAAATCACCTCCAGCAGCTTCTCGCGCATCTCGGCGGTGTCGCCGGCCAGCAGACGCTTCGCCACGTAGGGGTAGGCCACGCGGATGATGCGGAAGTCGGGGTCGAGCCGCATCGCCAGGCCCTCCTGGCTCACCACCGCCCGGATGATCAGGGCGAAGCGGGCCGGCACCCGGAAGGGATAGTCGTACATCAGCTCCGAGAAGCGATCGGTGATCGCCTTGAAGTTGAAGCTGCCCACGTTCTCCCCCAGGGCACCACCGAGCACCTGCTCGAGGGCCGGCACGATCGGCCCCAGGGGGGTGCTGGGGTTGAGGAAGCCCAGGGCAACGAAATCCCTGGCCAGGGCATCGAAATCCCGGTTGATCAGATGCACCACCGCCCCGGTCAGGGTGAGCCGGTCGGCATCACTGAGGGAATCCATCATGCCGAAGTCGACATAGGCCACATGGCCCAGGCCGTTGGTCTTGCCCGGCAGGGCGAACAGGTTGCCCGGGTGGGGATCGGCATGGAAGTAGCCGAACTCCAGCAACTGCTGCAGGCCGGCGATCACGCCGGTGCGGATCAGGGCCGCCGGATCCAGGTGGTGGGCCTCCAACTCGCGGCGGCTCTGCAGCTTGGTGCCGTTGATCCAGCTGGTGGTCAGCACCCGGCGGCTGCTGAGATGGCGGACCACCGCCGGAACGGTCACCTCCGGATGGTCCTGGAACAGGGTGGCGAAACGTTCGGCGTTGTCGGCCTCACGCCGGTAGTCGATCTCCTCGAACAGGGTGGAGCCGAACTCATCGATGATCGCCCCGAGACCGAAGCCCAGATTCAGCGGCAGGAACGGGGCCGCCAGCACCGCCAGCGAGCGGATGATGACCAGATCGCGGCGCAGGATGAAGGGCAGGTCGGGCCGCTGCACCTTCACCGCCACCCAGTGGCCCTCGCTCAGGCGGGCCCGATACACCTGGCCCAGGCTGGCGGCCGCCATCGGGTAGTCGGGGAACTCTTCGTAGAGCTGGTGGGCCGGGGCCCCCAGCTCCTGCTCGATCAGGGCCAGGGCGACCGCGTGGGGGAAGGGGGGCAGGTCGTCCTGGAGGCGGGCCAGTTCCTCCAGCCAGTCGCGCCGCACCAGGTCGGGACGGGTGGACAGGGCCTGGCCCACCTTGATGAAGCAGGGGCCCAGGTCGTTGAGGGTTTCGAGGATGGCGCGGGCGAGACGCTGCTGCACCCGGGCATCGGTGCTGCTGGACTGCACCGCCAGCCGCAGGCCCAGCCCCGCCAGGCGCCAGAGCACCACGATCAGCCTGCCCACGAGCACCCAGGGCCGCAGCAGCAACCAGCGCAGGTCCGCGTTGGGGTCGTAGCGGGGGGTGGGGGTGACGTCCTCGGCCAGGGTCCTGCCCCATCGATGGCCAGACTCTAGGAACTGCGATCCCCGGTCCATGGGCCCCTTCTGGCGGTCAGCGCCGCTGGCCCTGCACCTGCCGGCCCATGGCCGGGGCCGGGCCCTGGCCCCCGATCTGCGGCGTCTGCTGCGCCAGCCGCCTGGGCGCTGGGACCTGCCGGAACTGCCCGGCTTCGGGGGGCCGCTGGAGCCGGAGGGCACGGTGGCCGAGGCCCAGCAGCGGGCGGCGGCCCTGCTGGGGGCGGAGCGCTGCTGGTTCGGGGTGAACGGCGCCTCGGGGCTGCTGCAGGCGGCCCTGCTCGCCCTCGGCTCGCCGGGGTCCCGGGTGCTGCTGCCCCGCAACCTGCACCGCAGCCTGCTGCACGCCTGCGTGCTGGGCGGCATCGAGCCGCTCCTGTACGACCTCAGCAGCGATCCGCTCACGGGCCTCTGGCAACCGCCGGAGCCCCGGCGGCTGGAGCGGGTGCTGGCGGCGACCGCCGCGGACGGCGGCAGCTCCGTGGCGGCCCTGGTGCTGGTGGATCCCACCTACCAGGGGCTGGCGGCGGATCTGCCGGCCCTGGTGGCCCTGGCCCACCGGGCGGGCCTGCCGGTGCTGGTGGACCAGGCCCACGGCGGCGGCGAGGCCCTGGTCGCCGGCGCCGATCTGTTGGTGCTCTCCGTCCAGAAAAGCGGCACCGGCCTAGCCCAGAGCGCCGCCCTGCTGGCCCAGGGCGAACGGGTGGCACCCGCCGCCATCGAGCGGGCCCTGCTGTGGCTGCAGACCTCCAGCCCCAGCGCCCTGCTGCTGGCCTCGACGGCCGCGGCCCTGGAGCACGGCGCCAGCGCCGCCGGCCGGCGCCAGCGCCAGCGGGCCGTGGCCCGGGGCGGCCGGCTGCGCCGCCGCTTGGAGGGCCTCGGCCTGCCGCTGGTGGCCAACGGCGATCCCCTGCGCCTGGTGCTGGCCACGGCCCCGCTGGGGATCAACGGCCTGGAGGCCGACACCTGGCTGCTGGAGCGGGGGGTGATCGCGGAGCTGCCGGAACCCGGTGCCCTCACCTTCTGCCTGGGGCTGGACCCACCCCGGGGCGTGGAGCGGCGCCTGCCGCGCCAGCTGGAGGGCCTGCGCCGGGCCCTCGGCGGGCCGCCCCTGCCCCCGTTCACGCCGCCCCCCCTGCCGCTGCTGGCGGCACCGGAGTTGCCGATCGGCGTGGCCTGGCGGAGTCCCGCCGAGGCCATCCCCCTGGAGGAGGCCGCCGGCCGGGTGGCGGCGGCCCCGATCTGTCCCTATCCACCGGGGATCCCGCTACTGGTGCCCGGTGAGCGGATCGATCCGGCCCGCGCCGACTGGCTGCTGGAGCAACGGCGTCTCTGGCCCGGTCAGATCGCTGATACGGTGAGCGTCGTGGCCGGTTCGTGAGCCCGTTGCCGAACCCCTTCCACTGGGATTTCGTCACCCCCGGACTGCCGGACAGCGCCTTCGAGGACGCCCCGGGCTTCAGCCCCACGCCGCTGGAACTGCGGGTGATGCTGCTGGCCCACCTGCGACCCCGCGCCGATTCCCTCGTCTGGGACGTGGGCGGCGGCACCGGCGCCCTGGCCCTGGAGATCGCCCGGCTGATGCCCGGCGGTGCGGTGCACACCCTGGAGCGGGACCCGGAGGCGATCGAGCTTCTGGAACGCAACCGGCAGCGATTCGATATCCACAACCTGCACATCCACGCCGGCGAGGCCCCCGAAGGCCTGGCCCTGCTGCCGCCCCATCCCGACCGGGTGCTGCTGGAGGTGGGCCGGCCCCTGGAGGACGTGCTGCGGGCCGTCTGGGAGGCGCTGCAACCCTCCGGACGGCTGGTGATCAGCACCGTCAACCTGGAGGGCCTGGTGAAAGCCACCGACACCCTCGCCCAGCTGGGCGCCCACGATGTGCAGGTGGTGCAGGCCACCGTGCACCGCATGCAGCGCCGCGGCAGCCAGGCCAAGCTGGCGGCGGCCGAACCGCTGTTCGTGATCGCCGCCGAGCGCTGAGTCCGAGCCCTTGCCTCCCGCCCCCCGCACCGCCACCTCCCTCCCCCGCCTGCTGAGCGGCTGGCTGGCGGGTGGCTTCGGGCTGGTGGTGGTGGGGCTGGGGGGCTGGTGGTTCACCGTCGCCGTGGGGGTGATCGTGCACCTGGGCCTGCTGGAGTTCTTCCGCATGGCCCAGTTCAAGGGCATCCGACCCGCCACCAAGACCACCCTGGTGGCGGTGCAGCTGCTGCTCGTCTCCACCCAGGTGGCCGCCAGCAGCCACTGGGGAGGTAGCGGCATCGGGGGCGGCGTGGCGGGCGACGTGGCGGCGGCGGTGCTGCCCGCCTCCGGGGCGGTGATCTGCGGCTGGCTGCTGCTCCAGCCCGTCACCGGCACCATCGCCGACATCGCCGCGTCAGTGTTCGGCCTGTTCTATCTGGGCTTCCTGCCCAGCCACTGGATCAAGCTGCGGGACCTGACCGACCCGGCCCTGGCCCCCGCCCTGGAGGGCCTGGGCTGGCCCTGGAGTCCGGGCATGGCCCTCACCCTGCTGGCCTGCCTGATGATCGTGGCCACCGACATCGGCTCCTACGTGATCGGCCGGCGCCTGGGGCGCCACGCCCTCTCGCCGATCTCCCCGGGCAAGACGGTGGAGGGGGCCCTGGGCGGGGTGTTCTGCGCCCTGCTGGTGGGGGCCGTCGGCGGCGTGCTGCTGGGCTGGCGCTGGGGCTGGCTGATCGGGGCGGTGCTGGGGGCGGTGGTCTCCCTGTTCGCCCTGGTGGGCGACCTGACCGAATCGATGATGAAGCGGGATGCGGGCCTGAAGGATTCCGGCGATGCGATCCCCGGCCACGGCGGCATCCTCGACCGGATCGACAGCTACCTGTTCGTGCCGGCGGTGGTCTATTCCCTGGTGACCCTGGTGCTGCCCCTGCTGCAGCGGGGCTGAGGGTCCCCCACCGAGTCCCTCTTTCGCCGGAGCCCTCAGGGAGAGACCCGGGCCTCCCCCTCCAGGTGCAGCAGACCGGCACCGAGCTCGGCCCGCTCGATGCGGATGTTGGGATCCATCGGCAGCCGGGCGTGGGGGGTGCCCTCGGCGCAGCGCAATTCCACGGTGCCGCCATCGGCCCGCACCGCCACCTCCCGCTCCACCGGCTCCCGGTCGCCGCTGGCAAAGGCCCGCAGCAGCAGCCGGTCCTCCCGGATCCGCAGCCCCGCCAGGGGGGTGAGGCCCAGCAGCTCATCGGCCAGGCCGTCACCGAGGCTGCGCCAGGCCGGGGTGCTCAGGGAGCGGCTCAGCCCATCGCCACTGAAGCTCACCTGCCCCTGGATGCGGAAGGCCGACTCCAGCTTCACCGCCTGGTTGCGGACCAGGGAGCCCATGCGCACCTGGATGCCGTCGCAGCGCAGCTCCACCTCCTCGATCTCCATCGCCTGATACACGACCCGCCGGGCCCGCAGCCGCACGCCGTCGAGGCGCCCCCGCAGCAGCCGCAGTCCCGAGCCCTCCAGGCGGATCTCGAGCCGCTCGATCGCCTCGCACTGCTGGCGCAGCCAGAGCTCCAGCCCGCGGGCCAGCAGGCCCATCACCGGGCCGCCGGCGCTCTCGGAGGCGTCGGCCGCCATCCCCTCGCTGGGTCGCTCGGTGGGTTGCTCTCCGTCCGGGGTCTCGCTCATCCGCCACCAGGGGACAGGGCTCCCCAGATTCTCACTCCGTCCGGGCGCGGCGGGCGGCGCGGAACGCCTCGGCGGCCGTGATCGCCGCCAGCAGCAGCAGCCCCCCCAGGCCGATCAGCTGGTCGGTGGGATCGAGGGCCGACGGATCCGCCGCGCTGCCGGCGCCGCCCAGCACCGCCCCGAGCAGGAACCAGCCCGTGGCCAGGGCCGTGGTGATCCAGTAGGCGCGCCAGCGGCGCTGATAGATGTAACCGCTGCCCAGGCCCGGCAAGACGTTGAGCAGGGCCCCCAGCCAGGGGGCGGACGCCGCCAGGATGGCTTTGTCGTCAGGCGTCATCGGGGTCGCTCCATGGCTGGTTCCAGCGCCGAGTCTGGCCAGCCCCAGGGGCGACCTGCGCCCTCTCTGGCGGTGATCGGCGCCGGGGTGGCCGGCTGCGCCCTGGCCGCGGGGCTGCGGCGCGGCGGCTGGGATGGATCGATCGTCCTCTGGGAGGCGGGCCGGGGTCCTGGCGGCCGGGCCGCCACCCGCCGTTCCCGCCACGACCCCGGCTGGCACATCGACCACGGGGCGCCACTGTTCAACCTGCTCGATGGCCCCGATCCGGAGCTGGTGGCCCCCCTGCTGGAAGAGGGCTGGATCGTGCCCTGGCGGGAGGCGGCGGCCGTGCTGGACAGCGAAGGGGCCCTGGGGCCGGCCCAGGCCGACCCCCTGCTGCGTGGCCGTCTCTATCGGGGCCGTCAGGGCATGGACGACCTCGGCCGGGGGCTGCTGGCCCTGGCGGCGGCCCAGGGACCGGCGGGAAACCTCGATGGCCGCTACGGCACCCTGATCCACCAGCTGGAGGTCCTGCCCACAGGGGGCTGGCGCCTGAGCGATGGCACCGGGGCGGTGCAGGGGGAGGCCGACTGGCTGGTGCTCACCGGCACCCTGCTGGCCCATCCCCGGGCCCGGCAGCGGTTCGGCTGGCCGCAGGTGCCGCTGCAGCAGGCCTCGCAGGGCCTGGGCGATCGAGAGCTGGACGCCGCCCTGGCGGCCATCGCCAGCATGGACATGGAAGCCCGCACCAACCTGATGCTGACGATCGAGCCCGCCGCGGCGGCCCGCTGGCTGGCCCTGCCCTTCCGGCTGCTGGGCTTGGACGGCCCAGCCCAGAGGCGCTGGGGGCTGCGGCGCCTGTCGATCCAGCCCCTGGCCGATGGCCGCTGCGCCGTCGTGGCCCATGGGGTGCTGGAGGAGCCCGATGACGCCGCGGTGATCTCCGCGCTGGAGGCGGCCGTCGCCGCCGCCCTGGCCCCCTGGCTGGGGAAACGGCCCGGCGGCGACGAGGCGCTGGCGGGGGTGGAGCGGCGTCAGCTGATGCGCTGGGGGGCCGCCTTCCCCGCGGCCCCCGGCCTGCCGGCCGCCGGCATGCTCTGCCCCCGCAGCCGGGTGGCCTTCTGCGGCGATTTCGTGGCGGGCCCGGGCTTCGGCCGGATCGAGGGGGCCCTGCGCAGTGCCCAGGCCCTGGCGGGCCGGCTGCTGGCCCTGATGCTGCTGCTCTGCCTTGCCCTGGGCAGCCCGGCATCCGCGACGGCCGCTACCGCTGCCGTCCCCTACCGCTGCGACGGCGACCTGCTGTTGGCGACCGCCGACAATGGGGCGGTGGATGCCCCGGGCATCCCCAACACCGCCAGCGGCACGGTGCCCGGCGCCACGGTGCTGCTGGAGTGGCGGGGCCAGCGGCTGCAGCTGCCGCGCACCAACAACGCCGGTCCGCCCAGCTACACCGACGGGATCTGGTGGTGGAGCCTGGAGGATCCGGCCCAACCCCGCTTCCTGCACCGCCGCGGCGCCATCGAAAGCTTCAGCTGCCAGGCAGTTCCTGCCGCAGGGCCGTCAGCCGACGGCCGTTGACGCCCAGGTCCGAATCCCCCAGCCGGGAGCTGGAGCGGGCCTGCAGGACACCGGCGGCGGGCTGGGCGTTCAGCTCGAGATCGTCGACGAAGCCGAACAGCCGGCTGGTGGCGGTGGCGTGCAGGTAGCGGCCGTCCCGCTCGAGGATCCGCACCCCCTCAGTGGTTTCCAGGATCGGCACCAGCGCGCTCAGGGCCGCCTCCGGATCGGCGATCGGCCAGTCGGCCCGGGCGCAGTGGGCCGGCGCCGCACAGGGGGAGAGGGAGCCGCCGTGCACGCCGAGATCCTGCGGCACCGGTCCCTCCAGGTGCAGCAGGGAGGCCTCGGCCCGACCGGGGAGGGCCAGGGCGGGGACCCCGAGCAGCAGCACGAGCAGCAGGCCGGCGAGAAGACGCGGCAGGCAGAGGCGGGAGGCAGGGGTCATGGGTGGGTGGGGATGGGGGCGCAGGGGACGCCCAGCCAGGCGGCGGCGACCTGCTCGGGCTGGTCGATGTGGGGCAGGTGGCCGCAGGCCGCCAGTTCGGTGATGCGGGGGCCCAGCAGGGCCTGGGCGGCGCGCTTCTGCGGGGCCCGCAGGATCCGGTCGTCGGCGCCCCAGAGCACCGCCAGGGGCTGGGGGGGCAGGGGGTCGCCGCAGCCGGCGAAGCCGCCGCTGCGGGCAAAACGGCCCAGGGCGCCGGCCCAGCCGGGCGACTTCAGGTGCAGCGAGGCGATCTCCAGCTCCGCCGGACCCACATCCCGCTCGGGGTCGGCGAAGGCGCTGCGACAGAGGCCCTGGCGCACCGAGGGCAGGGCCAGGAAGCGCACCCCCAGCCCGTCCAGCAGGGGCGGCAGGGGCATGGGCCGACCCGTGAGACCGGCCGGGGCCAGCAGCAGCAGGCGCTCGAAGCGCTGGGGATGGCGTCGGGCCAGCGCCACCGCCACCGCGCCCCCCATCGAGGCACCGATCAGGCCCAGCCTGCGGCCGCCGGCGGACTCCCGCCGCTCCAGGGCCTCCAGCAACGCATCGAGGTGGGCCAGCACCGTGCGCGGGGAGTACTCCCGCTCGGCGGGCCTGGGACAGAAGCCGAAGCCGTGCAGGTCCGGGATCAGCAGGCGGTGATGGGCCGCCAGCAGGGGGGCCAGGCGGCGGAACTCCAGGAAGGAGCTGTCGAAGCCATGCAGGAGCAGCAGGGGCGGACCCTCCCCCAGCACGGCCACCGGCCACTGCCCCGGGTGCTCCGGCAGCTCCCACCACTGCACCTGGGCGGCCAGGTCGCGGCCGAGGGGATCGAGCAGCGACGCAGCGGCCGCCGTGACCAGGTCGCGGCCGCTGGAGGGGCCGTCCGTCACGCCTGCTGCCGCTCGGCGGTGGCGCCCACCATGGCGGCGAGCAGCTCTTCCGGGGCGACCGCGAAGGGCAGCCGGTGCAGGTCGGAGCCCTCCCGACAGGCGAAGCGACAGACCTGGCGGAGCTCGTCGAGGCTGGCGCCGGCCAGCCCCAGGGCCTCGAGATCGGTGGGCAGCCCCAGCTGGCGGAAGAAGGGCAACAGCTGGCGGCGGGCCTGGGCCGCGAGCCGGTTGCCCGCCAGTTGCTCCTCCAGCCATAGCTGCACCAGTACCCCGAAGCCCACCTTCTCGCCGTGCAGGCAGCCATGGGTGGCGGCGAGCTGGGTGAGTCCGTTATGGACGGCATGGGCGGCCACGGTGCGGCAGCGGGCACCACCGATGCCGCCGATCAGGCCGGCGGTCAGGGCACAGCCCTCGGCCACCCGCACCCAGGCCTCACCGCGGGGGTCCGCCAGGGCGGCCTCCCCCTCGAGCAGCAGCAGATCGCGCAGCAGGCGCGCCATCTGCACCGCCTGTTGCACCAGCCCATCGCCGCTGGCGCCGCTGCTCACCGAGGCCTCGTACCACTTGGCCACCGCATCGGCGATGCCGCTGGCCAGGGTGCGGGCTGGCGCCTGCCGCACCAAGGCATGGTCGAAGACGAGCAGGTCCGGGCAGCGGTCGAGGGCGACATCGCCCAGGAAGGCCCCCTCGGGGGTGTAGAGGTTGGCCAGGGCCGTCCAGCCGGCGCAGGTGGCGGCGCTGGTGGGCACCGTGATGCAGGGCAGGCCGAGCCGCTGGGCCAGCAGCTTGCCCGCATCCAGCACCTTGCCGCCACCGGCGGCGATGACCGCATCACAGCCGGCGGCCGCGGCATCGCGGGCCAGGGGGCCGAGGTCGTCGTCGCAGCAGTCGCGCAGGCCCTGGCTGGAAACCGGGCGGGCACCGGCCTGCTCCAGGTCGACCGCCAGCTGCTGACGCAGCCCGAAGGTGGAGGCACTGCGGCCGAGCAGCAGGGGGCGGTGGCCCAGGGCGACGATGCGGGGCAGGGCCTGCTGCCAGGCCCCCTCCCCACGGAGCACCACCGCCGGGGCGATGGCCTGGGTCTGCAGAAGATCCATCATGGCCGCCATCTCATGGGTGAAATGTAGAAGTCGGCCAATCCGGGTCGCGATCGATCAGGCGCTGGCGCTGGCCAGCTCCGGCAGCGGCGGGGTGATGGTCTGCTTGCGGATCACCACCTGCTTGTCGTCGTCGACATCCACCAGGCAGGCATCGCCCTCGCCGATCCGGCCGGAGAGGAATTCCTCCGCCAGCGAATCCTCGAGCAGGCGCATCACGGCACGGCGCAGGGGACGGGCGCCGTAGCTGGGGTTGTAGCCCTCCTCCACGAGGCGCTCCTTGAAGGCCTCGGTGACGGACATGCCGATGCCCTTGTCCTGCATGCGGGCGAAGACCTCCCGCAGCATGATCTCGGCGATCAGCTTCACCTCGTCGCGGGTGAGCTGACGGAAGACGATGATCTCGTCGAGACGGTTGAGGAACTCCGGGCGGAAGTACTGCTTGAGCTCCTCGTTGACCAGGGAGCGGATGCGGTTGTACTGGGTTTCCTCCACGTCGCCGCCGCCGAACTCGAAGCCGAGGCCGCCACCGCCCTTCTCGATCACCTTCGAACCGATGTTCGAGGTCATGATGATCAGGGTGTTCTTGAAGTCGACCGTGCGGCCCTTGGAATCGGTGAGCCGGCCGTCCTCCAGCAGCTGCAGCAGCAGGTTGAAGACATCGGGGTGGGCCTTCTCGATCTCGTCGAACAGCACCACGGTGTAGGGACGACGGCGCACGGCCTCGGTGAGCTGGCCGCCCTCGTTGAAGCCCACGTATCCCGGAGGGGAACCGATCAGCTTGCTGACGGTGTGGCGCTCCATGAACTCGCTCATGTCGAGGCGGATCATGGCGTCTTCGCTGCCGAAGAAATAGGCCGCCAGGGCCTTGGTGAGTTCCGTCTTGCCGACGCCGGTGGGGCCGGAGAAGATGAAGCTGGCGATGGGGCGGTTGGGGTTCTTGAGCCCGACCCGCGCCCGGCGGATGGCCCGGGAGACGGCCTTGACGGCTTCGTCCTGGCCGATCAGGCGCTGGTGGAGGGTCTCCTCCATGTTGAGCAGCTTCACCGACTCGCTCTCGGTGAGCTTCTGGACAGGCACGCCCGTCCAGGAGGCGACGATCTGGGCGATGTCCTCCTCGGTGACCAGGGGCGAGCGGCTTTCCTCGCTGGCGTCGTCGGCCACAGGGCCGCCCAGCAGGGCCGGGGTGTCGGCCTCGCCGGAGGTGCCGGCGGGTTCGTCGTCGCGACGGGCCTGGAGGATCGTGCGGATCTGGTCGCGGAGTTCGACCTCCTTGTCGCGGAGTTCACCGGCCTTGGCGAAGTCCTGCTGGCGGACGGCGTCCTCCTTCTCCTTCTGGACGCCGCGCAGCTGCTTGTCAACCTCCTTGGCCGCCGGCGGCAGCTTGGAGTTGAGCAGGCGCACGCGGCTGCCGGCCTCGTCGATCAGGTCGATGGCCTTGTCGGGCAGGAAGCGGTCGCTGATGTAGCGGTCGCCCAGGGTGGCGGCGGCGACGAGGGCCTCATCGCTGATCTTGAGGCGGTGGTGCTGCTCGTAGCGCTCCCGCAGACCCTTGAGGATCTCGATCGTGTCGACGACGGAGGGCTCGCCCACCATCACCGGCTGGAAGCGCCGCTCCAGGGCCGCATCGCGCTCGATGTGCTTGCGGTATTCATCGAGGGTGGTGGCGCCGATGCACTGCAGCTCGCCCCGGGCCAGGGCCGGCTTGAGGATGTTGGCGGCGTCGATGGCCCCCTCGGCGGCGCCGGCGCCGATCAGGGTGTGCACCTCGTCGATCACGAGGATCACGTTCCCGGCGGAGCGGATCTCCTCCATGATCTTCTTGAGTCGTTCCTCGAACTCACCCCGGTACTTGGTGCCGGCCACCAGCAGGCCGATGTCGAGGGTGAGGACACGCTTGTCCTCGAGGATGTCGGGGATCTCACCCTGGGTGATCCGCTGGGCCAGGCCCTCGGCGATGGCGGTCTTGCCGACGCCCGGCTCACCGATGAGCACGGGGTTGTTCTTGGTGCGGCGGCCGAGGATCTGGATCACCCGGTCGATCTCGTTCTGACGGCCCACGACGGGGTCGAGCTTGGACTCGGCCGCCAGCTGGGTGAGGTTGCTGCCGAATTCGTCGAGGGTGGGGGTCTTGGTGGAGCCCTTGCCCGAGCTGCCGGAAGCCACTTCGGCCGTCTCGCCCAGCATGCGGATCACCTGGGTGCGGACCTTGGCCAGGTCAACGCCGAGGTTCTCGAGGACCCGGGCGGCCACGCCCTCGCCTTCGCGGATCAGGCCCAGGAGCAGGTGCTCGGTGCCGATGTAGTTGTGCCCCAGCTGGCGGGCCTCCTCGAGGGAGAGCTCCAGCACCCGCTTGGCCCGCGGGGTGAAGGGGATCTCGACGGCGACGAAGCCGGAGCCGCGGCCGATGATCTTCTCGACCTCGACCCGGGCGTCCTTCAGGTTGACCCCCATCGACTTGAGGACCTTGGCGGCGACACCGGTGCCCTCGCCGATCAGGCCCAGCAGGATCTGCTCGGTGCCGACGAAGTTGTGGCCGAGGCGGCGGGCCTCTTCCTGGGCCAGCATGATCACCTTGATGGCCTTCTCGGTAAACCGCTCGAACATGGGGCGGGACCTGATGCAAGTGCAACCAACCTATCAGGATTGAAGGGCCGCGTGGGAGCTCGGGAGCACTCTCAGGCGAAACCCATGTGCCGCAGGCGCTCAGACGGACCAGAACACAAACGAAGCGCCAGGAATCAGCAGAAATAGGTATAGCAATCTACGGTTATCCACACCCCTGTCACATTGTCAGGAGCACATTGTCAGGTTGACCCATTGGATCAGGGCATCCTCTCCATTGCGGTAGTAACCATGACGGATGCCGGCGGTGCGGAACCCCAGGGCCCCGTACAGCGCGATCCCCGGGCCGTTTCCGGCCGCCACCTCCAGGGTGGCGCGGGTGGCGCCGCGCGCGCGGCCGGTGGCCATCAGTTCCTGCAGCACCCGGCGCCCCAGCCCCCGCCGGCGCTGCTCCGGTGCCACCGCCACCAGGGTGATGTGGAGCTCATCAACCACCAGCCAGCCGCTGGCCATGGCCAGCAGGTCGGGCCCCCGGCGCAGCCCCAGGCCCGGCCGTCCCTCCTCCTCCAGTTCCCGTCGCCACTGCTCCAGGCTCCAGAGACCGCCGAGGGCGGCCCGGTCGAGGGCCAGGCAGGCCGGGGCGTCGGCCGGAACCAGCGGGCACAGGGTCGGGGCGGGCAGCGGTGGCGGAGGTGGTGCCGGCACGGCCGTTGGACACGAACATCCTTACGATCGGACATCCTGACCTCCTCCCCGCACAGGCCGCCATGGTGACCAGCGCCTCCCCGGCGACCGATCCGGTCGCTCCCGTCCCCGCGGCGCCGATCGCCCCCGGGGGGCCTTTCGAGCAGGGAAGCGATCCGGTCAGCCCCAACCGCAACCTGGCCCCGCTCACCGCCCGCCTCGATGCCCTGGGTCGCCTGGAGGTGGGGGGCTGCCTGCTGAGCGATCTGGCCCGCACCTACGGCACACCTCTCTATGTGCTCGACGAGGCCACCCTGCGGACCACGTGCCGGGCCTACCGGCAGGCCCTGGCCGCCCACTACCCCGGCGAGGCCCTGGCCCTCTACGCCTCCAAGGCGAACAGCTCCCTCGCGATCACGGCCCTGGTGGCCTCCGAGGGTCTCGGCCTGGACGCCGTCTCGGCCGGGGAGCTGCTCACGGCCCTGCAGGGCGGCATGCCCGCCGAGCGGATCGTCTTCCACGGCAACAACAAATCGGCCGAGGAGCTCCAGCTGGCCGTCGATCGGGGCGTGACGGTGATCCTCGACAACTGGAACGACATCACCCTGCTCGCCACGCTGGCGGCCGGGCGGCCGGCGCCGGTGCGGGTGCTGGTGCGGTTCACCCCGGGCATCGAGTGCCACACCCACGAGTACATCCGCACCGGCCACCTCGACAGCAAGTTCGGCTTCGACCCCGACCAGCTGGAGGCGGTGCTGCGGCACCTGGCCGGCTGCCCCTGGGCGCGGGTGGATGGCCTGCACGCCCACATCGGCTCCCAGATCTTCGAACTGGAACCCCACCGCGACCTGGCCGGGGTGATGGCGGAGGCCCTGGGCCTGGCCCGCTCCCTGGGCCACCCCTGCGGCGACCTCAACGTCGGCGGCGGCCTCGGCATCCGCTACGTGGGCTCCGATGACCCGCCGAGCATCCAGGAGTGGGTGCGGGTGGTGGCGACGGCGGTGGCCGAGGCCTGCGGCCTGCGCCAGCTGGCGCTGCCGCGGCTGCTGTGCGAACCCGGCCGCTCCCTGGTGGCGACGGCGGGCATGACGATTTACACCCTGGGCAGCCGCAAGGAGATCCCCGGCCTGCGCACCTACATCTCGGTGGATGGCGGCATGAGCGACAACCCCCGGCCGATCACCTACCAGTCGCTGTACACAGCCGTGCTGGCCGACCGCCCGCTGGCGGAGGCCACCGACGCGGTGACCGTGGCCGGCAAGCACTGCGAGTCCGGCGACGTGCTGCTCCACGACGTCCGCCTGCCGCCCACCAGCCCCGGTGACGTGCTCGCCGTGTTCGCCACCGGGGCCTACAACGCCGCGATGGGGTCCAACTACAACCGCATCCCCCGGCCGGCGGCGGTGCTCGTCCACGACTGCGTGGCCGACGTGGTGCAGCGGCGCGAGCAGCCGGAAGACCTACTGCGCTACGACGTCCTCCCCCACCGGCTTCTGCCGGTATCCTGAGCCGGTCAGGCGGCCACCCGTTGAACCGGCCTGCCCCTCCCTTCTCTTGTGATCTGGCTGCGGCTCATCGACTTCCGCCTGCTGCTGGATCTTCTGTTCGCCTCCCTGCTCGGGCTCCTGCTGCTCGGCAGGGTCACGGAGGCCCGGACCCTATGGCTGCTGCGCGGCTATCTGTTTCTGGTGGCGCTGGCCTGGTTCGTGCAGCGCTACGCCAACCTGCCGCTGACCAGCAGCCTGGTGGATGCGCTGGTGCTGGCCTGCAGCCTGGCCCTGGCGATCCTGTGGCAGGGGGAACTGCGGCGCCTGATGGAACTGCTGGGCACCGGCCGTCTCGGGGTGCTGTTCGCCGACCGCAGCCGTGACCAGCTGGCCTCGGGGTCGGTGAGCCTGCTGACCGAGGCCGCCGGCCGCCTCTCCCAGGCGCGCTGCGGCGCCCTGATCGTCCTCGACCTCGGCAGCGATCTGCGCCCCGAGGACTTCCTCAACCCCGGCATCCGCATCGACGCCCAGCTCTCCGTCGACCTGCTGCTCAATCTCTTCGCGGTGGACACGCCCCTTCACGACGGTGCCGTGCTGGTCCAGAAGAACCGCATCGTGGCGGCGGGCGTGATCCTGCCCCTCTCCCGCCAGGGCCTGAACCGCTACGGCACCCGCCACCTGGCCGCCATGGGCCTGACCGAGCGCCACGACGGCTGTTTGTGCATTGTCGTCTCCGAGGAGACCGGCACCCTCTCGCTCGCCTCCCAGGGCCGGCTGGAGCGGCCGATCACCAGCAGCCGGCTTCACGACCTGCTCACCGACGCCCTGGCCACCGCTCCCACGGGGCGTAGCGTGGCTGCGGACCCGCCGGAACATCGCGGATGAGTCGCGCCCTGGCGACCACTCCATCGTCCGATCCCGATCAGCTGCCCGCCCAGCTCGATCCGGCTCGGCTGCCCCGTCACGTGGCGGTGATCATGGACGGCAACGGCCGCTGGGCCCGGCAGCGGGGGCTGCCCAGGGCCATGGGACACCGGGCCGGGGTGGAGGTGCTGAAACGCACCCTGCGCCACTGCAGCGACTGGGGCATCGGCGCCCTCACCGCCTACGCCTTCTCCACCGAGAACTGGACCCGGCCCGGGGAGGAGGTGGCCTTTCTGATGGCCCTGTTCGAGCGGGTGCTGGCCAAGGAGCTCGAGGCGCTCGAGCGTCAGCAGGTGCGCATCCGCTTCCTCGGCGACCTCGACCCCCTGCCGGAGGGTCTCAGGGTCCTGATCAACGACGCCACCGAGCGCACGGCCGGCAACACCGGCATCCACTTCAACGTCTGCACCAACTACGGCGGCCGCAGCGAGCTGGTGCGGGCGGCCCGCCGCCTCGCCGAGCAGGCGGCCCGCGGTGAGCTCGACCCGGCCCGCATCGACGAGGAGATCTTCGCCGCCGAGCTGTTCACCGCTGGCGATGCCGACCCCGATCTGCTGATCCGCACCAGCGGCGAGCAGCGCATCAGCAACTTCCTGCTGTGGCAGCTGGCCTATGCCGAGCTGCACATCACCGAGGTGCTCTGGCCCGACTTCGACACCGAGGCCCTGCTGGCGGCGCTGCTGGATTATCAGGGGCGCCAGCGCCGCTTCGGTGGCGTCCAGAGTGGCGTCCAGAACGGTGTGGAGAACGCCCCATGACCCTGCGCCACGACTGGTCCCGGCAGGAGATTCAGGACCTGCTCGATCTGCCCCTGATGGATCTGCTCTGGCAGGCCCAGGGGGTGCACCGCAGCGCCAACCCCGGCTACCACGTGCAGCTGGCCTCGCTGCTGAGCGTCAAGACGGGGGGCTGCGAGGAGGACTGCGCCTACTGCCCCCAGTCGATGCACCACCCCAGCGACGTGGGCGGCCGCCCGGAGCTGGCGGTGGAGCCGGTGCTGGAGCGCGCCCGGCAGGCCAAGGCGGCCGGCGCCCATCGCTTCTGCATGGGCTGGGCCTGGCGTGAGATCCGCGACGGCGCTCCCTTCGAGGCCATGCTCGCCATGGTGCGGGGGGTGCGGGAGCTGGGCCTGGAGGCCTGCGTGACCGCCGGCATGCTCAGCGAGGGCCAGGCGGCCCGGCTGGCGGAAGTGGGACTCACCGCCTACAACCACAACCTCGACACCAGCCCCGAGCACTACGACCGGATCATCTCCACCCGCACCTACCAGGAGCGGCTCGACACCCTGCAACGGGTGAGGGGCGCCGGCATCGACCTGTGCTGCGGTGGCATCATCGGCATGGGCGAGACGCCGGACGACCGCGCCGGGCTGCTGCAGGTGCTGGCCAGCCTCGATCCCCACCCCGAGAGCGTGCCGATCAACGCCCTGGTGGCCGTGGAGGGCACCCCGCTGGAGGGGCGCCCGGCGGTCGACCCCCTGGAGCTGGTTCGGATGGTGGCCACGGCCCGCATCCTCATGCCCCACAGCCGGGTGCGCCTCAGCGCCGGGCGCGAGCAGCTGGGGCGGGAAGCCCAGATCCTCTGCTTGCTGGCGGGGGCCGATTCGATCTTCTACGGCGACACCCTGCTCACCACCTCCAACCCGGCGGTGGCCAGCGACCAGGAGCTGCTGCGGGCCGCCGGGGTGCGGGTGCAGCTGGAGGAGCAGCCGCTGGCGGCCGCCGCCGGCCGCTGAGGGTGCAGGTCGCCAGCTTCTACCGGTTCGTCCCCTTCGGCAGCGAGGAACTGCCGCTCTGGCGCACCCGGCTGCTGGCCCTCGGGAGCGAGGCCGGCCTGAGGGGCACCATCCTGCTGGCCACCGAGGGCCTCAACGGCACGGTCTGCGGGCCGGCCCCCGCCGTGGCCGCCCTGCTGGCGTTGCTGGAGGCCGATCCCCGCCTGGCCGGGCTCGAGGTGAAGCGCAGTGAGGCCACCGGAGCGGTGTTCCACCGCTTCAAGGTGCGCCTCAAGGAGGAGATCGTGACGATGGCCGAGCCTTCGGCCCAGCCGGCCCTGGGCACGGGAATCCCGGTGCCCCCCGAGCACTGGAACGCCCTGCTGGACGATCCCGGCACCCTGACCATCGACACCCGCAACCACTACGAGGTGGCCCTGGGCAGCTTCGCTGGTGCCATCGACCCCGGCACCGAGAACTTCAGCGACTTTCCCCGCTGGGTGGAGCGGCACCTGCGGCCCCTTCTGGCCCAGCGGCGGCCGCAGCGGCTGGCCCTGTTCTGCACCGGCGGCATCCGCTGCGAGAAGGCCACCGCCCACCTGCTGAACCAGGGCTTCGACAACGTGCTGCAACTGCAGGGGGGGATCCTCAACTACCTGGAGCACGTGCCGGAGGCCGAGAGTCGCTGGCATGGCGAGTGCTACGTGTTCGACCAGCGGGTGGCCCTCGACCACCGGCTGCAACCGGGCACCTACCACGTGTGCCATGCCTGCGGTCTGCCCCTGGCCCCCGCGGACCTGGCGCTGGAGAGCTACGTGGCCGGGGTGAGCTGCCGCCACTGCATCGATCGCTTCAGCCCGGCCGATCGGGAGCGGTTCGCCGAGCGCCAGCGCCAGATGAGGCGCGCCGAGGCTTCCGGTGAGGCCCACATCGGCCGGGTGATGCCCGGCGTGGGCGGCTGAGCGGATGGCGCAGTCCTTGCCCATCCTTTACAGCTTTCGCCGCTGCCCCTACGCCATCCGGGCCCGGCTGGCCCTGGCGGCGGCGGGACTGAGGCCGGGGCAGGACCTGGAGCTGCGGGAGGTGCATCTGGGCCGCAAGCCCCCCGAGCTGCTGGAGGCTTCCGCCGCCGCCACCGTGCCGGCGCTGGTGCTGCCGCCCACAGCCGGCGCCGATCCTGAGGGGGCCGCCCGGGTGCTGCCGGACAGCCTGGCGGTGATGGCCTGGGCCCTGGAACGCCACGATCCGGACGACCTACGGCGCGGCGGCGGGGACAGCCGAGCGGACGGCAGCGCCGCCGGGGAGCGGGCCCGGATCGCCGCCCTGATCGAGCAGAACGACGGGGCGTTCAAGCACCATCTCGACCGCTTCAAGTACGCCCACCGCCATCCCGGGGACGACGGGGAGCACCACCGCCGCGACGCGCTGGCGATCCTGCGGGACTGGAGCGGCGCCCTGGAGGCCAGCGGCTGGCTGGTGGGGGGGCGGCCCTCCCTGGCCGATGTGGCCCTGCTGCCCTTCGTGCGCCAGTTCCGGCTCGCCGATCCGGAGGCTTTCGATCAGCAGAGCGATCTGGGCCCGCTGCAGGACTGGCTGCAGCGCTTCCTGCAGGGGCCCGAGCTGGCGGCGGTGATGGCCGGGCCCTGGGCGCCCCGCCAGCCCTGGCGCTCCGAGCAGTGGATCTACCACCTGGCCCTGGGCGGCGAGTGGCGGGAGGCCAAAGCCCGCGGGGTGTACGAGCGCTCAACCCGCGGCCAGTCGCTGCAGGAGGTGGGCTTCATCCATGCCAGCGGTTCCCACCAGGTGGAGGCCACCTACGGGCGCTTCTACGCCGATGCGGGGGAGGTGCTGCTGCTGACCATCGACCCCCGGCGCCTGACCGCGCCGCTGCGCTGGGAGCCGGCACCGGAGAGCGGCGAATGCTTCCCCCACATCCACGGACCGCTGCCGCTGGAGGCGGTGCTGGCCGCCGAGCCGTTCCCGCCGCCGCCGGCCGGCGCACCATGCTGAGCCCCGAGGATCTGGAGCGGCAGGCCCGGGAGCGCGGCCTGCTGCTGCGGCTGCAGGTGCAGGAGCTGGCAGGGGTGCGGGGGCTGCGGGTGGGAGTGGCGCGGTCCCGGGCGGAGCAGCCGCCCGTGCTGCTGGGGGAGCTCAAGGGCTGGTGCCTGCCGTTGGCCGATGGCCTGCGGCTCGACACGATGCGGGTGCAGGGGGAGGGCAGCGAAGCCGTGGGGCCGCTGATCTGGGCCGCCACCTTCGCCTGGGCCCTGGAGGAGACGCCCTGCCGCTCGGCGCGCCTGCTGGCCATCCGCGATGGGGAGCGCCAGCACCGGCGGCTGGTGCGTTACTTCCGGCGGCTCGGCTTCAGGCCGCTGCGGGAGCTGGGCGGCGGCCCGCTGGATCTGGCCCCGCGGCTGCTGTGGGGTGGAGCGGGCCTGCTGATGCAGGGCGACTGCGACGAAGGACTGCAGCGCAGCGCCCGCTGGCTGACGTCCATCCGGTGACACCTACGTTGGATGAGGGTATCCAGCTGAACCATGGCCACCGCCTCCCTGACCATCAACAACCAGTCGGGAAGCAACCTCTACTACTACGTCGTGGGACCAGGTTTCAGCGTTCAGCCGCTCCCACCCGGCCAGGCCAGCACACTCTCCCCGGGCTTGAACACCCTGGCGATCGAGGCCGCTCCTCAGATGAGGATCTACGTCTCGAGCTCCGCCACGCTGTTCGCCAACCCTGGCCAGGAACCGATCGGCTGGAACACCACAGCGCCCTTCTCCTTCTACGAATACACGATTGATGGCAGCGGCTTTTCCGCTGATATGTCGTATATCGATGACTGGGCCTATCCGATCCAGACCAACATCACCGACAGCAGCGGAAGCCTCCACAATTTCGGCTTCCTGAATGCGGCGGCGATCGCCATGGACTTCGCCGCTCTGCCGCCGGGCGGATTCGTCACCAGTGCCGCCTCGGGAAAGGGTGTCGGGACGGCATCGAATCTCTGGGATGCCCCGAACCAGCGGTTCGTCGGCCCGATGCGGCTCTGGCAGCAGCAAGTGATCATGGCCAATGCCGTCCAGAACGGGCAACCGGCCTACTGGCCGCAGAATGCCCCCGCGGGTTGGATCCAGTTCCTTGAGGAGGTGCCCTACGGGCCCTCCCCCTTCGGCTATCCACTCTCCGCCGGCGCCAGCAGCCTGAATCCCCAGCAGACCTATCCCGCCTTCGGCTTCGACTTCTCCATGAACACCTCCTGGAGCGCCATGAATGGCGGGCTGGGGGCGCAGGTGCCCCAGCCCAGGGGGGAGCAGTTCTTCGCCCACAACTGGAACGTGTGGAACTACGGCTACACGAATGCCGACCCAAGTGCGGACAAGCCGAGTCCGAACTATTCCTTTGAAACGAACGCCTACACCACCATTCTCCGCGCCCAGGCGGCCCGGGAGAAGGCGGCCGGACGACTGCCCGACACGGCCGGATCATCACCGACGGCCGGCAACCCAAACTTTGTGGGCTTTTACACCGCGTCCAAGGACGACTACTACGGCACCTTCACGGTCGCCTCGATCGCCAATGTCCAGCTCACGATCGGAGCCCTCGCCCCGTCCACCATCGGCACCAGTCGCAATGACGGCATCGTCGGCAGCGGCGGCCATGACATCATCTCGGGTGGCTACGGAGCCGATTGGCTGGCGGGCGCCCCTCTGGCCCCGAACTGGTCAGCGCCGAACAACTTCCGCGATCTGGCGTTCTTCGGTCTCCCCGGAGCGCCGGCCCAGTGGAAAGGTCTGGTCGGCGGTGGCCGCGACACCTTCGTCTATGTCCGGGCCGACAGCAGCCTGAGCAGCCCGGAGCGGCGCGATGTGATCACCGACTTCGCCGCTGACGACAGGATCGATCTCTCCCGGGTCGACGCCGACAGCCGCCGTGCCGGCGTCCAGCCCTTCACCTGGATCGGCTCCAGGGCGTTCTACGGGGAGGCGGGCCAGCTGCGGCTGGAGCAGAACCGCCAACAGAATCATGCCCTCCTGCAGGGAGATCTCGACGGCAACGGCACCAGCGACTTCGAAGTGATGCTGATGGGACCGGTCCAGTTCTCGGCCTCCAACCTGATCCTGTCCTGACCACCTGCAGATTTCACCGGCGGTGGCTAGGTCCATGGGGGAGCCTCCCACCTACCGAGACAGCCGATGGCCAGTTTCACCCTGATGTGCTGGAACGTGGAGAACCTGTTCCTCCCCGAAGACAGTGCCAGCGAGCCGGTGCGCGAGCGCTTCCAGGCCAAGCTCGCCACGCTCGCCGCCGTGATCGACAGCCAGCGGCCCGACGTGCTCGCCCTTCAGGAAGTCGGCCCGGATGGTGCCCTGCAGGCGCTGCAGGCGGCGCTGGCCAACCCCCTGCCCCATGCCCTGGAGGGCGAACCGGATGGCCGGGGCATCCGCGTCGCTTTTCTGTCCCGATACCCCTTCAGCACCAGCCGCTCGATCGTGGCCTTTCCGGAGATGATCTTTCCGGTGCAGGCCAGGGATCCGGTGTTCGATGATCCCACCACCCCAGCCGACGAGTCCCTCACCGCCTCCCTGGGGCGGGGCGCCCTGGAGGTGGTGGTCGAAGTCGAAGGCCACCCGGTGCGGATCATCACTGCCCACTTGAAGTCGAAGCTGATCGCCTACGCCCGCCAGAAGGGGCTGGTGGAAGGCAGCCAGTTCGCCCCGAATGATGAGAACGAACGCTATCGCTACGCCGCCTACGGCCTGTACCGGCGCACCACCGAAGCGCTGACGCTGCGGGACCGGGTCAACCAGATTCTCTCCAGCGGCGCCGGATCACCGGATCCGGAGGAGGGGCTGGGTCGCCAGAAGGCGGTGGTGGTCTGCGGCGATCTCAATGATGCGACGGACGCCGCCACCACCCAGATCCTGCAGGGGCCGAGCGGCTCCGAGCTGGGCACCGAGGGATTCCGGCGGGGCGACAAGGGCGATGGCTACCGCCTCTGGAACCTGGCGCCACTGCTCAATGCCGGGCCGAACGGAGAACCCCCCAGCGAGGCCCCCTTCAGCCGCCGCTTCCAGGGACGGGGGGAACTGATCGACCACATCCTGGCCAGCCACCGGCTGGTGAATCCCGGCAACATCCCGGTGGCACGGACGGTGCTGGCCGGTGACCATCTGCCGTCGATCTCCGAATCACCGTCGGACCGGGCCGCCGATCCGGGCTCGGATCATGCGGCGCTGGTGGCGGAATTCGAGATCTGAGAACGATCAGAAGACTCCGGGCGCGCGCGGTTGCGATTGCGGCGGCAGCGCTCGGAGCAGTAACGCACCTCCTCCCAGACCTCCTTCCATTTCCTGCGCCACTGGAAGGGTCGGCCGCAGACCGGGCAGGTCTTGGTGGGGCGATCGACGTGGTGGGGCATCCGGTCAGGGAGCGGAACAGCCAGCCTGCCAAAACCGAAGGCGTTGCCGTGACACGATGGGACAGATGTCTGACGCCAGCTTCTATCGCATTGGCCGCACGGGCCCGGCGAAGCGTGTGGCGTCGGCCGTGGAGGCTGTGGCTGCGGGCGATGGGGACAGTTTTGCCTGGTTGCATTACCGCGAGGCCAGCCGGGAGGAACTGGGCGAGCTCGTGGGCCTGCTGGGCCTGCACGACCTGTCGATCGAGGATTGTTTCGATGATCATCAGATTCCCAAGATCGACGATTTCCCCGACAACACCTTCATCCTGTTCAACACGTTTCAGTACGACCGTGGCGTCCTGGATGTGGGTGAGATCAACCTGTTCCTCGGTCAACGGTTTCTGGTCAGCATCAGCCACCTGGATTCCCGGCAACACTCCTACCTCGATGGGGTGGAGAAGATGGTCGAGAGGGGCATCGAGGAGGCCCGCCAGGGCCCATCCCACCTCATGCATGTGATCCTCGACCACGTCGTCGATCAGAAGTTTGTGGCCATTGAGGCCCTCGAGGATGAGCTCAATGGAGTGGAAGAAGCCCTGATGGCGGATCCGGCCAGCTTCAAACCCGCCGAACTGATCCGATTCAGGCGCTACCTGCTGCGGCTGCGCAAAAGTTTGTTTCACGAACGGGAGATCCTCAGCAAGATCTGCCGGGGGGATTTCCCTTTGGTTTCCGTGAAGGCAATCTACCACTATCGCGATATCTACGACCATCTGGTGCGCTTCTATGAAGTGACCGAGTCGTACAGGGACATCGTCACCAGCCTGATGGAGATGTATCTGTCGATGCTCAACAACCAGATGGCCAAAGCCGCCAACGACACCAATGCCACGGTCCGGCGCCTGACGCTGATCACGACGATCTTCATGCCGCTGACCCTGCTGGCGGGCATTGGCGGCATGTCCGAATGGACGATGATCACCGGCCCGGATAACTGGCGCGTCTCCTATCCGGCCTTCATGCTCGCCATGGTCGTGATCGGCTTCGCTAGTTACCGCCTCCTCAGCCGGCTCGACCGGAACCGAGGCCAGGCACACCACCCAGACGGATCAGGGCACCCACCACCACGAAGGCGATGGCGAGGGCGGTGATGGCACGGATGTGCCAGGCCAGGCCGCTCAGGTTGGTGTCCGTGAGGTTGGGGATCAGCCGCAGCCGGGCATGCACGGCCAGGGCGGCAGTGGCGCCCAGCAGCAGCAGCTTGGTGCCCACCAGCACGCCGATCGGGCTCCCTGGGTCGAACAGTCCATGGAAGCCAGGCAGCAGGATCGAGCCCATCCAGAGGCCCGTGATCACCTGGATGGCGAGGGCCGTGAGGCCGAGGGGCTCGAAGATCGCCTCGAAATCACGGATGCGTTCAGCGCTCCGCTCCCGCAGGGCCCTCGGCAGCACACCCAGATCCAGCACCAGGTGACCGCCGGTCCACACCGTGGCGGCCAGGGCGTGGACGATCACCAGAAACGGGAAGCTGGACATGTCCCCAACGCAGGAGGAGCTCCCAGCCTGGTGCCGCGGGCGCGCCAACGAGCGAGAGCCGGATCGGGCAGTCTCACTTCAAGATCTGTAGCGGCAGATACAGTTAAGGGAAGAACTCCAGCGGCAGGACACCCCCATGGCCAACGGTTGCTTTCCCCATGCGTTCGAAGGCAGTTTCTCCGCCTTCAAAGAGCGGCAGCTGGTGTTCGCGCTCACCCAAGAGCTGGCCAACGCCCAGTTCCGGCAGGGCGACCGTGCCCGGAGCGAGCGCCTCTGGCAGGAAGCCGCCGCGGAGGCCATGGACGCGGAGCGCATCACCGGCCTGCTCTACGGGGTCCATGACCATGACGACCTGGCGGCCATGGAAGCGGTGGATAGCCTCTACCGCGAGCGGCAACGGCAAGCCTTGCGCCGCGCCAGCATGCCCCTGGCCCAGTTGGCGCGCCTCACCGGGCTTCGCCCGGCTCGGATGTCCCGGCATCGGCGACCAGCGAGGCCGGGCCAGGCCCCCTTCGCAGACGCCGGCCTTTGAGCCGGATGGATGCCATTTCGGCGTGACCACCCTGCATCGTGCCGTCTGCACCGGCGACGTCATCGCCAGGCCTCGCTGATCGGAACCTTCAGGCCACGAAGCGCCCGTAGAGCCAGCGCACGAACCCTCCGACGAGCGGCACCGGGGTGAAGGTGGGGCCGACGAAGTCGAAGTAATCGCGATGGTCGACGATCCGGCCGTCGGCGCCCAGGCGGAGACGGCTGGTGCCGGGATAGATGAATTCGATGCCCTTGATCTTCAGGCCCATCGTCCATTCCACGAAGGCCACATCGCCCCTGAGGGCCACGGCACCCGGCTCAAGGAAGACGTCATCGCAGCGCTGCAGCAACCCCTCCTGGGCCACGATGTAGGCCTCGAGGCCCTGGCGCTCCTGGGTGGGGTCGGTGAAGTGGACGGCCTCGTCGTACAGCGCCCGCCACTGCTCCGGCGTGGGCCCCGGGGCGCCGTAGGGCTTGGTGAACAGGGCCCGGAGGGCGTCTTCCCCCAGCGGTGGCTGCAGCAGGGCGGTCATGGAAGGGGTGCTCTCAGGCGGCGGCCGAGCGGGGACGGCTCAGGGCCAGGGCCGCTCCGCCGATGGCCACCAGGCCCAATGCTCCGGCTGCGGCGAGGAACACCAGGGTCTGCAGGGCCAGCAGGGCCAGGCCCAGGGCCGAAGCCGCCTTGATCTGCACCCTGGCCTTGATCAGCAGGGTGAGCAGCAGCAGCACCGTGGCCTGCAGACCGGCGATCCGGGCCGCCGTGAAGGGACACAAGGGAGGCGGGAGCAGCATCGGGACCGGAGCGATCAGAAGCAGAAAGGCAGGAACTGGGTGCGGCAGGCGGCGTAGCCGTCGGTCAGGGCGCCGAGGCCGATCTGATGGGCGATCCCGGAGCCGGTGATGGCTTCGGTGAGCACGCCGATCACCAGACCGAGCATGGCAGCACGGCCGTTGAAGAGTTCCACGCGCTTGAGCTGCTCCATGTGGATGGAGCGCTCAGTGTCTCCCTGGAGGAAGGCGTCGTTGGCTGGGGTGTTGGTCATGGGTCGTCGAGCAGGGGGAAAGGGGAAAAGCTGGGCCGGGGTCGATCAGCCGAGGCCGATCTGGGTGAGGATCCCCTGGCCGGTGAGCAGCTCGGTGCCCAGGCCGATCACGAAGCCGAGCATGGCGAGACGGCCGTTCCAGGTTTCGGCGAAGGCGACGAAGCCGAAGCGGGAGGAGGAGTCGGACATGAGTGTTTCAGTTTGTTTCGTGAATTGTAACAGTTTGTGAAGCTTTGCGGCAGGCTTTGGCCCAGGGGCGGGAAGCGGCAGCCCCGGTACCATCGGCATCCATTGCGGCCCGGTGGATGTCGAGCGTCTCCCTGCCGGCCGAGCTGGTGCGGCGCTACCGCCGGCTGTTCCGCTTCTACGACCGCGACGGCGACGGTCGCCACACCCTCGAGGGTGACTTCGAGCCGGTGGCGGTGCGGATCGCACGGCGCTGGCAGGGCCGGTCCAGCCGCTTCCCTGATCTCCTTGGGCTGCTGCTCGACACCTACCGGCACGAGAACGCTCGCCGCGACCAGAACAACGACGGCCTGGTGGATGGGGAGGAGTTCCTGGCCTCCCATGGCCGGGTGTTCGCCGCCTTCGGTGCCGATCCCCAGGCCGCGCGGGAGTTCATGGCCCGCTCCGCCGGCGGCTTCTTCGACGTTCTCGACCTCGATGGCGATGGCCAGCTCGACCTCGACGACCTGGCCGCCTTCGCCGCCGCCTACGGCCATCCCACCGCCGGCATCGCTGCCAACCTCGACCGGATGCTCGCCGCGCTGGGGCTGCCCCCCGGCCACCTGCCGCGGCAGGCCTTCCTGACGCTGGTGGAGCAGTACTGGTTCGACCCCTCGCCGGAGGCCCCCGGCCGGCACCTGTTCGACGGGGTGGACCTGGGCTGACGTCAGTCCGGCAGCATGTAGCCATCCAGGCGGGTGCTGGCTCCCTGCTCTCCGATCCTGGCGGACCTGGGGTCGTCGTAGGCCACCCAGGCCAGCAGCTGGCCGTCATGGCGCTGCACATCCAGGCCTTCCGGCTTGTCGCTGCCCTTCTCGGGGCGACCGGGGCGGCCATCCCGGATCCACAGCAGGGGCTCCGTTGTCTCCAGGGTGACGCCGTCCTTCGGGGTGACGCCGTCTTTGGGGGGTGAATCCTCCGGGCCGAAGGCGTTGCGCCAGCGGTGCAGATAACTGGGGCCCGCCAGATCCATCGTCGGACCGGCCAGCACCAGCACGTCATCGCTGCCGGGAACCACGGCCAGATCCCGCACCGCCAGGCCGTTGAGCGAGAGGTAGCGGCAGCGATGGGCCTCCAGGGTGAGGGTGGGGCCGTCGCCATCGAGGCCGCCCAGGCGCAGGTCGAGCACGAGGGCGATGCCCCGGAGCACGGGCCCGCGCAGCCCCACCAGTACCCGCGAGCCTCGGGCGGCGATGCCTTCGATGTCGAGGCCGTTGTCCTTGCTGGGGATGGCCAGAAACGGAGCGATGCGGCCGTTGGCCGCCAGGGCCTGGGTGAGGGCATCGCGACCCTCCGCGGCATCGAACGCCAACCGCTGCCCCGCCACCGGCCAGCCCTCCCCATCCAGCCGCAGGCAGCCGAGCACATGGGCGTTGCGGCTTTGCCTGCCCCTGCAGACGAGGCGCAGGGGATTCCTGTCGTCGTCGTACTTGCGGCGCCGCAGGCTGTGGGAGCCCACCAGCCACAGGCGATCGCCATCGCGCGCCAGCCCCTCGATGTCCGATTCGCCGTCGTCCTCGCCGCTGGCGAGGCCGAAGTCCTTCAGGTTCACGGCGTGGAGGTCGCCGTAGTGATGATCTCCGAGACGCTGCAACCGGTACAGACTTCGTCCCTCATCACCCCCCAGCCACAGCACCCGCTTAAGGGCCACCAGGGCGGAGAGGTTCTGTCGCAGCTCCTTGGCATCCGCGGCGTCAGAGGCCTCCGAGGGGGACAGCTCGAGGAGGCGCTGATGGGTCGGGACGGCCAGGGGCAGGTCGGCGGCCGGCTCGGGCATGGGGGAAAGGCGGGGACATCTTTCCTTGGTAATGGGGCGTTGGGGGGTGTCAACGTCAGCGCCCGGGGTTCGCTAGGGAGGCGTCTGCATAGGCGCTGGAAAACGTCTGCGGACCCCAGGGGGGCCCAGCATCTCCGCCAGCCCGGCGATGCGCTCGGCGGGCGGCTCGGGGCCCAGGCTCCACAGGCTCTCGAAGTAGAAGAACGCCACCCCCAGGCCCCGGGCCCGGTTGGCGGCCACCTTCTGGGCCAGCAAGGCCAGGGGCGTGGGTCGGTTGCGCTGGCCGCTCATCACGGCGATGGCGGTGGGAATGCGCTGGCGGGCCTCCTGCACCTCCGGCCGGCTGAGGTGGGGGAGATAGCGCTCCAGATCGGGCCGGTAGATCTGCACCAGCAGTTCATCGGCGATGCCGCGGCGCACCCATTCACGCCAGTCCTGCAGCTGCAGCTTGTAGGAGAAGTCGTAGTAGTTGGGCGCGATCGAGATCAGGGCGCCGGGGCGGGCGGCACGTACCGCCTTGGCCAGGTGCTCCATGAAGGCGGTGATGCGGTCGGCACGCCACTTCACCCAAGTCGGGTCCTCGGGATTGGCCGGTGGATCCTTGTCGGTGTCCTTGCGGTAGAGCGCCGAGGTGAAGGGGTCGTAGCCGAACTCCCGCGGCAGGCTCATGTGGTCGTCGAACTGGATGCCATCGGCGCTCCAGTCGTTCACCACCTCCAGCACCAGATCGGTGATCAGCTCCTGCACCTCCGGCCGGAAGGGATTGAGCCACACCACCCGGCCAGCGGCGCTGGTCGCGGTGAGCCCCCCTTCCCGCGTCTGGGTGAGCCAGCTGCGGTGCCGTTGCGCCAGGGGCGACTCCGGTGGCGCCATCAAGCCGAACTCGAACCAGGGGATCACCTTGAGGCCGCGGCTGCGGCCGGCGCCGATCAACTCGGCCAGGATGTCCTGCCCCTGCAGGCCGTGGAAGCTGAAGTCCTGCAGTCGGCGCGCCTCGCTCACCCGGCTGGGGTAGTAGGCGAAATCCCCGTTCCAGACCACGGGATAGAGGCGGTTGAAGCCCAGCTCCGCCAGCTGGTTCACGGCGGACTGCATGCGGCTGCGGTCCCGCAGCACCGGCATGTCGTTGGCGGTGAGCCACACCCCGCGCAGTTCTTCGGGCTGGCCATGGGCTTTCGCCGCTGACGACAGCAACGGCAGGCTCCCCAGCACGCCCGAGAGCACCCCAGCCAGCAGCACCCCGCAGAGGACCAGGGCGATCCAACGGAGGGGGCCGCGTCGGTTCAAGCCGGCCATGGCGTCCAGGGAGCGGAACTGCTGATCCCTCCACCATGGGGCCGGTTACAGCCCGCAACGACCCGTATCCGCAGGGTGAACGGGTGGCGCAGCGGGCCCGTTAGGGTCCGCGGGCGTCATGGCGACCGTGATGGGCCTGCTGGTGGACGGGGTCTGGAGGGACCAGTGGTACGACACCGGCAGCAGCGCCGGCCGCTTCGAGCGCTCGCGGGCGGCCTTCCGCAACTGGATCACCCCGGACGGATCGGCCGGTCCGAGCGGGACGGCTGGATTTGCGGCCGAAGCCGGCCGCTACCACCTCTATGTGTCACTGGCCTGCCCCTGGGCCCACCGCAGCCTGATCCTGCGCGCCCTCAAGGGCTTGGAGGAGCTGATCCCGCTCTCCGTCGTGCACTGGCTCATGGGCGAGCGCGGCTGGACCTTCCAGGCGGCGGAGGGGGTGGTGCCGGATCCAAACGAGAACGCCGAAGCCCTGCACCAGATCTACACCGTGGCCGATCCCCACTACAGCGGCCGCGTCACCGTGCCGGTGCTGTGGGATAAGCAACGGCGCACGATCGTGAGCAATGAATCCTCCGAGATCCTGCGGATGTTCAACAGCGCCTTCGATCACATGGGCGCCCGGAAGGGGGACGTCTATCCCGTGGCGCTGCGGGAGGAGATCGACCGGCTGAACGAACGGATCTATGCGACCGTGAACAACGGGGTGTACCGCTGTGGTTTCGCCACCACCCAGGAGGCCTACGAAGAGGCGCTGGGTCCCCTGTTCACCACCCTCGACTGGCTGGAGGGGCACCTGGCGGGCCGGCGCTATCTGCTGGGATCGGCGATCACCGAGGCGGACTGGCGCCTGTTCACGACCCTGCTGCGTTTCGATCCGGTCTATGTGGGGCACTTCAAGTGCAACCTGAAACGGCTGGTGGATTACCCCCACCTGTTCGCCTACACCCGCGACCTCTACCAGGTGCCAGGGGTGGCGGACACCGTGAACATGGCGCACATCAAACGGCACTATTACCAGAGCCATACGATGATCAACCCCACGGGTGTGGTGCCGGTGGGTCCGGCGATCGACTATCTCCTTCCCCATGGCCGGGAGCTGGTGGGAGGGATGGTGGATCCTGCGGATCGGTCGCATCGAAGCAACTGAAATCGAGGAAGACGCTGTCCGGGCCGTCGATCTTCACCATGTCGCGGAACTGTTCCCCCAGCCGCAGATCGGCCGCCCCGTAGCTGCAGCGAAAGTGCACCGGTGCCAGCAGGATCTCGTCCAGTCCCTGGAAGGCCACGAGGATTTCGGCCTGGCGCCGCTCCAGCTCCTCCCAGCTGAGGCCAAACAGGGGGCTGTCGTGGTCGACGCGGTGCATCACGGTCCACATCAGCTGGAAGCTGATCGACTGGTCGCGCACCAGCGGCAGGGGCACAAGGCGGCGCATCCTGCGACCGTCGCTCTCCTCATTCATGGCCAGGGAGGCCCGGATCCGCCCATCCACCAGGCTGTTCTGGCGCACATTGGCCACCCGGAACGTGAGGGTGGGTTGCCCCTGCCAGGGTTCGATCGTGGCCACGCGGCTGAAGCGCAGGCGGGCCCGGCTGCGGGAGAAGCGGGCAAAGGCCAGGCCGGTGGTGACGGCGATGAACAGCAGCCCGAAAAAGGCCTCCACCGTGACCACCAGATTCACCCAGAGACTGCTGGGATGAAGTACGCCATAACCGATCGAGCCCAGGGTCTGGACGCTGAAAAAGAAGGCATCCAGGACGGAGAGGTGCTGCCCATCGGGGGCCCCGCCGATGCCTCCGAGATCCAGCGCATAGAGCAGCGTGAAGGCGAGATTGAGCAGCAGATAGCTGGCGGCGATGCTGAGCAGAAAGCCCGGCCAGGGAATGGCCAGCATGAAGCGATAGGGCTCCCGCCAATGGCGGTGCCAGCCCCGCCGTTCGTCGGCTTGGAGCATCCCGCCCCGCTGACTCAGCCGTACCGACCGGATCGGCTGGCGACGCTCGACCGATGGGCCCATCCCCGATCCAGTGGTGGCAGACACCATCGTGACATCGAAAGGTGCCCAGGAATGCCTCCTTCCACACCAATAAGAAATGTGGGAGCCATTCTGCGCGCTCTGAAGTGCCACTGAAACTGGTCTCCAGATGATGGCCGCCGGAACGTACAAATGGCAGACTCCGAACGGGGCCGAACATTCAACAATATCGTCTCAGGCATCGCCGCCATCGCCGGCACCATCGGGCTTATTGTCGCCACGATCACCTCCAACGAGGTCAACAAGCTGTCGCAGCAATCACGCACGGCGGGGCTGGTTGGCGACCTCACCGATAAACTCACATCAAGACAACTCGGCAGAGACATCTCGCTGCTGGCCATCGAGCACATGCTCAACACGGAGCCCGGAAAAGACAAGGCCTCGAGGGACAAGTTACTGCTGGCGAGAATCGCCATTCTGCTGATTGAAGGATCCTCCGGAGAGGAGTCGATCAATGCCCAGAACACGAATTCCCGCCATGCGTCCACCACCCAGACCCAGTTCAACCATGGCGTCGACCAGGCCGCGAGGGTGCTGGATCGTCTGGTTCAGAGTTCCGGCGAGGCCTGCAATGACTACTACCAGCAGCAGGTGTTCAATCTCAACCTGAAGCTCGGTGAGAGGGATCTGACTCCGGCCGCCGAGATCGAGGCCGATTGCGGGGAAGCCGGGGCGCTGGCGATTGATGCGCTGCGCAAGCAGGTGGAAGGCAGGGACAGCAATGGCGAACAGGCCGTCAGCGTCTCCCAGCTGGCCCAGGACCCGATCACCGATCCCAAGCTGGTGGCGGGATCCTTGGCCCAGGCCAGGGTGGTCAACCAGCTCAATGCGGTCAGGCTCGAAACGGCCAAGGCCAAAAGTCCCTACACCGAACCAAGCCTGGCCGTCGTCACCGTCCATCTGGACAATCCGTCCATCGCCGAACAACTGAAACCGATCCTGTTCCAGCTCTCCGCGAAGCGCTGGTACATCGTCTCTGGCGTGCGCGTCGTCGAACCCTCGTCAAGAAGCTGCGGCCAATACAACTCCGTTCGCTTCTTCCACAAAGCCGACATCGATCTGAGCAACAAACTGATCGCCCAGATCAACGCCCTCAAACCAACGTCGTCGTCTGTCCGTGCCCTTCTGGCCGGTTCCGGCAATGCAAAGCCGGGCATCTCTCCCATCGATCTGAGTTCATGGACCTACGCGCGCTCCGTCCCCCAGGGCACCGTGGAACTGTGGCTGGCCTCCAAAGGGACCAGCTGCCAATCGGCGCTGGGCCAACCATGACGGGGTCAAAGTGAGGGGTGCCCAGCCATCCCACGCCCTTGGACCGCCCCCAGCTGCTGAGCGCCGACGGCCTCGAGCGGCGGTTGGGGGATCGGCTGCTCTGGAGCCAGCTGGATCTGGAGCTCGCCGCCGGTGATCGCCTGGGGCTGGTGGCCCCCTCGGGGGCTGGCAAAACCCTGCTGCTGCGCACCCTGGCCCAGCTCGATCCTCCCCAGGCGGGATCGTTCCGCCTGCTGGGGCGCTCGCCAGGGGAGTGGGGTCTACCGCGCTGGCGGACCATGGTGCTGTATCTGGCCCAGCGGCCCGTCACCGGAGGGGGAAGCGTCGAGGCGAACCTTCGCTCGCCCTGGCGGTTCCGGGAGCGGCGCGGCCGGGGTGGCTGGAGCCATGCGCGCATCACCGGCTGGCTGGCCGCCCTTGGGCGCGACCCCTCGTTCCTGAGCTACGACGCCGAGCGGCTGTCCGGCGGCGAGCTGCAGCTCCTGGCCCTGATGCGGGGCCTCCAGTTCGATCCCACCGTGCTGCTGCTGGATGAACCCACCGCCTCCCTCGATGGGGCCACCACCAGCGCCGTCGAGGCCTTGCTGATCGACTGGCTCGCCGCCGGTCCCCGTGCCCTGGTGCTGATCAGCCATGACGGCGAACAGATCGAGCGCTTCGCCACCCGCACCCTGGAGCTGCAGCGATGACCCCCTCCAGTGCCGGCGCCCTGACGATCAGCGATGGCCGCCTGGCCCTGTCCGCCCTGCTGATCCTGGTGAACGTGGGACTTTCGGCGGCGCTGCGCCTGGGACTGGGCCGCAGCCTGCTGGTGGCCTCCGTCCGGATGGTGGTCCAGCTGCTGCTGGTGGGGTTCGTGCTCGAGTGGCTGTTCCGCCAGGACCAGGCGCCCCTGATCGTGCTGGTGGGGGCGGCCATGGCGATGATCGCCGGCGTGTCCGCCGTCCAGCGAACCCGCCACCGTTTTGCCGGCATTTACCTCAACAGCCTGCTGTCGGTGATGGCCTCTTCGGCGCTGGTCACGGGCCTGGCGGTGTCGGGCCTGATCCGGCCCCAGCCCTGGTACAACCCCCAATATCTGATTCCGCTTCTGGGGATGGTGCTGGGCAACACGCTCAACGGCATCTCCCTCGGACTCGATCGCTTCATGGAAGGTCTGCGCAGTGGGCGCGATCAGGTCGAAACGGATCTGGCCCTGGGGGCGACCCGCTGGGAGGCCTGCCAGACGGTGGTGCGCGAGGCGATCCGGGTGGCCATGATCCCGACGATCAATTCGATGATGGTGATGGGCCTGGTGAGCCTGCCCGGGATGATGACCGGACAGATCCTCCAGGGGGCGACACCGGAGGCGGCCGTCCGCTACCAGATCGTGATCCTGTTCATGATCGCGTCGGCGACGGCGCTGGGGGTGTTCGGCGTCGTGGGCCTGGCCTACGGACGGCTCACCAGCTCCGACCATCAGCTGCGGCTCGATCGCCTGGTGCTGCGTCGCAGCGGGAAAGGCTCCGTACGTTGAAGATCCAGGCCTGCGGCACCGCGAGGCGCCGCCGTTCCTCCCACTGCAGGTACGGCGATGGTGACGCGAAGGAATCTGTTGCTGGGGGCCGGCGCTGCCGCGGTGGCTGCAGGCGGTGGGATCTGGGCCCACAGGGGCGGGATGGGCTCGATGGAGGCGTACGACGCCGCCGTCGCCGCCATGCGCCAGAGGCCGACAACCACCCCGCAGACCCGCGATCTGATCCGGTACGCCACCCTGGCGGCGAACGGACACAACACCCAGCCCTGGCTGTTTCGGCCGGACGACGACGGCATCACGATCCTTGCGGATCTCCAGCGGCGTACCCCTGTCGTCGACCCGGACGACCACCATCTGTTTGTTTCGCTGGGCTGTGCCGCGGAGAACCTGGCCCTGGCGGCCGGTGCCGCCGGCCGTGCCGGGGCCCTTGCGTTCGATCCAGTTGGCGAGGGCGGGGTGCGATTCCGCTACGGAACGGGCAAGGGCGGTGATCAGGCCCTGTTCGAGGCGATCCCACGGCGGCAGTCGACCCGGGCCGACTACGACGGATCGAGCGTCGACGCGGGCGATCTGCACCAGCTGAGGGCGGCGGCCGCGGTCCCGGGGGTTGCGCTGGTGCTGGTGAGTGAACGGCCGCAGCTGGAGAAACTGCGCGATCTGGTCCTGGCGGCCAACGCGGCCCAGATGGGGGATCCAGCCTTCGTGACGGAGTTGAAGCGCTGGCTGCGGTTCAGCCCGAACGCCGCCCTGCGCAAAGGCGATGGGCTGTTCAGCGCCGCCAGCGGCCAGCCCCCCCTGCCGGAGTGGCTGGGGCCCTGGCTGTTCGAACGGGTCTTCACCGTCAAGGCGGAAACGGCCCGCTACGCCCGGCAGATCGACTCGTCCGCCGGGATCGCGGTGTTGACCGGTGCCGAGGCCGACCCCGCCCACTGGGTTCAGGTGGGACGGGCCTGCCAGCGCTTTGCCCTGCAGGCGACAGCGCTGGGCCTGACCTGCGCCTTTCTCAACCAGCCGGTCGAGGTGCCGGCGTATCGCGCCGAACTGGCCGCGCTGGTGGGCCTGCCGGGTCGGCGCCCGGACATCGTGCTGCGCTTCGGGCGCTGCGCAGCCTTGCCCTTTTCGGCCCGCCGACCCATCGAGGCGGTGGTGATCTGAGGGATCGGCTCTGGCCGTCGCAGCCGGCGGGGCAGCAGGGGCAGGCGGAAGGCATGGGCGCCCTGCTCAATGGCCCCCATCCGGCATCCGTTGCAGCAGCGCCTCAACGCTGGCCACCTTGTCCTCCAGCGTCTGATCCCGATCGGTGCGGGTGTTGACCCGGACGGAGGTGTAGATGCGGGGACAACCCATCGCGTGCACGGCCCTATGGCAGGCCTCGATCGCCTGGAACACAGGCGCCCACTCGCCCTCAATGGCGGTGCCGTTGGGGTGCAGCTGGACCTTGAGGCCGGCCTCCCGCAGCACCCGTTCACAGGCGGCAATGAGGGGGGACAGGTTGACGCCGACACCGATCGGGACAACGCAGAGATCGACAATCACCTTCATCGAAAGGCCTCCACAGGCTCCATGGGTTGGCCCATCATCCAGGCCCCAGCCTCAGGGACGGGAAGGCAAGCCGGCACCCCGGCGGGGCCAGACCTGCCCAGGTCAGCGAGAGCAGCAGCGGTTCACCATCCGGTCGTCCTTGATCCGCCGGAGCAGCCTGAGGGCACGGGGCCCACGCGGCGCTGCTGACGAGGCCATGGGGAAGCTCAGGGGAGTCCGGCGAGGAAGACATCAGAAACACAACCTGAATCATCCATCAGTTGTCATGAACGTGCCTGCGAGCTGTCATGTCAGTGACATCGAAGTCGGCAGAGCGATTTATGGTCAGGCTCGAAATGGATGACCCGATACCCGCCCATGTCAAAACTCCGGTTCAAACCGATTTCCCATAGCTGGGTAGCACTCCATCCCCGGCCCAAGGGAGTGATTCAGTTTCTAGGCGGGGCCTTCTTTGGAACATTCGCGCCGATGCTGTTTTACCAGCATCTGTTGAAATATTTCTTTGACAAGTCATACACCATTGTCATTCTGCCCTTCAGCTTCGGCTTCAACCACTACAGAGAAGCCATCTTCTTACTGAAGGAGCAATATGTACTCATCCCAGAGCTGGTCTCCCTGGCAACAGCGGAGGGAGGAGACCCAGAGATCTACCTGAAGGCCGATAACTACATCTGGCTCGGCCATAGCCTTGGTTGCAAGTACATAGCACTTCTCGAAAGCGCGGGGAAGCTACCGGCGGAAGAGGATGACTTGATTCAGTACCTGACTGAAATCCTTGAGCAAAAGCTTCCGGATGCAGCCCACGAGAAGTTCATCCGTGGGATCGCACAGCAACTCATGGTTCTCCGCCAAGGGTTGGTCACTGAGGCCTTGGCCTCAAGGAACTTGATTTCCAGATGCGGAGGCCAGAAGGGAGAGTTGATGGAACGATCGGCTTCCGATCCGAAGTTCATCTACAACGACCTCTTCATCCGAGATCAGATTTCCGTCCTGTTGGCGCCAGTGAATAGTGATACGTCCAACGCCGTACGGATAAGGGCACTGGCAAAGTGGATTGATGATCGTGGCTGGGGTGTGCAACCCACCCCAGCTGATACCAAGAATCTGATCAAGAAAGCTGATCTCTTTCACCTGCTGGTTTTGGCAGCCTTTAAATCCGACAAACTGGCCAAGGATACTGTCGCCTGGTTTTACAACTCGTTAAATCGGCCGGATGCCTCGGCGCCTGTTCCATTCGAAGGTGCCCATTTCAGGCCCATGGGGTTCAGCCTGGGTGACCTGGTCATCAATCCATGGTTCGATCGACCCATGATCACGGCGGCGGCCTCCAGAAATCTGGAACTGGAATCACAATTGGATACTCAGCTGCAGGCGCTAAGGCGAGAGATCGAGCGTGGATGAGATGACTGCCACGATACCAACCCAAGATGGATCGAGATTGACAGCACCTCAACGTCGAAACCATGCCCATTCGATGAGCCATGGCGACACCGGAGCCCGGCAGGAGTCAAAGAGCGAGGCTCCCAAGATGTAAGCCACTTTCCCAGGATGGGCACTGTCATTCAGTCATTCGTCCTGAAGGTCGGTCAACACATCGCCAGAGTGAGCCTCACTGCCAACCATGCATGGCCCCTTATGCCATAAAGCCAGCCCAGGCACATCGCAACACGCTCCGTTAACCTTATCTTCCTTCACCATGAAAGATCGTCACTTCGCGAGGATTCTCTCCTCGATATCACGGCACGTCACCACAGCCCTGGTCAGCTTCAGCCTCCTCATCACCACGGTCTCATTCGCCCGAACTGCACATGCAGCGACTCTTGATGTAGGCCTGACGAGCTTTTTCACGAACGCAGGACGACAGGACACACAAGTCGAGAATCTGAAGAAGTCTGGCTATAACGTAGCTGTGCCTCTGAATGTCAAGGATCTGGATGATCAGCTTGGCGATGGCGGCTTCCAGATTGCAGATCTGGATTTCTCGTCCTCCGTGCCATCCATTCCTGGAACTGCCAGGCGGATTCCATTTGAGGCTCCTCTTGCAGCGCCTGGAGCCACCTCTTTGCTTTATGCTGTCGTTGCAGGCATTCCTGATCAAGGCACTTGCCCTGTCTCGGTAAAGGAGACAAAGATTGCCTTCTTCGACGATAAGCAAGAGTCCAGTGATGCCGCTGCAGAGATTTCCAAGGCAGGCTATGTTGTCTATGTCACAGTCAATAAAGACGTACAAGAGGAAGCCAAAGAAAAGATCAAAGCGTTGAACTGCCAACCCAACGCCGAAGGGGTTCTTGTCAACGGCAAGACGAGTTCCGTCAGTGTTGACTTTACAGATATCTGGCCATTGCTGCCTGCAAATCTTAAAGGTGCAGCCAAAGCCGGCCCCTTTCAGTACGCCCCTTCTCCCAGCTCTGACGCCATCTATCTGGTGAATGGCCGCAAGTTGGCCTGATCGCCCTTCGCCTGGGGCGGCCCACTGGGTCGCCCCTTCTTTCAACACGATACGCATCAACTTCCGAGCATGGATTCACCCAGCATTACAACGTTTCTGCCTCTGATCATTACCTTGAGCGTCGCCACTGAGCGATTGGTCGAGATCCTCAAGGGCCTGCCGCCATTCTCCTGGTTGAGCGAAAAGCAATCCAGTCCCAGCAAAGAGAAACTAAGGAAGACTCTCCTTCAGATCCTTGCTGTCTTTGCAGGGATTGCCACCGCCTGGCTATCCAGCAGTTACTATTCAGCGGATTTCGCGGAGACCAATCGATCCTTCCACGTGGTGGGCTTGGGTCTGCTGGCCAGTGGTGGATCGGGCTTCTGGAATTCGATCGCAACCTATACCCTGAATCTCAAGGATCTTCAGAAAGAGTCCATGACAGCAAATGATTCCTGAGGCAGTTGGGCATCAAGCTCATTGATTTGGTTCCGCTCTGGCCCAGCCTGAATTCACGGCACCCCAACGGCACCGGCCAGGTTGGTTCGGCGACGCGGTCGCACCAGCAGGCCATCCTTCGGGGAGGGGCTGGGAATGATCATGAGCGTCAGGTCCTGTTCGGGCTCCAGAGCAAGGCTCAGCTGCTTGAACAGCCCCACCGCCAGCAGCCTGATGTCAAGCTCCGCCAGCGCCTTGCCCAGGCAGACGCGCTCACCGCCGCCATAGGGCAGCAGGGTGACTGGTTCTGCTCCCCCCAGATGCCGCTGGGGCCGGAAGGCGGCCAGATCCTCCGGGTCAGCACCATGGCGATGGCTGGCGGTGATGCTCACCTGCACCACCCGGTCGGACGGCACCAGCACACCCGCCAGGGCGATGGGCTCCCGGGTGCGGCGAAAGAAGCCCCCCACCGGCGGGGTCAACCGCATCACCTCCTTGACAACCGCATCCAGTCGGGGCGCCCGCAGGGCGTCATAGGCGCTCAGCGCGTCCCCCTCGGCAGGGGGCCAGGCCAGGCCGTCGAGCTCTTCGAGCAGCCAGGCCAACTCGGCGGGATGCTGCAGCAGGGTGAGCAGCAGGCAACTGAGCGCGGAGGCCGTGGTTTCGTAGCCGGCGAACAGCAGCAGCAGCAACTGCTCCGCCACATCGTCGTCGGCCAGGGGAAGGCCGGCTTCATCCAGGCCGCCGGCCAGCAGATCGAGCCCGCCAGCCACAAGGGGGGCTCCGGAGGCCGAGGCACTCTGGGCCTTCTGAAGGACGGAGCCGAGGCGCCGCAACAGGCGCTGGCGTGCCCGGCGGGCGCGGGCGAAAGGACTGCCGGGCAGGGCGAACGGGAGCGAGAACAGGCCCTGACACCAGGTTTCGAAGTCCACGAACAGGGCGTCACGATCGGCGCCATCGAGCCCGAGCACTGTGGTGGCGATCACGGTGAACGCAAAGCGCCGCAAGCGGGGCACCAGGGCCACGGGCGCTGGCGCAGCAAGCAGCTCCTGGTTGAGGCCCTCCACCAACGCCACAATCGCCGGGCTGTAGCGCCTCAGGGCGGCGGAGGCGAACAGCTGCCCCACCACCCGACGGCGTGCCTTGTGGTCCGGACCGTTGCGGTTGGCCAGCGACAGCGGTCCCAGCAGTTGCCTCACACTGTCCGGCCACCAGCCCTCGACCGCGTCACCCTGGGCGAACAGCTCGGCGATGGCCTGCCCACCACGGATGAACACGGTGCGCTGCCCCAGCAGGCTGGTTTCGTAGACATCGCCGTACCGCTCGAAGCGGGAGCGGGCAAAATCCGGATCACGAATAAAGGCGAGGGTTTCGAGCACGCCGCTCACCGCTGCTGTGCTGGGGACGGGTCGAAGGGTGGCGGGATCGGGGAGCAAGCAGCCTCAATCTGGGGGGCTCCAGGCTGGCAGCCAGGTGATGGCAGTGCGAAGCGCATGAAGTCAAGCTCTACGGCGTTCCGCAGCGGCGGCGGGGGAACGAAAGCTTCCCAGGGGCAGCAGAGACCGTGACGGGATGACAGACGCGGGTGGCCAGCAACGGAACTCAGGCTGTGCGAAAAGGATGGAAACGACGATGCCTAAGGTGTCGTCATGGGTGGATGCATCAGATCAAACTAACCATGGATGAATGGACAAACGACAACGTATCGCCAACGCCGCAGCTGCTGATCAGGCCGCCCATGGGTTGGTTCGGCACGTCTCCAGGGTGAAAGCAGAAGATGGGAAGTGATCCCATCACGGCGGATGGCCGTGCTGCGTGCCGATGCATGATCGCTGCACTTCATGACGCAGCACCGGGGATCGGCAGTACGGTTGAGTAGTCCATTACAAGAGAGTTGAGATGAAAACCTTCTTCCTGTCATTTCTGTCATTGGCCGTGCTCATGGCTTCACTGTTGATGGCCTCTCCAGTGATGGCCCTCTCGAATCCAATGGCCCAATCGCAGATGCTTCTCGGAGCAGCCACAGAGAAGGCTCCCGCCTCAACACAAGAGACCGACAGCAAGCTTCAGTCCACCATTGGCGCTGTGACAGGTGAGGACGGCCAGTCGGAGAAGAAAGGAAACACGCAGAAACGGGCCGCGGATGGCGAGAAGATTGATCAGATGACCCAAGGGCTGATGAAGGAGAACAGCATGTGATCGGGTTCGTCATTCAAATCGTCGCTCGGGAGCCATGGCTCTGGCCTGCGCCAGGTCCGTGGCCCAACAAGAGGGGTGAGGGTGTGGGACGGACAGGCCCCTTTCGGACCCAGCCCATGGAGGCTCACGGGCTGGGTCAGAGCCAGAGGAAGTCAGGGAAGGCGGGCCTATGGAATCACCTTGGCAGGCTCGTGGCCGGGACCGAAGTAACTGCGAATGGCATCCTCCATCAGCACCTCGGACAGCAGGGGATTATTGATGAGCAGACCGACCTTGTCCTTTGGCTTATAGACTACATAGTAGGGCTCGTCCTGCTTGGGAAGGTTGAAACCGAGCTGGGCCGAAGGATCGCCTTGGTCGAGGTCGATCAGCACGAAGTTGACACGACCGGCATACAGCTGTGACTCATAGGCAAAGCGTTGGAACTGCGTGGGCATGTGCTGGGGACCCTTGTTGCGATAAGCCATGATGAAGGTGGGTAGCCCAGGCTTGAGAATCAGCCGGTCGACTTCATCAACAGTGACGTGATAGACAGGCGGTCGGATCTTAAGAAAGCGAGTGATTTCAGCACGCAGATGATCGGTGGAGATCGAATGAACGGTGACTTCGGCACCATTCTTGAGATCCTTGACAGTGCCGATCATCTTCGGATTGTTGTTGACAAGCATGAAGACTGGGCCACGGGTCCAGACTTCGTTATGGCTGATATCACTCCACGTCTTCGGGTACTTGGCCTGGTCAAGTCGGTAGAACTTGATAGCACCTACATAGTTATTGCTATCGCGAGCAATCATATCAAGCTGGGCCGTCTGGGCAGGACTGTTTTCCTTGCTGGAATACACAACCACCATCGACTTACTGCCAAGTTCGAGCAGGAGGTGGGCCGCATTGGCATCCGTGAGTTCTTCGAGCTTGAGGATGGCCTCGACAGTTCTCTTGGCAGAGCCTGCGTTGCTCGAAATCATCCTGCTCGTACTCGATGCTGAAACAGGGTGCCCATGGCAAAACACGCCAGTGGATGCCAGAACAACGACGCAAAGAGTAGCTGGGTTCCATCGAAACATTGGCTCTACCCCAAGCGGTCTATCAAGGCAACAGTAACTCAAGCTGCTGGTCTGTGTTCCTTCTCGCTAGGTTCCTCCATACCCAATGAGGCGGGCAACGGCTTCATGTGGGGTCACTGACTGTCTGAAATCGTCAAGACCCGGAAGGACAGTCCTGATAGATGCGGCCTGATGCGACGTCTGGAGATCGCGAACGAAAGAGTCTGAGGGTGCCGTAGCACCACACGAGCAAAATGCGGCAGTTGCAAGCTTGGGCTGGGTGTCGATGGGGCCAACGTACGGGTAGGACGCTCCGCTTCCGGGGCGCCCTCACGACGGATTGAAACGGTGGCCGAGAGCTGGCTCTTGATGCATGGCATGGATTGAGCAGATCTGTTCCCTGGGGTCCATATCCCTGGCCGTGGCCGTTGAATCGGACATGGCAGATGTCCGGCTGGAAGAACTGGGGTGTGGCGGCAGCCAAGGGGTTCAACCTGTGGCCGTGGCCAATCTCTGAACGATCAATCGGGGCGACAGGATTCGAACCTGCGACCTAGTGCTCCCAAAGCAGAAAGCAGCGCATCTGAGACTCATCTCAGGACGGGAAAAGCCCCTGCAGTAACTGGGTTCCTGCCCTTGCCGCTTGTGCGTCCTTGTCCAGCTTGGGCTGGCATTGTGTGCAGTCTGCACACAGAATGTGTGCAGATCAGCCATGAGACTGGCCCCGATGCCCACCGATCCGACCGCCTGGGCCAAGGCCTTCCGCCAGCAGGTGGTGGCCAGCTCAGCGAAGGGCTGGAGCGTCTTCCCCCACCGGAACCAGATGCGTCTGCAGGTGCGCGCCTGCGCCGGCACCAGCAGCGTGATCCTTCCCTACCCATGGCAGGCATCGGCGACGGGTGACGCCCTGCTTCGCGTCCGCCTGATCTACCAGCAGGTGTGTGCCGGCCAGACCCTCAAGGGCGCCGCGGCGATCGTCGACGGCGCCAGCAGCCGCACCGAGCACGGCTGGGCCGAAGCCGTCGCCCGGTTCGAGGCGCACAAGAAGTCGTTCGGCAATGCCGTCTCCGATGGCACCTGGAACGAGAAGTACCTGCCGACCCTCCAGCTGGCCCTGGGCTGCCTGGAGGCCCGCCAGCCGCCATCGAACGCCGCCGAGCTGCTGGACGCGGTGCTCATCCGCTGGGAACCGGGCAGCCGATCGCGGCAGATCGCCGCGCAGAACCTGGCCCAGTTCCTCAACTACTGCACCGAGCGCCTGCACTTCAAGACCTGCTGGATGCCGCCGCCGAAGCTCGCCAGCCACGTCGGGCAGCGGCCTCGAGGGGCAGGCAAGCGGGAGGGCTACCCCATGGAGGATGCGCAGATCCTCCGGCTGATCGACGGCCTCCCCGGCGACGAAACTGGGGCCCGGTGGCGGTTCGCCATTCAGCTGCTGAGCACCTTCGGCCTCAGGCCTGAGGAGCTCCGCTACCTGGTGCCCAAGCCTGGGCCCGAGGGGATCCAGATCTGGTGCACCTACCAGAAGAAAGGCGGCGGTGGGCAGACGAAACCGCGGCGCCTGTTCCCCCTCCCGGTGCGTGACCTCGACGGCACCGCGATGCAGTGGAACCTGATCGGCCGGCTGCAGCTGCGTGAGGATCTGCCGCCGCTGGGTGGCTCTGGCCGTGCCGGCGACGCCATCAACACCTACCTGCGGCGTCAGCCGGTCTGGCACCAGCTGCGGGCCGAAGCGACTGCCTTCGGTGAGGTGCTGGTGCCCTACAGCCTGCGGCACCGCTACAGCTACGAAGGCCACCGCCTAGGCATCGCCGCGAAGGATCTCAGCCAGGCGATGGGGCACAGCCTCGAATGCCACCTGCGGGCGTACGCCAGGTTCACCAGCAACGAGACGGCCCGGGCGTTCGCTGTGGCGACGGGCACCGCCACACAGCTTGCGACGATGGCGACGCAGTTAGAGACGTTGCTCGGTTGATACAGAACAGCCAGCCGGCGGCGCTGCCCGGGCCGGAGCGTCGAGAGCGCACCAGCTGGCTGTAGCCCGCCAGCAAGCCTTGCAATCACTGGGGAATGCAAGGTTTTCCACAGGGACGCCAGCAGGTCAAAGGGAGGCAATTTCAAACCCGGAAAACTCTTTCGTAACCCGGATACGAAAGATGGCCGTCGCCGTCGCATCCCCCGAATGGGCCAGCACCCATGAAGCATGCAAGTTGCTTCGCCTGTCGCGGACCACGCTGCAGAAGCTCAAGACCGCCGGCCACTTCACCCCCGGCGTCCACTACTACCGCCGCGGCATGGGCGCCACGGCACCGGTGGCCTGGAACGTCGACGCTTGCCGCGCCGTCCTGCTGCAGTTGACCGCCGCCGAACCCAGCGCCCTCGAGACCTACGAGCTGCCCCGGGCGGGCGGTGCGTGATGGCTGGATCCGATGAGAAGAACGCCTGGAAGCGGCTGATCCTGCTGGGCGTCATCCCCGCCGATGAGCTGTACAGCCCCGCCAAGGCGAAGAAGGGCGCCTATGCAGCCCTCCTGAAAGAAAGGCTCCCTCAGCACCCGATCGCCGATGGTGAGGGCAAGGCGAAACCCGCCACCCTGGCGCCCGACCAGAAGCTCGCCGGCCTGGAAGTGACCGCTGCCGACCTGCTGAACGGGAGGGCCCCCTACGCCATGCGGCTGCCGCTCCTGAGAGCATCCGCCGAAGGAATGGGCATAACGGTAAGAGATCAGGAGCTACAGGCCCTCCTGACCGCTGCAAGGCGCCGTAGGGCGAATGGCGGGGAGGCCGACCTGCTGCACCCGGGCGACCGCCTCGACCTACGGCCCGATCCTTGGGCATGGGATGGCCTCGTGATGCGAGGGAGCTTCAACCTGTGGGTTGCGCTGCCGAAGGTGGGTAAGACCTCCCTGGCCCTCGCATGGCTGGCGGCATGGCATCGCCACGAGCTGTCTTTCCTCGACCGCACCCTCTCCGGCCCGTGCCCACCCGTGCTGATCGTTGGCACTGATCAGGGCCCCGCTGACTGGGCGCGGATGCTGCAGGAGATCGGTTGGGTCGATGCCATCGGCACCATCGGCGGCCCGCTTGTGGGACTCGCCCATGCCGGCCGGCCGCTGCACCTTGACGCCGAAGGGATCGACCGGATCGCAGAGGTCGCCCAGGCCAACCCCGGCCTGATCGTGCTGATCGATTCCCTCTCCGCCTGCATCGCGCCCCTGGGCCTGAAGGAGGAGAGCACCCAGGTGGTCGAACCGATCCTCGACCTGATGGAACAGGTGACGCCCCACGATGCAACGGTCGTGGTGATCCATCACGCCAGCAAGGGACGCGCCGGGGAAGGTGCTGCAGCCGCCAGCCGTGGCAGCACGGCCCTCCCTGCTGCTGCATCGCAGATCCTGAAGCTCGCGCCGGCTACCGCCAACGAAACCGACCCGAGGCGGCTGCTCACAACCCAGTCCCGCGGCGGCCCTGCTCAGAGCATGGTGATCCAGCGTGACGGCAGCACGTGGGAGCTGTTGGGCGGTGCCGAGATCCTCGAACAAGAGCAGTCTCAGGCCCAGGCCGAAGGGAATCTCACCGACCGGCAGTTCGAGGTGCTGCGCGAGGTGCGCGACCGGTGGGAAGACCGGATGGAGAAAACTACCGTCGCCACGTTGGTGGCATCGATGAGGTTCGAGGGCAAGCATCCCGAGGATGCCGCCCGAAAGGTCCTGTCGGCCCTGGAGAAGAAAGGACTTCTGCAATCGGTCTCCCGCGTCCGTCCCGGCCAGGGGAGCCGTCTGTACGAGTTCTGGCCCCAGTCGACGGCCGATCATCCCCCTCGCGCGCGGGGGGCTCCAGAAACAAGGTCGGCTGGGTCGTTTGGGTCGGTTGGGTCTGTCTCACGTGAGGACCCGGAGCGATTTCCCTCCCTCTCTTTCCTTGCGCTGGAGCCAAACGACCCAAACGACCCAAACGACCAACCGACAAAGGCCCCCCGCGCGCGAGGGACCCAAACGACCGGTCGTTTGGCACTCGGCGATTCGCTCCTCCCTGGCGATGACGACCCGCATTGGCCGCCCCGATCGGCCGCCGCATAACTCACCCATCACCCCCATGCATCGCTCTACCAACCGCCCCGCCACCCCCTCGCAAGGCCCGCCGACCCCACCACCCGAAGACCCGGGCCTCAGCCGCGCGCTTCACCGGCTGCAGGTGGCGCAAACCCCGCCAGGCGCCGCCATCGAGATCCACAGCCCGCGCAACTCGGAACCGGTCCCCGCAACGATGGTCCACGCCAACTACGCCCCCAGTGAGGCCCTGGTGCTGCTGGCGAATGGGGAGAAGGTCCGCTGTCGATGGGCTTGGATCCGTCGCGCCTGCACGGAGGACGGCCACCGATGACCGTTTCGACCGACCGCGCCACCCAGACCGAGGCCCGACTTGATCAGCTGCGAGCCCTGCATCTGCAGGGAGGCTCCGCCGCCGACCTTCGCAATCTCTGCCGAAGCTGGGGACTTAGCGACCGTCAGGGCCGCCGGCTGCTGGCCGCACTTCGGTCGCGGCTCGCCACCGACTGGCAAGAGGCGAGGCCCCAGCTGCTGGAGCAGACGCTCGCCCGCTTGGAGTATCTCTACCGCCTGGCCGTAGAGAAGGGGAACCTGGCCGTCGCGCTGGGCGCCATCAACAGCACCGCGAAGCTGACGGGCCTCGACCCACAGGCTTCCGCCCTGGCCTCTGCGCAGTTGCTGGAGGCCATCAACGCCGCACCGATATCCCGTGAGTCCAGGATTTATCTGCACCTGACCCTCGCGGGCCGTGGCATGCTGCCGCTGCCTGAACTGAAGGACTTGAGGGCCTTAAGCTCGTCCGAGCTGAAGGCCATTGCTGCCGGTGAACACCCTGCGTTGCCTGGAAACTCCATGTGATGGCGGCTGCCTGCCTGCCGCCCTCTCCATCGCGGCTACCCGCACTTTTCCAGGCTATCCGCGGTAGGCCTCTAGGAGCCTTGGTCGCTGCCGCCCGAGGATGAGCAGTTGGCCGGCATTGCTTCGGAGCCGGCCAGTTCTGGGCTTGTGTGACCCGGCACTCCACAACAGCCTTATTCTCATCTTTGAGCAGAACGACCTCGAGATGAAAAGCGATAAGCCCTCTGCCTCACTGATCACCAGCGAGAGATCCTGGAAGCGCTTCGAGCTGGCGATATCTTGACAGTCTACATGCAAAACTCGGTTGAGGTTGGTTGCAAATCAGTCTCTTTGGCAAGATATTTTGCCCAGCCCGTATGGCCTGATTGCTACTGGAGATTGCAACTGTTTAGAAGCACATTTCCGAGCGGTTGACCGCTGACCTTCCCTTTGGCAGTTACAATTTGGCCCTTTGATAGCTGACTTATCGCTGACTCTTGGTCCTTAGGGAACATGCACTGGACCCCATTGAGGCCACTGCCACCAATCACTAAATAAGCAGTATCAACCACATCTTTTCCAATGCTTTGGATAGGACCGGTTATCGTGACAACTTTATCTTTGTATTTTGATTCGGCAGCAACCTTGTTAGCTTCGTATTCGCCGTGGAGTTGTTCTGATGTGAGGTTGTAAGCCGATTCTTCGCTTGCAACCTTGTCGGCTGCTGAGTCTGTCTCGCTACTCCCTGCACCGAGGAAGATGAAAAGGCCTAGCAGAGCCGCTGATGCGATATTTTTGGCAAAATGATCTGCATGTTGTGCCTTTGCCATGATTCTTGGCTATTAGCATGCCAACGGTACACGCAAAGACTAGCAGTCCTAGGTCTACCCAGTCAAAAGTCCCGGGGATCAGCTGCGCCGCCTGGGCTAGTTCAGAGGCTATCGCCATAGTAGGGACTATTGCTAACCACGCTAGCCTCATTGGCGAACGAGAGCCCTCCCAAAGAGACTCTATGGCCAGCATGTAAGCAAGAACATACAGCGCAAATGGCAAGGAATACGTTGCCCACCCTGGCAGCTTTCCTCCTAAATAATTCAGTGCATTTCGCGCATAGTCCACTCTTCCCCCAGCCCCTATCGCTTCGGCCCATTTGAACATTAGTAGGGTTTTGGGTCGGAAGCAGATGTAGAAAGCTGACCCTGCCGCTAACGCAGCTGCGCCCATCGTTGCAAGTGATTTATTGACTACCATTTATTGCTGGCCGTAATTAAGGTTTAACGAACAGACTGCATTGCTTCGTCTCTCCGACTATAGATGGCGGGTTATTCGCCGGTCCTTGGCTGGCCTGACCGTTGCCGCTTCCGTCTGATCGGTCGGCTCCGCCCAAGGCTGGTGGGGAGACCCCATCACCCCCGCAGGCTGCCCTGTCTGGGAAGGCAGTGACGCAGCGCATGGTGTGCCAGCTGCGCCAGCTACCGCAACGATCTGCCCGTCTCACGACCACCGCTTCGGGCCCTGGACGGTCTCAGACTGGGAACTGCGGCGCCCATCGGCGCCATGGACAGGCCGTTGGACATGAGACTCAGCGGCCCTTGTGCCAGTGCTGGCAAGGTGGCCTGATGGAAGCATCCCCCAGCACTGGCCCCATCGGCGCCATCGTGCTAGCGATCACCGCCCGTTACGACGCCGCCATGGCCTCGGGCGAATGGCCCGACCGCCCCCTCTGGTCGGGGACGTCCGGCACGCCTGCTGAAGAAGTGACGGCAGCGTCACGGTCGTCATCTGGTCTTAATCAAGATCACGACCGTTACACCAGCCGATCACGACTAAGACGTCAATAGTTACAACAGCATCCATAACATCGACCGGTAGAGTGTAGACCTGTTGGGTCCAATCGCGTCCCGCCTGTGATCATCACCGCATGCTCAGCCGCTGAGGCCGACCTGCTGCACCGTCGCCTACCGGCCCTGCGCCACCTGTTCGGCCCGGAAGTGGAGATCCAGACGCCCGGCCTGCAGGGCCACCAGCTCGAGGCCCTGCTGCTGCCGGCCCTGGCCGCCGCCGACCTGGAGCGGTGCTTGCGGCTGCCCGGCTGATCAGCGGCCCTGCTGCAACCGCGCCGCCATGGCCCGGCTGCTCACCTTCTCCCGCAGGATCGCCCTCCGCTCCTCACTGGCCTTGATCGCGCCATCCAGCTCCTCGAGCTCCTGCTCATCGGTAAGCGGTGCCGGGGCCGCGTCTTCGGCCGCTTCGTCCTGAGCGCCGGCCGGGGCGGTGTCATCGGGCCATCCCTCCTCCGCTGAGCTGTGGACCATCCCCATCTGGGTGGCCGTCGCCGGGGCGGCGGGTGCCGGTGCCTTCGGCATCGCCGGCACCTGGCGCGTCAGCGATGCCGAAGCGGCCGCCGTCGACTCGAGGCCGCGCTGGGGGGTCCTGGGGTATTTCCCCTCAGGATCGGGCCACCCGCTATCCAGTTCCTGCGCGACGGATCTCACCATTGGAAGGAAGGCATTGCGCCATTGATTGCAACCTCAGTTTTCCCGGTGCCAGCGCTCTAATGGGCGCAGATCGGAGAGCCGCTGAGCCGGCCCGATCACTCACAAGCATTTCGAACAATGAACACCCTCCTCTGCGCCCTGGCGGTGCTGCTGGCCGTTGTCGTCGGAGTCATCCTCTGGGCCACCGAAACACCCGCCGACCGTGCCCGCCGCTGGCATCGCGCCGGCAACTCCCAGAGGCAGATCGCCCAGCGCCTCAAAGTCTCCCGCCATCGTGTCCGCGCCTGGGTGGCCGCCTGATCGCAGTGGCTGTGGGCAGGCCAGATAGGTTGAGGCAAATCTGCATCAACCCATTGAGCTTGCTTCCGAGGACATTTGTGGAGAAAGCCTCTAAGCTCCGTCCGATCATTCCTGGCTATCAAGCCTCCTGGAAGCGGAAATGCGAGTCCTTCAGTCGTTGCAGAGTTCGATATCTGCACAACGAGAAGAGATGAAGCTACGTCGCAAGCGAGCATCTGAACTGAGGGAGCAGTTGTCCAATCTGAGGATGCAAATTGCTCAAGGCGCTATTTGGGACGATCCCACACAAGCAAGAGATTGAGGCGCTTGCAAGTTGTCGGGGAGCCGCTGGCCGCTTGCTGATGAAGGGTGACAGCAACGTCCACCGATGACCAGGCAGGCGTGTCCAACTGGCACACCAACCCGGTGAGACTCTGAGACCAGTGTCCAAGAGCCCCGATCCTGGACACTGGTCGCACCTGTCGCGGGCGAATCAGGCGCGGTGAGACAACAGAATCACGGCCGCAGCTCCCCTCACTGGCACAGCAGACGCTGATCATCTGTCTGCCGATCAGGTTGGCAATGGCGGGAATCGGATGGCCAGCTGCACCGGGAAAACTCCCTGTGCACCCATGCTGTCTATTCCGTGAGTGACCCCGGTGATCTCATCAGGGATTGCGCCGAGCTGCAGGCCATCTCTGCCAGCCTGGCCGATCCCTCCATCCCGCCCGCTCTCAAAGTCGAGCTGGGCAATCGGCAGTATCAGCTGGGCCGCGCTGTGCAGCGCCAGCGTGATCGGGAGGATGCCTCCCCGGTCAAGGGTTGCTATTGGCAGCGATGAACCACCCCATCGCCCTGCCTGCAGCGGCCGATGACCTGGACCCCCGCATCGCCCTGCTGCAGTCCGAGCTCCTCGACCCATCGACCGACCGCCCTCGGTGGATGGCATGCCACCAGCAGGTCGTAACCCTGCGCCGCATGCAGCAGCTGCGCGCCAGCATCGCCGCCGCCTACGACCATCTGGAGCAGCCCTATCTGAGGCGCCGAGTGGCTTGCTGGCTGAAGGAGCTTCGCAGGCTGGAGGAATCCGCGTGATCAGCCCCTCCAGACCCTGGACTAGGGACCTGCAGCGCCGGGCGCAGCGGCTTCGAGCGGGAGGCCTCACCTACTCGGCGATCGGCCGGCGAATTGGCGTGTCCGGGGACTGCGTCCGGTATCACCTAAAGCCTGGGGAGGCGGAACGGCGGAATCGAAACAGCCGGAACCGTTACGCCCGGCTGGTTGCCGCCCTGGGTCCCAGGCCGCCACGGAAGCTGCCTCAGCCCGCCCGGGCGCTCAGCATCCGGCTCCGCGGCATCCACCTAGCCCGGCTGGAGCAGACCGCCGCGGCCGGTGGGCTCGGTGTCCATGCAATCGCCCGCCAGCTGCTGGAGCAGGCCCTCGAGGGGGAACCTCGGCCGACCCGGGAAAACTAAGGATGCACCTGTGCGCGCACCCATGCCCGGCACCCTTCCCGTCGACCCATTGGCCCAGGCCGAAGCGATCCCCCGCGCTGATCGTCTGCGCAGTGAAACCCTCAACCTTCGCGTGACGCCAGGCCAGCGGCAGCTCGTCGCACTGCTGGCCGCCCGCAACAACGAACCAGTCGCCCGCACGGCATACCGGCTGTTTGTCTCCGCCCTGGAGCGAGAGGTAGAGGTACTAGCCGACGTCACCTGAACTTCTACATTCTTCTGGGCATGAAGATCCGGTTCACCATTGATTACCAAGGCAACGCTCGAAGGGCTTCGGAGAAAGCAGCGGCGGCAGTATTCCAGATTCTGAATGCACGCTTTCAGGTAGCACTCACCGCGCCTGTTTATGACTGGCGTTCTGGTGTTACGACGGTTCGAAGCAATGGCCAAGAGGTCGGCAGCCCTCGGAACATTATCGACACCGGACTCCTGCGGCAGAGCAACACCGGGCCGACCATCAATGGACTCCGAGCAGAGTTCAGATGGACCGCACCCCACGCTGCCGCCGTGCACGAAGGCGCTCGGCTCGATAACAACACTCTGCTGCCCGCTAGACCCTGGACCAGTGCTGTCCTAGGCACTGAGCCGATCGAGGGGATCGAACCATTCGACTATCGGAAAGTCTTCAAGGATACCTGGCTCAAGGTATTCAATGGCGCATAGGTTGTGGAGATTGGGATGTAGGCCTCGGTAGCAGGAGATCTTGGAAATCCGCATCACGTCGGTCACGTAGTCGTAGGTGCCCAGCAACAGCACGGCCATCTTGCCTGGGCCCCCGCCGCTGGTAGTGTCGTTGGTGCAGCCGATGTTCTGCCCCTTGGCGTCGATCAAGTCGGCCGCAGCATACAAGCAGTCGCAGGCGAAGCATGGAACGACTTCTACGCGGAAAAAAGCTCTACCTCGCTGCACCCCGGCAAAGCACCTTGCTCTCCCCAGCTGAATGCCACTTCTTCTGATTCTTTCATCTGTTGAAACCGGTGGAAATCCAGCTTTTGTACGCTCCGGGATTTGCCGCAGGGACAGTATTGGCTGGGACTTTCGCGCTCATCACAGAGCAATACCCCGCCAGTTGCAGGAGAACGATCGTCCCAGGTCAGAAGCGGGAACGAATCGAGTCGCTGGTAAGCGCGATCGCTCTCATCTTCTGAGTCGTAAGTATTGCTAGGCAACATCTTCAAAACGTTGTATGCCTTCTTGAAATCGACAAAAGTGAATCGAAAGCTTTATCAAGAAAAGGTAGAAGGCGAATTGATTTAGCTGGAACAGTGGTTCACGGCTCAAGCCGAGAAAGTTCTTCAATGGGTGCACATGAATATTGTCAAGCAAAATGACGCTTTCTTCGATCACCCCCGCCAATGGGGGAAGATAAAAGATCGAGGTCACTTTCTGACTACGTATCTCTTTGAATTGGCTATTGACTTGAGCCGCTGTCTTCCCCTTTGCAAGAAGTAGTTGTTCGTACTGTGACAGGCTTACAAGAGGAGAGAATAGAATATTTACCGGTAGACTCCGGGGATTGGCGGTTGATATATCGCATGAATTCGAGAGAATAACGCCTGATACAATCTTCGGCTTGCAAGTATAGAAGTTAATGGCCATAAAACCTTGCCACCCATCTCCCTGTAGCAATTCATCCTTTAGGTCTGGGCGATGGAGATAAAACTGAGTGGAGCCAGGGAACTTCAGCATTTCGGCATAAAGGTCCTGCTTCTGAGAAGGAGTAAGATACTTCGGCAGAAACAAGCTGACCTGCTCAAATATCTCCTCAGGCCTCATATGTATAGATCCCAGAGATTGTCGTAAAGAACTTCCTTTGATTCGGCATCCAATTCAACTTGCGAACTGGAAAGTTCATCGAAGATTCTATAAAACTCATTTGTGATGAACTGCTCGTACGTGCCTCCAGGGATCTGAAAACTAATGCTACCGGATGTGCGGTTAGGTTGATAATAAGACCCTGGCTTTTGCTCTGGTGAATGAGAATGTAGAGCAATTATTAGAAAAGCTCCAAGGGCGGTTGCAGGCACAAAAAATGAGCCGGTGCTGGCTTGTGCTTCAAACGCACGAATTCTGTTGTCGACTATAGAGTTCGTCATGAGTAAGAGGGCTCAAGCTGCTGAAGGGTTTGGTCGGAAATCAATGAAAAGAACAGCCTTTTTAAGGCAGAATGACCATCTTCAAGTAGCTGGGACTTGTCTTCAAAGAAGTTAGCATTCTCATTAGATCTTTGAGTGTCAATGTCGACAATTAGGCCTGAGACTTCATCTCTGCCATTAACTTGTGCACTGCTGTTGGGTACGACTTGCACTACTGAAGTAAACTCCACATCATCAAATTCTGCTCGAAGTTGAAAGCCGCGCTCTAGAGGTGGGGCTTCCCCGAGCTCAATCTTTGCGTTAAGGAGATTCAGCTGGGGCTGCCCATCCGGCGCTGGAATGAGATTTATGTATCTGAATGAATAGCGCTCGACAGCTTCAATGAGCCCTGTATTCTCGCCGGAGGAGAGTAATTGCTCTGCTTGCATCTTGAAGTTCGACCAGCCGGGGTATATCTGTACTGCCAGTGCAAGTACCCTATCTCCTATCTGAATTGAGCAATTCCTGCCAACCAACCGATGAGAAGGCTGGTATAGAAAGTTTGCATCGCTGTCTCGGAGATCTCGAGGAACCTTTGAAAACGGGAGGGAGATAACGTCAGGATATTGATCTTGCAATTTTGAGTACAGAATCCCTGGCAGCAGATCGCCTGCTGCTGGTCTTGATGCTTGGAAGCGGATCTCGAATAGCGCTTCAAGCAGAGGGCTCTTGCCAAGTGATGTAGGCAGTTGAACGCCCATTGAGTGTGCTCATACACCTTGATTAATGCATTTTCGAGTGCGTTTGTCAAGTTGTGTAAACGATTCTTCTTGAGATGGTTGTGGCTTCTTCCTTTCGTTTCGATTACTGCTGCAGCGACTAGGAGGTGCTTCCACTTGATCTGTGTCAGGTGCGTGTCCTGAATCTTTATGCGGTGCTTGACTAGGCTCTCTCTCGCTCAATCGTCTTTATCGGCAAGCGGTCACTTACTTGGTAGTCGGCGTTCACGAGCACGACGGTCAGCTCAGTAGCCAGTGACTGGTCCGGATCGGCATCGGCCTTGGCTTTCAACTTCCTGCACCGCATCGAGCAGGCGACGGCGGCATCGAACAGATCATCGGCGGGCACTGGTAGAGCCGGCCAGTCGCCTCAGAATAGAAGTGCCCGCCATGCTGGGCAGCCGCCGTGGTGGTGACGCTTGGCGTGCTGCAGCGGGAGTTGGTGGGATGTGCCCGGGTGGCGCGGCGACCACCTCCCGTCTCGAGTTGACGGTAACCAACCTGGCGGCCCTGGTGGACGCCCTCGCCTGGAAGGACTGGGGCGTGCAGGCGAAGGTCCGCAACAGCGCAGCCATGAGCCAGATCAGGAAGATCAACGGGCTGACCTGAGCGCTCCTGTTGCACACAATCTGCACACAGTCCAAAAATCTGCGCCTGGGACGATGTGCGGGAAACCCCGAGATCGGTTGCAGCGCTTGAATCGGGGCGACAGGATTCGAACCTGCGACCTAGTGCTCCCAAAGATCCCCGCGGAGCCAGTCAGAAAGTCGGATGCCGCGTCAGAACTGGCTTCCTGACTGAGTGTGAACGGCACTGATCGGGCAGAAACGGGTAGTTTTGTGCTCAGTTTGTGCTCACTGCGTGCCACGCGTCAGCCATTCAGAGGCCTGGGAGACCAGCCTGCGTGATGCTGTCCGCACCTCCACAGCGCGCGGTTGGTCCGTGCGCGAGCAGCGCGGCGGGGTGCGCCTCCTGATCCGTCACCCCGATGGCGGGATGGAATCGGTTGTCCTGCCCTTCCCCTGGTCTCGCCAGGAGGTGGGCCCGATCCTGGCCCGGGTGCGCAACATCTACCTGCTCACCCTCAAAGGCCACGCCCTTCAGGACGCTGCGGCCATTGCCCTCGGTCGAGGGCCTCAGCGCAAGGACAGCTGGACCGAAGCGCTGCAGCACTTCCGCCAGCAGAAGCTGGATCACGGCGGCGCCATCCGTCCGATCACCTGGGCCAAGAACTACGCGCCGGTGCTCGAGTTGGCGGTGCAGTTGCTGGAGAGCCCCAAGCGTCCGCCGGATTCGGCTTCGCTGTTGGATGCCTGCCTGCGTGGCTGGGCGCCTGGGACCCGGGCCCGACAGATCCGGGCGCAGTCGCTGGCGCAGTTCCTGCGGCATTGCGTGGAGCGCGAAAAATTCCCCGCTAGCTGGCGGCCACCGCTCAATCTGCGGCCGCACATCGGTGTCCCTGCAGCTGAGACGGCTGCCGGCCACCGCAAGGGGGATCCGTTCACCGATCTACAAGTGCTGCAGCTGCTGGATTCCCTGCCCACCGATCAACCTGGCCGCCGGTGGGCTGATGCGTTCCGGTTGCTGGCGGAGCTGGGCCTGCGGCCGATCGAACTGCAGCACCTGGGGGTGCGCAGCGATCCGGGTAGCGGCCAACCGCTGTGGTGGTGCAGCTACCGCAAGCGCAGCGGCGGTGGAATGACAACCCCGCGTTGGGTGCATCCGCTGCCGCTCACCGACTGGGACGGGCGGAGGCAGGACTGGCAGCTGCTGGAGCGTTGGCGCGCCGGCGCGATCGAGCTCCCGCCCCTGGGCAATGGGCCAGGAGCAGCCGATGCGATCGGCACCTACCTCAAGCGCCAGCAGGGCTGGGTGGAACTGCGCGAGCGCATGGCGGAACGAGGAGAGCGCGCTGTGCCGTACTCGTTCCGCCATGGCTACAGCCTGCGGGGCCACCAGCTGGGGATCGACCCAGGGAGTGTGGCGCTGAGCATGGGGCACTCCCTGGAGGTGCACCTGCGCAGCTATCCATGGGCTTCAGGTCAAGGAGCAGCAGCGGCGTTTGCCAAGGCCTTAGCGACTTAGAGAGGCAAGAGCAGGACCGATACACATCCGGCAGCAGCAAGGGCGTCCCTTCTGCCGACACTTGATCCCCTCTACCTGATCAACCGATGCGGTTCTGCAGGAACAAACGGCTGCCCGTCGTATCCGCCATCCGCCAGGGGACGTCAATGAACGCTTCCGCTGCAAATCCAACGCGCCGCTCACTGCTGGACGTTGGATTGACTCCAGGGAGGGCACGTACTCCTGCTGGGGAGCTGGGGGTGATGGCTCGCGCGACGGTCCACAGCACTTGCCGGCCCTGGTGGTGCCGCTCGAAGCGATACCCATAAGCCTCGTGTCCACTCCGCCAGGACATCACCCCCTGACCCAGCAGGGCCGCCAGATCGGTAGTGGTGAGGACCAGGGTGTTATCGGCAGCCTCGGCAAGCCCACGAGCCCGCAGCAGGGGATCCGCCGCTGGGGCCGCCGCCGCCTCCCGCATGGCCGCCACCAGCAGCGCAAGGTCGTTGCCTTGAGACCTCACGATCGCCGTGGCGTCTGCTGCTGTCACTGCCGTCGCACTGCCATCAGCCGCCACCGGCTTCAGGCCAGGGAAGGTCCCCATGGGCTGCCCTGACTGGAGGTGTTCGTGGAGCCTCTCCCCGAGTTCGATGAAGGCGCCCGGCCAGGTAGTGAGGGTGGAGGAGACGCGGTTCAGCTCGACCCCGAGAGCGCGGGCGCGGGCCTTGAGGCCGTTGCGGCTGATCCCCCATCGTTTCTCCAGATCCCGGATGGAGAGATCGGCGGGCGCCACGTCAGAGAGTGCTGTCATGGTGTCGCGGTGCTGGCTCGACAGCAGGATGACGTGGATTTGGGATGCTGTCGAGCTGTCGCGCTGCCATCACGACAGCAGGTGAGGGTGCGGGTACGGGTGGCCGGAGTGTTCTCCAGGGGCGAGGCAGCACTGCATCGGTAAGGAATGCTGTCCGAGTCGCCACTCCCCCGGCGACCCCGAGCAGAGATCAAACATCTGATTGAAGCAGGGTGCGAGGAGGTCCACACCTGCCGCAGTTCCGCCCCTGTCGACTCACCAGCACTCAGAGGAACCGCACTGCAATTTCAACGCCACCTATGCGCAGCGTAGTGACTGGACTGTCATCGAAGACTGTGCAATAAACTGTTGTATTCGGCAGTGACGTCGTCAAAGCCCAGTGTCCAGAAGTAATAGCCAAATGCTCCTCCTTTGCATTGCCTTTCCAGCTCTCGCGCAAAAAGCACATCGATCACCAAGAAATGTGGCCAATAGAGTGGTTCAAAAAGCTTGACGCCTTCGGGCACAGATGAGAAATCCATGGATACGCTCCCTACCCCATTGCCAGGATATGAGAAGTAGGTGGAGGGTCCCTTATTGGCAAAGTAAGGGGCAACATCGTCCGCCAACGCAGTCTCCATCGCCCGTTCACTGAAGGAGGGTGGGGGCTCGGATATCCATGATGGTTGCGTACGGAACGACTTGTCAGGCAAGAGGCAGTCAACTCGGGTTGCCACCTTCATGGCCCAATACTTCTCATGCTCGACGTCTTGGGGATGCTTGGTCCGAATCGCCCTTGCCTCAAAGCTGCAGCCAGCGTGACGAACGAGGAACGTCTTGAAGGAGCTCGATACTACAAATAAGTCTCCCAAGTGATAGAAGTTCTGCATACAGACACTGCTACGAGGAGGCTGTCCAAAGTGAAAGACAAGACCATCCAAGAAGGGCGGAAGCATCGAACGGCGACATCGTTCACCTTGGCCGAGTAGTCCAACGTCAGGAGTGCCTCCAATGGCGCCTTCGAGTCTGTAAGGTGCTGGATGGCCGCATGGGGACATCAGACTGAATGCGGTCATTCTTGAGAATAGATTGGACTAGCATTGCAGTCTACTCGTTGAAACAGTGTCTGCATCCAAAGAGTGCGCTCCTGCAGCGATCAGCCAGTCATCGGCAACTAGGCTCGTTTCGCGACAATTATCAGAGTCTCGGCGAAAACAGCAGAATTGGAGTTGACAGCTAAATACTTGTGCGCAACAACTCATTATAAGTATGCTATCCAACTTTACTCAGACCATTGATCCGCACCCCATGTCACCAGGCGGGTCATAGGTTCCGTGCCAACCAATCAGCGTGCGTTCGAACGAATCCACAAAGTATCTGGAGCCAGCAAGAATCTTGACGACGCCGCCGCCATAGGCCACAAGCATCAAGTATGAGGCTTTACGCTCCTGCGCTTCATCCCATAAGTTGCTACTTGGGAGCAGCTTGGGATCTCTTGGCGGACACCAGCACTCATCCTGATCGAGGCAAGCCCGCTGCAGGATGCCTGTCAACGCATGGTGTTGATGCCTTCTTGCAATATCAGCTGCACTCTCATTCTCATAAGTGAGTGTACCGATTGCCGAGCCAAGGCGAATCAGCTCGCGACAGGCTGCCTCATGACCGAAGCGTGCGGCTTGATGTAAAAAGGTCCATCCTGAAAATGGATTCACGTATCTACTGCAGCCACTTGCAAACCGTGATTCTGACTGCCAGATGGTCAGAACATGCGCCCAGTTTCCCTTTTTTGCCTCGGCGTAGGCACTCTCAACAGACTGTTGCTTGTTCTCCACGCACTGATTAGCCCTAATTGCATTGAGGATTCTATGTGGTGCGTCGTCAGTCTTTCTGGTTTGATCCAAGCCTCACTTGATCAGGCCTGGATGAGGGCGCGTCGTGACCTCTGCTGGCGCTGACGCTGACGCTGGTTGATGGTCGGTGGCCCCGCAGCCCCTTGGCCAGCGGCCTCACAAGGCCCAGCGCAGCGGCATCTCCTGTTACGGATCGGTATCGCCTTTTTCATCGAGCCACTCCACACCCTAGTGAGAGCCGATGAAGCGGCCCACCACCGACGAGAATCAGATTGAGGGGTTTGATTATTCAGACTTACTGAAGCTAACCATTTGCCATCCATGATCCCTGCCCGCACCATCGATCGCAGTTCCATTTTGGTACGGGGGGAATGAGTATTCAGTGGCCTTACTTACCGGATTCTACACGGATAGAACCTTGGTCAGCCAATGAATAGAGGCTACTGCGACAGGGAGGCCAATGCTCCAGCCAAAGGCCCGCTCTGGGTGTCACCAGGGCTGGCCGGGCGCCTAGCGGAGCCACGTTGAGCACCGACCACGGGGCGGATCGGGTTGGCTGGAGCAGGCGTCGAAGGTCGGATGGGGGGAACGTGATTCCAGCGGATGAAGGTGTGGAAACGCTCCCAGGAGCCGTGTCGAGTCATGGTGCTTGGGGGAAGAGGGTCTCAAAGCCTCGCTCCCATGGATGCGGAGTAGACGTACTTTGGTGCGAATGAGGGTCAGCACACCAGAGCCGCCAGCCGCAGGGTTTTGACGTGGATCCGGAACCGATTTTCGTTAGACGCCCCATACATCCAGTCGATGCGCTGGGGGATCGTCAGCCGGTTGGCAACTTGATGCATCTCACCTTGATCGTCGAGAAGGATCCGGTTGCCGAGCTCCTCCAAAAGCTCCCGCAGCAGTGACATCCCCCGGGTGCAGTCGCCATAGCTGGCCTGGTCGCTGGCGAGGACAAGGGTACCGACCTTCAACACCGAAAGCCGCAGCCGAAGTCCTTCCCGTACGCGCTCAATCCCAAGCCCCACCAGTTCATTGAGGCAGTTCATGGTGGTGACCACCTGGGCCTCGGCAAGGGCACGGCGCTCAGCCAGCCCCAGGGATCCGTCGAAGAGATCGATGTTCAGCCCCCTGATCCGCACCATGGGGTGCTGCGGGTAACTGATGGCGATCGCGTTGCTGATCGGCAAGCAGTCGTCCCAGTGGGCAGCGTTTCGATCGAGGACCGTAGCCATGAGTTCGGTGCCGCCCATTTGGCTGTGCAGACAGGCCAGGGCAATGGCCTCCGGACAAGGCCCGCCGCAGAGGGCCGCCAGGCTGAGGCGGGGACGACGCAGCAGGGTGGTGACTTCCGGACTGCCCTCTAGAGCCGTGAGCAGATCCCCCAGTTGCAGGGTGTAGTGGCCCAGATGACGAAGCAGATAGGCGGCTCGGATCAGGGGGTCGGTGTAGATCTCCGGTGACACGGGCCTACCGGTGCGCATGCGGAAGTGCGCGCCGAGGCGGATGTCCGCCTGCTGGACCGTCTCCAGGAAGTCCCGTTCGGAGCTGGCGTCCGGAGCGAACTGCTCCAGCACGCGGGGAATCAGCAGGTCATACATGGCGAACGGCCTCGGCGCGGATGACGCGGAAGGTGAGATTGAGGCGTTCCTGCTGAACCCGCAGCCGACGCGGCACCTGGTGCAGCCAGTGCTCCTGGGTGGGGGGCGCCATGATCAGCAGATCACCGTGGCCCAGCTCCAGGGTGAGGGGGGCCGAGGGGTTGGCGGCCGGATCGCGGGGCCGCATTCGGAAGCTGCGGGCGGCACCCAGGCTCAGCGAAGCGATCGGCTGGCCCGGATCCAGCTCCGGCTCGTCGTCGGCGTGCCAGTCGAGCTTGTCGTTGCCGTTGCGGTAGCGGTTGAGCAGCAGGGAGTTGAAGCGGGAGCCAGCAACGGCCTCCACCTCTGCCTTGATCGCCAGCACCGGCGCCGACCAGGCCTCGATGGCGTTGCGCACCCCGCTGTAGGTGTAGTGGCAGCCCGGATCCCCCATCCAGCAGGTGAGGCGGGGAATTGGATGGCGGCGGCCGAATAGGGTGATCTCCTCTTGCTTCCAGGGCACGGAATCCCGCAGGGCGGCCAGGTGCCTGTCGGCCTCGGGCAGCCAGCCAGGGCCGTGACCGAGCTCCAGGCCTTGGGCGCGTAGCTCGCGCAGTCCGCCCTGAGGGGGCGGGGGCTCGCTGGCAAGCAGGTCGAGCTGGTGGGTCATCGGCAACGCTGGAACACAACCAGAAGCATCGAGTCCAAGGCCGTGGATCGGCAGCCGGTTGGTGCGAACGACGGGCAGAACTCAGAGCTTCAGGGCATCCAGGATCTGCCAACGGCCGTCCTGCCAGCCGAAGGTGTACAGGAACGGGTTCATGAAATGGAAGACCGGCTGGCCTTCGGCCCCTGCAGGGTCGACTGCTCGTCGACGGTCACGGTGATCGACGGCGGCGTGCCGCCGAGATTCATCGCCGTGATCCCGGAGATGCGGTTGCGCTGGTAGCTGTACTGGCTGCTGTTGGCCCGCAGCCAGTCGATCGAGCCGATGGGCTTGTTGATGTCGTACCGCAGGGGCCCCTCCCCCACCACCCGGCCGCTGGCGGTATGGCGCAACGACCCGATGCAGAGGGTCGGGACGATGGTTCCCAGCTTGACCTGGCCACCGAAGCGATCCACCACCCCGCTGAACCGGGCCACCTGGCCGTGGATGCTGCGCAACGCCAGGGGCCCCCGGTCTCTGAGGATCGGATCCCGGCCACTGCTGCGGGGTTGCCGAAGAACCGGATGGATGCGGCGGGGGTTGCTGGTGAGGGTGGAGTCCGTCATGGTCGGTCGTGCGGCGATGTCCGATCAGCTTTCCGGATCCCGGACGCAACCTTCAGAGCATTCCTGCGAACAACCCAGCCACTACCGCCACTCTCCTGAGGCAGGCGGCGTCTGCATCGCCATCCACGCCACCAGAATGCGGCGGGACGTCAACCTGCCCACGGCCATGCCGCGCACCCTCCTGCTCACCACCGGCACCTCGATCGCCAACCGCACGGAAGCGCTGCTCGCCTATCAGAAACGGGCCACCGCATGGGAGGAGCAGGCTGACAACCTGCGGGAGCAGATCCGCGAGCGATTGAAGGGCTTTGATCTGGCGTCGGAGGCCGGCCGCGTGGGCGCGAGCGCGGAGTTGAACATTCTGCACCGGTTGCCGGTGCGTCCAGAGGATGAGGTGGTGCTGTTCAGCACCGACACGGCGGAGGGACGGGTCTGCACGGAGGAGCTGGCCCGGGCGATCGGGAGCGAGCTCGGCGTGGAAAGTGTGCTGATCGAACGGGTTCAGGGCCTACAGGTGCGCGATGCGGAAACCCTGCGCCACACCGGCCTCACCAACCTCACCCGCCAGCTGATTCGCTATCTCGACGATCCCCAGCGCCGCTATGGGGGCGGCTGCGTGCTCTGCCCCAACGGCGGCTTCAAGGGCGTGGTGCCGTTTCTGACCATGCTGGGCATGGTGTTCCGCGCACCGGTGGTGTACGTGTTCGAGTTCGCCGAAACCGTGATCTCGCTGCCGCCGTTGCCGATCGGCTTCGCCACCGACCTGCTGGATCGTGCCCTTCCTGCCCTCGATTGGGCCAACAGGACCGGGGTGTTTGATGTCAGCGAATTCCAGCGGCGCATTCCAGCCTTCACTGAGGAGGAGGGTCCACTGTTTGACAGCTTCCTGGAGATCACGCTCGATACCGGAGATGGCAGGCTGGCTACTCTCTCTCCGCTGGCTTCCGTCTTCATTGAGCGCGAGGCGGAAGGCGGATCTGTGCGTGTGTCCACTCGCGCGCAACGAGACCTGGAGAAGCTGTCCGCAACGGATCGACGCGAAGTGGAACACCTCCTTGCCAAGCTCAGAAGCCCGTTATGGCGCAGTCAGACCATCGACACCAAGCGGGAAAGTGATCTGGAGTTTTACTTCCACCGCAAAACGCCCTGGCGCGTAGCAGGATTCACCCATGCAGGATCCTTTCATTTGTGCTGGTTTGCCCAGCATGATGCCTATATGCGGCAGATCCAACAGAGGGACTACCAGCGGCGGGCCTTCCCATTGGAGGATTTCGGCGACTTCATTCCCGCGGATCCATCGGATTCGCCACGGGAGACCAACGACCGCTACGAGCAGCTCACCTGGTTGGATCTACGCGCCGAGGTCGAAAAGCTCCGGACCGAGAACCAGGAGCTGGCTGCCCTGGCCCATGGAGCCAGACGGAACGCGGATCGGATCGAGAAGCTCGAATCGGAGGTTGTGAAACTCGAGACGGAGAACCAGCAGCTGGCGAGTCGGGAGCGGGACGCCAATCTGAACACCGATCGGCTCCAGACGCTGCACTACGAGGCTCGCCGAGCGATCGATGCGCTCACCAACACCAACTGGGTGCTGCGGGAGCGCTTGCAGAAGCTGGAGGAGACGCAAACGGCCGATCCTCCAGCGGAGCCTCCCCAGGAGTGACGGCGATTTCCGGTGGTGGCGAAGGGCCCCGTGCGTGGCTCAGGTGCGCAGCCCGCGGCGGAAGTCGCCCAGCAGGCCATCGAGATCCTGGATGTTGAGGGTGTTGATCCAATCCTGGATGTCGCTGATCAGAAAGGCCTTTTCGTCACTGGGGTCGTCGTAGCGGGGGCGGATCTGGCGCTCGAACCACTGCTGCGATTGCGCCACCCCATCGGCCATGCCGAGGCCATGGGCCAGGGCCTCGAAGGGTTCCTCGTCCATCACGGCCACACCGAAGTCGATGATGTGGGGCTTGAGCCGACGGCCGCCGGGATCGGTGCCGATCACCACGTTGCGCACGTGCAGATCCCCCTGCAGCACCCCCGCCGCCCAGACCGCGCGGATCCCCTCACTCACCCCCTGGAAGATCTCCGCCCACACCGCCCTGGAGATGGGCGAATGGCTGTGGAACATCAGCCAGTCCTTCAAGGTGCCGCCGTTGTTGATCTTCTCCATCTGGAAGCTCAGGGGGTAGCCATAGAGCCCCTCATCCAGGTCGACCTGTGGCACCACGCCGGTGTCACGCAGGTGCTCGGTGATGATGAACTCCCGTGCCACCAGCGGCAGCTCATCGCGGCGGTCGGATTTCTCCACCACGCCGTCGTCGAGTTCGCGCACCAAGGCCATCGTGCCCTGGCCGGCCCGGCTGGCAAAGCTGCCTGCCTGGCTGACCCGCTCATAGATCTGCAGCGGGCTGGGCTCGGCTGGAGTCATGGCGTGATGTGCCGTTCCCCAACCACCCTGACAGAATCCCACGGCCGAAGGCTGTAGCGATCGATTAGCTCCTGCAGATCGGGGCTGGATGTGTAGGGCGCATCTTGCGAGCTGTATAGAAAAAGCCGCAGCTCCTCCATCAACACCTTGAAAGCCGTGGCATCAGCGTAGCGATGCCAACCACCCCGGTGCCGACGGGCACGCTCCGGCGGCTCGGGAGCGCGGATGGGAGCTGTGCTCTGGCCGAGCACCCGTGGCAGCACCAGCCTGTTGTTCAACATCCACGTGAGATCCTCGGCATCGGTCCAGGTCATGCTGCGGAGCAAATCACCTCTGTCGCGGGGCTCGGAGATGCCCGGGATCAGCTCGGACCCGCACGAGATGTTGAGTCGTATCGCCAGATGCTGCATCAGTCGTTCGAACTCGATCAGGCGGGAATAGGCATGCAGCTGCAATCCTTCTCGCTGAGCAGCCACTTCGACGCAGCAACCGGGAAGGTCATCGAGGATGAGATCCAGAACCCGGTCAATCGCATCACCATCGTTTCTACCGAAGAACTCGAACGGTTCGAGGTGCACAAGGGCGCTGAACCCCTCTTCGATCGACGGCATGGCCCGGCGATCCTGCAGCTGCCAAAAGGCCTCGACAATGGCCTGTTGCGGCAAGGTGTCCGAAGACCGCCTGGCGTTGCGCCGCAAGCAGATGGACAGCGGCGTGTGCAGCCACCAGCCGATCCACTCGGTCGGGACGGCTTGATCGATCATCTGCATGTAGCGCAATCGCTGGGCGCGGGTTATCGCCGTTCCATCGATGACGACATCCAGCGGATCCCTACCACCCGGGAGCATGGCGGCGATCGACGCCAGACCTGCCGCCTCCCGGCAGAACCTACGGAGCCAAGTGTCTGATAAAGGCCACAAATCCAGCTTCCTCTGAAGATCCTCACTGACCGTCAACTTCAGGGCCTCACGGCCATGGGCCTCAAGACGCGAGACCAAACGGCTTGCCACCGGTGTTCTGCCGCTGAGCGGCGGGCCGATCAGCAGATGAAAGCGCAGGGACGTGGCCATCGCTGCTCCGTCATTCGGGTGGACTGGAATCCTGCAGCGGATCACGTGTGGATGGACAAGAGCCGGTGCGAACGACGATCCCCCAAAGGCCCTCCCCGGGAACCCCGAAGAGGCCCCCCGCCTCCACCCATGCGCACCCTCTATCTGCTGCGCCCCCACGGCACCGCCGGCATCGACGGCGAGCAGCTGGTGCTGAGCAGCGGCGAGCAGGAGCTCGACCGCATGGCCCTGCCCCTGCTCGACCAGATCCTGGTGATGGGCCACCTGCAGCTCACCACCCAGCTGATCCGCGCCTGCCTGAAGCGCGGCATACCGATCGTCTACCTCTCCAGCGGTGGCCAGTGCCTGGGACGCCTGCAGCCCCTGGAGGGCGGCTACCGCCATCGTGCCCGCCGCCAGGCGGAGCTGCCCGAGGCCCAGCAGCTGACGGCGGCCCGCACCCTGGTGGCCGGCAAGATCGCCAATGGCCGGGTGTTGCTGCAGCGGTTCACGTGCCGAGGCGGCCGGCCGACCGTGGAATCGACGCTGCGGCGGCTGGGCCAGCTGCAGGCACTCACGGCGAAGGCTCCCTGCTCCAACCATCTGCGCGGCCTTGATGGGGCGGCGGCGGCGCAGTACTTCCGCAGCCTCGGCAGCCTGCTGGAGGGGAATGGCTTCGGGTTTGCGATGCGCAGCCGGCGGCCGCCACGCACGGCGTTCGATGCGCTCTGCGGCTTCGGCTATGAGGTGCTGTGGAACGCCCTGCTGCTCCGGGTGGAGCTGCGCGGGCTCGATCCCTACACGGGTGTGCTGCATGTGGGCTCGGCGCGCCATGCGGCATTGGTGTCGGATCTGATCGAACCGCTGCGCACCTACCTGGTAGATCCGTTCCACGGCCAACTGATCCGCAGTGGCCAGCTGCGGGCGGAGGAGCACTTCGAGCCCAAGGCCGGCGGCGTGTATCTCTCCGAGGCCGGCCGGCGCCTGTGGCTGCAGGTCTGGTCGGCCTTCATGGCCGAGCCGATCCTGTTGTGCGATGGCAGCACCGGGCCGCGCTGGGAACTGCTCGATCAACTGGTGCAAAGCTTCGCCCGCTTCGTGGACGATCCCGAGCAACCCCTGCTCGTGCCCCTGCGGCAATGAGCCAGGAGCAACTCTGGGTGATCGCCTACGACAGCCCCAGCAACAAGCGCCGCCGCAAGTTGGCCAGGCTGCTGGAGGGCTATGGCTTGCGCCTGCAGTGGAGTGTGTTCGAATGCCGCCTGCGCCACCACCAGCTGAGCCGGCTGCGGCAGGGTCTGGATCACATCGCCGAACCGGCCGACAGCATCCGGCTCTGGTCGCTGCCTGCAAGGGCCCCCGAGCCGGTGCAGCTGGGTAAGGAGGTGGAGCTGCCCGCCTGGCAGGACAAGGTGATCTGAGCCGAAATCACAGGCCCATCGGCAATGTGTCGGCGGGGTGCGGCGAGCCCGCCGGGGCAGAACCGCTGTAAGGAATGGGCACTGGCCGATTCGATCCAGCGCGCACCCACCGGTTATCGGCGCAAACCTCAGTGCTTTGGTGATCCTGCGCGCTGGCTTGTGGCGCAGGGGATCTCAGCGTTTTCCCCAGGGTTGACTCACCGCTGGAGGGTGTACATAGTGGAGGGGTGCGCAAACAGTCATCGGATTGCCTGCAGCGCAGGCCCTCTCGGGGGCCGCAGTCATCACACGCTGGTGACACCATTTGATTGGAAACGCGGATCGAGAGCACATCCGTCTGCGAGGATCCATGGGTCACCACTCGCTGGTGACACCATTTGATTGGAAACTAGCGCGCCTGGGCCTCCTTGCAGGTGTCCAACCCCGAGTCACCACTCGCTGGTGACACCATTTGACTGGAAACGTCGTCCTCACCGGGGGCTTGGACTGTGCCATGGCGGGAGGTCACCATTCGCTGGTGACACCATTTGATTGGAATCTACTGGGTCTTGACGGACTTCTGGCCGGAGAACTTCACCGTCACCACTCGCTGGTGACACCGTTTGTTTAGAAACAGGGAGGGCAGAAGATGTCAAGAAGCCTTTCAACCTCCCGTCACCACTCGCTGGTGACATCATTTGATTGGAAACGGGGGAAGCCTTGACAACAAGAAGCGAAGAATATGCAAAGTCCACATATCCAATTCTACCCCACGAATTCCATGCTCTACTCAACGTTCGACAGGTTTGTCGCACCTGCAATCATTGATGAATTTCACGATCAACGCCTGATTCACACCCCGAACACGCCAAATCTACCTGCCTATTGGAAGTTTCTGCAGAATTATACCGGTGAACCTATTATTCTGAGCAAGGCGAGTACTCTTGTTTCAGAAGATTCCGTCTTTGTCCTTTCTTGCCATGCAGATGGAACAGCCATCACCCCCTTTGAGATCAGCCTTCGAGAGCGCCATGACATTCATGACTACCTCGAGCCCTGACCCAGTAGCACTTCAATTCGATGCGACGAAACTGAAGACGCTGATGGGAGTGAAGATGATGCAATTCCAATCACCACCAGTTCGTGACGCCCTTTGGCTGATGCCTTGAGGTCACCACTCACTGAAGACCTCCGCTGAATAAAAAACCAACATGGCATGAAGCCATGACGATGAGAGGGCTTAGATCTCCAGGAAGAGATAGGCTGATTCAGATTCTGGCCACAACCCTGCATAGTGGAAGAAATGAAATAATCTTTGTTTCAGCACCAAGGGTGTTCTGGTCAAACCGATCCCTGGATGTTCAGATGACGATGAAACGATCATCCTGAAGCATATCCGCACTGATGGATGAGCTTCTCATCCCTCAGTCCAAACGATCGAGAAGCAACCTTTCCCTTCACTATTCTTCTTGTCTGCCAACGACGAACCTGAGCGAAATCCAGCTTCAGCGCCAAGACTTGTCTTGACATCTGAACTACACCACTATGTAGGACAAGTACTTGTCCCTGGATGTGCAGGAAGCGATTGCATCTGCCCTGCAGACCTTAGAGCGCGTCCTTCTCTACTCTCAAGAGTTCTCGGGCCTAGATCCCGCCAAGGCCAGAGAGATTCTAATCCAAAGTGCCTCTGAGAATCTGGAGATATATGAGGCAGCAGCACTCGCACTAGACACCTTGGATGCATTGGAGGTGCTGAAGGTCCAGATTCGCCTGATGCAGGAGGACGAGCCGGATATTGGTCTACAAGGAGACGATTCAACCATTCAATCAGGTGTGATCCCGCTCGAGTTCATGCATCGCTGCCCCACAGCCACAAGACCGCCATCGGCATCCTGGACACGGTGGCGGTCGGTCCGCCCTGAGCCGCCAGCAGCTCACGGCAGTGCTGCAAGCCACCTCCGGCCCACAACAGGCCCCAAGCGCGCCGGTCGAGCTGAAGCGCCACCCAGCGATGCGGGAGTGGATCGTGGCGGATCAGCCGCGCCGCCTTGCTGAGGCTCCAGCTGCGTGCCGCCGCGATCGTCGGCTGGTTCTCCAGAACCCGGCGACCCAGCAGGGTCCACCGGCATCCGGTGGCCACCTGCAGGGCGAACACATCGATGATCTGAACCGCGTCGGAGGTATTGAACTGGCCCGCCTCGGGAGACCGGAAGACCAGGGCACCGCCCTGCCTGGTGATGCAGCGCTCCGTACGAAGGTTGGTGGGCATGGTTGGAAAAGCGCTGAGGGTCCGATGACGCCAGGTCACGACTGACAGCCGTGATCAACTGACTTGCTGAGGAACGGCAGATGCGAAGGGCTGCAGCCCGTAGCGATCGATCAGCTCCTGCAGCTCCTGGCTGGGCTGATGCGGATGCTCCTCGTCGCTCTGGACAAACCGCCGCAGCTCCTCCATCAACCGCTCGAAAGCCCCGGCATCGGCGTAGCGATGCCAACCGCCACGGTGCCGCAGGGTTCGATCGCTGGGCTCGGGGGCACAGATCGTGTCCTGGCTCAGGCCTGGAATCCGCGGCTGCAGCAGCCCGCTGCCCAACAGCCAGCAGAGATCCTGTGCATGCGTGAGGATCCGATCCAGGCTGCAGTCGCCCAGCTCGTCCCTCAACCCGTCCAGGCGGTCGGGCGGCTGCGGCTGGAGCCTGGCGGCCAGATCCCGCATCAGCCGATCGAAATCGATCAGGCGGGAATAGGCATGAAGTCTCAGGCGATGTCGCTGGTTGAGCACCTCGGCGCAGCATGCGTCAATGCCTTCGGAAATCGCATCGACGACGACTTCGGAGACTTCGCCTCCCGCGGCATCCTCGAGAACCAGGGGATTGAGGTTCACGATGGCGCTGAACCCTTCCTCGATCGAAGCCGTGACCAGGCCATCTTTGGACTCCTGGGCGGCGGCGGTGATCTCCCCAATGGCCAGGGGCGTGTGCAGCAGCCAGCCCACCCACTCGATCGGCCAGCCGGAGTCGAACCTCCGCAGGCAACTCAGGCGCTGCTCCCGGCTGTAGAAACAGCCCTCGATCACCAGGGCGATCCTGGGGGGAGGATCAGGGAAGAACGGATCCACCCTGGCCAGCTCCCTCTGCAGCCGCTGCACCCGCTGCATGATCCGCCAGATCACGCCATCGCCATGACGGTCCGACGCCTCAGTTGGGAGGGGCACCACAGCAGCCCACTGGCCGCAGGCCTTCAACTCTCCCTGCAGGCGCGTCGCCAGGGTGATTGTCCCGCTGCTGGGGGGGGCGATGAGCAGGTGGATGCGCATGGGGGGCTTCATCGGACATCAGCGAACCGGGTTTCTGAATCCTGTCCCGTGGGTCCCTGACGGAGGCCCTGACTGATGCGAACAACCGATCGGCGACCGACGGTGTCCCGGCCAAAGAGGGCCCATTGATCCGGCCCCAGGGTTGTGTCATCCGGCGCTTCCTTGTTCATACGAAGCGAGGCCAGGCAGGACAAGGCCCGGCACACCATGGGTTCAAACGCAGCAGCAGCAACCATGGCCCCGTCCACCGGATCCAGGCCCGCGTCTACCCACGAGCAGCGCATCCGCGCCGTCGTGGAGCGCTTCGCACCTGCCGCGGCAGGGGCGCCCACCGCAAAGGAGGCGGTCTACCTGCGGCATCTGCAGGTGGCTGCCACGGGACGACCGATCCAGTCCGGCGATGCCTGGGTGGAGCGCGATGCGGGCTGGCAGGAGGCGGAGGTGCAGCCGGGTGACACGGTGATCTTCACCACCCAGGTGCAAAAGCTTGTGCAGGAGGCGAAGGATCAGGACGCAGCGGTTGCGCAAAGACGTCCGCGTCTGATCACCACGACGTTGATTGCCCCCAGCACAACCGGTGTTGTCGTCGTGCGTCGCCCCGTGGCGGCGCGGCAGCAGGAACCGACCTCACAGCCCGCACGGATACCCGTGACACGCCATGGCCAGCGACCGCAGCGGGGTAGGACTGGGTTCGCCTTTGCCGCGACTGTGCTTCTGCTGGGGACCCTGGGCGGAGGCGCGCTCGGCTGGTGGGCCGGCCCGCGCCAGGCCCCGGCTCCCAGCAGCCACCAGGTTCCCTGAGTCCGGCCACTCACTCACTCCATCGGTACGGAGCGCCCAGCCATGTCGTCCGGTCGGTCGTCGTGTGGCGAGTGTCGGACGATCCGCCCCGGCTTTCCGTGAACTCGTTGCCCAGCGGGTCCGTTCGCTTCCGTGAGGTGGATTTCACTCGCCCATCGGAGGCACGCGTTTCCCGGTACTCGTTACCGAGCCAGTCCGTCCGATGGCGAGATTCGCCGGTCATCCTGCCGGACGCACTGCGGTGGGTTCGTCTCTCATTCCCCAGCCAGTCCTTGTTGTCCCGTGATTCACCGATCAGCTGCCCGATGCTGTTGTAAGTCCGGAAGACCACGTTGCCAAGGGCGTCCGTCTCTCGGACGGTTCGGAACGGTTTGTGGCGGAACAACTCTCGGCATGGCTGACAGCGCCGAGGCAGATCCCATCCCTGCTGCCGGAACTGCACCTGTGTTCCGGTCGAGATCGAGAACGCCTGGCTGCAGTGCTCGCAGGCCCGGTGGAGCGGCGCATTCTCCCGTCGGCAGGACTCGCAGAACCTTGGCGGCTTTTCCCAGTCCCGGTGAGCGCGAATCCCACAGCCACACAACCCGCAGGCCAGCTCGTACCACTTCTCCGCACGGCTCGTCCTGCAGGACTTGCAGATGTTCGGGACCTTGTCCCAATCGCGATGGATCCGCATGGAGACACCGCAATCGTCGCAGGAGCGCTCGTACCACTGTGCCCGGCGCCTCTCCCGGCAGGACTTGCAGATGCGCGGGGGATCGCTCCAGTCCTCGTGAACGCGCAGCTCCGTGCCGCAATCGTCGCAGCTGCGGGTGGTCCAGCTACCCATGATCACCATCCCCGAGACCTGAGGCCGCGACTACCTTCCGGGCCTCCTCAACGCGCTTGCGCGACAGACTCTCGGGAGCTTCGACGACGATGCCGTCGCCGAACCCGAAGATCCAGCGCTTGAGATCCACATCCTTCTCCACCGTCCAGTAAGGCATGTCGATTTCCACCGGATAGGGGTGGCTGTCGCCTTCAACCGGCTCGAGCAGGCCGGGAACGTTCGGACGGTGCCTCCAGGTGTCGGTGGGCAGGGGCTTTGAGAGGCGGGTGTACTCGATCGGGAAGCGCTGCACGCCCTCGCGCAGGAAACTGAACACCCAGTCCTGGCAACGGACCCGCAGGGTGCGTAGCGGCTTGCGGCACTGCTCGGGGTCGTCGCTGCACAGGTCCAGCTGGGCCTGCAGGTCATCGCCGAAGAAGATGCCGCTGCAGTGGTGCAACAGCGTCGTCAATCGCTCGATCGCCTGGCGTCGCTGCTCGACCGGCCGCGCCTCCCGGCCCCTGCGGTCCACCTGAACCCAGCGCAGACGATCGAGCCGTTCGGTGCGGATCAGCCCCGGGCCCGCCACCCGATCCACCTCAAAGGCCAGATACCAGCCGATGTTGTGGAACAGCAGTTGCAGCGGCCACACCATCAGGCTCTCCCTGATCTGCGGCTGGTCATCGAAACGCGCCGCATCCCAGTAGCGCTCCAGCACCACCCGTTCGCCGGCCAGGATGGCAGACTCCAGCTTCTCCGCCTGGTGCGCCACCGCCAGGGAGTCGCCAGGAACGTGCTCGGTGCCCACGATCGAGCGGTTGGCGTAGGCCCGCACCGGTGGCACGTCGTCCACCTCAAGTCCTGCCCAGCGGAGACGTTCGTCGAACTCCCGCAGCAGATCCTGGGCGGAGGGATCCTGGAGCCGCTGGGCGGCCTGGCGCACCAGGCCGTGCAGTTCCAGCAGCCGCGGCGCCGTCAGCAGGGCAGTGCCGAGGGTGTACCCGTGGCGCTCGCCAGGGGTCTGGCGGAATCCGTAGGCGCTCCAGAGCCCGTCAATGTCCTTGAGCAGCGTGTCGCTCTCGCCGCACTTCCAGCGTGGCTTCGCCGGCTCCTTCTCCGGATCACCGTTCCCGGCCTCCGGCGCGGGCTTCCGGGTGAGTGGACCCGTCACGTAGGCCCCCTCGATGTCCCCCATCTGCTGCACCAGGTGCACCGCCAGGGGCAGCTCACCCTTCTGGTCATGATCGAAGGCGTTCTGCGGCACATGGCGCAGCAACGTCATCACCCGCCGGAAGGCGTCACGGTTGGCCGTACGGGGCCATCCGCCGAGCTGGTCCGCCAGCTCCGGTGGCGCCGGAGGCGGCTCGATGGGGGTACGCACGGGCTCGGCTCTGGTGAAGCCCTGCTCCCTCAGCCAGGCGAGGTCGGAGCGGAGGGCTTTCTCATCGGCGTAGCACGCGCCATGGGTACGCAGGAAGGCGGCCGCCCTCACGGCCAGATCGTCGCTGAGCGGCAGGGGATCGCAGAGGCGTCGCAGCTCCAGCCTCGAGCGTTCATCGACTGCCTCAATCCCGGGGTAGCGGAACAGCAGGCCCATGAGATAAAGCAGCCGCTCCATGTCGAGCAGCTGTGAGTACCCATGCAGCTCATAGTTCTTGGTGCGGTTCCTGGATCCGCTGATCCGCTTCGGCAGGCCCTTCAGCTGCGTGCTGATCTCCTGCTGCAGAGCCTCCCGAAGTCCGATCATAGGCAGCGCAGAGAAGTCCAGTTTCAGAACACAGGCCATCCCCTCATCTGTGCTGGGAGCGAAATGGCGATGACGCAGGGCACTGTGATAGCGATCAATCACCGGCTCGGGGACAATCACGCGCCGGGTGGCATTCCAGGCTTTGCAGATATCAAGCGGCGTCGTCAGCCACCAGCCCACCCACTCGACCGGACGGGGCAGCGGCAGGGCCTGGGTGATCGCCAGTCGCCAAGGGCGATAGGCGTGGGTGGCATCGACGATCACGCTCACGCCATCGGCGACCGCCTGCTGCAGCTGCCCATGCAGCTCAGCCTCGATGCGCTTCCAGTCACCCTGCACACCGCTGTCGCCGTGAATCTGTTCACGGATCGCATCGGTGGAGAGCACGCGAGCCTGAAGTGGCGCCGCCATGGCGGCGGCCAGGGTGGATTTACCGCTGGCCGGGGGGCCGATCAGCAGGTGGCAGCGAAGGGGGGAAGGGGTGGTCATGGATCAGGAGGTATCGGTGGAATCGCGTGAATGCATTGTCGTCAGATGGAGCCAGCCGGGCAGGCTTTTCATGCGAACGTCCAGAGACTGCAATCCCCGGACGGTGGGCCAGGCTCCCTGATTCAGGGGCGGACGGGGCTGGGAGAGACCACGGCGCGCCGCCGGCACTCCCTGGCGAACCTCGCGGCCAGAGAGGCGCCGAGCCAGCGCTGGCGCAGCTGCTCCAGCACGGGCACGGCGTTGAACACCAGAGCGAGCCAGAACAGAAGCTGCAGGCAGAAAACGGGGGAGAGGATCATCGGAATCAAGCCAGTCCGTGGCGTGGAAGGTGTGTTGAGCCACAGCATGGCGGCCGCGGACCCATCACTCCGGCGGGGTCGTAGGACGGAGCAAACAGCAGCCCTTGCCGGTCAAACCGTCGGGGCGTTGACTGAACGGAGCGACCGTCCTGCGCCGCAGAGAGCAGCCCCGATGACCACCTACATCATGTCCACCACGATCATCCCCAGTGGCAGCTGGGGCACCTGGAGCATGGTTCCCGCCACAGTCGACGAGGTGACAGAGGCCATCGCCGGCGGTGCCATCTCGGCGGTCGGCCATGAGGAAACCGCCGCGGTGATCCAGACCCTCACCAACCAGCCCATCGCCGCGAATCGCATCACTGTGAAGCCCAAGGCGGGGGACACCTTCTTCTGCTTCTCGCTAAAGCGGCGGCCCCCGGAAGCGGCCGTGCTCAGCCGTGAGCAGCTGGAGACGATCGGGTATCAATGGGCGCGCATGGATTACAAGGCGCCCGCCTGAACGGGGGATCAGCGGTGGGCGCCCTCGGCGGGTTCGGCGCTCTGGGGCGCCACGCGGGCCTGGCCCGCCACCTTCAGGTCGGCCCAGTAGCGGGACACCTTGTGGGCCAGGTAGGCGTAATCGATCTCGCCGGTCTCGTTGCTGCGCTGCACATACAGGTCGACTAGCCGCTCGATGTACTGCTGGCGGGCCAGACGCCGCAGCTCAGCATCACCGTTCTCGACCAGGTGGGCGAGCGTCTGGAACTCGGGGGTGAGCTTGTCGATCTCCTCCAGCCTGATCCCGCCCTGCTTCGCCGGCAGGCCCTGGCGACGCTCCCTGGCCTCCAGATCGCGGAAGTGGGCCACCAGCCCGTCCGGCAGGCGCCGCTGCAGTTCGGAGAGCAGCTCGGCGCGGTGATGGCCGCAGGCCTCGGAGAAGGACATCTTGGTCTCATCCTTGAGCGAAAAGCGCAGCAGGAACAGGAAGGCCGCCGCACTCGTTCCGATCGAGATCCACATCAGCAGCAGGCTGATGGTGAGGTCGCTGCGGCTGTCGGCCGGCGGGAACCAGAAGAAGTTCCAGGCGGTGCCGGCGGCCTTGAGGCTGTCCTTCATCTCCACCGTCCCGTCGGGCAGGACGCGGAAATGCTCCGCGAACACCTGCGGCTGGTTCTGACGCAGGAAGGCGGTGGCGCTGGGCGCCTCCTGACGCTTCTGCTCGAGCTGCTCCAGCTGGCGCGACTCGCCATCGATCCGGCGCTCCAGGTCGGCCTTGTTCGCCGCCGCCCGCGGGCAGATGGGCCAGCGCTCACGGGCCCAGTCCTGCAGCACCCAGCGGGGCTGGCCGGTGGGGGGCACCCGGCGATCCTGCCAGAGCCCAAAGGTCTCCACCGAAAGCTGCTGGTAGGCCGGATTGTTCGCCCCCACCGCGTCCAGCCGCCTCATGTTCTGCTCGCAGGTGGCCAGGTCCGACAGGAGCAGCCGGTTGGTGGCGGGATCACGCCAACTGGCAATACGCTGCCGGCGGCGTTCGAAGTCGGAGGCGGCCAGCTCCGCGGCCCGGTGGTTCACCACCTTGGCCTGGCCGCTGAACAGGAACACCCCGATCCCGGTGGTGAGCGACTGTGCGGTGGCGATGGCCAGGAACACGGCCATCGAGACCGACGCCATGCCGTTGCTCTTCAGCCGGTTGACCATGCCGCCGCCGCTGAGATGGCTCAGGAAGAGCAGAAGACCGGAAAAGACGAGAGCCGGAGGGAAAGCCCCCAGCGGGGAGGACTGGAAGATGAACTTGAACAGCCCCAGGGAGCCGACGAAGTCGAGCATGGTGCTGGCGGAGAGCATCTGCGCCGGCAGGTGCGACTGGTCTCGTACCCCCCGGGTCACGGCCTGCTTGCCGTGGAGATCCTCGCCGAACGTCCAGATGCCGGTGGCACCCAGCACACGGCGCAGCCAGCGGTTCTGGTGCTGGGGGGTAGTCACCTGGCCGAACAGGTGCTGAGCGGCTTCCGCCCGCAGATCCTCGGTGCAGTTGCTGCCCTCCAGGTAGCGCACCAGGGCCATGGCGGTGCCCGGCTGTCCGGTGGTGCCCGCCGCGGCGGGCCGCCGCCCATCAGCCCTGCTCTGGGCGCCATTGGCAGGCGCCGCAAAACCCTGGGCCTCCACCGTCCGGAACACGAGGCGGCCGCTGGCATCGCGCACGAGCCGGCGGATCGGGCGGGCCGCGGGGCGTACCGGCTCGGCATCGCTCGGGGTAGGCGGGGTCGTCGGCATCAGCCGGACGACCGGATGGTCAGGGCGTCGCACGCTCTGACCATCGACGATGCGGTGGCCGTTGGTGGTGCTGTGGCCGTTAGATTTGTCGGAGTTGAAGGTGGTCATCGGAGGCGGTGGTTTGGCGTTGCGACCACCTTGACTCCAGCGACCATTGCCTCACCCTTCGCTCGTACGATCGACCAAATCAGCGGTCGCCGGCACCCGCAGAGCCGCCGGACCGAACAACTGTTGGGCAGCAGGCAGGCTCAGCACCTCGGCACTTGGGAGCTGGTGCGGCGAAGGGCCCTGGGTAATGCCCTGTGACGCGAGCATCTCATCCACGAAAAAGCTGATGTCGGACTGGAGCTTCAGCCAACGATCGCGACTCAAGGGGCGCAGGCCGTGGGCGAGGAGAGACTTGTTCCTCGCATTCATCAGCCGTTCAAATCGCTTCTTGCGTTCGGAAAAGATATCTCCGAGGCCGTTCTGCCTTTGCTGTCTCTTCTCGTAGCCCCTGATCCAGAGATAAAGGTTGGAGACTCCCTTGGCTGACGGACCATCGACCCTGGCGCCTTCATCGTTGAGGAACTGGAAACACCTTCGGTCCGGATCAAACTCACCGGTCGGCTTCAGCCTCAATTCCAAGCTGATGTACGTCTCGGCGAGCAGCTCCAGGGCGCGATAGAGTCGTGCCACGGCATCGTCATACCATCCGCGGCTTCCCCGCCGTTCGGCACTGAGGATCAAATCCTGCACCAGCTCATAGCCCGTGATTCCAGCCGGAATCTCCTGCCAGGGCTTCTGTGCCCCAAGGGAATGTCCTGCCTTCACGACCCTGTCCCACCAAGCCGTCAGAGCAGGACAATGCGTGACCAGCTGTGAGGCTCCTGCATGCTCCAGTGAAGCATTCCACTGGAACTGATCCCAGGCTTCGAGGATGGAGAGAGCGATGCTCAGCTGCGCGAGATTCTCTGCGGAAAGTGGCGAAAGTCGCTGACCATGGATTTCCCGGAACTGGGAGACCAGATGGAGGGCTTCCCCATAGTTGTGCAAATCAAGTATGGGTCTGAGCTGGGAGTGCAGACGATGGGTGGCGTGCAGGGGCGCGATGTCCATCAACTGCGTGGCTTCGCTCTGATCCACCTTCTGCAGATTGGTGCGCTGCCCTTTCACAACGCCAACCTCCACACCCTCCTCTACACAGGCCATGGCCAGGGCTGCACTCATGGTCTTGGTACCGCCGGTGTAATCGCCGATGATCCGGCAGCCAGCCTCCTGCTGCCGCAGACACTGGATGTGGTCCCGGATGCGCCGGTAGGCATCGGCCAGGTCATCGGGGTCGGGAATGCCGATCAAATGGCGGCTGGGTTCGTAAGCGGAGATGTCCATCTGTACCAGAAGATTGGCGCCCAACTCCATCGATCCATCCGTCTGGGGGTGTCTGCATGGCAGTCCCTCTCCCACCACCTGCTCCAGACTCGGTGTGGGGCAGGGATCAACAGAGCAGACGAAAACAACTTCCGGGAGATCCCCCGGATGCTCTCGCCGTAGCGATTGAACCGCATAGAGAATCGGATCAGGGCTGCCGCCAACGGTGACAAGGAGGAAACGGGTCATGGATCTGAGTAATCGATCAATTGAAATGCACCATTCTGATTCGATGGATTGTTCATGTATTCAAGAAACCGATCTTCGGCTTGCCGGTCGCGAGCATGCAGGAAGTAGGTGACTGTTTCCAGGTATGGCCCTCGCCAAAAGCCATCGATTATCAGCGTGCGGTTCCGCCTTGTCTCTTGCCGCGGTACGGGATTTGAGAAAGGCGCAGATCCTCTCCCTGCTGCTCTTTCCAAGGGGTTGGGAGGCTTGGCAAAAGGATCTGGCGTGGCTTGCTTTCGTTGTGAAGAACTAACGGCTCCAGCTGTCGAAGGGCCGACTTGGAGAGGATACATGCGGTTCCAGAGATGCCCCACCTTGCCCATCGACCCAGTCAATGCGGTGTTCTTGATCCGAGGAGGCCGATCTGGTGAATGGAACCAGTTGATGGCCGATGCATCATCTGGGCCATCCGCAAGCCTTGCCCAGATCAGCCCTTTGGCCGGGTGAAGAACTTCTCTCCAGTCGCTCACTGGCATAGTCGCTTGCAAGTTGCGGATGCGTAGCCAGTCTCTAGCGATCCGCCGAGCCTCGACAAGAAGAATACCCAGCTCATGAGGACTGCTTGGATGACACCACTTCGGTAGCTGGGAAGGATCCAGCCATTGCCAGTGGGTGCCGATCGCATTCTTCGAGTAAAGGTAGTCGCCCTGATTGAGCCTGAAGAGGGAATGGTCGGGACGACGCCAGCCCCTGCCAAACCCTCCCAAAACCATAACAATAGCGTGAAGTGAATATAACAGTCGCTTGATTTCCTCCTGTTGGCCCGCCAGTTCGGAAGATCCATTCAGGGACCATTCAAGATTGCCAGCAGCGGCAAAGGTTGCCTGACCTCGCCCATAAGCTCCATCTTCATCTATTGATTGCACAAGGAAGCGATTACCAAGGACTCCGACAACGGGACCCTTCTTGGTAAAGCCACCGAACAGCTCATTGACAATAGTCTCAGTCATTCTATGATCAACGAGCCCTGAAAATAGACGCAGTGCCATGCCACGGATGGAGGCGCGGAATGCATTGGGTCGAAACTCAGGAAGCCTGTTGAGGAGTGTCGATGAGACCCCCTGGCCTTCAAGGCCGAACGAGAGAAGGGGTTCCGGATGCAGTCCTTGGATACTGCCGTATCCGGCGCAGGTTCGTCCTCCGATACCGCTCTTCAAGCCGACTTCTAGCGCATTTCGAATGTCAATCCACTCCTGATCAGACAGCTCTTTAGTGCTGCTGATGCAAACGAACAACTCAGGCCGCAAGAGGCTGATGACTGCATTGGCATTGTGCTTTTCAAAACCTCTGTTGCCATTGAATCCAATTTGCCATGCCTGCTGCGGATGCGCGACATCGAGTAGATTCTCCTTTCTCCATTGAGCATCGGCAGGCCAGGCACCATGGAACCGTAATGTGCCGGGGGTTGTTGTTGTCTGACTAGCCGAGCCACACCATTCAGTCAGTTTTGACGCATGTGAGAGGGCGCATCCCCTTCGAAAAAGGCCTTTGATTCCACTTGCGGGGACGATGGGCCAGCCTTGGGCTGCAATCACGGGCCGGATGATGCCTTCATCTGTTCCGGCGTTGCTGATGAGTCTCCAGTCAACTTGATAGCGAAATGTACGAGAACTGGGGGAGTCCAGAAACTCCGTAAACGGGGATGATGGACTTGCCCCAGTTATCCACTCACGGACCCATTGCATGGCATCGGGCAAATCAGCTTTCTGTCGTTGGCATCTACCTTCAACCTGCGCCCGAAACTCCATTGGAATGGCGTCACTGGCATCTACTCCTGAAGGCCGAACTTCATTGGCTTCTGACAAGTCGGTTGGCATGGCGCACGTCAGCGCCGCAGTCAAGGAATCAAACAATGGAGTACTAACGTCACAAATCGAAGCGGGGGAAAGCTGCTGCAGTCCTGACTGATGCGACGACTCATCTCTTACCTGTCCCTCTGCCTGAATTCCCTGTCTCGCCCCGATCTGGTTGAACCGCTTCTTCCCTGATGGGCCGCCGATTCCTCTCCTCTTGGGTCTGGCCATCAGGTGTCTGCCTCCTTGCTCGGCTTCAAAAGCCGCTGGCTCCACCAAACCACCGAATCGCAGAGGTTCGTGAGAACGGTCAGGGCTACACTCTGTTCGTAGAGGGAAAGAGCCCACAACTTGTTAATAATGGCTGATGCCTCAGCAGCTTGCCCATCCTGGGAAAGCAGATCAGCAGGAATGCTTATCCCTGCTTTATCAAGTACACCAGAAAACCCTTTCCAGACATCAGCGATGAAAGCAGCTCTGTTTGGTTCATCTTTAGCTATACGACGCGACTCACCCCAGAAACGCTCTAGGCCATAGGCGCATGCCGCACGCATCTTATGCGCCTGGGTTCTGCTATCGGTACCGTCCTTCTCATCTCGCTGCTTTGCTTTCAAAACAATCTCAACAGCCAGATGATCCAGGTCGTAGGGACGCCAGCCCATCAGCGAACCTCCTCGCCGACGGGGGCGCCCAAGGTCACCTCACAGCGGCCGAAGCCAACGCTCTCCAGACCACCCAAATAGAGCTGCTGGCTCGCTTCACTGCCGAAGGGCTTCCAGTCGGCAGCGCCGTCGGGCTTGATCGCCAGTGGAAACACGAGCACGCTTCCCTCAGGCAGAGCCTCAACGTTAAAGAAGGCTTTATCATCCACCTTTTTCTCGGTGTCGGAGAGCTTGACGCGGCTTTGGCGGTAGAGGGCCATGTTATGAATCAGGCCGATATCGGCATCGGCCACAACCACCAGACGATTCCTGTGTATCTCGGATTCACAGGGCGGTGGGATCAGCTCCGCGAGGCCATCAACTGGAGTCAATTGCATAAAGCCCAGATTGAAGAACAGAGTCACGTGTGATTGTCCTTGACTCCTTATCAGCTCTCTACTACAAGTATGCTCTGCCGGGATAAGGCGATTCAGAGATGGGTCCACAATTGCCGCATAACGCTTCAGTAGCCTGGGGCAGCTCACCCATACCACAGGCTGGCCTGGGCAGAACACCGGAAGCCAGACTAACGAAGCATACTCAAACTTCACCCGGCCTTCGCTTATCCCATCAGGATCATTGGCTGCCCCCCCATACCAGAGATCACAGCCTGATAAATCCTTGCTTCGCATCTCCGCCCGGAACCTGCCGCGAATCGAGCTGCCGGGAATGATGCCGGTCTGGGTGTAGGCATCCCGAAAAATCATATTGAGGTTGCCGGCCTCCTCCCCAGCTGAGGCACCCACATGCAGGGGGGCGAGGGTGCGGATCAGGCCGTAACGGCGTTCGTACATTGTGTGGTTGGGCGTGGATGCCGGAGCGAAGGGGAGCAGATCGGTTTCGAGGGGTGGTGGCGGATCATCCTGAGTGGGGAGCGTGAATAGGCAGGGCCAGGGCCGTCCCCAGGTGCTTGAAGGAGAAGCCCTCCCTCGGGAACCAGGCCGGGTCCCAACTGGCCCAGGGAGCAAGGGGAGCGCCGGCCACCTGGTAACAGCTGCCCGCGGGCACGACCCAGCGACCACGCGACAGGCGCGACTTCCGCAGCTGGGTGCCCGGCTTGTCCTCTCCGCTGGGCCGGCCGGCCCCGAGCCGGTGGCGCCAGGGACGGGCCTTCTCGGTCAGGATCCCTGGGGCAACGCCGGCGCGGTGCCAGGGGAAAACGCCTCCCGCCTTGCCGCTGAGTATCGGCTCCCGAAGGGAAAGCCTGGATCCACCCCATAGGCCTGGCGTGATCAGCGCGAACGGGGCCGTGAGCGGCTGGCTGAGCAGATGCAGCAGTTCGTCGGGAATCGGCAGCTGGCGGAGCAGCACCAGATGGCCCTCGCCCCCGAAGCGATACACGCCGTCGGGGATGGTGTGGCTGCTGAGGTAGGCCAGGGCCACACCCGCCTCCATGGCAATGCCGTACTCGAGAAAGAGGGCGTTCTTACCGGCGCTGACGCGCTCGGTCTCGCTCAGGCGCGGATGGAGGTGGGACACTGCCCGCCAGGGGTTCTCGTGGATGGGAATCTCCTCCTCGCGGCCGACCCTGGGCCAGTCGCTGAGTGCCACCCACCCGCCCATTGGTGCCTTGCGGGGCGGCTCCTCCCGATCGGCCGGCCGCCAGCCGCAGGGGAGGAACCCCCCATCGCCCTCCGCCCAGATGAGCCGGCGCCTGCTGAACCGCGGCCCACCCTCCTCCTGTTCCTGCAGCAGCGTGAACGGCGCCGGCAGCATCAAGCCCTGATCGGGATGAAACAAGAACGGCCCGGCGGTGAACAGTCCGTTGAATCCATCGGAGTCCCGGAGTTCACGGTGGTCAAGCACGCTGGAGAGCAGGCCCGCCAGCGCTGGTGAATCGGGGGGGAAGTGCTCGGAGGCGCGGCCGGTGAGGGCGGCGGGGGAGAGCAGGCGACCGCTGGCGCCGTACAGCAGGCCCAGGGGCTCCAGCAGGATCAGGTGCCGGAAGGGAAGGGAGTCCGCGCTCATGGCTTCACCTCCAGGGTGGCGACGGGCGTCCCGTACTTCTCCAGGCCGGCCATCACCCGGCCCAGATCCCAGAGCCACTGATCGAAGCGTCGGCCCTTCTCGGGCGTTGCGAAGGTCGCCTGGAAGGGAGCGGATTCGCTGGCGGACTGGGTGGAAGCCGCCGAAGGCCCCGATCCGGCTATGGGTCGCCTCTCGGGAATCTCGAAACTGGGGAAGTAGGCTTTCCAAAGCGCTTGGGCCGTGGCCAGGCAGGGGACCTCGGCAGCCGCCCTGGCAGTCTCGCCGCCGGGCAAGTAGGCGATGGCCTGACGGGTCTGCAGCCACTGAAGATCCTCCGCCAGATGGCGCCAACTGGGCGGCCGGCCATCGCGCGAGAAGGCCAGGGTGCGGCCTTCCCGATCGGTGTAGGACTTGAGGATCTCCCCGAGCCAGGCCCAGGGGCAGGTCCACTCCAGGTGGTTGCCGTTGGCATAAAGGAGCCGCAGCGCGAAACGGTCCTTGCCGCGGGCCTTGGCGCTCGCTTCCGCCTCACGGGCGTGCTGCAGCGCCTCCCGCTGTGGCACCTTGGCGTCGGCCCAGACCAGCCCCATGGAGGTCGTAAGCCCTGGCTGGTTGCATCGGCTCCAGAGTTCTGGAAACCCTCTGAGCCAGTCGATCAGCTGGGTCGTGGTGAGATCCTTCTTGCCAGGCTCGGATTCATGCAGCGCCCCGAAGAGATCATCGCCGCCGGCATAGACCACCATGGCCTGTCCGGGGATGTGCTTGGGCACCAGCTGGTACAAGCTTGCGGCCCAGTTGCGCATTGCTGCACTGAAGGATTGGAGCGCTTTCTCCTCAGCCTGCTCTTTGGCCTTCTCACCCTGCTGCTTGGCTAGAGATTCCAAGTGAACGCCGATACCGTCGCCATCGGCCATGAACCAGACGATCGATTCCGGTTGGTCCTTCCGGGCCGCCTCATCCTCTGCGAGGGCCATGGTGGTGAGGCGCTGAAAACGCTCGGGAAGGAATGCCTCCACTTCTTTCTCGGTCAGTGGCCGGCCGGTGCCGGTGGACAGTGCGGTGCGGGCCACGGCTGGGTAGGAAATCAGCCGCTTAACCAACTCGCTGAGCGAGATCTCTTCGTTGTCACCAGCAAAGGCGACCCCCAGATCCGGGCTCTCACGCAGATGCCTGAGGAAGGAGCGGGCCTCCTCCTGGACCACAGCCGGCGAAAGTGAGCGTGGGTCTGCCTTGGCACCCATCAATGGCCGCACGACGGCTTCGGCGGAGGAAAGGGTGGAGCTCTCCCCCGTCCAGTTGGGAATGGCCCAGCCGCGCTGCTGCTTGGTGATCGCCAGCACCTTGCGGGCCTCCTGGATCGAGCCGCCCTGGCCATGAAACAGCTCCCAGGAGTGGAGAGCACACGCCCTCCAGCTGCTCTCCCAGTCGAATGCAATCGTTGGGTGCTCCCGTTTGAAATAGTCCTCGATCCAACCTCGACAGGCGCCGAGAATCTTCTGCCAGCAGCGGAGAAGGGCATCGGAGGCGTCCTTTCTGCTGTAATCCCCACAGATCACGAGCACATTGGGAACGCCGCGGGAGGCATGAAAATCCGCTGGACTGATCACGTCATGGCCACGGCACTTGGCATCTTCGGCCTGGGCCCGGGCGAGGTGAGAGATCAGCAGCGAGCTTGCGTAGAGATCCCGAAGTTTTCGTGATGCCAGGATGAACCCCTGCACCGGGGCGAAGGTGACAGCCGTGTAGATCATTGTTTCTTTGTAGCCGAGTTCTGCTGGGCTGTCAGCAGCTTCAGGAAATGAAATAGTCCGTCAGGATTAAGCGCGCATACACGAAACGAAAGCATGGTCTTGGTGTTGGACCCTCAGCCGAATCACGCGAATCATGCACCGAATGGCAGGACATTGCTGCCCATTTCCTGCGAATGTCCAACCATGAACGTTCTGGAGAAGCAGGCTCTACTCCGGTCTTTCGCACCGGTGAGGAGCGCAACCTCGCCAAAGTCCCCAGCCATGAAGGTATCAATTGATGCGATGTCTCGATGCCGCCAGCCTTCCGCAGCCCTGTCCAGCTGGTGCAGGGCCTGATCAGTCTGGTGAACGGGGCGATCGCCTTGGTGCTGCTGATGATCGCCCCGCTGGGTCTGGCCAGCGTTATCACACTCACCGTGCTGATCGCCGCCAGCACCTTCTGCTGTGGACCATGGGAAGTCTGCTCCAGCAATGGCTTGAGAGCACGAATCCCAACGCCCGCGCTTCCACCGTCCGGCGGGGCATGGCTCGAAGCCTGTCACCGGCAACCCGGCGACTGCCGAGGCGGTGATGCGCAGCCTCTACCTGCTGCGTTCCCAGGGCAGCGCAGGGATCGAGGGTGAGCAGCTGGTGGTGTGCAGCCGCGGACAGGAGCTGGAGCGCGTGCGGCTGCCCCTGCTGGATCAGAGCCTGATTATGGGGAATGTGCAGCCGCAAGTTGGCCAGGCTGCTGGAGGGCTATGGCTTGCGCCTGCAGTGGAGTGTGTTCGAATGTCGGCTGCGGCCCCACCAGCTCCAGCGCCTCACGCATGGCCTGAAGCGCATCGCCGAGCCGGCCGACAGCCTGCGGCTCTGGTCGCTACCGCAGCGGGCCGCGGCTGCCGAGCAGCTGGGCCGGGAGGTGGACGAGACGGTCTGGCAGGACAAGGTGATCTGATCGGAGCCACGGCCCTGTCCCGGGGGTGCGCGGTGGACCAACCACAGCAGAAGGGCTGGCAGGAATGGGGGATGACCGTTGCGGTCGCGCGCGCACCCCCGCCGACCGGCGGAAACCCCAGTGATTCTGTGATCCTGCGCGCTGCCCTGCAGCGCAGGGGATCTCAGCGATTTCAGCCGTGTTGACAGGCTGGAGGAGGGTGCCCATAGTGAAGGGGTGCGCAAACGGTCTTCGAATCGCTTGCAGCGCAGGCCCTCTCGGGGGCCGCTGTCACCACTCGCTGGTGACATTATTTGATTGGAAACCCAATTGTGTCGAAGTAGGGTTCATTCTCCGCCGTCACGTCACCACTCGCTGGTGACATTATTTGATTGGAAACATCAGATCGTCCGGTACGCGCATGGCGAACGGAACAAGGTCACCACTCGCTGGTGACATTATTTGATTGGAAGTCCGTTGGATTCACAGACGTGGCCTTAACCGAGTTCCAGATCACCACTCGTAGGTGACATCCTTGGAAACGAGACGAGCCTCTTCAACCGCTTGGCAAGATTGACATCTTGGTCACCACTGCTGGTGACACCATTTGATTGGAAACTGGGGTGACATCCAGCGATCTGTACACGAGTGTTCGCGGCATGTCGCCACTCGCGGGTGACACCTATTGATTGGAAACATCGCAAATCTTCGACGATTGCGTTGTGATTGGTCATAGGTCACCACTCGCTGGTGACACCATTTGATTGGAAACCCGTAGGCGACGAAGTTCCAGTAGGCCCCGTAGATACGGTCACCACCCGCTGGTACCACCAATTACTTGTAAACGGGGAGGTTTCTATCCCTTCGGTGACCCAACACCCCTGTGACCACTCGCTGGTGACACCATTTGACTGGAAACTAGGCCACGAAGTTGTGCTACTGGCCGTAGACGCGGGTGTCACCACTAGCTGGTGACACCATTTGATTAAACCCATGAACTTGACCACCTGTTCGGTCGAGATGTCTCTGACGAGAGGTCACCACTCTCCGATGACACAATTGATTTTAAGGTGACGCGAGGCGTGTCGATCATTGGTGATGGCTTCGTCACCTCTCGCTGGTAACGGTCCATTATTTGGAATCAATCACTGTGAGCAGCGGCTGTCGCGAATGAGCCGAAATCCTAGTGTGATCTCTAACCTGAGAAGACGAGTTGCGGGATGGCGAATGGCTGATGGGGCTGGAGAGGCCCCGCGAACAGGACCAGCGGTTAATCAGGCGGCTCCAGAGGGACTCGCAGAGCAAAAAGAAGGGCTAGACGGGGCGTTCTGCAGCTGGGGGTCTTAAAACATGGATTGCAAGGTGATCACCTTTTCGTTGGTGAGACCATGTCTACCTTCCCCTGTAGTACCAAACCTGCCCAGGTCACAAGGCCTAGCGTTTGGGAAATGCCGCCTTGAGGGCCATGGCCGTGGTGAACCGCTGCGCGGTGGGGATCTACCCCAGCGAGCAACTGCTTGCGTGGGCGCGGCAGCACGACCTGGATGTCGATGCGGCTGGAGCCAGGGAGCCCTGCCTGTATCTGATTCCCGACTACGAGACGGAAGAGGAGGCTGAGGAGATCCTCAAGGAGGTCTTCGAGGCGATCTTCGAAGCAGAGCTCGACTACTGGCATCGCGACTCCGGCACCTGGCCGGCGGAGCGCACCTACGCGGTGTTCCGCAAATGGTTCGACGTGCGCTTCTACCCCCTGATCCAGGACCTGATGGGAGAAGAGCTCACCGCCACCGAGGTGGATGAGGCATTCATCGCGGAGCTGGGAGGGGCGCTGGAGGGATCGGAGTCGCCCCATGAGGCCTGAAGGACGGAGTTGCACCGCACTACAGACTGAAGCGATGCCCCTGCGCCCGCCATCACTCGCCGCTCTGTTCCTGGCGGTGGCGATGACGATGGCGGCGACATCCTCGAGGGAGTTGGCCGGACCCGAGGCGCGCGCCACGTTGACCTCAAGCGGCAACGGCGACAGGATCCGAACCGCAGGGCAGCAGCGGATCACCATCCGGCTGACAGGCATCGACACCCCGGAGACGGCACAAGTGCCCAGTGGCGCCATCGACCGGTGCAATCTGCAGAAGGTGCTGCCACTGGACTCAAATCTGGCCATCAGGGTCCCAGGCCATCAAACGTTTCACCACGCGTTCACGGAACTGGTCAATGACTTGACATGAAGCCAGGAGCGCATTGAACACCCCTGGATCAAGACGATCAACATCACGCAGAACCAAGGTCCAATCAGCAGCTGGAACGCCATGATCAAGCCGTCTCCACTGGCTCAGATGCGGCGCGCCCCACTGCTCAGTTTCATAATCCTCACCCTGATCACGCCTCTGGCCGCCGCTGCCGCGACGGTGATCTCAGTCGGTGACGGCGACACCATCAGAGTTGATGACAGCGGGAAGAAGATCACGATTCGCGTGGCCTGCATCGATGCACCGGAGATGGCGCAGTCGCCCTACGGCCAGAAGGCAAGGGAGGCTCTCCAGGCTTTGCTGCCGATCGGCTCTACCGTTTCCCTCAAGGTTCAAACGAAGGACCGGTATGGGCGTACCGTCGCTGAGGTTTTCACCCAGAACGGCGCCAACGCAGGACTGACTCTTGTGCAGCAGGGCCATGCCTTCGCTTACCGGCAGTACCTGAAGCAATGCGACGCGTGGGCCTACCTCGATCGGGAGAAACTGGCCGAGCGTTACCGGCTCGGTGTCTGGCGATCTGCTGACGGCATCGAGCGCCCCTGGGACTGGAGGGCGACCCGGCGGGGAGGAGAGAGCAGGCCGAGGCAGCGGGCTCAGCGGCCGGTGAACCTCACGATCATCAATGGTGGAGCCAGCCCGCGCACAGGCAGGCGTTGGTACTGCAGGACTGTGGGGTCTTGGGAGCATGCCCAGCAGTTGTTGAGAGAAGGGCACACTTACCTGGATGGAGACAGTGATGGCGAAGCTTGCGAGGCGCTGCGCTGAGGGGTCGGGCAACCGCACCTTGCTGCTCTGGCCGACATCGGCTGGTTCGTTATGGTCCAGCTAATCGATGCTGCACCAACATGGCCCTAACTGGAACTGAACTGCTTGCCAAAGTCAAGGAGCAAGGCGATGCCTCCAAGTCCGACCTGGTGCGGGCTGCCGGTTACGTCAGCACCAAGAAAGATGGCAGCGAACGGCTGAACTTCACAGCCTTCTACGAGGCCCTGCTGGAGGCCAAAGGCGTCAGCCTTGGGGAAGGGAACGGCAACGGGAAGGGCAAGGGTGGCCGCAGCCTGAGCTACGTGGCCACGGTGCAGGGTAACGGCAACCTCTTGGTGGGCAAGGCCTACACCGCCATGCTGGATCTCAGGCCCGGCGATGAGTTCGAGATCAAGCTCGGTCGCAAGCAGATCCGCCTGGTGCCGGCCGGCAGCAGCGACGAGGACGAATGACCTGCAGAGGGACTGACCCTGCTCGCATCGGCTGAAATTGAGGCCATCGGGCGGGCCTCAACCCAGCACAGGCTCGAGTTCATCGGCGCTGCGGGCGGTGAGGGAGGCGATGCGCCGCTGTACCCGCTCACCGTGATACAACACCGGACTCTTGCCGCTCGGCCATTTGCGCATCCAGTCCTCGCCGGGCACCAGTAGCCCCTGGGTGCGCCAGCGGTAGAGGGTGGAGATTGAGACGCTCAGTGCAGCGGCGGCCTGGGGCGCCGTCAGCCAGGGGGAAGGGTTCATGGCCTCAGGGGCGGAGGTGTTTGGGATGGCGGGCGACCAGCTCTGCGAAGACGGCCTCGATCAGGGCCTCGGGTCCGGAGGCCGTGACCAGATCGACCAGGGCCTCCAGGGCCGTGCTGGGCAATTCGCGCAGGTGGATCGCCACCGCCTGGGCGGCGCCAGGGCGGCCGATGGCGCTGGTGCAGGGTTCGGTTCTCATTGTCCGAGCGGCTCGGCGGGCTTGATCGTCCAGAAGGGATCGCCGCGCTTCTGGACCGCTTCCCCCAGTTGCTCGGCCAGCTGCTTGCGCTTCTTGAGCTGGCCCTCGAGCTCCTTGATCGACGTGGGGTACGACCACGACACCCGGCCCTCCTGGCGGTAGAGGCAGAAGCCCCCCACCGTGGGCAGGTTCTTCTCCGGCAGCGCCCCCAGCTCCACCAGGGCATCAAGCCTGGCGGTGGCCTCGGCCAGGCGCTGCTTCATCGCCTCCAGGGAGGCCTTGGCCTCGACGGCGGCCCAGAGCGCTTCAGCGGCCTGCTGCGTGAGCGAAAAGGACGACGGCCATTCCAAAGCCGAGGAGGAAGCCAGAGGATCCAGCCCAACAGAGGGCGAGCTGGTGCTGGTGTCGCCGCGCGGCGCGGCGACGTTCGAGGAGGACATGGCTGCGGGGTGGATGGGGACGAATGAGGAACCCAGGCAGGTGCGGGCCGTTCAAAGTGCGTCAGCGGCAGTTACCTAGGCTAAACACTTTATGACCTAGCGCTCGCTAAGGCAAGTCTTCAGAAGGGGCGCCAGTCCCGCAGGTAGCTGTTGAACACCCGCACCCAGCGGCGGCGGCATTCCTCGGCGGTGTGGGTCCTGATCTCGCAGCGGCCCGGCGCGACCCAGATCGTCAGGGCCCGGCCCATCGGCAGCCCGTAGTGCTGCTCGGCCATCGTCAAACCGGCCCCCAGCTGGGCACGGGTGTCGTACTTCCTGCCCCGCTCCGACAGGCTCTTGAGGTCGGCGATGCCGTAGCTGCCGTCCGGGAACCGCAGCAGCAGATCGAGGGTCCCGGCCACATTGCGCTCCAGGTCGTAGAGCATCAGCTCACAGGCCACCACCTGGACATGCCCCCAGATGGGCTCCGCCAGCAACGGCGCGATCCAGTCGCCGTAGGCGCCATACCTCGCCCCCCAGGGATCGACCGGGAGGCCGGCCTCAAGCCCCGCCGGCCAGAGGTGGCGGGGAGCCTGCCAGCGGTGCAGGGCGAAGTGCTGCAGAGCGGCGTGGCAGGTGTTGCCGCGCGGCTCCCACACCTCCCGCCAGGCCTCGATCCAGGCCAGGGCGTCCTCGTTCTTGCAGACCCGGCCAATGACGCCGGTAATGGAGATCGGGAACCAGTGCGCTGAGTCGGTGAGCCGGTAGGTCCAGGTGCTGTCGTCGCGAGTGATCGCCAGGGGCTCCAACCAGCCCGCTGCGGCTCTGATGGTGGCCGCCGGGGTGGCCGCGAACGTCGCGCCTCCGAAAGCGGTAGTAGCGGACGCTATTGGATCAGCGCATGCCATGTATGAACCCTACTCCACGCCACTAGCGTCACGCCATTCGACCGTCCAGCCATGCGTCTGCCCCTTCCCTTGACCCCGGAATCCCGCACCTCCGTCGTCCTGCTGCTCAGCCCCGAACAGGCCGCCTGGCTGCGCTCCCACGCCGGCCGCCGCGGAGTCTCCTCGTTCATGCGCCGACTGCTGGCCCAGCTCATGGAGGACGAGCGACGGGAGATCGAGCGGGCCCGGCGGCGTTTCCAGCGCTCCCAGCAGAAGGCCGAGGTTCCGAGCGGGGCCCGCTGATGGCCGCCTCCCCCGCAGCTGGCGGATGGGCGCAGGCCCCGTACCAGCTCCTCGATGCCGCCAGTGCCCCCGGCGGTAAAGGGCGCCTGCTGATCTACCTCCTGGTCCATCGCCACGGCCACGGCAGCCCGACCGGTTGCTGGGCCTCGGCCGCGACCCTGGCGCGGGAGGCCGCCATGAAACGGGACGACGTCTTCTCGGCGTTGCGCTGGCTCGTCGCCCACGGCTGGCTGATCCGTGAGCAACGACCCGGCCAGCCGTCGCTGTACCGCTGCCGTCGCTCACCCGTCCCCCCTTTGGGGGACACCCCCGAAATGGGGGACGGCACCCACCCCCCGGATGGGGGACACCCCAAACAGGGGGCACCCCCCAAAAAGGGGACACCACCCATCCCCCAAACGGTGACCCCACCCACCCCCCATTTGGGGGACACAAACAAGAACCCAGGAACAAGAACCCCAGAACAAGAGCCCGCTCCCTCTTCCAGATCTCTTTCCACCTGTTGTCTTTCTGCGCAGGAGGCCCTGGGGCCACACACAGCAGGCGATGCATCGGCGGAGCCACCGTGGAAGGCGCCCGGGGTGGCTCAGCCGCCGGCCGCCATCGAGGAACCTTGGCCAGAGCCCTGCTGGGGACCGCCGCCGCCACCACCACTACCGCCGCCGGCGGTGGCCCCCCATCTGCCGGTGCCGGTCGAGGCGCTGCCGCTGCCGCTGCAATGCATCGCCGATCGGATCGAGGCCTACTGGCTGGGCAAGGGCGGCAACCGCAGCCAGCAGGCGTTCGCCGTGATGCTCGAGGAGCTGAGCGCCGTGGCGCAGCGGGCCGGGCACCAGGGCGCGGCGCAGTTCCTGCGCCAGGCGACTCAAGCGGGCTGGCCGACGCTCAACGCCGACACCTGGCTGGCCCAACACCGCCAGGAGCATGCCCTGGAGCGACACCCGGCCTACCAGGTCTTCCGCGCCGCCTGACGGCCACGGCGCCACCAGAGGAGCCCTTGCCCAGCCTTATGGCTATGAATCGCTAAGTGCCGGTAGTATTGCCCTAGACCACGGCAGGGGCCAGCATGTTCAGCGCACCGGTGGGCCACAAGCGCCACGCGCTCAACCGCGACCTCGGCTTCCGCCGACCGCGCCGCGCCTGCTTTGCCTGCTACGACTCCGGCGTGATCGCCAACGGTGACGGTCTCGTCAACAGGATCCTTGGCGACTACGACCGCACCAGCAACGGCCAGCGGATCCCCGGCTGTGATCTGCCGCTGATCTGTCACTGCGCCGCCGCCCACAACCCCGCCTCGCGGGGGCTGCGGGGACCCGATGGGCCGATCGCCCAGGGCCTGGCCTCGGAGCTGACCCGCGACCAGGTCGCCAGCCTCCACGAGCAGCGCCTGGCCTCCTGGCAGGAGACGGAGCGGCTGATGCGCGATGCCCTGATGGCCCGTGCCGCCGGGGATCCACAGGCGACGCCCTGGTTCATCGCCGAGGTGCGCCACAGCGTGCGTGCCCAGGCCGACCGTCAGGCCGCTGCGGGGCTGACGGATCCAACGGAAGGCGGCCCGCGGCGCCTGCAGCCCCTCGCCGGCGTGCTGGCCGAAACCCTCTCCAGTTCCGATGGTCCGCTGAAGCAGATCGAACCCCAGATGGATCCGCCGGCACCACCACACCCGGCGGCCTGAGCCGGAAACCCAGGAGTCCTTCCCCAGCTGGCTGCAGCCTGAGCCGCCGTACTGCGCGGGCCCGGCCAGTGCCGCCGGTGCGGTCCCTGCTGGCAGCGGCGCCAGGGCCCGGGATCCACGCGGCCAGAAAGGAGGGGAGGCAAGGCCAGGGGCGAACGGGCCAACAGCCCCGTATCGCAGCAACGGACGGGATCAGTATCGAACCACAACCACCGGACACCAGGAGAAGCGGAAACTTAGCCCTGTAGCATCCTCCTTAGCGCCAGCTAGGCTGCCTGTATCGCTGCGGAACGATGCCCAATGCCGCCAAGGGGCGCGGCGACCGCGCCGAGCGGGAAGCTGCCGAACTTCTCTCCCTGCTGCTGGGAACCACCATCCGCCGCAAGCTCGGTGCCGGCCGCCTCGATGACCAGGGCGACCTCGATGGCCTGAGTGATTTCGTCCTCCAGGTCGCGGACTGGAAGGACGTGGCTCGCGCGGCCCGCGAAAAGCCCGCAAGCGCCGAACAGCAGCGCCACCACGCCAAGGCCGCCCACGCCGCCACCTTCGTGCGCTTCCGTGGCGGCACCTGGCGCGTGGTGCTCACCCCCGAGCAGTGGGCCCGGCTGGTGCTGGAGCTGCGTGGGCCGGCCGATCCGGATGCACTGCTGCCGCTTCCCTCCGATGCCGCCCTGCCGCCTCTGGCGGCCTGATTGTTCTCCCTCCCTGCTCCCCTCCGCCCGCACCATGGCCACTGCCGACCCCGACAGCCTTCTGTCCCAGGACACCCGGGAACGCTTCGGGAAGACGATCACCGCCTGGATTGAGCGAGCCGGCTGGAGCCACGACACCCCCCTGCGCTGGGGCAAGGGGGCCGGCTTCAGCTCCTTGGCCGACTCGACCTTCAACCGGCTGCAGCGCGGCAAGATCGCCCAGCCGTACCCGATGACGTTCCTGCAGTTCGGGTTGATCAACGACCGTCTGGCCCGCAAGGACTACGGGTTGGAGCCCGACGATCCGCTTCTGCCGCGGGTCGCCCGCCAGCGCCCGATCGAACATGACGACGGCAGGCTCTGGACCGCCACGGATTTCTTCTCCCACTTCATCGGCGAGCTGGAGGCGCCGGCCTGGGCCAGGGAGCAGCCCCTGCCCAGCCTCGAGCAGGCGGTGACGGCCAGTGCCGAGGCGGTGACGCTGTTCAAGGCCGCCGCCGAGGCGGCCGGCCTGACGCTGCCCCAGGCCTGGGAGTCCCTGGCGGCGGCGGCGGCCACGGAGCCGGCGGATGTGATGCCGCCGCTGGGAACCGAGGAACTCGATGTGCTGCGCATGGTGCTCAGCGGCTGGCACACCTGGACGCCGGAGCAGCTGGGCCAGCTGATGGACCTGGATGGCGGCCTCCGGCCACTGATCCTGCTGCGCTATTGGAAAGACACCAAAGACGTTGCCCATTAGGGCTCCCTACTACTAGACTGGCCAGAGCTTCAGGACTATTGGCTTGGCCTCTTCTTCTCCTGTGGTTGCCGAACCACAGTCTTCTTATCCGGAATCGCTGGAACTCTCGCTCCTCGCCTTCCACCGCAACGTCGGACCCATCCGCAAGCAGTCGGAAGCCAAGTACGGCGCCTTCGCGGATCTGCGCACCGTCCTGGAGGCCATCACCCCGCACCTGCTCGATCAGGGCCTGGTGCTGACGCAGAACATGGCGGAAGGCCCCGACGGCTCCTGCCTGCTGCGCACGGTGCTCACCCACGCGCCCAGCGGCGACGCGATCTCTTCCTCCTGCCCAATCCCCACCCTCCAGGGGCTGCTGGATCGGGTGCATCAGCTGCGGCAGGAGGCGTTGCAGCGCTTCCCCATCGACATGCCCCTGGCGGCCCTCGGCGCCCTGCCGCCCGTGCTGCCGCTGCGCCCGGCCGATGGCGACACCGCCCTGCCGCCCCTGCCACCGCGCCAGCCGGGGCTGCGGCTGGACGACCAGCTCAAGGGCCTCTACACGCTGCTGGGGCAGCTGGGCACCACCACCAACCCCCTGCATTCCCTCGGCGGCACGGTCACCTACCTCCGCCGCTACCAGATCCTCTCGTTGCTCTGCCTGGCGGCGGAGGACAGCGATGGTGAGGCAGAGCGCCAGCCGCCGCAGAGCATCTGCCAACCCTCTCCGCAGGCGTCGCCCCTGACGGCTCCATCAGCACCTCCAGCCGCACCCACTCGCCGCCGCCGTGCCGCGCCACCGGCCCAGAACCAGGGCCAGGGCCAGCCATCAGGCCCGCGGCCGGCACCAACCCCGGCGCCGCCGGCTGCCGCCCCTCCGCAGCCCCAGCAGGCATCGGCCCCGAGCGCACCGGAGGCTGTTTCTCGGGCGCCTTCTCCAGCGGCTGAGCCTGCGCCGGCCCAGGTGGAGGGTCCCGAGCCCCAGGGGGTGATCGATGCCCTCAACCCCTCCGAGGTGCAGCAGCTGATCGGCGAGATCCGCTCGCTACCCGTAGAGACCATCCCGCACCTGGTCAGCGCCTTCCGCCAGCAGTTCCGCCTGCCGGACCGGGCCCTTGTCTCCGACTACATCAGCACCGCCGACCACGCCGCCTTCATCCGGCAGCAGGTGATCCAGCTCGCCCCGGCCATCGCCTGATCCTTCCCCGCGATCGTTCCGCCATGAGCCCCACCTCTCCAGAGCTGGACAGCCGAGCGCCAGCACCTGCCGCAGGCGACATCGACAGTGATCTGCTGCAGCAGGTGCTCCGCCATCCCACCGGTGCCGCCGGCTGGTTGCTGCAGCACCGACAGGGCCAGCTGCACCAGCAGTTCAGCGAGGCCCTCGCCCGGGTCTTGCTGGCCTGCCACGACACCGCCAAGCCCGGCGAACTGACGCTCAAGATCCGCATCAGGCCCAACCCGGACGCTCCCCTCCAGCTGCTGATCAGTGATCAGGTGATCGCCAGACCACCGCAGCAGGCCACCACCAGGGCCTACCTGTTCCACCCAGATGACCTGCGGCTGAGCGGTGAGGAGCCCGGCCAACTCTCGATTCCCCTCGCTGGCTGACCATGGCCCTTCCCAAGCTCACGGTGAAGCTGTTTCCCCCCAAGCCCGGCAAGTCCTATGCCGCTTCCGGGAATCTCACCATCGCGATCTCTGATGTTCACGCCTTCGCGGAATGGCTGCTCGGCCAGCAGGGCGAATACGACGACTACCTGCAGCAGAACGTGGTGCGAATCCTGGCCTTTGAGTATCACAACACTTCCCGCGGTGGCTCCACCTATCGAACGGTGCAGCTGCGCGATCCTGCCGACCTGGCGGCACCTTCTCCCTCGCCTGGATCCCTGGATGGGCCGTACCTGGGAATACTTCCTAGTAACTCCTACGCCGACGAAGTTCCATTCTGAGATGCACCATGGCAACCCATTCCCATCCCCCGGATCAGCAGCTCGTCCGCCGTGTCCTCGATGCTTTCGAGCGTGAATTCTGGGCCGGCCACCACGACCGCGGCCGGCTGCTGGCGGCACCCCTGCGTGTGATCCACCAGGCCATCGACCCCGCCGAGGCCGCCGCCGGTCACATCGAGGAGCTGCTGGCCGCCCTGGAGGGGAATGAGCCACGACCAGTCCCGCAGGGCTAGCCAGGCCGCCCTCCCCTTCGCCGTGCCAGCCATGCCGATGCGACCCGACAACCACCCCCTCCAGGCCGCTACCCGGCGGGCCGGAACCCTGCAAGCGGCAGCACCGGCGATGCCGCTGGCGCGCGGTGCCGGCCCATGAGCGCGCCCGCGGCCCCAACACCGGCCCCATCCGCCTGGGAGTGCCGCGAGTGCCTCTGGCTACTCAACCCCAGGCAGCGGGAGGTGCTGCGTCTCCAGGACGCCCGTTGTCCTGGCTGCGGCCGGACGCTCGGCGCCTTCCGACCCATCCACCCCACCCCCTTCCGTTGATGATCCGCCTGCTGATCCGCTCCCATCCGCCCCAGGAGCTGCTGCCCCGCCACTACGGCCTGGTGGTCACCGACTGCTACCGCCATCGGCTGCTGGTGGCACCGATCCCGCTCAACCTCGCCTTTCGCTGGCTGCTGGAGCTCTGGCTGCGGTTGCGCAACCCGGTGCCCCCGGACCAGCTGGACAGACTGGCGAGCCGCTTTCTCTACGCCCAGGCCTACCGCGAGGGCTTCCGCTCCGGCAACGCCGCCCGCTACCCGCCCGGCACCGCCTTGGTCTTCACCCGAGCGACCAAGGACACCGTCGTGGCGGCCTGGGGCGTTCACGTCGATGCCGAGGAGCTGGCCCAGCGGGTGCTCACCGCCGCTATCCGCAGCGGGCCGGATCGGCGCAACGCCCACGCAACTGTTCTGTGATGGCGCTCCCCTTCTCGACGTTGCTGCTGCTGGACTGCGAAACCACCGGCCTGGAGGTGGGGACCGATGCGCTCTGCGAGATCGGCGCCGTGCTCTTCTCGGTGCCCCACCGGGCGGTACTGCAGCAGCTCTCCTTCCTTCTGCCTGTCGCCGCCAACGGCGCCGAGGCGATCAACGGCATCGACGCCGACCTGACCCGGGTGCCCCAGCCCCGCCCCGAGGCCGCCGCCCTGTTCCGGGCCATGCTCAACACCGCCGATGCGGTCGTCTGCCACAACGCCGCCTTCGATCAGCCCTGGATCGAGCGCTGGCTGGCCGCCGCCGGCCTCGCCACAACCGAGGACCAGGGCAAGCCCTGGATCTGCACCTGCGAGGGCATCAGCTGGGCTGGCCTGCGGCCCAGCCCGTCGCTGGCCGCCCTGGCCCTGGCCCATGGCATCCCGGTCTGGGCGGCGCACCGGGCACTCACCGACTGCATCTACCTGGCCCAGATCCTGGAGCGCGATCCGCAGCTCGAGGAGCACCTGGAAGAAGGACTCCAGCCGCGCCTGCTGGTGGCGGCCGATCTGCCCTTCTCCCGCAAGGACGAGGCCAAAGAGGCCGGCTTCCGCTGGCTGCCGGAGGCCAAGCAATGGCAGCGCCGCTGCACCGCGGCCCAGATCGAGGCCCTGCCATTTCCCGTCATCCCCGTGGAGCCCAGCTGATTCCCCGCGGCAAGGAAAGCCCCTCGCCCGACCATCACCAGGGCCCGCAGGCCATCGGGAAGCTCCGCCGAACAGGGCCAGCAGCCCAGCTCCCGCCCGCTCGATGGCCCCATCAACGCCAGGATCCACGGCCACGACTGACATATAGGGAGCGCTAAGCCAGCAGCGGCACCGCCAGGGGCCGGGCCTGGCCACAGCCGCCCTGCGGGCGCCGGGCCACCGCAGCCGCGGGCGAGACGCCCTGCCGCCGTGACCCAACCGCCCCAGCCCGGCGGCGGCGAAGCGCTCTTTCATCGCCAGCGCCAGGGTCGGTGACCGCGCAGCGGCCTCACCGACTCGCACCGCCCTGGCGCGGCGTGACACGCTGACACACCGCTGCCTGGCGGCGGCATTGCTGTTCGCTACTGGCTGAATCCTGTAGCCTGTGGATAGCTAGTAGGCGCCTGATTACGGCTACCGATCCTGCTACTGCTGAACCCCGCCAGCAGGTCCGCGCCGCCCTGCAGCTGGCCCTTGGCGAGATCGAGGCCTCCTACCGCGATGCCGCTATCGAGGCCCTGCGCGATTCGGCGCCCCAGGAAGACGACGACGGCAACCCCGCCTGGCCAGCGCCGCAGAAGCCCAGGCGCAAGCGCGGTGTACCCGATGGTGTCGGCCAGCGGTTCCCCCACCAGTCCCAATCTCCACGGCCCACACGGGCGGAGATCGAGCAACGCCTGGCGCAGCTCCAGCTCTGGCTGGCCCAGCGGCAGCCGACCCTGTTCATCCGCGACCAGGCGGCCCTGCTCTGGGGCATGTCCTCCTACTGCACCCTCAAGAAGTACCTCCGCGTGGCGCGCTCGCGGATGGTCGAGGAGCTGGTGGACGACCGCCTCATGCACCAGGCGGAGCAGATCTACGCCCTGATGGACGTTGCCCGCCGTGCTGCCGACGCCGAGCAGTTCAGCGCAGCGGTGGGCGCTCACCGCGTGATCTGCGAGATCGCCGGGATGCTGCGCGCGCCGATCAAGCCGCCTTCTGCCGCCTGATGCCGGCCCCTCTCGCCACGGTTTCCGTCCCCACGGTCCCAACCGTTCTGCGCCCGGGGCCGATCGCCGCTGGCGGCCTGCTCGACTCCCCCGCCCACGGCGACCCCTGGCGTGATTGCGGGCTGCTGGGCCTCCGCGATCCCGCCTTGGCCCAGCAGGGACTGGCGCCCCTGAGCCTGGAGGGCTTCATCGCCGAAGCCTTCCCCGCCTACGGCTTCCACCGCTGGGCGCTGGTGCTCATCACCCTGCTGCAGCAGATCGCCGATGGCGAGCTCTCGCGCCTGATCGTCACCTGCCCGCCGCGCCTGGGCAAATCGCTGCTGATCTCCAAGCTGTTTCTGGCCTACTTCGTCTACCGCCATCCGCACCTGTTCGCCGCCATCGCCTCGTACTCGGGCGAACTGGCCTACGCCCATTCCCGCGAGGCGCGCCACTTCTACAGGGCCACCGGCAACCCGCTCTCGAAGGATTCGGCCGCAGTCGGCAACTGGCTGACACCCCAGCGCGGCGGCTGCATCGCCGCCGGTGTGGACGGCCCCTTCAACGGCAAGGGCTACTCGCTCGGGATCATCGATGACCCCTACAAAGGCCCCCACGACGCCGGCTCCCCGCGGGTGCGTGCGCGCATCGTCGAGTGGCTGCGCTCGGTCTGGTTCCTGCGGGCCGAACCGTCCTTCATCGACGCCGGCAGCGGCGCCCTGCAGCGCAACCTATCGGCCCAGGTGATCGTCCTCACCCGCTGGGACCACGAGGACATGGTCGGGTGGTTGCTGGCCGAGGAACTGGGCAACGCGCCGCAGGGCTGGCATGTGCTGGACCTGCCGGCGATCGCCGAGCACCCCAGTGATCGGCCTGCCTACCCGCCCTCGGTCACCGTTGAGCCCGACTGGCGCCGGCCGGGGGAGGCCCTCTGCGCGGAGCGCTTCCCCCTGCAGGAACTTCTCAAGATCCGCCACCGCACCGGCGCCTTCTGGTGGTCGGCCCTCTACCAGCAGCGGCCCAGCCCCACAAAAGGGGGCATCTTCCAACGAGCCTGGATCCAGCCGCCCTTCCAGCGGCAGCAGCGCCGCCGCTTTGCGCCGCTCGTCCTCTCCTGCGACCTGACCTTCAAGGACGAGGACGACAGCTGCTACTGCGGCTTCGTACTCATGGGCCTGCTGGCACCGGATCCGGGCGGGCCCCAGAAGCTCGAGATCGAGGTGCTCTGGGCGGTGCGCAAGCGGCTCGGGTTGCCCGGCACCATCCACTTCCTGCTGGCCGCCAGCGCCGCATTGCACAAGCAGGGCCTGCGGCCCCATGCGGTGCTGGTGGAGGACGCCGCCAACGGCCCGGCCGTGGTCCAGGTGCTGCGGCGCAAGATCCGGGGCCTGCTGCCCATCCCGCCCCGCGGCAGCAAGGAGCTGCGCGCCCATGCCGTCGCGCCATTGCTGGAATCGGGCCAGGTGGCCTTCCACCACCGCGCCGATCCGCTGTGTGAGGAACTGCCGCGTTTCCCCAAGGGCAGCAAGGACCTCACCGATGCCTTCTGCCACGGCGCCCTCTGGCTTGAGGAGCGCTACTGGAAAGGCCTCGGGGTGCAGGACGCGCCGGTGCCGCTGCTGCTCTCGCGCTGATGGTCAGGCAGCTCTCCCTCTTCGATCCGCCCCCTGCGGCTGAGCATCCCGCGGGTGAGCACCCGCCAGCGCCACAGCGGTCGCAACCATCACGCCGCCGCCGGGCTATGCATCCCCGCGCGGCCGCCCACGCCCTGGCGCTGCAGCACCTCGATCTGGCCGACACGATCGCGGGCAACTTCGCCCGCCGTACCGTCCATCCGTTCGAGGATCTGCGCCAGGTGGCGATCATCGGCCTGCTCAAGGCCGCCGAGCGCTTCAATCCATCCGGCGGGCGCCCCTTTCGCCCCTACGGCCGCACCTACGCCAACGGCGAGATCATGCACTACCTGCGTGATTCGGGCTTCGCGATCAAGGTGCCGCCCACCTGGCGGGATCTGCATGCCAGCGGGCAGAAGCTGCTGCGCCAGGGCACCGCACCCGCGCAGGTGCCCCAGAAGCTCGGCATCAGTGCCGAGCGCTGGCAGGAGATTCAGGAGGCTTGCTCGATCACCATCGTGACTCTGTTGACTGACATCTGAGGTGACTGACTGTCGGGCCTGAGCGCCGACGATCATGTGGTTTGGTGTGTGCAAATACGCAGTCAAGGTAGGTTGAGAGTTCGTTGCGGAGCGATCCAACTCGAGCTCCTGGGCCAGCAGCCGATAACGCTTAAGTCACTTTACGACAGTTATGCCCGAGAGACATCCTCGCTTGGCGAAAACGGAACCAATTACGCAAGCACCCCGGATCAGCATAATCTTGGCAAGCTGAGCAAGATCGAGTGCAGAAGAAAGGGTGGTGGTGGTGGCATCCAGTCGTTAAAACTCGTCATTAAGCATGACAACCGATGGTATTGAACGACATATTACCTCAGAAGTTTCTGGACAAGATTCCCACCATTAAAAGCTGCTGTCCGGGACGGGACATCTTGCGTCAATCCATAATTACGGTAAACAAATGCTAAGGACTTGTTCATGCGCCTCAAGGATTGGTACCTTAAAGAAGGTCAATAAGAATTTTTGACAACTCTGAACTAATTAAGGCAAAATGGAATTTTACAGGCCTACTGCTCCTTATTCACCCAAAAAAAGACATGGACAGTTCATTCGAAGACTGCCGCTGATTCCGGGCCTAGCACTTCTCCTCACTGGATGCTTCGGGCAAACAGTAGTTCTAAAACAAGTTGACGAGTTTCAAACTTCAGTTAGGGCTGGTGCAGAAGCAACCTTGGTTTACTTCAAGGAAGTAAATACCCAGAACAGGCGACTCTATTATATGCTGCTATCACTTTACCCAGCTTGCGAAGCCGGTAGCCAGCTTGACACAAGTTGCGGAGCCTTTGGTTCAGAGCCAGGAGATTCACCACTAAAGATTGCCCAAATTCCTGAAGATAGCCTAAATGCCAGAATCAGTCTGTTGAATAGCTTGGCAAGTTATGCGAAAGCGCTTGGAGATCTTGCATCGGATTCATCACCAGAGGACTTCGCCAAAGGAATCCAAGAAGTTCAGACAAATTTTGGCGGCCTTAATTCACAATTTGGAAAGCTATCCGGCAGAAATGCTGCCGTTGACACCAATATAGATACAAGATATACTACGCCGATCAGCACAATTGTCAAGATTCTTGGCAGTGAGTATCTTGCTGCTCGAAAATGGACGGCTGTACGAGCCGCCATATTGGAAGCTAGGCCGCAAGTAGACATTCTATTGGCTTCACTTGAGAGCGATCTGACTGTTGCCAACTACATCGTACCCATAAACGAAAGAAGAGCTCGCTCCAATTTAATCAGCTACTACAATGCTAACCGCGCAAAATTATCACTTGACCAAAGGAAGTCATTACTTTCAGACATAGAGAAGGCAAGGATGAATTACGAAGCCTTTTCTGCAAACGACCCAGCCGAAGTCATTAAACTGATGCGAGAAGCCCACGCCAAACTGGCGAATCTTGCCGCTGACGGCGGGACACCCAAAAGCATCGGAGAGTTGCGTGCAATTCTAAGTCTATACGTAGATCGCATCTTGGCATTTAGAAATGCTGTTGCGATTATTACCTCTAATCCATCTCGTTCTGCACCATGAACATCATCAAAGACGACTTTATTGCGACACTCAGCTCTTCCACTATGATTCTTTTTGACCTTGCAGATATGAATGAGAGATACACTGAAGAGGAGCGGAACGTGTGGCTAATCAAGGGAAATGCCTCGGCCGAGTTGCTTATACGAGCTATTAGGGAACGGTTTACATCTGATCAAGACGAGTCAGTCAAAAAAGCCACTGAAACCCTTAAGGGCGTCCAAGCCAAACTGGAAAAGGAACTCCGTGTTCAAAAGAACGTTGTTGCTACTGTTAAGGCAGTTGCAGAAATGCTGGCTGTAGCCGAGCAGATACTAATCATTTTTTCCGGCCTAAGGCTACCGGTTGGATAACCACCAGCAAAAGACTGTGGAGACAAAGTCCTCTATGTAGCGTACGGTAGCTGCATGCACTACGCACTTTAACGCCAATATCAAACCTTATGACGGCTTTCCTATCAAGATACCTCTGGGATTAGGGACTTTCAATCGCCTGATGATGCCGAATCAGGGGAACGTAAAGTTCGAAGAGACTCAAGCCCCTTGATTCATACTGCCCCACCATCTCCTTCACAAGGTTAAGATATTGCCGAGCTGCCTCCCGGAGGGGGGCATTCAGCCGATCGAAAATCGCCTGTAGCAGCAGACGGGCGAGCACCGCCTCCAGTGCTTCGGCAGGCACCGGAGGCAATTTAACCGTGGATCAGTAACGTGGGTTCCTGCTCATAAAGCCACCTTACCTATCCGCTCAGAGTAGACGGCAAGGGACCGTGATGGCTCACAACTACGAACTTTCAGGAAGCCTTGATTCCCCAGTTTGATTTGTATAGCGTCCCTTATGGCTTGCCAGGCCAACGACCACTGACTTGGTCGCCAGGTATTGGTCTACTTTTTGCCAGACCCCTCTCTTGGCAATGTCTCAGCCGTCTTGATCAGTTATATCTGGGCGATTCCCGAAGAACGGATACGCCACGAGGTTCGCCTGGCTCAGTATGTTTTGCTACTAGTATCGGTGAAAGGAATCTTGAGCGGCTGCCAGAGCATGCAGAAGCTGGAGCTCCTTGCCATCCGTCTTCACGCTCTGCAAAGACAAGTGCTGGGTCTTGAGCGTTTGGCGGCCTCCCACTGACTCCACCTTCCGCCCCTTCCGCTGGGTATCCCTGAGCTGGCCGAAAGCCACCAGCCATTGGTGTGGTGTATGAACAGGATGGTGGCGCCGCTTGGACTTGGCGCCCTCGAGGATCGGCTCGTTGAGCTTGAACAAGGCTGGTAGATGTTGATGAACAGCCGCAGGGCCCCGTACAACTACCCCAGCAGCACGGCGGCCACCAGGCCTTCCAGACGTTGGTAGCCCACCACCCGGCGGATCAGCAGGCCATTCTTCTGCTCGACCCAGACTTTGTCAATATTCTATTCGGCCCGCGAGCGGCTCAGTGCGATAGGCGGTTGGTGCTTCTCGCACCACTGCTCCAGCAGCGCGTAGAAAAACGCACCTTGTTATCCACATAGATACTCCGCAGGCGGAAGGGCAGGAGTTCCTCCAACATTCGCAGGGCCGCCATTCCCGAGGTCCCATGGCGGCTGAGCAGCGGTAGACATTCGGTCCAACCCCCGGCAATGTAGGTGGCCGCTAGGTTACAGAGACCGGCCCTCCATTTACCATCAAACAAGCTCCTGGAGTGGACAGGTCGCCGATAAATCTGCGACCACAGCAGCAACTTCTTGCCCTCAACTCAGAGGCATATGCAGTCATGGAATTAGGTACCCGGCCGTTGAGCACCTCCCTGAGGCCCTGAGGGTCGAATTCCGAAGCGCCAGGCGCCGACAACCTCATCCCACCAGAATCCGTTCGTCTCTCCTCCAATTTGGTGGACGGGGAAGCCGGTCAACGCCCGCTGACAGAACAATCCCACCATTTTGTTATCGACTCCAAGAAAGAGATTATGTTCGCTACCAACCTTAGAGTCACCAGTAAAGTCGAAATAGCTGGCATGGGCATTAAGTCCGGTTCTTGCGATGCCTAGACGCTCAGGATTGATGGCATCAGAGAGGCGAAGAATCCTGTCAAATGCATTGAGAGTAATCACGACATCGCCAGCAGAATGTAACTTGTCGACCCAATTGTTGTGATCAAAGGTATCGACATCGGCTTGATGTAGGATGATCGTATCAAGTCTGATCTGGGTGCCCTCAAGCGCTTTCGTACGAACCATCATTTCAACTACCAGATTTCCCTGGCTGTGCACGTGTAGGCAGAGACTGAAACCTGGTACAGGCTGCAGAGCAGCAGAGCTGGCAGTGGCCACTTCCCCACCGAGAGCAGGAATGGCAAGGAAGTCCCAGACTCGCTGGAGGACAATGGATAGCGCCGCAGAGGATGGTACAGCGGCAGCCTGGGCACGTCGGTAGGCGTTGACTGGATCTAAGACAATCCCTCCCGGCCTCGAAGGCCAGCTAAACAAAATCACGTTTATCTGTTCGTCTCGCCGAGACCCCTGATAGCGCCTCTGCAGGTTGTGGGCCTCCTCCAAGCTATCAAGGAAGCTCTGGCCATAGCCATGTACCGCGACGACCCATTTCGGGCTGAGCAAACCATCTCGAATCCTGGTAAGTACCGAGCGCAACAGGATCTGGCTGGGTAAGTCCTTAGTGCTACCTTTCTCCTCCTGTAGGGTCAAACTCCACTTGCCTGAGGACGCGTCCTTTTCTGCCAAGGCTATTCTTAACTCACTCCCGCCCTTTAAGTTCTGAGATTCTCCAAACATGCGTTCATCCTTAGCAGCAACGCCGATCTGGATGAGTTTGCGGTTGGTAAAGACGATAATCATAGATAAATACTAATCAGAAACGGGAGAATGATCTCTAATTAGTCATGATTGACGCAAGATAGTCACGCGCATGGGCCCTCCTTGGGCAGGAGCCAATGACCGGTTATTGTAGTACATGCTTTCCAAGTCATTCGGGAAAAGCATAAGCTCTGCACCGATTCCCTCAGGAAGCACCATGGGTGCCGTCCAGGTGATTTGTCTGCCAATGACGAAAGCATGTTCAAGGGAAGGGCCGATGCTCCCGGAAAGCACGAACATTCGATGCCAAGGGATGCGATTGAAAGGGTGAAATGGTGGAAACCACCAGCCTTCCGGTCCGGTTCGAATCCATAGATCCTTCCATCGACCGACAGCAGAGATAACGTAGGAGGCCCCTGGCGTGAGGACGACGGACGTAGGGAAGAATTTTTCACGAGGACAAACTTCACCGATAATGCGCCACTCCCCTACTTCAAGCTCTCTTGCCACGGGAAGCTGCTTCCGTGCTGCCTCCGAGAGCTTTCCGGCCTTTGATCCGCTCTGGATGCAGACTCCAACCTGCCCTGGAGAGAACGGATTTTCTTGTCCAAGTTCAGATAGGGGAGCAGCCATTACAGTACCTGGAGTGACCGTAACGATGATCAACATCAACCGTAAAAGAAGTGGAAAGGCACTTAGCAATGCTCGTAATGATGGGAGGCCCCTCGGCGCCGATGGCTTTGTCATGGCTTTGCATGGTCATTTGAATTATGATTTCTGGAAAGGTGGCGGCCTCGCCCTGATTCGACCCATTCAAACCTGCCGTTGACGATGTCAACATCAAGCTTCGTACTTAGAATCTCGATGCTCTTCAATAGCCAGTAAAGGGAAAATGCCCAGATGCCAGCCCATTCGAGCCAGAGGACCAGGCGCCTGTCACCTCGACAGAAAAGCAGGACGATGCCAAGGGAAACAGGCATGATAAAACGAAACACTCGAAAGACATTGCGCCAGAATCGTTGCTTTTCTCTGTCACCAATGATTTCAACAGTATCCAGCGCCGTTAAGACGTTGGTTAAGGTGATTGCAACAAAGAAAACAACGGCCGAAAAGGTATGGATTGAAAATGGGAGACCCAACAGCAGGCTCGCCTTGAATGGCTGAAAGCCAGGAATCAGTCTGCAGCTTTCGAGAGCGGCTTGATTGGGCCAGTCTGTGGAGAAGTAAGCGACACCCAGCAAGCTGAATCCGGCGACATTCAGCAGCCAGTTCTCCAGCTTGCCAAAGCCAGTGTAGATGACAAGGCAGAAGCCGATTGCAGCCAGAAGCCCCACGAAAAGGTCCCTATACGCCCCTTGAGAAGGAATGCATGGATTGCCTGCATGGTAGTAGGCGCTTAGGGAGTCTTGAACAGGCAACGCCTCCTTCAGCCACCACCACCCGTTGATGCCTCCGAGCACCAGCAGCAGCGGTAGAATGAAGCCAAAACCAACCATGAACCATCTCAGGACAGAGTAGGAACGGAGGATGTGCTCGTCGAGATGATCGGGAGGCGAAAAAATTCTCATAATTCACCACATGCTGCCATTGATACCATACCTCCAGAACCGACAGTTTCCTGCAGTGCAATAGAAAGTCACAGTGTCTATCTGACTGGCCATGCCAGTATTGGGCAGAATGCGCAACACCTGTCCGATCTTTGACTTGATCCTCAAGGACGAGGGGGCCTTGGCTCTGAAGTGGAGTATCCAGTGTGAGGAGTGAAGCTGAGTTGTGCTGAGCTCTGTTTACGACGCGAAGGACCGCAACCCCTACCTGTTTAAAAGCGACACCTTCGAACAAGCCACTTATGTGGAAAGAGAGGCCTCAAGTCTTATTCTATAGGAATAGCTTCTAGCCTGGCACTAAAGCGCAGCGTAAGCCGAGAAGAGCAGCTTGGGCAAAGTGTTGGTGCCGGCTACCCCCGGCCGCCAGGGTGCACTGGCCTGGAGTGCGCCCTCAAATCTCGATCGTTTACCTCTCCGGACCCACCCATGGCCAGTGTCCCTGATGGGCTGCTGAAAAACCCATCCAGCCGCGCGAGAGTGTCCCAACAGCACTAATCTGATGTGCAGCCAAGCGGACGGTGACCGGCTCCATGGCCTCCTAGGACTCCATCGGAAAGCAGATTCCCAAGAAACATCCCCTGCGGCATCAGAGGCGTCTGGCAGATCAGGCGCTGGATCGACTAAACCCCTCCTGCTCCAGATTTTACCCGGGCCGGCCGTTCCTCGATACCACCGGGCAACTCCTGCTTGCCCTCGTGCTGAAGGCAATCTACGAGATCCGATCGGAGCGGATGTTGATTGAGCAACTGGCCGACAACCTGCTGTCCCGCTGAATTGCCGAGCTCAGTCCCGATGACCCAATCTGAGAGAGGTTCCAGCGACTGTGCTCACACATCTCTAGGAGGGGCATTAGATTAGGGAAACTCACTGGTCACCACCGGACCATGGCGGATTTCGAACAGGTATCTAAGTAGTATTCGTATATCCCATAGGCAGAATGACTCTCCCCATTAAGAGATAAAGGATCTCATTAGGGCGAGCATCAAGAAATGTAGCTTGCAGATCTAGACACAGACAGGGAAGTTTGACAACTCCTAGCCCCCAACTGGCTCTGGGCCGGTGGTAATTGAATTGTCCGTCTGCACAAATACTGGCCCCTCATTAAATATTAAGGCCAAAGCAGCCAGCTCCGACGGAGAAACAACATTCCAGTTACTCCAACTACCTCCCGTAAGTTTAATCCGGAATGCTGTCCCATTTTGCGGATGCCAACTAAGGGCGTACTGCTCAACTTGGTTTGCCATGTGTTCCTCCAGTAAGTTTGGACGAGGGTGTACCTATGCGGTATGAATCTAACGGAACACAGCAGGACACATTGCCGACCTTGACAGGAAACTTGACTGTCCAGTGTCAGTCAGCTTCATTGGCCCCTCCAACTGATTGTCGTCGGACAGGGGCCTGAGTTCCACAGCCCTGCATTTGCTGCTGATCGAGCGTGCACCACATTCTGCAGCGCTACGACGATCCGCTAGGGCCGTTGGTCCGCCTGAACGAAAAGCTGCCAGCCATTTACGGGCGGTGCGCCAACTGATCCCGTGGTCCGCGGCCAGCTGAGCGAGACTCCTACGCTCACCATGCTGCTTCCGAATCAGGCGTTCCCGACCGATCGGTGTAAGTTGGACATTGGTGTGTATATACATGTGGTGTGAGGTCTTAGGCTGTTGGGTCGCACCACAACCCTGTCGACCTCACACCTGTGACAGCCGGAACAACCTTGTAGGACTACACACCTAGCCGAGGAACTGGAAAGAAAAATTACCGGGCTTGGGATGGTAAAAAAACATACCGCTTTATAGATTATCATTAGAAAATGATTGAACTCGGTGTAGAACAGACTCCATCAACTGGGAATCTCCCATGAGATCAGCGTGCAGTGTCTCCTCTTGGCTTGCAGTCGGGAGCAACTCAATAATATTTGATAGGCTCTTGAATTGGTACAGCATCTTACTGTCTTCGGCATGGCCAGCAATGCAATTGGGATGGGTGACGGTCGGCATACTGCCATCCAGAGGGAAACATCGGCGCGCCAACTCAAGGAATGAGCCTTGGTAGCCAGCTAGATTCTCGCTGGCATCGCGCTGAGCTGTTTGACAATAAAGAGTTAGCGGATGAGGGTGTCGAATCGAAGTTGGATGCCAATCGCCCCAGAGACTCATCGCCAGCTTGGATATGGCCTTAACGCTGCAGATAGGAGCCAATAGAGAAATGCTCTTGATCACTTCTCGGCGTAACTCTGGTGTTTCTAATGCAGGAATCTTTGAATCGGGGCCGGCCAGTTTCTTCACCAGTCTCAGAAACCAAGGCATACCCGAACTGTGAACCACGAAATGCACACGCATCGGTAAGTTGCCTTCTGTTGCTGCGTTCAGGAGAGTTTTCATCGCTTCCCATGGTTGGCCACGGCAGGCCTGCCTAGATGTTAGGAATGAACGCTCTGCTTCCCCTTCAAATGTGCGCCAAACTGGTTGGAGGAATTCGCGTGCATACGCATCTAACATGTATCCTTTTGCGTCAGCATAACCTCCCGTATGCCTCTCAATACGTCGAGCTCGACTTTCAAGTAGGTCTTCTGTCATCTCTTGGACATCCTTGCGCCATATAATCGAGATTGGATATGGACGATAACCTGGTTCCACTTCAGAGGAATGAATCAGCAGTTTTGAGGTTAGCTGAGCGCATCGCCGAGCCATGGTGTCCAGAGACTGCAAACCACTCTCCACAAAAAAAATCAAGTCTGAATATCGACGTTCGGAATACTCGAGAGGATGTAGTTGAAGCAATGAAGCCGTCTGCTCAACTGACTTCAGATCGTTCGTGAAAACACCATTAGATACTAGTTGTCCATCAGAAACATGAAGGTAATGTCCATTAATCAAAATGCGCGTTACACTCTGATTGACAATGCCGGTCAGGCGTGAATCATTAAATCGAACCGAATTTACTTGGCGGAACTGTGTCGCATCAATCGGCACACCAAGTCGTAGAATCCAAGCATCTAATACATTACAGCTCCAGTCGGCATATGACCAAAGAGCCACCCCAGGCCAGGCTTGGACTTCCACGCTGTCATTGTCACGCCAAAGCCCCCAGTCTGGTCCTTGAGAGTTTAAAACTAAAAATCCATGTTGATTATAGCCAATAATGGCAAACGCATGGTTGCCTCGAATCTCGAAATCAGGATGATAAGAAATTACTCCCTGGTTGTCTTGCACATTGAGCAGATCCCATCCTGAATGGATTGTGGCAGAAACGTAAATAATTCCTGCATCTATAATTGCCGACTGATAATCCAGAAGTCTTGGCATTATACGTAGATAGCGTCCCAAAACAGTCTGTCGACTTTCCTTTGCTGTTTGAATGTCAAGCATCCAATCCTTGAATGGATCCAACTCATCCGTATCCTTCTCAAAGTCGTACGGCCTGCGATAGACACCATTATGATAGAAGCCTTTAATTGCTCCACGGAGACTCGATCCTTTATTGTCGTCATCTGGATATTCATCAAATGCTTTGGCCATTTCATAAAGCATCCTTACGCTGCATCGAACTGCTTGTTCTGAGGTACTAATTGAGCCCGATACATTTTTTGGAAATTGGACTCCCGCCGATCTCGAAGCACGATCTAACACTAAGTAGTCAATGACAGAGGCCAGCGCCATCGCTGTGCAATATGGATTAACGCCCTGGTCCCGGACATACCGATGGTCTGAGCCAATCAACTGACGATGTATCTTTGTTGGCAGACTAACTGAAGGGAGAGTTAATAATGGTGGATCATAGCAATGATCAGCGGCATCGAATAAATCTTGTTGTGTGATAAAACTACCGGTTTTGATGCTAGACATAAGGCCTAGGGAAGGAACTGTTTGAATTTCATTGCTGCTTTCTTAAATCCTTTGCTCTGTGCATGTAGTTCATCTGCCCATTCATTAGCTGCAATAGTGCCCCGAAGATTCACATACACAGCACGCTTCTTATATTTCTCCTCCATACAGACAGCCATAGTGGTCTCATTCAACCGATCAATCAGGGCTTTAATCACAGTACTCCCTATCTGATTATCGACAAAGCCCTTTACTTTCAGTGGATCCCCAGTCCAGTTAGTAGCCCAGGCTGGTCTGCGAGAATCGCCGCTTGGAAGGCTGCGGACTTGAACATAATCGTAGCCATGAATGTAAATCTTTAAATCTGGGAAAGCAAGGGTCTCATATTCCTCAAGCACAGTGTCCAAGAGCTTGCGATAGCCATCGGCAATGAACTGCATAACATCCGTACACCTAGGAGTTGAGATATGCCAATCTGGCGATTCATTTGGATTGAAGTCTTTAAGCAACTCCTCAAGCGCAGGCCTTCCAGATACTCCCCTTCCTACGACATCATTTCCAGCGCCAGAGAATATAATTCCAGAAACCCGAAGCTGCTTTAAACGTATCAATTCATTTAAAGTTTTTGAATATTCTGGCGCATCATAAATCATCCCTTTGATTGTGTCCCCTGCTCGGCTTGTGCAGTAGATGTTGTAAAACTGTCTCAGGTGGTCGTATAGCTCGTCAATAAAGACTGGAAACTGGCACCATGAGTCTCCTTCCATGTAAAGTATCTTGAGCTCGGGACGCTTAATGATGTCTTCCTTGAACTGACGCCTACGCCGTTCCCTTTCCCATTTCACAACAGTATCGCCAACCAGCGCCGCCCGAACTTCGGTATCACTCCCGCTAATTCCGGTCTCGACTTTCTTTGGATTCGGGATTAATCCAGGGGAGAAGGGTCTTGACTTTTCGGATGCGGGCAAGATGTATTCTTCTAATTGCAGTTTTGGCGTAGATGGATCTTCATAAAGACGCTGTAGGGCTTGGAGGCTGATTTTTTGCGTCATTGAAGGGAATTGATATCTACGCAACATCTAGCAAGCTCCTGGCTGAATGCTGCGGTTCTCAAGATCTCTTCACAACTACTCAGAGAATCGGCTGCGGGCTTAGTGGCACTAGCGCATTTGAATTCGGCATCGCTGAAAAGAAAGCTGCAAGCCTTTCTACATGAACTTTGTTAATTCGACTTTACTGCTCGTCTGTTCAGAGTCATATTCTAATAGTCCGATGCCATCTTTGTGCGAATTCAAGAAAGCGGATTATCTTGAACTCGCCATTAGAAGCTCCACGAGACGCCTACCGCTCTCAGATTTATTCAGTGCCAATCGGTGGGCAAGCTGCCCTCATATCCTATTCATTTTGATAAGGCATCAGGTTTAAGAGGTAAAACGCGATACTACAGTTGCGGCTCACGAGTCCATTTATCTCCTGTCTTGGAGATACACTCTACTTCACGCGTAATGACTCATTTTCCCCGACGTCTACACCGGATCCAAAGCCTCTTCCTGTTGCGGTTGCCCATGCTGAACCAGCACGGACAATCAAGACGCTGTGCCATCAAGTGGGTCAGTCAATAGCTGCGGCAGTCCCGTGCTTTTACGGACCCGGAATCATCAATGGCAATAGCCCATAGCCGCCTTTGCTCCGCCCTTGCCGAGCCGCTCCGCGACAAAGCGCAACCGCTTCCGCAATCCCATGTCGCCGCTGGCGGCCGCTGCCGCCAGTCCATCGGCCCCGCCGCCGCCCTGGCAGCGGCAGCACCCCACCCTGGCCGCCATCGCTGATCGCCTCCAGCTCGTCCTCGATGCCTGGAACCTGCTGCGTGCTCCGGATGGCTCCTGCCGCCGCAAGCCCTATCTGCCGCAGGGGATCAAGGAGCCCGATGCCGTCTACGACTCGCGCATCCAGCACGCGCAACCCACGGGCTTCTTCCGTGATGCCCTGCGCACCTACGCGGGCATGCTCAGCTTCCTGCACTGGCAGGCGCTGCCGGACTCCCTCAAGCGGGTCGTCGGTGATGTCGATGGCATGGGCACCGACCTGGCGGTGCTGCTCTTCATCGCCGATCTCCTCGTGCTGCGCGATGGCGGCTGTCTGCTGCTGGTGTTGCCGCCCGCCACGGTGCACGAATCGGAAGGCCACCGACTGGCCGCCATCGACCGCAGTGATCGGGCCTCCCTGCCGCGGCTCGCCCTGGTGCCCCGCGCCGATCTGCTCGATTGGCACCTCGCCAGCGACAGCCGCGCCCTGCTGGAGTTCAGCTTCCGGCGTGATCAACGCCGCGCCCTCCAACCGGCGCAGTACGGCCCTATCCCGGTGCTGATGGTCGGCGCCGACGGCCAGATCCTGCCGGCACCGACCATGGGGGACTGGATCTACACCACCTTCACCCTCGCTGCCGAGGGCTGTCGCATCAGCTCCTGCCGCGCCGAGCCCTGCGCCTCCCACCCCAGCGGCTACGGGCCCGTGGCTGCCGGCGCTCCGCAGGAGCTGACGGGCTGCCGCCGGCTGCCGGCGGTCTGGTACGCCAATGACGCGGCCCAGTTCGGGGAAGGGGACCTGCCCCATCTAGGCCTGGCCCACCAGTACCTCACCCACTTCCGGCTCAAGACCGAATACGAGGACCTGCTCAGCCGCTGCGCCCTGCCGGTGGGTGTGCGCACTGGCGTAGTGGACCGCTACGGCGAGGTGCATGGCGAGGACGGCGAGCGGCGCTCGCCCGAGCCGCTGGTGCTCTCGACCAACAGCTTTCTCGATCTGCCCGATGGCGCCGACTTCAACTGGAAGGAGATCCGCGCCCGCTCCCTGGCCGAGCACCGCGCCTACCTGCTCCACCTGGAGGACACCATGCGCCGCGATGCGCTGGTGCCCAGCGAGAACCGGGGCCCCGGCCGCAGCCAGAGCGAGATCAGCCTCACCGCCGGTCAGGCCTTCGCGTTGCTTCAGTCCCTGGCGACCCGCAAGACCTCGGTCTTCTCTCTGCTGCTCGAGCACTGGTGCGCCAGCACCGGTGAGAGGCACAACCCCCAATCGGGCGTCCTGCTCACCGTCACCCCACTCACCCCGCCGCCGCGACCACTGCCCTCGATCAGCGAATGGCTGGTGCTGCACGAGCGCGGCATCGTCACCAGCGCCGAGCTGCGCCACCAGCTCGATCTGGCCGTCATGCCCGGGGTCGTCAACCCGGCCGGGGACGGGGGCAGCGATTCGATCCATGTCCCGCAGAACCAATGAGCACCCACCAATGGCGGCCCAGCGATCTGGAGGCGATCCGCGTCGCCCTCGCCATCCCCGTCTCGCCAGCGGCCATCCGCGCCATCAACGACGAGATGGCGGCCCTGGAGCGCCACTACCCCGAGGCGATCGCTGGTGCCAGGGCCCACCTCGATGCCATCGCGCTGCTCGATCAGGCGGCCATGCCCGCAGCATCGCTTGAGCCGCCGCCACCGCCGCCTCCCAGGATCCGCAAGGTGACGCGCAAAGGTGCGGCCGGGCCCGTTCCACCGGAGCTGCCGAAACGCCGGCTCGATGTGATCGAGTACGCCACCGAGCTGCTGATGGAGGAGGTCAGCACCGAGTACGAGCTGCCGCCCGTCGCCCCCGCCGCCGCCCAGCTCGGCGGCACCGCGCAGCGACAGCGCCATGCCGACGCCCTGCAGCTGATCCTGCCGCGCCTCTCCAACTGGCAGCAGCCGCAGCGGCCCCGTTTCGGCGGCCAGCTGATCCGTGGCTGAGGCGCCCAGCCCCCTGCAGGAGGTCGCCTGCCTCCGTCTGCTCTTCCCCCTGCCGGAGCATCCCGGGGCCAAGGAGCCGCGCAGCCTCTGCCGCCATCTGCTGGAGGTGTTCGTGCAGCAGCGCAAGCTCGTCACCGGCCGCGATTCCGGGCCCGGCATGGACGCCGGCGACATCCTTTGCGACGGCAAGATCACCCGCGGCGCCGTCCTGCCCCTGCAACCGCTCCAGCCGTGGGACTGGCTCGATGCCGCCATCGACTGGCAGCTGACGGGCCGCCGGCCGCTGTTCCAGCCGCCGACGATCGCCGATCCCGCCGATCCCCTGCTGACGATCACCCCGCGGCCGATGGCGCTGCAGCCGCCGGCTGTGCTGGGTGCCGCCTGGCTGGGCGACCTGGGCGCCCTGCAGAGCCCGGGTGTGCTGCCGCTTCAGCCCCGCGCCCTGCTGGCCGGCGCCAGCCTGCTCACCGCCGGCTTTCCCTTCGGGGAAGGGGGGATCGGCGCCGAGCTGCAGGAGGCCCTGGGGGAGGAGATCAGCGTCGTGCTCAAGCCCAACCGCGTGCTGGCGCTGCAGCCCGGCGACACCCTGCAGGCGATCGCCGAGCGCTACGGCACCACGGTCCAGACCCTGCGCCGCCTCAACCCCCACGTGCTGGCGCTCGACACCGTGCTCAGCGCAGAGGGCGACACCCTGCTCACCCTCGCCGGCCAGTACGGAACCACCGTGGAGTGGCTGATGGCCAACAACAGCACCCTGGCCCGCTGGGGCGGCCACACCGTGGTCAGTGGCGACACCCTGCTGTCGCTCGCGGAGCTCTACCTCACTACCCCGGCCACGCTGCGCCTCTACAACGCCCCCACCTACGACTTCTTCCCCAGGTCGGAGCCGTTGCCGTTGGCAGCGGTGCTGGTGGTGCCCTTGGTGCGGCCCTCAACGCCGCTGGAGCCGGGCCAGGCGCTGCTGGTGCCCCGCTACCGCCCCCAGACGCTGCTGCCCTACGACGGCTGGATCCACCTTCCCAAGCCGCGCCGCTCGGCCGCCGACCCGGACGACCGCAGCTACCTCGATGCACCAGAGCCGGAGTCGCCGCCAGAGCCGGCGCCCTGAGGGCCCACCAGCGGCTGGCAATAGCTGGAGTGGACGCAGCCCGGATGGGGCGTCCGCATCAACCACAGCCGTGATGGGTGGACCCATGAGCAAGCGCATCTCTAACCAGCTGCAGGCCCCGCAGCCGCCGCTGGTCTGCTTCGATCAACCGCAGCAGTGGCCGAACCAGCCGCCCGCTGCCGAGGAGGACGACACCGACCTGCTCGCTGCCGATCTCGATCCGCTCGATGGCGACAGCGACTCCGACGATGAGGACAGCGACGACGAGGAGCTGGAGGAGGACGCCGGCAGCGCCGATCCCCCCAGCGATGGCGTCAGCGACGCCCTCAGGGCCGAGCGGCGCAAGACCAACCAGCTGGAGCGTGAGCTGCGCACCTTGAAGCGTCAGCTGGGGCAGTTCTCCAAGATCAACCCCGAGGAGTACGAGCGCCTCAAGGAGGCCGACCGCCAGAAGGAGCAGCTGGAGCACCAGATCGCCCACCGCGAGCGGCAGCTCCAGGCCGATGCCGACCGCAAGGTCAGGACCGTGGCCAAGCAGCGCGACAAGGCGCTGGAGCAGATCAACGAGCTGCGCAAGGAGCGGCTGCTGGAGCGCCTCTTCATCGACGCCGAGGGCCGCCCCGGCGGCGACAACCGCGGCAGCTTCTTCGACATCTTCAAGCAGCAGGTGGGCGGCGAGTTCCGGCTCGCCCAAGACAGCAACGGCCGTGACCAGCTGGAGCCGATCGACTCCAAGGGGAACGTGCTTCTCGGTGACGACGGAGCGATCGGCGCCAACGAGCACGTCGAAAGCCTGCGCACCCACCCGGTGCTGAGCTTCCTGTTCCAGCAGCGCGGCAGCATCGGGCCGGCGGCGACCATCGCCGAGTTTGACGGCAACGGCAACATCAACAACCTGCAGACCATGAGCCCCTCTGAGCTCTACCTGGCCACCTTCGCCAAGAAGCCGGCCGGGGCCCGTCGCTGAGGGCAACCTGCTTCTGGCAGGCGAAGCCGACCAACAGCCAGCAGCCCGGCACCATCCGCGTGCGCACGTACCCGGTGGGAAACGAGACACCGCGCCGGTCACGGGTCCGTGGCCGGCTTTGCTTTGGCGGCGCCAGCAAGCACGGCGATGGAACCACACGGGATACATGGCCGCCGCCATTCAGACGCGCACGCACCGGAAAACACACAACCGAAACATCAACAAACGACGATCAACATTTGGGGGTATATACCCCCAAATACCAAAACCCCGCGCCAGGCGCTTCAGAAATCTGAGCAGTTCTGGACATCGGATGTTCATCAGGTCGCCTTCGGCCGGGCTGCCACCGGACCAGCGCAGCCCGCAGCAGGCGAAAGGGCGGAGCGTCGCAGGCAACCCGGGCTTCCACACTCAGAGCCAGCACCTGCTGGCGTTGGAGCGCTGGCTGCTTACTCCAACTCCTCAAGCTCCTCATTGAGGGCGAGCACCGCAGCAAAGACCGGAGTCCACTCCTCAAGCACGGCCTCGCGCTCGGGCGAGCAGGGAGCCGTCAGCCGGCCTTTGACGTTCAGCTCTTCCAGCTGGACACGCAACTCAGCGAGTCGTTGCCTGCGGGCCTCCATGGCGTTCGCCTGCGGTCGAACCAGCCTTGCGGATCGGCGCCGCCACGGCGCAGCGCAGCGGCAACCTGTGATTTCTTCTGATGGGACGGCTCAGACAGCCCAGCGCAGGGGCTGCTCTGGATCGGCCTCGGCCCGCTCGCCCGGATCGATCAGATCCCACCAGGCACCGGGGCACAGGGGCTCGACCGGCGCGGGCTCCTCCCACTCCCCGGCGGCCACGGCGGCCTCCCAGCCGCTGATCACCGCTTCCTGCTGGGGATCTTCTGCCTCGGAGGCGGCCTGGCCTCCCGGATCCTCGGCCTTGCTGGCGGCCCAGGCGGGGAGACGTGCCTGCAGGCGCTGCAGGGCGGCACCGCAGGCGTGGGCGGCCGCAACACTGAGCTCAGCGGCGAACCAGAGAAGGGCGAGGCTGCAGGCCAGGGCCTGGCGAAACGGGGAGCGACTGGCGGCTTCCATCGGAGTGAGGCGAAGAACGGCGCCCCTCCGCAGCGGCAAGCCGGGGGTCAAGGGCCGCGCAGCGGCTTGCCCTGCCCTTGACGCCCCGGCAACCGCCAGCCCGTGAGCGCAGCGAACGGTTGCTGGCTGCCCGCTGCACCATGGGGGAGCCTTTCGCCGAACCGGTGGAACCACCGCCGTTCCGGCTCGCCAACCCTGCCTGTCCTGCCGCATGTTCTGGCGCTGCTGCCTGCTCAGCACAGGGCGCCGAGGGGCTCCTGCGCCGTCACGGCCGGAGTGCCGCCGGGGAGCAACAGGAGAGAGAGCAGCAAGGGGGGGCAACCAACCATCGCCAGCCGCCCCCCGGCGCAAGCGCTCAGTGGCCGTGGGCTGCCGAGTGCCGCCGGAACGGATCCGGCAGACAGGCTTCGACCAGCTCCATGGCCAGGAACGCCGAGAAGCTCATGCCGGCGCCGCTGATCGCTTCTGCCGCCCCCGGGAGACTGCCCCGATGGATGGGCACCTGAGCCGCTGATGACGCCATGGGCGGATGGCGCCGCTGCAGCTCCGCTTCGATGCGCAGCCGCAGGGCCTGGGGCACCCGGGCGCTGGGGGCATGGCCCCGGGCCCAGCCGCCCTGGGCGCTCCAGCGACAGTGCTGATCGAGCAGCTTGCTGTGCTTGCCGCGCTTGAGAAAGCGCACCAGCACCTCACCGGCACCACGCTGCTCAGGCTGGATGGAGACGCGCCAGCGGATGCCGGCTCTGGTGTGATCGTGCAGCACGATCGGAAACGGTGTGGACGTCATGGCCAAACCAGGCGAAGGACACCGAAGCCCTGCGCGGGGAGGGCAAGGGCGGCAGAGCGCAGCGAGGCCGCTGGCGAAGCCCTTGCCCCGCCGCGCACGCTGAGGAGGCCCGCGCCGACTTGATGGGGGAGAAGTCGATCTGGTTGAACAGAAATGCAGTGGCGACTGCTGAGTGCGGCCTAGGACTTCGCCTAATTCCTGGACGATCCCCGGCACTATGAAGTGGAGCGTGAGGTGTCTATTACAGGGGTGAGCTGATGAACCTAACGCTTGTTATAGAGTGTGGCTAGGCACGAATAAATCACTCTAGAGTGTCTGTAGAAACTCAGCGATTACGTCGATGCTCCCCTCGTCCTCGACTGCAAGCACAATTGGCTTGAAATCTGGATTGAGTGGCATCAATCTGATTTTCACATGCCTCCAGGTTTCGTCTTCTCCGAAAGACTTCTCGCTCTCGTAGCGCTTCAGCGTATAGCGCCCTCCGCTCTCCTGATCAGTTTGATCGCGGAGCTGGACGAGGACGATCTTCCCTTGGCGGCTCCCCTCGACTGGACTTGAGAACAGACAGTAGGAGCCATCAGGAATCCTGGGTTCCATGGATTTGCCAACAACCTGGGCAACAAACATGCCTCGGCGGAGCTTGCGGCCGGCCTCTACGGCCACCCACTGTTCCCACTCCGAATCTTCGGGAACAAGCTGTGGATCGCTGAACAGCCCGGCTGCGGCCTTCAGCGGAATCAGCGGCAGGCAGTTCACATAGCGATCTTCAGGGGCGGGATCGACTATCCGCAGAAGAGCCTGTTCGGGTGCAGTGGCTGGTTCGATCTTTTCGCTGAACCAGCTCGTATCAGCGCGCAGGCTTTGTTTTAGGTCAATTGCATTCAGATAACCTGCCAGTTTTCTGAAGTGCCGCGACATGGCGCCTTCATCACTGAGCTCGTTGACCGCGATCTCGATCACGTCATAGCCATTATTTCGCAGCCAGGTACGTATTTGCGCGTCCTTCTCTGCCGTCGCGGGATCGCCGTGCAGATGGCCGCTCAAGCCGTCGAGGTAGATGCAGACGCCTTCATCGGGGTCATGGTGGGAAGCGCGGTAGATCACGTCTGGGGTGGTGCTGCCGATAGCGCGATCAAGTTGCAGCTGTTCTCCGCGGGTTCCTTGCTCAAAACCTGCGGCGAGGAGTAGATGCTGCAGCCGGCGCTCGGACTCATTGACCGGATAACTGCCCTCTCCTGGTGCTTGCGAGGGTTGCACCGCCGGGATGTCGTGGGAGAGCAGGAGCCGTTCGCCCCAGGCCATCAGCTTCTGAGAGGCCAGCTTGCGATCGAGATGCTTGTGGTAGAAGCCATTGCGGAAGGTCTGGAGGCAGTCAATGCACGAGGTTTCGCATCCTGAAGGGCAGCCATCAACCACACCCTTGGCCGCTGCCACGATTTCGGTGAAGCGCTCGCAGATCTGATCCAGCAGGCCGGAGCCACCGGGCATCGGATCCCACAGCACGGCATTGACGTCGTCTCGATCCACATGGCCGAGCACGAGCACCTGGAGATCGTCCATGGTCATATCCAGCACCTGCGCAGCCGCAAAGCGCAGCGCTTCCAACACGCTGTAGGCGGTTGTCTGATCAGGGCATCCTGGCAAGGTGAGCGCGTCGGCCACCACATCGGCGTAGAACCCCAGAGGCAAGATTTCCCGACCGCAGCGCTCCTGATGGGTTTGCTCAAACTGTGTGCGCTGCCGATCTGAAGACAGAGGCGAGATGCTCTGGCCGCAGACCGTGCACACGGGGTAGCCAAAGGTGCCATTGCGCTCGATCGCCCGGGTCGCGCCGACATTCACCAGCCGCAGCCGGACCCCACGGCGTAACTGCAGTGGCTGCTCGCCCCACCGGAAGGCACGGCCGCCGTTGTGTTGATCTCGCTCTAGGCCGAAGACCGCAACCGGAAGCTGAAAGCGCAGATCCTCTTCATCGGAGATGTGCGACTGATGGACTAGATCCACATCGCAAACGGAGATCGCCTGAACGCGCTGGGATCCGAGCCCAGTGGCTGCTGCCGAGAGGTTGGTGGGTTTGACAGCCTGCCGCTCAACCACCACCTCAAACACCGGCACCTCTGAGGTCTGCTCGTCGGCATCACGATGAAAGCGCCGTGCCACGAAGCGATTGCCGTTGGCGTAGATCAGATTGCCGGGCACGTATTCCCGCAAGGCCACACTGGGTGGACGCGGCAGCGTGAAGGCCATCGCTCCCGTGCGCCAGAACGGGATCTCTGCCGTGCCGAGCACCGAACCCACTTCGAGGCCGTAGCCCGGCAGGAACCCTTCGGCTGCCAGCACACCAAAGGTGTTGACGTCGTCGTAGCCCTCGGCTTCACGCCGTCCCCGGCTGGCGGTGCCCTTCAGGCGTTTGACCAGCGCATCGCAGCGGCGGAAGAGCGCATCATCCTCGGGTTCGAGGGTGCCTTGTTCTTCTCGCACACCATTGAGGCGTTTGATCTGGTCTAGCGCCCAACGCAGGCGACGATTAAGGCGCGCCAGCACCAGCTCGAGACCAGGCACCATCTCGGCCACATGCCTGCGGAGGGCTTCGGGCGTGACCACTTCAGTGTCCTGGGATGGCCAGCCCTGCCGGAATGCTCCCTCCACATAGCTGCAGAGATCATCCAGGTTCGCCTCGATCAACCTCTTCAGGGGCGTGAGATCAAAGGGAGCCGCTCGCAGCAGGCTGCCATCAAAGAGATAGGAGGAAACGCGATCGGGCAGGCAGGTCTTGAGCACGCCATCCACTGCTTGCTGTTCGGCGGGCGTCCGCGACGGGTCCCGGGTGTATTGGTGCAGCCGGGTGATGGCGGTGGCGTGGACGTGCTTGCCAACCATCAGCTCGTTGCGGAGGTTGAAGGCGGGCGGATCCACGCGGCCGGCGAGCAGTTTCGGTGGGTCGGTGAAGTAGGCGCGGTCGTGGGAGACGGGGCGGCAGTAGGTAATGTCCACCGCCATCCGGTGTCGCCGACCGGCCCGGCCAGCCCGCTGCCAGTAGTTGGCGGGCAGTGGAGGCACATTGCGCATCAGCACCGCATCGAGTTGGCCGATGTCCACCCCTAGTTCGAGCGTGGGGGTGCAGACGAAGGCGTTGATCGCATCCGACTCGCCTCGGAACAGGTTCTCCAGCCGCTCGCGCTCGTCATGAGGGACCATCGCCGTGTGCTCCTCGGGCCTGAGCATGGAGTAGCCCTCATCGAGCAACTGAAGGTCGTAGTTGTCTCGGTCTTCGCTGATGAACTCGAGAGTGCCGTTGCAGCGCCAGGCCAGGCAGGCGTTGTGTGGGGTGCGGCGGGTGCTGCGGCGCCGGCAGCTGCAACAACGCCAGATGCCGTGGTTGGCCTGCAGGCGGAGCTTGTCCGCATCCACTTGGTAGACCCCACTCACCTGGGGAAGAGGCTTGCCCTTGGACCCTTTGAGGGTCACGGGCAGCAGGAGCTTGTTGGTGACCAGGAAGCGGAAGAGGCTTTCGAGGAAGGCCTCGAGATCGTCGGTTTCCACGCCCCACTTCTTGGCCACCTGCTTGAGCACGGTGTCGCCGCGGTCGCTGAACCACTGGGTGACAAGTTCTGATTTCTCTTGGGCGTCACGCCGCAGCTTGGTGCCGTTGGGGGCGCCGAGCTGGGGAAGATACCCCTGCTGGATTTCGAGGTCTCCGTCCATCCAGTACGTGCTGAAAATCTCCCGTTCCGGGTCGCGCAAGACGCGCTTTCGGCGCAGATAGTCGAGAACGCTGGCCACGCCGTCCCGTAGGTCCTCCGGCGGCATGCCGAGATCCGAGGCCGTGCGCTGGATCCAGGGCAGGGTGGCCCCCAGCCCCTCGTACTCCACCTTCATGCGGCCCCAGGGTTCCAGGCCGATTGCCTGCCGTGAGGACAGGGTGACCTCGCGCAACACCTGGATCCGCAGGAACTTGCGCCGTTCCTGTTCGTGTCGCCCGCCACCACCTTCCTTGCGCTGCACCTGCCAGACTTCAGGCACCAATGCTCGTGAAAGCGATTCATCACGTTCGAGCTGGTCGTCCACGAAGCGGGCCAGATCGCCAACGGAAATCGGGCCTTCACTGAGCCCCTGGGCCATGAGAGCCCGAAGGCGGAAGCGGCGGGCGTGATCCTTCATCCAGCCGGCCTGGAAGGCCGCGTCCTGTCGGTTGTCACAGAACACCAGGAGTCTCGGTCGCTCGGAGTGGTGCACCATGTCCTGGGCCAAGACATGCACGTCGGCCACGTTGGTGGCTCGCACCGGACGGGCAGGTTCGCGGTAATAGCTACCGCTGCGGCGTCCAATGGCCCCGCAGGACAAGCAACTGGTCAGATGGCCGGGGTTGTCGGGCTTCTGCCGAATCGCATAGAGCCGCACCATCTCTCCAGCAGCCCCGCAGTGCAGGCAGTGCACGGCTGGCTCGGGATGAGTGGCGCCGCAACTTCTGCAGAAATGAAGAGGGCTTGTGCGCTCGTTCTCTTCGAGCTCGTCGTCAGCGTCATCTCCACTGCCTCCGATGATCCGATCCAACAGGACGACCCGCTTACCCCCCTGCGCTTCAGCCAGTGGCTCCCAGAAGGAGGTGTCGTCTGCTGCTTCGCCACCACCTGGTCTTCTCTGGGTGTACTGGAAGTCCTTGAGGAAGGCGATGAAGTAGTGCTGGCCGCAGGTGGTGCAGGTGGTGACGGGGAAGTGCGTGTGCCTGTCACCCTCCCCGCTGTCGTGCAGCTCGTCTTCTGCAGCAAGCCAGAGCTTGGGGTCTGCGTCCCCTTTTGGGAACGTGACGACCGCGCCGCTGATCCCCCTGACGAAGGCATGTACGACGGGACGCAGCAGGGGGCGGTTGTCGCTGCGGGCAGCGGCGCCGAGCGTGAGCCAGGCCAGCACCTCCTCCTCACTCACGGGCCGCTGCACCCGCTCCAGAAGTTGTTGGGGCAACTGGTCGAGGGCGGTGGGCGTGGCCAGCAGTTCTGCAAGCTGCCAGGCGATTTCGTTGCTGGCGAGGGCTTGGTAGAGCTCAGCAGCCCAGTCGCCCTCCGGCATTGGCTGACCGGCGAGCTTGCGGTACAGGGCGCGCACCTGTTCACCTGAAGGATCTTCAACGGCAGCCACCGCTTCCGCCAGGAGCGCGGCTGGTTCGTGTTTCGGAGCCGGCGGCACGCTGCGAGATGCCCCCCAGGTCTCACGCTCATAGGCCTCACCCACGGTGGTGACGGCATCGGCCGGCACCCCGAAGAAGCGCGAGGCAAATTCGAGGGCGGCGTTGGGGTTCTCCCTGTCGACGATCGTGGCTGAGGTGGCGACGCAGACGGTGTCCTGCGCGGCACGGCCGCAATAAGCGCGCAAACGCCGGATCAAGCAGGCCGTTTCCGCCCCCTGGGCTCCTGTGAAGGTGTGGGCCTCGTCGAACACCAGGAAATCGAGCCGTGCCCCGGTGAATAGCTCCGTATCACGCTGACGGGTGAGTAGCAGCTCAAGCTGCTTGACGTTGGTGAGCAGGATGCGCGGCTGCCCGCCTGGTCGCCGCATCTCCTCGCGTGAGCAGACTTCTTCCGGTGGGTAGACCGTGTCGCTGCGGCGCTCCTCCCGAACGGCCTTCAACCTGGCTTCGTAGTCGGCGCGAGATGCCCCCGGGGGCAGCCGGATGCCCGCCACCTCAGCCTCTGTTTCTGGCGTCTTGCCGACGTACATGCCGAAGGTGATGCCGGTGCCGGCCAGCAGCGAACGCAAACGACCGAGCTGGTCCTCGGCCAGGGCGTTCATCGGATAGACGATTACTGCGGAGATGCCCGGCGGCGCGTTGTCATCGCGGAGCGTGAGGCCCTTGCTGGTGATGGGGTAAAGGAAGCACTCCGACTTGCCCGAGCCGGTGCCGGTGGAGACGAGGGTGGTCTGGCCGGCATGGATGGCGCGGATCGCTTCGTCCTGGTGGCCATAGACGTGGGTGATTTCGGCTGGGATGCGCTGGCGCATATGAGGGTGAAACACACCTTCTGCGATCAGCTGATCCACTGCTGCCCCGCGGCGGAACGGGCGTGAGACGCTGACGAAAGGCCCCTTCAGGAGCGGCGAATTGCGGGTCGCATCAAGCGAGAGGAGCTCGCGCATCTGGGCGAGCAACCGTTCATCGGCAAACGGATAGGCGGTGAGCTGGTAGCGCAGGAAGCTGCGGACGATCTTTTCGGTGAAGACAACGGGGTTGAGCGCCATGACGGGTCCTCAGGAGAAAAGCTGCAGCTGCTGGTCGTCGCTGACCGGGATGTCTGCCGCCGAGGGCGGCGGAGCGGCGACTGCCTGGCCACTGCGTTCGGCTTCAATCTCGGCGAGCAGATTTTGGTAGCCCGCCTCACCGAGGAGATTGCGGGCGTGGAGATGGCACTCGCGCCAGGATTCCTCTGCGGATTGGGCCAGCTGCCAGTCGTAGAAGCGGGGACCCAGGCGACTGGCGACCGGTTGATGCTCCAGTGCCCGCTCATCGTGACCGAGGCCATAGTCAGCCAGGCGCACGGTTTCAGGTAGAAGCCAGCCTTCACCGTTGTTCTGGGTCAGGAAGGCCTCAATCCCCGCTTCGCGATCACCACCATGTTTGCGGATCTGTTCCTCCAAATCATGGAAGGCGATCAGTGACAATACCGTATGCCGTAGCTCGGGATCCTTGTCTTTATCGACACGCCAGAATCCTTTTGGTTGGTGCTTTGACGCGGAATCGCCATCCGTGAGCCGTCGACTTGGATGAGAACAACCGCGAAGGATCCATCGCATCTCCTGTTCCTCTAGACAGAAATATCCCGCAGTCACCGCATCATTTATGCATTGAAGACGAAGACGCTCTGCCTTGCAGAGCGCAGATCGATAGGCGCTGAAGCAGCGAGAATCACATTGCTGCTGCAACCACCCCGCAAGCCTAACCCAGTCTGGACTGAATACAGGATGAAACCATGAAAGCGCGGCAATGATCGCAACCCAAAGTCGATAGGAGCGATATTCGCTTATGGCTCTTCTTGGCAGCGGCGACTCATTAAGAACTCCAGCCGTAACATTGACACCGCTGCATCTCTGCCTAACAACATAGTCAAAGACAAACGAATTCAGAACCCCGACTGTGGCAAGGTTGCCATGGCCAGCAGGGTCCTGGCTAGAGCCAGTAAACAGAGAATGCTGCGAAGGAAAGCCTGGCACAACTGTGGAAATAACAGTCCGAGCGTTGGTCGACGATGAAACCCGCATGATAGCGAACTTCGCAAATCTGCGAACCTGAGTATTTGTATTCAATAGTTCGCAACTCATTAGGAACTGGGGCCCGAAGTTCTTCGATTCGAAAGCAATAGGTTCCCACGCTGCCGACCTGCCCTTCCCGCTTAACCAGCGTGAAGCACAGCAATCAAATTGCTCTATCATTCTTCCCTCTAAAAGTGGCTCCGCAGTCTGCGACTCATGATCAGTCCACACTCCATATCGAGATCGCGAATAACCCTTTGATTCCCATTGTTCAAGAGGCGGAAAAAGCTTGGAATCGGATGTCATCTCCAACTCTCTGCCATACTCAATCCTCCAGCCAATGGGGGTATCATCACCAATTAGCACGGAGTTGGAGTAGATCTTTTCTGTAATTTCGAGATCGCGCTCGGACTGAATTTCGAGAATAGCCTGAGACCACGGACTGAACCTGACTATCTGAGAGCGGATATAGGGAGCGGAGAATTGGTCTCCCTGCTCCCAGTCTTCAAGCTTGCGGCGCATGAAAGCCGTTTGGATGACGGATGTGGAGCCTCCTTTCTCGAGAATAATCGGGTTGAACTTAAAGCTGCGATGAATAGCGAAAATCTCATCGCGGTTCTCAAAGCCAAACAGCCACTCCCATTGGCAGTGATCGAGAAAAAGACGCCGCAGGGCACCTGTGCCGTGGTCTGAATACAGGCCTGATGGAATGATGTAGCCCAACCGACCACCTTTGTGCATCAGTGAGTGCCCTGTCTCCAGAAAAGCCTTGTAGAGATTGATATCCGCCGATCCTTGGTGTTGGAAAGGGTGGGCAGGGTCAGCGTAGCCCGTTATTCGCTGCCTCAATCCACGCCAGCGAGCATGAAAAGCCTCGTTCTTTCGGCCGCGCTCGATGATGAAACGGTCGTTGCTCGTCTCAGTTGCTTCCGGATCGCCAAAAGCTCCAGCCGCGTACTTCATGAAGTTGGACTGGGCACGAAAATCTGCGTTGTAATTCAGCCACTGCTGTTCCACCCCCTCACTCGCGAAAAAGCTGGTCTGCTTCCGCAGCGCCTCCTGCTTCCCGTAAGTGCGGTAGAGCGGATCAATGTTGCTGAAGAATTCCTTGGAATTCGGCTTGGCAATATCCCACGGTGGGTTCCCAAGCACAGCGTCGAAACCTGCTCCTTCGGCGCTGAAGACATCAGGGAACTCCAGTTCCCAATGGAAGAAGCGCAATCGAGCCGCAATTTCTACTGAAACGGTGCAGGTCGCCTCAGTTGGGTTGCTCAAGGTGCTGGGTAAAGGAGCCTGCTCCAAAGCCTCTGCCGGCCAGAACCAGCACGCGCACCAGAGATCCATTGCGGCCTTCAGGCTCTTATAGGTAGGCGCACCCAGGAGCTCGTCTCGATAGATCCGTGCCCGCTCGGCGGCATCCTGAATTGGTAGATCGTGCAGCCGGGCCAATAAGGCAAGTGCATCGGCATGCACTTCCGTCGCTTCCCTCGCCCTATCCCGAGGATCAAACAGCGTTGGCCCCGACAGAAAGTTCTTGAGGTCGGTTTTGAGGGCTCCCATGGCGAAATCGCGCAGTGCCTTCCCCCTCGATTCTTTTGCGAAATGGACGCCATTGGAATGGTTCTTGTCGCCTCCCTCCCGGTTTTTCCAGGCCATGACTGGGTAGTGCAGGAACTGGTCGAACCATGCGCCCACCAAGGCATTGCCGCACTTGACCTTGTGGTCGAGGAACGAGAACGGCAGTGTGCGGTCCATCGTTTCGATCCACAGCGACAGACGGCACAACTCCACCGCCAGCGGGTCGAGGTCCACGCCATAGATGCAGCGTTCCACCACATGCCGCTTGAGCACCGCCCGAAGACGTGGCTCGAAATTGGCGTCTTCCGATGGGCAAGGGATCAGTTCCTGCCCCAGATCCGCCACATCATCGGCATCCTCCGTTCGAGGCCTGAGCAGGCTGACCATAGAGCGGTCACCACGGTCAGCCACGCGGCTGTGGTGGTGCACCGAGGCATAGAGGGCATCGGTGATGTAGCGCAGCACCGCCACGGGGAACGTGCCTGAACCGCAGGCGCTATCGCAGGTCTTGATTGCGAGGATTTGCTCCGGGCGCTTCGGAAACCAGGAGCTGGCGGGAGCTGAAGCGTCCGACGTTCCGTCGTCTTTTGCTGGTGGGTCGTAGAGCAGCGGCCGCAGCGTGCGCTGCACAGTGGGCACGGCCAAGCCCGGACGGGTGTAAAAGGTGCCCGAGCCTTTGCGGGTGCCCCCCCAGCGCACGAGGTACCACTCGCCGGGCAGCACCACCCGCACGACCAATTGCCGTGCCTTCTGAGCCACCGATTCCTCATACGCACGGCGCGCGTCAGCTGTAGCCGATCCCCTTGGACGGCGGACGAGTTTGCCAGCGTTAACAGCTCGACGTGCCCAGCCCTCCGCGCGGGTGCGGGTCACATGGCGGTCGTCGTCAGCATCGACGCTGTCCTCCTCTCCTTCCTCGTCAGCCTCGTCGTCGCTGTCGTCTCCGTCGCCAGAGTCTTCAGCTGTGGCTTCGTCAGGAGCTTCAACAACGTCTTCGGATTCCTCGTCATCACCGGAGCTCGTGTCCTTCATCTTTTCGAGCAGGGCAGCCAAAGCCCGATCGTCCATCTCCTCCAGACGCGACAGAGGCAAGGCAGGCTGATTACCGACCGCCAGGAAAATGACGGGATCGCCTGATGGAGCCGTCTTCAGCTCAAAGTCGAGCAGACCCTCATAGAGGATGCCGATGTATTCGCTGGAAAGGTCGGAGAAGTCGACCGGCACCGTGACCCAGGTCTTCTGGCGACCCTGGCGCAGGTGAACCCGGGTGCGGCTGATCTTCTCCAGCATCCGGTGCACATCCCTGTCGGGGAAGACGCCGCGGCTGGTGTCGAACGCCGCGGTTTCAAAGACGTGTAGAGCGCGATGCAGTCCGTCCGTCGTGTTGTCATCATCCACAGCGGGCTCGAACAGCTCCCCGCCGTAGGCAGGAACCGGCAGTGCCGGGTGATGGCTGCCCTGATGCACGAGCCGGAACAGTGCCAACAACCTCGGCCAGGCGCTCCAGGAGCGGGCCAGGCGGCTGCCGCCCCGTGCCGCTGTTTTTCCCAGCTCCTCGAGCAAGCCACCAACGCCGTAGGCCCCGTGATACAGCGCGTTGTCGCGCGGCAACAGATCGCGGGATTCAGCGAACAGGACAACCACAAGCCGCATCACCACCCGCACCGCAGCGCGGTAAATGTCCGCCGGGTTGGTGTCTACGCATTGCTCGCGCAGGACATCCCCATGGCTCTGCACCAGCAGCTCCACGGCTTCCCTCACCCTCTCGCCGAGGGCCGCCGACAATTCGGCCTGTCCTTTGCGGCTATCGAGCACCGCTTGGAGTAACTGTCCTGGCTGGTCGTCCGCAACAGGCGTCCAGGCCTGCGGCGACAGCAGGGTGCGCAGTGCCTGCACCTGGGGTGAGAGCTCTCCTTCCTCAAACCAGAGATCGACGTCCCACTCACACCAGGCGTCGAAATCCAGCCCGGCAAAGATCAACCGCCACTGCCGGCCGTTGGTGAGCAGGGCCAGCCGCTCCCCTCCTGCACGAAGCCACTGCACAACCTGGCTGGCGGTGCGGCGGCCACGGCCTATACCCACTTGGCGTTCCGAATCGAGAAACACCGGCAGCAGGGCACCCTGAGCTCCGCGCCAGAGATGGCGTGGCTTGATGGTTTCGCCCGTTGGTGTGCGGCGGTTCCATTCCGCGCCGATGGCCGAACCACGCAACCATGCGCCAGTGTCCGGAGCAAACCCGCACACCCGTTCGAGCACAAAAGCCACGAAGGCGGATGCTTCGCCTTCACCCGCCAGCAACGCAGCGGCCTGCCGGCGTAGCTCCTGATCGTAGTAGCCCCCCAACGGCCCAGGGTGCAGGCCTGCAACGGTCTGCAGCCGCGGTGGATCCAGCAACAGGCCGCCGTGACGCAGCCGATCCCATCCGGGCAGTACTGCCTCGCTCATCGCACACCTCCTGGCAGCCGCACTTCTATCGATACCGGGAACACCTGCGCCGGGTCTGACATCGAATGGCGGTTGGGCAGGAGGAACTTCAGGATGCGTTCTCGCTCGCGCTCCAGTTGGGAACGCACTTCCTCGTGGTGCCGGGTGCGGCGGTCAATCTCGGCGCGCTTCTCCTCGATCGATCGATCGATCGCATCCAGCCTCTGTGCCTCGTCAAACAGGGTGCCCTGCTGGCGTTCAGCTTTCAGCGCTTCGATCTCGCGCTCCAGCTTGGCCAGCGTGTTTTCGGTGATCAGGGTCGACACCTCGCCCTGACGACTCCGGTAGCGCTGTTCTTCGTCCTGCCGTGCCTGCTTGCCCGATTCATCAAGCTGCTCCCGCAGGGATTCGGTCAGCTGGTTGGCGTGTTGCCCCAGCAGAGCTTTGAGCTCTGGTTCGATCTCCTCCACGATGGCCCGCCCGGCATCGAGATGCGCCCGCTCGACCGTCACCTCACCACCGCGTAGATCCAGGGCACTGCGGTGCGGCAGCGCGGGGCGCAGCTGACCATCGATCACGGGCAACACCAGGGTGCGAACCCAGTGGTGGAAGGTCTCGCGCAGATTGTTGACGGCCAGCTCTTCGACGCTGAGCAGAATCCAGGCATCAGTGCCCGCAGGCAAGGGCGCCAGCCGGACGGTCCAGCGGGAGACTTCCTCACCAGTGCCTGGAAAGCGGCGGCGGGAGAGGGTGGAAATGGCGTGCTGCAGCATCGGGTGCGACAGGTGGGCCATCAGCACATCGGGCCTGGGCGAGAACACCAAGCGGCCGCCGATTTCATCGAGGAAGGGGGCTGCGTCGAAGGCAAGGCGCGACACCGGCCCGAGCGTGCCGCCTTGCTGCGGTCGCCTGAGCGACTCGTCGATCACCTCACTCCAGCCCGGAAGTGATGGGTTGAGGAGCTTGCAGGTCTGCGGCAACTCCGAGCAATCGAGCTGCGGACGGCCACCCCGTACGGCCATCGCCGACTCCAAGGTGTCGCGCAGGGCTGCGGGATCAAGGTCAATCTCAGCAGCCAGGGCCTTGAGCTGCACCTCAGCGGCCTGCCCTTCCGCGCCGGTGTCGAGGGTTGCATCGGCTTCGATGCGGACCCGGCCTTTGGCCTGGGCAAGGCGGAGGTCCAGAGCGGCCTGGACATCGCTGGCGCTCTCCCCTGCGATCAGCCGGCGGTGCGCCGCTTCATCGAAGATCTCGTTCGCCGAGCCAAGGTCCTCTCGGATTTCATCCGCCTTGCGGATCACGTGGGACAGGAAAGCAAGGTCCTGGTCCTGGTCGGTAACGAAGTGGAAGATCGTGACGTCACGCGGCTGGCCGTGGCGGTCGATGCGGCCATTGCGCTGTTCAATCCGTGAGGGGTTCCACGGGCAGTCGAAGTGGAGGAGGTAGCGCGCGGTGCGCTGCAGGTTGAGGCCCTCGGCTGCCGCATCGGTGGCCACCAGGACCCGAACCGGGTGCAACGGGTCGTTGAACCAGCGCTTCACATCGCCGCGCTCCACATCGTCCATGCCGCCAAACAGGGTGAGCACCTGCTCCTCGCCAAACCGCGAGGTGAGACGACGCACCAGGTAGTCGAGGGTGGTCTTGTACTCGGTAAAAACCACCAGGCGCTCGTCATCACGCCAGCTGCCCTCCTTCCGCAGCAACCGTTCAATCAGGGCTTTCAGGGCGCTGTAGCGCGAGTCGGCAACCGGGACGACTTCGGTCAGCTCGCCGGTTTCGCGATTGAGCCCAAGCCCGGCAATGGCCCGATCTAGAGCGCTGATCTCGGCCTCAAGAGATGGCGCGACGCCTTTGAGCCAGGCACCGACGACCCCAGCAGCCGTCGCCACCCGTGACTGCATTTCGCGGTCGTCGCCGGTTTCTGCTTCCAGGTTGCGGCGAGCCGCCTGCACCTCAGTGTCTGCTGCCTCCTGGTCTTCGGCGAGCCCTGCCTTGCTGCGCCGCCACGAGTCGGCGAAGGCCACTGCGCAGGACAGCAGGCGCTTGCCAAGGATTTCGACCGCGAAATTCCCAGAACGCCGGCGGCCACTGCGCTCCGCCGCGATCAGTTTGTGGATGGCCTTTCGGAAATCATCAAAGGCCTCGCTGAGTGCCACCTCCTGCGGGGTCAGCCTCAACACCAGTGCCTGCGGGGCCAGGCGCGTGCAGAACTTCGGCGGGTTGGTGCGGGCGTTGATCTCACGCTTGAGGCGGCGGATCACCACCTGCTGCACCCGTCCGCGCTCGGCTTCTCGCAGCTGGTCTGTCTGACTGAAGCGAACGGGATCGAGGATCTCCAGCAAGCCCGTGAAGCAGCGGGTGTGACCGTTATGCGGTGTCGCGCTGAGGAACAGGCGATGCTCGAACTGGGGCGCGAGCAACCGCAGCATGCGGCACAGGTCGCTGTCGTCGCCGAAGGCCGACGGCATCAGGTTGTGGCATTCATCGACGATCAGCAGGTCCCAGGGCAGGTGCGGTGAGCCCTCTGGGGTGCGGCAGGCGGCCAGGAACTGATCGAGCACGTCCTCCTGCCGCAGGTAGTGATACGAGGCGATGATCCGGCTGAAGGAGCGCCAGGGGTTGGCATCCATCCCCAGGCGCCGGCGCAGTGCATGGGTCTGCGCACGGTCGACCAGATCAAAGGGCAGCGAGAACTTGTCCCACATCTCATCGCGCCACTGCAGCCGCAGAGAGGCGGGGGTGAGCACCAGCACCCGCTGCAAGCGGCGGCGCAACAGCAGTTCCGTTAGGATCAGTCCAGCCTCAACGGTCTTGCCCAGTCCCACGTCGTCGGCCAACAGCAGGTTGACCCGTGGCATCCGCAAGGCCTTGAGCAACGGCACCAACTGGAAGTCGTCGACCTGTACGGCACCGTGGAATGGGCTCGCAACCGGCAGGCGTTCGAGCGGCCCCAAGCCATCTGGGTCAAGGAAGGGTGTGGCCGCCGACCAGCGCGTGGCACGCAGCAATGCGTCGAAATCCTCAGCCGGCATGGGGTCGCCAGAGCCGACGTTCGGTAGGGCCGTGGGCTCCAACAGCCGGCTGGCAGGTTCCAGCTCCCAGATCAGCCGCTCATCGCGCGGGAACTGGTCGTCTTTGTAGTCGATCTGAACCAGGTGCAGCCGCCCAGTCGGGCCATCGAACGGCTCGACGCTCGTGGTGAGCCCGCGGCGGTTGCGGACAGTGGCGAACAGGCCGACGCGGGGAATCACGGGAAAAACTCACCCCTTACCTGGATGCTGGGGATCATGACCGCGTCACCGCCCACCAGACGAATGACCTGGACGAAAAGCATGGGGCCTCTGAGGCGTCCGGTCATGGCTGCACTGCCTGCCTGAGCGAGGTCGCCATCCGTGTGCGCATACAGCACTGACAAGCATTCTGCTCCGGGCTGACGCGTTTGGGAACAGCCAACAGCCCGACTTGATTTTGACTCCGCGTCAATACTGACCCATGGCGAGCAGTTTTGGGGCAGGATTCTGGCTTGAAGGGCTGTTTTGGCTACTCATGGCTTCTCCTTTGCGCTGAGGCCCAGATGGCAGCTCAAGTACTCGGATCTTTGCGCCCACATCTGAGTGCTCAACAAGTGACGTATATCGTTGAGATTCGGGCCTTAGTTGCAAGTATCTTACCTATTCCCTCAAGATCAGCTGTTTCTTCTAGGAAATAGCGCCTGACTCTGGCTAGAGCCAGACCTAGCAATCGGTTACGTCAACCTCTTGCCTGAAAGAAGCAAGGAATATCTTGCCGATGCGGAACTCGCTCATGCTGAATTCAGCCCTTTGACAACCGCACCGCCTCCTCGTACTCCGCCTCGATCCCCAGCCCTGAATCCTCATCAGGCGTCTGCTAGCAGAGGGAGCACCTTAGGCGCTCGGCAAGCAATTCTTGATTTGAAGGCATGGCCCGCAGCGCCAGGCAAGCCTTCCGCTATAAAATCACAATAGAATCTGATTGTTCGTCCACTCATTGTTAGCCGACTATGCCAGGCATTACTCCCCTATGAATTATTGTGCCGCTCCCATCTGAGCATATTCATGACAATTGCATAAATGTTAAAGACATAAGCCTGAAGCATCATTAACAAATATACAAAGCTCGCCCCAATCGCTACATATGCAAATCTGGATAACACATCTTTGATGCAGCCTCCATTGGGTAGGGAAGAGACAAGATGTGAGGCCAGCCCTTCTGGCTGGCCAAATAGTACAACCAGAATATAGATGAAAATCCAAATAATATAGTCTATCAAAACCTTCATGAATTTGATATGGTTTACCTTTAGCGTGGGAAGGCCTGTTTCACTGTCTGTGTGCTCCATCATCGCTAGCATCATCTTTGGGTCTGCGACGGTAGCAAAGATCGTATATCCTGCAATAAGAAATCCCAGGGTTGTAATCGCATAACTAAGGCCGACTTCGGCCCACTTGCGTGTATCCCGCAGGATTGTCTCTGTCGGCACTGAGAAGTGGAAAGCAGTAATCATCAGCGATGATGCAACTAGTAGCGTCACCCAACAGCTAATTCCACTTGGCCTGACCTTGCGAGAAAGCAAAAAGACTGACCAAAGATCCTTCTCGCTTGTAAGATCTTTTGGATCATAGGGGGTTGGTCCGCTCATTCATCTACATCGATAAATGATCTAATGACATCAGATACTGAAGGTGGAGCAGGTGGAATAGTAATTGTATTTTCCTGGATCATTTGTGTTAGCTTGCCAAACATCTGCTTGGCAGCCACTGCAACAATTCTCGAGAGATCTTCAATCTCAGACTTTAAACTGAAATCATTGTTGTCTCCACTTAGGGTGCCACCTTGCCTATCATAACCTAGAATGCTGATGTCTGAATTTGCATAAGCGCCTGCATTAATCGCCTCATCTTTAACAACCTCTTTGTTGAGACTATGTGTTGTGCTTGAAATTTCAATCTTGAAATTGTCACCATTTATCTCTTCTTTCTTCTTCTCAATCGAATCCCAGAAATCGTCATTGTCAATTTCATCTTTGTTGGTCTTCAGTAGCTTTATGGTCAATTTGTTAATAATGCTAAATCGATCAATAAATCCTGAAAGCTCTTCTCCATCAAGCAGTGGAGTGATTCTTAGGCTAGGAAAGGGCAGATCATGAACCAACAGTTTTCTTGCCCCCTGTATTTCGAATGATGCTGACAGATCAAGTTTTGCCACTTCCCGCTCAATGTGGTCTGTATAAGCTTTGCCAAGGCAATACTGACTTGTCTTGAGGAAGTTATCGATATCAGGAGCACCTGACATCTCCTTGCAGAAAAGCAATCTATGATTGTTAAGTATCAAGAGAAAGATTGAGCTTGGAGCGGAATCTAACTCGCGTTGATCCTCTTTAAGCTGGTTGTCTGATGTAAGAACCTGGGAGCGTTTAAGCTTCGTCTTTTTTACGAATCTGCCCGTTAGGCCAAGAATTGGAACATCCAGACTTTTATCTAGATTTATAAGCTTAACATCCATAAAAAACCAGGATGCCGTCCTTGTCTTGCGTATATACTTCTGGCTGGCGAAGGATGGCTCCACGATTTCATGGAATGCATCTAATAGTACTTTTTCAGATCCAAAAGTGAGTGTATAATTGACAAATTCGACTTTTGTTTTAAATCTCATATCCAAGACTGAATCTTAGTAATAAATTCGTAATGTCACAATTCCGGGAGGCGAGTGCAAGAGAATGTTACAATCCTTAATGCCAAGGTGTGTCCGCTTTCTCATGGGTGATGGTCATTTGGGCGTTGAAGCCTAGACACAATTGATCTCTCATCATCCTTCAAACGCTGCCCCTGAGTGGCAGGCAATGAGCCTATGGTGGCGAAGCAGTGAACTTGCGGTGGTCTGTCCACTCAAGGGGCTTGTTCGTTAGGCAGTCTTAACCTTTAGTACGTAGAACATGGCAGAAGGTTGAACCAGCATGTCATTATGGCAAGATCGCCATAGCCACTAATACTCGAAAGATGATGCCACCGCTAGACGGATCAGACATAAGAACCAAATGGTATGGAATGGAGAGGCTATTGGCGGAAGCACTTGACGAAGCTGGAATAACATATGTAGGAGAACAATACGGGAGCACAACACATCGAGATACCAAGGCGGGTCGATGCAATTACAAGTTTGACTTTTTTATACCTGGCGATATTCCGGTTTTCATCGAAGTTAAACATGCATGGTTTGGCAACGTACGCATCTCTGAGGACATGCCACTTGCGGCACTAGAAGTCTTCGCAAAATGTCGGCTTGTGTTGATTGTTATTGGTGAGAACGATGCTCGGTGGAATACCCTGGATCAGCACCTATGGTCTAAAGTACTATTCTTTGAACCACCCTCTACAGATGAGGACGATGCACGGCAGGCAGCCATACCGTTCGCGCAGAGGCTATTGGCTGAACTGCCCAATTGCCGCGTTATCTCAAGAGATGAGGCAGGAGGAAGAAGCTTTTCAGTGCAACAAGCCAGCATAAACCAGCTATTTGGAAATGATTTTGAAATCACGATCAGCGCAGTATCAACTTATTTCCAAAGCCTGGTCGAGGCAGGCAAGATGGATTCAGTGAAACTAGAATTGGAGCAGTTAAAGATGGAGTATGTGTCAGGACATTTTACAGCATGTGCACTCCGCCTTGGCCGGACACTTGAGCTTGCAACTTATGCATTCGCAGGTGTCATGGGCGAACCAACAGAAAGCTTAGAGCATCAAGCTATTTCATCTGTTCAAGGCAGCATCAGAGAACTCAGCCAGGATATGAATGAGCTTAATTTCGTTTCGGCAGACCCTGACTCACCAGAATACGGAAGGGCTAGATCTAAGCTTGTAAAGTCGATTACAATAACCCAGACGGCATTGCTCAACCTAGTTGCTGCCGTTGACACTCTTGCGTCAAATGCTCTAGTGCCTTCTGGCAGGGCTAACGTTGAATTCCTATTGCGGCGCGCTCAAAAAAGCATGCACCGCAACCATGCTCCCAAACAAGCAAAGGAAGAAATTGCCAGGATAATCAATGAGGGACTCACAAGAAAAGTGCTTGCTCTTAGAAATGAAGCCGCACATGGCGACCCTGATCTCAAGATTCGCGAAGTCACGAAGCCGCAAATTGATCAAGCTCTGTCTCACTTGACAAGCTATATATCCATGCTGGGAAACATAGTATCCTTGAGTAATTCGAATTTTTGATCCAGGCTAGTCGAATGCCGAAACCAATCAGATCTCTTCGTTTATACTTTAGAACTTTTTAGCTCAGCCACATAATTTGCGAGTCACTTGTGCATCTGCCTAACGCCAAGATCAGAAGCGGGAGAAGGCCTCAGCATAGGAATCAACTCTTGCTCCCGTCTTCTGTATCTTGATGTTATGCGACTATGCAATCTCAGCAAGTTCAATTTGACCCATCACTGAAAGGAAGCAGTTTAAAGCCTGCTGAACAAAGATTGCCTTTTCAGTGTAGGGATAAATCAAAGCATATATTCTTAGGAACGAAATAACGACTTCTCGCCGCTTCTCAAGGAAACCATTTATAGCAATAACATTTGGAATTCCATCTGTTTGCGCATATAGGACCTGATTCCTTCGTTTTGCCATTTTCTTTACATACTTTAAAACGTCATGACGTGAGTCGCCTGATACAATTTCCAGGAGCTCCTGTTCAAAAAAGTACATTTGATCGTTCAGCATAATCGAGAATCCAAGAGGAGGAATGCATGTAATCGTCTGACCTTGGAAGATAAACGATAATGAAAGCTTCCTATCCCTCCCTTGCCCTTTCATAAACAGGCTATACTCAGAACCAAAGGGGAAGCTTGGTTCACTAGACCATTTCGATACAAACTTAGAGATAGCCCGCACGAATGGCTCCAAGGCCTGCTTGTACTTATGCTCAGTGAATCTGATCCTTTCAGCATGTTGATAGCCTTGCTCTATCAGCACAAGGAAGATTGCTGTGGCGGCCTCCTCCTCTGCGGTTATAGCTCTGAATACTGCCATCTCTGGATCAATTTCTTTGATTATCAATGCACGTTCTAGATGATGCACCGCATTTCGGGCACAATGCTTCGAACGCCCTTTTGCATTGTTAACAATGCACTCAAAAACGCTCGAATCGAAGTCAGACTCAAAAATCATAACCTGATCGCATAAATTGTTATTCGGTGGTTTCCGTGAACCACGGAGATCAGGCCTCGCTTTCCGAGAACCAAGACCGAAACAAAATGGCAAAGGGTCAATAGGAGACCAGCCAGTCATTCCAATGGATTTTAACGCCAACTCAACAGCCATGGTCATGGTTCTCGGACCCGTGAACCACATGTGCGATTTGCCACACCATGTCTACGGCACGTCAATCCCGAAGCGTCCTACGCATGAGCACATGGTTTTTGTTCACGGTGGGGGTAACCCCGATCAGCCGTAAGAGGGGCTTGGCCATAGGGATGCCCTGTCTCCATTCCACGGCGGAAACGGCAGGAAGAAATGGGTGCCGAAGCCCCCGCGGCTCAGAGCACCGAGATGGTGCTCCCCTTGGACCCCTGCAACTTGCGGGCGATCTCATGCGCCTTGGCAGCCGGCACGAAGCGCAGCTTCTTGACGGGCTTGCCGCGCTTGCCGAAGAAGCGGACTTCAACGGGATGCGACCCGCCCTTGGCGCCATCGGCGTAGTGATGCTCGATGACGCAGCGGATTTCGCAGGAGGGGCCTTGAGGTGCAGCCATGGGAGGCCTGGCGAGGGACGCGACAGGACCGCCCCGGCGTGGCCGGTGAAGGCAAGGGGCCGCGCAGCGGCCTTGCGCAGCCCTTGCCGAGCCGCACGCCGAGGGCAACCTGTGACGCGCCCTTGCTGTGGCCGCCCATCTGCCCGCAGCCCCGCCCTGTGCTGAGGTGCTGCGTCGATCGGCCGTCGCTGAGGGAGACGAGGCCCAGGCGTGGCAAGAGCTCCACAGGGCAGAGACCGCTCCGCTTTTGGCTGCGGAACCCTCAGGACCTTGCTCTGCCTCTACCAATCCCTCGCTCCAAGTCGTCATGCCTCCCTCCACCCGCGATCTCCTGGCCGAGGTTCTTGGCGAGCGACAGCTGACAGCCGCGCCGAGTGCCGCGCCTCCATCCCGCCCACCAGTGTCATCGGCTGATTCCGCCCCCGGCCCCTGGCGCGTCACCGCCGAGGTGCATGGAGGCAGGGTGCAGATCAGCAACAACCGCGAGAGCCGCGTCGTGCGCAAAGCGGAGGTTGAGGTCTACCTCCGGGGCCACGGCCCTGTCGTCGCGCCACGCCTCTGAATCTGCTGGCAACAGCTGGTGAGGTTTGCGCCGCCGGGGATGGCCCGCCACCAATCCACCAACACCGGGCCGATCATGGCCTTGGTGGCTGCTGAGATCGCTGTGCTGCTCGCGTTCGTAGGGGTGTGCGAGCTGCGGGCGTCCGGCCCCGCCATCTGCGAGCACCGCTGGAGCCTGGTGCTGCCCAGCGTTGCCCTGGTGGGACAGTCGGCGGCCACCTACTTCATGGACAGCGGCCGTGGTGGGGGCACTCCCGAGCAGCCCCGCAATACCCGCGGCCAGTTCACCCCCCGCCGCCGCCAGGACGACCAGCTTCCTGGCTGAAGCCGCAGGTGGCTCTGGACATCGCCAAGGCTGCCGCTGCCCCCTTCATGAAGACCCGTTGCCGCCAGTGAAGACAGGTGTCGATCACCACGAACGTCTTGCCCGCATCGGTGGGCTGAACGATGGTGACGGCATTGGGACTCGGAGGCTTCAGTGATAGAAGACACCCCCCCGGAGCAGGCATCAGGAGCGCGCTGACGATCCGGCCCCTGCTCCAACACTCTCAACGGATCTCTGACGTTCCAGGCGTGTCACGCCGTCGCCGTCCACTGCACCGCCTTAGGTGCCCCGGACCCAACGGAACGTCCCACTAGACACCTGGCCCCAGGTGCCAGCGCCAGCGGCTTCGACCCTTCAACCCAAGAATCCCAAAGCCCGGGGCGAAAGCTCCGGGCTTTGTTGTGGGCATGAGCCGCCGGCATCCATCCAATCGGTGTTGGAGGAAAGCCGGCGGCGCGAGCTGTCTCCGATGCGCAGCAGGCAACGCAACGCTGAGCTGGGCGACTCAGCTGGGCTGCGCGGTGTCCCCGACCTCCTCCAGCCGGCAGAGGCAGCGGAAGCGCAGGGCGACCAGCTGGTCATAGAGCGGGTTGATCTTGCACATCGGCGGGATATGGACCAGCTTCCAGCCGAACAGCTTCACGTCGCGCTCAAAAGGGCACTGGGCGGGGATCAACCGCACCAGGAAGCGGGCGACCTCCGGATCGGAAGGTTCGAGCGCATCCATCCAGCGCCGCACCGCATCGAGACGCCCTGGGTGCTGATGGGTGTCACAGCAGACGTCGGCCGAGCCGTCGCGGATCATCGGCGTCTTGAGCAGGTCTTCGATCAAGACCTGGCCCACCTGAAGCACTTCACTCCAGTGCCGCAGCCACTCACATTCGATCGCGCTGAGATGGCCATCGGCCAGGGCCACCAGCACAGCGGAGCGCAGGAACTCTTCCGCAACGGGTGTGCCGACCCCGAAGCGGTGGACCAGGGCCTCGTCGCCGGGATGGTGCAGATCCTCGAGGGTCAGACCGGGGAGATCCCTGGTCAGCTGCTCCGCCAGCAGCTGTTCTTCTGCAGGCGAGAAATCGCCGTCGGCAAGCGCCAGCTGGTGCAGCGCAGCGAGCCACAGCCGCCGTCGCGCCGCCTTGGCGTCGAGGCCGTCGATGGCAACAGGGTGGCCCATGGGATGCGTGAGGCCGGTGAAGGACATCCGCCGCAAGTCAGGCGGTGAGGAGCGGCACGGCAGACAGCCACCCGTTTCATTCTGAGCTCGCAAGGGCGCTGCACCGCTGCAGTCGCCAGCTGGAGCAACCACGGCGATCCTGGGCTGGCTGGGCGTTGTCCCAGCAGCCGGATCAGGGACCCTCAGGCCTCCATGCAGAACGAGGCCAAGCGGAGCGAAGGTCAAGCCCAGACGTGCCTCCCCGCGGCCGAGCCGATCCGCCTGCCTCCTGGTAACTGCTGTTGAGCCCTGCCCCAGCGACTCCCCGCCCGGCCGCTGCTCGCGCCAGCCGTCCGCAAGGAACCGATGAGCGACCCGAGCACCGATCCGCCCGGCGGGCAGCGCGGACCTGACAACCAACCCGGGCTGACAGGCGAGCCACCGCTGAAGCCCCCAGCCGGGGTGGTGGGGCCGCTGCCGGAACTACCGAGCCTGGGGCCCTTGCATCTGAGCCTTTCAGCCGATGGCCTGCTGCTGCTTGGCATGGCCGCCTGGCTGCTCTGGCGCGCCTTCCTGCGCGACACCGTCATGGCCCGCATCGGCACCCTGCTCGGCAGCCAGCAGGACAGCCGCTACATGGCCGACCTCCTGGCCCAGGTGGGGGTGCTCACCGGCTCCAGCAGGGTGGCGCTCGGCAGCTTCTACAGCCCCGGGCTGACCAGCTACGGCTACGCCTTCTCGCGGGTGACGATCGTCAGCTCCTACGTCTCCCTGGGCCGGCTGCCGCTGGCGCTGGAGTCGAAAGACCTGCCGATCGAGAGGATCCGCCAGGACCTGGAGGTCCTGATCGCCCATGGCGCCGACAGCTGGCACCTCGTGCGGCTCAGCAACCTGCTGCCCGTACCCTGCCAGGACTACCTGCAGCGCAACGGCATCACCTTCCTCTACGGACGTCTGATCCTGCTGGAAGGCACCCCGATCGGCATCCTCAACATCCACTTCGACACGCCGCTCGCGGCCCTAGATGAGCCGGCTGAACTCCCCCACGGCGATCTGCTGGAGGCGATCTACCGGGAGCTGAGCCGGTTGGTGCGGGGCAGGATGCTGCGCCCGTCGATCGGGCGGCGTCTGTTCAGCTTCTGGGCGGGCCGCTGAGCGTCAGGGCGCCGGATTGCACCAGCTGCCACAGCCGCCTTGCCTGCTGCTGCCGCCTATCCAGATGGGGAACACCGGGGCGGAAGTAACCCTGGCCCGTGGCGGCGGAGCCTGTCCAATAGGCCGCTGCAGCCGCCGCATCCATCCCCGCTGGCCGCTGCTCGAACACCCGGCTCCAGCCGATCAGCGATCCCTCCGGCGGATCGTGCAGGCCGGCGTACTCCTCCGCGAAGTAGCGCTGCTGCCAGCCGTTGCTGTTGGGATCGATCCGCAACGCGATCGCCTGCTGCCGGGCCCGCTCATACGCCACTCGGCGCGGACCGGTGTACTGCATCGCGCCGCGCCCCCTGCCGCTGCCGGCCTCCGTCACATCCAGCCGCTCCAGTTCCGGCTGGCCGGTCTCCACGATCACGCAGGCCAGAAAGCCGCAGGCTTCTGCGGCGCTGAGCGGCGCAATCTTCCAGGCGCTGGCCTTGGTGACAGCAGAGCTGGTGAGGAAGCGGAGCCAGTGCTGCAGGTTACTGAGGCCGGGCTCCTCCGCAGGCCCCGACCCTGGCTCTGGCCCCAGCCCCGCCGCTACTTTTTTTCCTGGAACACCCCCACATAGACGGTGCCCTGCTCGTACAGCGGCAGGATCCGCTCGCGCAGCACTGCGTTGTGCACCCGCAGGCAGCCAAGGGTGGGCAGCAGCGTCTGCCGGGGCGCCCAGGCGCCAGGCCAACCGCACCCGGTACCGCCGCCGTGGAGCATGATCCCGGCCCGGCCGAGCTTCTGCTCCTGGCCCTCCAGCTCGACCATGTCGTAGCTGTACCAGCCATAGGCCTGCAATGTCGCATCCCGCGGCGGGTTGGGGTTCTTCTCCCAGTCCCGGTACACCGTCCCCAGCCTGTAGAGCCCCGGTGGGGTGTCGGTGCCGGTGTGCCGCCACTCGGTGTCGGCGCCCTGGCCCCGGGCCAGGCAAGGAACTTTCCACAGGAACTTGCCGGTGTGGTCGTAGGCCTCCATGTCCTGGTCCCGGTCGTTGACCAGCAGGTAGGAGTCGCCCGCCTTCACCGGTGCTGGGATCAACGGCCCGGCCAGGCCGGCCTCCTCACTGCCGCGGGGATCGAGCGGTGCGATGGCGGCGCCCAGCGGCTGCGCGGGCTTCTCACTGAAGGTGACGGCCCAGGGCGCCTCCTCCTCCAGGATCTCCTCGCCGCCCGGGAGCTGGCTGATCGCCTGGTGCAGCAGCAGCACGCCCCGTTTCTGCTGCTCCTGAGCCTTGAAATGGAGGAAGTGGTCGAGGAACCGCTGGGGGGATATCGTGGCCACGGCCTGAAAGCACCTGCCTTCTCTTGCCAGAGCGAAAGAAAGGCCTGGCGGAGAGGAGCGCCAGGCCGGGCCCCCTGAAGCCTGCGGGCCTCAATAGGGCACTTCCTCCGGCCGGATCCAGGCCGGGCGGCTGACCGGATTGGCCAGCTGCCGCTCCAGCAGTAGCGCATCGGCCAGCGCCGCCAGGCGCGGCAGGGGAGGACAGGTGGTGCAACAGATGAAGCTCAACCGCTCCAACGAGGCGGAGCTATGGCGGGAGAGGGAGCGGATGCGGGCAGCGGTGGCCATGGCCGGCGCAGCGAAGGACGCCAGCTGCCAGCGGGATGGGGTCAAGGGCGGCGTAGCCGCTCGCGTCAGCCCTTGAGGCCATCCCGCACGCTGCAGCGACCTGCGTGCGCCAGCCACGAAATCGGTGGTGAGGCTTTTTCCTCAGAAAGAGCAACAGCTGTTGGGCTCAGCAAGATCCTGCTGGAGCATCACTCAGCGCTCGGCCAGGGGAGATGGGTCAGACGGCCGGCGTGGATTCACGAGCCACACAATGAGCGGCTGACAAACGGGCTGACGGCCGGGCCGTGTGGCTTGAGCCTGGTACTCCGGGGACTGAACAGCTGGGCGGCTATCGCCGGCACGCCCATCGATCCCGCCAGTCGGCTGCGTCATGGCCGGATGGCGGGACTAAGCAGCGAGGGAAAAACCCTCTGCCTGAACCGGCTCTGAGCAATCCAAAGCCCAAAGGCAACGGAGCCTTGCATACGGCTTACATAACAGTTCGTGAAGTGTCCCACCACTTGCATACCCCGTATGCAAGTCCAACCTATGGTTACGCAAGCCGTACATAAGCCCCTCCATGGCCAAGCGGTACACCATCTCGCTTCCCGACGAACTCGCCCGACGGATCGAGCCCTTTAAAGACCAACTCTCACTCTCCGCAATCATGCAAAAGTCTCTCGAAGCAGAATTGTCCGAACTGATCCGACCCGATGATGAAAAAGCAAAAGGCAAAGCACTTGTCCGGCTAGCGGAGAACTTCTACAAGGAAGATCTTTCAACATTGGTGAAAGGAGTCACGGCATTTATAGATCATGCAATCGAAAGAGCTGTACAGGACTCCGACCTGTTTGTGTTTAGGCTGTACGGAACTCTCCAAACAAGTAATCTAGAAGGCATCGACTATCAGTATATTTGGGATCAGGTGGGTCAGTTTGTTGAGAACTTCGACGATGAGTCACAGCTTGACGATACCGCTCATAGGGCATTCTGGGCTACCTACATGGGGGATCAAGACGCAATCAGCGAGATCGCTCCAAAAGATCGACGATGGGATGATACAGATGTGCTTCGAATAATGAAGATCGTTCTCCAAGAGAAGCTCAACAGATTGATGGGGGAAGAGGCAATCAAGTCCTACCTTACCTGGCACTCAGGCTATTCAACTCAATCTGCATCTTTGGAACACGAAACAGATGATCTTTAATAAGGCTAGCAATTTAACTCAAAGATTCACCCAACCCATTCAGGAGAACCATCAATGCGCCGACAATCAACCATAGAGAAACTTGCCAAGAGATATGGATTCCAACTCAAGCGCTGCAACCGACACCTGGTGTGGGCTCACAAGGTGAGTCAACACATCGTGGTCACACCGATGACCCCATCCGACCAAGGCTCGATTCGAATGATTGAAAAGAGGTTTCGACAGGTTTCGATGCTCCCGTAACTGAGACGAAGACTTTACAAACTAACGCGCACACTGCAATCGCAGAACACTTGATTCCAAAAATAGAATAGGATCATCTTTATACGCTGGTGCATTTAGTGGAAGCCTGCCATGACCATCTCCCAATTTTTCTGCAACTGACAATAAGTCGTTCCCTCTGACAGCCAACCAATGATTCTCGATCTTCTTTCCCCTGTCGACATTCAGCAGGAGTACACTCGCCTCGGGCTTTCTTCTGGCTGGCGTTTCCTCTACAACCCACTTGGATTGCTGGAGAAATCGCCAAAGGTTTTGTTTTTAGGGATCAACCCCGGTGGAGACAGTGTCCCACCAGAGCATGGCGTCTACAGCACCGAAGCAGGCAGTGCCTATGTTGTCGAATCCTGGGCAGGCGCTCCTCCAGGGCAGAGTGGATACCAGCAAGCTGTGCGCAAGATCTTCGCCATTCTCAACTACCCAGTTGAGGAAGCTATTACCGGCTGCCTCATTCCATTCCGCTCCAGGAAGGAAAGCGACTTGGGAGCCGCACTGACGCCTGCCAAGAAGTTCGGCGTGAAGTTATGGAGTCCTGTCATCAGGACCATCAAGCCAAGGTTGATTGTCACAACCGGAAGAACACCATACAAAGGTGTAAGCACGATCATGGCTCACTTATCTTCAAGTGAGACCACAGTTTCTCTTCAAGGGAATTCCCCTTGCAGTTTAAGTGTTCGCAGAGGGGATGACTGGCTTCTCATTGGGCTCCCATACCCCTCGAAGCGGTTTGACATCTTTAACAACGCCTGTTTGCGAAAGCCAGTTCAGGACTGCCTATACGAGGCAAGAACAATGCTCACATGAATACCCATCACAAACCTCGACAGTCAAGCTGGCCCTTCTACAGTCTCCAACAATCCAAAACCATGACTCTCACAATTCACGCCTACCTTTCTGGCAAGGCCAAAAAGCTACACACAATCGAGATCCGAAATGACGGTGAAACCATCGGGTTCTACGAACGTTCTCAAAGCACTGAAATCGAGCGCAAGAAGCGTGAGATTTCTAGCGCAGAAGATCTTCTTGTCGAGATTCACAGGAAGCATGGAGAATTCACTGTAAGATGGGATGGCAAAAGATCCGAAAAGGTAATCAGGGACGGAAACAACGTTGAGCGCGGTGTCATTCCACGCCAATTCTGGGAACGACCTAGTTGGCGATGATTCAAGCGAGAAGCAAGTGCTCGCGTTGAACGACCAGAATCTGGCTCTCTTCGGTGCTCCTCCTCCAAACATCGCAGGGTTCGACTTGCCTGCTGTCGCTACCGTGCTCAGGCGGGGCCACCAGCGGCGACCCCGCCCCGGCCCTCAGGCCCGCCCAGAAGCACTCGCCAGGGCCCGACGCCGCTGCCGGCTCTGCTGCACGATCTCGGCCTGGCCGGCCAGATCGCTGGCACGGAAGTGGACCAGCTCATCCCAGGGCAGCCCCCGCTCAAAGGCCTGATGGATCGGGCAACAGCGCTGCACCAGGGCCGAGCAGTGCTTCCAGAGGATGCGCTTGGCTTGGTGCGCCTCGCCCTCGCTGAGCGCTTCGTGCTCGCCATCACGCATACGGCGGGACACACCCACCGCCTTGCCATGGATCACGGTGCCGCCCAGCAGCGGCCAGTGCAGGCTTTCCAGCTCGCGGGCCTTCGCCCAGGCGCCGCCATGGGCGACCACGATCGGCCCGATCCTGGAGAAGGTGAGCGCTTCTGGCGGGCAGAAGCACAGCCACCCGAGCAGCTCCTTGCTGAGCACGGGCTCGGGTGGAACGTGAACCCCGATAGCGGTGCAGGCGTGATCGCTGTGGGTGAGGGCCTTGCGCTGGATGAGCAGGATCTGGGGTGCCATGAAGGGGGATGGCAGGCGGACCCGCGCGGTCCTGCGGCGCGGGCAAGGGTCGTGGAGCTCGCTCCACGACTTGCGCAGCCCTTGCACCGCCGCAGATCGTGAGGAAGGCCGCCGCCTGCCCCTTGCAAACCCGTTTCCACAGGCGCCTTTCCCCTCCTGGCAATAGGTGGTGACGTTGCTGGAGCCCCTGCTCCCGGAGTGACCATGGGCCTCACCCTCATCGAGGCGATGAAGCATGAGACGCGGGTCGATCGCCTCGCTGTCACCAAGACCTTCGCGGAAGGTGAGCTTCTACGCCGCCTGCCGTTCCGCAACCTCTCTGGCGGTGCCCTCAAGTACCCCAAGGAGATCAAGCTGCCCCGCGTCGGTTTCCGCGGTGTCAACGAGGGCTACCGGCGCAGCTACGGCGCCATCACCAACGAAACCGAGTTCGTCCATCTCTTCGGGGGGGACCTCGATGTGGACCGCTCCATCGTTGACATGAACGGCGCCGAGGCCCGCGCCAGCCAGACCGAGCAGAAGGTCCGCTCCATGCGCATGACGCTGGAGGCCGCGATCATCAACGGTGACGCCAGCTTCGATCCCCGCGCCTTCAACGGCCTCAGCAAGCGGCTGGTGCCCGATGGGCCCCGCACCATCGACAACGACGGCGGCACCGTCAAGCTCACCAGGCTCGAATCGCTGGTGGATTCGGTCAACGCCAACGGCGGTGAGAAGGTGCTGCTCACCAGCAAGGCGGGACGGCGCCAGATCAGTCACGCCAGCCGTGAGGCCGGCGGTGACCTCTACCAGGTGATTGACGGTCGCCACTGGTTCGAGGACACCGAGATTCTCTGCGTGGACGAGGACGCCAACGGCCATCCCGTGCTCGGCTTTGGGGAAGCAGGAAGCACCACCAGCTTCTACTGCTGCGCCTTCGGCGACGAGATGGTCACCGGTCTGCAGGGCCCCTTCGAGGGTCGCTACGGCATCTCCGTGCGCGACTTCGGCGAGGTCCCCGATGCCCCGGTCTTCCGCACCCGGGTGGATTGGTACGTCGGCTTCGCGGTCTGCAACGACCGCTCCGTGGGCCGGCTGTTCAACATCGGCCCCGCCGTCAACTGACCCCGCAACCCCAGGCCCTTTCCACGCCATTGCTGATCCCCCCACTGCCGAGGACACGACCATGAGCCGACCCATTGATGCCGCCGCCACCCTGGTGGGCTGGATCAATCACACCGCCACCGATCCAAACGAGCGCACCATTTCCGGCGGCACCACCGTGAAGCTGAGCACGCCGCTCGATGCGGCCGATGTCTTCACCTTCGTGGCCTCCCATCCGGGCCATGCCGCCGCCGTCACCTTCACCCTGGAGGTGGCCCCCGAACTGCTCAACGGGACCATGGGCACCTGGGTCCAGGCCGCCGAGGTGGCGATCCCCGCCGGTGGCGGGCGGGTGGAGGCGCCACTCAATGGCGGCAACCTTGCCGTGGCACCAGCTGATGCTGACGACGTCGGCGCCTACAGCGTGGTCTTCGCGCGCTGCCTGATGACCAACCCCAGCGACGTGACCGTCGCTCCTGCCGGCGCCTATGCCGGCCTCACCTTCTGAGGCCCGACCCATGGCACCGATCGAGGACGGACTGGCGGCCCCCGCCGGGATGCTGCTGATCTCCAAGGAAGGCGAACAGGACCGGATCATCTACCCGGTCCACGCCGATGGCTGGCGCCGCCTGGGCTGGACGATTCACCCGCCCCAGCGGGAACAGGACCCGGAGGACGACGAGGACGAGGAACCAGCCGTTCTGCAGGCAGAGGGCGACGAACACCTGCCCGCTGGGTTGCTGCTGGAGACCGGCGGCCAGGACCACCAGGAGCGCCAGGACAAAGGGGCCAGCGAGACGACATCTGAACCGTTGGAGCTGGAGCGGCTGACCAAGCCCCAGATCGTCGCCGCCGTGCGTGAGCGCTTCGGGGTGCTCCTCGATGGCAGCCAGACCCGCGCTGAGCTGCTCGCCGCGGCTGAGGAGCTGCTGGCCGCCGAGGCGCACGACGGCGAAAGCCATACCGGTGCAACCGGCCAGGGCGAGGACAGCGGCGAGGAGGAGGGCGAGGGCGAGGAGCTGGTCCCCAGCCTCCTGATCTGAGAGCTGCCATGCGTTCTGCCGCTGGCAATGGCAAGTAGCCCGGTGCGTGAGCGATGCCCTACCCGCTGCCCTCCACGCCACCGCAGAACGGCGATCGCCTTCGCCTGCTGCCGCCCCTCGGTTGTCCCGGCAGGGGTGAGTGGGTGGTGCCCCATGAGGTGCCGCGCTGGCTGGCCATCGGCTTCCGCACCGCACCCGTTCCTTCCCTCGATCTGGAGCTCAGCTGGATGCCATCCCCGCGGCGCTGGGATGAACCCGCCCTCTCTCGCGCCGTGGCACTGATGGTGAACCCTCGGGCGCTGCCGCCGCAGCCGATCGAGATCAACTGGGGGGATGGCAGCAGCGAAACGGTGCCCTGGACGCCCTACGACCAGCGGATACCGGAACCCCGCCACCTCTACGCCGCCATCGAGGATCTCACCATCACCGTGCAGGTGGGACTGCTGGTCGCCACACTTGAAGTAGCGCTGCACAGCTGCCCGCTCCCCATCACGGCATCGCGGCCCGGTGACGATCCGCCCCGCGTTGGTGTGGGCATGGCCCTGGTGCCTGGGGCCGGCCTGAGCGGCAACGCCTTCGATGGCAGCCGCAACGAGCAGTGGCAGCTGCGCCTCCATCCGCAGGGCGGCCTCGGGCTGCTCCCGAGCCCCATCGATGGCCAGCCCGCCCTGGTGGCGATGCACGGCTCCGGCGTGGCCAGCCGCGGCGTTCGCTGGTACTCGGGCGACGGCCCACCCACCCTCCAGTGGCACGAGGTGGCGCAGCCGCCGCCGGCGCTGGGGGATCTGTATCTGGACCGACTCAGCGGCAGCATCTACGAGCTGGAGGTCTGATGGGCTGGACCCCCACCGGTGATTCGCTGCGCGGCCCCCCGGGCCAGCCGCCGAGCTGGGGCGCCATCGGCGGCAGCCTCGGCGACCAGATCGACCTGCAACAGGCCCTGGCCGCAAAGCTCAACGCCTCGCGCCTCACCGTTGGCCCCACGCCGCCACCCGACCCAGCTCCTGGTGATCTCTGGATCGACACGACCTGACCATGGCCATCACCTCCCGCGACCAGTTGATCGCCGCCCTGGCGAACTCCCGCCACTCCCTGTTCGACAAGGCCTCGATCAGCAACGCCGTCGTCGGCCGCTTCTATTCCCTCTGGCGGGCGACGGGACAGCCAGGCCAGGGCGCCATCCCCACTGCGCCGGCGGTCTGCACCAACGCCCTGCTGGGCTCGTTGAACTACCTGCCCCAGCCGCAGCCCGCCAGCAACTACGTCGGCTGGGTGGATGTGGCCACCAGCCTGGCGACCGGCAGCCTGGAGATCCACGACCGCCTCTGCCACCAGGGCGGACTGGTTGGGAACCTCAACACGCTCCAGAGCACCAACTTGCCGCTCACCCTGGCCGGTATTGCGGCGGATCGGATCGGCCTTGGGGATTTCAGCCAGCTGCAGTGGTGGCTGGAGTGGTACGCCGACACCGGCTCCACGGCCGTCACCGCCAACGTGAGCGTGGTCTGCGAGGACGACAGCACCCAGATGGTGGCGGTGCCGCTGGTCGCCACCAGCCGCGCCTCGGGGCTCTATCAGATCCTGCCGCCGCAGGGCAGAACGGGCATCAAGGCGGTCAACAGCGTCCAGCTCAGCGCCACCAGCGGCACTGCCGGCAATTTCGGCGTCACCTGCACCCGCTACCGCGCCGGGTTCTTCACGGTGGTGGCGAACAAGGCGGAGGTCTTCGACTGGGCCGCCCTTGGCCTGCCGGACCTCCACAGCGACGCCTGCCTCTGCCTCATCCAGCTCTGCACCGCCACCACCACGGGCATCTCCAAAGGTGTGGCCCGCTTCATCGCCGGTTGAGCCATGGTCCGCCATGAGCGCGACGCCCGCCCTCCCTTCCCGGGTGGCTCCGATCGCTGGGACCGGGGCCCGGCCGGTGATCTCATCACGGCCAACTTCTTCTCGCCTCAGCCACCACCGCCAGCCGGCGGCGAGCTCCGTTTCTGGAGCGGCACCGACTGGCTCAGCCGGCCGGTGTTGGTGTGGACCGGCAGCAGCTGGACTGCGAAAACCGCCCGCCGCTGGAGCGGCACCGCCTGGCTGCTCACCTGATCGGCCGGTGTGGCAATAGATGGCAGGCACGTCCTGCTTTCGCCCCATGACCTGGCAGAACACCGGCTCCCTCCGCGGCCCCCAAGGCGTGCCTGGGCCTCCCGGCCAGGCCGGCGGCCCCGGGCCAGCAGGCCCTCCAGGCCCCGCCGGGATGGGCATCGACTTCAAAGGCAGCGTGCCAACCTTTGCCGCCCTGCCCACGAACGGCCTGCAGGAAGGCCACGCCTACGTCGTCGCCGATCAAAACGACAGGCTCTACGTCTGGGACGCGGACACCAATAGCTGGGTGGATGGGGGCTCGATCCAAGGGCCGCCGGGACCTGCTGGAGCAGCGGGCAGCGCCGGCCCCCGCGGCAGCGGCTGGTTCGTCGGCAACGGAGCGCCGGGCAGCATCCCCGGCGCTCTGCCCGGCGATCTCTATCTCGACCTGCTCAGCGGTGAGGTGCACCAGCTGCAGCCGCCCCCAACTGGCTTCCCCATTGCCAACCTGCCGGCGATCGGCGCGGCCTTCCAGGGCGGCTTCTACGGCGGGCTGATCTCGCAGGCCGCCAACGGCATCGCCAGCCATGCGCTGATCATTGCCCCCAAGGCCACAGGAGAAAGCTCCAGGGCCTGCAAGACGACCAACACCGCCACGGCGGGCACCGGCAGCAGCTTCGATGGCTTCGCCAACAGCGAGGCCGCCAGGGACGCCGCCCACCCGGCCAACCAATGGGCCCGGGCGCTCTCCATCGGCGGCTACGACGACTGGTACATCCCGGCCCTCTACGAGCTGGAGATCCTCTACCGCCGCTTCAAGCCGGACAACAGCGAGGGCAGCACGCCGGGCTTCGGGGCCAACGCCTACGCCGTTCCCGCCACCACGGCCAACTACTCCGGCGTGATTCCAGCCCAGACCGCCGTTGCTCTGTTTGCGACCGGGGCTGCCCAGGCGTTCTTTTCCGGCGGGATCGGCACCTCCACCCAGGACTCGGCCACCACCCACCAGGTGCAGGACTGGTATTACGGCAACTGGGATCCGCTGAGCAAGACCACGGCTCAGACGGTGCGGGCGATTCGAAAGATCGCCGTGGTGCCCTGAGCCATGCCGTGGGTCGCCAGACAGGAGGGACCACGCCGGCTCAGCCAGAGCCTGCTGCTCCCCATCGACGCCGGCCCCCAGGTGGCACCGCTCCGCTTTGATCGGCTGGGCAGCGCCGGGCTGCTGCTGATCGTCAGCTGCGACATCCCGGCCTGGCTCAGCCTCTATGTCTCCGACGTCGCGGCCCTGGCTGACGCCGATCGGCCCCAGAGCGCCGATCCGGATCCGGCGGCTGGCGTCGTGCTCGATGCGGTCTTCACAGAAGACAGTGCGGTGCTGCGCCTGCCGCCGGGGGTGAGCTGGGCCAACCAGGACGATCCCCCCGACCCTGTGCTGCATGGCCGGCTGCGCACCGACCAGAGCCAACCCATCGAGGCGATGGTTTCGATCAGCAGCCTGCTGCTGGCGCTCTGATGGCGGCGATCCTCAGCGATCTCTCCCGCCGCGGCGACCAGGGCTTCCCGATCCCGGATCTCTTCGCTGAAGTGCAGGCCCTTTTGGCCAACTGGCTGGTGGCAGCCAACGCCCAGAACCCCACCCAGCTGCTCGAGGTGCTCACCGGCCCGGCAGCCGATGCCGCCCACCTGGGCTGGACGATCCGCGCCAACCTCGCCGCCACCAGCGGCGGCCAAACCGTGCAACTGATCAGCCAGTGGGTCGCAACCCTGGCCACGACCACCGTGACAACGGCGTTGGGCCTGGCCGCCGGCCACAACCCTGCTGGCGGCCTCGGCGCCCACGGCCTGCTCAGCGGCGGCCAGTTCCACGCCGTGGCGGCGAGCCTCAATCCCGCTGAGCCCTTCCCTGCACTGGCCTGGGTCGTGCGCAGCCTCACCCCAGGCCAGGAATACTTCGGCTTCTGCCTGTCGCTGCACATGTTCTCCACCCGCCAGGCGGTGGTGCTGCTGATCGCCAAGGACGTCACCTCAGGCCTCTGGCACCTGCACAACACAACGATGAGCGGGCTGCAGTGCATGGTGGCCTGGAACCTCGCCGCCGCCAGGGAGATCTTCGCGACGGCCCTGTGGAGCGAGTTCTTCAACGGCCCCCCGTTCGCCCTGCGTCACCCCGCGGCCTGGATGCTGGCGACCCCTTCGATCGTCCATGTCACCCCCCTGCCGCCTCTGCGCCGCTGGGATCCGGTGGTGCTGCCGGCGGACTTCGGCACCTACAACCGCACCTTCTCCACCGGCGGCTACCTCAAAGCCCCCGACGGCAGCGAATGGCTGGTCTTTGGCCCCAGCCGCCTTGCTGTTCGTCTCATCGACGCCCCATGACCCTCACGGCCTGCGCCCGCACCTGGGGCCCTGACACCTACAACTGGGCCAGCAGTGCTGCCACCGATGTCGGCATGCGGCTGGATGAGGCCTTCTCCGCTTTCGCCGCCGCGGTCAACGCCACGCCGGCCAATGCCGAGCTGCAGCTCAGCGTGCTGCGCAACCACGCCAGCGCCACCGGCACCACCAGCTACGGCTTCGTCTGGCGCCTCGGACACCCGAGTGCGCCCCTGGTGCTGAGCTTCCACAACCTCTCCCTGGTCCAGGGCTTCAGCTCCAGCACCGCCAGCGCCCTGCTGCGCCTGGGCCTGGCCAACAACTGGATCGATGACACCAGCAACGGCGGCTACGGCAACTTTTCTTCCACCCTGCTGAGCGCCAACCGGGGCCTCTCCCACTACGGGCCCAGCGGGACCCCAGCCGTGGCGGGGCTGGAGGGGACCCTGATCGTCGTCTTCGATGCCACCCCAGGGGCGGAGTTCTTCCTGGCCACCCTGCTGCGCCCAGGCGATGACAGCTACAGCCTCAACCTCTCGATCCTGCTGTTCCGCAGCCCGGCGGTCAGCGGCTGGAGCCTCTGGTTCCACCGCGCCCGCGCCTACATCGGCATGTTCAGCTCCAATGATCGCTGGAGCTGGCGCGGCCATTCCCCGGAGGTCGTCAGCTTCGTTTCCGGCGCCTCCGGCACCCAGCAGATCAACGCGCCCATCGCCTGGCAGGTCATCCCGCTGGCCACCGGTCCGGTGCAGTTCAACAGCGTCCAGCCCCGTCTTCTCCTGCCGCCCCTGCTCTGGAATGGCGACAACCAGCACACCGACCCCCGCCGCCTGGGTCGTTTCAGCGACCCCGCCGGCGGCGGCACCTTCTACCAGCTCGGCGCCGCTGGTGGCGCCGTCGATGACCTCTGGCTTCGTCTCCCCTCCAGCGCTCCACCATCCGTGCTGAGTGGCTGGGCGGCCATCGGTTCGCTCAGCTGGCGGACGCTGAGCGATCGCTTCTCCGTCATGGCCCTGCCGCCGCTCTCCCCCTCCCTGATCGGACCGGCGAGCGTGCCGGATCTGATCGCGGACTGGAGCCCCAACGCCGCCGGCCTGGCCGGGGTGCAGCAGCATCCGCTCTATGCCCAGCAGCTGGCTGCCGCTGGTGGTGATGGCGGGGGCACGGGTGGCGGCGGATCGGGCAGGCCCGCCTCCGGCGTGCTCTGGCCAAGGCGGCAATAACGGCGCGCCGCCTACGGCGCGGCTCAGCGCAGGCCTGCGGACATCGCAACAGCGAACACGCGCTCCCTGGTGTCGACGAGACGGGAGCCCAACGGGTTCCTGCGGTGCTCCGCCCATCTCAGCGCCGCCGCGATGGCGACCTGGCCAGGTGATGCACCGCATGGGCCACCACCCCAAACAGACCCGAGCGATCGAACGACTCCAGGTCCAGCACGATTACCCCTTCCCCGGCGCGTTGCGGCTCCAGCAGCCACTGCTCCCCCTCACACCGCAGCGGCCGCAGCAGAAACACCCCCCGGTGGGCCACGATCACCACATCGCCGCTGCGGGGCTCGACACTGCGGTCGATCACGAGCAGGTCGCCGTCGTGGATGCCGTGGCTGCGCAGCCCATGGCCGCTGACCCGCATGTAGAAGCTGCAGGTCGGATGGGGCACCAGGGCGCCGTGGAGATCCAAACCCTCCTCATCGGCGCCGACGCTGCAAGGAATCGGTTGGCCCAGGGGCAGCTCGGCCAGCATCCTCCCATCCACAACAGTACAGGTGTCCTACTACGGATGGAGCCTCGCCGGCCTGCTCTCCGCAGCAGAGTGGCCCTCAGCCGCCGGGGCCGGCGCCCCGGGCCGGCAGGCGCACCAGACGACCGCGCACCTGGCCCCATTCACTGCGCCGCCGCGGCAGCGGTGATCCACGCAGCAGGGCCTCGATCCGCTCCACCAGGCAGCGCGGCACCAAGCCCCCGCTGACCTGCTCCCGGGGGGTGAGGAAGCTGCCGCTGTGCAGCGGGCTCCAGTGGGCCTGCTGCCAATGCAGCAGCCGGCCGCCCTTGCCTCGCTTTTCGAACAGCACCAGCGCACGGGCCCCAGGGCGGAAGCTGGGCAGGAGCGTGACGCGCCAGCGGATCCCGCTGCGCTGAACATCAAGAAGGATCTGAACACCGGCCATGGCCGCAGCGGTGAAGGACCCGACCTCCCGGCGGGCCCGCGCAAGGGCTGGCCGGGGACCTTGGCACCAGCTGCTGTGGGCAGAGATCAGCCGGCGGAGGCCAGCTCGCGAAGCCCTTGCGCGAGGCCCGCAGGATGGGCAGGGCCGCCACCGCCTCTTCTGGCTCGCGAACCGATCCAGTCGCCATAACGACTGTCTTCCCCTACTGACCCCGACTAGCCTTTCTTAGCGACAGCAGTCTCATGGCTATGGATCTGCTCTGCACTGGCACTGACAAGCAGACCGTCGACACCCTCCTCCTGCCGGAGCGCAGCCTCGTGAGGCGGTGGTCGCTCCTGGCCATCCAGCAGGGCAACCCGTCGACCTTCATGCGTCACCAGTACGCCCGCCACGCCGCTGCTCGAATGCTGGCTGCCTGCAGCGACTGGTTGGAGAGCAACGGCCACCGCCACCTGGCCGCCACCATGCGCGAGCAGCTCAAGGGCTGAGCAGCTCAGCCAGAGGCCTCAGGCCAGGATCCGCAGCACCGCCTCCCGATGGCGCCGCAGCCAGCGGGGCACCTCGCCGGCCGTTTGCACACCGGCCTCGAGGGCCATCGACAGCAGGGCCTGGCCGGCTTCCGCAGGGGCCCGCTGCAGGGCCACGGCAAGGGTGCCATCGATGCGGGCGGAGGCCTCGGCCCAGAGGATGCCGTAGGCCACCACCACGCGGGTGCGGCCCGCGCTGTGGCCTCTGGTATCCGCCACTGCCTGGAGGAATTCGATCGCTGTCAATGGGAAAGCCGCCGGCGAGGGCGGACGAAGGAATTGGACACCCGGATCGGGGCTCCCGGCGGGACCGCCGCTCATGCCGTGGCCGGCGCCGCTGCCACCGCGGCAGGGATTGGATCTCCGGCCGGCTCCTCGGGACAGGGCGCCTCCGGGCACAACAGATCCACCGCCTGCCGCGCCTCGCTGATCACCTGCAGCAGCACCTTCGGGGACTCGCGCAACACGGAGATCCAGCTCTGCAGATAGGCGGCGTGATGGGCCAGCTCACAGCCGATCTGCAGCCGCTGGCCGATCAGCACACTGCCCAGCTCCGCCACCAGCTCCTCGCGGGCATAGCCGCGGGAGCCGAACGCACCAGACAGATCCCGCTTCAGGCGGGATTCGTGGCCCGTGGAGTGGATGCACTCGTGGGCCCAGGTGGCATAGAGCGCCGCCGGGGAGTGGAAGGCCTCGCGCTCGGGCAGCTGGATGCGATCGGCGCCCGGGGAATAGAAGGCCTTCTCACCGCCCCAGCCAACAGGCACCTCCCAGGCCTGCAGCACCTGCTCGGCCTGCTCGATCCGCTCCAGCGGCGCCCGGGGCTCCACCTGCGGCAGCCGGGCCTCGATCAGCCCGACGAGCGCCTCGCCTTCCAGATCGCAGGCATTGAACACCGGCACCGGCCGGTAGCGGGCCCAGCTGCGCAGAACCGGCTCACCATCGCTGCCCTCCTTCTCGCTGGGCTGCAGCTGGGGCCGCAAGATGCGAACCGACTTCGATCCCTTGCGCGGGAAGAGGCCCAGCTTTTTCGCCTCGGCGAAGCCGCACCAGAACGGCAGCTCGGCGCCCCGCATGGCCATCCCCAGCTCAAGGAGGATGGGATTGCCGCCCCGGTAGGCCCGGCCGCTGAGCAGATTGATGTGGACGCCGCCACCGCGGCTATCCCATGGCCGGCGCCAGGGTGTGCTGCCGGCCTCGAGCAGCTCGATCAAATCGCGCACCATCGCCTCCTCGGGAGAGGGACCGGAGAACTTGTGGCGGCGCGTGGTGGTGGATGCGGCCATCGGGAAGGGCGCAAAGGACGCCGACGTGCCTGCGCGGATGAGCGCAAGGGCGGGAGGCCCGCCAGGGCCGAACCGCTCGCGCAGCCCTTGCGCCATCCCGCGCACACTGAGGCACCCTGCGCGCCTCCCCTCTTCGCAGCACGGAGCCCTTCGGCTCAGGCTGTGACGCGCCTTTGCGCCTCCAGCCAGAGCAGAGCGGAGCGGATCACATCGGCGTGGCAGGAAAGCGGCGCGCACCAGCACAGCAGCTCCAGCGGGCCCACCTGGGCCTGGGCCAGCAACTGCTCCAGCTCGCGCCGCTGCAGCGAGCCGGGCACCTGCAGCTGGGCCCAGAGCCAGTGCCTGTAGCGGGCAATCACCTCAGCGCGGCTGCCATCGCGGCCGAGCTGGAAGGGATTGCCCAGCGGGCTGGGCCGGCCCACATAGACCTGACCGGGCAGGGGATCAGAGAGGCTGCTTCGCCGGGCTTTGCCGATCGTGATCTCCATGGCGCCTCCACCTGGTAACAACACCCAACGCCACAAGAGCATCAGCGGCAGTGGCAGAAATTGGTGATGGTTCCAGTGGACGCCTGGGGCAAGATCTGCAGCAGAGTCACCACATCTCTGGAAACCATCCCTCGGCCGAGCTGAGCAGCTTCAGAATCAAGCTACTGCCGTGAGGCTTGGCTGCTGGTTATGGCGTGGAGCAGTGCATTCCGCAACGCTGTGCGAATTGCGCACGACGGGGAATGAGCAGCGTTCAGTATCGCTTTGCAGCATGACCACCCCACCGCCCAAAGGCCTGCCCGAATCAAGGCGGCGGACGTTTTGTGCTCATTTTGTGCTCAACCCGCTGGGCCGAAACCTGAAAAGTCAATCGGGGCGACAGGATTCGAACCTGCGACCTAGTGCTCCCAAAGCACCCGCGCTACCAAGCTGCGCCACGCCCCGTCATTAGGACTTTAGTCCATGGTCCGGCGACGGAACGGGGATCGGGCCCACGCCCCTGGAAGTCAACCTCGGGCAAGTGGAACAGCACCATGCAGTGACGCAAGGCCTGGCGAAAGCTGCAGGCATGCGGATGGCGCAACGGAAACCACCTGCTCGTGGCGGATCCACATCGCCGCGCTGTAGGGCGGGGGCCACCCACAGACAAACGAAATCAATCCGTGCAGGGCACTTCAAACATCGGAGGATCCGGGTGCCTGCAGTGCTTTGTCAAAGTATTGATCCAGAATGGTTCCCGGCAGGAGTGGACCCTCCGTGAAGGCAAGACCCATACGAATTCTCTGGTTCAAAACCGTCATCCACTTCACGCAAGCCGACAGGTAAACGTTTTGGAAAAGTCCGTGATCGCTGATGCTGAGGAAGATCTGGTCATTGGGCTGAATCTCCAGCGATCCCCGACGCACGATGCAGGCGCCAGCCCGGCTGATGTCACCTAAAGTTACGAAGCCAGAGTGACCCGAGGGCAGGTGAATACTGGCAGGGACTCCCGATGGAAGCACTTGTCGCAGTGAACCACGGCGATCCTTGTTCTGCAGGTCGATCTGCACGTGGTCGGCGCTCGGCTTTGGGAGCATGAATCCAGTCCAGCACTGAATTTCACTTAAGACTAGGTGAGCGCTTCTGCACTGTCAACGGCATGGCGTAAGGAGGGATACATCGTTTCAGATCCAATGGCTCTAGGTATAGAAATGGCTAAGTTTCCGTAAAGGGATCGGGGCAGTCGGTTGCCACCTGGGACGCGAGGTCAGCCGCAGCTGCCCGGATCAGGTCCAGGCCAGATTGAAGAGCCTGGTGAAAACTCTCACAAACCAGGCGCAATCGGAGTCCGACGCAACAGAAGGCGAAGGCGTGAGACCACTCCCCACCCGCGCAGGTGCCGGCGCCTGACCCTGGATCGACCAACGGCAACGGATCATTGATCAGCGCAACGTCTTTGGCCTCCCTGTGGTCGTGGACCCACAGACCATCGGCTTCCGGAAGTGGGAGCAAACCCGGCCACGGAATCATGAGCTGCCCATAAAGGTGGACACATCCCACGGTCTGGGAGCTTTGGCCCTCTCTTTCCCTGCCGAGCCGAGCGACACCGCCGTCCACCCCCTGACCCTCACCCCCAGCGCCGCCGCCTGCTCACCGCCACGCTGCCATCGAAGCCGGGAACCGGCACCTGGCACTTGCTGACCTCCACCGCCAGGGGGATCGGCCCGTAGCACGCCTCCAGGGCATCAAGGATCCGCTCGCTGTAGTGCTCCAGGGTCTGGCAGCGGATGGTGCGGGCCTGTGCCTGCAGCAGGGCGATGCCGCGGCCGTAATCGAAGCCCTGGCTCAGGTCGTCGCTGCGGGCCACGGCGCCCAGATCGACCCCCAGGGAGAAGGTCAGCTCAAACCACTGGCCGTGGCGCCGCTCCTGCTCGTAGACCCCCACATGGGCCCACACCCGCAGGCCCCGCACGTGGATCGCCTCGGTCACAGGGGCAGGGGGCGGTGGCTGAACTGCCGGGTGCCGTCGGCGTAGTCGGCGGCGATGTGGCCCTCGCCCCGCAGCCGGTAGCGGTAGGTGACCAGCCCCTCAAGCCCCACCGGGCCCCGCGGCGGCAGGGTCTGGGTGCTGATGCCCACCTCGGCGCCGAAGCCGTAGCGGTTGCCGTCAGCGAAGCGGGTGGAGCAGTTGAGGAACACCCCGGCGCTGTCCACCGCCCGCAGGAACCGGTCGGCCGCCACCGGGTCGGTGGTGGCGATGGCATCGGTGTGGCGGGAGCCGTGGCGGCGGATGTGCTCCAGGGCCGCCTCCAGGTCCTCCACCACCTTCACATTCAGGATCAGATCCGAATACTCCGTGTCCCAGGAGCCAGGACCGGCGGCCTGGGACACCCCCAGGGCGCAGGCGCCGGCATCGCCGCGCAGCTCCACCCCCGCCGCGGCGAAGGCCGGCAGCGCCGCCCCCAGGAAGGCCGGGGCGATGGCCTGGTGCACCAGCAGGGTCTCGATGGCGTTGCAGGCCGCCGGGTACTGGGTCTTGCTGTCGAGGGCGATGCGCAGGGCCAGGGCCGGGTCGGCGGCCCGATCCACAAACAGATGGCAGATGCCGTCGGCGTGGCCCAGCACGGGGATGCGGGTGTTGTCCTGGATGAAACGCACCAGGGCGTTCGACCCCCTGGGGATGATCAGGTCCACCAGGCCATCGAGCCGCAGCAGCCCCAGGCTCTCCTGACGGCTGGTGAGCAGCTCCAGGCAGCCCGGGGCGACGGCGCTGCCGGCCAGACCCCGCTGCAGGGCCGCCACGATCGCCTGGCAGCTGCGGCTGGCCTCCCGGCCCCCCTTGAGCAGGGCACCGTTGCCGGAGCGGATCGCCAGCGAAGCGATCTGCATCACCGCATCGGGCCGGGCCTCGAAGATCACCCCCAGCACCCCCAGGGGCACGCTCAGCCGCTCCAGCACCAGCCCGTCATCCAGTTCGGTGTGCAGCTGGCGCCGGCCCACCGGATCGGCCAGGGCCGCCACCTGGCGCACCCCGGCGATGGCCCCTGCCAACTTGGGGCCATCAAGCTTCAAGCGCGCCACCAGGGCCGGCGCCAGACCCTCGGCCTCCGCCGCGGCCAGGTCGGCCCGGTTGGCCTCCAGGATCCCTTCGCTGGCCACTTCGAGGGCGTCGGCCATCGCCGCCACGGCATCCGTGCGTTCGGCGTCGCTGGTCTGGCCCAGGGCCATGGCGGCGCGGCGCACCGCCGCCGCCCGCTGCAGCAGCTGGGGGTCGGGCTCCGGCACGACACTGGCAGGAGAGGTGATGGTCTGGCTCATGGCCCCCATCATCCCAAGCGGTCCAGCGCCAGCCGCACCGCCCCCAGCCGGCCGGCTCCGTTGCCCAGCTCGCAGCGGCGGATCGCCAGCCCCTCCCGACTCACCGCCAGCACACGCTCCTCCACCTCCCGCCAGACCGCCGGCAGGAAGTGGTGGCTGGCGGCGCTGAGGCCACCGCCGATCAGCACCAGCTCCGGGGTGAGCACATAAAGCAGGGAGCTGAGCCCCACCCCGAGGGGACGTCCGTAGGCCTCCCACACCGCCAGGGCCTCCGTGTCGCCGGCGTCGGCGCGTCGGCAGAGCTCGCGTGGATCGAGCGGGCTGAGGCGGGCCAGGCCGCCGAGGCTGCAGAACTGCTCCAGGGAGCCCCGGTTGCCGCTGCGGCACGCCGGGCCATCGGGGTCCACGCCGATCAGCCCAGGCTCAGCAGCCGCGCCGCCGTGGCCGGTGAACAGGCGGCCGTCCAGCATCACCGCCCCGCCCACGCCGGTGCCCAGGGTGAGCAGCAGCACGTCGCCCACACCCCGGGCCGCCCCCAGCCAGGCCTCACCGAGCAGGGCGCCGTTGGCATCGTTGCCCATGACCACCCGCCGCTCCAGCCGGGCTTCGAGCCAGGCCGCCAGGGGCACATCCCGCCACCCCGGCAGGTTGATGGAGATCCGCGCCACCCGACCCGCCGCATCGCAGGGCCCCGGCAGGCCGATGCCCACCCGGTCGGCGAGACGGTTGGGGTCGATCGCTTCGACCGCCTCGGCCAGGGCCATGCAGACCGCTCCCGGCACCGCCGGCTGGGGCGTGGGCACCTCGACTTCGGCGAGCACGGTGCCCTGCGGGTCGCAGCGGGCCAGCTTGATGGCCGTGCCCCCCAGATCGATGCCGATCAGCTGGGCCTCACCGGGAGGTCGTTCGCGGGACGACGCCATCGGCGCACCCTACCCAGCGGGGGGGCGCCGGCAGGGGAGGGGCGCCGGCCTCAGAAACGCAGGAACACCTGCAGCAGCGACTGCCAGGCCCCCTCGGTGTCGACGGAGGTCTGCAGGTTGAAGGTGTCGGAGGCCTTGTAGGTGAGGGTCACCTGGGGGGGCACATCGGAGCGGTTCGGGGCGGCCAGCACCGACATGCTGAAGCGGTTGGTGATGTCCACGCCGATCTCGGCACCGAGCACCAGCTGGGGCGGCACCCGCCGCCGGGTGGTGCCTTCCTGCTGGGTATCGATGGCCTGGTTCACGTAGGTGGGGTAGAGGGCCAGGCTCACCCGCTGGCCGAAGGCGTCGCTGAGCGACGACAGCAGCGGCGACAGCAGGGTCTGGCCCACCACCGTGGCCAGGGCGGCTCCGGCCCCGCCGCCGCTCAGGCCCGCCAGGGAGTTGCCGCCGATCAGGGCCACCAGCCGCTCCTGCGGCAGGGGCGGGCTGCTGCGCAACTTGAGGTTCTCGGCGATGCGGTCGGCCGGCCCGCTCACCGACACCACCACCAGGATCAGGTTCAGCTGGTTGAGGGCCGAGAGGCCGGCCTGGTTGGGCGCGTTCTGCACCGAGGGGCCCAGGTCCCCCACCCCGGACGGGGAGAGCACGCTGAGACTGTCGGAGATGCGGGTGCGCAGGGCGATGTCGAGGTAGGGCACCAGCCCCAGGGAGGGGGTGAAGATCGCCACGTTGGGGGCATCGGGGTCGAGGCTGAAGCTGGTGGTGAACAGGTTCAGCCGTCCCCCCAGCAGCCGCACCACCCCGGAGGCCCGCAGGGAGGGATCGAGGCGACCGTTGATGCGCAGGCGGCCGGCCGTGGTGAAGTTGGCGATGTTGGGGATCACCACCCGCAGGTTCGGCCCCAGCCGCAGGGTCAGGTCCTCGAAGGCCAGGTAGGGGAAGCGTGGCACCGAGGAGCGCAGGGCTTCGGCGGTGGTGGACTCCACATCGGGGCCCAGCAGCACCAGGGGCTGCTGGAAGTTCCACTTCGACTCCAGCAGCTCGGGCATGGTGCGCGGCTTGACCGGCTGGTCGGACACCGGCGCGCTGGCCGCCAGCTGGCCCGGCTGGACGTTGATGGTGCCGCGGCTGATCGCCACGTCGCCGCCGAGCACGGGGGCCAGCAGGCTGCCGCTCAGATGCAGCTGGCCATCCCCCACCGCCGCCAGGCGCGGCACCTTGAAGGGCACCTGCTCCAGCTTCATCAACAGGGTCCGCTCCTGGGCCAGGGGCCGGAACAGCCCCAGACGGCCCTCGCCGCCCACCAGACCCTGCGGCCCCACCCGGGCCCGGAACTCCTGCACCACCAGCTGCTCGAAGTCGAACAGGATCGTGGCGTCCACCTCCCGCACCTCCTGGCCGATGAAGCGGCAGCGGAGCTCCCGCAGCCGCAGGAAGCCGTTGGCGATCGGGTCATCGAGGCTGCCGCGCACCAACAGCTGCAGGTCGGCGCCGCCCTCCTGCCACTCGAAGGCCTGACCCCCCAGACGGGTGAGGAAGCGCAGGCCATCGCCCCGGGTCGCCAGGCGTAGCTCCAGCCCCTGCTGGGAGGCCACCAGCGGGATGGTGCCCGCCAGGTCGACGCTGCGGGAGGCCCCCTCCGCCCGCAGGGCCAGATCCAGACCGAGGCCCTCGGCCTTCAGCTCCACCCGCCCCCGCTCCAGCTCCAGGGCCTGCTCGCCGAGGCGCCCCTCCACCAGCGCCAGGTCGAGGCTGAGCTCGGGGCGGGGGCCCCCCAGCCGGTAGCGCCCTTTCGCGGCCAGGCTGCCGCGCAGGTTGTCCGGCAGCGGCGTGAGCAGGGCCAGCAAGGAGAGGGGCAGGTCGGCGAGGCTGAAGCGGCCGCTCCCCCCACTGAGCGGCCCCTCCAGCCGCACCTCGAACGGCCGGCCGGCGAGGGCCTCGGCCCGGTCGCCCTGGTTGAGCCAGAGGTGGCCGGTGGCCTTGAGGTCGGCCCTGGTGCGGGCGAAGTCCGGGCCGCTGAGCAGCAGATCGGCATCGATGCGGGCCTGCAGCCGCTCCAGCCGTTCCGCCCGGCTGGCCCGGCTGGCCGCCAGCTCCCGGGCGGCGACGCGCTCCTCGGCCCGGGCCAGGGCCAGCAACTGGTCGGTGACCGTGCCGGCCATGGTGTCGATGGCCAGGCTGCCCAGGTCACTGGCCCGTCCGCGGGCCGGGGCCGGCGCCCCGCGCCAGATCGGCCAGGCACCGGAAAACTGGCGGAACAGCAGGGTGGAGAGCTGGCGCGCTTCGAAGCGGGCCCGGAACGGGCCCCGCCAGCGCCCGGAGACCGTGGCGGCAATCGTGCCCTCGCCCAGGGGCTCGATCACGCCCTTGACCTGGTAGCGGCGGTCGTCGTACTGCACGTCGGCCTGGATGCGCCGTCCCCCCACCCCCAGGAACTCGGGCGACAGCAGCACCACCCGGCCATCGAAACCGAGGGGCTGCAGTCCGAGGCGGCCGCTGCCGCTGAGGTCCCCCTGCAGGGGCCGCAGGCGGCGCTGGGGGCCGGTGGCCACCGACAGGCCCTGCAAGGGGAAGGCGCGGGCCAGCCAGCGGTAGTTCGCCGGGCGGCCCTCCAGGCTCAGCACACCGCCGTCCCGTTCGATGGCGGCCCGCACCGGCTGCCAGCGGCGGTCGAGCAGGGCCGTGAGGCGTCCGTTCGGCGTCGGCGCCACCATGGCCAGATCCAGGGAGCGGTCCTTCAGGCGGCCGCGCCAGGTTTCCCGCAGCAGCAGCGGGCCGGCGCCGGGCTGCTGCAGGCGCAGCTGCAGGTCGGGACGCAGCTCCGCCAGGGGGCCGGCGATCGTGCCCTCCGCATCCAGATGGCCCTGGAGCGTGGTGCCCAGCAGGGGGTCGAGGCGGGCCAGGGGGTAGTTGCGCAGATCCAGCCGGGCCAGCAGCGGACCGGCCACCAGGCCCTTGCCCGCCTGGAAGGACAGGGGCAGCCGGGCCGTGGCCGTGAGGCGGTCGGCGCTGAAGCGCTCCAGCCGCAGCAGCCGGTCGTTCCAGACCAGCGCCGCCTGCCAGGGCCCCAGGAGCCGCTGGGAGGCCTGGCCCGTCTCCAGCCGCAGGCGCGGTGCCGCCAGCCGGCCGTCCACCCGCAGGCGCCCGGCCAGGGGCTGCCGCGCCCAGACCGGCAGGCGGGAGGCGGCGGCAACGTCGTCGGGATCGAGGCGCCAGCGGGCCTCCAGGGCCAGGGAGCGGCCGACGCTGCCGCTGGCCCGCACGCTCGAGCCCCCCAGACGGCCATCGAGGCGGGTGAGGCGCAGCAGACCCTGCCCCCAGCTCCCCTGGAGATCGGCCTTGAGGGGCTGGCGGCCGAGCGGATGGCGGGGCGGCGGCTGGGCTTCCAGCTGCAGGGCCAGGCGGCGATCCGCGTCGGCCCTGGCCGTCAGGCGGCCGCCCCAGGGGCCGAACCGCCAGGTGCTGGCGGGCAGGATCAGGGCCCGGTCCCGGCAGCCCAGGGGCAGACGCTCGGCCGTCAGCGGCGTGGCGCCGGTCCCCAGCTGCCAGCGCACGCCCCGCAGCTCCAGGCCCCCCTCGCAGCGGGCCAGGCCCCGCTGGATCCGCAGCCCCACCCGCCCATCGGCCTCCCCGGCGAGGCTGCCCCCGGCCCGGTCCCCCGCCGGCAACAGCGGCCGCAGCAGGGCCAGCGGCAGGCGGCGGGCCGTCAGCCGGCCCTGCCACCGCTGCTTCTGCCACTGGCCCTCACCGTCCAGCCGCAGCGAGCCGCCGCCCTCGCCCGTGGGGGGCGCCAGGCGCAGGGCCAGGTCGATCTCGCGGCGGTGCAGGCGCAGGGCCACCTGGCCGGCGAGCTTCAGGTCAAGGGGCAAGGCCGTGGCTCCGGCGCCCCGCACCCGCAGATCGGCGGGCTGGAGCAGGCCGAGGCGGAGGTCGATCCGCGGTGGTTCACGCCCCGGGGGGACGGAGCCCAGCACCCAGAACTGGCCGGTGGCGTTGCGGCGCAGCTCGGCCCGGGCCCGCTCCAGGCCCACATCCAGCACCAGGCCGCGCAGCCCCAGGCTGGCCAGCGGGTCGAGGCGCACCCGCACGCCCTGCACGGCGACGTTGGACGCGTCCCTGGCGCCGGGCAGGAAGCGGCTGGGGCCGATCCAGAGACCGTCGGGCTTCAGGCCCCGATAGGGGCCCAGCACCAGGGGACGGCCCATGGCCGTGCCGATCTGACGCTCCAGGGTGGGCCGGAAACGGCCGTAGAGGCCGGCGACGATGCGATCGAACCAGAAGACCCCGACCCCCAGGCCCGCCCCCAGGAAACCGACGACCAGAAGCCCCTTCCACACACGCCGGCGGGCAGGCCAGGGCCGACTGTCAGGCTTCCATCGCATCCACCGGGGTCGGTCGCCGTCCATGGGCGGCCGCAATATAGGGGGCTTGTCACGCCTTCCCCAGCCCCATGGCCGCTGATCCGATCCTGCTCGTGGCCGGTACCTGGCTGGGTGCCGCCAGCGGGGTGCTGGCGGTGCTCACCATCGCCGGATTCATCGCCCGCTGGGGCATCCGCTTCCGCCTGGTGGGAATCACCAGCTTCACGGCCCTGCTGTCGCTCTCCTGCCTTGCCTTCGCCGTCAGCTACAACCCCCGGGTGAGCGTGCCGGGGGCGATCCAGGTGCCGGTCGTGTTCGACAACGGCACGGATCTGGTCATCGCCGCCGCCCCGACGAGTCTCGAGGCCGATGCGGTGGCTCCCACCCTCGAGCAGGTGGCCCTCAACCTGCGCGGCGGCGGCCGCGGCAGCGGCGGCGAGGTGCGGGTGCGGCTGCGGCGGGTCGAGGCCGTCGAGCCGGGGCTGGCCCGGCCCGTGGTGCTGGCGGAAACCACCCGGGATCTGGCGGCCCGCGGCCCCGGCGACGCCTCCTGACCCCCGGTGGCCCACCCCTTCCGACCAGCGGCCCACCTGAGGCGGGAGGAGCAGCGCCTACGACGGGCGGGCATCGAGAGCTGGGACGAGGTGGCCGGCCTCGATGACGCCCGCCTGCGCGATCTGGCCGCCTCCGGCGAGGCCAGCGAGGCCCGCCTGATCCGCCTGCGCGGCCAGGCCCGGCTGGTGAGTGGGGTGGGGCTGGCGCCGGAGGAAGCGGCCCTGCTGCTCCATGGAGGCATCGCCAGCCCCGCCGGACTCGCCGCGGCCGATCCCCAGCAGCTGCTGCTGCAGCTGGGGCGGCTGCAACGGCGTCTCACCGGCTCGGCCGTCCCCCCGGTCGACCTGCCCCTCGTCCTGGCCTGGATCCGCCGGGCCCGGCAGGCCTCCGGTCGCTCCCCGAACTGACCCTCCACTCCTGCGCTGCCCTGGCACGGGTGACTGGAATGGGGGAAACGGACGGAGGCAGTGATGCCCCGAACAACCCGCCTTTCTCCCCCCAGAGCCACGAACCACCCCCTTCGCGACGACCGCCGCCACCCCCTGAGCACCCGGCTTCGCACCTGCTTCTCCGCCCTTCTCTGCGCCGCCTGTCTGGGCGCCGTGACCGTGCCCACCGCGCGGGCCCAGTCCGCCCTGCTGGAATCGGTGAAGCAGAACCCGGCCCTGGCCCAGAGCCTCTGCCAGCAGTTCCGCCAGCTGAACGCCCAGGGCGTCTCGGCCACGTCGAAGCCGGCGATCGCCAGCCTGGCCAGCAGCCGCGGCCTGAGCCCGATGGATGCGGAGGTGCTGGCCACCTACGTGATCGGCCTGCACTGCTCCACGGTGTTCTGACCCCCGTGGTCCGGGCCCGGGACGCCACCCTGCTGCTGGCGGATGGGGTCCGGCTGGTGAGCCGCCTCTGGCATCCCGATGGGGAGGGACCCTGGCCGGTGCTGCTGATGCGCCAGCCCTACGGGAGGGCGATCGCCTCCACCGTGACCTACGCCCACCCCAGCTGGTACGCCGGCCACGGGTTTCTGGTGGTGGTGCAGGACGTGCGGGGCCGGGGCGGATCGGAGGGCGACTTCGGCGGCTTCGCCCAGGAGGCGGCCGATGGGGCCGCCACGGTCCGCTGGGCCCGGGCCCTCGAGGGCAGCAACGGCCGTCTAGGCACCTACGGCTTCTCCTACCAGGGCCTGACCCAGCTGCTCAACACGGGATCCGAGGGCGGCGGGGCGAACGCGGACGACCCGGCCCTGCCGGACTGCCTCGCCCCGGCGATGTGCGGCCTCGACGAGCGACTCCACTGGGCCAGCGAGGGGGGAGCCCACTGGTGGGCCCTGGGCCTGGGCTGGGCCCTGCAGCTGGCGGCGGAGGGCTGCCGGCGCCGCGGCGACGAGACCGGCTGGCGGGAGATCCGCCGCAGCCTCCAGCACGGCGGCTTCACCGAGGAAGGGCTGGCCCTGCTGGAACGCCACGATCCCGGCGGCATGGGCCTGGGCTGGCTGCGGCGCGACCCCGCCGGCCCGGAGGGCTGGACGGTCCACCCCGTGGCGGCGGCCCTGCTGCGGCGGCCCCTGCTGCTGATCGGCGGCTGGCACGATCCCCATCTGCGTGGGGTGCTCGACCTCTGGCAGCGGGCCCGCAGCGCCGGGGGCGACCCCCGGCTGGTGATCGGCGCCTGGGGTCATCTCGACTGGCGCGGGGGGCTCGACCGCGAGCTGCTGGCCTTCTTCCGCCGCCACCTGCAGGATCCGCCGCCCCACCGGGGCCCCGAGGTGCCCGCCCCATCCGGGGCCGATGCGGCGGCCCCGATCCGCCTGCAGTGCACCGCCACGGCCACCTGGAAACGACTCAGCCCCGCCGCGGCCGCCAGCCCCGCGGCGCTGGCGGCCGCCGGCTGGTCGCTGCACTCCACAGGCCTGGCGGCGATCCGCTGCGACGAAGGGGAGCTGAGGCCCAGGGCTCCCGGGGAGGGGGTGGCACCTGGCGGGACCGTGGTGATCGTCCACGACCCGTGGCGGCCGGTGCCGGGCCGGGGCGGCCACATGGGCCCCGACCCCGGACCGGTGGAGCGCTCCGATCTCGACCGTCGCGGCGACGTGGCCTGCTTCAGCACCGCTCCGCTGGAGGAGGCCCTGTGGCTGCTGGGAACCTTCCGGCTGCGGTTGCGGGTGAGCGCCGACCAGCCCAGCTTCGATCTCTGTGCCGCCCTCTCGGAAGTGTCTCCGGACGGCGGCTCCGTGCGCCAGCTGAGCACCGGCCTGGCCCGCTTCGGACCCACGGCGGCAGCGTCCGAGGAGGGGCCCCGCACCCTGGCCCTGCAGCCCCTGGCGACGCTGGTTCAGGCCGGCCAGCGGCTGCGGCTGTCCCTGGCGGCGGCGGCCTGGCCCCAGATCGCCGTCAACCCCGGCGACGGCAGCCTGCCGGCGGGGGGCAGCGGCAGCGGACACCGGGTGATCAGCCTGACGCTGGAGCTGGCGGACGCCCACCTGGGCCTGGAGCCCCTGATTCGGGCAAACTGAGCCGACCCGAACCCCGCCGCCCATGCCGCGCCCCCAACCGCGCCGAGCCCTGATCGGCCTGCTGCTGCTGCTGGGCAGCCAGGCCCTGCTGGCGCCGCGCGGGGCCTGGGCCCAGGCCGCCCCGGCGCCGGCCACCAGCGGCCAGCCCAGCGCGGCCCTGAGCGAAGCCCAGGCTCGGGCAGCGGCCGAGCGGATCCTGACCACGATCCGCAATGGCGACGCCCAGGCGCGTTTCGAGCAGTTCTCCCCGGCCCTGCAGAGCGTCAGCAGCCCCCGCATGGTGGCCGCCACCATGAAGACCCAGCCGAAGCTGTTGCGCTGGACCATCCGCAGCATCCAGCCCGGCTACGACTCGAGCACGGTCGAAGCCACCCTGTTCACCAGCGCCGGCGAGCGCGACCTGCTGATGGTGATCGACGACAAGGGCCGGATCGACGGCTATCACTTCAACGTCACCGACCAGCCGGCCGAGAAGGTGGTGCGTGACTTCATCACCGCCCTCTCCAGCGGCCACTTCATCTCCGCCAGCAGCTTCCTCTCGCCGCTGATGCAGGAGCAGATCCCCCAGGCCCAGCTGCAGCAGAAATGGCTCAATCTGCAGCGCATCACCGGTAACTTCGTCCGGGTGAAGCGCATCAACCGGGCCGAGAGTACGCCGGAGATGCGCCTGGTGATCGTCAACACCGAGTTCAACCGCCTCACCGACAACCTCTTCGTCACCCTGGATTCCGAGAACCGGATCATCGGCGTGGATTTCCCCACCGATCCGGCTCCTCCCTCACCGCCGCGCTGAGCTGGCCCTTCCAGCGACGTAAGCTCCCGGCGCATGCACGCCCCCTCTTCCATGGCCCTGCCCAGCCTCGAATGGATGGTTGAGGATGCCCGCCGGCTGGCGGAATGCCGCCACGACCATCCCTTCTCCGTGCTCGGGCCCCAGCCCCTCGATGACAGCGGCTGGGTGGTGCGGGTGTGGATGCCGGACGCCCACACGGTGGAACTGCTCCACGGCGGCGAACGGCTCGCCATGGCCAACCCGCACCACCCCTGGATCTTCGAGGCCCGCCTCGAGGCCGATCCCGGCTGCGGGTATCGCGTCCATGTGAGCCGCGGCGGCATCGAGCACGAGCAGCACGATCCCTGGGCCTTCCGCCACGAGTGGATGGGGGAACTGGACCGCCACCTGTTCGCCGAAGGGAATCACCACCACATCTGGCGGCGCATGGGCGCCCATGTCATCGAGCGCGACGGCGTCGCCGGGGTGCAGTTCTGTCTGTGGGCCCCCAATGCCCGCAGCGTCGCCCTGCTGGGTGATTTCAACGGCTGGGACGGCCGCCATCACCCCATGCAGCAGCGCCTCGGGGGACTGTGGGAGCTGTTCATCCCCGGCCTGGGCGCCGGCCAGATCTACAAGTACGAGGTGCGGGCCCAGAACGGCCACTGCTATCAGAAGGCCGACCCCTACGGCTTCCGCCACGAGATCCGGCCCAACACCGGTTCGGTGGTGGCCGAACTGGGCCGTTACCAGTGGAACGACAGCGCCTGGATCGAGGAGCGGGATGGCCGGGATCCCCTGCCCCACCCGATCGCGGTGTACGAGATGCACCTGGGCAGCTGGATGCATGCCGCCGCCGACCAGCCCTTCATCGAAGCCGACGGCAGCCCCCGGCCCCCGGTGCCCGCCGCCGATCTGAAGCCGGGCGCCCGGCTGATGACCTATCCGGAACTGGCCGACAAGGTCATCCCCTACGTGAAGGCCCGCGGCTTCACCCACATCGAGCTGATGCCGGTCTCCGAGCATCCGTTTGACGGCTCCTGGGGCTATCAGGTCACCGGCTGGTACGCCCCCACCAGTCGCTTCGGCAGCCCGGACGAGTTCCGCGCCTTCGTCGATCGCTGCCACGCCGAAGGCATCGGTGTGATCCTCGACTGGGTGCCCGGCCACTTCCCCAAGGACGGCCACGGCCTGGCCTTCTTCGATGGCGCCCACCTCTACGAGCATGCCGATCCCCGCATCGGCGAGCACAAGGAGTGGGGCACGCTGATCTTCAACTACAGCCGCAACGAGGTGCGCAACTTCCTCGTCGCCAACCTCATCTACTGGTTCGAGGAGTTCCACATCGACGGCATCCGCGTCGATGCCGTGGCCTCGATGCTCTACCGCGACTACCTGCGTCCGGACGGGGAATGGCTGCCCAACGAGCAAGGCGGGCGGGAGAACCTGGAGGCGGTGCGCTTCCTGCAGCAGGCCAACCACGTGCTGTTCCAGCACTTCCCCGGCGCCCTCTCGATCGCCGAGGAGTCCACCACCTGGCCGATGGTGACCCAGCCCACCGACATGGGCGGCCTGGGGTTCAACCTCAAGTGGAACATGGGCTGGATGCACGACATGCTCGATTACTTCGAGCTGGATCCCTGGTTCCGCCAGTTCCACCAGAACCACGTCACCTTCTCGATCTGGTATGCCTTCACCGAGAACTTCATGCTGGCCCTGAGCCACGATGAAGTGGTGCACGGCAAGAGCAACCTGCTCCACAAGATGCCGGGCGACGACTGGCAGAAGTTCGCCAACGTGCGCGCCCTGCTCGCCTACATGTGGACCCACCCGGGCAAGAAGACGATCTTCATGGGCATGGAGTTCGGCCAGCGGGCCGAATGGAATGTCTGGGGCGACCTGCAGTGGGAGCTGCTCCAGTACGAGGCCCACAAGGGCCTGCTCAACCTGGTGGACGACCTCAACGTCTTCTACAAGTCGGAACCGGCCCTCTGGGGGGACGACTTCGATCAGTACGGCTTCCAGTGGATCGACTGCAACGACAACCGCCATTCGGTGATCAGCTTCATGCGCCGCGACAGCGGCAGCGGCCGCTGGGTGGTGGTGGTGGCCAACTTCACGCCCCAGAGCCATTCCCACTACCGGGTGGGCGTCCCCCTGGAGGGCTTCTATGCGGAGGTCTTCAACACCGACAGCAGCCGCTACGGCGGCAGCAACCTCGGCAACCTGGGCGGCCGCTTCACCGATGCCTGGGCCATCCACGACTACGAGAACTCCCTGGAGCTCTGCCTGCCGCCCCTGAGCGTGGTGGTGTTCCGTCTTGACGAGTCCCGCAGCCTGCAGCGGCCGGCCATCGGCGAGGGCTGAGGGCTCCGGGGGCGCCCATGCCACGACTGGTGACAGGAGCGGCCGCAGGCCGGGGGTGCTCGGTTAGGTTTCGCCGTTGACCTTCCGACCGGCCCCATGACCGAATCCGCCCCCCTGCTGCTGCGCGCCGCCCGAGGTGAGCAGGTGGAGCGGCCTCCGGTCTGGATGATGCGCCAGGCGGGCCGCTACATGAAGGTGTACCGCGACCTGCGTGACCGCCATCCCGGTTTCCGCGAGCGCTCCGAGAACCCCGATCTCTCCTACGAGATCTCGATGCAGCCCTTCCACGCCTTCCGTCCCGACGGCGTGATCCTCTTCTCCGACATCCTCACGCCCCTGCCGGGCATGGGCATCGACTTCGACATCATCGAGAGCCGGGGGCCGATCATCGAGCCCGCCATCCGCAGCCAGGCCCAGGTGGATGCCCTGCGCCCTCTGGATCCGGCCGAAGCCCTGCCCTTCGTGGGCGAGGTGCTGGGCCGGCTGCGGGCCGACGTGGGCAACGCCGCGGCCGTGCTCGGCTTCGTGGGGGCCCCCTGGACCCTGGCCGCCTATGCGGTCGAGGGCAAGAGCTCCAAGACCTATTCGGTGATCAAGGCGATGGCCTTCCAGGAGCCCGCCCTGCTGCACCGGCTGCTGGGCCACCTGGCCGACTCAATCGCCACCTACGTCCGCTACCAGATCGACAGCGGCGCCCAGGTTGTGCAGCTGTTCGATTCCTGGGCGGGGCAGCTGAGCCCCATCGACTACGACGTGTTCGCGGCCCCCTACCAGAAGCGGGTCATCGACCAGGTGAAGGCCACCCACCCCGACACCCCCCTGATCCTCTACATCTCCGGCAGCGCCGGCGTGCTGGAGCGCATGGCCGCCACCGGGGTGGACTTCATCTCCCTCGACTGGACCGTGGACATGGCCGATGGCTGCGCCCGCCTGCCCCAGCACCTGGGTGTGCAGGGCAACGTGGATCCCGGCCTGCTGTTCGGCACCCCCGAGGCCATCCGTGAGCGGATCCTCGACACGGTGCGCAAGGCCCGCGGCCGTCGCCACATCCTCAACCTGGGCCACGGCATCCTGCCCGGCACCCCTGAGGACAACGCCCGCGTCTTCTTCGAGACCGGCAAGGCCGTCAACGAGCTGCTGGGGGCCGCTGTTTGAGCGCCCCCACCTCCGGGCCCCAGCGGATCCTGATCACCGGCGCCAGCGGCTGCGTCGGCCAGTACATCGCTGAAAACCTGCTGGCCAACAGCGACGCCCACCTGCTGCTGCTACTGCGGGATCCCGCCAAGCTCAGCGCCGTCCCCGCCGACCACCCGCGCATCACCCTGCTGGTGGGCGACCTGCGGGAGCTGGGCCCCCACGCCGCCGCCATCGCCAGCGCCGACCGGATCATCCACACCGCCACCGCCTGGGGGGATCCCGAGCGGGCCCAGGCGGTGAACGTGGTGGCGGTGAAGGAACTGCTGCGGCTCACCGACCCGGATCGCCTGCAGCAGGTGATCTACTTCTCCACCGCGAGCATCCTCGATCGCCGGCTGCAGCTGCTGCCGGAGGCGATGGCCTACGGCACCGAGTACATCCAGACCAAGGCCACCTGCCTGCAGGACCTGGAGCGCCATCCCCTGGCTCCCAGGATTGTGGCCGTGTTCCCCACCCTGGTGTTCGGCGGCGCGGTGGCCGGCGCCGATCCCCACCCCACCAGCTATCTCACGGCCGGGCTGAAGGAGGCCTTCGGCTGGCTGTGGCTGGCCCGCTGGCTGCGCACCGACGCCAGCTTCCACTTCATCCACGCCGCCGACATCGCCACCGTCTGCGCCCACCTGGCCACCACCCCCCACAGCCCCAACCCCGAGCCCGACCAGGGTCCGGTGCGGCGGCTGGTGCTGGGCCAGGCGCCGATCACGATCAACGGCGCCGTGGCCTCCCTGTGCCGCTGGCGGCGGGTGTGGGTGCCGCCGGTGGGGATTGATCTGCGCGGCTGGCTGATCGAGGGGCTGATCAAGCTGCTGCGCATCGAGGTGAACGCCTGGGACCGTTTCTCGATCCGGCAACGCCACTTCGTGCACCAGCCCGTCAGTCCGCCCGAGCGCTTCGGTCTGGTGAGCTTCGCCCCGAGCCTCGAGGCGGTGCTGGAAACGGCGGGGGTGCCCCACCGGGGCCGGTGAATTGTTGCGAATGTGTCAGAGGCCCCCACCGGGGGGCGGCCATTGCCTAATTTGTGCCCGTTGCAAGTGCCTTCCGGCACCTTCCGTTGCACCCTCCCATGCGTCGTCTTCTCTCTCTCTTCGCTCTCTGCCTGGCGCTGGTGCTGGGTGCCGCCCCGAGCTTCGCCGCCGATGCGGCCCACGGCGGCCAGATCTTCTCCGCCAACTGCGCCGCCTGCCACATGGGCGGCGGCAACGTGGTGAACGCCGAGCGCACCCTCAAGGCCGATGCCCTGGCCTCCTACCTGGCCAACTACGACGCCGGCCATGAGCCCGCCATCGCCTACCAGGTGACCAACGGCAAGAACGCCATGCCCGCCTTCGGCGGCAAGCTCAGCGAGGGTGACATCGCTGACGTGGCGGCCTACGTCGAGGACATGGCCTCCAAGGGCTGGGCCTGATCCCAGGCTGGCCTTGCTGCCGCCTCACCCACCGATCCCTGACGGCGACGGCAGCCGTCCAAAGCCCCGGCACTGCCGGGGCTTTTTTCATGGCTCAGGGGAGGGCGCGGCGGGCGGCCAGCACCGCCAGGTAGAGCTCCTCGGGCACGTCGCGGATGTCGTACTCGCTCGGCAGCATCCCGTGGACATGGCGGTGCACCACCCGCCAGCAGTCCCGCTCCGGCTCCGCCGCCCCGCCCAGGTCGAGGGACGCTCTGGCCAGGTCGGCCACCAGGGCCTGGTCGTCGGCGGGGGAGGGCATCGGAGACGGGACGGCCGCAGAGGCGAGAATGGGGCGCAGCCGAGCTCCCATCATGGCGATCCCCACTTCTGCCGGGCTGCTGCCGGGCCTGTTGCCGGGCCTGATGGGGGGCCTGCTGTCGGCAGGGATGCCCCTGGCCGTGATGGCCGCCGCCCCGGCGCCAACCCTGGCCCAGGCGCTGACCCCCAACCAGCCCCTGGCCATCGAGGCCAGGCCCGGGCTGTCGCCTCCGCCCTGCCAGCTGGTGGTGCCCAGAAACGAGGCGGTGCTCCAGCCGCTGCGGATCCATCCCTCCCAGGTGCCCCAGAAGAACGGCATGGGGTGCCTCTCGGCGGCCGATGCGCTCTACGGCCCGGACGGCTGCCCCAGCCGGCTCTGCGGCAAGCAGCACGGCTACCAGGTGCCCATGCCCACGTTCGTGGGCCCCTAGCCCCGGAGCCCCCCCGCAGGGCGGTTGCCCACCCCCGTGGGTACGGCCTGCCCACCACCGGGGAGGAGGGCCGAACGCCGCGGTTCGGTCCTCCCACTCGGCCGATCCCGGCGGCATTCATACGTTGGCTTCAGCCACCGTCCGCAGGGAGAACTCCATCCATGCATCCCACCGCCGAACTGTTCACCGAAAAGGCCTGGGGCGCCGTGGTCGCCTCCCAGCAGCTGGCCCAGCAGCGGCGCCAGCAGCAGATGGACAGCGAGCACCTCTTCGCCGCCCTGCTGGCCCAGCAGGACCTGGCCAGCCGGATCCTGGAGAAGGCCGGTGTGGATCTGGGGGTGCTGAACCAGAAGCTGGAGGCCTTCACCGCCGCCCAGCCCAGCCTGGCCACCGCCCCTGACAACGTCTACCTGGGCAAGGGGCTCAACGCGGTGCTGGACCGGGCCGAGGCCCTGAAGAAGGAGTTCGAGGACAGCTACATCGCCGTGGAGCACCTGGTGCTGGCCCTGGCCGGCGATGACCGCTGCGGCCGCCAGTTGCTCTCCCAGTCGGGCGCCGACGAGCGCAAGCTGCGCGAGGCTGTGATGGCCGTGCGGGGCAGCCAACGCGTGACCGACCAGAACCCGGAGGGCACCTACGAATCCCTCGAGAAGTACGGCCGAGATCTCACCGCCGCCGCCCGCGACGGCAAGCTCGATCCGGTGATCGGCCGCGACGAGGAGATTCGCCGCACCGTGCAGATCCTCTCCCGCCGCACCAAGAACAACCCGGTGCTGATCGGCGAACCCGGCGTCGGCAAGACGGCGATCGTCGAGGGGCTGGCCCAGCGGATCGTCAACGGTGACGTGCCCACGGCCCTGCAGAACCGCCAGCTGATCGCCCTCGACATGGGCGCCCTGATCGCCGGCGCCAAGTACCGCGGTGAATTCGAGGAGCGCCTCAAGGCCGTGCTCAAGGAGGTCACCTCCAGCGAAGGCCAGATCGTCCTGTTCATCGACGAGATCCACACCGTGGTGGGGGCCGGCGCCACCGGCGGGGCCATGGACGCCAGCAACCTGCTCAAACCGATGCTGGCCAGGGGCGAACTGCGCTGCATCGGCGCCACCACCCTCGATGAGCACCGCCAGCACATCGAGAAGGACCCGGCCCTGGAGCGCCGCTTCCAGCAGGTGTTCGTCGACCAGCCCACGGTGGAGGACACCATCTCGATCCTGCGGGGCCTCAAGGAGCGCTACGAGGTCCACCACGGTGTGCGCATCGCCGACAACGCCCTGGTGGCGGCGGCCGTGCTCAGCAGCCGCTACATCGCCGATCGCTTCCTACCCGACAAGGCCATCGACCTGATGGACGAATCGGCGGCCCGCCTGAAGATGGAGATCACCTCCAAGCCGGAGGAGATCGACGAGCTCGATCGCCGCATCCTGCAGCTGGAGATGGAGAAGCTCTCCCTGGGACGCGAATCGGACCCCGCCAGCCGCGACCGGCTCGAGAAGCTCGAGAAGGAACTGGCCGACCTGGCCGAGCAGCAGAGCAGCCTCAACGCCCAGTGGCAGAAGGAGAAGGGCTCGATCGACGAACTCTCCGCCATCAAGGAGGAGATCGAGCAGGTGCAGCTGCAGGTGGAGCAGGCCAAGCGCAGCTACGACCTCAACAAGGCCGCCGAGCTGGAATACGGCACCCTGGCGGAGCTCAACAAGAAACTGGCCGCCAAGGAAAGCGAGCTGAGCGCCCATGCCGGCGAGAAGAACCTGCTGCGCGAGGAGGTCACCGAGGACGACATCGCCGAGGTGATCGCCAAGTGGACCGGGATTCCGGTCAGCAAGCTGGTGCAGTCGGAGATGGAGAAACTGCTCCATCTCGAGGACGAACTGCACACCCGGGTGATCGGCCAGGAGCAGGCGGTGACGGCGGTGGCCGACGCCATTCAGCGCTCACGGGCCGGCCTGTCCGACCCCAACCGCCCGATCGCCAGCTTCCTGTTCCTCGGCCCCACCGGCGTGGGCAAGACCGAGCTCTCCAAGGCCCTGGCCTCCCAGCTGTTCGACAGCGAGGAGGCGATGGTGCGCATCGACATGAGCGAATACATGGAGAAGCACGCCGTGTCCCGGCTGATCGGCGCCCCTCCCGGCTACGTGGGTTACGAGGAAGGCGGCCAGCTCACCGAAGCGGTGCGGCGGCGTCCCTACGCGGTGATCCTCTTCGACGAGGTGGAGAAGGCCCACCCCGATGTGTTCAACGTGATGCTGCAGATCCTCGATGACGGCCGCGTCACCGATGGCCAGGGCCGCACGGTGGATTTCACCAACACGGTGCTGATCCTCACCAGCAACATCGGCAGCGCCTCGATCCTCGATCTGGCCGGCGACCCCGCCCGCCACGGCGAGATGGAGAAGCGGGTCAACGAAGCCCTGCGGGGCCACTTCCGCCCCGAGTTCCTCAACCGGCTGGATGAATCGATCATCTTCCACAGCCTCAAGGCCGAGGAACTGCGCCAGATCGTGGAGCTGCAGGTGCAGCGCCTGGCCCGGCGGCTCGAGGACAGGAAGCTGGGCCTGGAGCTCGACGCGCCCGCCCTCGACTGGCTGGCCGCCGTGGGCTACGACCCGGTGTACGGCGCCAGGCCCCTCAAACGGGCCATCCAGCGCGAACTGGAGACGCCCATCGCCAAGGCGATCCTGGCCGGCACCTACCTGAGCGGCTCCACCATCGTGGTGGAGGTGGAGGCTGGAGCGGAACCGCCGCGGCTGCACTTCAGGGCGGCCGAACCCTCCCGGCTGCCCGCCCTCGTGTGAGGGATCAGGCGGCCAGTGCCGCCACCAGGGCGGGGTTGGCCTGCCAGCTGCAGGTCCCCTCCGTCACGGCCGCGATGCCCAGTTCGGCCCGCAGTTCCTCCAGGTCCTGGCCCATCCGCTCCTCCCAGATCACCGGGAACAGCGGCCGGGCCTCGGCGCCGATGTGCAGCCCCTTGCTGATCATGCCGAAGGCGTAACCGGCGGTGCGGGCCTGCTCGGCAGGTGTTTCCAGTTCATCGATCGGCGTGTCGTTGCGGAACCAATTGAGCAGCAGGGCCATCAGATCGGTGAAGGCCAGGCCAGGGTGGGCGAACTGGGCCACGCTCAGGCTGATGACACCGAGTTCACCGAAATTGTCGAGGCTGAAGCCGCTGACGATGTGGTGAATGTCGTGGGTGGCATAGACCCGATAATTGATGTAATCGGCGTCGGTGTCCAGGTTGGCGTAGAAGTCGGGCTTGGGGAAGAAATTGATGTCGTACCCCATCGTCTCCAGCACCGTGGCGTAGGTGTGTCCCAGGGTTCCCTTCGGCAGCGCGCGCAGGGCGGCCGCGTCATACGGGCCACTCAACCGCCGCTGCTCGATCAGGGCCACCGCGGCCGGATCCCGCCCCAGCAACGCGCGGCAGACCTGCATCGGACGGGACTGGCGCAGCCGATGGGAGAGCAGGAAGACATTGTTGGCCGAAGCACCGGCTCCGGCGGCCAGATCGGCGAGTTCGAGAAACGCGTGGATGTTCTCCTCGGTGGCGATGCGATCGAGGTAGCGAAATCCCATGGGGCGCTGCGGGGCGAGGGGAGCACCCAGGGAAGCTAGACACGCTGGCTTCGGCGGCCCACCGCTCCGGCGTCAGTCCACGAACCCGTCGATGCGGCGTGCCAGTTCCACGTCCAGGTTCGACAGCCCGCCGGTGTCGTGGGTGGTGAGGTTGATCGTCACCCGGTTCCAGACGTTGCACCATTCCGGGTGGTGCCCCATGGACTCGGCCGCCAGGGCCACCCGGGCCATGAAGCCGAAGGCGGCGGAAAAATCGGCGAAGCGCAGTTCGCGATGCAGCTTGCCCTCCCGCAGCGTCCATTGCGGCAGATCGGCGGGCAGCGCGGCGATCTGGGCAGGGGTCAGGGCCTGGGCGGCCATGGCGTCAGGGGGCAGGGGATCAGGGTCATTCGCCGACCAGATGCAAGCTGAGGCGGCGGCGGTGGGGTCGGGCCCGGTGTTCCCACAGGTACACCGCCTGCCAAGTGCCGAGCAGCAGGCGGCCCGACTGGAAGGGGAGCACCAGGCTCGTGCAGGTCAGGGCGGTGCGGATGTGGGCGGGCATGTCGTCGGGACCTTCGTCGTCATGCACCCAGTCGCGTCGCTCGCCCTGGCCGCTCAGGGGGCGCACCCCTTCCGGGGGTACCAGGGCCCGCAGAAAGGCGGCGAGGTCGACCAGCACCCGGGGGTCGGCGTTCTCGTTGATCGTCAGGCTGCAGGAGGTGTGCAGGCTGGCGATGGTGGCGGTGCCGAGCGCCATTCCGCTGGCGGCGATCAACCGGTTGAGGTCCCCGGTGATGTCATCGAAGCCCTCCCCAACGGTGGACACCTCCAACTGGCTCAGGCTCTGGCGCAGCATCGGTTCCTCCTGGGGCCCTTCAGCTGGCGGCGGGGACTAGAGCGGCGGAACGCAGCGCGTCGATCGTGGTCAGACGGCAGGCCTGGGGGTCCCAGAGGATGTAGCTGAAGCACCCGGGGATGTCGGCCATCGAAAGCCGCCGCACCCCGGTGAGCAGGTGGGCGTTGCGCTCGTGGCAGGCCCGCAGCCGGTAGTTGGGGATCTTGGACGACAGGTGATGGATGGCGTGGCAGCCGATGTCGGCCGAGAACCAGTTGAACACCGGCGGCAGCTCCAGGTCGCTGGTGCCCTCCAGCACCCCCGTCATCTCGCTCCAGCCGGCGGTGGCATGGGCGTAGGAGCCGGGGAAGTTGTGCTGTACGAAGAAGATGCAGATGAAGATCGCCGCCGCGCAGGCCATCACCGGGGCGTAGATCGACCAGAACTCCCCGGCGCCGAGCCAGCGGGCCATCAGCCACCAGGAACCGATCACGGCGATGTTGTTGGCCACTAGGTGGCGGAACTCCTCGTTGGTATACCAGTGCTTGGAGCGATAGCTGGCCAGGATCTGGCCGAGTCCCATCGGCTCTGGGCTGCGAAGGCAGGCCACAAGATGGGGGAAGAAGCCCCCGACCCCCAGCAGCAGGGCCACCCGGGGCTTGATCACCAGATAGAAGAAGCCGCCGGGGAACAGCATCGCCGGATGGCGCAGTACGCCGTAGAACCGCTGCTGGCCGGGGCTGAGGGCGGCGAAGGCCCCCGTGGTGACCAGGGCCGACGGTCCCTGGTACTTCTCCCAGTCGCCGTTGTGGCGGTGGTGGTAGGCGTGGCCACGGGACCACGGGTACTGGGGGATGGCGCTGAGCACCCCAAGCAGGAAGCCGAACACCTGGTTGGCCCGCCGGCTGCGGAAGAGGGAGTCGTGGCCGCAGTCGTGCATCAGCGAAAAGACGCGCGCCAGCAGCAGCACCATGACCACCATCGTGGGGAGCAGCAGCAGGGGAGCGTGCTGAAGGCTCCAGTCGGCCACCCACCACAGGGCCGCATAGGGGATCACGGTGTTGGCGATCTGCCAGGAGCCCCGCAGATTTGAGCTGTCCATGAAGGATTTGAGCTCGAAATCGCCCCGCTTGGGCTGACGCATCGACGCTGTGAAGCCAGCGTCAGCCTCGGGGGGGACGGGCGACGTGCTATCGGACAGGGTGGCGGAAGGGAAGCCCTGCGACAATCAAAACCTTTGCTATATCCAACGATCCTAGACAGGCAGAGGGCCATCCGTTTGCCCTCCTTGCGAAGGGAATCTGAATAGAATCTGCAGCGGATCTGCTGCGCCCACGGTGAGCGACCTGATCGTGGTGGGCAGTGGTCTGGGCGGCCTGTGCGCCGGCGCCATCGCCGCCCGCCACGGGCTCGAGGTGCTGGTGCTCGAGGCCCACACCACCCCCGGCGGCGCCGCCCACGGATTCCGGCGCGGTCCTTATCACTTTGAATCCGGCCCGTCGCTCTGGAGCGGCCTGGGGCAGTGGCCCAGCACCAATCCCCTGGCCCAGGTGCTGCGGGCCGTGGGGGAAAGCCTGCCCGTGGCCAGCTACCGCGAGTGGGGTCTGCTGCTGCCCGAGGGTTCCCTGCGGGTGGGGGTGGGGCAGGCCCCCTTCCTGTCCCTGTTGCGCGATCTCCGCGGTCCGGCCGTGGCGACCGAGTGGGACCGCTTCCTCACGGCCCTGAGGCCCAGCTGCGAGGCGGCCCGCTCCCTGCCGCTGCTGGCCCTGCGGCCCGGGGCCGGTCTGGCCACCACCCTCGGCGGCGGCAACGCCCTGCGCCTGCTGGGCCAGGCCGGCCGGCTGGCGGCCCTGGGGGGCGCCTTCGGGCCGATCGCCCGTCGCCACCTCAGCGATCCATTCCTGCTCCACTGGGTCGACCTGCTCTGCTTCCTGATCTCCGGGTTGCCCATGGACCAGACCAGCGCCGCCGCCATGGCGACCCTGTTCGGCGAATGGTTCGAGCCCGAGGCCTGCCTCGACTACCCGATCGGCGGCAGCGCGGCCGTGGCGGCGGCGCTGGTGCGCGGGATGGAGCGCCATGGCGGCCGGCTGCGCACGGGCGCGGCGGTGGCAGAGATCCTGGTGGAGCAGGGCCGGGCGGTGGGCGTCCGCCTCGCGGACGGGGAGCGCCTCGAGGCCGGCCGGGGGGTGATCGCCAACACCAGCCCCTGGGACCTGCTCGCCCTGCTGCCGGAGGCGGCGGTGCCGGCGCGCTGGCGGCGGCGCCAGGCGGCCACACCGGCCTGCGCCGGCTTCCTGCACTGGCACCTGGCCCTGCGCGGGGACGACCTCGATCAGCTCCCCATCCACCACGTCTGGGTGGGCGACTGGCAACGGGGCATCGGCGCCGAACGCAACATGGTGGTGCTCTCGATGCCCTCCCGGCTCGATCCGTCCTGCGCGCCACCGGGGCACCAGGTGCTGCACGGCTACACCCCGGCCAACGAGCCCTGGGAGCTGTGGCAGGGGCTGGAGCGGGGCAGCACCGCCTACGAGGCCCTCAAGCGGGAACGCTGCGCCGTCTTCGGTGAGGCGCTCGACAGGGTGCTGCCCGACTGGCGGGAGCGGGTGGTGCTGGAACTGCAGGGCACCCCCCTCACGCACCGCCACTACCTGCGGATGCACCAGGGCAGCTACGGCCCGGCCTGGCCCGCCAACGCCGGACCCTTCCCCGGCGGGTCCACCCCGATCGAGGGGCTGGTGCTCTGCGGGGCCGGCGTCTTCCCGGGCATCGGCGTGCCGCCGGTGGCGGTGAGCGGCGCCATGGCCGCCCATCGTTTCGTGGAGGCACGCCAGCAAAGGCGTCTGCTGGAGGAGATCGGCCTGGCGACGGTCTAGAAGCGTCGCAGGGCGAGGCTGCCCAGCTGCACCTCGCGCAGCAGCAGCACCACCGCCGTCATCAGCGAGCCCATCGCCAGCACGAACAGCAGCGCCACCAGCGGCGTGAGATCGATCGTGGCCAGGGTGCTCACGAACAGCACCACCACCACGGTGGCCACCAACAGGAAGCTGGTGGTGGCACAGGCAAAGGCGCGGGAGGCCATGAACATCCGCCGGCGGTGCAGCATCAGCTCCTCCTGCAGCTCCCGCTCCTGGGCCATGGTGGCGGCCCCGCTCCGCTCCTTGAGCAGCCGGGCCCGATCGACGATGCGGGCGAGCCGGGTGGTGATCACCCCGAGCAGACCGCTGATGCCGGCCAGCAGGAACACGGGCGTGACCGCCAGGCGGATCGTCTCCGGCAGGGCTCCGGCCTGATGGGGCGCCACCAGCAGGATGAGGGCCAAGGCTGCGGACATCGCAACTCCGAATCTAGGGCGACAGCCCCTGCCAGCCTGGTGGGACGTTCGCCGCCCAGCGCCCGCCATGACCACGATGACCTGCCGCTACGTGGGAGCTCTGCGCTGCGCCGCGGAGCACGCCCCGTCGGGGTCGCGGCTGATCACCGATGCCCCCCTCGACAACCAGGGCAAGGGGGAGGCGTTCTCGCCCACCGACCTGGTGGCGACGGCCCTGGCCACCTGCCTGCTCACGGTCATGGGCATCGTTGCCGACCGGGAGGGGATCCCCCTCGAGGGCGCCCAGGTGCGGGTGGAGAAGGGCATGACCAGCAGCGGCGAACGCCGCATCGCCCTTCTGGAGGCCTGGATCGATCTGCCAGCCGGCCTCGATGAGGGGCAACGGGACGTGCTGATCCGCGCCGGCGAGCGCTGCCCGGTGAAGGTCAGCCTGGAAGGTTGCGTGCCGATGCGTCTGCACTGGAACCCGGCGACGGCGGGCTGAGGGTGACCCCGACCTCCAGCTGCTCGAGCGGAGCCGCAGGATCCTCCGGCACCAGCAGCACCATGGTGCTGGCCGCGGGGCGGGTGCCGGGCTGCTCCTGCAGGATCTCCAGGGCCACCATGGTCTTGCGCCACTGCAGGATCTTTCCCTCCAGCAGGGCCACGAAGTCGTCGCAGTTCCAGCGGGCCGCCTCGCCACGGCAGGGGTAGCGCTCCAGCACATCGAGGATCTCCATCTCCCGCAGCGGCGGAGCCTCGGCCGGATCCCAGACCAGCAGATAGTTGCCGTCGAGGGCATTGGCCTCCAGCAGGCTGGCCTCGCTGGCCAGCAGGGTGTCGAGGGCCATCTCGTCGTCGTCCCGCTCAATGGCGGTGAGCAGGGCCTCGAGCACCAGCTGGGTGTCGTCGTCGAGCCGATCGCAATGGACCGTCAGCAGGCCCGTCACCGCCAGTTCGATCTCCTCGAGCGGCAGCACCATGGTCAGGGCCCGCAGGATGGCGCTCAGGACGTCACCCGAGTCCCCTTCGCCGGCGGGCTGGCCCTGCAGGGCGAGGTCGGGGTCGGCCATGAACCGTTCGATGGCCGCGAGCACCAGGGCCTGCTCCGGAGAAGGGGGATGCATCGATCCGGCGCCGGAAAGGTCTTCCTCCACCATGGCGCCGCCAACGCCATGCTGGCGCCACCGGCTCCACCGATCCCATGCCTGCAGCGGCTCCGGCCCTCGACCAGCTCCAGCGGCACCTGCACACCACCCGCCTGCTGGGCTCCATCAGCAGCACCCTCTACTACGACCAGAACACGGTGATGCCCGCCGCCGGTGCCCCCTGGCGCGGCGAGCAACTGGCGCTGCTGGCCGCCCAGCTGCACGAGCGCCAGAGCAGTGACGCCTACGCCGATCTGGTGGCTGCGGCGGAGGCCGAGCTCCATGGGGCCGCCCCTCCCCAGTGGCGCCGCAACCTGCAACTGCTGCGTCTGGAGCTGAACCGCCAGCGCTGCCTCGATCCAGCCCTGGTCACCGCCCTGGCCCGGGCCCAGTCCCACGGCAACGCGGTCTGGCAGGAGGCCCGGGCGGCCAGCACGTTCGCCACCTTCGCCCCGGCGCTGCGGGAGCTGATCCGGCTGCGCCGCGAACAGGCCGGCCAGCTGGCGGATGCCGAACCGGTCGCGCGCAGCCCCTGGGAGATCCTGGCCCAGCCCTTCGAGCCCGACGTCAGCAAGGCCCGGCTGACGGAGCTGTTCACCCCCCTGGCGACGGAGCTGCCGGGGCTGCTGGAGACGGTCGCCGCCGCTCCCGCCGCGGGCCGGCAGGAGCCGTTCGAGCTGACGGAGGGACTGCAGGAGCAGCTCTGCAGTGAGCTGCTCGACAACTGGGGCTACGACGCGGCCCGCTGTCAGCGATCCCGATCCGCCCACCCCTTCTCCTGCACCGTGGGCCCTCAGGACTTCCGCATCACCACCCGGGTGGTGTCGGGCCAGCCGTTCTCGGCCTTCCTGGCCACCGCCCACGAGTGGGGCCACTCCCTCTACGAGCAGGGCCTGCCCCGCAGCGACGACCACTACTTCCCCTGGCCCCTGGGGGAGGCCACCTCGATGGGGGTGCATGAGTCCCAGTCGCTGTTCTGGGAGTGCCGCGTGGCCCGTAGCCGAGCCTTCGCCGAGCGCTGGCATCCCCGCTTCCAACGGGGCCTGGGTTCCGACCCCTGGGGCGGCCCCTTCGGCTTCTGGCGTGCCCTCAATCCCCTGCGGCCGGGCCTGATCCGGGTGGAGGCCGATGAGCTGAGCTACAGCCTCCACATCGTCATGCGCTTCGAGCTGGAACTGGCCCTGCTGGAGCAGGACATGCCGGTGGAAGAGCTGCCCGCCGCGTGGAACCGACGCATGAAGGAGCTGCTGGGGCTGCAGCCGGCCACGGACGCCGAGGGCTGCCTCCAGGACATCCACTGGGCCGAGGGGCTGTTCGGCTACTTCCCCTCCTACGCCCTGGGCCACCTGATCAGCGCCCAGATCTCGGAGGCCCTCGAACAGGAGATCGGCCCCATCGAGGCTCTGGTGGCTGCGGGGGAGACGGCCGCGCTGCAGGACTGGCTCGCCAGCAACATCTGGCCCCATGGCCGTTCCGTGAACGCCGAGGAACTCGTCGAGCGGGTCACGGGCCGGCCCCTGGGCTCCCAGCCCTTCCTCACCTACCTGCGCGCCAAGGTGGGCCAGCTGACTGCCGCGGGCTGACCGGGGCGGCAGGAACCGTGCCGGGCGGGGAAGGGTCTCCGGAGCCCGATGCCTAAGATGCCGCCGCAGAAAAGCCCCCACCATGGCGAACATCGACCACGCCCCCAGCCGCACCATGCTGAACCTGCTGCATGTGCTGCCGGCCTTCGCCGATGAGGCCGAGCTGCGGCTCAACGCCATCGTGGAGCTCAACTCGAACACCATCAACAAGTACGAGTTGATCACCGAAACCGGCCATCTGAAGCTGGATCGGGTGGGTTATTCCTCCCTCGCCTACCCCTTCGCCTACGGCTGCATTCCCCGCACCTGGGACGAGGACGGCGATCCCCTCGACATCGAGATCGTCGGCGTCACCGAGCCCCTGGTGCCCGGCAGCCTGGTGGAGGCCCGCATCATCGGCATCATGTGCTTCGACGATGGCGGCGAGGTGGACGACAAGGTGATCGCCGTCCTGGCCGACGACAAGCGCATGGACCACATCACCAGCTATACCCAGCTGGGTGAGCACTGGCTCAAGGAAACCCAGTACTACTGGGAGCACTACAAGGATCTGAAGAAGCCCGGCACCTGCAAGGTCAACGGCTTCCATGACACCGGCGAGGCCGTTCGCATCATCAAGGAATGCGAAGATCGCTATCTTTCCGTCATCGATCCCCGTCTGGTCGACTGACGTCCACCGGCACCGCCGCCGCGGTCCCTCCGATTCCGTTCCGCCCATGTCGCGCTCCCTGGTCCTGTCCCTGCTCCTGACCACCGGCTGGGGGGCCGCCATGGTGACGGCCTCGGGGGCCGTCGAAGCCCCGGCGCCGGCCGGACCCGCCAGCGTTGCCCCGGCAGCCCCCGCTGTGGCCCCGGTCCCAGCGAGGGTCGCACCAGCAGTGGTCGCACCAGCAGTGGTCGCACCAGCAGTGGTCGCCCCCGCCGTTGCCGCCCCCGCCAACGCGGCTCCGACGAAGTCCGCCGTGACCAGCACCCGGGAAATCGTGCTGGAGCTGGGCAAGCGCACGATCAGCCTGCGGGACAACGGCAAGGTGCTGGGCAGCTGGCCCGTGGCCATCGGCGATGCCGCCACCCCCACTCCCAAGGGACGCTTTCAGGTGGAGGTCAAGGTGGTCAATCCCCAGTACCAGAGCACCAAGAGCGGCAAGATCCACGCCACCAAGGGCCCCAATGGCCCTCTGGGCGACCGCTGGATCGGCTTCAAGCGCAGCGGCCTGAACCAGTACGGCATCCACGGCACCCCCAGCGCCTGGGCCTGGACCGTCACCTCCCGCTCCGCCGTCACCAACGGCTGTGTCCGGATGCTCACCCCCCATGTCCGCGCCCTGTTCGACCAGGTGGAGGTGGGAACACCGGTGGTTGTCAAACCCTGAACACCGAAGGGCGATTCCAGCGAAAACGAGAGCGACCGAAGAGATTCTGGAGATTGCTCAGGAAGGGTTTGATGTCTGGGTGCAAACACCTAATGTCTTGAAACTCGATCAACAGCGGCGCCCTCCAGAACCGCCGATTTTCCTCCCATGTTCGATTCCACTCACGAACCCACCACCGACCAGCTCAACAGCACGTCGCTGAAATGGGGCAACGACGGTGAGCTCTCCGAACTGGACCTGCAGCGGATTCTGGGCCTGCTCTCTCAGGCTGATCCCGTCGCCGAGGCCCTGATGGAGGGCCGCTCCGAAGCGGCCTGAAAGCGTCGGGCCTGGGCTCTGGCCATGCCGTCGCGGCTGGCCAACCCCCGCAACCGGTCCACCGCCAGTCCCCCGGGGGGCAGTCCATGGGGCAGATGGTCCCCGGATCCCCCCGCCACCTCGAACACCGGCAGCTGCCGCAGGCCATTGGGCCTCAGCTGATCTTCGAGGCGATCCAGATGCACCCCGGTCGGCAACCAGACCAGGTCGGTGCGCAGGCAATCCTCGAGGCACAGCGGTTGCTGGCGGTGGAGGTCGGAGCCGAGGCCACGCTGCAGGTCACCGATCGTCACCAGCCCCAGGGCCAGCCCGGCCCGCTCCACCAGCAGGCAATGGCCATGGCTGTCGATCAGCCGGGCCAGGGCCTCTGAGGCCGCCATGGCGGCCGGCAGCACCAGGGGCGCCTCCGGTTCGAAGGCCTCCTCCACCGGGATGGCCGCCAGCTGGCTGCGGCGGCGCTCCTCCAGGGGATCAGGCCCCATCAGACCAGGATCCTGGATGCCCTGCCAGCGCTCCACCAGGGCGGCACTCAGGCCGGCCGCCGCCATCAGCGGCAGCACGATGCGAATGTCGCGGGTGAGCTCGAACAGCAGCAGCAGCGCAGTGAGGGGTGCCCGGGCGCTGCCGGCCAGCACCGCCGCCATGCCGACCATGGCGTAGGCGGGAGGTTCGGCGACCGGCAGATTCAGGCCGCCGCTGCCCAGCGCCTGGCCATAACAGCTCCCCAGCACCGCCCCCAGGAACAGGGAAGGGGCGAAGCCGCCCCCCACGAAGCCGGTGGCGTTACTGACGGTGGTGGCCACCAGCTTGACGCCGATCAGGGCCACCAGGGTGAGCAGGGGAATGCCGCCGTCGCGGCCCAGCAGGGCTTCGATCGTGTCGTAGCCGACGCCGAGCACCTGGGGGAACACCAGGGCCATGGCCCCGAGGGCCGCTCCGCCCAGGGCGGTGGGCAGGCCGGGCGGCAGTCGCCGCACCACGGCCTGGACCCGCTCGTCACGGCCGGCGGCCAGCAGCCGGATCAGCAGCCAGGACATCAGGCTGGCCAGCAGGCCCAGCCCGAGATAGAGGGGGAGCTCCAGGGGTGAGCGCACCTCGTAGGCGGGCAGCCGCAGGATCGGCGTGTCGCCCAGGCACAGCTGGGTGACGAGAGCCGAGGCCACCGCCGCCACCAGCACCGCCCGCAGGCTGGGACGTCCCGGGATGGCGCTGTAGCTGCCCTCAAAGGCGAAGAACACCCCGGCGATCGGTGCCTTGAACCCGGCCGCCAGGCCCGCCGCCACCCCGGCCCCCACCAGGGCCTTCTGGGCCTGGGGGGAGAGGCGACCCTTCAGCGCCACCCAGAGGCCGATGTTGCCGCCACCCTCCACGCTGGGTCCCTCCGGGCCGAGGGAGGCGCCGCTGCCCAGGCTTAGGGACGCGGCCACCAGCCGCAGCAGGGGCAGGCGCGGCTCGCCCCCCTGGCGGCCGTCGGCGATCGCCATCAGGCTCGAGAGACCCGGACCGATGCTGCCGGCGACATGGCGCAGCAGGCCCACCGCCAGACCGCCGAGGGTGGGCACCACCACCACGGGCCAGAGGGCCAGCCAGTCCGGCGGGGTGGGCAGGCTGATGGGCGGGGGTTCGGGGGGTGGGGGCGGTGCCGCCGCCAGCAGGCCGATGCCATCGAGCCCCAGCTGGAGCAGGGCCCGCAGGGGGGTACCGCTGTCGGGCGCCAGCGGCGGCAGGTCGATCGGCGGCAGGTCGGCGGGGGTGGTGGGCGAGGAACGCCCGATCACCAGCAGGCCCTCCACGAAAGGGCCGAAAAGGAAGTTGTTGATGAAGCCCAGCAGCTCGTGGAAGGCCACCACCGCCAGGCCCGTCAGGGTGCCGACCAGGGCCGCCCAGGCCAGCAGATTCCACTGGAAGGGGAGGCCGCGCAGGTCGGCCTCAGCCCCTGGGGTCCGGTGGCCGCTGGCCTCAGCTTCCGGGGCGGACGGTGGCAAAGATCTCCTCCAGGATCTCCCCGGCCCCCTGGGCCCGCAGGGTTCCCGCCAGCGCCAGGCCGATGGACTCGGGGTCGGTGGCCGGACCGCGGCAGCTGTCGCGCAGCAGGCGCTGGCCGTCGATGCTGGCCACCATGCCGGTGAGCACGAGCTCGTCGCCCTCGAAGTGGGTGTTGACGCCGATGGGCACCTGGCAGCCGCCCTCCAGGCTGCGCAGGAAGGCCCGCTCGGCCAGGCAGCGGCGGGCGGTGGGCTGGTGCTCCAGCACGGCGATCGTCTCGAGCACGGCCGTGTCGCCGGCGCGGCATTCGATGCCCAGGGCCCCCTGGCCCACGGCATGCAGCGAAATCGAGGGATCGATCAGCTCATGGATGCGATCACCTAGGCCGAGGCGGGTGAGGCCCGCCGCCGCGAGGATCAGGCAGTCGTAGACGCCGGCGTCGAGCTTCTCCAGCCGGGTGATCACGTTGCCCCGCACGTCCTTGAACACCAGGTGGGGGTAGTGGTGACGCAGCTGGGCCAGGCGGCGCAGGGAACTGGTGCCCACCACGCTGCCCTCGGGCAGGGTGGCCAGGGTGCGGTCCCGGTGCCGTTCATGCACCACCAGGGCATCGGCCGGGTCCTCCCGCTCGGTGATGCAGCCCAGGATCAGGCCCTCCGGCAGGTTGGTGGGCAGGTCCTTGAGGCTGTGCACGGCGATGTCGGCCCGGTCGACCAGCATCTGGGCCTCGAGTTCCTTGGTGAACAGGCCCTTGTCGCCGATCTTGGCCAGGGCCACATCGAGAATCTTGTCCCCCTGGGTGGCCATCGCCTCGATCGTGATCGCCAGTGCGGGATGGGCGCTGGAGAGCTCATCCCGCACCCAGTGGGTCTGGACCATGGCCAACTGGCTGCGGCGGGAGGCGATGCGCAGGGTGGAGCTGGCCATTGGACGCTTCGGGCGGCAGCGACGGCTGCCAGGCAACAGCCGCCCAGCCTAGGGACCGGCCTGTCCCTGCTTCCGGCCTGCGGACGGAACGTGATCAGCTGATGGGATCAGGCGAACAGATTGAGCGGCAGGGGCCCCCAGGTGTCCTCGGCGTCCGGATCGGAGCCCCCATGGCCGGTGATCAACACCCCCTCACCGAGGCCGTCCTCCCGGCGGACATGGAACAGTCCCGTGCGCTGGTTGCCCTTCAGGAACACCGGACCAGGCTCCCCCTCGCCGGGATCCCCCGGCTGCAGGCCCGACCAGCCCTGGGCCGCCTCCAGCTGCCTCAGGGCCGCCAGGGCCGCCGCCGCCGAGGGGGCCATGATGCCGATCGTGAACCATTCACAGGCCCCCAGCCGGGGGGCGAGCTCGCGGCGCAGCAGAGAAGCCGTCTCCCCGTCAAGGGAAGGGGCGGTTCGCAGGCCCCGCAGACCGGCCAGGCCGGAGGTGGGCAGGTCGGTCGTCACGGGGATCGCAGCGGTCGGGCCGTCCCACTCTGGGGGTCGGCGGGGGGCGGATCGCGCCAGAAGGCCAGGCACACCGTCAGCCAGGCCAGCCCGACGGCGGCGCCCGCCAGCAGATCCGTGGGCCAGTGGGCCCGCACGTAGAGGGTGCTCAGCCAGACCAGACCCACCAGTCCGCAGGCCAGCAGCACCAGGGGGCGCCGCAGGCGGGGATGGTGGGAGCCCAGGATCACCACCATGGCGAAGTAGAAGGCCACGGCTCCGGCGGCATGGCCGCTGGGGAAGCTGTGGCCGTCCAGCGGCAGCAGGCTGCCCGGCGGGCGCTGGCGGCTGAACAGGGGCTTGAACACCAGATCCACCAGGATCAGGATGCCGCCGGTGGCCATCACCAGCAGGCGCAGGTCCTTCCACCAGCCCCGCCGCACCAGATGGACCAGGGCCATCGCCACCAGGACGGCGGTGAAGCCGACACCGGTCGCCCGGTACACCTGGGTCAGGACCCCGCCCACCAGGCCATGGAGATGGTTGCCCAGCCAGTCCAGGACGGCCGCGTCCAGCAGGGCCAGGGGCCGGCCCGGGGCCACGGCCAACGACAAGCCCACCAGCACGATCAGGCAGCCGGGCAGCAGGATCCTGTCCCGTGGCAGCAGATGGAATCCCATCACGGCACCAGATGGTGGCGAGGCACCCGCCAGAGGGCCAGCTCCCCGGTGCGGGCCAGCCGTTCGATCCCCTGCGGAGGCAGGGCCAGGGCCTCGAGATCGCGGCGATCACCCACCAGGCGTACGGAGCGACTCCCCGGCGACAGGGCGAGGGCCTCGGGGCCCTGCAGGGCGAGCTGGTTGATGTGGTGGCGGTCGGAAACGAAGACGGCCTGCGGCTCGCCGTAGAACAGCAGGCTGTAGCGCTTGGTGCCGACGATCAGCAGCGGCTCATCGGACCTGGCGGCGGCCTGGGCGGTGCGGGCCATCTGGCGCAGGGGCACCTGACGCTCCCGATCCAGCAGGGGGCCGAGGGGGGCGATCACCAGAGCGAGCACCGCCAGGAACCCCGCCAGGCTGGGCAGCCACAGCCAGTCGGTGGTCTTTGGCCGCAGCAGCAGCACCAGCAGGGCCAGGGCCGTCAGCCCCAGCCACACCGTGAGCGCTACGGGCAGGCCCGAGCGCGCCAGGGCCGCGCCGAACTCCGGATAGGCGGGATCCCCCGCCACCCAGCCCGGAGCCAGGGCGGCCGCCACCGCCATGGCGCCCAGCAGCAGCACCTCGAGGCCGGCGGCGATCCGCACCCCCGTCCGCCCAGAGGCCGTCCCCTCTGGGGTGGTCGCCTCCGGCAGGGGGCGCCAGAGCAGGGCCACCAGCAGGCTCGCCGCCGGCAGGGCCGGCAGGATGTAGCCGGGCAACTTGGTGGCGGCGGCGGAGAAGAAGGCCACCACCAACACCAGCCACAGCAGCAGGAACAGCCCCAGGTCCCCCGGGGCGCAGCCGTCGACGGAAGGATCGGCTGCCGCCGTTCGCCAGCGGAAGGGCCGCCAGAAGCCCTGGGCCGCGATCGCCAGGGGCAGGAACAGGGACCAGGGCAGCACCAGCAGCACCAGCCAGGGCAGGTAGAACCAGGGGGGGCCGGGGTGGTCGTAGAGCACCGACGTGAAGCGCTGCAGGTTGCTGAACCCCAGGAAGCCACCGAGGAAGTCGCCGCCGTTGACGGCCGCCGCCGCGGCGTACCAGGGGGCGCTCACCCCGAGGAACAGGGCAACCATGGCCAGCAGGGGACGCCAGCGCAACCAGGGTCGCCACTGGCCCGTGAGCAGCAGGAAGACCACCACCACCAGGCCCGGAAGCAGCAGACCCACCGGACCCTTGGCCAGGACGGCGATGCCCGCGAACAGCGCCATGGCCGCCCGGCCGAGGGACGCCCGCAAGGGGTCGGCCCGGTGGCGATGGGCCAGCAGGAAGCCGAACAGCGCCAGGCTGATGGCGCTGGAGAGGAACATGTCGGTGGTGGAGGTGCGTCCCCAGCCGATCCAGCCCGGGGTCGTGGCGATCACCCCGGCCGCCACCGCGGCCCTGAGCAGCCTGGGCCGTCCGGCCTCACCCGCGGGGGACCAGGCCAGCAGCAGGCCGAAGGCCGCCACCACCACGGCACTGGCCGCGAGGGCCACCGGCAGCCGGGCGGCCCATTCGCTGACCCCGAACAGCCGGAAGCTCAGGCCCACCATCCAGTAGCCCCAGACGGGGTAATCGAAGAAGCGTTCGCCGTTCCACCAGGGGGTGACCCAGTCACCCCGCTCCAGCATCTGGTGGCCCACCTCCACGAACAGGGCCTCGGTCTTGTCCATCAGGCCGAGGCTGCCCAGGCCCTGGAAGAACGCCAGCCAGCAGATCAGCAGCAGCCAGAGGCCGCTCAGCACCCAGACCAGGTGCCGGTGGCTAGGGGCGCGGACACCCTCCGGCAGGACCCCCCGGGCAGCAGACACCATGCTGGGTCGACGACAAGATCAAGGGGAAGTTAAGGCCAGGGACCGCCGACCTGTCCCCCGAGCCTGGGCCGAGCGGCCCTAAGGCGTGTTCCAGACGAAGCGGGAGGACGCCGCGTACTTCCAGACGAAGTCGACGGCGATACCGGCCAGCAGGGCCAGCAGCGGCTGGGGGGTGACCTGCCGGTAGAACGCCGAAGACACCCCGACGTTGGCCGCCATCCCCAGGGAGGTGACCAGCAGGAAGCGGATCAGGCCGAACAACAGGGCGACGCCGCTGAGCTGCTGGGAGCGGAAGGTCAGCACATTGTTGATCAGGTAGTTGGAGCAGCCGGCGCTGACCACCGCCACCACCTGGGCCTGCTCGAAACTGAGGCCGAGAAGGTCCTCACTGAGGGCGAACACCAGCAGGTGGATGCCGATGCCTGTGCCGCCCACCAGGGCGAAGCTGACGGCCCGCCGCGGCACCATGCGCAGCAGCAGGGTGTGCAGGATCGAGACGCCGAGATCCCAGATCACCGCCAGGTTGAGCTTCGATTCGCCGGCATTGCGGGGCTGGAAGCTCAGGGGCACCTCAGCCACCGCCAGATGGCCGTGGCTGAGGGCCAGCAGTTCATAGAGAAACTTGAAGCCGTTGACATCCACCTGCCGGACGTAGGGGAGGCAACGCTCGGGGCGCAGGGCAAAGAAACCGCTCATGTAGTCGGTCAGATGGCGATAGCGGGGCAGGCTGAAACGGGCCACCGAATTCGCCCAGGTGGAGTTCCGCTCTCGCCGCTCGCTCAGGCCCATGATGCTGGCCTGGGGATGGAAGCGGCTGCCGACCATGAGATCGCCGCCGCTCTCCAGCAGGGCGGAGACGGCATGGGCCACCGAGGCAGGTTCATGCTGGCCGTCGCTGTCCATGACCACCACGACATCGCCGGTGGCATCCAGGATTCCCTCTTTGATGGCGCTGGAGAGGCCGAAACGCCCAACGCGGCGGATCAGCCGGACACAACCATGGCGGTGGGCAAGCGCCCGCACCCGTTCTGATGTTCCATCACTGGAATCATCATCAACGAACAGCAATTCAAGGTCGAAGCTGTCCCTCAGGGGCAGGAGTTGCTCCACGATGGGCTCAACATTGGAGCACTCGTTGAAGGTGGGCAGCACAACCGTCAGACGCAGGAGCTGATCCCGTACCGTCATCGGAATTCAGGCGTGCTTCTGTAAAAGATGGCCATGCACTCGCCCAGCTGTTTGTGGATTCCCAAGCAGTGGAGAGGAGCTACTTGATGTATTCCTTCAGGACACCATTACGGTTGGGGTGGCGCAGCTTGCGCAGGGCCTTGGCTTCGATCTGACGGATGCGCTCGCGGGTGACGTCGAAGATCTGGCCGATCTCTTCGAGGGTCTTCATGCGGCCGTCATCGAGGCCGTAGCGCAGGCGCAGCACATCCCGCTCGCGGGGGCTGAGGGTGGCCAGCACACCTTCCAGATCCTCACGCAGCAGATTCTTGGCCACATCCTGCTCAGGATTCTCGATATCGGCCTCGATGAAGTCGCCGAGCCTGGAATCCTCCTCCTTACCGATGGGAGTTTCGAGGGAGATCGGCAGCTGGGCGGACTTGGCGATGAAGCGGAGCTTCTCGATCGTCATCTCCATGCTCTCGGCGATCTCCTCCTCGGTGGGCTTGCGACCGAATTCCTGGGAGAGGGTCTTGGTGGTCTTCTTGATCCGGGAGATCGTCTCGTAGAGGTGAACGGGAAGGCGGATGGTGCGGCTCTGGTCGGCGATCGCACGGGTGATCGCCTGCCGGATCCACCAGGTGGCGTAGGTGGAGAACTTGTATCCCTTCTCGTGGTCGAACTTCTCGGCGGCGCGGATCAGGCCGAGGCTGCCTTCCTGGATCAGATCCTGGAAGGACAGACCCCGGTTCATGTACTTCTTGGCGATCGAGACGACCAGCCGCAGGTTCGACTGAACCATCTTCTCCTTGGCCCGCCGACCCAGCATCAGGCGACGGCGGAACTTGATCAGCGGCATGTCGAAGATCGCCGCCCACTCCTTGGTGTCGGGGAAATGGCCCTTGTCGGCCTCGAACTCGGCCGCCTTCTCCTCCAGTTCGAGCAGGTCGGCGATCTTGCGGGCCAGTTCGATCTCCTCATCGGGCCGCAGCAGGCGGATGCGGCCGATCTCCTGGAGATAGACCCGAATCGAATCCTCGGTGTAGACGCCCTTCGGGCCCACCTTGATGCTGGCCAGGGCCTTGGCACCCTTGGCGTCCTTGCGGAGGTCGCCGCCGGTCTCGGGCAGTTCGTCATCCCCGTCGAGGCCGTCGTCGAGGACAACCTCCGCGGGCTTCTCGGCGGCGGGCTTGGCGGCCGCGGATTTGGCGGCTGCCGGCTTGGCTGTCGTCTTGGAGCCGGTCTTGGCCGCCGACTTGGCGGCCCCAGCCTTGGGGGCGGCCGTCCGGGCACGGACCGCGGTCTTCCGAGCCGTCACCGCCGAGGGGTCGATGGGCAGCACCTCGCCGTTGGCGGAGACGGTGGCCAGGATCTCAGGAACGGCGGCTTTGGCCTTGGCGGCGACTGGGCTCATGGAAACGACGCGAAAGGGGTTCGGGGAATGAAGCGGGCGAGGGAAAGGCGGGCGTGGGCAAAGGCCCGGAGATGGTCAGGAGCGTGATCCCATCAGCCGGTCCCGAACGTCCGGTCCGGAGACTCAAGCTCCCATCCTCCACGGTGCCGGTGCGGAGCCGGGCGGGAGGGCAAGGGGAGCAGGAGGACGGCGCAGGGTGGAATGGCCCCGATCACGGAGCCCCTGCCGATGGATGGTGGATGGATCGCTCCAGGAGCGTGTTTGGGATGGTGGATGTCGGCCAGAGCCGGTGCAGGGCTGTCACGGGTGGTCTCAGACCGGAGGAATGGGTAGGGAGTGAATCCCTGGATCCTCAGCGGGTCTTCCCTGTGGACGGAACTCTGCGCGGTTCCGACGGCAGCCTTTCGGGCGGCCCAACCCCGTCATCCTAGGAATGGCATGAGATCTTTGCAAGATTGCCAGCCAGCTCCTCACCCTCCCCACCCGGTCCCGCCCCTCCAGGCTGGCTGGAGGTCTGGCTGGAGGCCGGCCGGGAGGGTCGGACCTTCACCTACGCCAATCCCTCAGGCCTGGCCATCGGGGTGGGGGATCTGGTGCGGGTCCGTCTGCAGGGGCGGCCCCACACGGGCCTGGTGGTGGCGACGGCCGCGGCCTGCCCGGCCGCCATGGAGGGACGCCCGATCCTGCCGGTGGACGCGGTGCTGGAGAGCGCCGCGATCGATCCGCTCTGGCAGGACCTGCTGGAGGGGGTGGCCCGGCAGTGCCACACCGGCCTGTTCCGCACCCTCAAGAGCGCGCTGCCGCCGGGCTGGCTGGGGCAGGCCCGCCGGCCCCCCGGCCAGGGGCGGGTCCTCTGGACGGTGCGGCCCAACCCGGCCGCGGCCGGTGAAACCATCACCCCCCGACAGCAGGCGCTGCTGGACCACCTGGCCAGCCACGGGGGGGCGCGGCGGCTGCGCGATCTGGTGCAGGAGGCCGGCTTCGGCCGCTCCCTGATCGGGACGATGGAGCGCCGGGGCCTGCTGCTGAGGGAGGCCGGCCGGGGCACACCGGGGGGCGGCGGCGGTATCAGCCCGGCAAGCCGGCGGGGCGCTGGGCCTGACCTCCTGGAGAGCGCCCAGCCCCCCAGTCCGGCCCAGGCCTCGGCGCTGGCGGCCATCACCGAGGCGCCGGCGGGCCAGAACCTGCTGCTCTGGGGGGTGACCGGCTCCGGCAAGACCGAGGTCTACCTGCAGGCCGCGGCCCGGGAGCTGGCGGCGGGGCGCAGCGTGCTGATCCTGGCGCCGGAGATCGGCCTCATCCCCCAGCTGCTGGACCGCTGCCGGCGTCGCTTCGGCCCCGCGGTGGTCGAGTACCACAGCGGCATGGGCGACGGGGAACGGGTCGTCGCCTGGCGGCGCTGCCTCGAGGCCGCCCGGCACCGCGAGCCCTGCCTGGCCGTGGGCACCCGCTCCGCCGTCTTCCTGCCGCTGGGCCAGCTGGGCCTGATCGTGCTCGACGAGGAACACGATGCCTCCTACAAGCAGGAGAGCCCGATGCCCTGCTACCACGCCCGGGAGGTGGCCCGGCTGCGGGCCCGCCAGACGGGGGCCCGGCTGGTGCTCGGCAGTGCCACCCCCTCCCTCGAGACCTGGTGGCGCTGCCAGCCGCGCCCCCATGGCCAGCCCGCCGACACCCGCCTGCTGCCGCTGCCGGAGCGGATCGGCCGCCGGCCCCTGCCACCGGTGCGACTGGTGGACATGCGCCAGGAGTTGGTGGACGGCCACCGGCGCCTGATCAGCCGCCCCCTGATGGCCCGGCTGGAGACCCTGCAGGAGCGGGGCGAGCAGGCCGTCGTCCTGGTGCCCCGGCGCGGTTACCGCTCCTTCCTGAGCTGCCGCAGCTGCGGCGAGGTGGTGCTCTGCCCCCACTGCGACGTGGCCCTCACGGTGCACCGCGGCGCCCGGGCCGGGGGTCAGGAGGGGCGGGAGTGGTTGCGCTGCCACTGGTGTGACCATCGCCAGGAGATGGGGGATCGCTGCGGCCACTGCGGCTCCACCGCCTTCAAGCCCTTCGGCGCCGGCACCCAGCGGGTGATGGAGCAGCTGGCGACGGAACTGGAGGGCCTGCGGCTGATCCGCTTCGACCGGGACACCACCCGGGGCCGGGATGGCCATCGCCGCCTGCTGGAGCGCTTCGCGGCCGGTGAGGCGGACGTGTTGGTGGGGACCCAGATGCTCGCCAAGGGCATGGACCTGCCCCGGGTGACGCTGGCGGCGGTGCTGGCGGCCGACGGCCTGCTGCACCGACCGGACCTGCGGGCCGCCGAGCAGTGCCTGCAGCTGCTGCTGCAGCTCGCCGGCCGGGCCGGCCGGGGCGAACGCCCCGGCGAGGTGCTGGTGCAGACCTATAGCCCCGTCCACCCCGTGATCCGTCACCTGGTGGACGGCCGGTACGCCGCCTTCCTGACCGAGGAACTGGAGCTGCGGCGCCAGGGGGGCATGGTGCCCTTCGGTCGGGCCTGCCTGCTGCGGCTGGCCGGTCCTACCGCCAGCGGCACGGCCACGGCCGCCACCGCCCTGGCCGAACGGATCCGCCCCGCCGTGGAGGCGGCCGGCTGGGTGGTGATTGGCCCGGCCCCCGCCCCGGTGGCCAGGGTGGCAGGCCGGAGCCGCTGGCAGTTGCTGCTGCACGGCAGTCCGATGGCGGCAGATGGGGCTCCGGGCGGAGCGCCGGAAGGGGACACGGCGCTGCCCCTTCCCCCCGAATCCGACCTGCGCCGGGGCCTGCCCCCGGGGGTGAGCCTGACGATCGATCCCGACCCCCTGGAACTCTGAGCAGGCTGCCCGGCGACTGCGGGCCAGGGGATCAGGCCCGGGGGACTCAGGCCGGCAGCTCCGGCAGGCCGAAGCCCAGCCGCCGGCGTATCGCCTGCAGGCCGAGCACCAGCGGCAGGGCCAGGCCCACCGCCGCCGCCCCCAGCCCCAGGGCGCTCCAGCGCCAGCAGCGCAGTTCCAGGACGTTGACCTGGCCCGGCTGGAGGGGCCAGAGCAGACGGCGGCCGCCGCCGTCCCCGGCTGGGGCCTGGGCGATGGCGGCGGGGCTCGCCCGCAGGACCGCCGCCGGCCGCACCGGGGCGAGCACGACCGCCAGGTCCAGCCCCGGGATCGCCTCAAGGGCCTGGAGATCAAGCTCCAGCAACAGGTGCTGGCGCACCCCCAGCAGCCAGTTGCGTTCCTCCCAGACGACCACCGGCGCCGCCAGGGGAACGCCGCTGAGCCGGCCCGCCACCTCCAGGCTGCCCGCCAGGGCTCCAAGGGCCTCGAGGGCGGGCAGCACGGGGGTGGAGACCACCCGATCGCCGCTCCCACCCGAGGGGCGGAACGGCCCGGGGGCCGGGATCCCCTCGGCGTGCCCGTCGAGCGCCGCAACGAACCGCCGCTGCCAGGGTGTCCCGGCGCCGGTGTCGCTGCGCAGCTGGTGGCTGACCTGCAAGCGCCCGGGGCCATCGAAGCGCAGCTCGGTGCGCACCTCCATGCAGCCCCCCAGCAACCCAGCCAGGAGCAGCAGCACCACCACCACGACAACGGCGAACCCCACCGGCGCCCGGGTGGGCCCCACCGGCGGCGGCGGTGGCGGCTCGGGGCGGCGGCGGGAGCGGCGGCTGACGCCGCCGCCGACCCCTTCGAGGGGGGTGGTGCCGGCGAGATCCGGCAGGGTGAGCGACCAGTTGCTGGGACGGCGCAGCTCGGGGGCCTCCAGCACCATCAGCAGGGCCTTGGCCTGGGCCCGCAGGGTCGCATCACGGCAGCGCACCAGGCCACGGCAGCAGGCGGCCGCCTGGTCGGTGCGCCCCTGGCCCATCAGGGCGGTGGCCATCAACAGGCGCAGCTCAGCGCCGGCGGCGGTCAGGGGCGAGCGTTCCTCCTGGAGGGGCTCGAGTAGCCGCAGCACCTGGCCGTACTCACCGCAATCGAGCGCCCGGCGGGCCTCGGCGAGTGGATCCTCAGCCATCGAGCAGGCCGGGGCTGCCCACCACCATGGTGCCGATGCCGGCGTTGGTGAACACCTCCAGCAGCAGGGAATGGGCCACCCGGCCATCGATGATGTGGGCCGCCTTCACCCCCTGGGCCAGGGCCCGGATGCAGCATTCGGTCTTGGGGGTCATCCCCCCCTCCACCACCCCGTCGGCGATCAACCGACGGGCCTCCGAGAGGCTGAGCTGGCGGATCAGGCTGGCGGGGGCATGGCGATCGCGGAGGATGCCGGGGGTGTCGGTCAGCAGGATCAGCTTCTCCGCCTGCAGGGCCGCGGCCAGCTCGCCGGCCACGGTGTCCGCATTGATGTTGTGGGCCTGGCCATCGGCATTGGGGGCCACGCTGGAGATCACCGGGATGTAGCCGGCCGCCAGCAGGGGGGTGAGCACCGAGGGATCCACCCGGGCCACATCGCCCACCACCCCGAGGGTGCCGTCCCCCATCGTGCGGGCCCGCACCAGGCCGCCATCGCTGCCGGAGAGGCCCACGGCCCGGCCGCCCACCCGGTTGAGGCCATTGACGATCTGCTTGTTGACCCGCCCCACCAGCACCATCTCCACCACGTCCATGGTGTCGGGGCAGGTGACCCGCAGCCCGTCCTGGAAGCGGGGCTCGATCGCCAGCTTCCCCAGCCACTGGTTGATCTCCGGGCCGCCGCCGTGCACCACGACCGGCTGGACACCGACGCAGGCCAGCAGGGCCAGGTCGCGGAAGACGGCATCGCGCAGGTCCTCGCGCACCATGGCCGCGCCGCCGTACTTGATCACGATGCGACGGCCGGCGAAGCGCTGGATGTAGGGCAGGGCTTCGCTGAGCACGGACACCCGCAGGGTGTCTTCCGGGCTGATGTGCCGATCGGGACTCAAGGGACGGGGGCGGCGAGGGACGGGTCGGAGGGGGCTGGACCGGGGGTGGTGGCCGGCAGCAGGCTCAGCTGCAGGCGCCCGGGGCCGGCCTGCTGGAGGTCGGCCGTGAGGCCGGGACCGAAGAAACGGCCCAGACGCTCCCGTCGATCCTGCCAGCGCTCATAGGCCACGCCGTGGCACTCGATCGTCAGCCGCAGCCCGTAGCCGCCACCGGCCTCCAGCTCCTCGACAGCCACCAGCTGGGGTGGGGCGTCCTCGTCCCAGAGCTTGAGGGCCTCGAGGGAACTCTCCAGATGGGCCTTCTGGCCGTAGCGCCAGCGGGTGACGTCGGCGAGCAGCTTGCGCAGGGGTTCGTTGCCGGGCTGCTGGCGCAGGTCGCGCAGCCGCGCCGCGGGCGTGAGCCGCTCGGCGGGCGGAAGTTCGGAGGACTTCAGGGCCAGGCCCCCCAGCAGGATCGGCACGCCATAGAAGACACCGGCCAGGCTGATGTTGGGGCTGTCGGTGGCGTAGGCGATCGATCCGATCACGGTGAGGACGGCACCGGCCACGGTCACCAGGCTGCCGGGGGAGAGAAACGCTTGCATGGCCCCATTCTCCGTCAGCGGGGGCCAGGATGGCGTCCCCAGGTTCCGCCCCGCCGCCCCATGGCCAGCGCCCAAGCCAGCCCCCAAGACGGCTTCACCGCCAGCCCCGTGGGGGGCGTCACCGACGTCGACACCCCCTGGAGCGTGCCAGAGGCCCCCTCCAATGCCGAGTTGCTGAGCCAGCTTGGGGAGGACAGGCTCTGGCTGCTGCGCCAGCTGGACAGCGGCCGCTGGAGCGAATGGAGGCTGGATCTGGCGGCCCTGGAGCGGGAACTGGGTCAGCTGATCGACCAGGCCGGCGAACGGCTCTGATCAGAAGGGGATCTCGTCATCGTCCCCCAGGGGGACCAGCGGTGAGGTGTCCCAGACGGGGGCGGCGGGCTCGGCGGCCGCTGCACCGGCCGACCGGGAGGGCGCCGGTGCGGGGGCCCGTCGTGGGGCAGGGGTGGCGGCCCCGCCGGCGGTGCGCGGGGTCGGCAGAGGGGCCGGGCTGCGGGCCGGCGCCGCAGCCGGTGCCGGGGCCGGGACGACGCCAGTGCCGGTGCCGCTGCCGGGACTGAGGGGATGGAGACGTGCCAGGGTGAACTCGGCCCGCTTCTCCTTGACCCCGTCCTGGCGGGTGACGGTGTTCATGCGCATCCGGCCCTCGAGCACGAAGCGCTGGCCCACCTGCACCCTGTTCTGGAGATCCTGGGCCAGGTTCCCCCAGCCCACCACCTTCAGCTGACCCGGGGGATCATCGGGCCGCAGACCTTCGATCTGGACGGACATTTCGGCCACCGGCGTCTGGTTGTCCTGGGTGTATCGCACCTGGGGCGCCTCCAGGACCTCCACCTCCAGCAAGCAGTGATTCACGCCCGGACCAACGGATGGGAGGACCCATCTTGATGCATCCGCCCCACGGGATCCAGGCCGATCCGCCCGGTCGTGCCGGCGGCTGGGGGAGCGGCGGTGATGACGGCAGGATCTGGCTGGTGGCCGGCACGGGGGAAGGGCCGCCCCTGGCACGGGAGCTCCTGGCCAGGGGCTGGCGCCTGAAGGTCTCGCTGGTGAGCCGGGCCGCCGCCCTGGCCTACGGCACCCATCCCCGCCAGGAGCTGGCCGTGGGGGCGATCGGGGGGCCCGATGGGCCCGAGGCCGGGGTCGCCGCCGAACTGGCCGACGCCGGACAGCACGGCGCCCCCTACGCCTGGGTGATCGATGCGACCCACCCCTTCGCCACGCGCATCAGCGCCGCCCTGGCCCACGTCTGCGGGACCCGCTCCCAGCCCCTGCTGCGGCTGCGGCGGCCCGACCTGAACACCGCCGGTGCCCAGCCCCTGGACGATCTGGCCAGCCTCGGGCGCCTGTGCCGGCCGGGGGAACGGTTGCTGCTGGCCATCGGCGCCCGCCGCCTGGCCGAGGCCGTGGCCGCCTCGCCGGGGGTACTGCATCACGCCCGCCTGCTGCCCCAGGGCGGGGCCCTGGCGACGGCCCTGGCCGCCGGACTGCCCCCACAGCGACTGGCCCCCCTGCGGCCCGGCGGCGACGGCCGCATCGAGCGCGCCCTCTGCCGCCACTGGCAGATCGACACCGTGCTCTGCCGCCGCTCCGGTGGCGCCAACGAAGCCCGCTGGCACCGGATCTGCGCCGCCCTGGGTCTGCGCCTGCTGCTCCTGGAGCGGCCCGGGGAGCCCGCCCGGGTGGAGGCCCTGCCACTGGAGCAACTGCTGCAGCGGCTGGGCGACAGTGAATGTGGGGGCTGAAGCCTGACCCCGCCCCATGCCCGTGCCTACACCCCTCAGCCTGGTGCTCACCACCGAAGCCGACCGGGAGCGGGCCGAGGCCCTGGCCCGGGAGCTGCTGGGGCGGGGCCTGGTGGCCTGCGCCAGCCTGCACCCGGTGGTGTCGCTCTACCGCTGGCAGGGCCGCCTGGAGCGCGCCGAGGAGGTGCAGCTGCTGCTCAAGACGACCCCCGGCCAGCTGGAGGCGCTGCGTCGCGCCCTGGGGGAGCTGCACAGCTACGACACCCCCGAATGGATCCACTGGACGGCCGGCAGCGATGGCCCCTACGGCCTCTGGCTGCTGGAGCAGCTGCGGCTCAGCCCAGGTGGCGAGCCACCAGCTCCGGCAGGGAGGCCTGGGGACGGGGACCCAGCTGGGTGACCACCTGTCCGGCACAGAGCGAACCGAGCCGTCCGCAGCGCTCCAGGCTCTCGCCGCGGGTGTGGCCGTAGAGGAAGCCGGCGGCGTAGAGGTCGCCGGCACCGGTGGTGTCCACGAGTGGGCCGAGGTGGAACGGCTCGATCGCCAGGGTCGTTGCACCGCTCAGCAGCACCGAGCCCTGCTCACTGCGGGTGAGCGCGGCCACCTTGCAGCGGCCGCGGACCTGGTCGGCCGCCGCCTCAAAGCTGTCGGCGCCGTAGAGGGCCGTGATTTCCATCTCGTTGGCGAACAGCACGTCGACATGGCCGTCGACCAGCTCCAGGAAACTCTCCCGATGGCGCTCGACGCAGAAGGCATCGGAGAGGGAGAGGGCCACCTCACCACCGCTGGCGCGCATCACCTCGGCGGCGGCGATGAAGGCCCGCTTGGCCTCCTCGCTGTCCCAGAGGTAGCCCTCCAGGTACAGCACCTTCGCCTGACGCACCATCTCCAGATCGAGGTCGGCGGGATCCAGGCCCACCGACGCCCCCAGGTAGGTGCACATGGTGCGCTGGGCATCGGGGGTGACCAGGATCAGGCAGCGGGCGGTGGAGGGGCCGGCGGCGGCAGGGGGGGTCTCGAAGCTGGCCCCCACGGCCCGGATGTCGTGGGCGAAGATCGCCCCGAGCTGGTCGTCCCGGACCCGGCCGATGAAGCCCGCCCGGCCGCCCAGCTGGGCGATGCCCGCCAGGGTGTTGGCGGCCGAGCCGCCGGAGGTCTCGAGGCCGGCACCGACGCTGGCGTAGAGCCGTTCGGCCTGGGCCTCATCCACCAGGGCCATGGTGCCCTTGGTGAGGCCGTGGGCCTCAAGGAAGGCGTCGTCGGCCTGGACGAGGACGTCGACGATGGCATTGCCGATGCCGACCACGTCGAAGCGCTTGGCGGTGCTGGTCAAGGGGGGGCGGGGAGGGGGGTGAGGAGAACGCTGGGAAGCGGAGGGGAGGGACGGGGGGACTCCGGCTCAGACGCTGAGCAGGGCGCGCTTGGGGCCGTGGATCGGATCCTCGACGACGATCGTCTGATCGCGCTTGGCGCCGAGGGAGACGATGGCGATCGGCACCTCCATCAGCTCGGCCAGGAAGCGCAGGTAGGCCATGGCGGTGGGGGGCAGATCCTCCAGGCTGCGGCAGTCGGCGGTGGAGCACTGCCAGCCGGGCAAGCTGCGGAAGACGGGCCGGCAGCGGGCAAATTCGTCGGAGCTGCTGGGGAAGTAGTCGATGCGGCGACCGTCGAGCTCGTAGGCCACGCAGACCTGGATCTCGTCCAGCTCATCGAGGACATCGAGCTTGGTGATCGCCAGGCAGTCGAGGCCGTTCACCTGGACCGCATAGCGGCCGATCACCCCATCGAACCAGCCGCAGCGACGACGCCGGCCGGTGGTGGTGCCGAACTCGCCGCCCCGATCACAGAGGTGGTCGTTGAGGCTGCCCTCCAGCTCGGTGGGGAAGGGGCCTTCTCCGACACGGGTGGTGTAGGCCTTGGCGACGCCGATCACCCGGTCGATCAGGGTGGGCCCGACGCCGGCGCCGATGCAGGCACCACCCGACACCGGGTTGGAGGAGGTGACGTAGGGGTAGGTGCCGTGGTCGAGGTCGAGCAGGGTGCCCTGGGCACCCTCGAAGAGGATGTTCTTGCGGGCCCGTGCCGCCTCGTGGATGGTGCGGGTGCAGTCCACCACGTGGGGGGCCAGGCGGCGGCCGTAGGCGGCGTACTCCTCGATCACCGCCTCCGGATCCAGGCCGGGGATCCCGTAGACCTTCTCGAGCAGCTCGTTCTTCTCCGCCAGGGGCCCCAGCAGGCGATCGCGCAGGCAGTCGGCATCGAGCAGGTCAATCACCCGGATGCCGTTGCGCTCGGACTTGTCGGCATAGGTGGGCCCGATGCCGCGGCCGGTGGTGCCGATGCGACGGTCGCCGCGACGCTGCTCCATCGCCAGGTCGAGCAGGCGGTGGTAGGGCATGGTCACGTGGGCCGTGGAGGCCAGCTTCAGCCCGGAGACGTCGATCTCCAGCTCCAGCAGGGTGTCGATCTCGCCGAGCATGACCTTGGGATCCACCACCGTGCCCGACCCGATCAGGCAGATGGTGTCCGGGTAGAGGATCCCGGACGGGATCAGATGCAGCTTGAGGACCCTGTCCTCGACGACGATGGTGTGCCCGGCGTTGACCCCGCCCTGATAGCGGACCACGACATCGGCGGAGCGACTCAGCAGATCGGTGATCTTGCCTTTCCCTTCGTCACCCCATTGCGCACCGATGACGACAACATTGGCCAAGGAAACAGCGGCCCGGAGCCGCTTCTAAGCACAAGGGGAGAGCTTCTCAGATCGAGGCCCCCTACGTCAAAGAATCAGGCGCCGCGCACCGCCGACGCTTCAGCTTTCTTGAGCTCCTTCTCCAGGCGGCTGCGCAGGGGATCGGGCAGGGGCCGGTTGGCGTAACCGGCGTAGTGGGCCGCCAGCGCGTTGACGGCGGTCTGCATCGTGGTGAAGGAGGCCAGGCCGTGGATGTCCTGGCGGGGCCGGTAGAGGGCGGTGTAGCCGTTGATCAGCTGGCGGGCCTGCACCTCCGACTCCTGGCGGGCGGGGTCATCCTGGGGCAGGGCGATGGTGGTCAGCAGGGTCTGGGCCACGCTGACGGTGTCATCGACATAGTTGCCGGTGAGGCCGCCGGGGGCCTGGCTGCAGCCGCTGAGTCCGAGGCAGAGACACAGGCCGAGGGCCAGAAGGGGACGGAGCAGGCTGCGGCGCAGGAAGGCGACCAAGGGAGGAACGGCGTCTGGCGAAATCCTACGGGGATGCACCCTGGAGCCCGACCCGCTCCAGGAGCTGCTCGAGGGCGGCGTCCGCCGTCAGGTCCCGCTTGCCGGTGTCGCCGCTGCGGTCGACCAGTTCCACCGTCCGCTCCCCGGCGCCCCGGCCCACCACCAGCCGCCAGGGGATACCGATCAGATCGGCGTCCTTGAACTTCACACCGGCCCGCTCGGGCCGATCGTCCAGCAGGACATCGATCCCGGCGCCGAGCAGGCGGCCGTAGAGCTCCTCGGCCAAGGCCACCTGCACCGGATCCTGGCTGCTGGCGATGACGATGATCACCGTATAGGGGGCGATCGCCACGGGCCAGCGGATGCCGTCGGCGTCATGGTGCTGCTCCACGGCGGCCTGGGCCAGGCGCGAGACGCCGATGCCGTAGCAGCCCATCCACAGGGCTTCGTCCTCGCCGGCTTCGTTGGTGAAACGGGCCTCCAGGGCCTCGGAATACTTCCGCCCCAGCTGGAAGATGTGGCCGACCTCGATGCCCCGGGCCGCCTCCAGCCGCTGGGAGGGGTCGTGCAGGCAGCGCTCCCCGGGCTGGGCCGCGCGCAGATCCACCACCTCGGGGAGCGGGCAGAGCTCGCCCCAGCGGGCCCCCACCAGGTGCTCATCGACGCGGTTGGCGCCGCAGACGAACGCCTCCAGCTCGGCGGCGGAGGGGTCGGCGAGCCGCAGCAGGGGGGCGGCCGCCGCCCGGGGATCCGCCTGCCGCAGGGGCGGCTCGTCCAGGTGGGGGCCCAGGAAACCGAAGGGCACGGCGGGGTCGGCGTCGAGGTGATCGGCGAGCAGCGGCACGATCTCCAGCAGGGCGCCGGCGTCCGGGGAGCGGGCCGTCACCGCGTTGGCCAGCTTGACCTCGTTGAGCTGCTGGTCGCCCCGCAGGCACACCAGCACCCCACGGGCAGGCGCGGCGGCGAAGCGGGCCAGCAGCAGCAGCACCTTCACCGTCTGGGTGGGGTCGAGGTCATGGGCGTCGCAGAGGTCCTCGATGCTCGTCTGGTCCGGGGTGGCCAGGGTCCGGCAGGGGCCGGCCGCCAGGGGAACGGCGGGCGCCGGCAGGGAGACCGCCCGCTCCTGGTTGGCGGCGTAGCGGCCGTCAGGACTGGCCAGGATCAGGTCCTCGCCGGCCTCGGCGGTGACCATGAACTCCTGGCTGGCGGAACCGCCGATGGCGCCGCTGTCGGCCTCAACCGCCACGGCCCGCAGGCCACAACGCTCGAAGATGCGCCGGTAGGCCCCGTCCATGGCGGCGTAGGTGAGCCGCAGGCAGGCCTCGTCGGCATGGAAGGAGTAGGCGTCCTTCATGATGAATTCGCGCCCCCGCATCAGGCCGAACCGGGGCCGGATCTCATCGCGGAACTTGGTCTGGATCTGGTAGAGGCAGACCGGCAGCTGGCGGTAGGAGCGCAGCAGGTCGGCCGCCAGCTCGGTGACCACCTCCTCGTGGGTGGGGCCGAGGCCAAGGGACCGCTCCTGGCGATCGATCAGGTGGAACATGATCCCCTCCCCGGCGGTGTAGCCGTCCCAGCGGCCGCTGCGGCGCCAGAGGTCGGCGGGCTGCAGCTGGGGGAGCAGGGTTTCGAGCGCGTCCACAGCGGCCATCTCCTCGCGGACGATGGCGGAGATCTTCTGGAGCACCCGCCAGAGCAGGGGCAGGTAGGCGAAAATTCCCGGCGCCAGGCGACGCATGTAGCCGGCGCGGAGCAGCAGCTTGTGGGAGGTGATCTCGGCCTCGGCCGGGTCGTCGCGAAGCGTCACCAGCATCAGGCGGGAGACGCGCATGGAGAAAGTCCGGTTCGGCGCTGGACGTTATCACCGCCGGCCCGGTGAGCCCGAGGGCTGGCGCCGGGAGCGAGTTGCCGCAACGACCTTGGGCCTGACGGGGGCGGGCCTCTGACCGAAAACTCTGCTATGGTCAGCCGTCAGTCCAGTGCGTCCAACGCCAGTCTCATGCTTGCTCACCCTGCACAGGTCGGCTCTCCTGCGGGCGGTTCCACCGCTTCGCCGGCCGCGTCGCTGGCCCTGCAGGGAGAATCCCGCACCGAGACCGAAACCCTGATCGGCATCGATGAGGTTCAGCGTTCCCTGAACCGCTCCCGCGCCTCGGTGTACCGCTACACCAACACGGATCCCCGCAATCTCAACCCCCCCTTCAACCCCCGCAAGCTCAATCCCGAGTACCGCAGCGACCAGAAGGAGCCCCTGGTCTTCCACCCCCACGAAGTGGCCCGCTTCGCCCGGGACGTGCTGCGCATCAAGGAGGTGACCGTCGAGGTGCTCAACTCGCCCTCCACCGCCACCCAGCAACTGCTGGCGTCGATCCTGGAGGAGCTGCGGGCGATCCGCGCCCGGCTGGACGGGGCCGAGGTCCCTCCCGCCGACCTGCACCTGCACAGGCACTCCCAGTCCCGACCGGCGGCCTGAGTGGCGGCCCTCTGACGACACCTCACGCCGTCGTTTGGCTGGCGCCTGGGGCCGATCAGGCGGATCGGTGGCAGAATCGTTCCAAATCACCTTTGTTCTTCGTCCAGTGCACCGGGTTCTCCCGCTGCACGAACGCATGGATCACGTCCGACCCGTCCGTCCCCCGTCCCGTTCCGGTTCCCATCGCGGAACCACCGCAGCCCTCGCTTCGGCGGCCAGCCTCCCGGGCACCAGCACGCAGGCGGCCTTTCCCGCCGACCTCTGCCCCACCCTCGACACCGGTGAGGTTGATTCCAGCGGAGATCCTGACAGTCCGGGCCCCCGAACGCCCCTCCCCCGTCCCTCCGCTTCCGGAGGACCCACCCGCAGCGGCAGAAGCCCCGGGAACGGCGCCGATGGCTCGGCGGCTCTCTTCTTTGACCAACCCTTCGGTGCCCTCGGCGGCGTCCTTCTCGGCCTGCTGACCCTGCTGGTCCCCTTGGCCGGTGTGGTCATGGACCGGCCGTTGCTCCCCGGTCAGCAGGAGACGGGGGATCGACGCCTCAGGCCCGTCGCTGTAGCAGAAAGCCCTGGAAGTCCAGGGCCTGGAAGAACGGCGCCGGATCGCTGAGGCCGGCGGCCTCCGCGAGGGCCGTGAGCCGGGCGATACCGATGGGGTGGAACCCCTGGATCTGGGCGGTGAGATCCACCGCCTCGCCATCCACCCCGCTGGCCCGCTGGAAGCAGCGCCAGGCCTCCGCCACCTGGGCCGAGAGGGGGGAGCGCTCCGGACGCATCAGGTCGACCAGCACCAGCTGCCCCTGGGGCCTGAGGCTGCGGGCCAGGGCGGAGAGGAAGGCCAGCTTGGTGCCGTCGTCGGGAAGGGACTGCAGCACCAGCACCGACAGGGCGCCGTCGAAGCGGGCCTCGGCGCCCAGCTGCTCCACCGTGGCGTGATGCCACTCGATCCGGCCGCGGTTCTGCAGCCGCTGCCGGGCCACCGCCAGCATCTCCGCCGAGGGATCGATGGCCGTTAGCTGCCAGTCCGGCCGCTGGGCGTCGGCCTCCAGCAGCTCGGCCCCGGTGCCGCATCCCGCCACCAGCACGGCGGCGTCCTGGCCGGAAGCCAGGGGGGAGGAGGAGAGCAGCGCCACCGAGAGGCGGGCCAGGCTGGCGTAGCCGGGGATCAGCTGCTGCACCACCAGGTCGTAGGTGCCTTGCCGGGCCGGGGAGGGGTCGGAGGAGAGCAAGGTCTGCAGGCAACCCGGCCATCGTAGGCAGCCCCTCCCGACCCTCCCGATCCTTTCTCAAGGCAACGAAACCGGGATCGAACCGACGCGGTGTGACCTAAGTTGGGCGGCGCCCCTCACCCCCGATCGACCGTGCCCACCATCCGTTTCGAAAAGGAAGGCCAGCAGGTTGGTTGCATCGAAGGGGCCAATCTCCGCAAGGCGGCCCTCGATGCCGGCGTGAATCCCTACACGGGCCTCAATAACCTCAACAACTGCGGTGGCCTGGGCCAGTGCGGCACCTGCGTGGTGGAGGTGGTGGAGGGGGCCCGCAACCTCTCCCCCCGCAGCGACGTGGAGGAGGTCTACCTGGCGGATCGGCCCGCGAGCTACCGCCTCAGCTGCCGCACCACCGTCAACGGCGATGTGACCATCCGCACCAAGCCGGACGCCGGGGTGGGCAAGGGCTCCAACAGCCTGGTCGGGGCCCTCAAGGCGCTGGTCGGCCGCAAGTAGGCACCATGGCCGACCACCAGGCCGCGCTTGTCATCTACCAGTACGCCGGCTGCGGCACCTGCCGCAAGGCGCTGGCCTGGCTGAGGGAACGGCAGATTCCCTTCGACGCCATCGACATCACCACCAGCCCCCCGTCCCTGGCCCTGCTGGACGCGGCCCACGACCAGCTCGGCGGTTTCGGCCGGCTGTTCAACACCAGTGGCCAGAGCTACCGGGCCCTGGGGGCCGCCACCGTCAAGGCGATGGACAGGGACACGGCCCTGGCCGCCCTGGCGGCCGACGGGCGGCTGATCAAGCGACCCTTCCTGGTGACGACCTCCGGGCGCATCCTCACCGGATTCCGTCCGGAGGAATGGGGGGAGCTGCTGGGCTAGGGGGACCGTTCGGCTCCTGGGGCCCCTGGGACCCCTTCACCATCAGCTGATCAAGCTCCTCGATCAGCCCCTCGATCCCGGCCCGGCTGATCTGGCTGAGGTAGTTGCCCTTGAACTCCTCGAGGAAGGTGCACAGCAACTGCTGGGAGCGCTCCAGGGCGGGGCCGCTCTCCAGGGCATCGGCCAGTTCCTCCCAGAAGCGGTCGATGAAGCGCTGCAGCAGCTCCAGCTGCTGGTCGTCGCGGCGGCTGAGACGCTCGCCGGTGGTGCGGGTGAGGTCGAGCAGGCTCTCCACCATCCCGCCGGCCAGCTGGCGGCTGAGGCCCTTCTCCACCTGCAGCAGGGGCTGAAGCTGGCGCAGGCCCGGCGGCACGATGGCGTTCTGCAGGCTCTGCTGCAGGGCATGGCCGAGCACCCCCTGGAGCTCGGGGGCCAGGCGCGGGGCCACCCGCACCAGCAGCAGGGGGCCCCAGATCCGCACCAGTTCCACCAGCTCACGCTCGTCGTTGCTGACCACCGTCTGATGGCTGCGCAGGGCCCGGATCCGCATCGGCCAGCGGCGCGAGCGGATCAGCTGCTGAAGGCCGTCGATCAGCTGCAGGGCCAGCACCTCGAACAGCTCCACCGCCAGCAGGGCCACCACCGCCCGGCTGATCACCGCCCGCAGCGGCTCGATGCTGATCAGGCCGCTGGTGTGGAGCCGCTCCAGCACCGGCACCACCCGCAGCCAGCGCCAGAAGGGCAGCAGCAGGGGCAGGTCGATCCAGCGCCGCAGCAGCGCCCGGCCCCAGCTCAGGCCCGGCAGGCGGCGGCGCAGGCGCATGGCCCGCAGCAGGATGTCGAGGGCGAAGACGCTCTGGAACAGGAGCAGGTCGTAGCGCCAGAAGTGGTCGGTGGGGCGGCCGTTCTCATCGATGGAGCGCCAGTAGGTGGTGGCCACCAGGGGCAGCACCTGCTGGCGCCAGAACAGCCGCTCCCGCTGCCAGGCGTGGGCGTCGATCCAGGCCGGGCTCAGCAGCACCGCCGCCGCCTGCTTGGCCGAGTCCCGGTCGGCCCGCTGGCGCAGACGGTTCTTGATCTTCTCCAGGGTGCCGGACGTGCCCGAGGCCTGCATCGGGTTGGAATCGATCATCTCGATCGTGAGCTGCACCTGTTCCGCCAGCAGCTGGCGCTGGATCGGTGTGGTCGCCCCCGGGGGGCCCTGGCTGAGGGCCCCATCCATCCGGTCGAACTGGCGCAGGTAGGCCTGGGTTTCGCGGTGCGGCTCGATCCCCTTGATCGGATCCACCCAGGGGGTGATGTCGGGGATGAAGGTCAGCGGCACCGCCAGGGGCACCGACGGCAGCGGGTAGAGGTTGCGCTGCAGCCAGAAGGTGCGCAGGGGGATGTAGCTGATGTCGAAGGCCACCCAGAGCAGGTTGAGGGCGGCCCAGAGCGCCACGAAGCGATCCCAGCGCCGGCCCAGTCGGCTCGAGGGCGCGGCCAGGCTCTGGTGCCAGCGTGGGCGTGCCATCGGGAACGCGGCGGGCGGGTGCGTGCCTAATCTGCCTCCCGACCATGGAACCTGCCGCACGAACCCCTTGAGCCCCTCGGATCCACCGGCCGACCACGGCGCCCACGACGAGCCGACGCCCCCCCCGGGGCAGCGTCACCAGGAGGAGCGGGAAGAGAGCCCCTGGGCCTTCTGGCGCAGCGTCCTGATCACCCTGGCGGTGGCCCTGGGCATCCGCCAGTTCCTGCTGGAGGCCCGCTACATCCCGTCCGGCTCGATGCTTCCGGGGCTGCAGCTCCAGGACCGGCTGCTGGTGGAGAAGCTGTCCTTCCGCCAGCGCCCCCCGAGGCGCGGCGAGGTGGTGGTGTTCCGATCGCCCTACCACTTCGATCCGATCCTCACCGGTCCGACCAAGCCGGGGGCACTGCGCTGCCTGCTGGTCAACCTTCCCCTGATCGGTTCCCTGCCCGGGCTCCAGCAGCCGGCCTGCGATGCCTACATCAAGCGGGTGATCGGCCTGCCCGGCGAGCGGGTGGTGGCCGATCCCCGCGGCCGGGTCAGCATCAACGGCCGTCCCCTCGACGAGCCCTACGTCAAGAACTATTGCCCCGTCGATCGCCAGGGGGTCGGGCCCTGCCGCACCCTCGACGTGGTGGTGCCCCCCGGCCATCTGGTGGTGATGGGCGATAACCGGGCCAACAGCTGGGATGCCCGTTTCTGGCCGGGCGGGCCGCTGCTGCCCGAAAGCGAACTGATCGGCCGGGCCTTCTGGCGCTTCTTCCCGTTCAGCTCGGCCGGCCCGCTGCCAGAGCCCAACGCCCAGGATCGCTGAGCCCAGAGGCCAGCACCCGTCCCTGCAGCGGCCGCCCCCGGCAGGGCCGGTTGGCCGCCAGGGAACCGTCGGGGGCGTCCTCCCAGCGCCAGGAGCGGCGGGGGTCGAACAGCAGCCACTGGCCCGTGCCGGCGGCCAGGACAGGCTCCGGCAGGCCCAGGAAGCGGGCGGGACCCCAGCAGAGCACCTGCCAGAGCTGCTCCGGCCGCCAGCCCTGGCGTGCCACCAGCTCCTCCCACAGCAGCGGCAGCACCAGGCCATGACCCGCCACGCCGGGGCGGCGCTGGTCGAGGGGCAGCAGCTCCTCCTCCGCATCCAGGGCGATGTGGTGCACCGCGACGGCGGTGATGACCCCGTCGGCCAGGCCATCGATCAGGGCGCGCCGATCGGCCGGCCCCCCCAGGGACGGCTCCACCAGCCAGCCCTCGTCGGCGGGATCGAGGCCACCGCTGTCGGCGACCAGATGCCACCAGCCCACCGAGGCCAGAGGCGGGCATCCATGGCGCCGCAGCCGGGCCACCGCTTCGGCGGTGGAGACATTCATCAGCCGCAGGCCGGCGGCGGGCAGGTCGTCGGCCAGGGACAGCAGGGTCTCGAGGGGGAGGGTTTCACTGCCGGGGGGATCGAGGGGCCAGCCCGCCCGCAGGGCCTCCACCCGCTCCCGCACGAATCCCCGCCGGGCCAGGGAACCGTCCCGTGGCGGCAGCAGCACCGGCCGGTCCCCCATCTCCCCGAGCCGCAGGCCGCGCTCCAGCAGATCGAGCGGCGGCAGGGCCGCCCCGGCCGCCAGGCCGCAGGCGCCAGCGGCCAGCTGGTCGCCGTGGGGGGCCAGATCCCGGTCGAGGCCATCGACGCTGAAACTGCCCCAGCGGAGCAGCCGCATCGGCTCCGGCCAGCTCCAGCCCAACCGCTCGGGCCGATCGCGCCAGCTGGAGGCCCAGGGCAGCAGGGCCACGGTGCCGTACCCGCCCGAGGCGGCGGCCTCCCCGAGGCTGGCCAGGGTCTCGGCCCGCCCCTGCAGAGGGTCCTCCAGCACGCTGTGGGGATCCACCAGCGCCGGCGCCAGCCAGCAGCCCTCGGCATCGAAGCTGGCGAATTCCCCCCCGGAGACGGCGCCCGGCTCCGGATCGATCGCCCGCAGCACGCCGTCCTCCAGGAGCACGTCGGCCCGGCGCGGCGGCCGCCCGGGGGCCTCCAGCAGAGTCACCCCGCGGATCAGCAGCTGACGGACCATGGCAGGGGCCTCGGAGGGATGGACCGGCTACAGGGCGCCGGCGGCCGTGCGGTCGATCACGCCACCCAGGTGGGCGGTGAGGTTGAGGGCGCTGACCACCGGCGGCGCCGTCGCCCCCCGGGGGTAGTCGATCACGGTCACCCCCCCGTTGCCCTGCTTGATGGCCCAGATGTCGGCGGGGGAGAGGCCGAGCAGGGCGCAGAGGATCGTCTTGTTGACCGCATCATGGGCGACCACCAGGGCCGTTTCCTGGGGGTCCAGTCCGGCGACGATCCGGTTCCAGGCCGCCAGGGACCGGTCCCACACCTCGCCGATGGTCTCCCCTTCCGGCATCTGCACGGTCTCGGGGCTGCGCTTCCAGGCGGCGAGCAGGTCGGGCCAGCCGGCGGCGATCTCGCTCTCCAGCCGGCCCTCCCAGAGGCCGTGGCCGATCTCCCGCAGCCCCCGGGTGGTGGTGAGGGGCACGCCGGGATGGGAGCCCAGGATCACCTCGGCGGTGCGCAGGGGGCGGGCCATGTCGCTGCTGTAGGCGCGCTGCAGCGGGATCGGGGCCAGGAAGGCCCGCGCCGCCTCCGCCTGGGCCAGGCCGTGGGAATTGAGGGGGATGTCGATCTGGCCCTGGAAGCGCCCCTCCCGGTTCCAGTCGGTCTCGCCGTGGCGCACCAGCAGCAGGCGACACCCCGGGCCGGCCGGCGGCAGGGCCGTGCCCAGGTGGGCGGTGCCGTTGAGGGATTCCAGCTGCACCGAGGGCCGTCCGCCTTCGCCGCGGACCAGGTTGAGCACCGAGATGGAGGCGTTGTCGAGCCTCAGGCGCAGGAAGCCAGACGCCGGCAGACCGAGCAGGTGCAGCACCAGGCAGCGCAGGATGGCGTTGTGGGCCACCACGAGCACGGTGTCGTCATCGCCGTGGCGGGCCAGCAGCCGATCGGCGAAACGGCCCGCCTGCTCCAGCAGCTCGGGCACCGGTCGGTAGGTGGTGCCGTCGGCACGGCGCAGCTCCATGGTCTCGGGGGCCTCGCGCCAGCGGCGCTCCTGCTCCGGATCCACGGCCCGCACCTCGCTGCGCAGCAAGCCGCTCCAGGGCCCCAGATCGATCTCCAGCAGATCGTCGTCGTAGACGGGGGCCTGCGGCGAGCCGTGGCTGGCCAGCAGGGCGGCCGTGGTGGCGCTGGCCCGCTGCAGCGGCGAGCTGTAGACGGCGGTGACATCGAGCTCCGCCAGGGCCTCACCGGTGCGACGGGCCTGTCCCTGCCCGGCCTCGGTGAGGTCCGAGAGGTCGTCACGGCCCTGGATGCGGTGCTCCAGGTTGAAGCTGCTCAGCCCATGGCGGACCAGCACGATGCGAAGGGGCAAGGTGCTTGTGGCGCAGGCCCAGCCATCGTATGGGACGGGACGAGGGCGGGCGCAGGGGAGAATCAGCACCCATCGCCGCCGAGGTGGTCCGGTTGAACGGAACCCCTTCCCGATCCGGACCGCCCGCCTCCCCCCCGGGATGGAAGAGCCTGCTGGCCCTGCTCAGCCTGGCGCTGTGTGCCCTGCTCTGGGTGGGCGGGCTGATCGACAGCCTCGAGCGCCCGTCGGTGGTGGATTCCCTCAGCCTGCGGCAGCTCGAGCTGGCCGCCCTGGCGGCCGAGGCCGTTCCGGAGGAGCTGCGGCCGCTGCTCACCGGGGAAGACCCGCGCCGGGACCTGGGCGATGAGCTCCGGCGCCAGATGGAGTCCCCCGAGGAACCGCCCCTGGCCCTGCGCCGCCTGGAACGCGCCCTGCTGGAGCGCGACGCCGGGACCCCGGCGGCCCTGGACGACGACACCGACCTGAGGCAGCTCGCGACCCAGGTGGACGCCGTGCGGCGTCCCCTGCTCCAGGCCCTGCTCGACGGACAGCCCGTAACGGCGGAGCGGCGCCAGCAGCTGCTCGCCCCCTGGTCGCCCCCCCTGATGGTGCAGCAGCTGGTCTGCGAACAGCTGCCAGGGGACGGCGCCTGTCCGGCGGAGGAGCGCTCCCTCAGGCTGCTGCTGATGCTCCTGGCGGTGACCACCCTGCCGGCCCTGTTCCTGCTGATGGGGGTCGCCCTGCTGGTCCGTCAGGGCTGGCTGGCCTGGCGAAAGAAGCTTCCCGCGGCGCCGCCCCTGGTGGGACCGCCCCTGAGCCCCGTCGATGTGACCCTGCTGATCGCCGGTGGTTTCGTGGTGCTCGGCGAAGTCTTCGTGCCGATGGTGGTCCAGCCGCCGCTGCAGATCGCCCTGCAGCGCCTGGACGCCCCGAGGGCCCTCAGCCAGGGCATCGAGGTGCTGGTGCTCTACGCGGCCCTGATGGCCGCCCCGCTGCTGCTGCTGGCGTTGATGCTGCCGCGGCGGGGGGCCCCTCCGGTGGGGGGCTGGCTGCAGTGGAGGTGGCGCCCGGCCTGTTCCGCCCTCGGCGGCGGCCTGTCGAGCCTGCTGATGGTGCTGCCGGTGGTGACGGCCTCCAGCTGGGCGATCGACAGAATCTGGGCCGACCCGGGCGGCAGCAATCCCCTTCTCGACCTGGTGCTGACCAGCGCCGATCCCCTGGCGCTGGCCTGTTTCGCCCTCACCGCCCTGGTGGTGGCCCCCCTGTTCGAGGAGGTCCTCTTCCGGGGGGTGCTGCTGCCGGTGGCGGGGCAGCGGCTGGGCGGAGCCGGTGCGGTGGTGCTGAGTGCGGCCGTGTTCGCGATCGCCCATCTGAGCCTGGCGGAACTGGCCCCGCTGTTCGTGCTCGGCCTGGGTCTCGGCTGGCTGCGCTGGCGCAGCGGCCGACTGGGAAGCGCCGTGCTGATGCACGCCCTCTGGAACGGCATGACCTTCATGAATCTCCTCTTTCTCGCCGACTGAAACTGCTTGCTGCGGCCCCTGATGGGTGGTTCACTTGCGCAGTGCCTTTCAGGTCCCTTGGCCGCCTCCCCCGCCCCACGCAGCCAGAATCCGCTGCCAAAACCGAGGCCCCTCCAGAGGCCCCTGCAGCTGATCGAGGGATCCCTCTCGGCGCGCCGGATCGAACGCCAGGCCCCCTGGCTGGCCGGACTGCATCGGATCAGCAGCGGCGCCCTGGTGGGATTGGGATTCTCGATGCTCGGCCTGAGCGCCCTCACCCTGCACTGGCAGAACCAGTGGGCCTACAGCTTCTCCAAGCTGGAAGCCTCCAAGACCCTCGAGCACCGCATGCAGGAGTCCTCCGCCCTGCTCGAGCAGCATCACCTCAGCCTGGTACGGCGCCCCGGCCTGCTGGAGCCCACCAGCAGCGCCAAGCTCATCCATCTGCCTGAACCCCGCAGCAGCAGCCCCCGCGCCACCCTGCCGCTCCTCGCCGGCTTCCAGCTGCGGGCCATCCCGGCCGGCTACTGATGCCCCCCGCCTCCCGTTCCGGGCCTGGCGAGGGCCGCTCCCCGGCGACCGCCGCCGGGGGCGGACGCCGCCCCAGGGGACCGGCAACCCGCCGGGTGGTGGAGATCCAGCCGATCTCCCCTGGCCGCATGCTCACGGTGTATCTCCTGCTGTGCGCGGCCCTGGTCGGGCTGGCGGGACGCCTCGCCTGGCTGCAGGTGGTGCAGGCCCCCGAGCTCCAGGCCCGGGCCAAGGCCATCCAGACCCACGCCATCACCCCCATCGGCAAACGGCGCACCATCGTCGACCGGATGGGGCGGCTGGTGGCCCTCGACGAGGAGCGCTACACCCTCTGGGCCCACCCGCGCTACTTCAACCTTCCCGGCGACGAGCCCCAGCAGATCCGTCCCCCCGCCGATGTGGTCAGGGAGATCTCCAAGGTGCTGGCCAAGCCTCCGGGCGAGCTGCTGGAGACCATCGGCAGCCGCCGCAGCGGCGTCAAGCTCGCCACCGGTCTGGATCCGGAAACCGCCCACCGGGTCAAGGAACTCGGCATCAGCGGCCTCGATCTGGAGGCTTACCCCCAGCGCGTCTACCCCCAGGGGTCTCTGTTCGCCAACGTGGTGGGCTTCCTCAACCTGGAAAGGGTCGCCCAGGCGGGCCTGGAGCAGAGCCGGGACCGGGACCTGCGCCGCCAGGAGGTGACCCTGAGCATGCGCCGCGGCGCTGACGGCACCCCGCTACCCGATGGTCTCCAGGCCGGGGCGCTCTACGGGGACGACCTGCGGCTCCAGCTCACCCTCGATGCCCGCCTGCAGCAGGTGGCCCAGCAGGCGCTGACCAAACAGGTGAAGCAGTGGCGCGCCAAGCAGGGCGCCGCCCTGGTGATGAATGCCCGCAACGGCGAAATCCTCGCCCTGGCCTCCACCCCCACCTACGACCCCAACCGCTTCTGGAATTACAACCCCGGCCTGTTCCGCGAATGGTCGGTGCAGGATCTCTACGAGCCCGGCTCCACCTTCAAGCCCATCAACCTGGCCCTGGCCCTGCAGGAGAAGGCGATCCGCCCCGGCGACAAGGTGAACGACGTGGGGCAGCTGACGATCGGTGGCTGGCCGATCTTCAACCATGACCGCCGCGCCAACGGCCTGATCGACTTCCCCACGGTGCTGCAGGTGTCCAGCAACGTGGGGATGGTGAAGGCCATGTCCCATGTGAAACGCGATCGCTTCTGGCACTGGCTGCGGGCCTTCGGCATCGACGAGATGCCGGACACGGACCTGCCCGGGGCCGTGGCCGGCCAGCTGAAGAGCCGCAGCGAGTTCACCTCGGCGCCGATCGAGCCGGCGGTGGCGGCCTTCGGCCAGGGCTTCTCCCTGACCCCCCTCAAGCTGCTGCAGTTGCACGGGATGCTCGCCAACGGCGGCCGGCTGGTGAGCCCCCACATCACCCGCGGTCTCCGCTCCGGCGATGCCCTCGCCAGCGCCAGCGCCAACACGGGCGTCCAGCTGCTGGATCCGGCCGTCACCCGTACCGTCGTCGACTGGATGGAGACCGTGGTGGAGAACGGCTCGGGCAAGGGGATGAAGATCCCCGGCTACCGGATCGCCGGCAAGACGGGCACGGCCCAGAAGGCCCGCAACGGGGTGTACATCCCCGGGGCCCGGATCTGCAGTTTCGTGGCGATCCTGCCGGCGAATGATCCCAGCTACGTGGTGCTGGTGGTGGTCGACGAGCCCCAGGGGGGGAATGCCTACGGCTCCACCGTCGCCCTGCCGGTGGCCCGTCAGATCGCCGAGGCCCTGCTGGTGATCGAGAAGGTGCCCCCCAGCCAGCCCACCGCCCGGGTCGCCGCCAAGGCCTCCCGCTCCTGAGCCAGCCTGTCCTCATTCCCACAACCGCGTTGCGTCTCCGAAGGAGGCCATGGCTAGCGTCGGAGCCAGCAGACATCGCGCCCGACACCGTTCCACGATGGCCAACCTTCTCGAACAACTGGCCGCCATGACCGTGGTCGTGGCCGACACCGGCGACATCGACGCGATCCGTCAGTTCACACCGCGGGATGCCACCACCAACCCATCCCTGATCCTGGCCGCCGCCCAGATCCCCACCTACCAGGACCTGATCGACCGCTCCCTGCGGGAATCACGGGAGGTGATCGGTGCCGAGGCCCCGGCGGAGGATGTGGTGCGCGAGGCCCTCGACGAGATCAGCGTCACCTTCGGCAAGGAGATCCTCAAGATCGTGCCGGGCCGGGTCTCCACGGAGGTGGATGCCCGCCTCAGCTACGACACCGAGGCCACCATCACCAAGGCCCGAAAGCTGATCGGCCTCTACGCCCAGGCCGGCATCGGCACCGACCGCGTGCTGATCAAGATCGCCTCCACCTGGGAGGGCATCAAGGCAGCGGAAGTCCTCGAGCGTGAGGGGATCCACTGCAACCTCACCCTGCTGTTCGGCTTCGCCCAGGCCGTGGCCTGCGCCGAGGCGGGCATCACCCTGATCTCCCCCTTCGTGGGGCGCATCCTCGACTGGTACAAGAAATCCACCGGACGCGACAGCTACCCCGGAGCCGAAGATCCCGGCGTGCTGTCGGTGACGCGGATCTTCAACTACTTCAAGACCTACGGCTACGGCACGGAGGTGATGGGCGCGAGCTTCCGCAACATCGACGAGATCATCGAACTGGCCGGCTGCGACCTGCTGACCATCTCCCCGGCCCTGATGGACCAGCTGCGCCAGAGCGACGATCGTCTGGAGCGCCGCCTCGATGCCACCCATCCGGGCGCCAGCGAAGATCGGATCCACGTCGATGAGGCCGCCTTCCGCACCATGATGGCGGCGGATGCCATGGCCAGCGAGAAGCTCGATGAGGGCATCCGCGGGTTTTCCAAGGCGATCGAGACCCTCGAAGGCCAGCTGGCCCATCGCCTGGCCGTGATCGAGGGCGGAGCCGCCTTCACCCATGCGGTGCACGAGATCTTCCTGCTCAACGATCTCGACGGTGACGGCTGCATCACCCGGGAGGAATGGCTCGGCAGCGATGCCGTCTTCGATGCCCTCGACACCGACAACGACGGGCGGCTCGCCCCCGAGGATGTGCGCGGCGGCCTGGGAGCGCCGCTGGCGATCAGCCGCTGAAGGCCGGGCCGCCCGGCAGCGGCCCGTTCCTTGATCGGTTGTTCACCTTGATGGGCAAGGATGGATCCCCACCCAGCTCACGCATGGCCCACACCGTCCACGCCCTCGACACCATGCGCGCCCTCGCCGACAAGGGCGAGGTGAGGGACGTCGAGGCCGGTTCCGTCATCTTCCGCGCCGGCGAACCCGGCGACTGCATGTTCGGCCTGCTGGAGGGGACGGTGCGGCTGAGCTGGAACGCCGATGCCGGCCACGAGGACATCCAGGCCGGCGACGTCTTCGGGGCCGGTGCCCTGGTCACCCAGGACCACCGCCGCTATGGCCATGCCACGGCCCTCACCCCCTGCCGGCTGCTGGTGATGAACCGCGAGAAGTTCCTGTTCGCCGTCCAGGAGGCGCCCATGTTCGCCATCGAGCTGCTGGGCTCCATCGACCAGCGCCTGCGGGACCTGAAGGGGGTGACCCGCAACTGAGCCCGGTCGGGCCCCGGCGGCGAGCCTGGCCGCTCAGCCCCGCTGGAACAGCAGCCGACGGATGACCCGCTGGGCAATCTCGCCGTAGCCCATCTCGCCGGAAAGGATCTGGGCGATCCGCTGGGGCGCGGTGGGCCGCTTGATACCGAGCTGGTAGCCCACCCGCGGCACCCGGTAGAAGACCTGGGCGATGCGTTTGCCCCAGGCCATCGAATCGCCCCAGGCCTCGCGCATGCGCAGGCTGTAGTGCTCCAGGGCAGGGCCGTCGCCGCCGAGCCAGCGGTCGAGGGCCGCGGCCGCTTCGCAGCCGCTCAGCAGGGACGGCCGCAGGCCCTCGGCCAGGAACGGGTCGCAGAGCGAGGCGGCGTCACCGACCGCCACCAGGCCCGGGCCATGGAGGGGGTGGTGGCCGTTCCAGAGGCGCAGCTGGCCGTGGCGGCGCTCCCCCGCCGCCTCCGGCAGTCCCAGGCTGGGCAGCAGGGCGGAGAGCACCGCTCCGCTGTCGGCCACCTGCTGGCCGACGAAGGTGCCCACCCCGATGCTGTAGCCGCCCCGGCGGGGAAACACCCAGCAGAAGCCGTGGTGCACCAGGCCGAACTCGAAGCGGGCCATGTCGGCGGGATCGGGATCCGCCGCCACCTCCACTGACACGGTGGCCGCGAACCGGGGCCGGGACGGCCCCAGGCCCAGGGGTGCCGCGAAGCGGGAGCCGGAGCCATCGGCGATCACCACGGCCCTGGCCCGCAGGCACAGATCGCCCGGACCGGCGACCTCCCAGAGGCCATCGTCACGGCGCTCGATCCGCTCGGCCCGGCAGCCATGGCGCAGCTCGCCGCCGGCCTCGACCACCTGGTGCCCCAGGAAGGCGTCGAGGACGCTGCGGCGCACGATCCAGAACGGCGCTTCGCCGGGCAGCTCGGCCGTCACCGGATCCTCCAGGCACCAGGTGAACCGCACCCGGCGGATCACCTGATCCACGGCGGGGGCCAGATCGAAGGGGAACCAGCGCTGCACCGAGGCGGCCATGCCGCCGCCGCAGGGCTTGGAGCGTCCCGGGGCCTGGGCCTCCAGCAGGATCACCCGCCGGCCCCGGTTGGCCAGGTGGAAGGCCGCAGCGCCGCCGGCGGGGCCAGCCCCGACGACGATCACGTCGGCATCAGCAGGGCTGCTCACACCTTGAGGATGTCGGCTTCCTTGTCCGCCAAGTGCTTCTCCAGCTCGGTGATGTAGCGATCGGTCAGCTTCTGGACCTTCTCCTGCTCGTCATGGCTCTGGTCCTCGGAGAATTCGCCGTCCTTCTCCTGCTTCTTGATTCGGTCGATCCCTTCGCGCCGCAGGTTGCGCAGGCCCACCTTGCCCTCCTCGGCGTACTTGGCCGCGAGCTTGCAGAGCTCCTTGCGGCGGTCCTCGGTGAGGGGCGGGATGTTGATGCGGATCACCCGGCCGTCGTTGTTGGGGGTCAGACCCAGATCGCTCATGGCGATGGCCTTCTCGATCAGCGCCATCGAGCCCTTGTCGAAGGGCTGGATCTGGATCGTCTGGGCGTCGGGGGTGGAGATCGTCGCCAGGGACTTGAGGGGCGTTTCGGAGCCGTAGTACTCGACGGTCAGCTTGTCGAGCAGGGAGGGGTTGGCCCGACCGGTGCGGATGGTGTTGAAGGTGCGCTGGGTGGCTTCCACCGACTTGCGCATGCTGGCTTCGAGATCCATGGCAGGGGAAGGGTGGTGGGGAGGGGACGTCAGCGGCGGGGCGCCGGCACGATGCTGGTGCCGATGGGCTCACCGGCGACCGCCCGCCCGATGTTGCCCGAGCCGAACAGGTTGAAGACCACGATCGGAATCGCATTGTCCTTGCACAGCGCGATGGCGGTGCTGTCCATCACCTCCAGTTCGCCGCTGAGCACGTCGAGGAAGGTGAGCGTCTCGTAGCGGACGGCGTCGCTGTGCTTGGCGGGATCCTTGTCGTACACCCCGTCCACCTTGGTGGCCTTGAAGATCACGTCGGCGTTGATCTCCGCGGCCCGCAGGGCGGCCGTGGTGTCGGTGGTGAAGAAGGGATTGCCGCAGCCGGCACCGAAGATCACCACCCGACCCTTTTCAAGATGGCGGATGGCCCGGCGGCGGATGTAGGGCTCGGCCACCTCCTGCATGGAGATGGCGCTCTGGACGCGGGTGGGCACCCCGGCCCGCTCGAGGCCGTCCTGCAGGGTGATGGCATTCATCACCGTCGCCAGCATGCCGACGTAGTCGGCCGTGGCCCGGTCCATGCCCGCCGCCGAGCCCTTCAGGCCCCGGAAGATGTTGCCACCGCCGACGACGATCGCCAGCTGGGTGCCACCGGAGACCACCTCGACCACATCCTTGGCGATCGATTGAACGATGGCGGGATCGATCCCATAGCCCTGGTCACCCATCAGCGCTTCACCGCTGAGTTTGAGGAGAACGCGCCTGTAGGCCATCGACTCGTGCGATCGGCCGAACAGTAGCAACCCCTCCCGCGGCGCCACCAGGTTGCCGGCACCGGCGACACCCGCTTCACTGCCGCAAAGGAGCACCGCCATGGCCTTCGACCCGCCCGGATGTCCTGTGCCCCGCGGCCCCCGCAGCCCCCGAGGCAGTGACGTGATGGCCCGGCTCACGCTCTCGGCCCTGGACCAGGCCAGCTCCAGCCCGGGGTTCTGGAGCGAGCCGGAGGTGCACCGGGCCCTGCTGGTCAGCGGACTGTCGGTGCTGGTCTGCAGCCTGGCCCGCCTGCAGAACGACCTGGGCTGATCCGGGCGGTGGCCCGGGGCGATCTCAGTACTCGATGCCCGCCTGGGCCTTCACCCCCTGCTCCCGGAAGGGGTGACGCACCACCTTCATCTCCGTGACCAGATCGGCCCGCTCCAGCAGGGCCGCCGGGGCGCCGCGGCCGGTGAGGGCCACATGGGTGAGGGGCGGGCGCAGGGCCAGACCCTCCAGGACCCGCTCCGGCTCGAGGTAGCCCAGCTTGAGGGCCACGTTGATCTCGTCGAGCACCACCAGCTTGCGCTCGCCGTCGGCGAGGTAGGTGCAGGAGCGTTCCCAGGCGGTCCGCACCAGCTGGCGGTCGCGCTCCCGGTCCTGGGTCTCCCAGGTGAACCCCTCACCCAGGGCCTGCCAGTGGAGGTCGTCGCCGAAGCGCTCCAGGGCCCGGGCCTCCCCGGGCTGCCAGCCGCCCTTGATGAACTGCACCACCGCCACCTTGCCGCCATGGCCCAGGGTGCGCAGCACCAGGCCCAGGGCCGCCGTGGTCTTGCCCTTGCCCTCGCCGGTGAAGACGAGCACCAGCCCCTTCTCCAGGTTCCGCTCCCCCACCCGCTGCTGCTGCACCTCCCGGCGGCGCTGCATGCGGCGGCGGTAGGCCTCCTGGTCCACTTCGGGAGCCAGGTCGCCCCCCGGGCCCAGCTCCTCGGCCTGGCGATCCAGCGCCAGGGCGTCGTCCGCCGGGGCGGCGGGGGTCGGGGAGGCGTTCGCCGTCATGGGGAGCGGTGTCCGTTTGGGGCACTCTGGCGGAGCCGCGCCAGGGCCGTGTCGACCGCCTGCTGCTGGTCCCGCCGGGTGATCCAGTGGTGGTAGGTGCGGGTGTGGATCGCCACCGAGTGGCCCATCATCCGGGCCGCCACCGTGTCCGGCAGGCCGATGTGGATCGTGCGCACGGCCCAGGCGTGGCGCAGGTCGTAGGGGGTGATCGGCAGCCCGTAGCGGCGGAACTGCTCCGCCACCCGCCGGCCCACCTGCTGCAGGGTGGTGCGGCGCAGGTCGGTGCACACCCGGGGCAGCTCGGCGCCGCCCTCCCCCAGGCCCTCCAGGCCGAAGCGCTCCACCCAGTCGGGCTGGAACGGCCACACCTGGTGCTCCCCGGTCTTGCTGGTGGGCAGCACCCGCAACACCCGGTCGCCCCCGGGCGCCAGGGCGGAGAGGTCGCAGAAGAACACCTCGTGGTTGCGCAGGCCGTAGGTGGCCATCAGGCCGTAGGCCAGGCGCCAGCGGGGGTTGGGGATGGCCGCCACCAGCTCCAGGATGCGCGCGTCGCTGGGCAGGCCCCGGAAGCGGGCCACATGCAGGCCGTAGCCGCCGCTGCGCTCGCTCCAGTCGGCCGGCAGGGGCAACTGCAGGTGGCGGGCCAGGGCCCCCAGGGCGAGGCCGCACTGCTGGCGGCTGCGGCTGGCCAGGGGGTAGGTCTCCAGCACCCGCTCCAGCAGGGGCACGTCCACGGTCGCCGGGGTGGCCCCCGACGCGGTGGCCAGCGCCGCCAGCCGCCGCAGGTAGGGCCGGTAGGCGCCGCTCCAGGTGCTGCGGCTGCCGGCGGGCCGGCGGCGGCGGCGGGGATCGGCGAAGAAAGCGGCCTCGAAGCCGGCCAGCAGCGGGGTGAATCCCGCCGCCAGGGGCGCCGGAGGGGGGAAGGCCTCGCCAGGGGAGGCGGCGGCCGGAGACGCTGCCGGCGCGGCCGGGCGCCGGCGCCAGTGGTCCCAGGAGAAGCGGCCCCGCTCGACGGCCTCCCGCACCCGAGCCAGCTGGTCGAGGGCGGCGGCCACCCCCTCCGCCGTGGCCGGCAGCCCCAGGCTGATCCGCTGCACCGGCCGCGCCGCCGTGCCCTTCGGACAGGGCAGGGGCCCGCGCAGACCGAGCCGGTGCTGGCGGATCTCCAGCCGCAGGCCGGTGCCCGAGGCCGCCAGCTGCTGGTTCCGCTGCCGCACCAGTTCTGTCAGATCAGCGGGGGGTGGCGGGGCAGCCGGGGGGATGGCGGGGCGATCGGGGAGCTGAGCCGGAAACTACCCCTGCCATCCCGGAGCCGCCAGGGCAGGGGGCCGTGACCTGTCGGGCAGCCGCCGGTGGGGAGGCGGGGTTACGCTCTGCCTTTCTGATCGAAGGCATGGCCAGGGTCGGCGTGCTGCTGCTGAACCTCGGCGGTCCGGAGCGGATCGAGGACGTCGGGCCATTCCTCTACAACCTCTTCTCCGATCCGGAGATCATCCGGCTGCCCACGCCGGCGCTGCAGAAACCCCTGGCCTGGCTGATCAGCACCCTCCGCAGCGGCAAGTCGAAGGAGGCCTACCGCTCCATCGGCGGCGGTTCTCCCCTGCGCCGCATCACCGAGCAGCAGGCCAGGGAGCTGCAGAGCCGCCTGCGCCAGGAGGGTGTCGACGCCACCAGCTACGTGGCCATGCGCTACTGGCACCCCTTCACCGAATCGGCGGTGGGCGACATCAAGGCCGACGGCGTGGAGGAGGTGGTGGTGCTGCCGCTCTATCCCCACTTCTCGATCAGCACCAGCGGCTCCAGCTTCCGGGAGCTGCAGCGCCTCCGCCAGGCCGACCCGGCCTTCCGCCGCCTGCCGATCCGCTGCATCCGCAGCTGGTACGACCATCCCGGCTACATCAATGCCATGGCCGGGCTGATCGCCCGGGAGATCGGCAACTGCGAGGCACCGGATTCGGCCCATATCTTCTTCAGTGCCCACGGGGTGCCCAAGAGCTATGTGGAGGAGGCCGGCGACCCCTATCAGAAGGAGATCGAAGCCTGCGCCGCGCTGGTGATGGAGCGCCTCGAACAGCTGCTGGGCCATCCCAACCCCTCCACCCTCGCTTACCAGAGCCGGGTGGGGCCGGTGGAATGGCTCAAGCCCTACACCGAGGATGCCCTGCGGGAACTCGGTGAGCAGGGCGTCCAGGAGCTGGTGGTGGTGCCGATCAGCTTCGTCAGCGAACACATCGAGACCCTCGAGGAGATCGACATCGAGTACCGGGAGATCGCCACCGAAGCCGGCATCAGCCATTTCCGCCGGGTTCCAGCCCTCGACACCGACCCCACCTTCATCCAGGGCCTCGCCGACCTGGTGCACGAAGCCATGGCGGGCCCGGAGGTGAACCTCGACATGGCGGCCCAGCTGCCCAAGAAGGTGAAGCTCTACCCCCAGGACAAGTGGGCCTGGGGGTGGAACAACAGCTCCGAAGTCTGGAATGGTCGCCTGGCGATGGTCGGATTCTCCGCTTTTCTGCTGGAATTGCTCACCGGTCACGGCCCCCTGCATGCCCTTGGACTGCTCTGACCGCCCAAGGCGCACCGGCCTGCGGAACCGTTCGCTGGTGATCGCCGCCACCCTGGGGCTGAGCAGCCAGGCCCTGCCCGCCGAGGCCCGCAATGCCGGCCTGTGGGTCAGGGGGGTGTTTCCGGTGGCGAGCTTCGCCGGCTACACGAGCGGTTTCGGCATGCGCTCCCATCCCCTCAGCGGCGACGTCCGTCCCCACTACGGCATCGACATCGCGGCGCCCCTGGGATCACCGATCCGCAGCTGGTGGGCCGGGACGGTGAGCGAGGTGATCGTCGACGGCGGCTGCGGCAACGGACTGGTGATCCGCTCCGGCAGCTATGAACACATCTACTGCCACCTCGGGGGCCAGGCCGGCAGCGGTGTCTACCGGAGCGGCGGCGTCCTTCTCCAGGTGGGGCAACGGGTGGCCACCGGCCAGGTGATCGGCCACGTCGGCCTCACGGGCAGCACCACGGGCCCCCACCTTCACTGGGGCATGCGGTATCGGGGCGCCTGGATGGATCCCGCCAGAGTGTTGCGGGCCATGGCGGAGAGCCGCCGACAGCGCAACCCAAACCCCCTCCAGCGACCTAACCTTGGTGTCTTCCGCTGATGGTTCCGAGACCCCTGCCCGGACGCCTGGCTCCCGGGCCGACCGCTCTCCCATCCTGACGATTCCCTCCCCTCGCCCGACCCCAGCCGCCGCCGTGACGCTCACGCCCCTTCCCTCCGCCATCGCCGCCGCCGGGACCAGCAGCCCCAGTGCCACCACCCCTGAGGCCTCCCAGCCGTCGTCGGCACCGATGCGGGTGAGCGGGGGCTATGCCCTGATGGATGCCCTGCACCGCCACGGCGTCCGCCACATCTTCGGCTACCCGGGCGGCGCGATCCTCCCCATCTATGACGAGCTCCACAAGGCGGAGGCCCGGGGCTGGCTGAAGCACATCCTGGTGCGCCACGAGCAGGGCGGCACCCACGCCGCCGACGCCTATGCCCGCGCCACCGGACGGGTGGGCGTCTGCTTCGGCACCTCCGGCCCCGGCGCCACCAACCTGGTCACCGGCATCGCCACCGCCCAGATGGATTCGGTGCCGATGGTGGTCATCACCGGCCAGGTGCCCCGGGCCGCCATCGGCACCGACGCCTTCCAGGAAACCGACATCTTCGGCATCACCCTGCCGATCGTGAAGCACTCCTGGGTGGTCCGCGACCCCGCCGACATCGGCCGCATCGTGGCCGAAGCCTTCCTGATCGCCGCCAGCGGCCGGCCGGGTCCGGTGCTGATCGACGTGCCCAAGGATGTGGGTGCCGAGGAATTCGACTACACCCCCGTGGCTCCGGGATCGGCGATCCCCTCCGGCTTCAAGCGTCCGCCGGCCCCCAGGCCGGAGGCCATCGAGGGTGCCCTGGCCCTGATCCGCCAGGCCCGCCGCCCCCTGCTCTACGTCGGTGGCGGCGCCATCGCCTCCGACGCCCACGCCGAGGTGCACCAGCTGGCGGAACGGTTCCGGCTGCCGGTCACCACCACCTTGATGGGCAAGGGGGCCTTCGATGAGAACCATCCCCTCTCCGTCGGCATGCTCGGCATGCATGGCACCGCCTACGCCAATTTCGCCGTCACCGAGTGCGACCTGCTGATCGCCGTCGGGGCCCGCTTCGATGACCGGGTCACCGGCCGCCTCGACAGCTTCGCCCCCCGGGCCCAGGTGATCCACATCGACATCGATGCGGCCGAGGTGGGCAAGAACCGGGTGCCCGAGGTGCCCGTTGTCTCCGACGTCAAGCAGGCCCTGGAGGCCCTGCTGCAGGCCTCGGTCGGCGAGGGCTCCAACCGCCGCACCGATGCCTGGCTGGAGCGCATCGACACCTGGAAGCACCACTACCCCCTGGTGATCCCCCAGCCCACCGGCGAGATCGCCCCCCAGGAGGTGGTGATCGCCCTGCGGGAGCTGGCTTCCGAGGCCTTCTTCACCACCGATGTGGGCCAGCACCAGATGTGGGCGGCCCAGTTCCTGCGCAACGGACCCCGGCGCTGGATCAGCAGTGCCGGCCTGGGCACCATGGGCTTCGGCATGCCCGCCGCCATGGGCGTCCAGACGGCCTTCCCCGACGAGACGGTGATCTGCGTGGCCGGGGACGCCAGCATCCTGATGAACATCCAGGAGCTGGGCACCCTCAGCCAGTACCAGCTGCCCGTGAAGGTGGTGGTGCTCAACAACGGCTGGCAGGGGATGGTGCGCCAGTGGCAGGAGAGCTTCTACGAGGAGCGCTACTCCAGTTCCGAGATGACCGGCGGCATGCCGGACTTCCCCGCCCTCGCCGAAGCCTTCGGGGTCAAGGGCATCGGCATCACCGACCGGGCCCAGCTGCACTCCGGTCTCGCCGAGGCCCTGGCCCATCCGGGTCCGGTGTTCGTGGACGTGCGCGTGCGTCGCAACGAGAACTGCTACCCGATGGTCCCCCCGGGTGCCAGCAATGCCCAGATGGTCGGCCTGCCCAGCCATCCCGAACTGGCCATCGACACCATCCGCCAATGCAACGCCTGCGGCAGCACCACCGCCAGTGCCCACCTGTTCTGTCCCAGTTGCGGCGCCAAACTCTGACCCTGCTTGCGCTCCTGCTGGGCCTGGTGATGGTCTGGCCCGGCGCGGCCGCGGCGGCGGAGGTGTTCCAGGTGCGCAGCGGCACTCTGCTGCAGGTCGGTGATGGCAACCGCAGCTACCCCGTGGAACTGGCCTGCATGGAACTGGCGCCTGGGCAGGACACCGAGGCGATCAGCTGGCTGCGCCAGGCCCTGCCTCGCCGCACCAGGGTGAATCTGCGCCCCATGGGCCAGCGGGACGGCACCCTGCTGGCGCGGGTGAGCCTGCTGGCCAGCGGCGACGACATCGCCAGCGGCCTGATCGGAGCCGGCCTCGCCAGGCCGGAGGCCTGCCCATGAGCCTCAACCGCACCGCCAAGGGCATCGTGCTGGTGCCCACCCTGCTGCTGGGGGGCGCCTTCCTGGCCGCCGGCACCTGGGTGGACGGACCCGCCGCCGCCAACCGGGGCCTGGCCCTCACCCTCGGCGGCATCCTCATGGGGGCCGGCCTGCTGGCCCAGCTGCTGCCCGAATCCGGCCCGCCCCCCACCGACGCCGACGCCGACGCCGACCCCTGAGCGACGACCAAAGATCACAGCCCGGCGCCGGCAGGGGAGGGCGGGCCCAGAGTTGGCTCAGTCAGGGCGAAGGGGATGCGGGACTCCGATCGGCTTGTCGTGCCCCTGGCCAAGGTCGGCCTCGACGCCATCGCCGAGGTGGGCGGCAAGAACGCCTCCTTGGGCGAGATGATCCAGCGGCTGGAACCCGCCGGCGTCCGGGTGCCGGGGGGCTTCGCCACCACGGCCGCCGCCTACCGGCTGTTCATCGCCGCCAATGGGCTCAGGCCGGTCCTGGCTGAGCTGCTCAACGGGCTGGATGCCGACGATCTGGCGGCCCTGCAGGCGGCCGGCCAAGGGGCCCGGGAGCGGCTGGGCCGGGCGGAACTGCCGCCGCCACTGAGGGAGGCGATCGTGGCGGCCTACCGGGAGCTCAGCGGGGAGCTGGCCTCCGGCGGGGAACTGGCCTCCGGCGGTGGCCCGGCCGTGGTGGCGGTGCGCTCCAGTGCCACGGCCGAGGACCTGCCGGAGGCCAGCTTCGCCGGGCAGCAGGAGACCTTTCTGCACGTCGAGGGGGAGGCGGCGCTGCTGGAGGCCTGCCGGCGCTGCTACGCGTCGCTGTTCACCGATCGGGCCATCGTCTACCGGCAGCAGCACGGCTTCGACCACCTGGAGGTGGCCCTCTCGATCGGGGTGCAGCGCATGGTGCGCTCCGATCTGGCCAGTTCCGGGGTGATGTTCAGCATCGACACCGAAACCGGCTTCCGCGACGCCGTGCTGCTGACCGCCGCCTACGGGCTGGGGGAGAACGTGGTGCAGGGCGCCGTGAATCCCGATGAGTGGCTGATCTTCAAGCCCACCCTGGAGCAGGGGTTCGCCCCGATCCTGAGCAGGCGGCTGGGGAGCAAGGCCCTGCGGATGGTCTATGCCGACCCCGCCGGCGGCGATGGCCGGGCGGTGCGCAATGAGGCCGTGTCCCCGCAGGACAGCCGGCGCTTCGCCCTCAGCGACGCGGAGGCCCTGACCCTGGCGCGCTGGGCCTGCGTGATCGAACGCCACTACGGCGAACGCCGCGGGGTGCCCACCCCGATGGACATCGAGTGGGCCAAGGACGGCCTCAGCGGCGAGCTGTTCATCCTCCAGGCCCGGCCCGAAACGGTGGAATCCCGCCGGGGCGGGGCGGTGCTGCGCAGCTGGCACCTGGAGCCGCACACGGCCGAAGAGATCACCAGCGGCCGGGCCATCGGCGCCTCGGTGAGCAGCGGCCGGGCCCGGGTGATCAGCGATCCCGGCGAGATCGCCCGGTTCATGGACGGCGACCTGCTGGTGACCCGCCGCACGGACCCCGACTGGGAACCGATCCTGCGCAAGGCCAGCGGCGTGGTCACCGACCAGGGGGGCCGCACCTGCCACGCGGCGATCATCGCCCGGGAGATGGGACTGACGGCGATCGTCGGCACCGGCGACGCCACCGTGCGGATCGCCGACGGCGACAGCATCACCCTGAGCTGCTGCGAAGGGGACGTGGGCCACGTCTACCGGGGGGCGGTGCCGTTCCGGGTGGAGGAGCAGGCCATCGGCGACCTGCCGCCCACCCGCACCCGGATCCTGATGAACGTGGGCAACCCCGAGGAGGCCTTCCACCTGGCCTCGATCCCCTGCGACGGGGTGGGGCTGGCCCGGCTGGAGTTCATCATCGCCAACCACATCCGGGTGCACCCGATGGCCCTGCTGGAGCCCGAGCGGGTGACGGCGGCAGCCGACCGGGCCGCCATCGCCGCGCTGGTGGAGGGGTACGACGTGCCTGCCGACTACTACGTGGACCTGCTCAGCCAGGGCATGGCCCGGATCGCCGCCGCCTTCCATCCCCGGCCGGTGATCCTGCGCTTCTCCGACTTCAAGAGCAACGAGTACGCCCGCCTGCTGGGCGGGGCGGCCTTCGAGCCGGCGGAGGAGAACCCGATGATCGGCTGGCGCGGGGCCTCGCGCTACTACGCCCCCGCCTTCCGGGCCGCCTTCGCGCTGGAGTGCCAGGCCCTGCGCCGGGTGCGGGAGTCGATGGGGCTGGCCAACGTGATCCCGATGGTCCCCTTCTGCCGCACCCCCGAGGAGGGGGATCGGGTGCTGGAGGTCATGGCCGGCGAGGGGCTGGTGCGGGGGCGGGACGGCCTGGAGGTGTACGTGATGTGCGAACTGCCGAGCAACGTGATCGGCGCCGAGGCCTTCGCCGAGCGCTTCGACGGCTTCTCGATCGGCTCCAACGACCTCACCCAGCTCACCCTGGGGCTCGACCGGGACTCGGCCCTGGTGGCGGACCTGTTCGACGAACGACATCCCACCGTCAAGGACATGATCCGGATGGCCATCCGCACGGCCCGCCGCTGCGGCCGCAAGATCGGCATCTGCGGCCAGGCCCCCAGCGACTACCCCGACTTCGCCCGCTTCCTGGTGGAGGAGGGGATCGACTCGATCAGCCTCAACCCCGATGCGGTGGTGCCGACCCGCATCGCCATCGCCGCCCTGGAGACCGAACGGGACGCCGCGAGCCAGCCGACCAGGGCCTGATGGGGCGAGGCCCGGTTGCCCTCAGCAAGCGGCCTGGCGGAGCCGTACCGGCGCTGGGCCCACCGGCGTCCCGACCCCCTCAAACCAGAGGCGCCAGAGCAGCAGGGCGTGGGCACCGCAGCGCACCGCGCAGAGCGCCGCCAGACCCATGCAGAGGGGGCAGTGAGCCAGACCCATCCGATATCGGCCCCAGGCGCGATCAGGTTCCACCATGGCACCTTCCGCGGCGGATCGGCAGGGGACGCCACAAGCGTTGGCGCCCGACCCGCCCCGTTGGCGCCGATCCCGCCGTGCCCTAGAACGCCAGCAGCCCTCCGCCTGCCACGGCCGTGCTGCGCCTCAGCGAGCTGAAACTGCCGCTCGACCACAGCGCCGTCGACCTGGAGGCGGCCATCACCAGCCGGCTGCGGCTCGCCCCCGGTGAACTGCGGGGCCATCACCTGGTGAAACGCAGCGTCGATGCGCGGCGGCGCGGTGCCATCGCCCTGGTGTACTGCCTCGATCTGGAGCTCGAAGGCGGGGCCAAACGCCGCCTGCTGCGCCGCTTCGCGGGCGACCCCCACCTGCGTCCGACCCCCGACAACCGCTACCGCCCCGTGGCCCGGGCCGAGGGAGCCGGCGCGGAGCTGCGCCCGGTGGTGGTGGGGGCCGGCCCCTGCGGCTACTTCGCTGCCCTGCTGCTGGCCCAGATGGGCTGGCGGCCGCTGCTGCTGGAGCGCGGCAAGGCGGTGAAGGAGCGCACCGCGGACACCTTCGGCTTCTGGCAGGGCCGCCGCCGCTTCGATCCCGGCTCCAATGCCCAGTTCGGCGAGGGGGGAGCCGGCACCTTCTCCGACGGCAAGCTCTACAGCCAGGTGAGCGAGAACCCCACCTACATCCGCAAGGTGCTGGAGGAGCTGGTGGCGGCCGGGGCCGATCCGGAGATCCTCACCCTGCACCACCCCCACATCGGCACCTTCAAGCTGGCCACGGTGGTGCGCGGGCTGCGGGCTCGGATCGAGGCCCTGGGCGGCGAGGTTCGCTTCGGTCAGCACGTGGTCGAGCTGCTGCTGGGGGACGGACCCGAGCGGCGCCTGGCAGGCGTGCGGCTGGCCGACGGCACGGCCATCGCCTGCGACCATCTGGTGCTGGCGCCGGGCCACAGCGCCCGGGACACCTTCGCGATGCTGCACCGCCTCGGTGTGGCCATGGAGCCCAAGCCCTTTGCGGTCGGGGTGCGGATCGAGCACCCCCAGGCCCTGGTCGACCGGGCCCGCTGGGGGGAGGCGGCCGGCCATCCGCGCCTGGGCCCCGCCGAGTACAAGCTGGTGCACCACGGCAATGGGGAAGGGGCGGCCGGCGCCGGCCGCAGCGTCTACAGCTTCTGCATGTGTCCCGGCGGCCTGGTGGTGGGGGCCACCTCGGAGGAGGGCTGCGTCGTCACCAACGGCATGAGCCAGCACTCCCGCCGGGAGCGCAATGCCAACAGTGGCCTGGTGGTGCCCATCTCCCAGGAGGATCTGGCGCCCTACGCGCAGGAGGGGGCGGAGGCCCTGGCCGGGATCGCCTTCCAGCGCCACTGGGAGCGGCAGGCCTTCGATGCCGGCGGCGGTGACTACCGCGCACCCGCCCAGTGGCTGGAGGATTTCCTGGAGCGCAGGCCCAGCCGGGAGCCCCCAGCGGAGGCGGTGGTGGGGTCGTACCAGCCCGGCCTGCGCTTCGGCAGCCTGGACGGCTGCCTGCCGGACTACGTCCTCGACGCGATCCGGGAGGCCCTGCCGGTCTTCGCCCGCCGCATTCCGGGCTATGCGATGGCCGGGGCCCTGCTGACCGGCGTCGAGACCCGCACCTCCTCGCCCCTGCGGCTGCAGCGCCACCCCACCGGGCTGGAGAGCCTTAGCACCCCGGGACTCTTCCCGGCCGGGGAGGGGGCCGGCCATGCCGGCGGCATCCTCTCGGCGGCAATCGACGGCATCAAGGTGGCCGAAGCGGTGGCGCTCAGCCTTGCGACACCACGCCGCTCCACTGCACCGCCCTGACCCCGTCGCGGCGCCAGGAATGGAACAGGGCCGCTTCGGCCACGGTGCAGAGGGGGCAGAGGCCGATCCGCTCCGGCCCGATCCCCTGCCGTTCCAGCTGCAGCGCCGTGGCCCGTCGGATGTCCAGCCGATCCCGGCCGGGGGCGGGATCCGGCAGCAGGGCGCCGCAGCGCTCCAGATCGGCCAGGGCCCGATCCTCCGGCGGCGGGCCGCCACCTGCGGCCGCCATGGCGGCGGCCACCTGGAGGGTCACGGAGCGTTCCACCTGGTAGCGGAAGCCGGCCACGGCCGGACCCAGCGCCACCAGAAGCCTTTCACGGCTGGCGCCGTCGGCCACCAGGGCCTCGATCGCCGCCGGCACGATCCTGGCCGCGACCCCGCGCCAGCCCGCATGGCAGGCCGCCACCCGGCCGCTGGCGGGGTCGGCGATCAGCACGGGGGTGCAGTCGGCCCCGCACACCCAGAGGCTCTGGCCGCCCCGGTCGCTGCGCAGTCCGTCGGCCTCCGGCCAGGGCTCCCGGTCGGCGTCGGAGGCGGCCAGCACCGCGCCGCCATGCACCTGGCGGGTGCGGTGCACGCTGATGCCGGCGCTGAGGGCACCGGCCAGCTCCTCCGGCGGCCGGCCCTGCCACTGGCGGGTGAAGAAGCCGTGCTCGAACGCCGCCAGCAGGTCGCACTGGAGATAGTGGCCGCCGTAGGTCCCCACCCAGGTCCAGCCGGGAAGGTCGTTGAAGCCGGCATCGGGCCGATCGAAGGGGGGCTCGAGCGCCTCAGCCATCCGCCTCAGCCATCGGGCAGGTCCCGCAGCAGCCAGAAGCCCTCGAGGGTGGAGGCCTCCTCGCTGGCCTGGATGGCGATGAACTGGAGACCACCGGCCCGCTCCCGGGCCTCCGCCAGGGCCTGCTGGGCCAGCCGTGCCTCCTCCTCCGGCAGTCGGGCCAGGATCCAGCGATCCTCGAGGCCGGCCTCCAGCACCAGCTGGCCGGCGCTGACTTCCAGCCGCGTCGGCTCCAGGCCGGACAGCCAGCCGGCGATGGCCAGGGCCCGCCGGCGGCTGAACAGCCGGATGCCGGGCACCGGTGTGGCGGGATCGATGGCGGACGGCAGGGCCACCAGGCCGGGGAAGGCGATCTCCCAGCCGCCGGCCTCGGCAAGCGTGGCGGCCGGCAGGGTGGCCCAGCCCCAGCTGTCGCCCCGGGCCGCCTCCGGCAGGGGCAGGGCCACGGCCGCAATCGGCTGGGGGGGCGGGGCGAGGGGGCCGGCCATGTAGCCGGGCTCCAGGGGGTAGACGCTGGCCTGCCGCTCCCGCAGCCACTCCACCAGGCCGTAGCAGCGCCGGCTCGGCACCAGCTCCAGGCCGAGACCTTCGGCCGCCCGCTGCACCATGGCCCGCATCGAGCCCCGCCAACAGCGCAGCCGCCGCGGCGGGCCGTAGCCCTGCTCGGCGGCCGCCGCCAGGGCCGTCTCGATCGCCCCACGCAACCACTGGGAGTTGACGCTGGCGGCCGGACAGTCCATCGACCAGCGGAAGGGGTCCGGAGCCGGCTGCAGACCCGCCGTTGAGCAGATCAGCAGCTCCCAGCGCTTCTTGCCATCAGCCTCCAGGATCGGCCTGGAGTAGTAGTCGAGCTCCCAGTCAGGGCCGGGCACCTGCACCGCTGCGCTCATCCTGCGTCCTGTTCCTGTTGGCGCAGCAGCGAGCGGGCCCGGTGGGCCCGGTCCTCGGCCTCGGCCATCACGGTGTCCTTGGCGATCAGCAACTCGCCGGGGGGACCCTCGAGCAGGGCGGTGTTCAGGGCGATGCGGCCCCGGGCGGGGTCGATGGCGGTGATCAGGGCCTTGAGGTGCTCACCCTGCTGGAACGCCTCGCGCAGATCCCGCAGGGCGCCGCCGGTGATCGAGGACTGGTGCAGCAGGCCGCTGACGCCGCCCAGGTCGACGAAGAAGCCGTAGGGCTTGATCGACACCACCTGGCCTTCCACGAGCTGCCCCACCTCCAGGGTGGCGAACCGGGCGGCGGTGGCGGCCCGCTTTTCCGAGAGCACCAGCTTGCGGGTTTCGGCGTTGACCTCCAGGAAGGCGACCCCCAGGGTCTGGCCGACGAGGGCCTCGTGGTTCTCGCCCTCGTTGAGCTGGGAGCGGGGGATGAAGCCGCGCAGGCCCTCGAGATCGCAGGTGACCCCGCCGCGGTTGAAGCCGTTCACCTTGACCTGCACCACCTTGCCCTCCTTCTCCAGCTGGCGCACCTTCTCCCAGCTCTGGCGCAGGGCCAGGGCGCGGGCGCTGATCGTCACCATGCCGTCGGCGTTCTGCTCCCGGGTGACGAGCACCTCGATCGGCAGTCCCTTCGGGAAGCGCTCCTTGAGGTTGGTGATCACCCCCAGACCGCACTCGCTCTTGGGCATGAAGCCGGGGGCCTTGCCGCCGATGTCGACATAGACACCGTCGCTTTCCATGCCGATCACCACCCCCTGGACCACCTCACCGGTGGTCCCGACCGGGGCGTTCTCATCGAGGGCGGCGAGGAAGGCCTCCTCGTCGAAGTCGAAGTCATCGACGGTGCGGGCCGGGCGGGAGGTCTCGCCTGGGGCGGCCTCGGCGGCGGCGGGGGCCCGGCCGGCCGAGCGCGCCGAACCGCCGCCGCGCCGATCCGGGGCCGGCCCGAGCAGATCGGCCATCGTCAGGCCCTCGATGCCCGCCAGATCGAAGCGGTCGTCATCGTCCGCGGCGGGCGAGGGGGGCCGCACCGGTGCGGCGACTGGAGCGGGCGCCACAGGGCCGGAGGCCGCCGCAGGAGCGCTGGCCGGTGCGGAGGCTGGGGGGGCGAGGGGGGTGTCGGGCGCCGCCTCGTCCTCCTTCTTGATCATCAACACCTGGGGGGGCTTGCGCAGCGGCGCCGGGGCCGACCCGGCAGGCCTCGCCGGCGGCGTGGGGCGCTGGGCGGGGTTCCGGGGCTGACGCGGCGCGGGGTTGCCGGTTCCTGCCATGGAGGTCCTCAGCGAAGCACGGGGCCCCACACTGTACGAATCACCCTTCTGAGGCCGCTCCTCCCCCCGCCGATGCCCCCCAGCACCGAGCGACGCCTCGCCAGCCTCAGCTGGACGACGGTGCGTGAGCAGGCGGCCCGACCGGGCAGCACGGTGCTCTGGCCCCTGGGCGCCGTCGAGCAGCACGGTCCGCTGCTGCCCCTCGGCACCGATGCCCTGTTCGCCGAACGGGTGGCCGCAGCGGTGCTGGAGCGGCTCGAGTCCGACCTGCCGATCTGGCGGCTGCCACTGCAGAGCCTCGGCTTCTCCCCGGAGCACCTGGGCTTCCCGGGAACCCTCAGCCTGCCGGCCGAGCTGCTGATCGACCTGGTGCGCGCCGTCGGCCAGGGGGTCGCGGCGGCGGGCTTCCGGCGGCTGGTGCTCTTCAACGCCCACGGCGGTCAGATCGGACTGCTGGAGGCGGCGGCCCGGGAGCTGCGGGTGCTGGAACCCGCCCTGGCGGTGCTGCCCTGCTTCCTGTGGCGCGGCGTCGATGGACTGGGGGCGCTGATCCCCGAACCGGAACGCAGCAACGGCCTCCATGCCGGCCTGGCCGAGACCAGCCTGATGCTGTTTCTCGAACCGGGCACCGCCGGCCCCCTCCCCGCCGCCGACGGCCCCGGCGAAGGCCAGGCGCCTCCCGCCGGCTGGAGCCTGGAAGGGGCCTGCCCCAGCGCCTGGCGAACGGAGGAGATCAGTGCCAGCGGCGTGATCGGCGATCCCTCCGGCGCCAGCGAAGAGCTGGGCGGGCAGCTGTTCGGGCGGCTGGTGGAGAGCTGGGAGCGGCGCCTGGACGCCCTGCTGCGCAGCGATTGGCCACCGACATCCGGCGGAGCGTGACTAAAGTCGTGGGATTGCTTATCCCCGTGGTTCCCATGCCCACCCTCGCAACCACCACGTCCGTCGATTCCTCCCTGGATCCGGTGGGCCCGATCGAGGGGAGCAACCTGCCCGACTTCACCACCGCCGCCTACAAGGACGCCTACAGCCGCATCAACGCGATCGTCATCGAAGGTGAGCAGGAAGCCCACGACAACTACATGTCCCTCGGCACCCTTCTGCCGGACCAGGCCGAGGAACTGGCCCGGCTGGCCCGGATGGAGCTGAAGCACATGAAGGGCTTCACCGCCTGCGCCAACAACCTCGGCGTCACCGCCGACATGCCCTTCGCCCAGGAATTCTTCTCCCCCCTGCGCAACAACTTCCAGGCGGCCCTCAAGGAGGGCAAGGTGGTCACCTGCCTGCTGATCCAGGCCCTGCTGATCGAAGCCTTCGCCATCTCGGCCTACCACATCTATATCCCTGTCGCCGATCCGTTCGCCCGCAAGATCACCGAAGGGGTCGTCAAGGACGAATACACCCACCTCAACTACGGCCAGGAGTGGCTCAAGGCCCATCTCGAGGAGTCCCGCGCCGAGCTGGAGCAGGCCAACCGCGACAACCTCCCCCACGTGCGCCGCATGCTCGAGCGGGTGGCCGCCGACGCCGCCGTGCTCCACATGGAGAAGGAGGATCTGATCGAGGATTTCCTGATCGCCTACCAGGACGCCCTCACCGACATCGGCTTCACCCCCAGGGAGATCGCCAGGATGGCCGCCGCGGCCCTGGTGGGCTGAGGCGCCCCCCTTCCCCACCCCTGGGGAGGATGTAGCGTCGGCGACATCCGGCCCCGCCCCTGCCGCCGCTTTCTCCTTCCTGCATGTTCGGCCTGATCGGTCATTCCACCAGCTTCGAGTCGGCCCTCAACCTGGCGCGAAGCCTTGGGTTCGAGGAGTACGCGGAGGGGGATCTGGACATGTGGTGCAGCGCTCCGCCCCAGCTGGTGGAGCGGATCAGTGTCACCAGCCCCACGGGAAAGCGCATCGAAGGCGCCTACATCGATTCGGTGTTCGTGCCCGAGATGCTGAGCCGCTTCAAGACGGCCAAGCGCAAGGTGCTCAACGCCATGGAGCTGGCCCAGAAGACCGGCATCGACATCACCGCCCTGGGGGGCTTCACCTCGATCATCTTCGAGGACTTCAAGCTGCTGCGCGAGCAGCAGGTGCGGGCCACCACCCTCGACTGGACGCGGTTCACCACCGGCAACACCCACACCGCCTGGGTCCTCTGCCGTCAGGTGGAGGAGAATGCCCCGAAGCTGGGCATCGACCTGCGCCGGGCGAAGGTGGCGGTGGTGGGGGCCACCGGTGACATCGGCAGCGCCGTCTGCCGCTGGCTCTCGCAGCGCACCGGCGTGCAGGAGCTGCTGCTGGTGGCCCGCCGGCCCCAGCCCCTGGCCGATCTCCAGCAGGAGCTCGGCGGTGGTCGCATCCTGCCCCTGGAAGAGGCCCTGGCCGAAGCCGACGTGGTGGTCTGGGTCGCCAGCCTGGCCCAGGCCAGCAACATCGACCCCAGCCAGCTGCCCCGCCCCTGCCTGATGGTCGACGGCGGCTACCCCAAGAACCTGGACACCAGGGCCGCCGGCGACGGCATCCACGTGCTCAAAGGCGGCATCGTCGAATTCGGCTCCGACATCGGCTGGCAGATGATGGAGGCCGCTGACATGGCCAAACCGCAGCGCCAGATGTTCGCCTGCTTCGCCGAAGCGATGCTGCTGGAGTTCGAAGGGCTGCACACCAACTTCAGCTGGGGGCGCAACAACATCACCCTCGAGAAGATGGACCTGATCGGCACCGCCTCCCTTCGCCACGGTTTCCAGGCCCTCGGCCTGGAAGTCCCGGCGGCGATCCCCAGTCTCTCCATCACCTGATCCCCCCGCCTGAGAGCCCATGGCCCGCCGCGTTCTGCTGGACTTCGAGAAACCGCTGGTGGAGCTCGAGGAGCAGATCGAGCAGATCCGCCAGCTGGCCCGTGATTCCGAGGTGGACGTCAGCCAGCAGCTGCTGCAGCTGGAAACCCTGGCCACCCGGCGGCGGGAGGAGATCTTCAGCTCCCTCTCCCCGGCCCAGAAGATCCAGGTGGCCCGCCACCCCCAGCGGCCCAGCACCCTCGATTACATCCAGGTCATCACCGACGAGTGGATCGAGCTGCACGGCGACCGCCGCGGCAACGACGATCGCGCCCTGGTGGGCGGTGTGGGTCGCATCGGCGACCAGCCCGTGGTGCTGCTCGGCCACCAGAAGGGCCGCGACATGAAGGAGAACGTGGCGCGCAACTTCGGCATGGCCTCCCCGGGCGGCTACCGCAAGGCGCTGCGGTTGATGGAACACGCCGATCGCTTCCGGCTGCCGATCCTCAGCTTCATCGACACCCCCGGGGCCTACGCCGGCGTCAAGGCTGAAGAGGAGGGCCAGGGGGAGGCGATCGCCGTGAACCTGCGCGAGATGTTCCGGCTGCGGGTGCCGATCATCGCCGTGGTGATCGGGGAAGGGGGCTCCGGCGGCGCCCTCGGCATCGGCGTGGCCGACCGCCTGCTGATGTTCGAGCACAGCGTCTACACCGTGGCCAGCCCCGAGGCCTGCGCCTCGATCCTCTGGCGTGATGCGGGGAAGGCCCCCGCCGCCGCCGAGGCCCTGCGCATCACCGGCGCCGATCTGCTGCAGCTTGGGCTGGTGGATGCCCTGCTCAAAGAACCCTCCGGGGGCAACCACTGGGCGCCGATCCAGGCCGCCGAAACGCTGCGCCAGGCCCTGCTCAGCCACCTCGCTGAGCTGCAGACCTGCAGCGAATCCGCCCTGCTGGAGGCCCGTTACGCCAAGTTCCGGCGCATGGGCCAGGTCCTCGAGGGGGCGACGCCGGATCCCGCCCACGCGCCGTAGGGTTTGCCTCCCTGCCGCTCCGCCCGTTGCCCGTCGCCCTGATCACCGGTGCCTCCCGCGGCATCGGCGCTGCCACCGCGCGGCGTTTCGCCGCCGAGGGCTATGACCTGCTGCTGGTGGCCCGCACGCTGGCCGACCTCGACGGGGTAGCCACCGAGCTCCGGAGCCTGGGCCGCCGCGTCGAGAGCCTGGCCCTCGACCTGACCCGGCCGGAGGCCATTGCCCCCGCCCTGGCTGAGCTGCTCGGGCGCGGTCTGGTCCCTTCGGTGGTGATCAACAACGCCGGTGCCGCCTGGACCGGCCCCCTGGCGGAGATGCCGATCGAACGCTGGCAGTGGCTGCTGCAGCTCAACCTCACCAGCGTCTTCCAGGTCTGCCAGGCGGTGCTGCCAGCCCTGCGCCAGGCGGGAGGCGGACGGATCATCAACGTCAGCAGCCATGCCGCCCGCAACGCCTTTCCCGAGTGGGGGGCCTACTGCGTCAGCAAAGCCGCCCTGGCCTCCTTCAGCCGCTGCCTCGAGGCGGAGGAGCGCTCGGCCGGCATCGCCGTGAGCACCCTCACCCTGGGGGCGGTGAATACACCCCTCTGGGACAGTGAAACCGTCCACAGTTCCTTCGACCGACGTGCCATGCTTTCAACCGAGCAGGTCGCCGAATCCCTGCTCTACCTTGCGCGGCAACCCCACAGCCAGACGGTTGAGGACCTCACCCTGATGCCGGCCGCCGGAGCCTTCTAAACCCCCTTATGACATCCACCCTCCCCACTGGCCTCAGCGCCCGTCAGGCCGCTCCCGTCACGACCCCCATCCCCGTCAGCCTGCGGATCCGCGAACGGCTGCAGAAGGAAGGGGTCCCGTTTCTGGCCAACGACAACATCTCCGAACACCTGCGCGAGGGTGAGCTCGACCAGCTGGAGATCGAGGTGGCCGGCAAGGTGCGCGACCTGCTGCGCAGCCTGGTGATCGATATCGAGAACGACCACAACACCGAGGAGACGGCCGAGCGGGTCGCCAAGATGTATCTCCACGAGGTGTTCAAGGGCCGCTACCACGAGCAGCCGAAGATCGCCAGCTTCCCCAACGTGAAGCAGCTCGATGAGATCTACACCGTCGGGCCCATTTCCATCCGTTCCGCCTGTTCCCACCACCTGGTGCCAATCCTCGGCAACTGCTGGATCGGCATCAAACCCGGTGAGCGGGTGATCGGCCTGTCGAAGTTCTCCCGCGTCGCCGACTGGGTCTTCTCCAGGCCCCACATCCAGGAGGAGGCGGTGATCATCCTCGCCAACGAGATCGAGCGGCTCTGCGAGCCCCTCGGACTGGCGATCCTGGTCAAGGCGCAGCACTACTGCATGAAATGGCGCGGGGTGAAGGAGCCCCAGACGAGCATGGTCAACTCGGTCGTGCGCGGTGATTTCCGCCACGACCCGAGCCTCAAGCAGGAGTTCTTTGAGCTCGTGCGTCAGCAGGAGGCCCTGCTCAGCACCTGAGCCGGCTCAGTTGCCCGGACGGGGTACAACCGGCCCCACCACCTGGGAGACGCTGCGCTGGCTGCCCCCCGGGGTGGGGACCGCCACCACCACCATCACCTGGGAGGTCACATCGGCGGAGGTGAGGGCGTAGGTGGGGCCGCTGGCCCCCTGGATCAGCTGCCAACGGGCCTGTCCGGGGGCGAGCCGGTACCAATGGAAGGCGCTCGGGGGCAGGGAGGTCAGCCCCTCGGCGGCTGCCGTTGCCTGCAGCAGGGCCCCCTGGGTGGCCTCGCCCTGGAGCAGGAGCTGGTCAAGTCCGGCGATCCGCTGCTCCACCGCCCCCTCGATCCGCTGATCGCCGGCGATCTTCTGCTGGAGCAGCTGGATCTGCTGCTGGGGATCGGCCGTCACCCCGGGAACGCACTGGAGCGTGCCGTCCACCAGCTGACAACCCACCAGGTCCTGGGCCCGCAGCCCGGGTGCCCCCGGCAGTGCGGCCAGCAGCAGGGCCAGGGGGAGGGCGACACGGGCTCGGCTAGGGCGGCGGAGGAAGGCCAAGTGGGGGTCAGGAATCGGGCTGCACCGATCCTGCACCCGGCGGGGCCAAACGCCAATCAACCGCTGCCGGATCGACGCACCGCCGCCACCAGGGCCGCGACCCTCGCCAGGTCCTTGACGCCGGGGCGCTCCTCCAGGGCACTGGAGGCATCCAGGCCATCGGGCTGCAGCCGGTCCAGCAGCTCGGCCACTGTCCCGGGGCCGACTCCCCCGGCGAGCCACCACGGCATGGACGGGCGGAACTCCTCCAGCCATTCGATCGGGATCCGGTGCCCGGTCCCCCCCAGCTGGCCGGGGCACCAGGCGTCGAGCAGCAGGGCCTCCACGACCCCCGTGTAGGCAGCCGCCCGCTCCAGGTCCTCGGGCGTGCGTACCCGCAGGGCCTTCCAGAGGCGCACCCCCAGACGCTCGCCCAGCTCGCGGCAACGCTCGACGCTCTCCTCGCCATGCAGCTGCACCACCGCATGGCCCCGTCCCGCCGCCAGCTCCTCCAGCTGGTGGTCGGCGGGATCGGCCACCACCAGCACGCCGAAGCAGTCGGGACGGCCGGCGGCCATGGCGGCGAACAGCCCGGGCCGCTGCTCCGCCGACACGTAGCGGGGCGAGCCGGGAACGGCGATGACACCGATCGCGTCGGCCCCCAGGGCCGCGATGGCGGTGGCCTGGGCCGGCTCCCGGAGCCCGCAGATCTTGAGCAGCGGAGTGGTGACCGGAATCAAGGCGGCAAGCCTGCCTTTCTAGGATGGGGCGAACAACTCCGGCCACGGCCGGATCTCCGAGCGGACGGTGCCCGTGGGTGAAGGCTGGCAACTGCTGACGATCCGCGGCATCCCCCTGCGCATCCACCCGAGCTGGTTCGTCATCCTGCTGCTCGCCACCCTGGCCTTCCAGCAGCAGTACGCCCTCAGCCTGGGCAGCCAGCTCGCCCCGGCGGCGCTCTGGGCCGTGGCCCTGGTCACGGCCCTGGCCCTGTTCGTCTCCGTGCTGCTGCACGAGCTGGGCCATTCCCTGGTGGCCCTGCGCCAGGGGGTCAAGGTGAAGAGCATCACCCTGTTCCTGCTGGGTGGCGTGGCCAGCGTCGAGCGGGAATGCTCCACCGCCCGCGGTGCCCTGATGGTGGCAGCGGCGGGGCCGGCGGTGAGCCTGGTGCTGGGGTTCGGCCTGCTGGCCTCCACCCATGCCGCCAGTCATGTGGCCCCGGTGCTGGGCCAGATGGTGGAACGGCTCGGTGCCCTCAACCTGATCCTCGGTCTGTTCAACCTGCTGCCCGGCCTGCCCCTGGATGGCGGGCTGATCGTCAAGGCCCTGGTCTGGCAGTTCTCCGGCAGCCAGCGGCGTGGCGTGGAGGTAGCCAATGCCTGCGGCCGCTTCCTGTCCCTGTTCGCCGTCGGCATGGGGACGGTGCTGCTGCTGCGGGGGGGCGGGATCGCCGGCGCCTGGCTGATCCTGCTCGGCTGGTTCGGCCTCGGGGCGGCCCGCAACCAGAAGCAGATGCTGGTCGTCCAGCAGGCCCTGAAGGATCTCAAGGTCCGGGATGTGGCCCAGCGCCGCTTCCGGGTTCTGGAGGCCGACACGACCCTGCGGGAGCTGAGCCGGCTGCGCCTCGGCAGCGCGCCGCCGATCGCCGAAGCCGGTGAAGGCGCTCCCCCCTCCACCGACCAGACGGCCAACGGCCCGGCGGAGTGGCTGCTGGTCTGCGACCGGGGTCGCTGGCAGGGCGTCATCGATGACGAGCCCCTCCAGTCCCTGCCGGTCCAGTGCTGGGACCGGGAGCGGGTGGGGGACCACCTCCGGCCCCTCTCCAGCCTGCCCGCCATCCCCGAATCCGCCCCGCTCTGGCAGGCCGCCCTCCAGCTGGACGACGGCAACCACCAACGGCTGTTGGTGCTGAGTCCGGCTGGGCTGCCCTGCGGCACCGTGGAGCGCCCCGAACTGGGGGACGCGGTGCTCAAGAAACTGGGACTGCGGCTCCCCGCCAATCTGCTCACCGTCGCCCGCCGGGAGAACGGCTACCCCCTCGGCATGGCCCTCGGTCAGGTGGCCCGCGGCATGGTCAGCTCTGGAGACGTCTCGCCGCTGACGGACTCGGTGAGCCGATAGCGGGCTCGCTCAGCCGATAACGGGCCAGCAGCGGCGCGATCGAGGCCAGCTCCGCCCCACCCAGGGGAGCCAGGGGCGGCAGGGTAGACGGCCGGAACTCAGCGCCGGCATCGGGGGCGGCGGGCCAGGGCAGCCAGCGGGCCGCCGAGCGGAGCAGGTGCTCCTCCAGGTCGATCCCCGCCAGCGGCAGGGGATCCAGGTCGGGGGGATCGCCGCCGAAGACCTGCCGCCAGAGGACAGGGCAGGGGTCCAGCTGGATCGAACCGTGCTGCAGCAGGTGACCGCCGCGCCAGAGCTGGGCGCTGCCCACCCGCTTGGCACCGTTGCCATGCACCAGATCCGCGACGGTGCTGGTGGCGAAGCAGCTGCTGCGCTGCAGGCTGGCCGCCTGGCGGCCGCATTGAAGGGGCTGGTCCATGGCGGCGAAGGCCTCCATCAGCCAGGTGAGGGCCCGGCCATAGGCCTCGGATCGGGTGCCATGGGGCCGGGGCCACACCAAGGCATAGGTGAGGTCGGCGCCATGGAGCACCGCCCGGCCGCCGCTGGGGCGACGCACCAGGTCGATGCGCCCCTGGCGCCACAGGTCCCACCAATGGGGCTCCAGTCGCCGCTGGTGCCAGCCCAGGGAGAGGGTGGGCCGCGACCAGCGGTAGAGCCGGAAGGCCGGCGCCGGCGGACCGTCCAGCAGCCAGGCATCGATGGCCATCTGCCAGTCCCCGTCCAGGCAGGTGGTCCCGATCCAGCGCATCGGGGCCTCCGGAGGCATGGATGGGGCAGGCGGCGCGGTCATGGTGGAGGTCGGGTCAGCCGCAGGCCTCGACGCTGATCTGGAGTCTGCTTCCCCTGCGGCCCCTGGGACCGGTGGCTGGCCTGCGCTCCGGACTGCCGGGCATCTGCGGAGGGCTGAGCTTCCCCCCCTGCTGCTGAAGCTCGGTCGGATCCCCCATCAGGCCCTGGCCACCAGCACCCTGGTGCTGCGCTGGACAGCGCCAGCGGTGCCTTGGTCTCTGGGTCGACGCTCAGGGCATCACGCTCCAGAAGCCGGGGTCGAGCTCGTAGCCGAGCACGGCGGCCATCTGGCCCAGGTTGGCGCGGCACTCAATCCCCCCGGTGGCGGCCCAGTGGTCGAGCAGGAACAGGCGCTGGGTGATCCAGAGCTCCAGGCTCTCGGGTGCGAAGCGGATCCCCTCGGTGGGGCTGAACCCATGGGGAAGCAGCATGGCCACATGGCGGGTGAGCTGGCCACCGCTGCGCTCCAGCACCAGGGGAAGCCAGGGATGGAGCGCATCGGCCCGCAGGCTCCAGAGCCGCAGTTCCGGGATCTCCGAGAGTTCGCGGGGATCCTCCGCCTCCCGGGACCAGTCGAAGTCGAGGGCCAGTCCGCTGGCGGCGGTGAGCAGCGCGGCCGGCTCCAGCGACGCCAGGCCCGCCAGGGGGGAGAGGTCGAGCCCCCGGACCTGGGCGGCGGAAACGTTCAGGGGCTCGGGGCAGGGTTGGGGCGCCATCAAGAGCTGTGACAGGGCAGGGCCGGAGGCTGGACCGTAGCTCGCGATGGCCGAAGAATGGGTCGGTCAAACTCCATTCACCGTCAAGGATATGGTCACCCCGATCAACCAGGCCGAAGTGCTGATCGCCCTCATCGTGGCGGCCCATGCCGGGGTGCTGGCGGTCCGTCTCTGCTTCAGCCTCTACAAAGCCTGAAGCTGCAGCGCCGCTCCCTTGGCAAGGCCCGGGCAGGCTGCTACAAGCGGAGGGCTCGCAGCCTTCCCTCAGGTGCGCCAGACCCAGCCCCAGCCTTCCCGGCGCCAGCCCCCCGCTGCACCAAGCTCCACGGGCCGTCCACGGCGTTCCCGGTCCCTGCAGGTGGCCGGGGATGGCGCGGTCGGCCCGTTTTCGCTGCACCCGATTCCCAGCCTCCAGGGCCACCCGGCGGCGACCGGTTCCGGAATCGAGCCCGGGCGTGGCGGCGGCGAGGCCGGCGGATACAGCCGTGAAAGCCAGCTGCTCTCCCTGTCCGCCGAGCGGCAGGAGCTGGTCTGCAGCCTGATCGGCCTGGCCGTCAAGCTGGGCCTCGTCGCCCTCACCGGTGTGAGCCTGTTCCGCCTCGCCGGCGCTTACCAGCAGCGGATGGAGAGCCAGGGCGAGATCGCCGCCGTGCTGGAGCTGGAGAACGCCAAGCTGGTCAAGGCCAGGGAGCGCTTCGACGCCCTGTTCATGGTGGAGGGGGAGCAGCGCCTGATCCGGGAGCAGAGCCAGTGGATCGCCCCGGACCGTCTGCGGGTGATCTGGCAGTCGAACCGTCCGTTTCCAACTGTTGAATCCACCGCCTCCGGATCCGGAAACCAGGGCACCCGTCCGTAGGTTGGGGCCCCCTTCGCCCGCGGATCAGCAACGCCATGGTGACCCCATCCGGTGACACCGCCCTCTCCCCCGCCGCGTCCCGGGGCACGGCTGCCGGCCCTGGCGTTCCCGGAACGGCCCTGATCACCGGCGCCTCGTCCGGGGTCGGTCTGTTCGCCGCCAAGGCCCTCGTCGATCGGGGCTGGCATGTGGTGATGGCCTGCCGGGACACCGACAAGGCCCGGCGGGCCCAGGCGGCCCTGGGCATGGCCGACGCGGCGGTGACCCACCTGAAGGTGGATCTGGCGGATCTGGACGGCGTGCGCGCCCTGGTCGACGCCTTCCACGCCACCGGCCGGCCGCTTGATGCCCTGGTCTGCAACGCGGCGGTCTACCTGCCGCGGCTGAAGCATCCGGAGCGCTCTCCCCAGGGCTACGAGATCTCGATGGCCACCAACCACTTCGGCCACTTCCTGCTGATCCACCTGCTGATGGAGGACCTCAAGCGCTCCTCCCACCCCTCGCGGCGCCTTGTGATCCTGGGAACCGTCACCGCCAACTCCAAGGAGCTGGGGGGCAAGATCCCCATCCCGGCGCCCGCCGACCTCGGTGATCTGTCCGGCTTCGCCGCCGGCTTCAAGGCTCCGATCGCCATGGCCAGCGGCAAGAGCTTCAAGCCGGGCAAGGCCTACAAGGACAGCAAGCTCTGCAACATGATCACCACCCAGGAGCTGCACCGCCGGCTGCACGGCAGCACCGGCATCGTGTTCACCTCCCTCTATCCGGGCTGCGTGGCCGACACCCCCCTGTTCCGCCACACCCCGCGGGCCTTCCAGAGCATCTTCCCCTGGTTCCAGAAGAACATCACCGGCGGCTACGTGAGCCAGGCCCTGGCGGGCGAGCGGGTGGCCCAGGTGGTGGCCGATCCGGAGTTCGCCGTCTCCGGGGTGCACTGGAGCTGGGGGAACCGGCAGACCAAGGGGGGCAAACAGTTCAGCCAGGAGCTCTCGGAGAAGGCCAGCAACCCCGTGACGGCCCAGCGGATGTGGGACCTCTCCCTGCAGCTGGTGGGGCTGGCCTGAGGCGGACACCGGGCCGGCGCCTTTGCGTCGGAATCTGCCGATTCAGGCCCACGGCCGGAAGAAGCCGCTAGGAGTCATCCAGTACCACCCCTGGAGTCGATGAACCGCACGCTGCGCTGGGGAGTGGGACTGCTGCTGGTCGTCAGCCTGTCGATCGGAGCGTTCCTGTTCCTGCCGTTCCGCTCCTGGCTGCCGGGCGGGACGGTGGCCGATGTACCCCTGAGCCAGGTGGTGAACGGTGCGGCCTTCAACCGACTGTTTCCAGCACCGGAAGACGGGGACCAGCTGGTGTTCACCCAGGAGAAGCGGGGCTTCAGCGAGGCCCGGCTCAAGCATGACGGCCAGGTGAAGGCCCTGCTGGCCATCTCCGATGTCACCACCGCTCCGGAGGCCCGCAGCAAGTTCGAAGCCAGCCAGAGCCGCCTCCAGGGCTGGCCGCTGGTGGAGCAGGGTGCCCAGGCCAGCGCCCTGCTGGTGGCCGACCGCTTCCAGGTCAAGGTGATCGGCCAGGGGGAGGGGCTGGATCCGGAACAGCGTCATCAGCTGATCGGGCAGTTCAACCTCAAGGGTCTGGCGGCCCTGCAGGGGGCAGCATGAGCTCCGTTCTCGAGCGCCTCGAGCGGCTGCCACGCCGCAACCTGACGGTGCTGGCCATCAAGGGCCTCAGCAGCCTGGTGCCCGGCGGCTGGCCCAACATCACCCGGGCGGACGCGCTGATCGGCGACGTGCTGGGCAGCACCGATCCGGAGCTGATCCGTCAGGTGCGGGCCCGGGCCGACGTGCTGAGCCGGGCCCGCCACGAAGGCTATGGCCGGGCCCTGAGCCTGTACGACGCCGTCAACCGCTCCCAGAAGGCCGCCGGTGGCCTCAGGCTGCTGGCCAACATCGGCGGCGCCCTGCCGCTGGTGCAACGGGTCGCCGATCTCACCCCCACCAGCGACACCCTGCAGGCGGCGGATCTGAGCCTCAAGGTGGCCGCCGAGATGCTGGCCTTCACCCAGGTGAACGGCCTCCCCGGCGACAGCTTCGGCGACTTCGCCGCCGCCTTGGGCGAGTACGCCGGCGAGGCCCGGGTGAGGATGGCCGCCCTGATCTGCTTCGATGCCCTGCTGCCCCTGGGCGACCAGGCCCTGCAGCGGCTGGATGGCCTCCTCGGTGGTGTCGACAAGCGGGACCTGCGCCAGCTGCCCGCCTACGCCGGCATGGCCCGACTGCTGCCGGGTCGTGGCGATGGAGACCATCTGACCTTCCTGCGCCGGAGCATCGAGCCGTGGCTGGGCTGGGCCGGCGGCTTCAGCAGCCAGCTGGGCCTCACCGGCCAGAAGGCGGTTCAGGCCCTGGAGGGAACCCTCGGCCCCTGGCAGGGGAGCTTCAAGCAGATGGCCACCTTCCTCGACGCCTTCACCGACACCTACCAGCACACGGGCGTGCAGGCGGTGGCCCGTCGGCTGGTGGAGCGGGCCGCAGCGGAGATCTGAGGGTGGCTGATGTCAGACAGTGCCTGACACCCCCGCCCCAACGATGACCCCCATCCCCCCCTAGATCGACAGCATCTTGATCCCCAGCGCGATCAGCACCGCTCCGGCGAACATCTCCACCTTGCTGCCCAGCGCCCCAGAGAGCCTGCGGGCCAGAAATAGGCCGAGGTAGGTGGAAACGAAGGCCCCTACACCGATGGCGGTGGAGTAGATCCCGATCGGCTTGTTGAGAATGCCGAGGGAGACGCCGACCCCCAGCGAATCGATGCTGGTGACGGCGGAAACGAACAGGATGCGGAGGGGGCCATGCACCCTCCGCTCCTCCTCCGGCCCCTTGCCGTCACGGTGCTCCAGGTACGCCGACCAGCACATGTGGCCGCCCACCGCCACCAGCAGCCCGAAGGCCACCCAGTGGTCATAGTCCATGATCAGCTGGCGGGCGATGCGGCCCAGCAGAAAGCCGATGGCGGTGGCCAGGCCCTCCGAGAGGCCGGAGCTGAGGGCGAAGAACAGCGCCCTTCGCCAGGAGAAATGGCGGAACCCCAGGGCGATCGCCGCCGAGAAGGAGTCCACACTCAGCACCGCCGTGAACAGCAGCAGCTCCAGGATCATGCAGCCGGTGCCTCGCTCCTGACCGCAGAGCCCCAAGTGAAAGGGGCCCGAGGCACCGGGGCGACGTCCTCAGTCAAAGCCGAGCAGATCGAAGATCTCCCGATCCTTGAGGGATTCGGCCTCCAGGGGTTCGACGTCGGTGAGCATCTTGCGGGCCAGGCTCAGGTACTCCTCCTGCACAGCCTCCACTTCAGGAGTGCTCTCCATCTCGAAGATGGTGCACTTCTTCAGCCGTGACTTGCGGATCGCATCGACGGTCTTGAAGTGGGCCATGGTGCGCAGGCCGGTGCGCTCATTGAACTTGTCGATCTCGTCGGTCTGCTCGGAGCGGTTGGCGATCACCCCACCCAGGCGCACCTTGTAGTTCTTGGCCTTGGCGTTGATGGCCTGCATGATCCGATTCATGGCGAAGATCGAATCGAAATCGTTGGCGGTGACGATCAGGCAGTAGTGGGCGTGCTGGAGGGGCGCCGCGAAGCCGCCGCAGACCACGTCACCGAGCACATCGAAGATCACCACGTCGGTGTCCTCAAGCAGGTGGTGCTCCTTGAGCAGCTTGACCGTCTGGCCGGTCACGTAGCCGCCGCAGCCGGTGCCGGCCGGGGGGCCGCCCGATTCCACGCACATCACGCCGTTGTAGCCCTCGAAGACGAAGTCCTCGGGCCGCAGTTCCTCGGTGTGGAAATCGACGGTCTCGAGGATGTCGATCACCGTCGGCACCATCTTCTTGGTGAGGGTGAACGTGGAATCGTGCTTCGGATCACAACCGATCTGCAGCACCCGCTTGCCCAGCTTGGAGAAGGCGGCGGAGAGATTCGACGAGGTGGTGGATTTGCCGATGCCGCCCTTGCCGTAGACGGCGATCACCAGGGCCCCCTCCTCAATGTTCATCGACGCGTCCTGATGCACCTGCAGGCTGCCCTCGCCATCTTCACGGGGGTTGGTGCTCGGGGGAGACGTGAGTGTGGTTGTCATAGGAAAAACAAGGGGAAGCCGGAGAACCGGCGGATCACGCGTCAGGAAACAGCCTGCTCAGAACAGATCCCGGCTGTCAGGAGATCACGCAAACCGAAACATCGCCAGAGAGGCCCTCAACGGCTGAAGTGGGCCTTGGCGTCGTAGAGGGCTTCGGCATCGATCCTCTCCAGGCCCCGTTCGCGGGCGAAGGCTTCGGTGTTCTTGCGCACCTTGCCCCGCACGAAGAAGGGAATCTTGGCGAGTTCGGCTTCACCGTCGGCGGTCCAGAGACTTTCGAGGGCCTCCCGGACGGCGGCACCGGCGGTGGTGGTGCCGGGTGCCGGCCCTGTGGTGGCTGTGGTGGCCGGGGCTGGCGTCGGGACCGTGGCCGTGGCCGTGGAGCCCTCCTGGTCGGCGCCCGACGCCGCCGCCGGTGCGCCGTCGCCGAGGTGGCTGCGGTGGCCATCGACGAACTCGAAGTCGTGGCGGAACATCCCGATCAGGTGCTCCTCCAGGCCCATCATCAGCGGGTGCACCCAGGAGTCGAAGATCACGTTGGCCCCCTCCCAGCCCATCTGGGGGGAGTAGCGGGCCGGCACGTCCTGAACATGCAGGGGGGCGCTGATCACGGCACAGGGCAGGCCCAGACGCTTGGCGCTGTGGCGCTCCATCTGGGTGCCGAGCACCAGCTCCGCGGCCGCCTCGGCCATGGCCTTCTCCACCACCAGATAGTCGTCGGTGATCAGGGCCTCCAGGCCCAGCTCGGCGGCGGCGGCCCGCACCTCCCGGGCCTGCTCCCGGCTGTAGCTGCCCAGGCCCACCACCTGGAAGCCCAGCTCCTTGGAGGCGATCCGGGCGGCGGCGATGGCGTGGGTGGCGTCGGCGAAGATGAACACCCGCTTGCCGGTGAGGTAGGTGGAATCCACCGACTTGGAGTACCAGGGCAGCCGGGAGCGGCGCTCGGCCTCGCTCGGCTGACCCTCCACCTCCTGCAGCGCGGCCGGCAGCGCCAGATCAAGCACGCTGTGCAGTTCCCGCAGGAAGGCGGCGGTGGCGCCGATGCCGATCGGCACCGTGCGCACCACAGGGGTGCCGAAGCTGCGCTCCAGCCAGCTGCACACCGGGCCTGCCACCTCCGGGTAGAGGCAGACGTTGGCATCGGCCGTGGGGATGCGCTCCAGGTCGGCGGGCCGGGCGCCCAGGGGGGCCACCACCGCCACATCGATGCCGTGCTCCGCCAGAAGCCGGGTGATCTCCAGCACGTCATCGCGGCAGCGGAAGCCCAGCAGGCTGGGGCCCAGCAGGTTGACCCGGGGCCGGCGGCCTTCGTCCCGCCAGCGGGACGGGGAGGGCTTGGGGGTGCCCGGAGCCGGCAGCTGGGGCTTGAGCAGGGTGCGCACCAGCTGGTAGAAGGTCTCGGCCGCGCCCCAGTTCTCCTTCTTGGAGTAGGCGGGCAGCTCCAGGTTCACCATCGGCACCCCCAGGTTCATGCCGGCGGCCAGGGCGCCGGGCTGGTCCTGGATCAGCTCGGCGGTGCAGCTCTCGCCCACCAGCAGCGCTTCGGGTTGGAAGCGCTCAACGGCCTGGCGGATCGAGCGCTGGACCAGTTCGGCGGTGTCACCGCCCAGATCCCTGGCCTGGAAGGTGGTGTAGGTGACGGGGGGCCGCAGGCCCCGCCGCTCGATCATCGTGAACAGGAGGTCGGCGTAGGTGTCGCCCTGGGGGGCATGCAGCACGTAGTGCACCCCCTCCATGGAGGTGGCGATGCGCATGGCGCCCACGTGGGGGGGGCCTTCGTAGGTCCAGAGGGTCAGTTCCATGGGGGTCTCAGGAGAGCTGCAGCACGGCCCGGCGCCGCAGGGGACGGGCAAACAGTTCGGCCAGTTCACCGGCCTGGTCGCAGCCGTGGATCGGGCTGAACACCAGCTCGATCGACCACTTGGTGGCGATGCCCTCGGCCTCGAGGGGATTGGCCAGCCCCAGGCCGCAGAGCACCAGGTCGGGGCGGGCGGCCCGCACCCGCTCCAGCTGCAGGTCCACGTCCTGGCCCTCGCTGAGCTGGGTGGCGGGGGGGAGCAGGGCCAGGTCGGCGGCCATCAGCTGGCGGTCGAGGTAGGGGGTGCCCACCTCCACCAGCTCCATGCCGCATTCGCGGGACAGGAACCGGGCCAGGGGGATCTCCATCTGGGAGTCCGGCAGCAGGAACAGCCGCTTGCCGGCCAGCACCTGGCGGTGGGGCTCCAGGGCACGACGCCCCCGCTCCACCAGGGGGTCGAGCACCGCGTTGAAGCGCGCGGCGGGCACGCCGAAGGCGTTGGCGGCGGCGGCCATCCAGTCGCGGCTGCCCTCCACGCCGAAGGGATAGGGGGCGCTCAGCAGGGTGGCGCCCCGGTGCTGCAGGGCCCGGGCCGTGGCACTTAGGAAGGGCTGGGCGAGCAGCACCCGCGTCCCTTTGCCCACGGGGGGCAGTTCGGTGGAGCGCCGCGGCGGCAGGCTGCGGACCGTGGTGATGCCCAGCCGCTCGAAGATCAACCGGAAGCGATCCTCCACCGCATCGGCCAGGGTGCCCACGATCAGCAGCTGCTCCTCATCGGAGGAGGGCAGCAGGGGGAGCATGGCCAGCAGGGCGTTGTCCTCCCCCTGGGTGAAGGTGGTCTCGATGCCGCTGCCGGAGTAGTTCAGCACCCGCACCCGTCCGAGGAGCTGGGTGTTGAGGCGTTCGGCCGCCTTGGCCAGGTCGAGCTTGATCACCTCGCTGGGGCAGGAGCCGACCAGAAACAGGGTGCGGATCTCGGGCCGGCGCTCCAGCAGATCCTTCACCAGCCGGTCCAGTTCCTCGTTGGCATCCGCCAGACCCGCCAGGTCCCGTTCGCCCAGGATCGCCGTACCGAAGCGGGGTTCGGCGAAGATCATCACGCCGGCCGCCGACTGGATCAGGTGGGCGCAGGTACGGGAGCCCACCACCAGGAAGAAGGCATCGGGCATGCGGCGGTGCAGCCAGACGATGGAGGTGAGGCCGCAGAACACTTCCCGCTGGCCGCTCTCCTTGAGGATGTCGCTGGGGTGGGTCCCGGGGATGTCGCCGGTGGGAGGCTGAACCGGTGGAGCGGATACACCCATGGAGGGGATCGCCAGGTATGGAGCCTCCATGGGTTAGCGGGGACGGTGGGGTCCGCGCCCGACTGCGTTACATCTTTTCGGGATCGTGTGCGGATTCCCGCGCTCACAGGCGACGACGGAATCCCTCACCGAACCCGATGCTGCGCTCCTCCCGCTCGCCATCGGCGCTGCGGCTCAGTTTCCACACGTTGCGCCCCAGGCGGCGGGCCGTGAGTCCGCCCCGCTCCACCAGCGCGGCCCCCGGGCGTGCCCCCATCAGCTGGGTCACCTCGGCGGTGCTGAGGGGAGCGCCGGTGCGGATGGCCAGGTCGGTGATCTCGAGCCGCTGGCGCAGGGCCGCCAGGTCGACCGGGTGATCCGCCTCGGCGGCATCCTTCCAGTCGGCGAAGCCGTCCCCGATACCGCCGCCCATGCGCCGCATCAGGCCGAGGCCGATGAAGGCGAGGGCCTGCTCCGGCCGCACCCCCTCATCGAGCGCCCGGGTGATCCATTCGGACACCGTGTCCTGGTCGAGGGGATGGCGCAGGGGCTGGGTCTCGCTGGCTACCCCGGAGGCGGAGGAGCTGCCGGCAGTGGCGCCAGGAGTGGCAGGGGCGGTGGTGGTGGCGGTGGTGGTGGCGGTGCGCCGGGTGGCCATGGTCGCGCCTGGAAAGGATGAACTGGAAGGTATCGGTTGCCTTCGGAGTCGCAAGGGTCGGCTCGTACTGAATCACGATGGAAAGAAGGCATCCATTCGTGTCTCCCTCCGTGCGCGGCGCGGCGTCTGCTTTCCGTCCCCATGGACCGCTCACCCCATCGGCCCTGCGGCAGGGCTCCCACCCATCGGGTCGACACGGCAACGCCCGTGGAGGATCCCGTCGAGATCGCTCCTGGCGTGTGGTGGGTGGGGGTGCGGCTGGCCCACGACCACTTCCAGTGCCACACCTATTTCATCGCCAACGGTTCGGACGGTGTTCTGATCGATCCGGGTTCGCCGCTCACCATCGAGGGAACCCTGGCCAAGCTGCGCGCCATCACCGATCTCGACGCGATCCGCTGGCTCGTCTGTCACCATTCCGACCCCGACATCTGCGCGGCCCTGCCCCGGCTCGGCGAGGTGCTGAAGCGCCCTGACGTGCAGGTGGTCACCGAGTGGCGCGCCAACGCCCTGATCCGCCATTACGGCCATGGATTCTCCACCTATCTGGTGGAGCAGCACGGCTGGTGGCTGCCCCTGGCGGGGGACCGGCGACTGGAGTTCCAGCTGACGCCGTACCTCCACTTCCCGGGGGCGATGGTGTCCCATGACAGCGCCACCGGCACCCTGTTCTCCTCCGACCTGTTCGGCGGCTTCGTCCCCGACAGCAGCGTGCTCGAGTCGGACGATGCCACCTACATCATCGAGAACGCCCGGCCCTTCCACCAGCACTACATGCCCAGCCGGGAGCTGCTCAGTGCCGGCCTGGCCCGCATCCGCTCCCGCTGGCCGCGCATCGAGCGGATCGGCCCCCAGCACGGCCACATCGTCCCCGCCGCCATCGTCGACGCGGTGTTCAGCGCCCTGGGTGCGATGGAATGCGGGGTCTACTGCCTCGCCGACGCCGACCTCGACCTCAAGCGCCTGCTGCGCATCGCCGAGGCCCGGCGGCGACTCCAGGAGGCCCTGATCCACCAGGGCACGCCCCTGGGGATGGTCCGCGCCATCGGCACCATCCTCGACGCCACCGGCCAGGCCGGCAGCTGCGAACTGGCTGTGCGGATGCCCGGTGACGGCTGGACCACCTGGTCCGCGGAGGCGGACCACCCCGAGCGACGGCAGCCGACCCCCGGCTGGCACCACATCTGCCTGATCGGCGAGCCCGCCATGGTGCTGGCCATCGGCGGTCGCGGCGCGGCCCCACCGTTCGACCCCGACATGGAACGGATGGTCCGGGAGTTCGCCGAGTCGATGCGCCCCTGGGTGGAGCATCTCCTGGAGGATCAGCGCCATGCCCATGAGATGGCCGTCCTCAACACCGCCGCCCTCTGCGATCCGCTCACCGGTCTGGCCAACCGGCGCGCCCTGGACGCGGCGCCGCTGCCCGCCACCTACGCCCTGATCGAGCTGGATCTGGACCATTTCAAACAGGTCAACGACGGCTTCGGCCACGACGCCGGCGACCGGGTGCTGCGGCAGGTGGCGCGGGTCCTGAGGGAGTCGGTGCGGGAGCAGGACCAGACCTTCCGCCTCGGCGGCGAGGAGTTTCTGGTACTGCTGCCCGAGGCCGACCGGGCCACGGCCCTGCGGGTGGCCGAGCGGATCCGGCTCTCGATGCACCGACTCGATCTGCAGGGGGAGGCCCCCGGCGGGCGCCTCACGGTCAGCCTGGGGGTGAGCACGACGGCGGCCGAGCCGACGGCCGACTTCCCCCGGATGATGGAGCTGGCCGACCGGGCGCTCTATGCCGCCAAGGCGGCCGGCCGCGATCGGGTCTGGATCGCCGACGGCCTTGTCCTCAGCAGCCGCTAGGGCGGAGCCGGCCGCCAGCGCCCCGCCCGGGAGTACCCTCCCCTTCTGGACTGCCCATGGCGGCGGCCAGGGATCCCGGCGCTTCAACCACCCCGGGGATCGCAATGACCGTTTGTTCCGGGGGTTGGCGCCTCGCGCCGTGATGGATTCGCAGAGTGCCCGTTCCTTCCTTCGCGACGACCGGTCGGACGCCCGCAGGAAGGCGGCGAGTCTGCGGATCACGGGCACCGATGTGAGCGGCGAGGCCTCCGGGGCCAGCTGCGTGATCACCACCGACAGTGAAGGACGGCGGCTGGCACGCCAGTCCAGCCACGTGCAGTCGATTGAGCTGCGCACCTACGTCTTCCTGGATTCCCTCCAGCCCCAGCTGGCGTCGTACATGGGCACGGTGTCCCATGGCTTCCTGCCGATCCCCGGCGATGCCTGCCTCTGGCTGGAGGTCTCTCCGGGGATGGCGGTGCACCGGGTCACCGACATCGCCCTCAAGGCCAGCACGGTGCGGCTCGGCCAGATGGTGGTGGAGCGGGCCTTCGGCTCCCTGGCCCTGTACCACCGGGACCAGAGCAATGTGCTCCACTCCGGCGACGTGGTCCTGGAGGCCATCGGCAGCCGGGTGGAGCTGCGCAGCCGCTGCGAGGTCACCTGGACCGAGATCATCCGGGCGATCACCCCCGACCACGCCGTGCTGATCAACCGCCAGAACCGCCGCGGCTCGATGATCCAGGCCGGGATGAGCATGTTCATCCTCGAGACCGAACCGGCGGGCTACGTGCTGATCGCCGCCAACGAGGCGGAGAAGAGCTCCAACATCACCGTGGTGGACGTCAAGGCGGTGGGTGCCTTCGGCCGCCTCACCCTGGCCGGCAAGGAGGGCGACGTGGAGGAGGCCGCCGCCGCCGCCATGCGCGCCGTGGCCCAGATCAACGCCGGCGCCCGCGGCTGAGCGCCGCAGCATCGCCACCCGACCGGCTCAGGCCAGCCCCAGCAGCCGCTTGAGTCCCGGGGCCATCGCCCGGGCCGCCTTGCCGCGGCTGCCGAGCCGGCTCCTGAGGTGCTCACCCATCGCGGCGTAGCTGCAGCCCGCCTCCCGCACATGGAAGATCGGGTCGTAGCCGCCGCCATGGCCGGAGGGCTCCCGCAGGATCAGCCCCCGGCAGACCCCCTCCGACTCCAGCACCACCGCACCGGTGGGATCGGCCAGGGCCATGGCGCTGACGAAGCTGCCGCCCCGATAGAGGGAATCGCCCAGCTCCTGGAGCAGCCGGTGGATCCGCTCGTGGTCGGTGGGGGCGTAGCGGGCCGAGTGCAGACCGGGACGGCCATCGAGGGCATCCACCTCCAGGCCGGAATCGTCGGCCAGCGACCAGAAGCCGGTGAGCGAAGCCACCGTGGAGGCCTTGAGGCGCGCATTCTCGGCGTAGGTGAGGCCCGTCTCCTCGATCTCCAGGCCCTTGGGCTGCTGGCGCACGTCCAGCCCCAACTCCGGACCGACCCCCTCGAGCATGGCCGTGATCTCGGCCACCTTGTGGGGGTTGCCGCTGGCGATCACCAGGACCGGAGGAGAAGGGGAGAGGGACAAGCCGGGCCCACGGGGGGCCCCATTGTGGTGCAGAGCGGTGGGGGAAGGGGTGGGGCAGGACGGGTTGAACATTCCACCCCCGGAGAACTCCAGGGTTCCTGCCCCGGGCGGACGATAGGGAATTCGCCAGCAATCGGTTGGACAGGCGGAGCAACATTGCGCGACCGGTGACGGCCTGTGGCCGGATTCGCCCCTAGGTTGCCTCCAGCCTTTGGGCGCCGGAGGGCGATGCAGTCGAGCCTGGTCCTACAGAACCTTCTCTCCGCGCCGGTTCTTTTCTTCTTTCTGGGAATCCTGGGGGTGCTGGTGGGCTCCGATCTGGAGATCCCCTCGCCGCTGCCCAAGCTCTTTTCCCTCTATCTGCTGCTGGCGATCGGCTTCAAGGGGGGCATGGAGCTGGCCCACAGCGGCCTGGGCCCCCAGGTGCTGCTGACGATCGGGGCGGCGGTGGCGATGTCGCTGCTGGTGCCGCTGACCAGCTTCCTGTTCCTGCGGCTGCGTCTCGACGGTTACAACGCCGCCGCCATTGCCGCCTCCTACGGCTCGATCAGCGCCGTCACCTTCATCACCGCCGAAAGCTTCCTCAACGTCGTCGAGGTGAACTTCGATGGCTTCATGGTGGCGGCGCTGGCCCTGATGGAATCGCCGGCGATCGTGGTGGGGGTGATCCTGGCCAGGCTCTCGGCTCCCGCGGAAGATGCGGAGATGGCCGGAGAGCAGCAGAACGGCGGCGGCAGTCTGCGCTGGCGGGAGATTCTCCAGGAGGCCTTTCTGAACGGCTCGGTCTACCTGCTGATCGGCAGCCTGGTGATCGGTTATGTGGTGGCGGCCTTCAGTCCGGCGGGTCTGGCGAAGATGGATCCCTTCACCGAGAAACTGTTCTACGGAGCCCTGTGTTTCTTCCTGCTCGACATGGGCATCGTGGCGGCCCAGCGACTGCGGGACCTGAAGCAGGCAGGGGCCTTCCTGATCGGCTTCTCCCTGCTGGCCCCGCCCCTGCACGCCCTGCTGGGGCTGCTGGTGAGCATGCTGCTGGGGCTGGGGCAGGGCAACACCCTGCTGTTCATGGTGCTCTGCGCCAGCGCCTCCTACATCGCCGTGCCGGCGGCGATGCGCATGACCGTCCCCCAGGCGAACCCCAGCCTCTACATCTCCACCGCCCTGGGACTCACCTTCCCCTTCAATGTGGTGATCGGGATTCCTCTGTACATGGCGCTGACCCGCCAGTTCATTCCGCTCGGCTGAACCCTGCCCCCTTCGGCCCCCTGCCGCACCGCCGGCCCCCTGCCGAACCGTCACCCCATCCCCATGAAGCGCATCGATCTCTTTCTCAGCGAACGGGAACTCAACCGTGTCTGCCGCACCATCACCACGGCCGGGGCGAAGGGCTATTCGGTGATGAAGCACGTGACGGGCATGGGCCCCTCGGGTGAGATCTCCGAAGCGATGGACTTCAGCGGCCTGGGGGCCAACGCCCACGTGATCGTGTTCGTGGAGGACGAGCTGCTGGCTGCCGTAAGCGCCGCCCTGCGGCCCCTGCTGAAGCGCTACGGAGGGGTCGGGTTCGTCTCCAGCGCCGAGCCGCTCTGAGCCACCGGGACGGGCCTGGGCCCAGCAGGGGAGGCGCGCGGCGGGGCAGCGATCAAGCAAGGCTTGCTTTTTGTGTTGCACTGATCAGCTGCCCTTATCAGCCGATCCGGAAACCTTGATGGCCTCTCGGCTGCCAATCGCTTGACGGAGGGTTTGACGGAGGAGCAAGGTTGCACACGAACATTCCACCCCCCTCCTCCAGGAGCAGGTAATGGCAAACGAAACCATGGGCATCGCCCTCGGCATGATCGAGACACGCGGTCTGGTGCCCGCCATCGAAGCGGCTGACGCCATGACCAAAGCCGCCGAGGTGCGCCTCATCGGTCGCGAATTCGTCGGAGGCGGCTACGTGACCGTCCTGGTGCGGGGTGAAACCGGTGCCGTGAACGCCGCCGTCCGTGCCGGCGCCGATGCCTGCGAGCGGGTGGGTGACGGCCTGGTGGCCGCCCACATCATCGCCCGTCCCCACCGCGAGGTGGAGCCGGCGCTCAACAGCAGCTTCGGCCTGGGATCGAAGGACTGAGCGGTCGGCTGACCCTCTGATTTTCCATCCGAACCCATCCGAACAATCCCATGAGCAAGAAGTACGACGCCGGGGTCAAGGAGTACCGCGACACTTACTGGACTCCCGATTACGTCCCCCTCGACACCGACCTGCTGGCCTGCTTCAAGTGCACCGGCCAGGAAGGTGTGCCCAAGGAAGAGGTGGCTGCCGCCGTGGCCGCCGAATCCTCCACCGGCACCTGGTCCACCGTGTGGTCCGAGCTCCTCACCGATCTCGACTTCTACAAGGGCCGCTGCTACCGCATCGAAGACGTCCCTGGTGACAAGGAGTCCTTCTATGCCTTCATCGCCTACCCCCTCGACCTGTTCGAGGAAGGCTCCGTGACCAACGTGCTCACCTCCCTGGTGGGCAACGTGTTCGGCTTCAAGGCCCTGCGTCACCTGCGCCTGGAAGACATCCGCTTCCCGATGGCCTTCATCAAGACCTGCCCCGGCCCGCCGAACGGCATCTGCGTCGAACGCGACCGGATGAACAAGTACGGCCGTCCCCTGCTGGGCTGCACCATCAAGCCGAAGCTCGGCCTCTCCGGCAAGAACTACGGCCGGGTGGTCTACGAATGCCTCCGCGGCGGCCTCGACTTCACCAAGGACGACGAGAACATCAACTCCCAGCCCTTCCAGCGCTGGCAGAACCGTTTCGAGTTCGTGGCCGAAGCCGTCCAGCTCGCCCAGGAAGAGACCGGCGAGAAGAAGGGGCACTACCTCAACTGCACCGCCGCCACTCCCGAGGAGATGTACGAGCGGGCCGAGTTCGCCAAGGAACTCGGGCAGCCGATCATCATGCACGACTACATCACCGGCGGCTTCACGGCCAACACCGGTCTGTCGAAGTGGTGCCGCAAGAACGGCATGCTGCTCCACATCCACCGCGCCATGCACGCGGTGATCGACCGCCATCCCAAGCACGGCATCCACTTCCGGGTGCTGGCCAAGTGCCTGCGCCTCTCCGGTGGCGACCAGCTGCACACCGGCACCGTGGTGGGCAAGCTCGAGGGTGACCGTCAGACCACCCTGGGCTTCATCGACCAGCTGCGTGAATCCTTCATCCCCGAAGACCGCACCCGCGGCAACTTCTTCGATCAGGACTGGGGTTCGATGCCCGGCGTCTTCGCCGTGGCCTCCGGCGGCATCCACGTGTGGCACATGCCCGCCCTGGTCGCCATCTTCGGTGACGACTCCGTGCTCCAGTTCGGTGGTGGCACCCACGGTCACCCCTGGGGTTCGGCCGCTGGCGCCGCTGCCAACCGGGTGGCCCTCGAAGCCTGCGTCAAGGCCCGCAACGCCGGCCGCGAGATCGAGAAGGAAGGCCGCGACATCCTCACGGAAGCCGCCAAGCACAGCCCCGAGCTGGCCATCGCCCTCGAGACCTGGAAGGAAATCAAGTTCGAGTTCGACACCGTCGACAAGCTCGACGTCGGCTGATCCGACACCACGGCCCCATGCCCTGCTACCGCTGACCGAGGGTGCTCCCACCCAAGGTCGGCGGGGCCGGGTTCCCCAACCCATTTCCCACAAGGATCCCCATGCCCTTCAAGAGCACCGTGGGTGACTATCAAACAGTCGCCACCCTGGAGACCTTCGGCTTCCTCCCGCCGATGACCCAGGACGAGATCTACGACCAGATCGCCTACATCATTGCCCAGGGCTGGAGCCCCCTGGTCGAGCACGTCCACCCCAGCCGCTCCATGGCCACCTACTGGTCGTACTGGAAGCTGCCCTTCTTCGGTGAGAAGGATCTCGGTGTGATCGTCAACGAACTGGAGTCCTGCCACCGGGCCTACCCCGATCACCACGTGCGCCTCGTCGGTTACGACGCCTACACCCAGAGCCAGGGCGCCTGCTTCGTCGTGTTCGAAGGCCGCTGATTCAGCGACCACAGCGGATCCCGGCCGGCGGTCGGGATCCATCTCTTTTGATCATCCATTCGCGGGGCGGACATGGCCAGAACCACCAGTCGGGAAGCAGCTCTGGAGCGCCGCAAGGCCCTCACCAACGGCGGCAAGAAAGCCACCGCCCAGTTCATGTCCTCCCCGGGCAGGGTGCGCACGGCCGCTGATGCCCAGCGCAGCCGCACCGAAGCGGTGAGTGCCGCCCCTGCCGCAGCGGCACCGGCCCCAGCGCCCCAGCGCCCCGCCCCCACAGCCCATCGTGGCGGTGCCTCCTCCCTGAGCTCCTCCTCCCCTTCCGGCCATCGCAGCAACGCCAAGCCGTTGGCGAACCCCAGCCGGAACCTGGTGCTGGAGCGCCGGGAGGCCCTCTCCCGCCGCGGCAAGCGCGCCGACACCTCCAGCGACCGCACCCGCCAGGAGGTGATGCGCGCCACCAAGGCCAGCGCCCCCGCCACCGCTGTCGCGGCCCCCACCCCGGCCCCCGCCGCCGCCACCCCTTCGTCCTCCGGCCTCGGCGCCTCCCTGGCCAACCGCCAATCGCGTAACGGTGAGCGCCGCAACGGCACCCCCAAGCGCACCGCCCAGCACAACCCCAGCCGGGCCATCGTCATGGCCCGCCGCGAAGCCCTCTCCAAACGGGGCAAGTCCGCCAGCGCCCCCACCAGCTCCGTCGCCGCCTCGGTGGCCCGGCAGGCCAACCCCGACATGAGCAGCCGCGAGCTGGCCCAGAAGGTGCGTGAGCTCAAGTGCAAGGTCGGCTCCGCCGGCAGCTCCCGCAGCGGTGGCTCCCGCCCCACAGGCCCCCGCCGCGGCCAGGCCAAGATCGATGCCGCCGCCGATGCCCACTGGAAGGTCGGCGTGAGCGAGACGGTCCGGGGCCAGGTGGTCACCGGCACCCAGGCCAACCGCTCCCTCAAGACCACCGGCAATGAGGCCAGCACCTGCCGGCCCGTCACCGGCACCGAGTACCTGGGCGCCGAAATCTTCCGCACCTTCTGCCAGAGCGATCCCACCCCGCTCCAGCCCGCCAAGGTGCGGGTGAGCGCCACCACCCACGGCAACCGGGTGACGGGCAACGAAGTCGGCCGCTCCGAGAAGGTCACCGGCGACGAACCCGGCACCTGCAAGAACGTCACCGGCACCGAGTACATCTCCGCCAACCAGAGCGCCGCCTGGTGCGGCACCACCAGCCCCTCCCCCCGCAAGGTGGGCCTGACCCGCACCACCGCGGGCCGTCCGGTCTCCGGCGTGATCGTGGAACGCTCCGAGCGGGTCACCGGCAACGAGCCCGGCGCCGACCGCCTGCTCACCGGCACCCAGTACGTGGGCGACCAGTCCCAGGTGCCCGGTCGCGCCCCCACCAAGGTCAGCAGCCTGCACACCCTGCGGGGCACGGGCATCACCGGCACCCATGTGGGCCGCAGCGAGCACGTCACCGGTGACGAACCGGGCTCCTGCCGCCTGGTCACCGGTGACGAGTACATCGGCACCCAGCAGTACGAACAGTTCTGCGGCACCAAACCGGCTCCGGAAGCCGCCAAGGTGGGCTTCAGCGTCACCAACAAGGCCATGGTGGTGAGCGGCACCCGCACCGGCCGCTCCGAGAAGGTCACCGGCGATGAGCCCGGCACCTGCAAGGCCGTCACCGGCACCCCCTACGCCGGCATGGAGCAGGCCGGCACCTGGTGCTCCTCCAACAAGGTGGCCGAGATCCGCCAACGCACCCCGGTGCGCATGGGCACCGTCATGACCGGCATTCAGCCCGGCATCGGCGGCGTCATGACCGGTGCCGAGCGCGGCGCCTGCGAGGACATCACCGGCACCCCTTACATCGGCGGAGACCAGCTGAACGAGGCCTGCGGAGCCGCCAGCAGCCAGGACGCTGATTTCCCCCAGCCCCTGACCGCCCAGCCCTGGCAGCAGTTCAGCGTCCAGTCCCCGGCCCGGGCGGCCCAGAGCTCCCGGCAGCGTCCCGGTGGCGTCACCGGCAACAGCTACGAGCAGGGCAACCGCATCACCGGCCCCTTCGACATGGCTGCCGACAAGGTGACCGGCACCGAGCAGTTCCGCTTCGATCGTCCCGGCCAGGAGCGGGTCCGGCTGAGCCAGCCCCAGGCGCCCGTGACCGTGGATGAGGACGCCCGTCCCACCTCCCGCGTCACCGGCGAGGGCATCTCCGCCGGCCTCAACATCACCGGCGACGACTGGGATCGGGGCAAGCACGTCACCGGCACCGAAGGGGCCTCGGCCCGCCGCCGCAACCCGAGCCGCGTCGGCCCGATGTCGGCGATGCCCGGCTTCCAGAACAAGCGCAACGAGGCCCTGCCCGAGCCCACCAACAAGATCACCGGATCCAGCGGCAGCACCAGCGCCGGCTCCCTGATCACGGTCTCCGGCGGAGCCCGCGGCTGAACCCCTGATGCCCCGCCGCCCGGCCCCCACGATCCGTCCCCTCGCTCCGAGAGCCCCCCGGCGCCGACCCGATGCCCCCTCCGGCGCCGATCTCTCCCGGCGCCTGGCGGCGGTGCGGCTCGGCCAGGGCCCAACCGGCAGCGCCCATCCGCTCACCGACCACGCAGCCAACGCCGCCCTCGAGAGCTACGACCGCGGCGTCAAGGACGCCTTCGACCGGATCGTGCCCGTGCTCAAGCGGCTCTCCGCCCTCCAGCACGAGGATGACTTCGTCGAACGGGCCCAGGCCCTGGCCCAGGCGGAGCTGGGCTTCAGCCTGCCCCTGCCGATCCTGGAGAAGGCCTGGGTCAGCCAGCTCGACATGCGCAGCCTGTTCGCCTGGTGCGTCTTCGAGACCTACGAACAGACGAGCGACCGCTTCTTCCGCGACGATCCGCTGCACGGCCAGCCCGGCAGCACCGCCGCCGAGGACTTCAACGCCTTCCTGCTCTCCTGCGGCTTCCACCTGCTGGATGTGACCCCCTGCGCCGATGGTCGCCTGGCCCATGCCATCGCCTTCGCCCTGCGGCTGCCCTTCAGCTCGGTGCGGCGCCGTCCCCATGCCGGGGCCCTGTTCGACGTCGAGAACACGGTCAACCGCTGGGTCAAGACCGAGCACCGCCGCTACCGGGAGGGCCTTCCCAACCCCGCCCACGACGACACCCGCTACCTGAAGGTGGTGCTCTACCACTTCAGTTCCCTCGACCCAAGCCACGAGGGCTGCGCCGCCCACGGCAGCGACGACACCCTGGCAGCCAGCTGCGGGCGCCAGCGGCTGATGGAGTTCCAGCAGGCCGTGGAGAACAGCTTCTGCTGCGGCGCCTCCGTCGACCTGCTGCTGCTGGGGATCGACACCGACACCGACACCATCCGCGTGCACGTGCCGGGCATGGACGGCACCACCCGTCTGGATCAGTGGCTGGATGCCGCCACCGTGTACGAGGCCACCCGTCACCTGCAGGCCGAGGAGGCCCGGCGCCGGATCGCCGAACTGGCGGAAGCCGCCGCGGCCAGCACGCCGGATCCCGGCATGGTGCGCCTGATCGCCCGGCTCCTGGAGCACAACATCTCCCAGATCGACTACGTCCGTCAGTACCACGACGGCCACTACGCCGATGCGGGCCATGCCGAGCGGTTCATCGGTGTGGGCATCGGCTTCAAGGAGATCCACCTGCGCAACCTCACCTACTTCGCCTACATGGACACGGTCGAGGAGGGTGCCCCCGACATGGACGTGGGGGTGAAGATCTTCAAGGGCCTCAACGTCTCCCGGGGTCTGCCGGTGCCGGTGGTGGTGCGCTTCGACTACAACGGCAAGGTGCCCGGCGCGCGGGAGCGGGCCGTGCGCCATGCCCACCGGGTGCAGGAGGCGATCGAGAACCGTTATCCCGACCTCTTCGCCCAGGGGCTGCTCCATGCCCTGCTCACCGTGCGCGATCAGGAGCGCCACACGCCCGCAGAAGCGGTAGGTTCCACGATCAGCCTCACCACCGCAGGAGGGCACTGACCATGTTGATCTGCAAGGTGGTCAAACCCCTGGTCTCCACCAACCGCATCCCCGATTTCGAGCACAAACACCTCCAGGTGGTCCAGGACGGCAGCACCCAGAAGGTGGCCGTCGACGCTGTGGGCTGCATCCCGGGCGACTGGGTGATCTGCGTCGGCAGCTCCGCTGCCCGGGAAGCGGCGGGCAGCAAGTCCTATCCCAGCGACCTCACGATCGTGGGGATCATCGACCACTGGGATCCCGACGCCGGCAAGGCCACCCCGCCCCCGAGCGGCACCCCCAGCGCCGGGCCGGCACCCCAGGGAGGAAAGTCCTGATGGAGATCATGCAGGTCACCGGCTCCCTGGTCTGCACCCAGCGGGTGCCTGGCCTCGAGCACTGGAACCTGCGGGTGCTGCGCACCCCCAAGGGCAAGCTCAGCGTCGCCGTCGATCCGGTCGGGGCCTCCCCCGGCAACTGGGTCTTCACCGCCAGCGGTTCGGCCGCCCGCTTCGCCTGCGGCAACCCCGAAACGCACACCGATCTCACCATCGGCGGCATCATCGACTTCTGGGAGCCGGACGGGTAGGCGCCCCTCCCATCGCCTCCACGACCGTTCCCCATCCCCCCGCCCGTCCCATGGCCAGCCGCACCCCCCGCTCCGGTCCCGACGCCACCCCCACGCCGGCCCCGGCCCCGCCACCGGCGGCGGCGGCGGCGGCCGCTCCAGCTGCGGCGGCCGGCGGGGCAGCCGCCGGCTCCAGCCCGCCGGCCCTGCCACCGGCGGCGGTGGCCAAGCCAGCGGCCGTGGCCAAGCCGGCAGACCCCAAGCCGGCCGCTGCCACCCGCGCCCCACGGGCGGCCCGCTCCAGCCCGGCGACCCGGCCGCCGCGCCAGACCACCGCCAAGGCCGCTGCTCCGGCCAGCCCGCGCTCCAGCGCCTCCAGCCCCAGCCGCCGCGGCAGCGGCGGTGCCGGCACCCCCCCCAAGACCCCCACTCCCCGTACCCCCTCCATGGCCCCCACCATCCACGGCATCGCCCTCGGTCTGATCGAAACCCGGGGCCTGGTGCCGGCGATCGAGGCGGCGGACGCCATGACCAAGGCCGCGGAAGTCACCCTGATCGCCCGGGAATTCGTCGGCGGCGGCTACGTCACCGTGATGGTGCGCGGTGAGACCGGCGCCGTGAACGCCGCCGTGCGCGCCGGCGCCGACGCCTGTGAGCGGGTCGGCGACGGCCTGGTGGCCGCCCACATCATTGCCCGCCCCCACAGCGAGGTGGAGCCGGCCCTGGCAGCCTCCGGCGTCGGCCGGAGGGGCTGATCCCCATGGACGCCGCCCATCCGCGCGTCCTCGGCTACCTGGGCCGCGCGTTGAGTCTGGAGCTGTCCGCCGTGCAGCAGTACATGACCCAGGCCTCCCTCGTGGAGCTCTGGGGCGACGCCGCCGCCGCCGAACGGTTCCGACAGGAGACCGTCGAGGAGATGCGGCACGCCGAACGGCTGGTGCAGCGCATGCTGCAGCTGGGGGTGGTGCCCGCCGCCTCCCAGCTTCGGCCTGTCGCCCATGCCGCCGACCTGGAGGGTCTGCTCCGTCTGAATGCGGTGCTCGAGGAGGACCTGATCCAGCACTACGGCGAAGCGATGCGCTTCTGCCTGCTGATCGGGGATGGCAACAATGCGTCCTTCTTCGGTGTCCTGCGGGACGAGGAACAGCAGCATGGGGAAGATCTGGCCGCCTGGATCGGCAGCCTTGCCACCATCCCGTCCAGGGCCCTGCAACGGGCCACCTTCTGAGGTCCCTCCCCCCCCTTGCAGGACAACCTTCCCCTGTCGATCCAGCTCAGCTGGCTGATTCCCCTCTACGGGTTCAGCGGCATGCTGCTGTCGCTTCCCTGGGCGGCGGGCTGGATCAAGCGCAACGGCCCCCGTCCGGCCGCCTACCTCAACCTCCTGGTCACCCTGCTGGCCGTGCTGCACGGCAGCCTGGTGCTGCGCGCCGTGCTGGCCCTCGGCCCCCAGCATCTCGACATCGCCTGGTTCTCGGCGGCCGATCTGGATCTGCGCATCGGCTTCGATCTGTCCCTCACCAACCTGGCGGCCCTGGAGCTGGTGACCGGCCTGAGCCTGGTGGGCCAGGTGTTCGCCCTCGGCTACCTCGATAAGGAGTGGTCCCTGGCCCGCTTCTATGCCCTGGTGGGCTTCTTTGAGGGGGCCATGGCCGGGGTGGTGCTGAGCAGCAACCTGTTCATGAGCTATTTCCTGCTGGAGATGCTCACCCTCTCCACCTATCTGCTGGTGGGCTTCTGGTACGCCCAGCCCCTGGTGGTGACCGCCGCCCGCGATGCCTTCCTCACCAAGCGGGTGGGGGACGTGCTGCTGCTGATGGGGGTGGTGACCCTGTCGGCCTGGGCGGGATCGCTCGAGTTCAACGACCTCTACGCCTGGTCGGCCAACGGCACCCTGCCGGCCCTGGGGGCCACCCTGCTGGGCCTGGCCCTAATCGCCGGCCCGATGGGCAAGTGTGCCCAGTTCCCGATGCACCTCTGGCTGGACGAGGCGATGGAGGGTCCGAATCCCGCCTCGATCCTGCGCAATTCCGTGGTGGTCACCTGCGGCGCCGTGGTGCTGCTCAAGGTGATGCCGCTGCTGCTGATCTCCCCGGTGGCCATCGACGTGCTGCTGGCGGTGGGCACCATCAGTGCCCTCGGCGGCGCCCTGGTGGCCATCTCCCAGGTCGACCTCAAGCGGGCCTGCTCGTACTCCACCACCTCCTACCTGGGGCTGGTGTTCATCGCCATCGCCCTGCAGCAGCCCTTCATCGCCCTGCTGCTGCTCTTCTCCCATGCCCTGGCCAAGGCCGTGCTGTTCATGAGCGTCGGCAGCGTCATCGCCACCACCAACTGCCAGGACCTCACCGAACTCGGTGGCCTCGGCTCCCGCATGCCCGCCACCACCACCGGCTTCCTGGTGGGGGCCGCCGGCCTCACCGGCCTGCTTCCCCTGGGCTGCTTCTGGAGCTTCGGCCTGATGGTGGAGGGGCTGGGCTCGCGGGCCCCGTTCTTCGCCGCCGTGGTGCTGCTCACCAACGCCCTGACGGCTCTCAACCTCACCCGGGTGTACCGCCAGGTGTTCATGGGCGCGCCCCACCCCAAGACCCGGCGGACACCGGAGGTGAACTGGCTGATGGCCCTGCCCATGGTCACCGTCGCCGTTCTGGTGCTGGTGACGCCCATGGTCATGGCCCGCATCGACCGGGTTCCCGGCATCGGCGCCTTCTCGAGCGGCACCGCCCTGGCCCTGGTGGGCAGCGGCCTGGCCGGCCTGCTGGTCGGCAGCCTGGTCCCCCTGGACACCTTCTGGTCCCGCTCCGTGCTGCGGCCCCTGCGGGTCCTGCAGGACCTGCTGGCCTTCGACTTCTACACCGACCGGATCTACCGGGCCACGATCGTGGCCTTCGTGGCCGGCCTGGCCCGGATCACCAACGGCTTCGACCAGCTGGTGGTCAACGGGATGGTCAACCGCATCGCCGCGGTCTCGATGGGCTCGGCCGAGAGCCTCAAGCTGGGGGTGAGCGGACGGCTGCAGACCTACGTCTTCACCGTGGTGGCCGCGATCGTGCTGCTGGTCGGCAGCCTCTCCTGGCTGGGGGGCTGATCGGACGATGCTGAGCGCCCTGCTGCTGATTCCCTTCTTCGGCGCCCTCGGCCTGCTCTGCTGGCCGGGCGAACTGGCCACCGAGCGCATCCGCCGCGCCGCCCTGGCCCTGCTGGGCCTGCAACTGCTCTGGAGCCTGCGGGTGCTGCTGGCCTTCGACCCGGGCCAGGCGGGCCTGCAGCTGCAGGAGTCCTTCGCCTGGGTCGACAGCATCGGCCTCGACTACCGCCTGGGCGTCGATGGCCTGGCCATGCCCCTGGTGCTGGTGAACGCCGGCCTCACCCTGGTGTCGGGGATCTGCACCCGCGACCTCAGCCAGCGCCCCCGGCTCTACTTCGCCCTGCTGCTGACCATCAGCGGGGCGGTCAACGGGGCGTTCCTGTCCGAGAACCTGCTGCTGTTCTTCCTCTTCTACGAGCTGGAGCTGATTCCCCTCTGGCTGCTGATCTCCATCTGGGGCGGCGCCAACCGGGGCTATGCCGCCACCAAGTTCCTGATCTTCACCGCCGTCTCCGGGGTGCTGATCCTGGGCGCCTTCCTCGGCCTCTCCCTGTTCACCGGCCAGGCGGATTTCAGCATCAACCCCGTGACCACCGCCCAGCTGGGGATGGGCACCCAGCTGGCGCTGCTGGGGGCGCTGCTGATCGGCTTCGCCATCAAGATCCCCCTGGTGCCGTTCCACACCTGGCTGCCCGACGCCCACACCGAGGCCTCCACGCCCGTGTCGGTGCTGCTGGCGGGCGTGCTGCTGAAACTGGGCACCTACGGCCTGCTGCGCTTCTGCCTGGGGATGTTCCCCGAGGCCTGGGCCCTGCTCGCCCCCTGGCTGGCGGGCTGGGCGGCGGTGTCGGTGCTGTACGGCTCCCTGGCGGCCATCGCCCAGCGGGACATGAAGCGGATGGTGGCCTACAGCTCGGTGGGCCACATGGGCTACATCCTGCTGGCGGCGGCGGCGGCCACCCCGGTCAGCATGCTGGGGGCCGTCTTCCAGATGGTCAGCCACGGACTGATCTCCGCCCTGCTGTTCCTGCTGGTGGGCATCGTCTACCGCAAGACCCGCACCCGGGACCTGGAGGTGTTGCGCGGCCTGCTGAACCCCGAGCGGGGCCTGCCGTTCACCGGCACCCTGATGATCCTGGGGGTGATGGCCAGCGCCGGCATGCCCGGCATGGCGGGCTTCATCTCCGAATTCCTGGTGTTCCGCGGCAGCCTGGCCGCCTTCCCCGTGGCCACCCTGCTGTGCATGGTGGGCTCGGGTCTGACGGCGGTGTACTTCCTGCTGCTCGTCAACCGGGCCTTCTTCGGCCGCCTGGCGGTGACCCCACCCAGCGGCGATCCGGTGGCGGACTCCCGCCTGGAGGTGCGACTGCCGGCGGTGGCCCTGCGGGAAACCCTGCCCGCCCTGGCCCTGGCCAGCGGTGTGGTGGCCCTGGGGGTGCTGCCCTTCGGCCTGGGACGCCTCAGCGAACAGGCCACCACCGCCATGGCCCAGCTGCCGGCGATGGTGGCAGCCCTCCAGGGCGGAGGGCTGGTGTCATGAGACCGATCCCCCGCTCTCCCAAACCGCCCCTCACCTACGCCGGGGGCCGCCCCACCGGCAGCGATCTGGCGGACACCCTGCTGGCCGGACACACCCTGCTGGCCGAGTCCCCCGATCACCTGGCCCAGGTGGTGGACGTGCTGGAGAGCTACGGCGAGGTGCTGGATGCCTACAGCATCAATCTCATCTACCAGGCCGAGAAGCAGTTCCTGAACCCCTTCCCGGTGTTCCGCTTCCTCGACGGCGACCTCAGCCCGGCGAAGATCTGGCGCCACCTGCTGCACGACCGGATCAACTTCGAATACGCGGAGTACTGCCAGAAGGCGATGCTCTGGCACGGCACCGGCGGCCTCGATGCCTATCTCGACAGCGAGGCGTTCGCCGCCAACTGCGCCGCCATCGTCGCCCGCAAGACCCGGCGCGACCCGCTGCTGGCGGCGCTCAACCCCCTCTTCCCCCAGTTCCTCACGGAACTGATCCGCTCGGCCGCCACCACCCATGCCCTGGGCCAGTTCTGGCGGGTGATGAGCGACCTGTTCCTCGATCTGGCCCGGGCCGAGCGGGACGGGCGCGTCGACTCGATCGCCGCGGTGGTGACCTTCATCAAGGAGGGCCTGGTGGCGGCGGCGGGGGCGCCGATCACCTATGCGGTGGATGTGGCCGGCACCTCCTTCTGGGTGCTTCCCCCCGAGGCCGGTCTCACCTTCCTGGGGGATGTGGCCGTGCCCTACGTGGAGGCGGTGTTCCTGCGCGGCACCCCGTTCCTGGGCACGGTGTCCTTCAACGCCCAGGCCCAGCAGATCTCCCCCGACCAGGCCAAGTTCATGTACGGCGCCCTCTACGCCGATCCGCTGCCCACCATGGGATCGGGCATCCCGCCCAGCCTGCTGATGCAGGACATGTACCGCCACCTCCCCGAACGGCTGCGCAACCGCTACCTGGCCGGCATCCGCGGCGACGGGGACATGCGGGTGAAGATCTGCATGAGTTTCCAGAAGGCAATGTTCTGCGTCACCAACGCGGCCATCGCCGGCACCTTCCCCCATCCGCTCACGTCCCAGGCGCCGGCGGAACAGGCCGCCAACCGGGCCCACGCCGCCGCCTGGGCCGCCCGCCTCTGCGTGGCCCGCACCGACTGCCTCGACGATCCGGGCTGATCTAGGGTCGGACCCATGGATCAGCCCTGGACCCGTCGGCCCCGACCCGATCGGCTTGAGCGCCGCATCGAGTTCGACGACTACGAAAGCACCCGCGTCTTCCTGGAGCGCCTGAACGGCCTCTCGGAGCAGGAGGGCCGCTTCCCCGACATCAGCTTCGGCCGCACCTACGTGAACCTCACCGTCCGCGCCGAAGCCGACGAAGACCCCATCGGCGAACCGGAGGAAACCTTCGCGCAGGCCATCGATGGTCTCCTCTGAGGGCGCCGGTTCCGACGAGGGGGATGGGGCTCCGCCGCCGGAGACAAGGCTGGTGGACCTGCGGGCGGCCTACGACGCCGCCGGCATCAAGGAGGTGCTGGACCAGCTCGACCGGGAACTGATCGGCCTGCGGCCGGTGAAGGCCAGGATCCGGGAGATCGCCGCCCTGCTGGTGATCAACCGGGCCCGCACCCAGGTGGGTCTCGACACGGCGCCCCCCAGCCTGCACATGTCGTTCACCGGCCGGCCCGGCACCGGCAAGACGACGGTGGCGGAGCGGATGTCGAAGATCCTGCACGGGCTCGGGTACGTCCGCAAGGGCCATGTGGTGACGGCCACCCGCGACGATCTGGTGGGCCAGTACATCGGCCACACCGCCCCCAAGACCCGGGAGATGCTCAAGAAGGCGATGGGCGGCGTGCTGTTCATCGACGAGGCCTACTACCTCTATCGGCCGGAGAACGAGCGGGACTACGGCGCCGAAGCGATCGAGATCCTGCTGCAGGTGATGGAGAACAACCGCAACGACCTGGTGGTGATCTTCGCCGGCTACAAGGAGCGGATGGACGTCTTCTACCAGAGCAATCCGGGCCTCTCCTCACGGGTGGCCAACCACATCGACTTCCCCGACTACTCCGCCAGCGAGCTCCTGGCGATCGCCCAGCTGATCCTGGCGGCGGAGAACTACCGCTTCAGCCCCGAAGCCGCCGCTGCCTTCGCCGAATACATCCAGCGCCGCATGCAGCTGCCCTTCTTCGCCAATGCCCGCTCGATCCGCAACGCCATCGACCGCTCCCGGATGCGCCAGGCCAACCGTCTGTTCAGCGGCATGGGACGGGCCCTGACCAAAACCGACCTGATGACGATCGAGGCCGAAGACATCACCGCCAGCCGGGTGTTCCACGGGGAAGTCGAAGGGCTGGATCCGTCCCGGCCCCTCACGGGAGCAGGCTGAGGCTCAGCGGCGCTGGCGGCAGGCGATCTGCAGCAGGTCGCGCACCTGCTGCACACGCCGCGCCAGGGCGGGATCGCTGCTGAGCTTCTTCTCCACCTGCTCCACCGCGTACATCACGGTGGAGTGATCCTTGCCGCCGAAGGCTTCGCCGATGCGCGGCAGCGACAGATTCGTGTTCTGGCGCATCAGGTACATGCCCACCTGGCGCGACTGGCTCACGGCCCGTTTGCGGCTGGGGCTGAGCATCTCCTCGATGCGCACCTCGAACACCTCGGCCACCTTCTCCAGCACCTGCTGGGGGGTGACCGCCACGTCGTTACCCACCGGATCGAGCATCGGGGCGAGCGATTCCACGGTCATCGGCAGGCCCGTGATCGAGGCGAAGGCCACCGCCCGGGTGAGGGCCCCTTCGAGTTCGCGGATGTTGGAGGTGAAGCGCCCGGCGATGTACTGGATCAGCTCCCGGGGCAGGGCCACCTGCTCGGCCTCCGCCTTCTTGTGCAAAATCGCCATCCGGGTCTCCAGATCGGGGATCTGGATGTCGGCGATCAGCCCCATCGAGAAGCGGGAAATCAGCCGCTCCTGGAGCCTGGGGATCTGGCTGGGGGGGCGGTCGCTGGCGATCACGATCTGGCGACCCGCCTCGTGCAGGGCGTTGAAGGTGTGGAAGAACTCCTCCTGGGTGTATTCCTTCCCCTCGATGAACTGGATGTCGTCCACCAGGATCAGGTCGGCGGCCCGGTAGCGATCCCGGAAGGCCTGCATGCCGTCCTTGCGGATGGCCTGGATGAGGTCGTTGGTGAAGGTCTCGGTGCTCACGTAGAACACCCGCGCCTCCGGGTCGATCTCCAGCCGGTAGTGGCCGATGGCCTGCATCAGGTGGGTCTTGCCCAGCCCCACCCCGCCGCAGATGAACAGGGGGTTGAACTCCCGGCCCGGGGCCTCGGCCACCGCCAGGGAGGCGGCGTGGGCCATGCGGCTGTTGGCCCCCACCACGAAGCGGTTGAACACGTAGCGGGTGTTCAGGCCCGCCCCGGGGCGCAGGGGGCCGGGCACGGGCCGGGCGGCGGCAGCACCGGCGGCAGGAGAGGCCTGCGGCCGCTCAGGGGCCGCGGCCGGCGGCGGCGGCGGCGAGCCGGCACCGTTCTCGGCCACCAGTTCCGGGGGCACGCCCAGGGGTTCGGCATCGGGGGCCACCTCCACCTCCACCCGCACCTGCCGACCGGCGTGCTCGCTGGCCACCGCGGCGATCATCACCAGGTAGTTCTTGCGCAGCCAGCCGCAGGCGAAGCTGTTGGGAGCCTCGAGGCGCAGCAGGCCGTCGGCGTAGTCGCGGCAACGGGCCTGACGGATCCAGGTCTCGTAGGTGGGCTTGCTGAGCCTGCCCTGAAGATCCTGGCTCACCCGGTGCCACAGCTGATCACCCTGCTGCACCAGGAGCCCACGACGCGATGGCCGAATATAGGCATCCCAGGCCCGAAGGTTCGTCTTTAATGAATCCTTCAGCGCCGAGCGCCCACCTCCGATGGTTCAGCCCCGTTTCCTGTCACGCCTCACCCTGCTGGCGGCCACGGCAGGCCTGCTGACCTCCTGCACCGGCACCCGTCTGGCCCTTCCCGGGGTGCGCCAGCCCGAACAGCCCCCGATCAGTGATGCCTCTCCGGCGCCGACGCTGCAGCCCAGCAGCTCGGTGATCGTCGATGCCGTCGAGAAGGCCGGTCCGGCGGTCGTGCGCATCGACACGGTCAAGCGCACCGTGAACCCCCTCGGGGGGATCTTCGGCCGCGGTCCGGCGATCCAGCAGCAGCAGGGCCAGGGCTCAGGCTTCATCACCCGCTCCGACGGGGTGCTGCTCACCAACGCCCACGTGGTCGAGGGCGCCAGCGAGGTGAGCGTCACCCTCCCCGACGGCCGCAGCTTCACCGGCAAGGTGCTGGGGGCCGACCCCCTCACCGACGTGGCGGTGGTGAAGGTGGTGGCCTCCAAGCTGCCGGTCGCCACCCTGGGCGACTCCAACAAGGTGCGGCCGGGGGAATGGGCGATCGCCATCGGCAACCCCCTGGGCCTCGACAACACGGTGACGGCCGGGATCATCAGCGCCATTCAGCGCACCAACGCCGTGGGTGAGGGTCAGCGCGTGCCCTACATCCAGACCGACGCGGCCGTGAACCCCGGCAACAGCGGCGGGCCCCTGATCAACGACCGCGGCCAGGTGATCGGCATCAACACCGCCATCCGCCAGGCGCCTGGCGCCGGCCTGAGCTTCGCGATCCCGATCAACACCGCCCGGCAGATCGCCGCCCAGATCCTCGAGCGCGGCTACGCCAGCCACCCCTATATCGGCGTGCGTCTGCAGGCCCTGACCCCCCAGCTGGCCAAGGAGATCAACGCCACCACCAACGAGTGCCGCCTGCCGGAGGTGAACGGCGTGGTGGTGGTCGAGGTGATGGACAACAGCCCGGCGGCCCGGGGCGGTCTCAAGCCCTGCGACCTGATCGAGAAGGTCGGTGACAAGGCCGTCCGCAACGCCTCGGAGGTGCAGCTGGCCGTCGACCGGGGCAAGGTGGGCGAGCCGCTGACGATCACGGTGCAGCGCAACGGCTCCCGGCAGAACGTCATCGTCCGCCCCGCCGAACTGCCGCGCGAAGGTTGAGGCCACCGAAGGACCGGGGGACCGGGCCGCCCCAGCTGGTGATGCTGGCCCGCTGGCCGGCGCCAGGTCGCTGCAAGAGCCGCCTTGTCCCCGGCGTTGGGACGGGGCGGGCCGCCGCGATCCAGGCCCGCCTCACCCAGCACGGGCTGGCCGCCGCGGCCGAGGCCCGCCGGGCGATGGTCGCGGCCGGCCATGGACGCCCCGGCGCCGGGCTGCGGCTGGTGCTGGCCACCAGCGGCCTGGGCCCCGGGGCCGCGGGCCGCTGGGGGCACCGGCTGGGTGTCGACCGGGTGGTGGACCAGGGACCGGGCAGCCTGGGCCTGCGGATGCAGCGCCAGATGGGGCGCGGCTGGCGGGAGGGGGCCGCCGCGGTGGTGCTGATCGGCAGCGACCTGCCGGAGCTGGCGGCCGATGATCTGCTGGCTGCGTTCCGGGCGCTCGAGCACAGCGCCCTGGTGCTGGGTCCCGCCCGCGACGGGGGCTACTGGCTGATCGGCCGGCGCCGGGCGACGCCCCAGCTGTTCAGCGGCATCGACTGGGGCAGCGACCGGGTGCTGGAGCAGACGCTCCAGCTGGCCCGTCGCTCGGGCCTGAGCACGGCCCTGCTGGCGGAGCGCCACGATCTCGACCGCCCCGCGGACCTGGACCGCTGGCGATGAGCCCGCCCCTGAGCGTGGTGATCGCCGCCCGTGACGAGGCCCAGGGCCTGCCGGCGCTGCTCGCCGACCTGGCCACGGCGCCCGCCCTGGTCCGGGAGGTGCTGGTGGTGGATGGCGGCAGCACGGATGCCACCCCGCGGCTGGCCGCCCTGGCCGGCGCGCTGGTGCTCCACGAAGGGGGCGGCCGCGGCGGCCAGCTGGCCGCCGGGGTGGCCCGCAGCACGGCCCCGTGGCTGCTGCTGCTGCATGCGGACGTGCGCCTGCCGCCGGGATGGGCCGAGGCCCTGGCCGCCGCGATCGGCGGCGGTGCGGCCACCGCCTGGGCCTTCCGGCTGCGCATCGCCGGCGACGATCCGGCCCTGCGCCTGGTGGAGCTGGCGGTGGCGCTGCGCAGCCGCTGGCGCCAGCTGCCCTACGGCGACCAGGGGCTGCTGCTGGCCAGGGGCCTGCACGACGCCGCCGGTGGGATCGCCCCGCTGCCCCTGATGGAGGACCTGGAGTTCCTGCAGCGGCTGCGGCCCCTGGCCAGGATTGCGCTCCTGGCACCGGCCCTGCGGGTCAACGGCCGGCGCTGGCGCCGGCTGGGGGTGTGGCAGACGATGCTGGCCAATGCCCGTCTGCGGCGCGACTGGCGCCGCGGCACCCCGGTGGAGCAGCTGGCCGCCCGCTATTACGGGCCCGCCCCTCAGGGGGCGTACCAGAAGGCACAGCGGCGCTGCAGCGGCTCCAGCTCCCAGCCCTGAGCGGCATAGAAGCCCACCACGTCTGGGTCGGCGAACAGGCTCACCCGGTCGATCCCCATCGCCCGCAGCTGCTCAAGCACGTAGTCCATCAGCTCCTTGCCCAGGCCGGCGCCCTGGTAGCGGGGATGGACCGCCACATCCCAGACGGTGGCCTCCACCACTCCGTCGCCGGTGCAGCGGGCAAAGCCCACCAGCCGCGGCAGGCGGGCGTCATGGCGCCAGAGCCCCACCTGGAGCAGGCTGTGCTGGAGGGCCTTGCGCACCCGCCGCAGGGGGCGACGGCTCCAGCCCACCGCATCGCAGAGCGCCTCCAGCTCGATCAGGTCGATCGGCCGGGCCTGGCTGAGCACCAGCTCCAGGCTGGGGTTGGGGCAGGCGCAGAGGCGGTGGCCGGGCCCGTAGAGGTCGGTCATCAGCGGAAGGGTCCCGGGCACTGCGAGAGGGCTACGCGTTCTGAAGATCCTGACGGATGCCGGCCGGACTGCGGCAGGGTGGGGGATTGACGCGGCCATCCTCCTGGGCGTCCCCTCCACCGGCTCCGATCGGACCCAGGCCGCTCCGCTGACGCCTGGATCCCCCCTGCTGGTGGGCGTGCACGGCTGGTTGCTGGCGGGGCGTCTCTGGCACCCACTGCAGCGGGAACTGGCGCCCCGCTGGTCACTGTGGTGCCCCGATCTGCCCGGATTCGGCGGCAGCGACCGGCCCCGGGGGCTGCAGGCCAGCCTGGCCAGCTACGGACGCTGGCTGGCGGAGGCCGTCCAGCGGGAAGCCGCCGGGCGGCCGGTGGTGCTCCTGGGTCACTCGCTGGGGGGCAGCGTGGCGCTCCATGCGGCGCCCCTGCTGGGGGGACAGCTGCGGGGCCTGGTGCAGATCGCGGCGGGGGGCGGTGTGTTCCAGCCCCGCCCCTTCGCCCGGGTGCGCCGCGGCGGGGCCGCCTTCGTGCGCTGGCGGCCGTCCTGGCTGGCCCGTCTGCCGGGCACGGAGGCGATCCGCAGTCCGCTGCTGGCCGAAGGCCGCGCCGCCCAGGGGCTGCTGGCCTGCAGCACCAACCGGGGCGCCGTGCGCCAGCTGCCCAAGCTGGCCGCCGCGCTCACGGTGCCCAGCCTCTGGATCGCCGGCAGCCGCGACCAGGTGATGGAGCCCCGCTACGTGCGCCACCTGGCCGGCTACAGCCCCGACCACCAGCTGGCGATCCTTCCCGGGCAGGGCCACCTGCCGATGGTCGCGAAGCCCCGCGAGCTGGCGGCCCTGATCGACGCCTGGCTGGCGGACGACCTGGGCCTGACGTCCCAGCCGCCCGGGCCTCAGAGCGTGGCCAGTCCCTTCTCCTGCAGCTCCGCCAGCTGGGCGTAGAGCCCGCCCACGGCCCGCAGCTCGCGGTGGTTGCCCTCCTCGATCAGGCGGCCGCGGCGCAGCACGAGGATGCGGTCGGCGGCCTCGACGGTGGCCAGGCGGTGGGCGATGACGATGGCGGTACGGCCGCTGAGCAGGGTGTCGAGGTCCCGCTGCAGGGTGGCCTCCGTGGAGGGATCCATGAAGGCCGTGGCCTCGTCCATCACCAGCACCGACGGGTCGCGGATCGCCACCCGCGCCACCGCCAGCAACTGACGCTCGCCGGAGGAGAGGTTGCCTCCCCGCTCCCGCAGCTCCGAGGCCAGCCCATCCCCCAGCCGGGCCAGCAGGGGGCCGAGGCCGAGGTCGCCGCAGAGGCGCTCCAGATCCGCATCGCTGATGGCCGCATCCAGGCGCAGGTTCTCCGCCACGTTGCCGCTGAACAGGAACGTGTCCTGCAGCACCACCCCCAGGCGGCGGCGCAGGGTGGCGATCGGCAGCTCGCGGATGTCGACGCCATCGAGGCGGATGGTTCCCTGCTGGGGTTCGTAGAGCCGGCAGAGCAGGCGGATCACGGTGGTCTTGCCGGATCCGGTGGGGCCCACGATCGCCACGTGCTCGCCGGGGGCGATCCGGAAGGAGAGATCGGTGAGGATCGGGTCGTCGGGGCGGTAGGCGAAGGAGACGTTCTCGAACTCCACCTCGCCGGGGCTGAAGCGTTCCGCCCCCGACACCATGGCGGCGGCGCTGCGCTGGCTGGCGGGCAGATCGGCGATCTCGATCGGCTGCTCGAGCAGCTCGCCGATGCGCTCCACCGCCGTGAGGCCCCCCTGGATCTGGGTGAAGCGCTCCGCCAGCTGCCGCAGGGGGTCGAACACCCGCTGGGAGAAGAGGATGAACGTGGTGAGCGTGCCCAGGCCCATCGCACCGCCGGTGACCATGGCACCGCCCAGGGCCAGCACCAGCGCGACGGCCGCCAGGGCCACCCACTCGATGAAGGCGGAAATGGCGCTGTCGTAGAAGATCGTCCCGGTCACCGCCTGGCGGTAGGCGTCGGTGGTGTGGGAGAAGCGCGCGCCGTTGACGGCCTCGCGGCGGAACATCTGCACCACCTCCAGGCCCTGGAGGTTTTCCTGCAGGTCGGCATTGAGCTGGCCCAGCTCCTCGCGCACCCGGTAGTTGGCCTTGCGGTAACGGCCCTGCAGCCAGAGCACACCGAGGGTGACGGGCACCTGGCTGACGAGCAGCAGCAGCCCCAGACGCCACTCAATGGACAGCATGGTGAGGCCGATCACCAGCAGGGTGACCAGATCGGAGAGCACCCCCACCGCGCCGCTGCCGAACACCTCGGCCAGGGCATCGACGTCGCTGGTGAGGCGGGTGAGCAGCTTGCCCACCGGCGTGCGGTCGTGGAACCGCAGCGACAGGGCCATCGCATGGCGGAAGAGGTCGTCACGGATGCGGGCCGTGAGGCGCTGGCCCACCACCTGCACGTTGTAGGTCTGGGTGCCCTGGAGGGAGAGGCGCAGCAGCACCGCCGCCAGCAGCATCGCCACCAGCACCCGCAGGGCCGTCGGCACCGACAGGGGGGTCAGCCAGGGCAGCACCTCCTCGCCCCGGAGCTTGGAGATCACCTGGCCCACCAGCAGCGGCTGCACCGAGGCGGCGAGGGCCAGGGGGATCAGCAGCAGCAGGGACAGCAGCAGCCGCTTGCGATCCCGGCCCAGGTAGGGCAGCAGGCGCCTCAGTCGCTGGCCATCGAGGCTGCTCATCGGGCGGGCACCTGGGCGGCGGCGACGCGCTCCACCAGGCCCTGGAGGGTGCCGTCGTCGAGCCGCAGGGCCAGGGGATGGCCGATCAGCCGGGCCGTGCTGGTGAACAGGTCCTCGATCGCCACCAGCCCGTTGTCCCTCAGGGTGCGACCGGTGGCCACCAGATCGACGATCGCCTCCGACATGCCGGTGATCGGCCCGAGCTCCACCGACCCGGTGAGATGGATCAGCTCCACCGGCAGATCCAGCTGCTCGAAGAAGGCTTCGGCGCAGCGGGTGAACTTGCTCGCCACCCGGCAGTGGGCCGGCAGGTCGGCGGCCCGGCGGTAGCCGCTGCTCGCCTTCACCGCCACCGCCATGCGGCAGCCGCCGAAACCCAGATCCACCAGCTGGGCCACCGGCAGCTGGTGCTCGCGCAGCACGTCGTACCCCACCACCCCGAGCTGGGCCTGGCCATAGGCCACATAGACCGGCACATCGGCATTGCGCACCAGCAGGGCCCGGGCCGTGCCGCAGCGGCTGGGCACCATCAGCAGGCGGTTGTCCACCTCCAGCAGGGCGGAGAAATCGAGGCCGGCAGCCTGGAAGCGGCGCACCGAGTCCTTCAGCAGGGCGCCCTTGGCCAGGGCGACGGTGATCGGGGACCGGTTGATCGGGGACCGCTGGTTCGCGGTGATCATGGAAGCCAGCAGCAACCTGGACTGTAACGATGCCGGATCACGCCGAAGCCGGACTGCAGGTGGCGTTGCTGCCCGTGCTGCGGGACAACTACCTGTTCGTGCTCCACGACGGCCGGCGGGCGGCGCTGGTCGATCCGGCGGTGGCGGGGCCGGCGATCGCCTGGCTGAAGCAGCGGCACCTGGAGCTGGTGGCCGTGCTGCACACCCACCACCACAGCGATCACATCGGCGGCACCCCCGCCCTGCTGCAGGAATGGCCCCGGGCCGAGGTGGTGGCGGCCCGCGACGATCGGGAGCGGATCCCCTTCCAGACCCGGGGGGTGGTGGACGGCGATCGCTTCAGCCTGCTGGGACAGCCGGTGGAGGTGCTGGCGGTGCCGGGCCACACCCGCGCCCACATCGCCTTTCACCTGCCCCTGCAGGGGGAGCTGTTCTGCGGCGACACCCTGTTCGCCGCTGGCTGCGGCCGGCTGTTCGAAGGAACCCCCGAGCAGATGCATCGGTCCCTGCAACGGCTGGCTGCCCTGCCCGAGACGACCCGGGTCTGGTGCGCCCATGAGTACACCGAGGCCAACCTGCAGTGGGCGGCGGCCCTGCGACCGGGGGACGGGGCCATCGCCGAACGGCTGGCCGCGGTGCGGCTCACCCGCTCCCAGGCCGGACCCACCATCCCCAGCAGCATTGGCGAGGAGCGCCGCACCAATCTGTTCGTGCGGGCGGCGGATCCCCGCGAACTGGCCGACCTTCGCCGCAGCAAGAATGACTGGGTGGGATGAGCGGCGAGACCCAATGTGTTGTGCAACACAACGCCCTGTCCGTTCGCTCTGGTGATGGCCCCCGACAGGTAATCTCATCAGGTTGAATTTCCAGCGGACAGGATGGAAACGGCTTCAATCCGATCGGATGATGTCCTGGAGGCCGACGGTTCGACGAAGCTGCGTAGGGTTGTTCTTTCCGGCCGCCTCGACATGCTCGGCATGGAAGAGATCTCCCTGAAACTCACGTCCCTGACCGCCATCAAACCTCTGCCGGTGATTCTTGATCTGCGGGATGTCAGCTTTCTCGCCTCCATCGGGATCCGCAGCATCATCTCCAGCGCCCGGGCCCTGGATCAGAAAGGTGGCCGCATGGTGATCCTCCTTGGCGGCAACGAACTGGTGAAGGCGACGCTGGAGTCCACAGGGATCGATGACGTGATTCCGCTGGTCTTTGATGAGGCTCAGGCCGAACGGGACGTGCTCGCCTGAGACCGCTGCGATGGCGCCGCCCCCGCCCGAAACCCTCAGCCTGTTGCTGCAGCCCAACCCTCAGGAACTGCGGCGCTGCTCGGATTGGCTCCACGCCAGCTGCGAACGGCTGGATGTCCCCACCGCTTCCAGCGGCAAGCTCGATCTCTGCCTCAACGAGGTGCTGGCCAATCTCATCGAACACGGCGGCCCCAGAGCGTCGAGCTGTCCGGTGCAGCTGACCCTGGAGCGGGCCGATGGCGACATCGGTGGCAACGACCATGGCAACGAAGGTGGCCTCGCCACGTTGACCATCAGCGATGCGGGACCTCCCTTCGACCCCCTGTCCTTCAGCCGCGAGCCCTTGCCCCGAACCCTTCAGGAGGCGGAGCCCGGCGGGTTGGGACTGCTCCTGGTGAATCGATTCATGGATGAATGCAGCTATCGGCGGGAGGGGGACAGGAACGTGCTTAAGCTCGGCATCCGCTGGTTGAAAAGCCCCTGATCGGTATGAGCGTTGAGCCCTCGCTCTCCCTGGACCTGTCCAAAAAAGCCTCCCTTCCGTACAAGAAAATCCCGCTGTTTCGGAATGTCAAGAGAAAGCATCTGAAGGCGGCCGTCAGTCGTTGTGAGCTGCTGCCCCTGGCTCCGGGCCATGTGCTGCTCAGCCCAGGACAAACGAACGCTGACATCTTCATCATCGTCGCCGGAACCGTCTCGGTTCATCTCGGCGCCGATGGTTATCGAGGCAAGGGGATGGCGATTCCCGTTGGCCAGTGCATCGGCGAGTTCTCCGCCATCGACGGACGACCGGCCTCGGCGCTGGTGCGGGCCGAAGATGATGCGATCGTGCTGAGGATTCCGCAGCATGTGTTCTGGTCGCACATGGTGCAGCTGCCTGGAGTCGCGCGCAACATGATGATCTCCCTGGTGGAGCGCACCCGACTGACCAACCAACTGACCCTGGAGGCCCAGCGGGAAGCCCTGGAGCTCTCCCATTTGCGCAAGGAACTGGACCTGGCCCGTGATCTGCAGCGAACCATGCTGCCTCCCCAGGGACGTCTGTTCGCCGAGCATCCCGACATTGAGCTCGCCAGCTTGATGGAACCGGCCACCACGGTGGCCGGAGATTTCTTCGATGCCTTCTTCGTTGACAGCAACCGACTGTTCCTCTGCATCGGCGACGTCTCCGGCCATGGTCTCGGAGCCGCCCTGTTCATGGCCCGCACCGTCGGCCTGCTCAGGGTGCTGGCTAACACGGAGCCCTCGCCGGATGCCGTTCTACAGCGACTCAACGACACCCTCAGCGAGGGCAATGAGGCGGGCCTCTTCGTGACGATGTTCTGTGGCTTTCTGGATCTGACCTCCGGCCAGTTCAGCTACTCCAACGGCGGCCACTGCCCGCCCCTGCTGCTGCACGCTGGGGAGAGCCATCCGATCCCGCTCCCCCGCGGGACCCTGCTGGGTGTGTTTCCCGGCCGGACCTACCGGAGCCAGACCCTGCAGCTGGACCAGGGCGACCTGCTGATGATCTACACCGACGGCGTCACCGAAGCGGAGAACATCGCCGGCGAACCCTTTGGCGTCCAGGGGTGCCAGCGCCTGCTGGCGGAGACGGGCCAGGCCCCGCTCAAGGCCCTGATCGATGGCCTGCGCCAGAGCCTGAGGGGCTTCACCAGCAGCAACCACCTCGAGGACGACGCCACCCTGCTGCTGCTGCGGCGCCCGCCCAGCCCCGGCATCAGCCAGGAGAGCTGAGGCTGCCGGCGTTGCGGCCCGGCGCCAGCGTCACCAGCGGCCGGCCACCGGGAAACAGCAGCGCCGACTCGCCGGCGCGGAACCGCAGCCGGCCCCGGCGGCCATGGGGGTGGTCGGCCTCCAGGGGGGCCCGCCAGCGCAGCCGCTGGTCACCGAGCTGCACCTGGTAGAGCCACTCCCGGCCAAGGAACTCCCGGCCGGTGATCCAGGCGGATCCCTCCTCCCCGGGCAGGAACTCCAGGGCCTGGGGGCGGACCATCACCTCGACGGCCCCGGCCCCCCCGGAGCCGTCGTCGCCCCCGCCGAGCGGCTCCAGGTCGCCAAGGGCCGTGTGCAGCCGCCGGCCCCGCCAGGTCGCCGGCAAGAGATTGGACTGGAGCACGAACTGGCCGACGAAGGCGGTGGCGGGCTGGTCGACCAGTTCCCGCGGCGGGGCGCACTGGTGCAGCACCCCGTCGCGGAGCACCCCCACCCGGTCGCAGATCGCCAGCGCCTCCTCCGGATCGTGGGTCACCATCAGGCCGCTGGCGCCGCAGCGGGCCAGCACGGCCGGAAGCTCGCTGCGCAGCCGCAGCCGCACCTCCACATCCAGGTTGGAGAAGGGCTCATCAAGCAGCACCACCGAAGGGGACGGCGCCAGGGCGCGGGCCATGGCCAGGCGCTGGCGCTGGCCGCCGGACAGCTCGTGGGGGTAGCGGCGCTCCAGGCCGCCCAGACCCAGCAGATCGAGCAGCCAGGCCACCCGGGCGGTGTCCTGGCCGCGGCGCAGGCCGAAGCAGGCGTTGCGCCAGGCGTCGAGATGGGGGAACAGGGCATCGTCCTGGAAGACCATGCCGACGCCGCGCCGCTCGGGGGGCAGCAGGCGATCCGGGCCGGCCACTGGGCGTCCGCCGATGCTGATGGTGCCGCGGCCGGGGCGCTCGAAGCCGGCGATCAGGCGCAGCAGGGTGGTCTTGCCGCAACCGGAGGGGCCCAGCAGACCCACCAGCTCCCCGGCGCCGAGGACGAGGTCGATCCCCTGGAGCGTCCAGGCGGCGACATCGCGGCCCGGATAGCGGTACCAGAGGTCCTCGATGCGGACATGGGCGCCGGGGCCGGCGACATCTTCAGGGGCGAAGGCCGTGACGGCTGCGGTGGACGGCGTGGTGATGGTGTTGGAGTAGGCCATAAGATCCCAGTTCCGCATTTTTACCCGTCATGAGCAGCAGCGCTGGCGGAGGTGACCAAAGGCACAGCACCTTGTCTCATCCGGTCAACACCGCGGCCGCCCCCGCCCCGGTGGGTCCCTACAACCAGGCCGTGCTCGCCGGTGGGGTCCTCTACTGCTCCGGCCAGATCGCCCTCGACCCGGTGAGTGGGGTGCTGGTGGGGGATGGTGATGTGGAGGCCGAGACCCGCCAGGTGCTCAGCAATCTCCAGGCGGTGCTGGCCGCCGCCGGCTGCCGCCCCGATCAGGTGGTGCGCACCACGGTGTATCTGGTCGACCTCGACGATTTCGCCCGGGTGAACGCCCTCTACGCCGGTCTGTTCAGCGAGGGCGTCGCTCCGGCGCGGGCCTGCGTCCAGGTGGCGGCCCTGCCCAAGGGGGCCCGGGTGGAGATCGACGCCATCGCCCTGGTGGTCTGAGCCGGTTCTCACCGGAGGCTCACGCTCTGCCGCTGGCTGGCGGGGGCGGGCTGAGGCAACCTGGAGCGATGGAAACCCCCTTCGGCACCTGGTTTCACGAGGTGGTGGTGATGACACCGGGCCGCTTTGAGGAGGCCGTGGAGGCGGTGCTGGCGGTGCAGCAGTTCAAGACCGTTGTGCTGCACCTCAGTGCCATGGCTCCGGAGGAGGCCCAGCGCACCATCGATTTCGTCTCCGGCGGCGTCTTCGCGCTGGATGGTCAGTCGGAGCGGCTGGGGGACACGGTGTTCCTGTTCGCACCGGCCCTGGTGACGATCAGCCGGGACGGTGACGAACGGGCCTGAGCCTTCGGGGAACGGCACCCCCACCCTTGTGGCCCCCGTGCCGGGGCAGTAACACGGGCGCTGGTCCCGTGCTGTCCATGAAGCGTTTCACCGGCCAGGCCCCGCTGGTCCTCGCCTGGGCCCTGGGCCTGGTCCTGGCCGGTCCCGCCCCCTCCGCCCAGGCGGTGGCGGCCGGTGGTGGCCGGATGGTGCTGGTGCGCACCGACCGCCAGCTGCCCGTCACCGGCGATCCGATCTGGGAACTGCAACTGCTGCTCCCGGGCCAGCCGCCGCGGTCCTACGAGGCCCTGGTGGGCCGGATGCGGAGGCAGGAGGGCGACCGCCACCGGCTGGGCAGCAAGGCCCCGTTGCCGCGGGGCCGCTACGCCGTGACCGAGATCACACCCGTCGCGCCGACGGATGACGTGGAGCTCGGTCGCTTCCTCTGGATCGGCCTGCAGCCCGATTTCCCCACCGCCCGCCGGGGCCTGGGGATCCATCACGACCCCAGCGCCGGCCGGGGGCGGAGCAGCGGCACCGATGGCTGCATCGGGCTGATCCACGGCAACGACCTGCTGGTGCTGGGCGATCTGCTGCGCCGCAGCGGCACTACGGAGCTGGTGGTGAAGGACTGAGCCCGGTCGGGGGCGTCAGCGGTGATGGACAGCGGCGGCGCTCAGGCGCAACCGGCCAGGGCCTCCTTCAACCGCGGCTCCAGCTCCCTGCGCTGGGCCGGATCCCCCACCAGCATCACGGTGCCGGTGCCGGGCCACCAGTTGAGGCGAAGGTTGGATTCGCCGTCTTCGATGACGAGCATCTCAAAGGCCCCTTCGTGGACCCAGTGACCGAAACAGCCGAGGCCCTCGACCAGCGACTGGAGTTCCTCCAGGGTTCCGTTGAAGGTCACAGGTCCGCTTTGGAGTTGTCGAAGTTTACGGGGAGTTCCTCCTCCCTTGGCAGACGCTGCCAGCCCGGCAGCCAGGCGGCGCGGTCGCCCAGTTCGCCCGCGGGCACCAGCAGCCGGAAGCCGGGGTCCAGCACCGCCTGGAGCTCCACGGTGCGCTCCCGGCCCCGGCCCCGCTGGCCCAGCACAGCGAAGTGGCGATAGCCGCCGCAGCTGGCGGCCCTGGCGGGCTGGCAGGTCCATGCGACGGACAACTTCATGGGGCGCGACGCACGACCCTCAACGGGCCTGCTCTGGGGTGGACTCCTCCAGCACCGGATTGCGCAGCACGCCGATGCCTTCAATCTCCACCTCGACCGTATCGCCGCGGCGCAGCCAGCGGGGCGGATCGGCCGCCATGCCGACGCCACTGGGGGTGCCGGTGAGGATCACGGTGCCGGCCGGCAGGGTGGTGCTGGCGCTCAGGAATTCGATGATCTCCGCCACGGTGAAGATCATGTCGGCGGTGCTGGCCGCCTGCACCGTTTCGCCGTTGAGGCGGGTCTGCAGGCGGAGGGCCTGGGGATCGGGGATCGCCGCGGTGGTCACCAGGCAGGGGCCCAGGGGCGCGAAGGTGTCGAAGCTCTTGCCGCGGCACCACTGGCCGCCGCCGAGCTGGGGCTGCTTCTGCCAGTCGCGGGCGCTGACGTCGTTGGCGCACGCGTAGCCCAGCACCACCCCCAGGGCCTCGGAGCGGGGCACGTTGCGGCAGGTGCGGCCGATCACCACCGCCAGTTCCCCCTCGTAGTCCACCTGGTGGCTGGCCAGGGTGGTGGGCAGGGTGATCGGCGCTTCCGGATGCTGCACCGCCCCCGGCACCTTCATGAACAGCACCGGCCAGGTGGGGATCGCGGCGCCGGTCTCGGCGGCATGGCGGCGGTAGTTGAGGCCGATGCAGAGGATGGCGCGCGGCTCCAGGGGGGCCAGGATCCTCCGCGCCGCAGCCGGCTCGCCCGTGGGCTCCAGATCGCCGAACAGGTCGCCCGCCAGGCGCTCCAGGCTGCCGTCGGGATGGCGACAGGCGAGGTGGATGGCGCCGGCCGGATCCTCGTAGCGCACGATCTTCATGGGTGCTTCGCGGGGGGGGGGGGGCTGAACGGAGCGCCTGGCAGGGGCCTGCCGAAGGGCGGTGAGGTCCCCGCGGCAACCACTTTCGCCCGGCAGCCCGTGGATGATGGGGGCACCAGCGGAACCAGGAGCACGCCGTGGTCGCCGAACCCCGTCGCCAGCGGAGCACCACCCTCCGGGGCGCCGAGCTCCTCAATGATCCGCTGCTCAACAAGGGCACCGCCTTCAGCCGGGCGGAACGGCGGGCGCTCGGGCTGGAGGCCCTGCTGCCCTGGCAGGTGGAGACCATCGAGGCCCAGGTGGAGCGCTGCCGGCTGGCGTTCCACGCCATGGGCAGCGACCTGGAGCGCTACGCCTATCTCCAGACCCTGCGGGAGCGGAACGTCACCCTCTTCCACCGCTTCCTCGCCGACCACATCGAGCTGGCGATGCCGATCGTGTACACCCCCACGGTGGGGCAGGCGATCCAGCACTTCAGCCACACCTACCGCAGCCCCAGCCAGGGGATCTACCTGGCTGCACCGCAGCAGGAGCGGCTCGAGGAGCTGCTGGCCCAGGCCTGCGGCGGCTCCGCCGGCCAGGCTCCGGACCTGCTCCTGGTCACCGACGCCCAGGGGATCCTCGGCATCGGCGACCAGGGGGTGGGGGGCATCCAGATCTGCCAGGGGAAGCTGGCGGTCTACACCCTCTGCGCCGGGCTCGATCCGGCCCGGGGCCTGCCGGTGATGCTCGACGTGGGCACCGACCGGCCCGAACTGCTGGCCGACCCCTGCTACCCCGGCCTGCGCCGGCCCCGTCTGCAGGGGGAGGCCTACACCGCCTTCCTCGACCGCTTCATCGCCGCGGTGCAGACGGTCTGCCCCGGCGCCCTGGTGCACTGGGAGGACTTCGGCGCCGCGCATGCCCGCCCCGTGCTGGAGGCCTACCGGCACAGGGTGCCGAGCTTCAACGACGACATCCAGGGCACCAGCAGCGTGGCCGCGGCGGCGATCCTGGCCGGCCTGCGGGGCCTCGGCAAGTCGCTGGCCGACCAGCCGATCGTCATCTTCGGGGCGGGCAGCGCCGGCTGCGGCATCGCCGAACGGCTCTGGCGCCTGCTGCAGCGCCAGGGGCTCCCGGCCGCCGAGGCCGCCGACCGCCTCTGGCTGATCGACCGTGACGGACTGATCCACACCGGGACCCCGGGCCTCTCCGGTGGTGCCGGCCCGTTCGCCAAGGGGCCGGCGCTGCTGGCGGCCCGGTTCGGGACGGCGCCCCCTGCCGATGGCCCGGGTCCGGGCCTGCTGGCGGTGATCGAGGCCGTGCGGCCGGGGGTGCTGATCGGCACCTCCACCGCCGCCGGGGCCTTCGATCAGGCGGTGGTGGAGGCGCTATGCGCCGGCGGCGGTCGGCCGATCGTCCTGCCCCTCTCCAATCCCACCCCCCTGGCGGAGATCACCCCGGAGAACCTGCTGCTCTGGAGCCGGGGGCGGGCCCTGGTGGCCACCGGCAGCCCCTTCCCGCCGGTGGTCTGTGCCGGCAGCGACGGCCAGGCGCTCGAACGGGTGATCGGCCAGTGCAACAACTGCTTCGTCTTCCCGGGCCTGGGCTACGGCGCCGTGGCGGTGGGCGCCACGGAGGTGAGCGACGCCATGATCGACGCCAGCATCGAGGCCCTGGCCGGGGTGATCCCGGCCGCGACCGATCCCGACGCCCCCCTGATGCCCCCCCTGGCGGCCGTCCAGGCGGTGTCGCGGGCGGTGGCCGAAGCGGTGGCGATCGAGGCCGTGCGGGAGGGACTGGCCCGCCGGGCCGCCAACCCCGAGGCCGCCCTGGAGCGCCTGGACGCCTGCCGCTGGAGCCCCGAGTACGCAGAACTACGGGGCCGAGAAGATCGGCACGCCGCAGATTAAGGCCCAGCGGTGTTAGCCTGGACGGACAAATTAGTGACGCGTCGATGGATATTCGCAAGCCTGAAAAGCCCTTGTTTTCTATCGGCAACCTGTGGGGCTTTCTGCTGGCCATCACGAGTTTTCTGTACATCTTGCTGTCGTTGGTGATCTATGCCTTTCCCTCCCTTCAGGAATGGCAAAGCCTGGCTTTCGCACCGATCGGGCGGCTCGCCATGGTCAAGCCAGCGTTCGCCGATCTCGCCATGCTCACCCACAGCGCCTTCTGTGGGGGCAGCCTCGACGATCTCTTCAAAGGTGTCGTGAACTGTGATCCCTACGGACGCCTGTTCACCTATCCCCCGATGGCGCTGTGGATGTTCAAGACCCTTGGCCTCTCCGTCGGCAGCCTGGGGTGGCTGGGATTGATTCTGGGTCTGGCCGCGGCCCTGCTCACCGGGGGCCTCTTCTTCGCCCTGATCCCCTCCGCCCTGGTGGCAGGGCTTCTGCTGGCCCTGGCCTACCTGTCTTTGCCGTTCCAGCTGGCGTTGGAGAGGGGCAACAACGATCTGATCATCTTCCTGCTCCTTGCGGCGCTGGCCCATGTCATCGCAGCGGAGAAGCGGCGGTCCGCGGCGGCCGCCGGCCTCGCCTTTCTCGCCGTTGCCACCAAGATCCTTCCCCTGTTCGGCATCATCGCCAGCCATCGGCTCCAGCCATGGTCGGGCTCCCGGACGGGGCCTGTGGCGCGCAACCTTCACGGGGCCCTCCTGGGCGCGGTGGCCGGTCTTGGCGTTGTTCTGCCCTGGATCGGCCCGATCCTGAGGAATGCGCCCCGTCCCGACGTCGGTCTGTTCAGCCATGGCCTGATCACCGGCCTGTCGTTCTCGGGCAACACCAGCGCCAGGCTCGAGGCGTTCGGCTGGCTGGCGATGAGGCTGACGTTTCTCATGGCGGGTGCGGTGGGCGCCTGGCGGCAGGGCATGCCGCAGCACCTGTGGACCTTTCTGCACCGAGGGGTCGCCCGGATGGATTCCCGGGTGGTCGCCGTGGGCCTCTGCCTGTTCACGGCGACCTGGATCGGCGCCTTCCTGTTCACCCAGTCCCTGGATTACAAACTCATCTTCCTGTTGCCCGCCCTTGGCGTCAGCGGCGCCTTGCTGTGCCAGGGGGGGAGCCACGAGGACGGCCGTCGGGGCTGGATCACCCTGGTCCTGCTGCCGATCCTGTGCATCTGGTTCTTCCCCTACCTGAGCATCACCTTTTTCCTGCCCGTCGGCGAACCGCTCGGCCTGGCCAGCGACAACGTGCTGCTGCCGCTCCTGGCCGGCGCCCTGGCCACCGGCCTGCTGGGATGCCGGCCCCTGGGCGTCCTGCGAGCCCCTGCCGTGCCGGCGGTCCGTTGAGGCACGGGGTTCAATAAGTCCTGTGTCACCCCCTCGCGCAGGCGCCGGCCCTCGCCTTAGCACCTTGGGCACCAACCCCCCGTGCGATGGGCTTCTTCGTCCAGCTCACCGACGCCATCGCCGCCCGTCAGTCGCTCCTGGTCACCGGCCTTGACCCCAACCCGGAGATGCTGCAGGCCTGGGCCCATCGCCGCGGCATGGGCGGCCGCTCGTTTCTCTCCCAGGCGCGCCACTGGATCAAGGCGGTGGTGGAGGCCACCGCCGACCACGTCTGCGCCTACAAACCCAGCCTCGGCTTCTACCAGGCCCTCGGCCCGGTGGGACTGGAGCTGCTGCGGGAGGTGCGGGAGCTGGTCCCGCTCGACATCCCCCTGATCATCGACACCAAGCACGGGGACCTGAACAGCTCCTCGGCGCTGGCCCATTACCTGTTCCGTGAACTCGGCGCCGATGGCGTCACCCTCTCCCCCCTGGCCGGCCAGGACATCGCCGCCCCGTTCCTGCTGTATCCCGAAAAGGCGGTGGTGATCACCTGCCACAGCTCCAATGCGGCCGCCAGGGTGCTCCAGCACCACCCCGACGAGAGCGACCCGCTCTACCTGCGCATCGTGCGGGAATGCCAGCTCTGGGCCACCCCCGACCAGCTGCTGCTGGAGGTGGGCACCAGTGACCCGGCGATCCTGGCCCGGGTGCGCCAGGAGGCACCGGAGCGCTTCCTGATCCTGCGCAGCCTCTGGGGCGAGGAGGACCGGCTCGATGCCCTGCTGGAGGCCGGGCTGAGCCCGGCCGCCGACGGCCTGCTGATGCCCCTGCCCCAGAACCTGCTGGTGGAGGACGACATCGCCGAGCGCGCCGCCGCCCTCAAGCAGCGCATCAGCGAGCGGCGGGACCGCTGGCTGGAGGGACGGGCCCACGACCAGAGCGACGTCTGCAGCCTGTGGCTGCCGGAACGCCGCAAGGACGCCACCGAGGAGGCCGGCCCGGCTTCGGACGCCGATGGCTCCGGCGACCCCCTGGCCAGCCTGATCCTCGACCTGTTCGATATCGGCTGCCTGCTGTTCGGCGACTACGTGCAGGCCTCGGGGGCCGTCTTCAACTACTACGTGGATCTGCGCCAGATCATCTCCGATCCCAACCTGTTCCACCGGGTGCTGCATGCCTACGCCGGCCAGCTCGGGGAGCTGGTCTTCGACCGCATCGCCGGCATCCCCTACGGCTCCCTGCCCACCGCCACCGGACTGTCGCTCCAACTGCACAAACCCCTCCTCTATCCCCGCAAGGAGGTGAAGGCCCATGGGGCCCGCCGCCTGATCGAAGGGGACTTCGAGGAGGGCGACCGGGTGGTGGTGGTGGACGACATCCTGATCACCGGCAACAGCGTGCTGGAGGGCATCGCCAAGCTGGAAAGCTCCGGCCTGGAGGTGGAGGACGTGGTCGTGTTCATCGACCATGGCGGCCGGGCCGACACCAGTGCCCGCCAGCGGCTCACCCAGGCGGGCTACCGCTGCCACGCCGTGCTCGACATCGCCCGCATCACCGCCGTGCTGCATGCGGCCGGGCGGCTCAGCGATGACCAGGCCGCCACCCTCGGCCATGCCCCCGGGGCCCTGGCGCCGAACGTCGAGGGGATACTGGCCAGCTCGTAGAGTGGAGCAGCACCCCTGCAAAACCCGGGTGCCCCCTTCCGCCATGCCCCAGGTCCAGGGTCAGCCCCCCACGATCGGAGAGCTTGAGGCGAAATACTCCCTTTACTGCAAGGCGATGCGGCTGCTGCTGAAGGAGGGCCGCACGATGGAGGCGATCCAGAAGACGGTCTGCTGGAGCCGGCTGGAGCAGCTGCACATCTGCCTGCCGAGCCGCTACAAGTCCCCGGATTACCTCTACGCGGTTCTGAAACGCGACCTGCGCTGATCGCGGGCCGGCTTCCGCCCCTGCCAGGATCGGGCGGCGATCAGGGTCGGTGCCCACCCAGGCGTTTCCGTGAAGTCGATCTCCGACCCCTTCCTGCGCCGGCCGGTGCTGACGCTGGTGATCAGCCTGCTCATCCTGCTGGGGGGCCTGGTGAGCCTGCCGGTGCTGCAGGTCGAGAACCTGCCACCGATCGCCCCAGGACGGGTCACCGTGCGGGCCAGCTATCCCGGGGCCGGACCGGAGGTGGTCGAGCAGGGCGTCACCGCCCTGCTGGAGAAGCAGTTCAACGGGCTCGAACGCCTCGACACGATCCGCTCCACCAGCTCCGCCAACGGCAGCACGATCACCCTGGGCTTCGAGGGCGGCAACCCGGAGCTCAACCAGATCAACACCCAGAACGAAGCCGCCGTGGTGGCGCGCCAGCTTCCGGCGCCGGTGGCCCGCTTCGGGGTGCAGGTGCGCCGCAGCTCCGATGATCTGTTGATGGTGCTGAGCTTCAGCGCCAGCCGCGGCACCTATGCCGACACCTTCCTGACCGGCTGGGTGGATCAGGTGGTGCGCGACCGGCTGCGCCGGGTGCCCGGCGTCGGTGACGTCAATCTCTTCGGCGGCAGCAGCCTGGCCTTCCGGCTGTGGCTGGATCCGGACCGGCTCCAGGCCCGCAACCTCACGATCGCCGAGGTGCGCCAGGCCCTGCAGCAGCAGAACGTTCTGGCGGCCCTGGGACAGACCGGCGAGGCCCCCGTCCCGGCCGACCAGGTGACCACCCTGCCCCTGCGGATGGAGGGGCGCCTGCGGACGCCGCAGGAGTTCGAGCAGCTGGTGGTGGCCCGCACCGGCGACGGTGGGGTCACCCTGCTCAAGGACGTGGGGCGGGTGGAGCTCGGCAGCGAGACCTACGACACCATCGCCACCAACCTGGCCGGCGACAGCGCCGTGGCGATGGGCATCTTCCAGCGCGACGGCAGCAACGCCCTCGAGGTGCGGCGGGGCGTGGAGGAGGCGCTCGATGGGCTGGCCCCCCGCTTTCCCCCCGGGGTGGCGATGGAGGTGATCGTCGATGAGGCCGAGAACGTGCGCGCCAGCATCGATGGCGCCGTGGAGGCCCTCAGGGATGCGGTGCTGCTGGTGTTCCTGGTGCTGCTGCTGGGTCTGGGCAACAGCCGTCTGGCCCTGATCACCGCCGGTGCCGTGCCGGTGGCCCTGATCGGCTCGTTCAGCGTGCTGAAGCTCACCGGCAGCTCGATCAACACCCTCACCCTGTTCGGCATGGTGCTGGCCTCCGGACTGGTGGTCGATGACGCCATCGTCGTGAGCGAGGACATCGGCCGGCGCATTGAGAACGGTCGCCCCCCCGTGCTGGCCGCGCGCGAAGCGATGGCGGAACTCGGCAGTGCGGTGGTCGCCACCTCGGTGGTGCTGGTGGTGGTGTTCCTGCCGGTGCTGACCATGGAAGGAAGCGTGGGCCGGCTCTATGCACCGATCGCCATCGCCATCAGCAGCGCGGTGATCTTCTCCACCATCAACGCCCTCAGCTTCACCCCGGTGGCGGCCAGCCGCCTGCTCCACGCCGAGCGGCGGGAACCGGGCTGGCTGCGTCGCTGGATCGATCCTCCCCGCCGCGCCCTGGAATCCCTCGAAGCCCCCTACGGCCGCCTGCTGGAAGGGGTGCTGGCCCGGCGCCGGCTTGTGGTGGCCCTGCTGCTGGCGGGGCTCCTGCTCACGGTGTTCAGCCTGCAGCGGTTCCCCACCGCCTTCATCCCCCAGGAGGACACCGGCCAGCTGCGCGGGGTGGTGATCCTGCCGGAGGGCTCGGCCCTTCCCCAGACCCAGAAGGTGCTGGAGCAGGTGCGGCGCCTCGCCGGCAAGGAATCGGCCATCCGCAGCGCCAACTTCTACGCCGGCCGTTCCTTCGGCGACAGCAGCCCCAACAAGGGGCAGTTCTTCCTGCGGCTGCGGCCCATCAAGGAGCGCCCCGAGGCCGACCAGAGCAGCGTCGCCGTGGCGGAGCGGATGAACGCCCTCCTGGGCAAGGGCATCCGCGATGCCGTCGTCCAGCTCAGCGAGGCCCCGAGCGTGCGCGGCTTCAGCAGCGAAGGGGGCCTGGAGCTCGAACTGCTCGACACCAGCGGCGGCCTGCTCAGCCTGGCCGCCTTCGAGCAGGAGGCCCGGGCCTTCATCGCCGACGCCCAGGCCAGCACGATCCAGGGCCGGCCGGCCTTCCAGCGGGTGTCGACCCGCTTCAGCGCCGGGGCCCCCCAGCTGACCCTGGTGCCCGACCGGCTGCGCATGGCCTCCCTGGGGGTCGATCTGGCCGCCGTGGTCGACACCCTGGGGGCCAGCTTCGGGAGCGATTATGTCAACGACACCTTCGAGGGCGACCAGGTCCGCAAGGTGATCGTGCAGCTCGACGGCCGCTCCCGCACCGGTACCGAGGATGTGCTGGCCCTGCAGGTGCGCAACCGGGAGGGACGGCTGATCCCCATGGCCGAGGTGGTGCAGGTGGAGCAGGGGGCCGGCCCGACCACCATCAACCACACCCGCCTGGTGCGTTCGATCAGCATCCGGGCCCTGCCGCGTCGCGGCGTCAGCAGCGGCCAGGCGATGGCCCTGCTGGAGCAGGTGCACCGCAGCCGCGCGTCCGACGCCGTGGACCTCGAATGGGCCGGGCTGGCCCGGGAGGAAGCCCGCGCCGGTGGCGGCAACGTGCGCGTCTTCGCCCTGGGGATCCTGGTGATGGGCCTGGTGCTGGCGGCCCTCTACGAGAACTTCATCGATCCGCTGATCATCCTGGTCACCGTGCCCCTGGCCATGCTGGGGGCGGTGCTGGGGCTGAGTCTGCGGGGCCTGCCCCTGGACGTCTACGGCCAGATGGGTCTGCTGGTGCTCTCCAGCCTGGCGGCCAAGAACGGCATCCTGATCGTGGAGTTCGCCAACCAGCGGCTCCGGGCCGGTCTCCCCCTGGAGGAGGCGATCCAGGGTGCCGCCGTCGCCCGTCTGCGGCCGATCCTGCTGACGACGATCTCGTCACTGGCGGGCTGCATCCCGCTGCTGTTTCCCTTCGGAGCCGGGGCCGCCAGCCGTCTGAGCATCGGCACGGTGGTGTTCAGCGGCCAGCTGGTGTCCACGGTGCTCAGCCTGGCGGTGGTGCCCGCCGTCTACCGGATCGTCAAGGGCTGGGAGCTGCGCGGGCAGCTGGGGCGGCAGGGGCTGCAGACCGTGGACGCCCTGCCCGAGGCCCCGCCCCCAGGCGCCTGAGTCGGACCCCGATCGATCGCGGGGGCGGTGCCTCGGGCCGTCAGGGATCCGGCCGCCAGGCCCCATCCACGAACCGCTCCGGCTTCAGCCCCTGCTGGCGCAGCAGGGCGATCAGCCCCCGATCGCCAAGAAGGTGCATCAGCCCCACCACCACCAGGGTGTCGTCGGGGCGCCGCAGGAAGCCCTGCACCGGTGCCACCCAGGCCAGATTGCGCCGGACCACCAGCCGCTGGTGGAGATCCGGGTGCTGGCGGTAGTCGGCGAGCAGCAGGGCCTCGAGACGGGGCAGGTCGCCGGCCCGCCAGGCGGCCTCGAGGGTGTCCAGCCGGGTCCCGACGCCATCCAGTTCCTTCAGGGTGACCTCCAGCAGCTGCACCTGATCGGTGCGGGGCAGACCGTCGAACAGCTCGAACTGCTGGGCCGGGGTCTCCAGGCCATCGATGGGCTTGCCGTCGGCGGCGGCCCTGGCCTGGAGCTGGCCCTCCACCCCGCTGTCGGGGGCGTAGCCCCGCTGCAGGAACTCGGCGGAGGCGAGCAGCAGGGCCACGGCCCAGGGCTCGAACCGATCGATGGCCGCCTCGGGCAGCCCCAGGCCCGCCAGGCGTGGCTGGAGGGTGCGCCAGGTGGCCGCCGTCAGGCCATCGCGCAGGGCGCGGCCGTCGGGATCGAGGGCCCGCGCCACCAGCTCACCGGCCAGGGCCGCCGGGCTGATGGCGTCCATGTCGAGCTCCATGGCCAGCCGCTCCGCCTCGCCATAGGCCTGGCCATAGGACGGCGGGAGCCCGGCCCGGTCGCGTCGCAGCTGGTGCAGGGAGCCGGCGATGAACACGGTGCCGGCGCCGTCCCGCACCCGCCAGAGGGTGCCGACATCGGCCGCCAGCGCTGGAAGGGCCGCCAGCGCTGGAAGGGCCGCCAGTTGCAGGGCCACCACAGCCAGGGAGCGGCGCAGCGCCAGCACAGGCATGGGCTGCGACATCAACAACGTCCCCCGGACGCTAGCGACGGCGCTTCGCGGCTCCGCAGGCTGGTCATGCTGAACCTGGCCCCCGCTGCCGATCCGTGCTGCTCGCCGCGTCCCAGCCGATCTGGTCGCTGCCCCTGGAGGAGGTCCATCAGGCCTTGCAGACCTCACCCGAGGGTCTGGGCAGGGAGGAGGCCGAACGGCGTCTGGCGCTCTTCGGAGCCAACCGGCTCCCACCGGCGAAGCGCCGACCCCTGGCCCTGCGCTTCGTGGATCAGATGGTCCACTTCATGGCCCTGCTGCTGTGGATCGCCGGAGGCCTGGCCTTCGCGGCCGGAACCCCCCAGCTGGGCTGGGCCATCTGGGCGGTGGTCCTGATCAATGGCGTCTTCTCCTTCTGGCAGGAGTTCCACGCGGAGCGGACCCTGGCGGCACTCACGCGCGCCCTGCCTCGGCAGGTGCAGGTGTGGCGCGACCAGACGCTCTGCTTCCTGCCGGTGGAGGACCTGGTGGCCGGCGATCGGCTTCTGATCGAAGAGGGCGACAAGGTGCCCGCCGATGCCCGGGTGAGCCGGGCGGTTGGCCTTTATGTGGATCTCTCGGTGCTCACCGGTGAGTCTCTGCCGGTGGCCCGCGACAGCGACCCCCTGCCGGATGTCCTATCGAAGGCCGCTGTGGCCACTAGCGACCGGTCAAATCTGCTGCTGGCAGGAACCACGGTGGTCTCCGGACGGGGGGAGGCGATCGTCTATGCCACGGGCGCCGAAACGGAATTCGGCCAGGTGGCCCGTCTGGCGGCCGCCACCCAGCGCAGCGCCAGCACCCTGGAGGTGCAGGTGGGGCGCATCGTGCGCACCGTCTCGATGATCGCCCTGGCGACCGGAGCGATCGTCTTCGGGCTCGATCTGGTGTTTGTCGGCATGCCGCCCCTCGAAAGCCTGCTTTTCGCCGTGGGGATCATCGTTGCTTTCGTGCCCGAGGGGCTCCTGCCCCAGGTCACCCTCACCCTGGCCCTGAACGTCAAGCGGATGGCCAAACGCCAGGCCCTGGTGCGGCGCCTCTCGGCGGTGGAGACCCTGGGCTCGGTCAGCGTGATCTGCAGCGACAAGACCGGCACCCTCACAGGGAACCGCATGGCTGTGGAGGACGTCTGGCTTTTGGAGCCGTCGGATGGGCTGCGGAGGCTCATGCTGCGCGGGGCCGCCCTCTGCTCGAATGCCCGCCTGGAACACTCCCTGCCGGGTGGCACCGGGGCGAGCGAACCATGGCGGGCCGTGGGTGATCCCACCGAGACCGCCCTGCTGCTGGCGGCGGCCGCGGCCGGACTGGGGCCGGAGGAGCAGCAGGGACACCATCCTCGCCGCCGGGAAATCCCCTTCGACTCCTACCGCCGCCGCATGACGGTGCTGGTGGACTGGAGCCCCGGCGCCGACGACCTGCCCCTGATGGCGTCGAACCCATCGGTGGCGGCCTCCCCGGTCCTGGTGATCACCAAAGGGGCCCCCATGGAGGTCCTTGAGCACTGCAGCGGCTGGGTCACCCCCGATGGCCATGGCAGCCTCGATGCCACCGGGCGCCGGCAGGTGGTGGCGGCCAACGACGCCATGGCGGCCAGGGGTTTTCGGGTCCTGGCCCTCGCCATCCGGCAGGGCGATGCGTCCCTGGACAACCTGCCCGGCGAGGGACTGGAAGCCGATCAGCTGTTCCTGGGGCTGGTCGGTCTCTACGACCCGCCGCGGCCGGAGGTTCCCGATGCGATCCACCGCTGCCTCGAGGCCGGCATCCGGGTCACGATGGTGACGGGCGACTACGGCCTGACGGCCCAGGCGATCGCCCAGCAGATCGGCCTGCTCGATGCACCGGCCTCCGGTCAGGGGCCAGGGAGCCATCACCGCGGTGGTGCGGATCCGGTCCGGGTGATCGAGGGGGGAACCCTGGGCCGGATGAGCGACCTGCAACTCAGGCAGCTGATCAAGTACCGCCATCGGCTCGTGTTTGCCCGCATGGCCCCGGAGCAGAAACTGCGGCTGGTGCAGGCCTACCGAGCCCTTGGCGAAGTGGTGGCCGTCACCGGCGACGGCGTCAACGACGCCCCTGCTCTGCGGGCCTCCGATGTGGGCGTGGCCATGGGCTGCACCGGCACCGACGTGGCACGGGAGGCTGCCGACGTGGTGCTGCTGGATGACAACTTCGCCACCATCGTCGAGGCCATCCGTTATGGCCGCTCGGTGGTCTCGAACATCGGCAAGTTCATCACCTACATCCTGGTGGCGAATGTGTCGGAAGCGCTGCCCTTCCTGGCGATGGTGGTGCTGCGCATCCCGGCGGCCCTCACGGTGCTGCAGATCCTGGCGGTGGACCTGGGCACCGACCTCCTGCCGGCCCTGGGCCTGGGGGCGGAACTGCCCGAGACGGGTCTGATGCGGCTGCCGCCCCGTCCCCGTGATCTGCCCCTGCTCAACCGCGCCGTGATGGTGCGCGGCTATCTGGTGCTGGGGATGGCGGAGGCCTTGACGGCTCTCGCCGGCTACCTCCTGGTGTGGCACCAGCAAGGGATCAACTGGAGCACGCTTCGGACCCTGGCCCCGCAGCTGCTGCACGGGACGGCACCGGCCGCGGCGGTGGCGATTCAGGACCAGGCCAGCACCGTCGCCTTCTGCCTGATCGTGGCCGGTCAGATGGGCGCCCTGCTCTCCTGCCGCAGCGACACCCGCCCGGCGTGGGAGACCCTGCGCCTTCCTAACCGGCTGCTCCTGCTGGGACTGCTCAGCGAACCCATCGTGGCGGGATCCCTGGTGCTTGTGCCACCGCTGGCCGCGGTGTTCGGCATGGTTCCTTTCCCCGCCGCCTGGGTGGGGATGATGCTGCTGGCCCCGTTGCTGGTGATCGGCGCCGATGGCCTCCACAAGGAATGGAGGCGGCGTTCGGGGGCCAGCCCAGCCCAACACCCCTTGGCTTCGTTGCGTTCAAGGGAAGGGAACCAGCCTGCGGGGCCAGGGCCTGCGCATCGCCGCAGACAGGGCGGCTGAACCTGGGGATCTGCTGAGGTGGAGGATCAGCAGATCCGTGGCAGCAGTTCCCCGCTGAGGGGCACCAGCACCCGCTCACTGCCGTAGGGGGTGCGCAGCAGCACCCGGCCCCGGGGGCGGCCGGCTCCGGGACCCGCTTCCATCACCCGGCCGATCCAGGCCCCCCCAGCCGGCGCCAGCACCTCCAGGGCCCGCTGCCGATCGGCCTCGGGCACCACCGCCAGGAAGCGGCCCTCGTTGGCCAGGTGCAGCGGGTCAAAGCCCAGCAGGTCGCAGGTGCGCCGCACCGACTCGGCCACCGGGATGCGCTCCTCTTCGATCACCAGCTCCAGGGCGTTGGGGGCCGCCAGCTCCTGCAGGGCGCTGGCCAGCCCGCCCCGGGTGAGGTCCCGCAGGCAGTGGAGCCGCACCCCCGCGGCCAGCAATGACTCCACCGCGGGCCACAGGGGCATGCAGTCCGTGGCCAGGGGGGGCTGCAGATCCAGGCCATGGCGGGCGGCCAGGATCGCCACCCCGTGGCGGCCCAGGTCGCCGCTCACCAGCAGCTGGTCGCCGGGGGCGATCGCCAGCGGATCGATCGGCTCGTCCACCTCCAGCAGGCCGATGCCGCTGGTGTTGAGGAAGGCCCCGTCCCCCTTGCCCCGCTCCACCACCTTGGTGTCGCCGGTGACGATGGCCACCCCGCAACGCCGGGCCGCCTCCCCCAACGACGCCACGATGCGGCGCAGCACGGCCAGCTCCAGCCCCTCCTCCAGGATCAGGCCCAGGCTCAACACCAATGGCCTCGCACCGGCCATCGCCAGGTCGTTGGCGGTGCCCGCCACCGCCAGGGTGCCGATGTCGCCCCCCTCGAATTCGAGCGGCTGCACCACGTAGCTGTCGGTGGTGAAGGCGAGCCGGCCGTGGGGCAGGGACAGGCGGGCGGCATCGTGCAGCACCTGGTCGGGGTCGGCGTAGAGACGGCGCAGCTCGCCGTCGATCAGCTGCTGCATCAGGGTGCCACCACCGCCGTGGGCCAGCTGGATGCGGGCCGTGGCGGGCGGGGCCGGCTCAGCCACGGCGGCCGTAGCGGTGGTAGGCCGCACAGGCCCCCTCGGAGGACACCATCGGTGCCCCCAGCGGGTGCTCGGGGGTGCAGGTGGTGCCGAAGGCCGGGCAGTCCATGGGCCGGGCCCGCCCCTGCAGGATGGGGCCGCTGATGCAGACACCCGCCGGCTCGGCCCCGACCGCCGGCCCACCGGCCAGGTCCGGGAAGCGGGCCCCGGCCTCCAGGCTGCGGAAGGGCGCCCTCAGCCCCAGGCCGCCGCCCGGGATCACGCCGAAGCCCCGCCAGGGCCGGTCCACCGGCTCGAACACCGCGTCCAGCAGGGCCCGGGCGGCCGGATTGCCCTGCTGGCGCACCACCCGGCCGTAGGCATTCGCCACCCGGGCCTCGCCCCGCTCCAGCTGCCGCACGCAGGCCACCAGGCCCCGCATCAGATCCAGGGGCTCGAAGCCGCTCACCACCACCGGCACCCGGTGCCGATCCACCAGCTGCTCCAGCTCGGAGGTGCCCATCACGGCGCAGACATGCCCCGCCGCCAGGAACCCCCGCACCTGGTTGTCCTCAGCCGTCAGGATCGCCGCCATGGCGGGGGGGACCCGCACATGGGCCGCCAGCAGGGAGAGGTTGGCCGCCCCGGCGGCCGTCGCCTGGCGCACCAGCAGGGCCGTGGCCGGCGCCGTGGTCTCGAAGCCCACCGCCAGGAACACCACCTGGCGATCCGGATGGCGCCGGGCCAGGGCCAGGGCCTCAAGGGGGGAGGTGAGCAGGCGCACGTCACCCCCCTCGGCCCGCACCCCCAGCAGATCCCCAGGCCCCCCATCGGCGGCGCTGCCCGGCACCCGCAGCATGTCGCCATAGGAGCAGAGGATCACCTCGGGCCGGCGGGCCAGGGTCCGGGCGGCATCGATCGTGGCGGCGGGCGTGACGCAGACCGGGCAGCCGGGCCCGTGGATCAGCCGCAGCCCCGGCGGCAGCAGCTGGTCGAGCCCCCAGCGCACGATGGCGTGGGTCTGGCCGCCGCACACCTCCATCAGGGTCCAGGGACGGGTCGTGATCGCCGCCAGCTCGGCCGCCAGCTCCCGCACGGCGGCCACCTCCGCCGTCGCCGTCCGCGGCGCCGTCACCAGGGACCGGGCGCCGCCGCGGCATCGGCGGGCAGGAAGGTCTGGACGGCGCGCATGTACTGGGAGCGTTCGTACTCGCTGGGGTCGGGGCAGCGCTGCTGGCTCATGCAGCCGATGAGCTCCCGGGCGGTGGCGTGCTCGTGCTCCAGCAACCACTGGCTGAGTTCCTCCTCCAGCCCCGCCAGTCGGCCGGGACCGTGGCGCAGCAGGGCCGCCACCACCTGGGTGATGGCGGCGCCGGCCATCAGCAGCCGCACCACGTCGGTGCCGCGGTGCACGCCACCGGTGGCCGCCAGGTCCACCGGATGGCGACCGTGCAGCAGGGCGATCCAGCGCAGGGGCAACCGCAGGTCGTGGGGGGTGGACAGCAGCAGGTTGGGCCGCACCTCCAGTTCCTCGATGTCGATGTCGGGCTGGTAAAAGCGGTTGAACAGCACCAGGCCATCGGCGCCGACGGCGGCCAGCCGCTTGGCCATGGCCCCGAAGTTGGTGAAGAAGGGGCTGAGCTTCACCGCCAGGGGCACGGTCACCTCGGCACGCACCTCGGCGACGATCTCCAGCACCTGGTTCTCAATCGCCGCGCTGGAGAGGTCCGGATCGGTGGGGACGGAATAGATGTTCAGCTCCAGGGCGCTGGCGCCGGCCGCCTCCATCCGCCGCGCCACCTGCACCCACTGGCCGGGGTGGGCGCCGTTGAGGCTGGCGATCACGGGCACCGACAGCCGGGAGCGGGCCTGCTCCAGGTGGCGCAGGTAGAGGTCGTGGCCCACGTGGAAGATCGAGGGCTCGGGGAAGTAGCTGAGCGCCTCCCCGTAGCTGTCGGCCCCCTGCAGGGTGACCCGGTGCAACTCCAGCTGGTCGCGCTCGATCTGCTCCTCGAACAGGGAATGCAGCACCACGGCGGCGGCGCCGGCCTCCTCCAGCCGCAGCAGCTGGTCGATGTCCTCGCTGAGGGGTGCCGCGGCCCCCACCACCAGGGGACTGCGCAGCTCCAGACCCAGGTAGGTGACGGACAGATCGGGGCGGGTCATGCCGGTGTCTCGCTCGGTGAGGGCGCCGGGGTGCCGGCAAGGGCCTGATAGATGGCCCAGCGGCGGCCCACCTCCAGTTCGGCCTGACGCGCCAGGGCCCGGGCCCGCTCCGGCTGGCTGAAGGAGAGCATCCGGAAGCGGTTCTCCGTGGCCATCGCCTCGGCCAGGGGCCGCCTCTGGCCCCGGCTGTCGATCTGCAGGGGGTGCTCCCCCCGTTCGGTACGGCGTGGGTCGTAGCGGTAGAGCAGCCAGCGGCCGGAGTCCACCGCCGCCTTCTGCTGCTCCATGCCGCGGGCCATGTCGATGCCGTGGGCGATGCAGTGGGAGTAGGCCAGGATCAGCGACGGCCCCGGGTAGCTTTCCGCCTCCAGGAACGCCCGCACCGTGAGCTCGTCGCGGGCCCCCATGGCCACGCTGGCCACGTAGACGCTGCCGTAGCTCATCATCATCAGCCCGAGATCCTTCTTGGGGGCGGCCTTGCCGCCGGCGGCGTACTTGGCCACCGCCGCCCGGGGCGTGGCCTTCGACATCTGGCCGCCGGTGTTGGAGTACACCTCGGTGTCGAGCACCAGGGCATTGACGTCCCTGCCGCTGGCCAGGACGTGGTCGAGGCCGCCGAAGCCGATGTCGTAGGCCCAGCCGTCGCCCCCCACCAGCCAGACGCTCTTCTTGACCAGGGCATCGGCCAGATCCAGCAGGCGGGCGGCCTCGGCGTCCCGGGGAGTGAGGGGCGCCCCGGAGGCCTCATCCGTTACGGCCCTCAGCAGGTGCTTGAGCTCCTCCACCCGCTGCCGCTGGGCCACGATGCCGGCCTCGTCGTGCTGGTCGGCGTCGCGGATCGCCGCCACCAGGTCCCCGGGAAGCAGCGGCTCGGACCGCTCCGGTGCCGGCCCCAGCCGCTCCAGCAGCTCGAGGGCCATCTGGCGCTGCTGGTCGATCGCCACGCGCATGCCCAGGCCGAACTCGGCGTTGTCCTCGAAGAGGGAATTGCTCCAGGCCGGGCCGCGTCCCTCGGCATTCATGCTCCAGGGAGTGGTGGGCAGGTTGCCGCCGTAGATGGAGGAGCAGCCCGTGGCGTTGGCCACCAGCATCCGGTCGCCGAACAGCTGGCTGGCCAGCTTGAGGTAGGGCGTTTCGCCGCAGCCGCCGCAGGCGCCGGAGAACTCGAACAGGGGCTGCTGCAGCTGCTGCTGGCCGATCTTGTGCAGGTTGAGGTCGCCGCGGGCCATCTCCGGCAGCCCCAGGAAGTAGTCCCAATGCCCCCGGGCCAGCTCCCGCAGGGGACGCTGGGGGGCCATGTTGATCGCCTTGCGCTTCGGCTCGGTGCGGTCCCGGGCCGGGCAGACCTCCACACACAGGGCGCAGCCGGTGCAGTCCTCGACCGCCACCTGGATCGTGAAGCTGCGGCCCTTGAAATCGGGGTCACGGGCCGGGGCCTGGCGGAAGCCCTCCGGTGCGCCCACCAGGGTTTCCGGCGCCACCGCCTTGGCCCGGATCACCGCATGGGGGCACACCATGACGCACTTGCCGCACTGCACGCAGAGGTCGCTCTCCCACACCGGCACGGTCTCGGCGATGTTGCGCTTCTCCCACTGGGCCGTGCCCGTGGGCCAGGTGCCGTCGCAGGGCAGGGCGCTGACGGGCAGGGCATCGCCGCGCCGCTCCAGCAGGGGGGCGATCACCTCGCGCACGAACAGCGGGGCGTCGGCGAGCCGGTCGGCCACTGGCGGCGCTGCTGGGAGGTCGTCCTCGGCCGGCAGCTGGCGCCAGTCGAGCGGCTGGAGGTTGTCGAGGGTGGCGTCAAGGGCGCGCAGGTTCATGGCCACCACCGCCTCCCCCTTGCGGCCGTAGGTCTTGCGCAGGGAGACGCGGATCTGCTCGATCGCCTCCTGGCGCGGCAGCACGCCGCTGACGGCGAAGAAGCAGGCCTGCATCACCGTGTTGATGTGGTTGCCCATGCCGGCCTCCCGCGCCACCCGGTAGGCGTTGATCAGCCACACCGACAGCCCCCGCTCCCGGATGCCGCAGCGCAGCGCAGCCGGCATCCGCCGCCAGCTCTCCTCGATCGGGAAGGGGCTGTTGAGCAGCAGTACGCCTCCGGCGTCCAGGCCCGCCAGCAGGTCGAAGCGATCGACGAAATCCCACTGGTGGCAGGCCACCAGGGTGGGACGCTCGATCAGGTAGGGGGCGCGGATCGGCCGGGTGCCGAAGCGCAGGTGCGACACCGTGACCGACCCCGACTTCTTGGAGTCGTAGACGAAGTAGGCCTGGGCGAACAGATCGGTCTGCTCCCCGATGATCTTGATGGTGGCCTTGTTGCCCCCCACGGTGCCGTCCGAGCCCAGGCCGTAGAACACCGCCCGCACCTGGTCGGGCCCGTCGACGTGGAAGTCCGCCGCGATGGGCAAGGAGCGGTGGGTGACGTCGTCATCGATGCCGACGGTGAAGTGGTTGCGGGGCTGGCTCAGCAGCAGGTTGTCGAACACCGCCTTCACCATCGCCGGGGTGAACTCCTTGGAGGAGAGGCCGTAGCGGCCCCCCACCACCTGCGGCAGGGGGCGATCACCGTGGCAGGGGCGCCACTCCTCGCTGAGGGCCGCCACCGCATCGAGGTAGAGGGGTTCACCGCCGGCCCCCGGCTCCTTGCAGCGATCGAGCACCGCCAGGGATTGCACCGTCGGCGGCAGGGCGGCGGCGAACAGGCTCGCCACGAAGGGCCGGAACAGGCGCACCTTGAGCACCCCCACCCGTTCGCCGGCGGCGATCAGGGCCTGCGCCGTTTCCTCGGCGGTCTCGCAGCCGGAGCCCATCAGCACCACCACCCGCTCGGCATCGGCGGCGCCCACGTATTCGTAGGGGCCGTAACGGCGGCCGGTGAGGCCGGCGAAGCACGCCATCGCCTCCACCAGGTGGCCGGGGAGGGCGTCGTAGAAGCGGTTCACCGACTCCCGCGCCTGGAAGTAGACGTCCGGGTTCTGGGCCGTGCCCCGCAGCACCGGATGGTCCGGGGACAGGGCCCGCTGGCGGTGGGCCGCCACCGCCTGCATCGGCATCAGGGCGTGGAGCACGTCGTCGGCGATCGGCTCGATCTTCTGGATCTCGTGGGAGGTGCGGAAGCCGTCGAACATGTGCAGGACCGGCAGCCGCCCCAGCAGGCTTGCCCGGGTGGCGATGGCGGCGAAGTCACCGGCCTCCTGCACCGAGGCCGAGCAGAGGATCACGCAGCCCGTGCCGCGGCAGGCCATCACATCGCTGTGGTCGCCGAAGATCGACAGCCCCTGGGCCGCCAGGGAACGGGCCGCCACGTGCAGCACGGCGGGGGTGAGTTCGCCGGCCAGCTTGTAGAGGTTGGGCACCATCAGCAGCAGCCCCTGGGAGGCCGTGAAGGTGGTGGTCAGCACCCCCGCCTGGAGGGCCCCGTGGACGGTGCCGGCGGCGCCGGCCTCACTCTGCAGCTCCACCACCGCCGGCACCGTGCCCCAGAGGTTGGGGCGGCCCTCGGTGTTCCAGGCGTCGGCCCACTCCCCCATCGGCGAGGCGGGGGTGATCGGGTAGATGGCGATGGCCTCGTTGAGGCGGTAGGCCACGAGCGCCACGGCCTCATTGCCATCGACGGTGATGGTCATGGGGGGTCGTCCTCGACGAGGCTGAGGGCCAGGCCCACGTGCACCAGCACCCGATCACCGACGGCCGCCTCGGGCAGACAGGCCAGGCTCACCTGCTGGCGCACCCCCCCGAAATCCACCTCGGCCATGCGCCAGAGCCCGTCGTTGTCGTCGTCGGAGGCGGCGGCGGCGCCCCCTGTGGGCTCAGGCGCTCCCGGCGGCGGCTGGACCCGGATCGAGAGGATGCGAGCCGGCACGGCCAGGCACATGGGGTGGGTTCGGCTCGGGGGCACTCCACCCGGTTGTAGGCGCGCCGGCCGGATCTGCCCACGGACCGCCCACCGCCCAGACCTGCCCCAGGGCCAGCCCGCCATCGCTGCAGGGCACCACCTCCGGCCAGAACGGCCGCAGGCGGCGGGCCCGCAGTGCCGCGACCGCCGCCTCCAGCAACAGCCGGTTCTGGAAACAGCCCCCCGCCAGGGCCACCGGAGCCCCACCACGGCCAGCCGTGGCAGGGGTCGCCCTCGCTTTGGCGGCGTGGGCGACCGTGTCGGCCAGGGCCTCCGCCAGGGATTGGTGGAACCGGGCGGCGCAGAGGGCCGGCGGTGTGCCGGCGGCGATCGCCGCCAGCAGGGCGTCCAGCAGCGGTTCCCAGTCAAGCCAGCCCAGGCTGGGCCCTCCGGCGGCGCCCCCCCTGACGGCCTCGGGCGGCACCAGGGGAAGGGACCAGCGCCCAGGCTCCGGGGGAGCGGCGGCGGCGGCCCCTTCCAGGCGCAGACCCCCCTCGCCCTCGTAGCTCTGCACCTGCACCAGGTCCAGCAGGGAGGCGACCGCATCGAACAGCCGACCCACGCTGGTGGTCAGGGGGCAGTTGCAGCCGCTGGCGATGGCCTGCAGCAGCAGACGGCGCTCGTCGTCCGCGAAGGCGGCCAGGCTGTGGCAGGCCCCCGGGTGCCCCAGGGCCCTGGACCCGGCGGCGGCCAGGAGCCCCAGGGCCGTCCGGCGGGGTTCCGCCATGGCCCGCTCACCGCCCGGCAGGAAGAAGGGCCGCAGGGCCACCAGTCGCTCGCAGGGGGGGTCGCCGGGCCCGCCCAGCAGCAGCAGCTCTCCCCCCCACAGCTGGGGGCCGCCATCGGCGGCAGGGGCTGGGGCATAGCCGAGCCCATCCCAGGTGACGGCCAGCAGCGGGAACGGCAGCCCGTGCTCGGCCAGCACAGCCAGGCCGTGGGCCCGGTGGTGCTGCACCGTTCGCCGCGGCCACGGCTGATCGGCGGCGAGCTGGTGGCTGAGGTAGCCGGGGTGGGCATCGCAGGCGATCCGGGTCAGCCGCCCGCCCCAGCGCCGCTCGATCGCCGCCAGACCGTCGGCCAGCCGCGACACCAGGCGGCCCTCGGCCAGGTCCCCCAGGTGGGGGGCCAGCCACAGCCGCCCGTCCAGCGCCAGGGCCGGCGCACTCTTGAGATCCCCCCCAAGGGCCACCACGCCATCGGGAGCCCCACCAGGACCCGCCGCCAGCACCAAGGGCTCCGGGGCATAACCCCGGGCCCGGCGCAGCAGGGCCGGCCGGCCATCGATCAGCTGCAGCACCGAATCGTCCAGGGGCCGGGCGATGGCGCGGTCGTGCACCAGAAAGGCATCGGCGATGGGGCCGCCGGCCCCGACCCCCAGCCGCCGCACCGCTTCGGCGGGATCGATGCACAGCGGCTCACCGCTGGGGTTGCCGCTGGTGGCCACCAGGGGGCCGCCGAAGGCACGGGCCAGCAGGTGGTGCAACGGCGACGCCGGCAGCATCGCCCCCAGGGAGGGGCTGCCCGGGGCCACCCCCGGCAGGGCTTCGGTGGCAGCCAGGCGGCGCCGCAGCAGCACGATCGGGGCGGCTGGATCCGCCAGGGCCCGCCGCTCGGCGGCGTCGATGACGCAGAAGGATGCGAGAGCCTCGGCCTCGGCCACCAGCAGGGCGAAGGGCTTGGCGGGCCGTCGCTTGCGCCGCCGCAGCCGGGCCACCGCCGCAGCGTTGGTGCCATCCACCAGCAGCTGGAAACCGCCCACCCCCTGCAGGGCCAGGACCTTCCCCGCCGCCAGCAGATCGCAGCAGGACCCGATCAAGGCGGCGGCGGCGGCGCCGGAGCCCGCCAGGGGCACACCGGCACCATCCCAGAGCGCCAGCCGCGGCCCGCACACCGGGCAGGCGATGGTCTCGGCGTGGAAGCGGCGATCGGCCGGGTCCTCGAACTCCCGGCGGCAGGCCGGGCAAAGGGCGAACGGCGCCAGGGTCGTGTGGGCCCGGGCCCAGGGCTCGGCGGTGGCGATGCTGAAGCGGGGGCCGCAGTCGCAGCAGCTGATGAAGGGGTAGCCGAAGCGGCGATCGGCGGGATCGGCCAGTTCGGCCAGGCAGGCACTGCAGGGGGCGCGATCGGCCACCAGCGACGACGCGAACAGGTCGATGCCGAGCGGCTCGGCCTGGCCGGTCACGATCCGCACCCCCGCCTGGAACGGACCCGCCCCAGGGGCGGCCGCCGCCGACCACAAGGGATCCAACGGCTCCAGCCGGGCCCCGGGGGGCAACTGGAGCGGCAGGCGCCGCAGGAACCCCTCCAGCGCAGGCCGCTCCCCCTCCAGCCGCAGCCGCACCACACCCGGGCCGTTCTCCACCTCGCCGCAGAGTCCGAGGTCACGGGCGAGGTGGTGCACCAGGGGCCGAAAGCCCACCCCCTGCACCACGCCCCGGCAAACCAGGTGCAGCTGGGCCCGCCCCGCCAGCGATGGCATGGTCAGCCGGCGACGGCCACCCGCTCCAGGCCCAGGGCCGCCAGCAGGTCGGCGATGCCCTCACCGGTGCGGGCGGAGACCTCCACGATCCGGGCCCGGGGGGCCACCCGGGCCACGTTGCGGCGGGCCTGGGGAGCATCGAAGCCGCAGGGCCCGGCCAGATCGACCTTGCTGATCACCACCACATCGGCGGAGTGGAACGTGGCCGGGTACTTGAGGGGCTTGTCCTCCCCTTCGGTGACCGAGAGCAGCACCACCCGCTGGCTTTCGCCCAGGTCGAAGGCGGCCGGGCAGACCAGGTTGCCCACGTTCTCGATCACCAGCAGCTCCAGGCCGGCCAGGGGATGGCCGAGGTGGTCGAGGTCGTGCAGGCCCCGGTGCACCATCGCCGCCTCCAGGTGACAGGCCTGGCCGGTGGTGATCTGCAGGGCCGGCACCCCGGCAGCCCGCAGGCGACGGGCGTCGTTGTCGGTGGCCAGATCCCCCACGATCACCGCCATCGGATGGCGCACGGCCGGAGAAGACGGGGCCAGCTCCAGGGCCAGCCGCTCCAGCAGGGCGGTCTTGCCGGAGCCGGGGGAGGAGAGCAGGTTGATCACCCGAACGCCGGCGGCGGCGAAATGCTCCCGGTTGGCCGCCGCCTGGGCATCGTTGTGGACCAGCAGGCGCTGGCCCAGCTCCAGGTGCCGGGGAGCTTCGGTGCTGGCGGCCACCGGTTGGCCGCAATGGCAGTCGACACACATCGCAGGATCGACCCCCAGACAGGAGAACGGCACGGAAAAGCCCCGCCGGGGCCCGGCCTCGCCCGAAGGCTAGGCACGGAGCTCCGACGGGGCCGGGGCCCTGAGACCCCTGATCACCAGAGGCCGCGGATCGGCGCGGGGGCCGGTTCGGGCTGGTAGATCGGCGCAGGAGCCGGTGCGGGCTGCATGATCGGTTCCGGCTCCGGAGTGGGAGCAGGTGCTGCTGCGACAGGGCGGGCGCCGAAGCGGTAACGGAAGCCGATCTTGCCGCCGAAGCTGTTGAACGCGTCGAAGGTCAGGTTCTCGGAGGAATAACCGCCGGCACCTTGATAGACGCCCTCAAGGTAGACATCGGAGTTGTAGCTCATGGCGTAGCTGACACCGACCTTGGCCTGCCAGCCGAACAGCCCCTTGTTGACGCTGTTGGTGGGGAAGCCATTGAGGCTGAAACTCGGGGTGCTCAGGTTGGTGTACCCAATGCCACCGCCGATGTAGGGCGTCCAGCGGCTGTTGGTCTCGATGTCGTAGTAGAGGCTGGCCAGGACATCATTCTTGTTGATGATGCCGGAGACGTTGTTGGTGAAGGGCACGATGCCGAAGGCACCGAAGCCGATCGGATTGGCGGCACCGACGGCGTTGAGGCTGGCCCGGCTGTAGCCGTAGGTGAGCTCGGCGCGGAGGGCGCCGAAGTCGTAACCCACGCCGACGTCCCCGGAGAAGCCGCCGCCGAGGTCAAGTTTGGTGGAGTTGTTGTTGCCGAAGTTGAACAGCAGCGGTGTGAAGAAGGGAGAAACGAGCGTGCCGGTGCTGTTGACCGTCTGGTCGCTGGGAGTCTGGGCGCCGGCACCGATGGTGAGGTACCACCCCTTGGCGGAATAGACCTCCTTCACCACCGGCTGGGGGTAGGTCTGGGCGATGAGGGTGGCGTCCGGCGTGACCTGGGGAGCCAGCTCTGCGCTGGGGGCTGCCACCGAAGGAGCGGATTCCAGGGCCGGAACCGCCGCGGCGGGACGATCACTGGGGCCGGTCTCAGCAAGCCCGGGAAGACCTGCAGACGATTCCGAATTCACGGGATTCGTCACGGCCTCGGTGCGTTCGCCAGCAGGCCTGATTTCCGCCATCGCGGGACCGCCAAGCAGGAGACCACCTGTTGCGGCGATTCCCACCCCGCGGAGAAACGTCCGACGGAATGTCCTGGTGGAATGCTTCGAGAAATAAGTCATGGGGGTTGCGCTCCTCTCACTCATTTACAAATAAACCCACGCCATGGACGAATTTGCGGGCCATGGACAGCATCAGTCCTGGCACAGAGTGGCGATAAAAAGAAAACTTGCACAAGTTTACGTTTCGCACCTCAGCCCTTTGCTATTTCAATCTTGAACGCATAATGGACGGAACATTTTCCGCTCCTGAGCGGGATCACCGCCAACCTCGGGCGCGAGGGCTCCAGCCCCCTATCGAGCCTGGCGGATCAGTCGAGGTCCAGGGAGGCCAGCTGCAGTTCCCGGCCCCGCAGCAGCTCCCGGCTGATGCGGCCGCAGCGGGGGCACTCGCAGCAGCCATCGCGCGCGGCGAAGGGCTGCTCGCAGATGGCACAGAGGCATTCGGCGCTCACCGTTTCGATGTCCAGCCGGGAGCCTGCGGCGATGGTTCCCGCCATCACCACCGTGTGGGCCAGGCGCAGGGCCTCGATCTCCACCCCCGCCAGGCTGCCCACCCGCAGGGTGATGGCGGTGATACGGCCGGCCCCGTGCAGGGCGGCCTGTTCCAGGGCCTGCTCCCGCACCGCGTCCATGAGGCTCAGTTCATGCATGGGGCGCCGCCGCCTCACCCAACCAACCCCGCAGCAGCCGGCGCGCCTGGGGCAGCTGGCGCCGCAGCTGCGGAGAGAAGCGATCGCCCCAGGAAAAGTCGAAGGCCGGCACCAGCAGCTCATGGGCCGGCACGCAGCGGTGGAACAGCTGCTCGGCCAGGGCCAGCAGCCGGGCGGGGGCCACCCGGTGCGTGTCCCGCTCCCAGCCATCGCTGGCCAGCAGGGGTCGCAGCAGGCAGCGGCTCCGGGGCGGCGCCAGCCAGGCGTCGACGATCAGCAGTCGCTCGGCCGCCGCCACCGCCTCGGCCAGTTCGGGGGTGAGCTGGTGGCGCTGCAGGCCCAGGCCCTCCACCAGGTGCCAGCCCACCCCGTCATCGCCCCGCAGCGGGTTGCCGATGCCGATCAGCAGCGCGCCTCCGGTCCCGGCGCCGGCGCCGCTCATCCCCGCAGGCGCTCGGCCAGCACCGTGCCATCGGCGGCCAGCAGCTGCAGGCGCAGCGGCATCTGGCCGGCGGCATGGGTGGAGCAGGAGAGGCAGGGGTCGAAGCAGCGGATGCCCGCCTCCACCCGGTTGAGCATCGCCTCGGGGATCTCGGCGCCGGCGGGCACCGGATCGGGGATGTACGCCCGGGCGATCTGGTGCACGGTGCGGTTCATGGCCAGGTTGTTCTGGCCGGTGGCGATGATCAGATTGACGCTGGTGAGCAGGCCGTCGTCATCCACCTTGTAGTGGTGGAAAAGGGTGCCCCGGGGCGCCTCGCTGACGCCCACCGCCTCGTTGCGGTTGAGGGAGGCCCGCAGTCGGATGCGGCCGTGCATCAGCTCGGGATCCTGCACCAGCACTTCGATCGCCTCCAGGCAGGCGACGATCTCCACCAGGCGGGCGTGGTGATACGCAAAGCTCGAAGTGACGGGCTGGCCGCTGCGCTGGCGCAGCTGCGCCAGCTCCCGGTCGGCCCAGGGGGTGCCGATGCTGTCGCAGACGTTGAGCCGGGCCAGGGGGCCCACCCGGTAGATGCCGTCCGGATAGCCGAGGGGCTTGTAGTACGGGAACTTGAGGTAGCTCCAGGGTTCCACCGCCTCGCCGAGGTACTCGGCGTAGTCGTCCTCGCTGAGCTGGTCGGCGACGATCACCCCGGTGGCGTCCCGGAAGCGGATGCGCCCTTCGATGTGCTCCCAGAGCCCGTTGGGGGTCACCAGGCCCATGAACAGGCTGGGGAAATCGCCGAAGACCCGCTGCTCCTTCTGAAGGGGGCCATCCAGCAGCGTCTTGTAGAGCTCCAGCGCCAGGGTGACGGTGGCGCGGGCTTCCGGCAGGCGATCCAGGATCCAGTCCTTCGCCTCCTGGCTCAGGGGGGAGCGCACGCCCCCGGGCACCGCCCAGGCGGAGTGGATCTTGCGGCCACCCAGGAGTTCCAGGATCTGCTGGCCGAACTGGCGCAGGCGGATGCCGGCCCGGGCCAGGTCGGGGTCGGCGGCCATCAGGCCGAAGACATTCCGTTTGGCCGGATCGCTCTCCCAGCCCAGCAGGAAATCGGGGCTGCTGAGGTGAAAGAAGGAGAGGGCGTGGGACTGGGTGAGCTGGGCCAGGTTGAGCAACCGCCGCAGCTTGTCGGCCGCCGGGGGGATCGAGAGGGCCAGGAGCTTGTCGCCGGTCTTGGCGGCCGCCAGCAGGTGACTCACCGGGCAGATGCCGCAGATGCGCGCCGTGATCCCGGCCATCTCGGTGAAGGGCCGGCCCTCGCAGAACTTCTCAAAACCGCGGTATTCCACCACGTGGAAGCGGGTGTCGGTGAGGTGGCCGGCCTCGTCGAGGTGGAGGGTGATCTTGGCGTGGCCCTCAATGCGGGTCACCGGATCGATGAGAACGGTGCGGGTCATGGGGAGGTCCTCATCCGAAGCGCAGCATGGCGGGCCCCTCCATCACGGGCCGCTCTCCCGCCAGCAACGGTGTGATGGCCTCGCGGATCCGCTCCGCGGACGGGGGGCAGCCCGGCAGGTAGAGGTCCACCGGAATCACCTCATGCAGGGGCAGCACCCGGGGCAGCAGTTCGGGAACGATGCCGGGGGCGAAGGGCAGCTGGCCCGTGGCATCGGCAAGCTCCAGGTAGCCGCGCTCCAGCACCGCTTTGGCGCTGTCGTGGCCGGCGTCGAGCAGGTTGCGCAGGCCCGGCACGTTGGCGGTCACGGCGCAGTCGCCGAAGGAGATCACCAGGGCCGTGCGCTCGCGCACCTGCAGGGCCAGCTCCAGGTTGTCGACGTTGGCCACCGCCCCCTCCACCAGGGCGATGTCGACGTTCTCGGGGTAGGTCTTGACGTCGGTGCCGACGGGAGAGAAGACCACATCCACCTTCTCGGCCAGGTCGAAGAGGAACTCGTCGAGATCCAGAAACGACATGTGGCAGCCGGAGCAGCCCGCCAGCCAGACGGTGGCGAGGCGGAGCTTGGCGGCGGGCGGGGAGGGGGTCATGGGGTGGGGGGTCAGTGGTTGTGCCAGCGGTGCTGGTCGCGGGCGCTGCGCAGCAGGGCGGGCAGGCTGGAGTCGGGCTGTTTCTCGGCGGTGGTGTCGGTGTTGCGGAACAGGGCGCCGGTGGGACACACCTCGACGCACTTGCCGCAGGAGGTGCAGGCCTGCACCTGGCCCCAGGGCTCATCGAGGCCGGCGACGATGTGGCAGTGGCCGCCGCGGCTGCCGATGTCCCACACATGGGCCCCCTCGATCTCGTCGCACACCCGCACGCAGCGGGTGCAGAGGATGCAGCGGTTGTGGTCGAGGGTGAACTGGGGGTGGGAGGCATCCACCGACCGCTGGGGGTACTGGTAGGGGAAGCGGGAATGGTCCATGCCCACGGTCACGGCCATGTCCTGCAGCTCGCAGTGGGTGTTGGCCACGCAGACGGCGCAGACGTGGTTGCCCTCGGCGAAGAACAGCTCCACCGTCATGCGCCGGTACTCCCTGAGCCGGGGGGTGTGGGTGTGCACCACCATGCCTTCGGCGGCGGCGGTGCTGCAGGCGGGCAGCAGCTTGCTCGACCCCTCCACCTCCACCAGGCACAGCCGGCAGGAGGACACCGGGTTGAGGCCATCGAGGTGGCAGAGGGTGGGGACGTCGGCCGCGGCGGCCCGGGTGGCATCGAGCAGGCTGGCGCCGGCCGGCACCGCCACGTCCTGACCATTGACGTTGAGGGTGACGACGGCCATCAGCACACCCTCCCGGCGGGGACGCAGTCCGCCGGCTCCCGGCAGGCGGCCTCGTATTCGTGGCGGAACCAGCGCAGGGTGCTGAGCACCGGGTTGGGGGCCGACTGGCCCAGGCCGCAGAGGCTGGTGACCTTCACCATCTGGCAGAGGGCATCGAGGCGTTCCATGTCCTCGGGGGTGGCGCGGCGCTCCACGAAGCGATCCAGCAGCTGGGCCAGCTGCACGGTGCCGGCGCGGCAGGGGACGCACTTGCCGCAGCTCTCATTGACGCTGAAGCCCATGAAGTGGCGCGCCACCTCGGGCATGGAGGTGCTCTGCCCCATCACCACCATGCCGCCCGAGCCCATCATCGAACCCAGCTCCACCAGGCTTTCGTAGTCGACGGGGGTGTCCAGCCGTTCCGCCGGGATGCAGCCTCCCGAAGGCCCCCCCGTCTGCACCGCCTTGATCGGCGAGCCATCGGGCACGCCGCCGCCGATCACCTCCACCACCGTGCGCAGGGGGGTGCCCATGGGCACCTCCACCAGGCCGGTGTTGACCACCGCGCCGGAGAGGGCGAACACCTTGGTGCCCTTGCTGTGCTCGGTGCCCATGGCGGCGTACCAGTCGCCCCCTTCGCGCAGGATCGCCGGCACGGCGGTGAAGGTCTCGACGTTGTTGATCAGGGTGGGGGCCCCCCAGAGGCCCGACTGGGCCGGGAAGGGGGGCCGGGGCTGGGGCATGCCCCGCTGGCCCTGGATGGAGAGCAGCAGGGCCGTCTCCTCCCCGCAGACGTAGGCACCGGCCCCCACCCGCACCTCCAGCCGCAGGTTGAAGGTGGTGCCATGGATGTGGTTGCCCAGCAGGTGCCGGCTGCGCGCCTGCTGCAGGGCCAGCCGCAGCCTCTCGATCGCCAGGGGATACTCCGCCCGCACGTAGACGAAGCCCCGCTCGGCACCGACCGCATAGGCGGCGATCGCCATGCCCTCGATCAGCCGGTGCGGATCACTCTCCAGGACGCTGCGGTCCATGAAGGCGCCCGGGTCACCCTCGTCGGCGTTGCAGACCACGTAGCGGGGGCCGGGGGGCTGGAGGGCCACCGTGTCCCACTTGAGGCCGGTGGGGTAGCCGGCGCCGCCGCGACCGCGCAGGCCGCTGCGGCGCACCTCATCGCGCACCTGCTCGGGGCTGAGCTGCTCCAGAACGCGGTGCAACTGGGCGTAGGTGCCGAAGGCGATCGCGTCGTCGATGGACTCGGGATTGACCTGGCCGCAGCCCTCGAGCACCACGGGCCGCTGCAGGGCGAAGAAGGGACCCTCCAGGTCGAGCCGATGGGCCGCCAGGGGATCGGGGGTGTCGGAGATGGCATCGGCGATCAGGGCCCCGGCCTGCTCCGGCGCCAGGCCCCCGAACAGCCTGCTCTGGCCGGGCCCGTCGCAGGCCACCAGGGGACCGCTGCCGCACAGGCGCAGGCAGCCCACCGGCTTGATCGTCAGCTGGGAGGGATCGAGGCCAGCGGCGTCACGGGCGCCCTCCAGCGCGGTGCGCAGGGCCTGGCTGCCGGCGGAACGGCAACCGCTGGCATCGCAGCAGCGCACCTGCACAGGGGAAGGCATGGTGAACCGGGGGCGCCTTTCCTTTTGCTAGCCAGGAAATGGCTGGGGCGCCGTTCAGCGGCCCTTGGCGAGGCTCCGGGCCAGGGTGTCGTCCGTGGTGGGCAGGGGGGTGTTGGCCGGGATGACGCCATTGGCATAGAGCACCTGGCGGATCTGCTCCAGGAGCGGGGGCAGGTTGTTCTGTCGCGGGTCGAGCAGCTCGTACTGCTCCTGGGGCCCGGGATAGCGGAGACCCTCCCGCGCCGCGATGTCGGCGTCGGGATCGAGGCCGAGAAAATCCGCCACCCCATGGCGGACGTCGTCCGGGTATTGCCTCTCTTCCACCCGCACCGCCTGCCAGCCCTGGACCAGGGCCAGGACGGCATCGGGATGCAGGCGCAGCAGCTCGGGTTCCACCGCGAGCACATCGAGGATCTCGTTGGGGAGCTGGCGGCTGGTGAACAGCGTGTCCAGCGGCAGGGCGCGCAGCAGCCTCTCACTGCGGGGTGGGTAGCTCACCACCGCCGCCACCGTCCCCTGCCGCAGGGACGCCTCCCACGCGGTGGCGGGCAGGAACCGGAGCTGGGAGGGCAGCGGAGGGGGAAGATCCTGCGATTCGAAGGCGCGGGCCAGCAGGTAGCGGGAGAGGCTGCTGCGGTCGAGGGCGATCGGCCGGCCGGCCAGGCCCTTGAGATCCTTCACGTCCCGGCGCGCCAGCACCTGATCGCCGCCGCGGGATTCATCGATCACGTAGACGATCACCGGACAGCGCTCCGGTGCCACCCCGCAGATGGTGACCACATCGATCGCCGTGGTGGCGATCGCCTGGGCCGCCCCCGCGATGTAGGCCTGCACCGCGCGGTCGTTGTCGGCGAAGTTGCGGAGCTCCAGCCTGAGTCTTTGGGGGTCGTAGTGCTGCCCGGCCTCCGCCAGGGCGAAGTACGCGTAGCCCGGCCAGGGATTCATCGCCAGCACGAACCGGGGAGGCTGGTTAGGGCAGCCGATCAGCAGCGCCACCACTAGGGCCGCGACAGCGGCCAGCACACCGTTCCGGGGCCGCCAGCCGTTACGGCGCCTCCCCGGGGGAATGGCGAAGCCAGCGACAGCCCCCATGGGTGGGCCAGAAATGTGAAAAAAGTATTATGGGTGATCAGAGCGAACGGCTTCCATCCCGCCCGGCCCCGCCGCCGCGTTTCCCCCTGCTGCCTTCCCCGCCGCCAGATGCGCGTCAGTTCCGGGAGTCGAGATTCCCGGTGCCTGCCGTGCTGGCCATCGGAGTCCTGGGCACCGCCCTGCTGACCTGGAGCAGCGTCCACCAGATCACCAGGGAACACCACAACCGGGAGGCGCCCGCGGCCGATCTCGTCGTTGCCGCCCTGCATCGGAAGCTGGACAACACCGAATCGGTGCTGCGGGGTCTCGTCGGCCTTCAGATGGCGTCCCAGGAGGTCACCCTCGCGGAGCTGCAGCGGTTCGTCGCTGCCCTTGAGAGCGATGGCCGCAGCCTGGAGGGCATCAGCACCCTGGGCTTTGCGACCGCCGCCTCCGGGCAGGCACCGATCCAGCTGGTCGCGCCGATGGATCCCGGCAGCCGCGCCCTGCTGGGGTCGGATCTGTGGTCGTGGGTGCAGGGCTCCGGCAAGGAACCCGACCGGGAGTCTGCACCGCCGGAGGGGTGGCTGCTCCCCGGCCGCCCCCGGTCTGGGGAGCCGGCCTTCCTGGTGCAGATCCTGCCCTTCAGCAGCAACCCCGGCACGGCAGCCCCGGGGTCACCGCCGGCGAGGCGCTGGGCCTTCGCCACCCTGCCGCTGCGGGATGTCGTGCGGGCGGCCCTCAACCACCCGTTGGTCCGGCTGGACGAGCCCGTGGATCTGCAGCTGTACCTCGGCGATCGCGCCGACCCCGCCCAGCTCCTCTACGACTCCCGCAACCTTCCCGAGGCGGGCGTGCTGCCCCATGCCCTCGCCCGCAGGATCGACACGGGGGGGGAGCAGTGGCTGCTGCTGGTGCAGGTCCCCTTGCGTGGCCCCGCTGACTGGCTGCCCAGCTGGATGGCGGTGCTGCTGCTGGGTCTGACGACCAGCCTGCTGGCGGCCCTGCTGACCCGGGAGCTGCAGCGGCGGCGGCGGCTGGCCGAACAGGAGGGCCGCAGCCTGGGGGAGCTGCGGAGCCAGCTGGAGGAGAGCCTCCAGGGGCTCCGCCTCCACCGCCGGGCCTGGTCCCTGATCCAGGAGGGGATCGTGGTCACCGACCATGGCGGGGCGATCCTCGCCTGCAACGAGGCCTACGTCGCCATCACCGGCTACCCGGAGGAGGAGCTGGTGGGCCGCAATCCCCGCATGATGAACTCCGGCTACCAGTCGAAGGGGTTCTATGCCGCCCTGTGGGAGGAGTTGCTCGGCAGCGACCGCTGGGAGGGGGAGATCTGGAACCGACGCCGGACCGGTGAGATCTATCCCGCCTGGATGCGGATGGGTGTGGTGCGGGACGGCTCCGGGGCCCCCAGCCATTACATCGCCGCCCTCGCCGATCTGACGGTGCTTCGGGAGAAGGATCGGCAGCTGGAGTATCTCGGGTTCCATGACCCCCTGACCCGCCTGCCCAACCTGCAGATGGCCGAGCTGCGCCTCGGTCAGCTGTGCCAGCAGACCCAGCCACTGGTGGTGATCTGGATCGAACTGGACGGCATCAAGCGCATCGAGGAAAGCTTCGGCCAGGCCAAGGGGGATCGGCTCGTTCAGGTCGCCGTCGATCGGCTGGGACGCTTCATCGGACCCGCGGACGTCATGGCCCAGGTCGGCAGGAGCGAGTTCGTGATCGTGCATGCGCTGGAGCCGGCCGAGTCCCCGGCCCTGGAGACGGCCCGTACCTTCATGACCACCCTCACGGATTCCCTGGCTCCGGGGGACGTGCTGGAGCTCAACCTGTCGGCCTGGGCAGGTGTGAGCTGCTTCCCCCAGGACTCCAGGGAGCCGGAAAGCCTGCTGCTGTACGCCTCCACGGCCCTCGCCCAGGCCAGACGCCAGGGACCGCAGGCCGTGCTGCGGTACTCCGCCGAGATGACGGTCCGCAGCCGCCACCGCCTGGCGATCGAAGCCCATCTGCAGCGGGCCGTGGAAGCGGGCCAGCTGGAACTTCTCTACCAGCCCCAGGTGGATGGCCAGGGGACGCTGCTGGGGGCCGAGGCCCTGCTGCGGTGGCGCAGTCCGAAGTTCGGTTCCGTGTCTCCGCTGGAGTTCCTCCCCATCGCCGAGGCCAGCGACCTGATCCACAGGATCGGGGAATGGGCGCTGCAGGAGGCCTGCCGCCAGTGGCAGCGGTGGGTGCAGGCCGGCTTCGAGCCCGGGCGGCTGGCGGTGAACCTCTCCAACCGCCAGTTCCAGGATTCACACCACACCGTGCCCCAGCTGGTGCAGGCGTGTCTGAGCCGCACGGGGCTGGCCGTCGCCCGGCTGGAGCTGGAAATCACGGAAAGCTGCCTGATGCCGGCTCTCGGTACCCGGGAACAACTTCTAAGCTTGGAAATCATGGGTGTGGAACTGGCGATCGACGATTTCGGCACCGGTTTCTCCTCCCTGAGCACCATCCACAATTTCCCGATCCACAAGCTCAAGATCGACCGCTCCTTCGTGGATGGGGTCGACAGCAACCCCACCTCCCAGTCGATCGTGCGCGCCACCCTGGCCATGGCTGAGGGCCTGGGGGTGAACGTCCTGGCCGAGGGGGTGGAGCGCCCCGAAGAACTGGACTTCCTTATCTGCTGCGGTTGCCCCGCCTTCCAGGGCTACCTGTTCAGCCGTCCCCTGTCCGCCGATGCCTTCGAGGATCTGCTTCGCAGGGGAGCAAGGCTCGGCCCGGTGGCGGGCGGCGAACCGGCGGCGGTCCCCCTCCCATGAGAGCCCCCCGCCCCACCATGACGGTGCGCCAGGGACTGCTGCTGGCCCTGGTGGCCGGCCTGGCGTTGCTCGGCAATGTGTGCGCCCTGCCGCTGTTCTTCGGCATCCAGATCCTGCTCGGATCGATCGTTCCCACCCTCATCCTTCTCTGGCGCCGGGGCTGGTGGAACGTGGCGATCGCCTTCCTGGCCAGCCTCTACACCTGGAAGCTCTGGGGCCACCCCTGGGCCATCGTCATCTTCAGCGCCGAGGCCCTCTGGCAGGCGGTGTTCGTCAATCGCCTCAACGGTCCGCCGCAGAACGACCTCAAGGGCCGGATCATCCTGGCCGAGATCGCCTTCTGGCTCCTGGTGGGGACCCCGATGGTGTTCTTCTTCTATGGCGTCGTGCTGCAGATCGATCCGGCGAACGTGGCCGTGACGGCCGCCAAGCAGGCGGTCAACGGCCTGGCCAACACGGTGATGGCCTTCCTCCTGTTTGTGCTGCTGCAGGTGTGGCGCAACCGCAGGGGCCAGTCACTGCTGCCCCTGCGGGGCCTCGTGTTCTCCGTGCTGCTGGCGTCGTTCACGTTGCCGGCCCTCGCCCTCACCTTCCTCTCCGGCAACCTGCTGCAGGGTGCCGCCCAGGAGGCGGTGCTCGACAACCTGCGGACCGTCGCCGAGGCCGCGGCCCGGATGGATCCCCGCCAGCTCGACGAGCCCACCCGGCGACTGCCGGCCAGCCCCGGCGCGACGGCCTTCCTGCTCATCGACCGGGAGGGCCACCGGATCAGCTCCAATCCTGGATTGTTCCTGCGGCTGGACAACAACTTCCTCCTGGCCCCGCAGGAGTGGATCCAGCCGGATGGGCTGCAGATTCTGGTGCCAAGGGGCCACCGGCCCGCCCTCAAGGTGTGGATCCAGGGCTACTGGAGCACGACCGTGATCTCCGGCCGCCAACGGGTGCAGGTGGTGCAACCCGCCGGCCCCGTTGTGCTGAAGCTGCAGGCCCAGAGCACCAAGCTCCTCACCACAACGCTGGGGCTGATGCTGCTGGGGGTCCTGCTCAGCGAAAGGATGGCCAGCCTCGTGGAGGGCCAGATGCAGCGGCTGCGTGCCTCGGTGCCGGAGGTCGTCGACGACGGCCCTGGCCTCGCCGGCACTCCTGAGCCTGGTGGCGTCTCCGGTGATGGCAGCGTCATTGCCGAGGTCCAGAGCCTGGTGGGCCGCCTCCACGAACACCTGCGCCGGGAAGACCGCCTGAGCCAGGATCTCGCCGCCATGAGCGAGCGGTTCCGCCAGAGCAGCGAGCAGCTCAGGCGGCTCTCGAGCACCGATCTGCTCACCGGGGCCCGAAACCGCTCCGAGCTGGAACGCAGCCTGCAACTGCTCAGCCAACGGGCCTCGGAGTGCACCGTGCCCCTGTCCTGCCTGGCCTTCGCGGTGCAGGGACTGCGGCCGATCAACACCGTGCTCGGCCGGCAGAAGGGGGATAAGGTGCTGCAGCGGCTGATCGCCAGCGTGAAGCAGCTGCTGCACGCCAACGACGAACTGTTCCGCATCGGCGGCAGTGAATTCCTGCTGCTGCTCTGGGATCAGCCACTCGAATCGGCCCGCACCACGGCGGAACAGATCCGCAGGGTCGTGACCGAGACGGTCCTGCCGGCGGGGAAGGGGCCCTCCACCCTGCTGGCGATGAACGCGGGTGTGAGCCTGCTGGCGGCCTCCGATGCCAGCGGCCAGGCCATGCTGTCGCGGGTGGAGCTGGCCCTGAACCAATCCAGGGATCTGGGGGCCAATCAGGTGGTGGTGCGCTGAGGCAGGCCGGCGGCCTCCAGCCGGGCCTCCAGTTCCTCGGGCTTGTCCACCGGCAGCCGGGTCACCAGCTCCCCGTCCACCACCAGCACCGGCGCCTGGCCGCAGGCCCCCAGGCAGCTGACATGCTGCAGGGTCCAGACGCCATCCCCGGCCTCATCGTCGAGGCGCACCCCCAGCCGCTGCTCGATGCGCGCCGCCACCTGGGCCCCTCCCTTGACGTAGCAGGCGGTGCCGAGGCAGATGGCGCAGCGGTGGGCGGTGGGGGGCTCCATCCGGAAGAGGTGGTAGAAACTCGCCACGCCGTGGACGCGGCTCAGGGGCAGCCGCATGGCGACGGCCACCTCCCGCAGGGAGTCCGGCGAGAGATAGCCGTGGAGCTCCTGAACCTGGTGCAGCACCTCGATCAGGGCATCGGCGCGGGCCCCGTGGCGACGCACCACCTGGGCGATGCGCGGGTCGTCGCTGGCGGCGGCTGATGATGCGGTAGCGGCGGAGCTGGTCATGCCGGAGGTCTCCCACGTCTTCGTGCTAGCCACCGCCGGGGCGATGGTCAGCACGGCCTGGGGCAGCACCGCCGTGGGCTGAAGCCTGCGGACGCGACTGGGGAGCCATACCTATAATCATTCTTGATATGGACGCCGACCCATGACTCCCCTCCTGCGACAGGCCCAGCTTCAGGCGTTGATGCTGGGCTTGGCGCTGGTGTTCGCCTCGGCGACGCTGGCCTGTGAGAAGCACCTCAAGGGGCACCAGACCGGCTCCGAGACCCAGACGGAAGCCATGAGCCGCTGAGGTCTGGAACCACCGACAGTCGGTGGGATCGGCGGCTCCGTGATTGTCAGTTTCCTTCGTCAGTCACCAGAATTTGCGTTTTTTCCAACGTCGCTATCGATCACGACTGGTCGTCCTGGCTGTTGCCTTGATCGGCCTGTTTCTCGTGGATCTGCTGCTGTCGAAACCTCTGGGAATCACGCTGTTTCCTTACTACTGGATCCCCGTGGTCCTGGTCGCCTCGTTCGCCACGCCCCGCCAGGTGGGCTGGTTCACGAGCCTGGCGATCGTCCTGACCGTCATCTGGTCGCTCCACGCTCCCCAGGCCACCACCTTGAAGCTGCTGCTGCGGCTGGCCGGCCTGGTGGGGATGGCCTGGGTCGCGATGCACCTGGCCCGGGAACTCCAGGCGAAGGAACGCCTCAACCGGGAGCTCAAGGATCACTACCAGCTGCTGGCCGAAAACGCCCCCGACGTGGTGCTCAGCAGCGATCGGAACGGGCGGATCTCCTGGGTCTCCCCGTCGGTGCGTCAACTGCTGGGCCGCAACGCCCGCGACCTCAAGGATCGGACCATCGCCGAACTGGTGCTGGAGCCGGACCGCGCCCGCCTGGATCGGGCCATCGCCCAGGTCCTCCAGGGGGAGAACAGCGGCTGCGATCTGCGCTTCCGTGCCGCCGACGGCGACGGCCGCTGGATCTCCATGGCCCTGCGGCCGATGTCCGGGGCCGATGGCCAGGTGCTCGGCATGGTGGGCAGCTGGCGTGACATCCAGGGGGAGGTGGAGGCCCGTCTGGCGGAGGAGCGCACCAAGGCGGCCCTGGCCGCTTCGGAGGAACGGCTGCGGCTCACGATGGAGAACGCCTCCACCGGCATCGCCCTGCTCGACGACGGGGGGCACGTCCTCTCCATCAACCCCGCCGGAAGCGGACTGCTCGGTCGGGACCCGACCGACCTGGGGGGGCTCAGCTGGCCCTCGTTCTCACCGCAGGAGGACCGGGACAGCGAAGCCCCGCTGATGGCGGAACTGCTGGACGGCCGGCGCCGTTCCTACCGGCTGCGCAAGCGGTTCCTCCAGGGGGAGCGTCCTCCCATCTGGGTGGACTGCAGCGTGTCATGCTCCCGCCGTCCCGACGGCAGCCTGGCCTTCGTGATCGCCCAGTTCAACGACGTGACCGAGATGGTGCAGGCGGAAGCCGCCCTGGCCACCTCGGAGCAGCGCTACCGGCTGCTGGCGGAGAACTCCAGCGACGTGGTGCTGTTGATCAAGGAGGGCCGGGTCAGCTGGATCTCCCCGTCGCTCACCTGCATGCTGGGCTGGCAGCCGGACGACTGGATCGGCCATCCGCTCAGCCGCTTCATCCCCCCCGACGACCATCCGGTCCTGGAGCAGGACCTCCAGACCCTGGCGGAAGGGCGCACCGTGGTGCGCCGGCTGCAGGCCCTGGCCCACGACCGCAGCCACCGCTGGGTGGAACTCCATGCCAGTCCCCACCGGGATTGCCAGGGCCGGCTCGACGGCATCGTCGGCTCGTTCCGCACGGTGGACCAGGAGGTGGCGGCCGAACGGGAACTGGCCCGCCGGGCCTGCACCGATGAACTGACCGGCCTGGTGAACCGCCATGAGGCCCTTGAGCGCATCACCGCCATCGCCGGCCGGGTCGTGCGCAAGGGGGACGCCACCGCCGTGCTGTTCTGCGATCTCGACAACTTCAAGGAGATCAACGACACCTTCGGCCACGTGCCCGGCGACGAACTGCTCCGGACGGTGGCCTCCCGGATCCGCACGGGCCTGCGCAGCGGCGACATGGCCGCCCGCATCGGCGGCGACGAGATGGTGGTGGTGCTGCAGGGGGTGCGGGGGATGGGCGATGCCGTCACCATCGCCGAAAAGCTCCGCCGGGCCGTGGCCGAGCCGATCGTCACCAGTGCCGGCAACCTGTCGATCACCCTCAGCATCGGGGTGACCATGGTCCGGCCGGGCGAAAACCCCGACGAGATCATCTCCAGGGCCGACCACGCCATGTACCGGGCCAAACAGACCGGCCGCAACCAGGTGGTGCCCTTCAGCGAGCAGACCGACGGCGCCGATGGCCGCAGGGTCTCCTGGCAGCCCGTGCTCTGAGCGGGACCGGCGCGGAATGGCCTTGCAACGGCCGGCGACACTGGGAGGTGAGCGAACGGAGGCGACGGCCATGGAGATCGCAGGGATCGACCATGTGGTGCTGCGCTGCAGGGATCTGGAGCGGATGGAGCGCTTCTACACCGAGGTGCTGGGCTGCGCTGTGGCGCGACGCAATGAAGCCCTGGGAATGATCCACCTGAGGGCCGGCAACGCCCTTATCGATCTGGCGGCGGTCAGTGGCGAACTGGGTCGCCGGGGAGGGGCGGCACCGGGGCAGGACGGCCACAACCTGGATCACTTCTGCCTGCGGATCGAACCCTTCGACGAAGGCGCCCTGCGGGCCCATCTGCGTCGTCAGGGCATCGATGCCGGCCCCCTGCATCACACCTACGGAGCCGAAGGTGTGGGGCCGGCCCTCTACCTGGAGGATCCGGAAGGGAACAGCATCGAGTTGAAGGGCCCCGGATCGGGTTAACCGCGCCAGGTGGGCACACCACCGTGGGCCAGGGTGCCGCGTTGGCGCCAGAGCGCCGCCGCACTGACGTCGATGCCGTGACATTGCGCCAGATCAGCCGCTTTCTGCGGCGAATCGGATGCACTCAGGGCGGCGGCGAACTGCGGATCGCGACGCGCCAGTTCCTTCACCAGGTGGAGGGCTTCGGTGGCGTTGGCATGGGGCTGAACAGCAACCTCTGTGCGAGGCCTTTCGAGGGTGGATTCGCAGGTGAATGGGTAGGCGGATTCGTAGGTGGACATGGGATCTCCTCCTCTCTTTCCTTGACCCTAATCGATCGGAATCGTCAGCGAGATAGGTGGAAACACCCATCCCATCGCTTCATGATGGCGACAAAGATGATCTGAAATAGGATGATCCCTTTCCACGACTTGCGGCATCGCCATAAATTCTCGCAGCAGGGAAGTATTCCGACTCCAATTGCACTGTTGCCGCCACATCTTCCCCGGCAGTTTCCGCAATGAAATGCAGCATGAGATCGATGCCGGAGGAGATGCCGGCTGCGGTCCAGATAGCCCCGTCACGGGTGAAGCGCTCCTCCACCACCTCCACGTCGCCGAGGGCCCGCAGGCGATCGAGGGAGGCCCAATGGGTGGTGGCCCGCCGGCCGCTGAGCAGGCCGGCCGCCTGCAGCAGAAAGGAGCCGGTGCAGACCGAGAGCACGGCCCGGCAGCTGGCTGCCTGGCGGCGGATGAAGGCGATCAGCTCCCGATTGGCCACCTCGGTGCGGGTGCCCTGCCCCCCCGGCACCAGCAGCACATCCAGTGGTGGGGCCGTGGCGAAGCTGGCGTGGGGCAGCAGCAGCATCCCCTTGGCACAGGTGATCGGGGCCTCCTCCTGGGCGATCAGCAGGCACTGGCTGGGGCCTCCGGGCTGGCGCGCCCAGAGCGTGGCCATCTCCCAGGGGCCGACGACATCGAGTTCCTCCACCCCGGGGAACAGCACGATGCCGAAACGGCCGGCACCGGCACCGGCAGTAGTGGCACCGGCAGACAGGGCTGAATCCATCGTCAACTCCGCCCGCCGCTGCTGTTCAGAGGCCGCCCAGGCCCCTCACCGGGACGCGAGGCTGAACAGCAACTGCAGCAGGGCGAAACCCGCCAGACAGGTGGCGGCCAGCAGGGGTGCGACATGTACCAACTTCGGGATCCCACGATGGCTCCGGTCTAGGCCGGGTGACCTCACGGGGAAAGCCCAACCAACCGGCGGGTGTGGAGAGCCACAGACACAGTTGGAGATGAACTTTTGTCCCGGGTGGCGACGGGCCGGAAGCCCCGCAGGCGCCCTGGCACCTGGGCAGCGACCACCACGCCGGTCGCCGCGCCGGCCAGTCCCGCCTCCCGCAGCCGCTGCACGGTCCACCAATTGCAGTTGCGGCTCCAGAGATAGGCGTCGTGGGCGGGGAAGAACCGGCCCCGCTGGCCTGGACGGGGCGGCAGGGGAGCCAGGCGCTCACCGTCGCGGCCGCGCTGCATGGAGCGCTCCATGGCGCCCAGCAGGGCCCGCAGGGTGGGGGCCTCCACCTGCCGCTCCCACACTGCGACCGTGCCCGCCAGCCGCGGCGGATCGGGGTGGCCGGCCAGGACGATCACCGAGTCGGTGGGCAGGAACAGGGCGGCGAACAGGGCCTGGGGACTGCGCTCTCCCCCGTGGAAATAGCGCCGGTCGCCCCAGGCGACCTCCAGGTACGGGGCCGCTTCCGCCCCGGGAGGACCGAGCCGCCAGCCGGGTGGCTGCTGCACCACGATCGCGGTGTGGTGGCCCCAGTCCGCCACCAGCACCGTGTAGCGCCCTGCCGGGGGATCGGGGAGCCGCACCAGGGGGGCGCGGGGCTCGGGCACCACGACGGCGTGCAGCAGCGGCCGTCCCACCAACTCCAGCAAGACCGGAAGAAACGGCATGGGGGCAGGGGGACTTGAACCCCCACAGCCTTGCGGCCTGCGGATTTTAAGTCCGCTGCGTCTACCAATTTCGCCATGCCCCCGCGGGGAGATCCTAGATTCGCCCCACTTCGCGACATCCCCGGTGGCCCTGAGCAGCCTGCCGCTCGACACCCTGCTGGTGATCGGCGCCTACCTGGCCCTGGCCGGCGCCTACCTGCTGGTGGTGCCCCTGGCCCTCTACTGGTGGATGCACAAGCGCTGGTACGTGATGGGCAAGATCGAGCGCACCGCCATCTACGGGATGGTGTTCCTGTTCTTCCCGGGGATGATCCTGTTCGCCCCCTTCCTCAACCTGCGCATGGCGGGCCAGGGCGAGGCCTGATCCGTGACCCGCGCACAGGCGATCCTGCTGGGCCTGGTGGTCTTCGCCATCGGGGGCGGTGGGTACTGGGTGTTCCGCTCCAGCGGCCTGGAGGGGTTCTCCCCCGGCATCGCCGCCTCGGCGCTGCTGATGCTGGTGGTGCTCGGCTGGACCGCCAGCTACCTGCTGCGGGTGGTGGGCGGCAAGATGACCTACATGGAGCAGCGGCGCCGCTATCGCGCCGCCTACGACGCCATCACCGACGACGAGCTGCAGCGCAAGTTCGAGGCCCTCAGCCCCGAGGAGCAGGAAAAGCTGCTGGCCGAGGTGGGGCAGCTGCAGGCCGATGCCGAGATGTGAGCCCCTCGGAGGGCCCACGGACGACCCCATAGGCTCAGGAACACCGTCCCGCCTTCCGGCCCGATGAGCGTCGCCGCCACCGCCGGCCCCAGCACCGCCCCCACCCTGATCCAGGAACGCTTCACAGCTCTGCGGGCCTCTGGGCGCTGTGCCCTGATGCCGTTCCTGATGGCGGGCGATCCCGATCTCTCGGTCACCGCCGCCAGCCTGCTGGCCCTTGAGGCCGCCGGCGCCGACCTGATCGAGCTGGGCATCCCCTACAGCGATCCGCTGGCCGATGGCCCGGTCATCCAGGCCGCCGCCAGCCGGGCCCTGGCGTCCGGCACCACGCCCGGCCGGGTCCTGGAGATGCTGGCCTCCCTGCGGGGCCGGCTCAACGTGCCGGTGGTGCTGTTCACCTACAGCAACCCCCTGCTCAACCGGGGCATGGACAGCTTCTGCCGCGAAGCCGCCGCCGCCGGTGCCGCCGGCCTGGTGGTGCCTGATCTGCCGCTGGAGGAGGGCCAGAAGCTCTCCGCCATCGCCGCCGGCCATGGCCTGGATCTGGTGCTGCTGGTGGCACCCAACACCCCGGCCGAGCGCATGGCCCGCATCCATGCCGCCAGCCGCGGCTTCACCTACCTGGTGAGCGTCACCGGGGTGACGGGGGTGCGCACCAGCCTGGAGGACCGGGTGGGTCCGCTGGTGGGGCGGCTGCGGGAGCTGGGCCCCACGCCGGTGGCGGTGGGCTTCGGCATCGCCACCGGCGAGCAGGCCCTCCAGGTGCGCCGCTGGGGCGCCGACGGCGCCATCGTGGGCAGCGCCCTGGTCCGGCGCATGGCCGAGGCCCACCAGAGCGGCGCCGATGTGGCCGCCGATGCCGGCGCCTTCGCCGCCGAACTGCGCGCGGCCCTCGACCAGCCGCTCTGAACCAGCCTCAGAGGACGGGAGCGCAGGCGCCCAGGGCCAGCGCCAGCAGCAGGACGGCGAGCAGGGAAGCAACAGGCATGGCCTTGGGGCATCTGCCCCCATGATGGGCCGATGGACGTCCATGCCCTGCCGTTCTCGCCCGCCTGCCTGCGCAACCAGGAGCCGATCCTGACGCTGCTGCGCCGCTGGCTGGCCCCCGGCGGACGGGTGCTGGAGGTGGGCTCGGGCAGCGGCCAGCACGCCATCCACATGGCCCAGCATCTGCCGGGGGTCCGCTGGCAGCCGAGCGAGCGCCAGGAGGCCCTGGCCGGCCTGGCCGCGCGCATCGCCCTGGAGAGCGGGGACGGACTGGCCCCGGGGGCCCAGGTGGCGCCACCGCTGGTGCTGGATGTGACCCAGCCCCACTGGCCCGCCGGACCCTTCGAGGCCGTGTTCACGGCCAACACGCTGCACATCATGCCGGCGGCGGCGGTGCCCCACCTGCTGGCGGGTGGCGCCCGGGTGCTGGCGCCTGACGGCCTGCTGCTGATCTACGGGCCGTTCCGCTATGGCGAGCGCCACACCGCCGCCAGCAACGAAGCCTTTGACGCCCACCTGCGCCACCTGGATCCGGCTATGGGGGTACGCGACGCCGAGGCGATCCAGCACGAGGCCGCCGGCCTGGGGCTGCACCTGCAGGCCGATGCGGCGATGCCCGCCAACAACCGGCTGCTGGTGTTTCAGAAGTACGCCGCGGGGCGCGGGGGATGAAAGGCTGAGGGGCGTTCACCCCGACCCGGCGGCCACCGCCGTTCGCCCATGAAATTCGTCCTCTGGGGCACCTACTGCGCCGACGTGCTGGAGCGCCGCATCCCTTTCCGGGAGGAGCACCTGGCCGGGCTGAAACGCCAGAAGGAGGAGGGGGTGCTGCTCACCCTGGGGCCCACGGCCGACACCCGCTTCGTGTTCGGCCTCTACGAGGCCGACGACCAGGAGACGGTGGAGAGCCTCGTCAAGGGGGACATCTACTGGCGGCAGGGCATCTGGACGGCCGTGGAGATCCACCCCTGGATCCAGGCCTTCTGAGCCGGCGACGGTTTCAGGCGCGGGGCCAGCCGTCGAGGGCCTGCTGCCACACCCAGGCCGCCACCGCCTCCGGCCCGCCCTCGCCCAGGGACTGGGCATAGCCACCCATCTGGCCCACACCGCCGGCGGCGATGGCGGCAATGGCGTCCGGGGAGGCGATGCCGTTGCGCTCCAGTGCCGCCATCTTCAGCGTCTTGCCGCGGCGGATGATGTTGCCCCCCTGGAGGTGACAGCCGGCGCAGTGAGCCCCGAACAGGGAACTGCCCGCGTCGAGAACGCTCAGCCGGAGAACGCTGCCGTCGATGACGTCAGCCTCAAGGGCGGCCTCAAGGCCGGCGGGATCGGGCAGCGCCGGTGCGAGGGCCAGGGCGACGCCGGGGAAGCCGAGGGCGGCCGGCGGCACGATCAGGCCCAGCAGCAGCAAAAGGGCCACCAGGAACGACACCAGGCGACGCCAGGAAATCAATCCTCTTCGTCGGCGCTGCCGGCGGGGATCAGGCGGATCTGCTTGCGGCCCAGCTTGATCTCGAACTCATCGCCGGGCTTGAGATCCAGCATGGCGGTGTAGGCCTTGCCGATGAGCAGATTGCCGTTGCCCTGCACCGTGGCCACGTAGCTGAGCTTGCGCCCACCCTTGCCCACCTTGCCGGCAGCACCGAACTCGACCCCTTTGGCCTCGAGCAGGGCCTCGTAGAAGGCGGTGAAGTTCAGGCGCTCAGCGCCATCCTTCTTGGTGGAAACATAGCCACAGGCCCGCACGATCTCGGACTTTCCGACATCGCCGAGCTCCTTGACCTTGGCCAGCAATTCCGATCCAGTCAGCATGGTATGTAGGTGGAGGCAGTTGAGAGGTTAGAGGTAAAACATACACCAGCGCGATCAGCCTTCCGCCGATAGCGGCCACAATCAATGCACAACCACCGCCTCGATGCTGCCGATCCGTCCACTCCGGCCTGATGATTGCCAGCAGCTGATCGCCGTTTATCACGAAGCGGTCATCAGCCAGGCCGGGAACCTCTACAGCCCGTCGCAGATCGAGGCCTGGTCACAACAGGCCGGTCGCAATGATGACTTCCGGTCGTCATTGCTACGTGGCCATGGGTTGGTGAGCACCGCCCACCACGACGACACGATCATCGAGGCGTTTGCCCTTCTCGATCCCGCCGACCGGCTCTCCCTGCTCTACTGCCGGGGCCGCTCGAGTCGCCAGGGCCGGGCCAGCGCCCTGCTGGAGGCCCTGGAACAGCACGCCCGCTCCCTAGGGGTGCCTCGCCTGCGCACCGAGGCCAGCCAGCTCTCGCGGCCGTTGCTGGAGCGGCGTGGCTGGGTGGTGGACGACGAGGAGACGGTGACGCTCGGCGGCGTCGCCTTCCTGCGCTGGCGGATGGGCAAGGATCTGCTCTGACGCCAGCCCACCCGCCCCCATGGCCGAAGCCCAGCTGCAGCAGTTCCTGGAGAAGGTGCGCCAGCTCAACGCCTTCGTGGCCCTGAGCGAGGCCGACCCCGCCCTGCGCCAGGCCCTGCGCGACTGCGGCGACCACCATCAGGTGGTGGCCCTGGCCCGCTCCCGGGGCTTCGAGATCGGCCGCCGCTGGGGGGAGGCGCCGACAGGTCCCGCGTCTGATGCGGTGGATCGCGGGGCCTCCCTGGTGCGGAGCCCCTGCCCCGCCGACGGGGAGGAGGTCACCACCGTGCTGCTGCAGACCCCGCAACTGCGGCTGGAGCGGATCCACTCCTGCAACGCCCGCAGCCTCGAGGGCTTCTGGTACGACCAGCCGGAGCAGGAGTGGGTGCTGCTGCTGCAGGGGAGTGCCACGTTGCAGTTCGCCGATGAGGCCGAACCCCGCGCCCTCGCCTGCGGTGATGCCCTGCTGATCAGTGCAGGTCGTCGCCACCGGCTGCTGGCGAGTGACCCGCCGCCTGGAACGATCTGGCTGGCCCTGTTCTGGCCTGGGCCTCCCGCTCGTTGAGCTCCCGTTCACTGAGCTCCCGTTCATTGCTCTGGCGCACCATCCAGAACGCCGCCGCCAGGCACAGCACCGCCAACCCCAGACCCACCACCAGCAATGGCTTGTCCTCGGCGTTCGGGGGCAGCACGATCACCTTCCGGGCCACGGCGGTGATCGCCGTGAGCAGCACCAGCTCGATCTGCACCACGTGGCGGCGCAGGTAGGAGGTGATGTTCTGCAGCACCTCGATGGCGATCAGCAGGTTGAGCAGATCGCCTAGAACCGCGATAAGACCCTCGCCCTCCCAGCGCACGGCGGGATCGACCAGCTGGAAGGCCAGCTGGACGGAGAACTTGAGGGCAGCCACAGCGAGGACCAGGAACAGCATGGCGGCCAGCAGCTTGGCCACCAGGCGCTCGCCCTGGTCGATCAGATGCAGGAAGGGCCTGTCCTGAAAAATCCGCTGCAGACGTCGCATCAGTTCTTGAACGGCTGGAAGGTGGGCTTGGCCGGCGTGTCGCTGGGCGAATTCTCGATCACCGTGTCGCAGGTGACGGAGCCATCCGCTGCGGTGACGCAGTTGGTGGGCTTGATCTGGGTTTCCGGGCCCACATTGCTACCCCGCTTGAGCATGAAGGACTCCACCTGGGCCTGGGCCGCACCGGTGAAGCTCAGGCCGGCCACAAGGGCAGCGGCGGTCCGCAGGGACCAGGGAAGGGCGCGGTGACGGACGGCGGAGGCGTTCATGGCGGTGGGTGTCGGCATGGGGCCGCGGGATCGTTCAGCCCCCACTCTGGGGGCTGGTCGCCTGGCCCGCCAGCGCGTTCAGCTCCCGCCGTCCGCCCGGATTTCCTGCAGCAGCAGGTCCAGCTGTCCCATCGAATCCTCGAGCAGGCCATCGTCTGCCGCAGGGTCGCCAGTGCCGCCGGGCTCCTCGGAGTGCCAGCCGGCCTCGATGGCGCAGAGCCGTTCCGCCAGCCCGGCGGCTCCCTGCTGGATCCAGGTGCGGTGCAGCTCGGCGATCAGCACGGGCATGCGGATCGATCCCGCCCGCAGGGCCCGGCGCAGGTCGGACTGGGTGCGGCCGCTGAGGCGCAGCCAGTCCTTGAGGAGGCTCTGGAGCTCGTCGAGCTGCTCCGGGCTGAGGGCGGGGGCGGAGGCGGGCATCGCCGGACCCTACCCCTGACGGCGGGACAGGGGGAACCAGCGGTCGAGCCGGCTCTGGGCCCGGGCGCGGATCGCCGGGGTGCGATGGGTGCTGCACAGCCCCAGCAGGGCGGTGAGGGCCACCATGTCGTCGCTGAAGCCGGCCGCCGGGATGAAATCGGGAATCACGTCCAGGGGCAGCAACAGGTAGGTGAGGGCCGCCAGGACGGTCAGCCGCACCTGGGGCGGCGTGGCGCCATCGAGCAGCAGCTCCAGGCACTCGAAGGCGGGGCGGGCGATGGTGCGGCCGGCCCGGCGCAGCAGCCGCACCAGCAGGGCCTCATCGACCACCGAGCTCTCAAGCACCTCGGCATCGACGGGATCCTGGCCAGCGCCGCTCTGGTGAGAGGTGACCTGATCAGCGAAGGGCTGGTCAGCGAAGGCAGTGGCCGAAGGGGCACCAGCCATGGCGATCTGCTCGGGGTGGGGAACACGCCACGGGAAGGGCGTCAAGCCATTCTGTGGGCGCTGGCAGCGGATGGACGAGGGACGGATCCCCCTCCATTCACTCCTCCACCAGGCCGCTCTCGATGCCGGTCTTGCGGAGCTTGCGCAGGGCCCGCTGCACCACCTGGCGGCAGTACTCGCGGCTGCACTCCAGCTGCCGTGCCACTTCGGCCAGGGTGCGCCACTCGTGGCTGCCGTCGAGCCCGAAGCGCAGCATCACCACCGTGCGTTCCTTGGGGGTGAGGTTGGACTTCTCCAGCAGCGTCCAGACCGAGGCGGTGCGCTCGGCCTGCTCGGCCCGCTCCATCGGCGCCGGCTCGTTGCTGGGCAGCACGTCGACCAGCTCGGAGGGATCGGCCTTGGAGCGCACGGCCCCCTGCAGGCTCACGGTGACGCTGCGCAGCTCACAGCCCAGCAGATCCTCCACCTCGGCCACGGGCAACCCCATGGCGGTGGCCAGCTCGGCGGCGTTGGGGGAGGCGCCGTGGGACTGGAGGTGGCGCGCCTTGGCGGCCCGCAGCCGGGTGAGTTTCTCGTTGACGTTGACGGGAATGCGGATCGTGCGGCTCTGGGTGGAGAGGGCACGGTTGAGGCCCTGGCGAATCCACCAGTAGGCATAAGTGCTGAAACGATGACCGCGGGTGGGGTCGAACTTCTCGACCGCACGCGTCAGGCCGATCGTTCCTTCCTGGATGAGGTCAAGCAGATCCAGACCCTTTCCCTGATATCGCTTGGCGAGGTTGACGACGAGCCGCAGATTGGCTGTCACCATTTGCTGTTTTGCCCGCTCCCCGGTGCGCAGCGTGCGCTTCTCGAGATCATCGAAATCGCAGGCAGGGCCGCTGCCACCGGCCTGGGCGCAACGCTCGTTGAGGCTGACCATCGCCTGCACTTTCCTGCCGAGCGTGAGCTCCTGCTCAGGGGTGAGCAGCTGATGGCGGCCAATCTCGCCGAGAAAGGCACTGAGGGAACTCGCCATAGAGCATCCGAATCGCTGTGTCGAACCTAGGGTTGTTTCCGGATGTTCCTGAAACGAACAGAAAGCCTTCAGTGTTCCGTTGCGGCTTCCACATACGGCCCCTGAAGGCGCCAGTTGTTTCCATAATTTCTGCTGATTTGCTCCTTCCCGTGCTGTCCGGGGTTCCCGGCGCCCGGGAGCCAGCCGCTACCGTCCGGGTCGATCACCACCTGACACCAGCCGATGGCCGGGCTTCTCTCCATCCCCTCCGAGGTGCTCTCCAGCGCCGGAGTGGCCTACGTCCACTACCTGAGCTTCATGGTCTGCTTCGGCGCCCTGGTGCTGGAGCGGCGCCTGATCCGGCCCGACCCCGACCGCAAGGACGCGATCCTGATGGTGATCACGGACGTGACCTACGGCCTGGCCGCCCTGGGGGTGCTGCTGAGCGGCATCCTGCGGGTGCTCTACTTCGGCCAGGGCTCCAGCTTCTACACCGAGAACCCCCTGTTCTGGTGGAAGGTGGGCACCTACCTGGCGGTGGGCGCCCTGTCCCTGTACCCCACCATCACCTACATCCTCTGGGCCATCCCCCTGCGCAAGGGTGAGCTGCCCAAAGTCAGCGAGGCCCTGGCCAACCGCCTGCGCTGGGTGCTCAACATCGAGCTGGCGGGCTTCGCCGCCATCCCCCTGATGGCCGCCCTGATGGCCCGCGGAGTCGGACTGGCGGGCTGATGGGCCGGCGCTGCCCGCTCGGGCTGGTGCTGGGCGGGGCCGCGGTCGCCCTGCTGCAGCCGGTGCTGGCGGCCACCCCGCCGGCCGCTGGGCCCAGCTGTGCACCCAGCCGGGCCAGTAGGCCGGTGGGGGACAGGCCGCCGGCTGCCGCTGAGGCCCCCAGGCCGCTGCCCGCCGCACCTGTCGAGCCCGCCGCAGCCCCGGCCGGCGCCTCCGACTACCGGCAAGCGCTACGGCCGACCCCCTTCGGCTGGGCCAGGCTCGATCACTGGTGCGTCTGGGTGGAGCCGGCGGCCACGGAAGGGCCCGCCCAGATGTGGGACCAGCGCTGGCTCGCCGCGGTGGAGCGGGCCCTGGGGAGCTGGGGTCAGGAGCTGGCGATGACCCGGGTGGCTGATCCGGCGGCAGCCCAGGTGTGGATCCTGCGTCGCCGGCCGCCCCTGCGCCGGGAGGCCAGCGGCCGCTCGCGGGCCAGCCATGGCCGGGCCGAGCTGGCGGTGCTGGCGGTGGATCGGGGCACGGGCTGGATCCTGGAGCCCCAGGTGCGGGTGCTGATCAGCCCGGGGCAGCGGCCCGAAGCCACCGAAGCCACGGCCCTGCATGAGCTGGGCCATGCCTTCGGCCTGTGGGGCCACAGCGATGATCCGGCCGACGCCATGGCGGCGGTTCCGGGCTCCCGGCCGGTGCTGGCGCTCAGCCCAAGGGATCGGGCCACCCTGCGCTGGCTCTACCGCCAGCCCAGCGACTTCGGCCGGCCCCTGCCGTCGTCAGCGGTCCCCGCTCAGCCCGGCGGCACGTCCTCGGGCGGCGTGGGCCGCTGAGAAGGGTGGCGGTGGTGATACGGAACGAAGCCGAGGCCGTAGATCTGCTCGAGCCGGGAGGGGCTGAGGGCGTGGTCGGGGGTGCCGTGGCAGCGGAGGCTGCGGTTGAGGCAGAGCACGCCGTCGCAGGTGCGCCGCACCATCTCCAGATCGTGGGAGACCTGCAGGATCGTCCAGCCCTCGCTGCGGCGCAATTGATAGAGGAGGGTGTGGAACTGCTCGGCGGCGCGGGCATCGAGGCCGGCCTGGGCCTCATCGAGCACCAGCAGGCGGCGGGGGCGGACCACGCAGAAGGCGAGCAGCACCCGCTTGAGCTGGCCGCCGGAGAGCTCCGACAGCAGGCGCTCGGCCAGGTCGGCGCAGAGGGTCTTGCGCAGGGCGGCGCGGATGGCGCTGCTGCGCTCCTGGCGGCCCAGCCAGGGCAGGGCCAGGCCCGGCGAATCCCAGCCGAGGCCGACGAATTCGGCCACCGTGAGCGGGAAGCGGCCCCGGGGGATCAGGGTCTGGGGCAGGTAGGCGAGCTTGGCGCGCAGCTCCCGCGGCAACTGGCCGCGGCTGCCGAGGCTGCAGCCCAGGAAACGCACGTCGCCGGCCTGGCGGGGAAGGATGCCGAGGATGGCCTGCACCAGGGTGCTCTTGCCGGCCCCATTAGGGCCCACCAGGGCCGTGTCGGATTCGGCCAACAGCTGGAAGCTGACGTCATCCACCGCCGTGACGGCCTCACGCCGCACGCTCAGGTGGCTGACTTCGAGAACCATTTCGGCCATCCCTTCACCCTACCGAGCCGGCCCCTTGCTGGCTGTCGCCATCCCAACCTGTGGGCCACGAGAATGGAGCCCAACGCTCTGGACCCCGACCGCCCATGACCTGCCTCGCCGTGACCGGAGCTTCAGGCAAGACGGGCTGGCGGGTGGTGGAAGAGGCCCTGGGCCGGGGCTGGCGGGTGAAGGCGGTCCTGCGGCCCAATTCGGAGGTGCCGCCGGGGCTGGCCGGTGCGGAGCTGCTGCGGCTGGAGCTGGGTGATGCGGAGGCCCTTGGGGCGGCGCTGGAGGGCTGCGACGCCCTGGTGATCGCCACGGGGGCGCGGCCGTCGGTGGATCTGGCCGGGCCGCTGAAGGTGGATGCCCTGGCGATCCGCTCCCAGGTCGCCGCCTGCCAGGCGGCCGGGGTGAAACGGGTGGTGCTGGTGAGCTCCCTGTGCAGCGGCCGCTGGTTGCATCCGCTCAACCTGTTCGGCCTGATCCTGGTGTGGAAGGGGGTGGGGGAGCGCTGGCTGACGGCCAGCGGCCTGGAGTGGACGGTGGTGCGGCCCGGTGGACTGAAGGAAACAGAAGAGGGGATCGAGGCCGAAGGCATTCGCTTCAGCGGGCCCGACCAGCAGGAGAGCGACAGCATTCCGCGGCGGCTGGTGGCGCGGGTGTGCCTGGATGCGGTGGAGAGCCCGGCCGCCATCGGCCGCATCATCGAGGTCACCAGCAGCCCGCAGCAGCCGGCGGTGGGGCTGGAGGAGTGGCTGGCGAGCAGCGCCGCCTGAGGGCGGCTGTAGGGTCGCCGCGGCGGTGGCAGCTGGATGCGCAAACCCACTCTCCTGCTGGTGTTGACGGTGCTGATCACGGCCGGGGCGAGTTTCGCGGCGGCCAACCTGCTGCTGCGCCACGCCACCCCCGCCAATCCCCGTGTGGCGGCCGCGTTACCGCCCCTGCCGGGGGGCGTGGCCCTGGGGGATCCGACGCCGAAGTTCATCGGGGAAACGCGGGTGCTGGCGATGGAGGCGATCGATGCCACCGCCTGGGCGCCGATGAACCAGGCGCTGGTGCAACTGGCACGCCGCTTCCTCGACTACCCCTTCAAGGGGTTCTCCCTCGATGGCGGCCCGAAGGAGCAGCTGGTGCTGGATCTCAGCAACTTCGATTGCTTCCTGTTCGTGGAGCAGCTGCTGGCGCTGAGCAACAGCCGCAAGGTCGACACCCTGGACGAAGGGATGGAGCGCTTCACGCAGCACGTGCGGCGGCTGCGCTATGTGAATGGCGAGGTGGACTACTGCCGGCGGCAGCACTACTTCAGCCGCTGGGCGGAGGCGGCCGAGCGCAACGGGTACGTGGTGAACCTCACCCCGTTCCTGCCGGGGGCCAGCAGCCGCACGGTGGCGCTCAACTTCATGAGCAACCACATCAGCAGCTACAAGCCGATGCAGCTGGCCCGCAACAAACAGTGCATCACGGAGCTGGAGAAGGACCTGGTGCTGAACCAGTCCTACATCCCGCTGGCGGCGCTGCCGGGGGTGCTGCCGTCGCTGCGCAACGGCGACATCTTCGCGCTGGTGACAAAGGTGCCGGGGCTGGATGTGACCCACGTGGGCTTCCTGGAGAAACGCGACGGGGCGGTGAACGCGATCCACGCGGCGGAGGGGGCGGGGGTGATCCGCAGTGAGAACTTCGCGGCCTACGCGGGGCGGGTGAAGGATGTGATCGGGGTGGCGGTCTGGCGGCCGAGGCCGAATGAGGTTGTGGGGCAGGGGGTGGCTAAGCCGGCGGGATGAGAGCAAGCACATCCGCTGCGCTGAGCGTGACTCCATTGGAGAACTTGAACGTCTCGATCCCATGGTCACGAGAGAGAAAGTGGTTCGAGACGACCAGTTGATCCTTGGTGGTGAACGTCATCTCTAGATGAACGCCCTGTCGACGGACGGCAGAGATATCGGTTGACCGCAAATTGGTAAAGGTGACCAGGTCCTTGTTGATCGGGTTGGGATCCCAGTCCGTCACTGTCTTGATGGCCCCACTCCTGGCGATCACATAGGTGTCATCGCCTTGGCCACCGTTCAGGGTGTCGCTGCCGGTACCGGAAACCAGACGGTCGCGACCGCGCCCTCCATCCATCACATCATGACCAGCCCCGCCATCGAGAATGTCATCCCCATCACCACCATGGAGGGCGTCGTTACCGTTCCCTCCGGTCAGCGCGTCATTCAACAGGCCCCCAGACAGCAGGTCGTTCCCGTCTAGCCCATTGATTCGATTCGACATGTCGTTGTATCCGCCAAGGGAGTCATGGCCTGCGGTTGCCCCACCGACGACCACACGATCTCGCAGCTGTCTGTCATTCCAGACGACGTTATTGGAAAACTGAAAAGCCTCGATCCGGAAGACATCGGACAAGAAGTAGTTCTCAATGGTCAATTGCCCAGCGCCTGAGTGCTTGAGGAGCAAGTGATCGCCATGCCGCACAACAGAGGCCAAGTCCTGGGATCGAAGATCCGCAAAGAGAACGACATCCCGATTGCCGGCCGTAGAATCGACGTCGACGATTCTCTTCTGATCGGCACCCTTTCCGATCACGTACACATCGTCCCCAAACCCTCCGTTCAGAGAATCGTTGCCACTGCCGGCAATCAGCCTGTCGCGTCCAGCTCCGCCTGCCAGCCAGTCATGGCCGGCGCCGCCATCGAGATGGTCATCGCCATCACCGCCGCTCAACCAGTCATGGCCATTCCCGCCTTTGAGCACATCTGCAAAGACATTGCCAAACAGATGATCATCACCATCAAGGGCATCGATCCGGTTCACCATGTCCCCAAAGCCCTCCAGCCAGTCATTCCCTGCCGTTGCTCCACCCACCACCGCACGGTTCCGCAGCTCCACATCCCGCCACACCGTTCCATCGGCGAAGTGGAACTCTTCGATGCGGTGGTGTTCTGAGGAGAAATAGTGTTCCACCAACAGACGATCACCACTGCCATAGGACAGATACAGCTTGGAGCTATGGCGTTCCACCAGATGCACATCCGATGATTTCACATCGGTGAACAGCACCACATCCCGGTTGCCGATCGCAAGATCCACATCGACGATCTGTTTCTGGTCGCCACCCTTTCCGATCACGTACACATCATCCCCAGATCCTCCGTTCAGCGAATCATTGCCACTGCCGGCAATCAGCCTGTCCCGTCCAGCTCCGCCTGTCAGCCAGTCATGGCCGGCGCCGCCATCGAGATGGTCATCGCCATCACCGCCGCTCAGCCAGTCATGGCCATTCCCGCCCTTGAGCACATCCGCAAAGACGTTGCCAAACAGATGATCATCACCATCGAGGGCATCGATCCGGTTCACCATGTCCCCAAAGCCCTCCAGCCAATCATTCCCTGCCGTTGCTCCACCCACCACCGCACGGTTCCGCAGCTCCACATCCCGCCACACCGTTCCATCGGCGAAGTGGAACTCTTCGATACGGTGGTGCTCTGAGGAGAAATAGTGATCCACCAACAGACGATCACCACTTCCGTAGGACACATACAGCTGGGAACCATGGCGTTCCACCAAATGCACATCCGATGGTTTCACATCGGTGAACAGCACCATATCCCGGTTACCGGTCGCAAGATCCACATCGACGATCTGTTTCTGGTCGCCACCCTTCCCGATCACGTACACATCATCCCCAGATCCTCCGTTCAGCGAATCGTTGCCACTGCCGGCAATCAGCCAGTCACGTCCGGCTCCGCCAGCCAGCCAGTCATGGCCGGCGCCACCATCCAGCAGATCCTGGCCACCTGAGCCTTGCAGATGGTTGGAGTCTGCCGAACCCTGATGCAGCTGATGCTCGGAGAAAAGACGAAGGTAAAGGGCGTTGAACGACCCTTGGGTCGACGCATAGTCCTGGATTCGGGTGAGAATCAGTTCACCGTCCTGTCCCAACGACCTCAATGCGCTAGACAACCGGAACAGTTGTTTGATGTCCATGGTATGGATGACGTACGCATCCAGAAACTCAACGGCCTGTTCAAGACCCTGGAGCGGTGTCTCGGGTAGCAACGTTCCGTCGGATGCCAGAAACGATCTCAGGAGGGGTCGAGCATCCGTCTGCAGGATCAACTGGTGCTCAAGTTGATAACGAAAGTCCTCATAGGCCTGGTGAAGCATCGTGGCCGGCACACCAACGGGGCGGGGATCAAGCCAGCCTTGGCGATAGGTTCGATCGAGAAGACGCTCGAGAACCGCAAGGCGCCCCTCCAACGAGCGATGGTCAGGGCCGTCTGCGAAGCTCGCCACACCTGTCCATAGGAAGATCAGGGGGTCGATCAATGCCTCCCGCTGCGCGGCCGTCCCCTGGATCCACCGTTCCAGGATCAGACGTAACTCACCGGAGGAGTCCAACGTCATGGCCTGATGCAGATCCATGACACGGCCCATGCCTTTCAAGTTCGGCAAAGCGCCCAACGTGTCATCCAATGGAACTGAATGCAACCATTGGGTGCGAGCAGGATCCACCCGGAACCAGACATCATTCATGGCCTGGAGCGTTCCGTCCGCTGCCACATACTCGCCAATCTGGAGATGTTGATTCCCTTGAGGATCGGCAAAGGACGTGGCCACATAGTTCACTCCAAGACGCCGCACGCCGGCCTTGTCCATGGAGAGAAGTTCGCCAGCATCAACGGAACCATTACTGTTGGCATCCTTCCAGATCCCCAAGGTCAACCAGGCTGCATCGAAACGATCAACGTACTGGTCTCCATTGACATCTAGGGATCGCAAGGCAGCGAAGCCATTAGCTGCACGGCGCCCGGGCTCCAGATCCGTATGGTTGCCAAAGAGTTCACTGCCATCGTCAATCAATCCGTTCCCATTGAGATCACGCACCAGAAGACCATCTCCAGGACTGACCCAACCCGTCCTTTCCGCAAAGCCGTTCCTGTCATGATCAAAATAGATGCCCCTGAAATCCTCTGGGAGGGTCGTGATGCCATTTCGGTCAAGATCAAGCACCAGCGGACATGAATACGGCCTCTCCGCAGCCTGAAACTGATCTCTCAGTGCTCCAAGACCTCGATCCCAGAGCTCGGCGAGATGACCAGCCAGGAACTCGGCAACGTCATCGGAATAGGCACCACCCAGCATGGAGGCCGAGAGCACCACGCCTCCTGCAGCCAACCAGCCCAGCGGACCTGCAACCAACAGCGGGGCCACGGCCAGAGAAGCCAGGCGGCCAGCAAGAATGGCGCCTGCATTCTCAAGAGCCCAGCGGGTCAGAATGTCCTGAGCTGCTGCCCGGTCGCCCGCATCCATCGCCGCCTTGGCGTCATGGGCCACGGCCGCAAGGCTGACGACGTCAGCGATGTAACCCAACTGGTCCAGGGCCTTAAGCCAACGGGTTGAACTCCGAGGGGCCTGATTCTGCAGGTCCTGATTGTAGTGAACGGCTAAGTTGTCCTGGGCTATTCGGATCTCTCTCAACGCCTCACGATGGGCAGCCACCCTCTCCTGGGGAATGAAGTCCGCCATGGACCGCATCGGTGTATCGGGAGGAGGAGCATGCCCGCTGATTGCATTCGAGTCCTTAAAGAAGTCTCGGGCGTCGACGATGTAGTGCTGATTAATCTGCAGAGGGTTTCCATTTTCATCAACGGATATTTTTAGCCTTGATGCCCTCACCTCAGACGCCGCAGCAATTATCTTAAAGGCATCTTCCACAGGCATTCCATGAAATACTTCTATTGGTATCCCATCTATACTTGTCACCCTTGGATTACTCAGAATCAGCGGGAGCTCAGTCTGGAAGAAGACTCGACTTACGGAAGCTCCTCCAGTGAAAGTCACCACCTCTCCAACAGCATCCGCGACATACCGAGCCGAAACCCTATCCCAAACCCCATTGTTGACGCGCATGCCATCAATGACTTCACCATCCATAAAGCTTTGCAGCCCAACTTTGTCCTCACCAAAGATCTGCTTCAGCTTATCGGCAAATTTTCTATTATAACTACTAGAGTTTCTTGTCATATTCATGAATTTCCCGATCTCCGACTGATCGATAGTACGGACATCGTTGCCGGATTCGTGCAGTGCCTCTGCCATGGCGCCAGAGTGCACGATCTTCTCGCCAAAAGAAGTGTATTCTCCCGTTATTCCACTATACAAAACTGTCACAGAGCCTGGGACTCGGTGGTCAACTTTGTCAATTAGATCAAGCAGCTGCTCCTTCGTGTCAATCGAATCCAGCAGAAGATTAGCCTGCTCAGCAGTAAGTGACATGATTCCAAGATACGAATATGCAGTGAACAGTGCCTAGAACTGAAATACCACAGTCGTCCCAATACGCGGCCGACTCGCCTCGCCATCAAATCCAAAGGCGCTTAAAGCATCACGAAGAACAGACAAGATCTCATGAATGTCGAGACCGCCAAGATCTATAGGCTGAATGTGAGAGACTTCCTTCCACACAATTACCGAGGGAGTCACCAGAGATCCGCTGCAGACTGTCTCGACATTTAGCGAAATGTCCAACAACTTGCTTCGGATGTAAAGCCAGAACCTCCCCTCAGGGATGTAATCCCTGGCATAGTTTTCAACGATCCCCCCCCACAGGTAACAATCCAGCTCCTTGTCCCTCGTCCAATAGCGACCATCGCCGGGCTTGAAGGGCAGGTTGTATCGGGCAATGTCCTCGTCCGAGACCACTTCATTCACGAAGGCCATCTGGATTTCCTCTTGGACTGAGGGACACAAGGGTTGGAAGCCATGATCCGCGTTGGCGGGGCTGCCATCAGGCGACTTCCTGGACATCAGGAGCTGCACGTTGAGAACCTAACGATGGACAGGGGGATCGGCCAGCGCTGATGGAACGTCGAACGCGTGCAGGTCCTGTTCCAGGCTTCCCGGGGACGGTCACGGCGTCCATGGAAGCCGCACAGAGGTGCCCGTCCAGACATGGCGCCGGCCAACGCACCAACAGATTCGTCAGGCGTAAAGGCACACAAGGGTGACGCTGCGATGTCAGGGCTTGGATCAACCATCGGTCGTGGTCTGGGCCGTCGTCGAGGCTGAGGCCGGCGACCTTCCTGCTACCTACACCTTTTGCTGGCCAACCAGTCCCCGAGGCAGACGGCAGGCCTATGGGAGGCACCGTCGGGAGCTGGTTGTCAGAGCCGCCGAATGGCCTGACCCCCCCCTGGGCAAGACAACGGACCATCGCCCGTCTTCAGCCGCCAGATTTCCGGTGCCTTGGCATGGACGCGTGAGTTTGGGAAGGATGGGCCGCACTTCTAGCCTTCCATGCCGAAGAATCCCTTCTTCCTGAACTACTTGCCGTGACAGTCATTCCTGGAAATGCCGCGGACGGCGGGGAAAGCCAGATATCGACAAAGTGAGAATCAAGTTACGGCGTAGAACTACAGTGATGCCTCTCGACTACAGCCTTGAAAATTACATGGTAGGCTCGTTCGCACGGACGAGCTCGTGGCAGTGATCGCTATTGCCTCCAATGAAGCGCCATGAACGAGGCTCAGACCAGGGGACGGAAAGGGGCAACACCAGCCACAGCCTGGTGGGAACGCTGGGCGCCGAGCTGGTGGCGGCGATTCCCCTGAACCTTGAGAAAACCCAGCTGCTCAAGCCGCGCTTGGCTGTGGCCTATCAGGTGGATGCGCTGGCTGATCGCAACGGCAACAGTTCGCTGAGCGCCTCCCTGCCTGGGGCGGGCGTGAGCTTCAGCAGCGCCGGGCAGAATCGCGGCATCAACGATCTGACGCTGAGCGGCAGCCTGGAATATGTGGTCGCCAGCAAGGCGTCCTTGTACGTCTCCGCCTCGTATGAAGCCTTCTCCACGGGTCGTCAGTTCGCCTATGGGGGTGGGGTGAAGCTCAGCTTCTGATATGGCCGGAGGGGGTGCGCGGGATGACGCCCTCACCCATGAATCGAGCGCCAATCATTTGAAACATTCGGTTGGGGCTAAGGCGTATGAACCGGTTAGCGACATGCGCCACCCTCAGAGATCAGTTGGCTGAAGGCCAGTGTGTTTGGCTATTCGGGCCAACATCCTGGGGCCAATCTCCTCACCATCATGGAAAGCGAAGACATAATCCGGATAGTCTGGATGCTCGAGAGTCCTGTGAGATCCCGACTGCCTCTTGACAGTCCACCCCATAGAAAGCAAGGCTGCAAAAACCCTTTTCGCCTTAACTGAAGGCCATTGACTCATGCAGAGAGTGGAAGCAAAAACCGGATGGCGACTGGCTCAGTTTCACCGCTCTCAATTCGTTCAGCAATGACACGGAGAGCCAGGACTTCAGCCTTTGCCATGGCAGCAGAAGAGGATGTTCCATAGGCGAGGACACCAGGAAGTTCCGGCACCTCAGCGATCCAACGTCCGTCTGCCTCTTGTTCGCACTCCAACGTAAAGTTCATGCCTGTCTATCTGCGAGTTCGCTTCCACCCAGAAACTCTAGCTAGATATCACGACAGGGCACATCCTTTGCATCGACCCTGGGGCTTTCGCGACAGGATGTCCAGAGGGCTACAACCGCTATCGGTGCCGCCATTCACCCGGTGGGCGAAAAGCATCCCCCTCACCCATCCAGCTCCAACCATTTCCGCGCCTCCACCGCCGCCTTCTCCTGCCCCTGCCGGTGCCCGAAGGCAAACGCCGCCACGCAGATCAAGGTGATCGCCGCCGGCACCGTCCCCGATGGCAGCCGGTTGCGGCTGGCCAGGTCGTCCGGTAGGCCCCCCAGCGTCAGCACCAGGAAGCCCACCGCCCCCAGGGCCGTCAGGCCATAGAGAAACGGTGTGATCGTGCGGCGCGTCAGGGCGTGCAGCAGCAGCACCGCCAGCCCCACCCAGGGCAGGCTCGAGCCCAGGGCCCACAGCCAGCGTTCGCCCGATCCATCGCTCAGCCGCCGGCGGCAGGCCAGTTCCCGCTGCAGCCGGCTCATTCGCGCCTGGGCGCTCCGCGCCGCTCGGCCAGCACCTCCTGCACCCGGCGCCAGTCGACGCCGTGGTGGGCCAGGGCCACCTGCAGGTGAAAGATCAGATCGGCCGCCTCACCGGCGATCGCGTCCGGGTCGTCGTCCTTGCAGGCCATCACGAATTCGGCGCTCTCCTCGCCGATCTTCTTGAGGATGCGGTTGTCGCCCCCCTCCAGCAGCTTGTTGGTGTAGCTGCCGGGCTCCGGGCAATCGCGGCGCCCGTTGATCACCCGCGCCAGCTCGGTGCACACATCCGCCGGCGGCGGCAGGGCCTCAGGGCCACCGGCGGTGGCCTCCGCCCCCTCCTCGTAGAAGCAGCTGCGGGCACCGGTGTGGCAGGCCACCTGGCCCACCTGCTCGATGGTGAGCAGCAGCACGTCGGCGTCGCAGTCGTAACGCAGGCCGCACAGCCTCTGGAAATGGCCGCTGGTGGCCCCCTTGTGCCACAGCTCCTGCCGCGAGCGGCTCCAGTAGTGCACCTCACCGCTGGCCAGGCTGCGCTCGATGGCCTCCCGGTTCATCCAGGCCACCATCAGCACCGCTCCATCCAGCCAGTCCTGGGCCACCGCCGGGATCAGCCCCGCCCCGTCGAAGCGCAGCGTGGCGATCAGCTCAGGGCCCGCCAGCTCCAGCCCCCCGCCGGGCGACGGCGGGTGACAGGATCCAGGGGAAGCGGCGGAGGGAGCCCCCACGGGACGCGACGTCAGTTTCAGTGATCCTCCCCCATGCCCACCCCCGCCGCCCACACCTGCAGCAAGAGCTACGGCGGCTTCCCCTGCTGCCACCGCCAGTGGCGCCACCCGGGCCACTGCCGTTTCGTGCACGGCTACAGCCGCAGCTTCACCTTCTGGTTCGCCGCCCACCACCTCGACGTCCACGGCTTCGTGGTCGATTTCTCCAGCCTCCAGCCCCTGCGGGCCCGCCTCGAGCAGCAGTTCGACCACACCTTCCTGGTCAACCACGACGACCCCCTGCTCGCCCAATGGCAGGGCCTGCATGAGCAGGGCGCCCTCGACCTGCGGGTGATGGCCAACGTGGGCATGGAGGCCAGCGCCGAACTGGCCTGGGGCTGGGCCAACGAGCTGCTCGGCCCCCGCGACGGCGGCCGCAGCTGCTGCTGGCGCGTCGAGGCCCGCGAGAACGAGGCCAACGCCGCCCGCTTCACCGCCATCCCCGGCTGGTTCGAGGCCGGCACCTCCGCTGAACCCGCCACCCCCGCCACCCCGGAGCCCTGGCCGGCGCCGTGATCCTCACCCGCCTGGCCACCGCCTGGGCACTGTTCCAGGGCCTGCTGATCGAGGCGCTGCCCTTCCTGCTGATCGGTGTGCTGATTTCCGCCGGCGCCCGCTGGTTCGCCCCCGGCGGCCGCTGGCTGCGGCGGCTGCCGTCCCATCCCCTGCTGGGTCCGCTCACCGGCGCCGCCCTCGGCTTCGCCCTGCCCGCCTGCGAATGCGGCAACGTGCCGGTGGCCCGCCGCATGCTCAGCGGCGGCGCGCCCCTCGGCGCCGGCCTCGGCTTCCTGTTCGCCGCCCCCGTGCTCAACCCGATCGTGATCGCCAGCACCTGGGCCGCCTTCCCCGACCAGCCCTGGCTGCTGCTGGCCCGGCCCCTGGGCGCCGTGGTGGTGGCCGTGGGCCTGGCCCTGCTGCTGGGCCTGGTACCCGAAACCCAGCTGCTCCAGGCCGACCTGCTGGCCGAACGGCGCCTGCACCAGCCCCTGGCGGCGGTGGGGCTGCTGGAGCGCTCCAGCGGCCTGGTGGGGGCCCCGCCACCCTCGGCCCTCAGCCCTGAGGCCGCCCCGGTCCGGCCGCCCCTGGCCGAGCTGATGAAGCACGCCAGCCAGGAGTTCCTCTACCTGGCCCTGCTGCTGGTGATGGGCAGCATCATCGCCGCCCTGGTGCAATGCTTCGTGCCCCGCAGCTGGCTGCTGGCGGTGGGCGGCGCCCCCACCCTTTCGATCCTGGCCCTGATGCTGCTGGCCCTGGTGGTGTCGGTGTGCTCAAGCGTGGATGCGTTCCTGGCCCTCAGCTTCGCCGCCCAGGTCACCCCCGGGGCCCTGCTCGCCTTCCTGCTCCTGGGCCCGGTGATCGACCTCAAACTCGTCAGCCTGCTCGGGCTGCTGTTCCGCCCCCGCGGCCTGGTGCTCACCACCGCCGGGGCGGCCCTGATGGTGCTCCTCATCGGCCAGTGGGTGAACCTGTGGCGCCTGTGACTCCCCCCCTCCTGCAGCGGGCCGCCCTCTGGCGCGCCGCCAGCCTCGGCCTCTGGGCCCTGGTGCTGCTTTACAGCAGCGTCGACGGCCGCCTCGACCTGCTGCTGCGGGCCGTGTTCCACCCCCTGGTGGCCCTGGCCGGCCTGCTGCTGCTGCTCGTCGCCCTGCTGCAGCTGCGCCTGGCCTTCGGGCCCGGCCGGCAGGAGCGGGGCGACCGGCGCCAGGCCCGCACCCTGCTGCTCACCGCCGCCATCGCCCTGCTGGTGCTGCTGCTGCCGCCGGCCCCCTCCTTCGCCGACCTGGCCGGCCAGCGCCCCCGCGACGAGACCGCCGAAAGCGAGCTCAGCTTCGTGCTGCCGCCCGCCCAGCGCAGCCTCACCGACTGGGTGCGGCTGCTGCGCAGCCAGCCCGATCCCAAACTGTTCGCCGGTGATCCGGTGCGCATCAGCGGCTTCGTGCTGCCGATGGAGGGCGAATCGCCCCAGCTGGCCCGCCTTCTGGTGCGCTGCTGCCTGGCCGATGCTTCCCCGGTGGGGCTTCCCGTCCACTGGCCCGCCGGCCAGGCCCCCTTCCCCGCCGACCAGTGGCTGGCCATCGACGGGGTGATGGGCCTCAAGCCCGCCCCCGGCGGCGGCGAGCGGCTGGAGGTGGTTCCCAGCCGCATCCGGCCGATCCCCCGGCCCGCCCGGCCCCTGGAACCATGAGCCCGCTCTCCCGCCTCCCCGGGGCCGGCCCCCTGCCGCTCACCCTGGCCCTGGCCGGGCTGCTGGCCCTCGGCCAGCAGCAGCTGCTGCTGAACCACCCGCCCCGGCTCGAGCGGCTCACGCCAGTGGCCGCCAGCTCCGGTCCCGCCGCCCTGCAGGCCCGCTTCAGCCGGCCCATGGACCCGGCCAGCCTCCAGGCCGCCAGCACCCTCAACCCGCCCCTGGCCCACCGCTGGCTCGGTGACGGCGACACCCTGCTGCTGAACCTCTCCCCCGACCAGCGCATCAGCTCCCCCCTGCAGCTGGAGCTGGCCGGCCGCGATCGCCGCGGGCTGGCCCTGGCCCCCCAGCGCTGGCAGTGGGATCCCCGCCCCCGGCTGCTGGCGGTGGTGCCGGCGGGCAGCGGCGAGCAGCTGCAGGTGCGGGAGCACGACGGCCGCTGGCGGCCGATCTCGCCGGTCTGGCCGCGCATCACCATGGTCGAACCGCTCGGCGGTGGCGAGGCCGTGGCCGTGGTGTCGCGCTCCGAGAGCGGCCGCTTCCGGGTGTGGCGGCTGCCGCTGCGCCAGCAGCCCCTGCGCCCCCTGGGCCGCGGGCGCCCGGCGGCAGCGTCCCCCGTGCAGGCCGGTGCCCCCGAGCCCATCGGCGCCGGCGAGATGGTCTTCGCCCACATCAGCGGCAACCGCCGCGGTGAGCTGCTGGTGCAGGCCGGCGGTGAGCAGCCCGACCAGGTGAGCATCAGCCTCTGGCCCGCCCGGGGCGGCCCCCGGGTGCTGCCGCTGGAGGCCAGCGGCGCCGTGCGGCTGCTGCCCGAGGGGGGCGCCCTGGTGGTGCCGGAGATCGAGGGCCTCAGCCTGCGGGACCTCCCGCCCCGGCCGCCCCGCCGCCAGACCCTGCCCGGCAGCCGCGACCTGAGCAGCTTCTGTCCCCGGGCGGGGCGGGCCCTGCTGGTGCGCCACTGGCCCGATTTCCGCCGCTCCCTGGAGCTGGTGGAGCCGGGCCTGGCCCCCCGCCAGCTCTGGGTCGGCCCCCAGGCCCTGGCGGCCACGGCCTGCAGCCGCGGCGGCGAGCGGATCTGGGCCCTGCTGATCGAAGGGGTGGGCCGCCCCGTCCTCACCCTGGTGACCCTCGACCGGCGCGGCAGCGTGCTGGCCTCGCGGCGCCTGGCCGGCTGGGAGCTCGAACCCGGCACCGGCCTCAGCTACGACCCCACCAGCGACCGGCTGGCCCTGGTGCTGCGGCCCCTGGGGGACCGCCCGGGAGCACCGCCATCGCCCCCCCGGGCGGTGCTGATCGAGGCCACCAGTCTCACCCTCCAGCCCCTGCCCCAGGAGGCCCTCCAAGCCATCTGGCTGCCGGCAGGGTAGAAACGGAACCATGCAGGCCCCCTCCGCCCCCGATCTGCCGCCGCGTCAGGCCTCCCTGCTGGCGGAACTGCGCGACGCCGACGGCGAACTGAGCGGCCAGGACCTCCATGCCCAGCTGCGGGGCGGCCCCGCCGCCATGGGGCTGGCCACCGTGTACCGCCACCTGCGCCAGCTGCAGCAGCGGGGCCTGGTGCGCTGCCGCCACCTGCCCAGCGGCGAGGCCCTCTATGCCCCAACCGAGCGGGACGAGCACCACCTCACCTGCGTTGACTGCGGCACCACCAGGGTGCTGCCCCAGTGCCCGGTGCACGGCCTGCACCTGCCGGGGGAGGACCTGGGCGACTTCCTGCCGCTGTACCACACCCTCGAATTCTTCGGGCTGTGCGGGCGCTGCCGGGGCTCACGGTCCTGAGGCCGGCTCCTCAGGCCCGGAGGCTGTCGCGGTGCAGCACTGCCATCACATCGAGGATCTGGCTGCAGCGTTCCGCCGGCACGCTGATCAGCTCCGCCAGCCGCTGCAGCATCGCTTGCTCCACCGGCTTGAGGCTGCGGTTGGCGTACACCAGCAGGGCCGCCATCGCATAGGCCGTCTCCTGCTGGGGTTCGCTCAGCACCGGCGCGGCCTCGATCAGCAGCTGTTCCCAGCCGCCGCTGCGCAGGCGCCCCAGCAGGCCGTCGAACATCGCCCCCATCACCGCCTCTCCGAGGTTGCCGTAGGGCGAGCGCAGCTCCAGCTGCTGGCGCAGCAGGGCGGCCTCCTCACCGTCGAGGGCGCCATCGCAGGCCACCGCAGCAAGGCCGATGGCGGCGAAGGCTTCGCTGGGGGTCATGGGCCAGGTACGGAGACCGCCATTCCAGCAGCCGCGACGACGCTGGTGGGGTGAGCGCGCCGGCAGAATCACCGCAGCGGTTCCCCTTCCGGCCATGACCAGCACGAAACTGGACGCCCCGACCACGGGTGCGGCCGCCGAGGCCCGCCCGATCTCCGTGCCGGTGACGATCCTCACGGGCTTCCTCGGAGCGGGAAAGACCACCCTGCTCAACCACATCCTCAGCAACCAGGACGGCGTCAAGACCGCCGTGCTGGTCAATGAGTTCGGCGAGATCGGCATCGACAACGAGCTGATCGTCGCCACCGGCGACGACATGGTGGAGCTGAGCAACGGCTGCATCTGCTGCTCGATCAACGGCGAGTTGCTGGAGGCCGTCTACCGGGTGCTGGAGCGCCCCGAACCCGTCGACTACCTGGTGGTGGAGACCACCGGCCTGGCCGATCCGCTGCCCGTGGCCATGACCTTCCTCGGCAGCGACCTGCGCGACCTCACCCGGCTCGATTCGATCATCACCCTGGTGGACGCGGAGAACTTCGGCGCCGAGACCCTGCAGGGGGAGGTGGGCCGCGCCCAGATCGTCTACGGCGACATGATCCTGCTCAACAAGTGCGACCTGGTCAGCGAGGAGCGGCTGGAGGTCCTCGAAAACGAGCTGCGGGCGATCAAGAGCGAGGCCCGCATCCTGCGCTCGGTGAAGGGCGAGGTGCCCCTGCCCCTGCTGCTGAGCGTGGGCCTGTTCGAGAGCGACAAGGTGGTGGCCCAGCAGCAGGCCCCCGCCACCGGCGACCACCACGACCACGACCACGACCATGGGGCCCACCACGGCCATGGCCACGGGGCCGAGGACCACAGCCACTGCGACCACGACCACGGCCACTGTGAGCACGAACCGGCGGCGGCGGGCCATGACCACGGCCACTCCCACGATCACGACCATCACCATGGCCAAGATCACGCCCATGACCATGGCGGCCATGCCGACCACCAGGCCATCGAGGGATTCACCTCCCTGTCCTTCAGCAGCGACGGCCCCCTCTCCCTGCGCAAGTTCCAGAATTTCCTCGACAACCAGATGCCGGCGGGGGTCTTTCGGGCCAAGGGCATCCTCTGGTTCAACGAAAGCGAGCGCCGCCACGTGTTCCACCTGGCCGGCAAGCGCTTCTCCATCGACGACAGCGACTGGCCGGGGGAGCGCAAGAACCAGTTGGTGCTGATCGGCAAGGATCTCGACCACAAGCGCCTGCGCCAGCAACTCCAGGCCTGTGTGGCCAAGGACGCGGGCAAGGGCTTCGCCTGATCGGCAACCCGCCGGCCCGTTGTGCTGCATCCACTACGGAACCACCGGCTGGCGCCGCTAGGGTGACGGTCTACGTACCGCTCCCATGACCGAGTTCCTCCTGATGACGGGCGTGCTCGCCCTACTCGGTCTGGTGCTGTGGATGGCCATGGATTCCGACGACGACAACGGCGGCGGCGGCCTGATGCAGCCCGCCCTCATCCCCGTGCGCCGTTCCAGCTCCTACTGAGCCAACCCCTCGGGAGTCGGCCCCACACAAGTAAGCATTGATACGCGACTTCGCGTCGTTTGGTCCGACCACCCCTTCGGAGCCTTCATAGGGTCCGGGCATACGCCCGTTCGTCCCGATGCCCATCCCCAGGCTTGCCCGTCGTCGCCTCCTGCTGCCTGTCGGCGGATCCGCGGCCCTGGCCGCAGCCCTGCTCGCCGTCTTCGGCGGCGGATTCCTGCCGGCCATCGGCCAGTCGCAGGCCCAGACTCCCGCCTTCGCCCAGGCCGGCACCACCATCGGGGTCTACTCCGGTCGCCACTACAACACCGACAAGGAGCTCTACCGCCAGTTCACCGCCCGCACCGGCATCAAGGTGAACCTGCTGGAGGCCAAGGACGACGCCCTGCTGGAGCGGCTCAAGAGTGAGGGCAAGAACAGCCCCGCCGATGTGCTCGTCCTGGTCGACGCCGCCCGCCTCGATGCCGCCACCGACCAGGGCCTGTTCCGCCCCATCCGTTCGGCGGCCCTGCAGCGGGACGTGCCCGCCAACCTGCGCGATTCCCAGGGCCGCTGGTACGGCCTCACCCGCCGGGTGCGGGCCGTGGTGGTCAACCCGAAGCTGGTGAATCCCGCCACGATCCGCACCTACGCCGATCTGGCCAAGCCGGCCCTCAAGGGCAAGCTCTGCCTGCGGGAGCGCAAGAGCCCCTACAACCAGTCCCTGGTGGCCAGCCAGATGATCCTGCGGGGTGATGCCGCCACCCGCGCCTGGATCCGCGGCATGGTGGCCAACGTCAGCCAGCCGTTCTTCACCTCCGACACCCCCCTGGCCCGGGCCGTCGCCCGGGGCGACTGCGGCGTGGGCGTGGTGAACACCTATTACATCGCCCGCATGCTCTCCGGGGAAGCCGGCGCCCAGGACAAGCAGCTGGCCGAACGGCTGAAGGTGGTTTACCTCAACCCCTCCCACGTCAACATCTCCGGCGCCGGCGTCACCCGCCACGCCAGGAATCCCCAGGCGGCGATCCGGCTGATCGAGTTCCTGGCTTCCCCCACCGGCGGCCGCGGCTACGCCGAAGCCAACAACGAATACCCGCTCAAAGGCTTCGGGGACAACCCGATCCTGAAGCGGTTCGGCAGCTTCCGGGCCGATGGCGTCTCGGTGGAGCAGATCGGATCCAGGAGCCGGGCGGCCACCCAGATGATGGAATCGAACGGCTGGAAGTAGGACACCGGATGGCGAGCGCGGCAACGGCGGAGCGGGCGACGGCCCCCCGGACGGCTCCGCCGATGCGGCGGGCCTCCCTCGCGGTGGCCGTGCTGGTGGTCTGCACCCTGGCGGTACTGCCGTTCCTGGCCCTGGCCGGCTTCGCCGTTCGCGATGCCGGCTCCGGCGGCCTCTGGCTGGGGCCCGAAGGTCTCGAGCAGCTGGGCAACACCCTGGTGCTGGTGGTGGCCGTCGGCCTGATCGCGGCCCTGTTCGGCACCGCCAACGGCTGGCTCACCGCCTGCTGCCGCTTCCCGGGACGCCGCTGGCTGCGGCTGGCCCAGGTGCTGCCCCTGGCGGCTCCGGCCTTCGTGCTTGCCGCCGTGCTGGTCGACCTCGGCAGCCGCTGGGGCTTCCGTGTTCACGGCATCGGCTGGGCCGTGCTGCTGCTCAGCCTCACCACCTACAGCTACGTCTTCCTGCTCTCCACCGAGAGCTTCTCGGGCAGCGGCCAGCGCCAGCTGGAGGCCTGCCGCAGCCTGGGGGTGGGCCCCTGGGGCAGCTTCCGCCGCGTCGCCCTGCCGCTGGCGCTGCCCTCCATCGGCGCCGGTGTCGCCCTCGGCGGCATGGAGGTGGTCAATGAACTCGGCGCCGTGGAGCTGCTGGGGGTACCTACCCTCTCGCGGGGGATTCTGCAGCGCTGGCAGGGGGAGGGCGATCTGCCGGGGGCTGTGGGGCTGGCCCTGATCGCCCTGTTGATCGTCAGCCTGCTGGTGGGGGCCGAACGCTGGATGCGCCAGCGCAGCCGCCGCTGGAACCTGGGGCAGGGGGATGCCGGCACGCTGCAGTGGAGCCTGCGGGGCTGGCGGAGCCTGTTGGCCCAGCTGCTCACCGTGCTGCCGCCCCTGGTGAGCCTGGGGCTGCCCCTCACCTGGCTGGTGCTGAGCCGCGACCACCTTCAGAGCGATCCGCTCGAGGATCTGCTGGCCCTGACGCTGCGCAGCCTGGGGCTGGCCCTCGTCGCCGCCCTGCTCACCGTGGCGGCGGCCCTGGTGCTGGCCATCAGCCGCCGCTGGCTGGCCCACCGGCTGCTGGGCAGGCTCACCTTCTTCGCCGGCATGGGCTACGCCGTACCAGGCACCGTGCTGGCCCTGGCCCTGATGCTGATCGGCGGGCCGCTGCAGCTCAGCCCCCTGCTGCTGCTGCTCTGGGGCTACGCCGACCGCTTCCTGGCCGTTTCCAAGCAGGGACTCGACGCCTCCTTCGAGCACATTCCCCCCAGCCTGGACGAATCGGCCACGAGCCTGGGCTGCGGCTGGCTGGCGGTGCTGCGCCGCATCCACCTGCCCCTGCTGCGCGGTCCGCTGCTGGTGGGGGCGTTGCTCGTCTTCGTCGACGTGGTGAAGGAGCTGCCGCTCACCTTCTCCCTGCGCCCCTTCGACTTCGACACCCTTTCGGTGCGCGTGTATCAGTACGCCAGTGACGAACGGGTGGGGGCGGCCCTGATTCCGGCGCTGCTGATCCTGGCGCTGGGACTGGCCGCCTCGATCGCCCTGATGCCAAGCCTCGAACGCCAGGGCCGGGGGGAGTGAGGCAGCGCAACTGAACTGGGGCGACGACAAAGGGCCCCGGCCGAACCGGAGCCCAGGGTTCCGCGCGATCTCAGTCGCGGCCGCAGCAGCACTTGCCGCCCTTCCATTTGGAGCATTTCTTCTGGCGGCAGCCCTTCTTCTTGGCCTGGGGCTGGGGACCGCGGACGCTGATCGGAGCGGGGACGTCGGGAAGGCTGCCGAGGGAGGGGGCCATGGGGGCGAAGGGAAGGGCGTGGAAGGGAGAAAAAGAAGGGGGCGTCAGGCCGCCAGGGGAGCGCCGTCGACCAGGGCCGGTGCCAGGCGCAGGCTGGTCTCGCCACTGGGGACCTGCATCAGGTCGGCGGCCCGGATGCGGGAGATCAGCCGGGTGGTGGTGACGCGGGTGGTGCCGATCAGCTCCCCGATGCGCTCATGGGTGAGGCGGAAGGGGAGGTCGCACCAGGGGCCGCAGCGGCGCCCCAGGCGGCGCACCAGCAGGGAGAGCAGGGCATGGAGGCGCTGCTCGGCACTGCCGAGGTGGCGGATGCGCAGCAGCTGCAGGGTCCACTCGTTGACCGCATCGAAGCCATGGCCTTCGAGGGGCTCGGCGTCGCTGCGGAAGCAGAGGGGGGT
>CALRND020000004.1:0-259750 GCA_943369455.1 Synechococcus sp. UW140
ACCGCCCTGGGCGTGAGCACGATGGCCTTCAACCTGAACGGCTTCAACTTCAACCAGTCCATCCTTGATGGTCAGGGCCGGGTGATCAACACCTGGGCCGACGTGCTCAACCGTGCCGGCCTCGGCATGGAAGTGATGCACGAGCGCAACGCCCACAACTTCCCCCTCGACCTGGCTGCTGCCAGCGCCACCCCGGTGGCCCTGACCGCCCCGGCGATCGGCTGATCCGGCCTCCCGGACACCCTGGAATCCCCCGAACCCCCTGCGCAGGCAGGGGGTTTTTTCATGGCGACGGGTTCCGGCTGGGCCTGGCTGGGTCTCCCGTCGCCGTGCCAGCGTGGGCCGGCGGAACGCCACTGTCGGCGGCTCCCTTCCAGCCCCAGCCTTCGCCCCATGACCGCTGACGCTGGCCCCGATCCCCTGCCCTCCTGGCGGGAGGGAAGCGTCAAGACGCGCCTGCTCGCGTTCGCCCTGGCGGTCAGCACCCCCGGGGACCCGGGCTACGTGGCGCCGCAGGAGCGCATCGCCGTGTTCGACAACGACGGCACGCTCTGGTCGGAGCAGCCGATGTATGTGCAGCTGGCCTTCGCCCTCCAGCGGGTCCGGAGCCTGGTGGCGGAGCGGGCCGAGCTGGCAGACCATCCCCTGGTGGCGGCGGCCCTGGCCGACGACATCGACGCCCTGATGGGCCACGGGCTGCAGGGGCTGCTGGATCTGGCGGCGATCACCCACGCCGGGATGACCGACGCGGCCTTCAGCGACCTAGCCCTCGCCTGGCTGCGGGAGGCCCGCCATCCCCGGCTGGGGGTGCCCTACACCGGGCTCGTTTACCAGCCGATGCTGGAGCTGCTGGCCCTCCTGCGCGCCAGGGAGTTCCGCAGCTGGATTGTGACCGGGGGCGGTGTCGAGTTCGTGCGGGTGTTCGCCGAAGAGACCTACGGCATTCCTCCGGAGCGGGTGATCGGCTCGACGCTGCAGCTCCGCTACGGCGAGGAGAATGGCCAGCCGACCGTGTGGCGCGAACCCATGGTCGATTCCATCAACGACGGCGACGCCAAGCCGCTGGGCATCGCACGGGCCATCGGCCGCCGCCCGATCGCCGCCTTCGGCAATTCCGACGGCGACCTGGCCATGCTGCGCTGGACCACCGCCGGCCCCGGCCAACGGCTGGGGCTGCTGCTGCACCACGATGACGGCGAACGGGAGGTGGCCTACGACCGCGCCTCCCGCTTCGGCCGCCTGGATCGGGGCCTGGAGCTGGCCCAACGCCACGACTGGAGCCTGGTCAGCCTGCGGCGTGACTGGGACCGGATCTTCCCCTCTCCCCCAACCCAGGACTGACCCCGATGCGCAGGCCCTCCTCCACCTGGTACACACGCCAGAAGCGGCGGCGTGAATCGCCGTTCTTCCGGCTGGTGGACCGTTCCTTCGGTTTCCGGGTCCTGGTGGCCGCCGCGCTCTCCTTCGCGTTGCTGGCCGTGGTCAACCGTTTCGAGAACTGCCATGCCAAGGCCGGGCAGGCCGATTGCCTGACCAGCAACTTCCTGGAGATCATCAGCATCGGCACGGTCGAATCGTTCAGCATCGTCACGGCGGCGATCTTCTATCTGCTCGAAGCCGGACAGCGCAAGGAGAAGGAGCACCAGGAGATGTTCGAGCTGCTGCTGGCCCAGCGTCAGGCCGGGGCCTCCAACACGCTGGGCCGCCTTCGGGCCCTGGAGATGCTCTCCGCCGATGGCCTCTGGCAGGACGGCTTCGATCTGGGGGGCGTTGATCTCGAAGGTCTGAGGATCCCGTTCAGCCGTTGGCGCGGTGCCAACTTCTCCGGCACGGTGCTGCGCAACGCCGATTTCCATGGCGCTGATCTGGCCGAGGCGGATTTCAGCCGCGCCGATCTGAGCGGGGCGAATCTCCGGGACGCCGATCTGAGCGGGGCCAAGTTCACCGGGGCCGACCTGAGCCAGACGGATCTGCGCGGCGCCAGGGTCGATGGAGCGGAGTTCCGGGGCGCCCACCTCAGCCGGACGCTCACCGATGGTGCCCTTCCCGGTCAGGGGGATGGACCGAGCGCCGAGGCGGGCTGATCCGGGCTCAGGCGACCAGCCTGGTGAGGGCGTCCTGGGGGAGGGAGGCGCTCAGGAACGAGAGCCCCACGTAGGTGTTGAAGCCGGTGTTTCGCACCCAGCGCACCTTGGAGCGCAGGGTCACCTTGGAGCCGGCGTCGTAGTTCCGGGCCTCAAAGATGACGGTGTCGTCCTCCTGGACGTCCAGGCTGCCCTGGCGCAGGACGCAGGCTCCCTGCTCGCTGACATCGCGGAGATTGACGAACACCGATTGCTTCGTGGCCAGGGTGAGGCTCACCGAGACGCCGACAGGGACGTGGTGTCGTGGGCTGGCACGCTTCCCTTCGGGATGCTGATCCTGTGACATGGAAAGGGCACGGCACGCCCCTGCCATGAAGCGCGACCAGGGGGAGTGCCAATTCTAAGTCCGGTTGTTGTCTGCGTCACCTCCCCTTCGCCTGGTTGCTGCGACGTCCCGCGGTGGGGCCGCCAGAGCATCGGCTAGGGTGAAGCCATCCGGCAGAAGCCGGCGGACATGTCGTTCGCCTTCGTCGGAGCCAGCACCGAGCCGCCCCGCGCTTCCTGGGGTCGGTCCACCAGGTCCAACGTCGGTCCACCAGGTCCAACATTGACTGCCGTGTGCGATTCCCTGCGGGGGATCGGCAGTCTCCCGGTGCGAGATCCATATCCCCTTGTCCACGTTTCCCATGAACACCCTCTCCAGGCGCCCGTCCGCCGCGACCCGCCCCATCCCCGGGCCCGCCGTCTCCGGCCGCGGACCCCACGCCTACCCCTGCTGCCCCCTGGCGGCCAGGCCGCCCCGCCACGACCCCGCCCAGCACCCCCTCACCTGGGAGGACCTGCTCGGCCGCCGCTGAGTTCTGCGGCGCCGCCGCTCAATCGTCGTCGTCACGGTCGCGCCGCTTCTCCAGCACGTAGACGCGGCCGTCGGGGGTGACCAGCCGTTTCCCCTCCTCACGGGAGGCTCGCCAGCGATCGCGCGCCTCCATGGCGCGTCTGGTCTGCCTGGCCTGCCGGGCCTGGGCGGCCCGCACCCGCGGCGCATAGGTGTTCCGGTACCAGTCGTCCTGGACGAACAGGACCGGCACGCCGCAGGCCTGGTACAGCCCGCAGTAGCGGCCCCAGTCGCGGGCCTGCTGGGGGGGCACCCGCAGGTAGATGGGCTCGATCGCGGACGGGTTCCAGCGGTCGCTGCCCAAGGGCTGCCAGCCGATCACCGGGCCGTAGCCGAGGACCGGCGGTGGGGCCTGGTTGCCGATGGTGATCCGGCCGTAGTACCCGGACTGGCCCAATGGCACGGTCAGGGAGGTCTGGGCCTGGACCGGGGCGTAGACCATCCCGGCGCCGCAGACCACCACCAGGGCGGCGTGGAGCAGGCGGGAGGAACGGCTGATCATGGCGGAGGCTCCGTGGCCCCACCAGGAAAACGCCCCCGTATGACTCAGCCCTGACCGGGGCGGGCGCCATCTGTGACCGGAGGTGACAGCTCCGTGCCGGTGGCATGGATCCGGGCGAGCCCGTCGGCGGCCCGCACCACCAGGGTGTGGCGCTCCACCAGGGCCGCCAGGTCGTCGTAGCCCCCGCCGATGACGGTGGCCACCGGCAGGCGGCGCCGCAGGGCGGCATCGATCACCAGCCGGTCCCGCCGGTACAGGCCGTCGTCGCTCAGCTCCAGCCGGCCGAGGCGGTCGTCCCGGTGGGGATCGACGCCGGCGTTGTAGAGCACCAGATCCGGACGCACCTGGTCCAGCAGATCCGGCAGGGTCCGCTCCAGGGTCCGCAGGTAGGCGTCATCCCCCACGCCGTCCGCCAGGGCCAGGTCCAGGTCGCCCGTCTGCTTGTGCAGGGGGAAGTTGCTGGCCGCGTGCATCGAGAAGGTGAACACCCGGGGGTCGCCTGTGAAGATCGCCGCCGTGCCGTCGCCCTGGTGCACGTCCAGATCCACCACCAGCACCTGCCGCACCAGGCCCTCGGCCAGCAGCACCCGGGCCGCCACGGCGCAGTCGTTGAAGATGCAGAAGCCACTGCCGTGCAGGGGGAAGGCGTGGTGGGTGCCACCCGCCAGGTGGCAGGCCAGCCCGTGGCGAAGGGCCAGCCGGGCCGTGAGCACGGTGCCCCCCACCGCCAGCCAGCTGCGACGCACCAGGGGCCCCGAGACCGGCAGGCCGATGCGGCGCACCTCTTTGGGGGTAAGCAGCCCCCGGGAAAAGGCCTCGTGGTAGGTGCGCCCGTGCACCTGCTCCAGCCAGCGGCGCGGCGCCGGCAGGGGCTGGTGGATCTGCCCCGGCCGGGCCAGCTCCATCTGCTCCAGCCGCTCCTTCAGCAGCCGGAACTTCTGCATCGGGAAGCGATGGCCGCTGGGCAGGGGTACCGCGTAGGCCGGGTGGTAAACCAGCGGAGGCCCCATCAGTCCGGCGACAGCGGCTCCAGCAGACCGTAGGGGGTATAGCGGCGCTCGATCCGGCACAGGTGGCCGCCGGCGGGCTGCCAGCTGAGCGTCACCCGCACGGGCCCCGCCTCCCCGGGTGCAGGGGTGATGACCACCTCGACGCCATCGTCCAGGCGCCAGCGGCGGCCCCCGGTGTTCCCTGAGGCGATGGTCTCGGATCCGATGCTCTCGATCACGGCGATCAGCGGCGTGTCGGGGCCGCCGTCACCTGTGCCAGGCCGCCATTCCCTGGCATAGGTGAAGCTCTCAAGACTCTCGACGCCATGGCGCAGCACCACCCGCCGGCGCCGCTCGCCGTGGACGACGCAGAGCTCGGCGATCCAGGGCCAGGGACCCATCCGATCCATGCCCAGGCTCCAGTGGCCGGCGTCGCTGATCTGCATCGCCGCCGGCGGTTCGCTGAAGCGCATCGGCACGACGCGACCGGAGTTGAGGTAGGTCAGGGCGGCTTCGATCGTGCCGTCCTCATCGCTCACCCGCAGCCGGGTGGGGAAGCGCTCGATCTCGCGACCATCGGGGCCGAGCCGGTGAAACAGACCCTCCCAGCAGCCGCCGTTCGCCTCCAGCAACCTCTGGCGGGGCGGGGCGCTCAAGGGCATGGCCGACGGGATAACGGCCTCCAGCATGGCGAGAACACCCCCGCCGGCGCGGGCGGCGCTCTGGGGTCGGTGCTCAGCCGATGGCCAGGGGGCGGGGCTGGGTCTGGCGCGGCGGCGTCGGCAGCCGGGTGCTCACCAGCCAGGCGAGCCCCACCAGAAGGGCCGAGCTCCACAGGCAGGCCTGGAGGCCGCCCACCAGGAACAGGGCACCGGAGAGCACCGTGCCGAGCAGGCGGCCGCCGGCATTGGCCATGTAATAGAAGCCCACGTTCAGGCTCACCGATTCGGCATCGGTGTAGGCCAGGATCATGTAGCTGTGGATCGAGGAATTCATGGCGAACACCACCCCGAAGGCCGCCAGTCCCACCACCACGGCCACACCGGGATTCCCCATCTCGCGCCAGAGGGCGATGGCGATCAGGGCCGGAATGGCGGTGAGCAGTCCGCTCCAGAACGTCACGGCGCTCACGCCCGGCGGCGCGGTCTGGCCCCAGCGGCGCCGCAGGGCCGGGGCCGATCCCTGCACGAGGCCGTAGCCGATCACCCACAGCCCCATGAAGCCGCCCACCTCCCAGTAGCGCCAGCCGAGGTTGGTCTGCAGGAACACCGGCAGGGCCACCACGAACCAGACATCCCTGGCACCGAAGAGAAAGAACCGGGCCAGGGAGATGCGATTGATGCCGGGGGACTTGGAGAACAGGGAGCTGAAGGCGGGCTTCTGCTTCATGCGGCCGATCTCCCCGGGCAGCACCAGGGTGAACAGGAAGGCCAGAAACAGGCCGGCCGCCATGGCGCCGACGGCGGCGTTGAAGCCGATCGTGGCCAGCAGCAGGCCGCCGAGGAAGAAGCCCACCCCCTTGAGGGCGTTCTTGGAGCCGGTGAGGATCGCCACCCACTGGAACAGCTGGCTTTCGCCCTTGTCGTGGTCGTCGGGGGTTTCCGGAACCACCGACTTGATGGCGCTTTTGGCGCTCATCTTGTTGAGATCCTTGGCGATGCCGCTCAGCGCCTGGGCCACCATCACGTAGGCCACGCTCCACCATTTGGGCCAGCTGTCGGCGACGGGCACCAGCATCAGCAGGGCCGCCACCTGCATCAGGGTGCCGGTCCAGAGGGTGAGGCGCAGGCCGAAGCGGGCCCCCAGCCAGCCGCCGCAGAGGTTGGTGACGATGCCGAAGAACTCGTAGAAGAGAAACAGAAAGGCAATCTCCAGGGTGCTGTAGCCCAGCGATCGGAAGTGGAACACCACCAGCATCCGCAGGGCGCCGTCGGTGAGGGTGAAGCACCAGTAGTTGGCCGTGACGATCGCGTACTGCTGCAGGGCCGTGAGCGGCCGGCCGGAGAGGGGCGGAAGCATCGGAGGCTCACTCCGCCCCGGCGGCGTCCAGGGCCACCACATGGCAGGCCAGATCCGCCATCCGGCAGCTGTAGCCCCACTCGTTGTCGTACCAGGCGTACACCTTCAGCTGGGTGCCGTTGATGACCATCGTCGAGAGGGCATCGACGATGGAACTGCGGCTGTCGTTGACGTAGTCGACCGACACCAGGGGCCGCTCCTCGTAGCCCAGGATGCCCAGCAGGGGGCCCGCCGCCGCCGCCGCGAAGGCGCCGTTCACCTCCGCCACCGTCACGGGGCGCTCCAGCTCGAACACCGCATCGGTGAGCGAGGCATTGAGCAGGGGCACCCGCACGGCGTGGCCGTTGAGTTTGCCCTGCAGCTCGGGGAAGATCAGGCCGATCGCCTTGGCCGAGCCGGTGGTGGTGGGGATCAGGCTCTGGCTGCAGGAGCGGGCCCGGCGCAGATCGCTCTTGAAGCTGTCGATCACCACCTGGGTGTTGGTGACGTTGTGCAGGGTGGTGATCGAGCCATGGCGGATGCCGAAGCTCTCGTGCACCACCTTCACCACCGGCGCCAGGCAGTTGGTGGTGCAGGAGGCGGCGGTCAGGATCCGGTGCCGTTCCGGCACGTAGGTGCCGTGGTTGATGCCGAAGACGATGTTGGGGATCGGGGTGCCGTCCAGCTCGCCCTTCACCGGGCAGGCCACGATCACCCGCTTCACGCCGCCCTGGTGCAGGTAGGGGGCGAGGGCCTCGGGGGTCTTGACCTTGCCGCTGCACTCGAGCACCAGCTCCACTCCCGCTTCCTGCCAGGGCACCAGCGCCGGATCGCTCCCCCGCGTCCAGCCCACCCGGTCCCCCTCGACCGTGAAGCCCCCGCCGTCGGCCTCGGCCGCCACCGCCGGGCTCCAGCGGCCGTGCACCGAGTCGAATTCCAGCAGGTGGGCGGCGGTGGCGGCGTCCCCGGCGCTGTCATTAACGTGAACCAGCTCCAGGCCCGGCCGCCCCCAGAGGGCGCGGAACACCAGGCGCCCGATCCGCCCGAACCCGTTGATGCCGATCCTCACAGCGCCTGCCACGACTGGATCCCACCCTTGCATCAACCAATGTTGATCGATTTATGGCCGGGTTAAGGACCGCCGCAGCTCCGCCGATCCCCGGCGCTTCCGGGCCGACCGCCTGTGCTTCGGCCCCCCTGGAGGTCGAGGAGGCGCGCCTGCTGCTGCGGGCCCTGGCCGATCCGATCCGCCTGCAGGTGATCGAGGCCCTCGGCGGTGGCGAGCGCTGCGTCTGCGACCTCACCACCGACCTGGGCCTGGCCCAGTCGAAGCTCTCGTTCCACCTCAAGGTGCTGAAGGACACAGGCCTGCTGGCCGACCGCCAGAGCGGCCGCTGGGTGTACTACCGCCTGCAGCCGCAAGCCCTGGAACGCCTGAGGGGCTGGCTCGCCGGCCTGGCGGCCAGCTGCACGGCCCCGGCCGAACCCTGCGGCTGAAGGCCCGAGCGGCGTCATGCTGGAGCGCAGCACCGGCTCTTCCCATGCTGCGCTTCCTGCTCAACGTCCTCTGGTTCGTGCTCGGGGGCTTCGTGATGGGCCTGGGCTGGTGGCTGGCCGGCCTGGTGGCGGCGATCACGATCGTGGGGATCCCCTGGGCCCGGGCCTGCTTCGTGATCGGCAACTTCTCCTTCTGGCCGTTCGGCTACGAGGCCGTCAGCCGCCGCGAGCTCAGCGGCCAGATGGATTTCGGCACCGGGCCCCTGGGGCTGGTCGGCAACGTGATCTGGTTCCTGCTGGCTGGCTGGTGGCTGGCGATCGGCCATCTGACGTCAGCGGTGGCCTGTTTCGTGACGATCGTGGGCATCCCCTTCGGCATCCAGCACATCAAGCTGGCCCTGATCGCCCTGGCCCCGATCGGGATGCAGGTGGTGCCGGTGCGGCGCTGAGGCCAGCGATCAGGCGGGCCAGCGCCAGGCGGCCCGCTCCAGCACGGTCTGGCCGGGCAGCACGGTGGCCCCCAGTTGCCGCTCCAGTCGCAGCAGGCGGGAGCCATCGCTGTCCTGCAGGGCGGCGATCAGGCCTTCGGCATGGGCCACCACCCAGATCTGGGTGCGGTCAGCCGCTGTCGCCATCAGGCTGGCCAGGGGTGCCAGCAGATCAGGGTGGAGGCTGTTCTCCGGTTCGTTGAGCACGAGCAGGGGCGGCAGCCGCGGGCTGAACAGGGCCGCCGCCAGCAGCAGGTAGCGCAGCGTGCCGTCGGACAGCTCCGCGGCCTCGAGGGGCCGCAGCAGTCCCGGCTGGTGCAGCTGCAGCCGGAACTGCGGCTGGGAGGTGTCCACCGCCAGTCGGCAGCCGGGAAACGCATCGGCGATGGCGCCTTGCAGGCCGGTGGCGTCGCCGATCTCCAGAATCGTCTGCACGGCGGCGGCCAGGTCGCCCCCGTCGGCCGCCAGGGCGGGGGTGCGGGTGGCGAGGCGGCCATTGCGGGCGGGGGCCAGCCGGTCGGTGCGGAAGCTGTCGTAGAAGCGCCAGCTCAGGATCGTGCGCCGCAGCTGGAACACCTCCGGGGCCTCGATCGGATCGGAGACGGCGGTGAACAGGCTGTCGTGGGGCGACACCTCCAGCGCCAGCGGTACGGGGCGACCATCGCCGCAGCGCTCCACCACCGCGCCCGTGCGCTGTACCAGCAGGCTGCGGGGATGGAAGGGGCCCCCGGCCCAGATCCACTCCCGCTTGATCTCCGGATCCAGCACGAAGGCGCTGCTCACGTCGTCGGCCCGGTAGCCCAGCTCGATCGCATAGGAGAGGCTGCCCCCGGCGATGCCGAGCCGCAGCCGTACCGCCTCGCGCCCAAGGTTGCCCTGCACCGGCTGCTCGCCGCGCCGCATCGCCGAGGTGGTCTGCACAGGTCCGGCCCAGAACACGGCCGGCAGCCCGCCTTCCGCCGCCAGGGCGGCCACCAGATCGCCCCGGGCGGCGGCGGCGATCAGGCCCAGGGAGCGGTAGAGGTTGCTCTTGCCGCAGCCGTTGGCGCCGCACACCAGGGTCAGGCCTCCGAGCGGCAGCGTCAGCTGCTGCAGGGAGCGGTAGCCCGCCACCGCCAGGTGGGTGAGCGAACCAGCCGTTGCGCGGGCTGTGGTGGGCTGTCGCGACACGGCCTTTACGGCTGGCTGGGGAACCGGCTGCGGTTCTCGAGCATCAGGGAGGCATAGCGAGCCGCCAGATCAGAGAGCAGTTGCTGCCAACGCGCCGCAGAGCGGGGCATTGGCTCGATCACGCTGAATGTGGCCACCGGCAACAGGGCCTGGGAGGGGCCGACCCGGGGGCTGAGGCCGAGGGTGATGGCCACCAGATCCTTGTCGGCGTGGGCATCGAGCAGCAGGTAGGTGGTCCAGCGCTGATCGGGGAAACGCTGGTCGTAAGCGGCCGGCAGGGCGCCGTTGAAGATCCTGCGCAGCTCACTCGCGGAAAAGCTGGTGCCGTTCTGGCGGTATTGCAGGTCATAGGCCCGGGCGGGAAGCGCCAGGGCTGCACCGATCAGAACGGACGCAGTCAAGCGGGAAGACAACGCCCGCATCAGAACTTGAGCACGCTGGTGGGCCTCAGGATCCAGCCCGCCTCGCCGGCCTTGAGCTTGTAGCAGATCTGCCGTTGGCCGCCGCTGGCCTTGGCGTTGGTGTCGCCTGGCTTGTAGATCGGGAACCGACGCGCCAGACAGCTCTCCACCACCTGGAACTGGTCGTGGCCCTGGTAGCCCTGGGCGTTGGCACCCGTGAGTTCCGGCAGGGTGATCGGGGACAGTTCACTGCCTTTGATCACGGCGTAGGCCACCAGCTCGCCGTAGCTGCCACTGCCAGCACCCTGCACGAACACATAGATCTCCGGCAGTCCGTTGGCGTTGAGATCAGCCACCTCGGCACCCACCACCTGGCCATTGACCGTTTGGTGGATCGGCTTGATCGGCGGCTTGGCGCCCGTGGTGGTGATCGTCAGGTGTTGTTGCGAGCCCTCACCGCTGCTCTGCACCTGGAAGCTGATGCCCTGCAGCTTCAGGGTTTTGTTGAAGGCGGCGCCGGCCCAGGCGCTGCCGGGCAGAGCGGTGGCCAGGAGCAGGGCGGCGGCGGTGAGCCGGGGGAACAAGCGCTTCATGGAGAGAGTTGCCGGGCACTTCTTCAAGATGGCGGAGTGCCCCCCCTGGTGTCGATCGGCCGGTGTGCAACGTCGTTCATCCGCCTGCCGTGGCATCTGCCGTGCCATGACGCGTTCCCCACGCCGGATCAGGCCACGGCGCCACCTGATCGGCCATCGCAGCGTCGTGAGTGGCGGGGGCGCGGCTTACACACATACCAATGTCGATGCCTTCAGGCAGGGCTTCGACATCCTGACCCTGCAGGCGTTGTCCTTCGGCAAGCCTGGCCTGGGGGCCTCCCTGACCATCCATGCGCTCAACAGCGATCGCCCCCAATGGGTTCCTGCCGTTTGGCGAAGGCTCCACGGCCAGCCTTGGCGGTACCACGGCTGGGACATGGCGGGCGCCCGTTCTGCTCAGGGTTGCCGGGGCGTTGGCGACGCCCGATGGGCTGGGGGCAACGACATGGGATTGGTCCAGCAACGCCCCCTGATGGATTCGAACCATCGACCGGCTGCTTAGAAGGCAGCTGCTCTATCCAGCTGAGCTAAGGGAGCACGGTGCGCATTGTGCCAGCGTTCGGTGGCCAGGCCACTCCGGTAGCCACCCTTACAGTGGGCAACCGCGCTTGAACCGATCCATGGCCGCCACCCGGCTCAGCGACAGCCAGAAAGCCGAACTGGTTGGGCGATTCCGGGAGGGTTCCAGCAGCCAGCAGCTGGCGGACAGCTACGGCTGCAGTGCCAACACGGTCATCCGCGTCGTTCGCACGGAACTCGGCGAGGAGGCGTACGAACGCCTCAAGGCGGAGCGCTCCCGCCGGCGCACCCGTACGGCGGCCGATGAGGCCGACCCCGCCGCTGCTCCGGACACCCTGCAGACGGCCCTCGCCATCAGTACCTCCGAGCCCGAGCCCGCCCCCGAGCCGGAGGCGTCCCACGAGCCGGATCCCGAGCCCGAAGCGCCGTCTGAGCCCGAACCCGCCCCAGAGCCGACCATCGCCGCTCGCAGGATCATCCCCGCCCCGCCCCGCCGCCTGACCCTGGCGGCCCCGGTGAAGGCCGAGGCGGTGGCGGAGGACGGTCCCGCCGTGCTGGCCATCGAGGATGCCGATGACTTCGGCGCCGATGACGACGACCTGCTCACCAGCGACGACGGCGACGACGAGGGCTCCGACGACGGGGCCGAGGGGGAGATCAACCCGTTCCAGCCGATCCCCGTCGTGCTGCTCGATGACGGCGCCCCGGCGGGGGCCGACGGCCGGCTCCAGCCCCTGGCCAGCGCCGCCCTGCCCTCCAGCGCCTACATGCTGGTCGACAAGACCGTTGAACTGCAGGCCCGGCCCCTGAGCGAGTTCCCCGAGCTCGGCCGGCTGCCGGCCGCGGAGCTGGAGCGCCAGGCGCTGGTGGTGTTCCTCAATCCCCGCCAGGCCAAGCGCCAGTGCGGCCGCACCCAGCGGGTGATCAAGCTGCCCGACCTCAAGGTGTTCGAGCTCACCGCCCCCTACCTGCTGGCCCAGGGCATCAGCCGGGTGGTGATCGAAGGTTCCCTCTACGCCCTGCCCGGCAGCTGAGACCTCAGCCCTCGTCGGCCGGGCCGTTTCCGGGCAGCAGCAGGGCCGCGCTGGCACCGCCGCTGATCACCCCCAGCACCAGGGCCACCCCCACGATGAAGCCGGCTGGCAGCGGTGCGCTGCGGCTGAGGCCGAAGCGCAGCTGGGGCCGCACCTCCAGGTTCTGGGCCCCGAGGCAGAGCAGGGTCAGCAGCAGGGTGCCGCCCAGCAGGCTGCCGCACAGGAGGCGCAGGCGCAGAAGCATCGGGGCGTCGCAGGAGCTGGCCCCTCAGTCTGACGGCTCGCGGTGCAGCAGGGCATAGAGGTCCCGGCGGCTGTGGCCGCTGCGCTCGGCCAGGGTGCGGGCGGCCTCCCGGTTGCTGAGGCCGCCCGCCACCAGCTCCTCGAGGGCGCGGCGCAGGTCGGCCTCGTCCCAGACGGGGGCCGCCGCCGGCGGGGCACCGCCCAGCACCAGGGTGCATTCCCCCTGGGGCGGGGTGCGGCGGAAGTGCTCCAGGGCCGTCGCCACCGTCGGGCCCACCTGCTCCTCGTGGCGCTTGGTGAGCTCCCGCGCCACCTGCAGGGGCCGGTCCCCCAGCACCGCCAGCAGGTCTTCCAGCAGGGCCAGCAGCCGGTGGGGCGCCTCGAACAGCACGATGGTGCGCTCCTCCGCCGCCAGGGCCTCCAGCCGCTGGCGCCGGGGTCCGCCCTTCGGCGGCAGGAACCCCTCGAAGCAGAAGCGACCCGTGGGCAGGCCGCTGCTCACCAGGGCGGTGGTGACGGCGCTGGGGCCGGGAACGCAGATCACCTGGCGGCCGGCGGCGCGGGCGGCGGCCGCCAGCTCCTGGCCCGGATCCGAAACCCCTGGCAGGCCGGCATCGCTGATCAGGGCGATCGCTTCGCCCGCCTCCAGGGCCGCCAGCAGCTGGGGGATGCGGGCCGTCTGGTTGTGCTGGTGGAAGCTCAGCAGCGGCGCCTTGATGCCGAGGTGATGGAGCAGCAGGCCGCTGCGGCGGGTGTCCTCGCAGGCGACCCGGTCGGCCCCGGCCAGCACCCGCCGGGCCCGGGGGGAGAGGTCGTCGAGGTTGCCGATGGGGGTGCCCACCAGATAGAGGACGCCGGCGGCGGGTTCGTGCTCCTGCACCGGGTCCTGCACAATGCCGTTTTCCGGTCCCCATGATGCCGTCTCCCTTCGCCCTGCCCGACGGCATCGGCCGTGAGCCGCTGCTGGCGGAGCTGCGACGGCTGGCCTGGGGGGCGGCCGACATCCTGCGGGCCTACGCCCGCGGCGACGTGCCCCCCTACGGCTTCCCGCCGGCCCTGAGCGTCGACCACGGCGGCGAGGGGCCAGTCTCAGCGGCGGATCTGGCGGTCAACAGCTGGCTGCTCGACGGCCTGGCGGCGGCCTTCCCGGCCGCCGGCTGGACCCTGCTGAGCGAGGAGACCGCCGCCGAGGTGCTGGTGCCGGGCCAGCCCCTGGAGGCCGACTGGCTGTGGATCCTCGATCCCCTGGATGGCACCAGGGACTTCCTGCAGGGCAACGGGGATTACGCGGTCCATCTGGCCCTGGTGCACGGCCAGCGGCCGGTGCTGGGGGTGGTGCTGCTGCCGGAGCCGGAGGAGCTCTGGTTCGGGCTGGTGGGGGGCGATGGCGGCAGCCCGGTGGCGGGGGAGGCCTGGCGCGAGAACCGGGCCGGCGAACGTTTCCCGGCGACCCTCAGCGGCCGCGGCGAGGAGCTGGTGCTGGTGGCCAGCCGCAACCACCGCGACGACCGCCTCGAACAGTTGCTGGCCGAGCTGCGGCCGGCGCGCAGCACGGCGATCGGCAGTGTCGGCGGCAAGGTGGCCACGATCCTGCGGGGCGAGGCCGACCTCTACATCTCCCTGTCGGGCCGCAGTGCCCCCAAGGACTGGGACATGGCCGCCCCGGAGGCGGTGCTGCTCGCCGCCGGCGGCGCCTTCAGCCATGCCGATGGCCGGCCCCTCACCTACAACAGCGGCGACGTGCGCCAGGCCGGCTGCCTGATCGCCAGCAATGGCAAGGCCCATGCCGACCTCTGCCGCCGGGCGGCGGCGGCGATGGCGACGATCGATCCGGATTTCGCGGTCTGAGGGCCGGGCCGAATTCAGCAGGCGAGCAGCGCCAGCCCGCAGCTCCTGGCGGCCTCGTTGAGCGCGTTGTCGCGACTGGCCAAAGGGAGTCCTCCCCGCATCGCCAGTTCCAGATAGGCGGCGTCGTAGCTGGTGAGACGGTGCTGGGCCGCCAGGCTCAGCACGTCGTGCCAGACGACGCTCGGATCCGCCGGATCGATGGCCAGATCGAGCTGAACCACAAGGGCGAGGAACTGGCTCCGGTCCGCCGCGCTGATCCGGCCGCGCCGTTCAGCCAGCAGCAGCACGTTGCCCAGCTCCCAGAGAAACAGCGCGGGCACGCAGAGTTCGGACTCCGGCAACCGGGCCAGGAGCGCCTCTGAGGCCGCGGTGCGCTCGTCCTCGAAACACCAGGCGCAGACGGCCGAAACGTCGGCGACGAAGCTCAGCACCGGCGGCCTTCGTCCCGCAACTCAGGGATGGAGAGGCCGTTGAGGCGCCGGCCGGTGGCGAAGCTGCGCAGACGGTCGATGGCCTCGATGCGGCGCTCGCGGCCACGGCAGTCGACCGGAACCAGCCGTGCCAAGGGCCTGCCGTGACGGGTGATCAGGATCTCCTCGCCACCGGCCACCTCTTCCAGCAGGCTGGAGAGGTGGGTCTTGGCCTCGAAGGCCCCGACGGTCTTCATCGCCAGGTTTCAACCAGTTGCCAACCAGTTTAGGGGTGAGGGCCCGGCTGTACGGCCAGGCCCCCGTGGCGATCAGACCGCCGCCGGCTCCTGCTGGGGAACGCCCCGCAGGGTGAGGTTGATGCGGCCGCGGTTGTCGATCTCCCGCACCCGCACCGTCACCTGGTCGCCGACGTTGACCACGTCCTCCACCTTCTCGACCCGGGCTTCGGAGAGCTGGGAGATGTGGATCATCCCCTCCTTGCCGGGCAGGATCTCCACGAAGGCACCGATCGGGATCACCCGGGTGACCGAACCGTTGAACACCTCCCCTTCGCTGACGCGGCGGGTGAGGCCCTCGATGATGCGCTGGGCCTCCTCGGCGGCGGCGCCGTCATGGCTGGCGATCGTGACGATGCCGCCGTCCTCGATGTCGATCTTGGTGTTGGTGCGCTCGGTGATCCCCTTGATGGTGCGGCCGCCGGGGCCGATCACCGTGCCGATCAGTTCCGGATCGATGCGGAAGCTGAGCAGGCGCGGGGCGTGGGGGGAGAGGGTGTCGCGGGGCTTGTCGATGGCCTCGAGCATCTTGCCGAGGATGTGCAGCCTGGCCGGACGGGCCTGGTTGATCGCGTCGGCGATGGTCTTGACGGCCAGGCCGGAGATCTTCATGTCCATCTGCAGGGCGGTGATGCCCTTCTCGGTGCCGGCCACCTTGAAGTCCATGTCGCCGAGGAAGTCCTCGATGCCCTGGATGTCGGTGAGGATGCGCACCTCCTCGCCCTCCTTGATCAGGCCCATGGCCGCGCCGCTCACCGGGGCCGCCAGGGGTACGCCGGCGTCCATCAGGGCCAGGGTGCTGCCGCAGACCGAGCCCATCGAGGTGGAGCCGTTGGAGCTGAGGCACTCCGAGACCACCCGCAGCACGTAGGGGAAGCTCTCCTTGGAAGGCAGCACGGGGATCAGGGCTCGCTCGGCGAGGGCGCCGTGGCCGATCTCGCGGCGACCGGGGGAGCGCATCGGCCGCGTCTCACCGACCGAATAGGGGGGGAAGTTGTAGTGGTGCAGGTAGGTCTTCTCGCTGATGGGGTTCAGGTCGTCCATCTCCTGGGCGTCGCTCGGGGTGCCGAGGGTGGCGCAGGAGAGCACCTGGGTGAGTCCTCGCTGGAACAGGCCCGTGCCGTGCACCCGCTTGGGCAGCACGCTGACGGCCGCCTGGATGGGGCGCACCTCGTCGAGGCTGCGGCCATCGACCCGCTTGCCCTCGACGATGATCTGCTGGCGCATCAGCTTCTTGGTGAGCCCCTTGTAGGTGTTGCCCAGCAGCTTGCCGTTGCTGCTCACGGCCACCTTGATGGGGTCCTCGCCGCCGAGGGCGGCGATCTTCTCGCCCACCTCGGCCTTGATGGCGTCGAGTTTCTCGTCCCGTTCGGCCTTGGTCTGGCTGAACTGCTTGAGGACCTCACCGATGCCCTTGGCGCATTCCTTCTCCAGGAACTCGGGCAGGGCGGGGTCTTCGCTGCGCTCCTCGGGCAGCACCTGCTCGATGCCGAGCTCCTTGAGCAGGGCCAGCTGGGCACGGATCAGTTCGCCGACGGCTTCGTAGCCGAAGTCGATGGCCTCGATCACGTCCTGTTCGGGAAGCTGGTTGGCGCCCGCTTCCACCATCACCACGCCGGAGGGGGTGCCGGCCACCACCAGGTCGAGCTCGCTGCGCTCAATCTCGCGGAAACTGGGGTTGAGCACGAAGTCGTCACCCAGCAGGCCCACGCGCACGGCGGCCATGGGGCCCATGAAGGGGATCTTCGCCAGCAGGGTGGCCATCGAAGCGCCGGTCACGGCGAGCACATCGGGGGGAACCCGCTCATCGAGGGACATGCAGGTGGCGACGATCTGCAGGTCGTCCCGCAACCAGCCCGGGAACAGGGGCCGCATCGGCCGGTCGATCAGACGGCAGGTGAGGATGGCCCGCTCGGGGGGGCGGGCCTCACGGCGAAAGAAGCTGCCAGGGATGCGCCCGGCGGCGTAGAGACGCTCCTCGTAATCGCAGATCAGGGGCAGGAAATCGATGCCTTCCCGGCCTTTCGAGCGGGTGGCGGTGACCAGAATCGCTGTATCGCCGCATTCCACCATCACCGAGCCCCCGGCCTGGGGCGCAAATCGGCCGCTGGTCAGCCGGATCTCCCGACCATCGAAGGAGATCGACTGAGTGTGTCCTTGCACTGGGCGTTATGTCCGTTTTGTTGTCGCCGACCATTCTCGCATCCGCCGTTCCGGGCCATGAAGAAGGCGCCCTCGCGGGGCGCCTGATGCGACCGAAAGCCGTTGCGGTGAAAGGGCCGAAGCCCCCGACTCACCAGCTGGACTTGACCACGCCGGGGAGCTCACCCTTGTGGGCGCGCTCGCGCAGCTGGTTGCGGCAGAGGCCGAAATCGCGGTAGTAGCCGCGGGGCTTGCCGGTGGCCCAGCAGCGGTTGCGGATGCGGTTGGGGGCGCTGTTGCGGGGCAGCGACTGCAGCTTGCGGTGGATCTCCAGGCGCTCCATCGGATCGCCCGCCGCATCAAAGGCCTCCTTGAGGGCGGCACGGCGCGCTGCGAAGCGCTCCACGATCTTGCGGCGCTTCACGTCACGCGCGATCATCGACTTCTTCGCCATGCGGCCGGAGGAGGGGGAAACTTCAGCCCGCCATCGTACCGTCTGGCCCCCCCTGCCCCCCCTGCCCCCCCTGCCCCCCCTGCCCCCCCAGGCCGTCCCGGGTCAGGGGCCCGGGTGGCTGGGGCAGAGATCCGCCAGGCCGCAGCCGGCGCAGCGGGGTTTGCGGGCCACGCAGACCGCCCGGCCATGGAAGATCAGCCGGATCGAGAGGGTCTCCCACTCCGGTTGTGGCACCAGCTTCATCAGATCCGGTTCGATCCGTTTCGGGTCGCTGTGACGGGTGAGGCCGAGCCGGTTGGCCAGCCGCTTGACGTGGGTGTCGACGGTGACGCCGGCGTTGATGCCGAAGGCGTGGGCCAGCACCACGTTGGCGGTCTTGCGGGCCACCCCCGGCAGGGGCAGCAGCTCCTCCATCGACGCCGGCACGGCGCCGCCGTGGCGTTCCATCAGCAGCCGCGAGGCGGCCACGATGTGCTTCGCCTTGTTGCGGTAGAAGCCGGTCGACTGCACATAGGGCTCGACGGCCTCGCTCTCGACGGCGGCGGCGGCGGTCGCATCCGGAAAGCGCTCGAACAGGGCCGGGGTCACCTTGTTGACCCGCTCGTCGGTGCACTGGGCCGAGAGCATGGTGGCCACCAGCAGCTCGAAGGGGGTGCGCCAGTCGAGGGAGCAGGTGGCGTCGGGATAGAGGACGCCGAGCCGCTCGAGGATCTGCGGCGCCCGGGTGCGGGCACTGGGGAAGCGGGGCACCTCAGCGGCTGAGCAGCTGCTGGATGGCCGGCAGCTGGCTGGTGTCCTTGACGATCAGCACCAGGGAGAGGCCCACCAGGAAGACGAAGCCCGACTGCATGAAGGCCATCTGGTAGCGGTCGGCCAGGGGGCGGCCCCGCACCCCCTCCAGCAGCAGCAGGGCGAACTGGCCGCCATCGAGCAGGGGCAGGGGCAGGGCGTTGAGCACCGCCAGGTTGATCGAGATCAGGGCGGTGAACAGGAACAGGCTGCTGCCCCCCTGGCTGGCCAGGGAGGCCCCCATCTCGACGATCTTCACGGGGCCCGACACCTGGGGTGCGGTTTCGCCGAAGTGGGTGATCAGGGTGCCGAAGCCCTCCACGGTGCGGCGGGTGAGCACCATGAAGTCGTGGTTGGCCTGCAGGATCGGCTCGAGCGGCGAGGTCGCGGGGCGGAAGGACTCGGTGCCGTTGGGCTGCAGCTGGGCGCCGATGCGGCCGATGCCGCCGCTGTCGGAGGGGGTGAGGGGCAGCCGCAGGAGGGTGCCGTTGCGATCGGCCTGCAGGCTCAGGGTGTGGCCGGGGGCGTCCTTGATGCGCTCCACCAGGGCCATCACCGCGTCCTGGCCGCCGGCCAGGGGGGTGCCGTCGACCGCCACGATCCGATCGCCCGCCTGGAGGCCGGAGCCGGCGGCCGCCTGACCGGGCTGGACGGCGGCCACCACCACGCCGGGGGTGGCGCTGAAGCCCGAGGGGATGCCGAGCACCAGGCCCTGGGCCAGCAGCACGCTCCAGGCCAGCAGCAGGTTGGCGATCACGCCGGCGGCGATCACCAGGGCCCGCTGCGGCAGGGGCCGGTTGCCCATCAGATCAGGATCGTCGGCGGCGATGCTGCTGTCCTCCTCGTCGTCGGGGAAGGCCACGAAACCGCCCAGGGGGATGGCCCGCAGGGCGAACAGCACGCCGCGGCGCCGCCGCTGGATCAGGGCGGGCCCGAAGCCGATGGAGAAACCGCTGACGCGGATGCCCTGCCAGGTGGCGGCGAAGAAGTGGCCGGCCTCGTGCACCACGATCAGGCCCGCCAGGATCGCCAGCGCCGTCAGTACACCCATTCAGTTTCCCGGCTGCATTGACGCCATTCTGTGGGAACCGCAGCGGCACCGGGACACTGGCGCTGCCCGGAGGGAGGGATAGCATGCCCTCGTTGATGGGCGGTTATGCCTGCATGGCCGAGCAACAGACCGGTGAGCCACAAACCGGTGAAGAGCCTGAAGAACTGCGCACCTCCCTGCGCCACGCCCTGCCCGGTGGTGTTTCCGCCAGCATCCGGCTTTCCACCGGCCGCACGGTCTATGTGACGGTGGGCGATGTGAGCCGCACGGGCGCCTGCGTGGTGCGCCGGGGATCCCTGGAGGTGAAGGCCGATGAGGAGGTGCTGCTCGACATCAGTGATTACGAGAAGCAGCAGAGCGTGTCCCTGCCGGCGCGGGTGCAGTGGGTGAACAACCGCAGCTACAACACCCTCGTCGGCCTGGCGTTCAGCGACGGCCCCCTCCTGCCCGGCACCATGCTCGACCAGTACTTCGACCAGACCCTGAACGTGCGCGGCAACTTCGACGACTGAGGGGTCCGCGGAGCAGGGCTGGCCATGGGGCCCTTCCCTTGACTAGGGTTGGTTTCACGCTTCAGGAAGGCCCAGACGGCGAGATGAAGAGATCGAACCCCAACACCCCTCCGGTGGGCCCGATCCAGGCAAGGCAGGAGCAGAAGCCGAAGAGCTCGCTAGCGTTTGTTAAAAGTCATCGCGAAAGTGAGAACGCAGCTATGAAGTCGCGCTACGGAGTGCGTTCTGGCCTGCCCCCGCAAGCTCGGCTCAGCAAAGCCAGGTTGCTCCTGCACCTGCTCACGGCACGCTCGCGGAATGAGCAGCAGGCGGGCTCCGCCATGGTGGCAGGGATGCTGGTGATCCTGGCCCTGCTGGTCGGAACCCTGGGCCTGGTGGCGATCGTCAACGGATCGAATCTGGCGGCGCTCGGGAGCGGTGAGACCCGTGATGCCCAGCAGGTGGCGGAAGCCGGAGCCGATCAGATCATCTCCACCTTCAACCAGCCCGAAAACCGCCAGCTGCTCGTGGCTGGCAGCACCCCTCCCGACCAATGGAGCACCACCAACACGGCCCTGCAGAGTCCGTGTGTCTCCACCACCAATGTGCGGCCCGGCGCCAATAACGACGGCATGCCGTCCGCCAGGGCCGTCAATTTCGCCAGTAACCAGTTTCGCAACCTTGAGAACGTCGATCAGGTCGACCAGGGCAACCGCCGTTTCAGGATGGTCTCCATCCGCTATTCCACGGGCAATTCCGGCAGTACGGATCGTCGGGCTGTCTACCGCACCTTCGGTGCCACTGGAGCGGTCCTGAGCCAGGCCGGAACCATTCCCACCGGCTCCACCTTCAGCAGCCTGCTCAATATCGATGATCCCGATGGCACGGGTGCCCTGCAGCCCGGCACCCACACCGGATACGTCGCCGTGACCGTGGAAGGCCGGTTGTACCGGCCGGATGGCACCTTCTCCACGTCCACGATCACCAAGGAATTCGAAGTGCTGCCCAAGTGCTGCGGCGGCTCCTTCGGCAGCAACGGCTCCGGCGGTACCACCACAGGGGCCGCCACCGCGGGCGCCCTTGGGGCCGACAGCCGTTTCTGTGGCATTGAGTTCGGCATGATCACCGGCATCAACGGCGGACGCTTCCTCTCCCAGGCGGCCAACGACCGTTACACCAAGAGGAATTCGGCTGGGCAGGTGGTGAACATCGGGGCGATTCTGGGGATCATTGATGTTCAGAGTTACGTCTGGGATCGCAACACCCAGCAGGTCGTTGCCAACCGCCAGGTCGGCTGCCGCACCGTGCCGAGCCCCTGCAACACCAATACGGAGTTCGTCCCAGGAGACGTCAGTGGCACCAGCCTGGCGGGCTACTACTCACCACTCACCACCGCCACACCCCAGAACTGTCCAGCCTCCTACGGCAATGCCGCCTCGATTGCAGGCCGGGCGGCATCGTGCATTCCGATCGTCCCCCTGTTCCTGTCCTCGGGTCTGCCCAGCATCGCCAGCAAGTACACCTACAACTGGACAGCGGGGGGCAATCCCGACACCGTCAGCCAGCAGACGGTGACATCCCTGAGCCCCGGTGGTTACCCCATCATCAGCCTGCAGGCTGGCGACATAGCGGCACCCAACGCCTCAGGGGTCAACATCTGGATCCGCGCCAACGGCGCCACCGGTGTCAACCAGGTCACACCTGGGCCGTTTCTGGAGTACTGCAACACCCGCTATCTGGCCGCTAACGCCTGTTCCTCCGTCTTCGATGGTTCGGGCTCAACGGTTCACTCCTGGGCCGTGATTTCCCAGCCAGGTGCCGTGACGGGTGGCATCGGCGATGATTTCGCCAGCAATTCGGTTTCCGGCTACACAGCGAACAGCACGCCCCGTTGGACATCGGTGTGGACAGAGAGTGATCAAGATAATGCTTCTGTCGCCACTGCACTCACGACCGGTGATCTCACCATCAGCGGCGGCCAGGTGACGTTCCGCGATACAGGTACAAACTTCGGCACCGTCTTCACGAATGCGCCAACGCTGTCGCGCGCCGTCAATCTGTATGCGCTGCAGACGCCGGTTCTGGAATTCACCTTCCAGCGAACGCCAAATGACAATACAGTCGCAACGAATTCGGCCTTGCAGCTGGCCTACAGCTTCACCTCGCCGATCACCACTGATGCGGCTCTGAACACGAACGCCGGTTGGGTGACGCTGGCGGAGATCCGGGCCGATGGCGTGGTGAGCAATACGGCAGCAGCGAGCCCAAACTGCACCCTGTCTGGCTCCACCTACACCTGCCGCATCGCCTTCCCGGCGGCGGCCTATACCTTTGCCAACCGCTTCAGCCACTACGTCAAGTTCCGGATCAGGCCCAACGACAACTTAAACAATGGCGCTGGCAGCATTACTACCGTGACGCTGGACAACGTCGCCATCAAGAGCACCACCGCAGGCGCCGCTCCCCAATACCTCAACTGGTGTGAGTACAGCGCCAGCTTCCCGGTGACGGATGAATTCAACGGCGGTTTCCATTGCCTTGGCCCCACGATCGATCTGCGGGGCCTTGGCAACAATCTCTGGCTCGACACCACCGACCACGCCATCAGCTTCTACTACAACCGCTCCACCGACACCAGGGGGATCGCCAACGCCAACCCGTTGATCAACCTGTTCCAGGGCGGCACCATGTCGAATGTGAACTGCCCCAGGGGCACCTCTCCCGTCCTCGGCGTGGCTCCAACGGAGAACTGCAAAACCCTGATCTCCGAGAATATCTTCAATCCCGTGGGGCAATACGATCGTTTCAACATTTTCGGAAGGGATACGACCCCAGGTAACACCTGCACGGAAATGGGACTCACCAACCAGCCCTGTAATCAGATCGTGATCATCGGTGCCGATTCCAACGCCTCCTCCACCAACCGCTCCCGCATTGCCGGTGCCTGGATCTACATGCCCTGGGGCCTCGTCTCCTTCTGCGTGAATGGTTGTGGTGGCCTGCCCTCGTTGACGGCAGCGCAACTGGCGCAGGATGACAGCTGGAACTTCGGCGGCCGTATCTGGGTCCGCACCATCCTTGCGGGCGGCCAGAACCATTTCCGCGTCCCGCCATCGGCCTCCTCCAGCCTCACCCAGCTGGTTGGCGTCGCCAACTCGGCCGATGTGTCGTTCATCGGCTGGGAAGGGGTCGACTGGGTGGCGCGGGCCCCAACGGCTGCCCGCAAAGGCTTCTCCTTGAATTAGGGACATGCACACCCCCCTGCGAAGGAATCTGCGGCGCCCCTTGCCTTCCGAGCAGGGGATCGGGATTGTTGAGCCTTTGGTTCTCACCCTGTTGCTGATGGTCGTGGTCGGCTCCACGGCGCTGGTGTTCAACAGCATCAACCGCAGGACGATCTCCACCCAGCAGCAGGTGGTGATGCAGGCCGAGATCGACGACAACTTGCGTCAGATCAAAACCCTGGCCCGCCGCTTCACCTGCTGTTCCGGTGTCTGCACCACCACGCTCCCCACCAGCTTCGGGGTGGTGAGCGGCGTCACCCAGCCCTGCGCCACCAATAATCCCCTCGATGATCGCTATTACTTCCCCCAGGTGGATCTCAACACCACCACCACCAACTTTGCCAACACATCCACCCCATCGGAGCCCCTGGCTGTCGCCCAGCTCTGTGCCAACAACAATGCCTTCATGACGCCGTTCCAGACGGCCGTCAATGCCCTGCCTCAACCTGTGAACGCCACCCGTGCCACGGCGATTCAGCCCGAGCGCATCCTTCGGGTCACGTTCACCGACAACAACAATGCCAACCGCGTGACACGGGTGGAGAACATCATTCCCCAGATGTCGTATTACTGCCCATGAGTCCCTTGCCACCATCCCTGCAGCGTCGAGGTCGTCCCCAGGCCTTCACCGTGGTCGAGTTGCTCGTCACGGTGGCTGTGATCGGTGTCCTGGGTGCTGTCACGTTTGCGTCTTCCCAGGTGTTCCTGCGCCGTGATCAGGCCAATGCGGCCGCGGCGGAGCTGGTGGGCTGGCTGGAGGGCATCTCCGGGCGAGCCGGCGCCTTCGGACCCTGCACCGTGCAGTTCACCACAGGCAGTGGTATGGCGCCGGGCGCCACCTTCGCTTCCCTGCAGAACGCGGGCACCAATGCCAGGTGCACCCCGGACGCCAACCTGGCCCTGCCGTCCTCCTCCGGCACCAACACCTACAACGTCGCGGTGACCTTCACGCCAAACGGCACCACCGCGCTCACGTTCACCCCCCGGGGTGGGGTCGTGGCCAGTGGCGTTGAGGCCGTTGTCAAGATAACGGTGAACAACCAGATCCCCCTGCGCTGCGTGAGGATCTCCTTCGGTACCCTCAGCACCGGCGTCAACAACACCTCCAACGATGTCGCCCAGACCTGCACCGTGTGGGAGGACACCTGATGAGATCGAACATCCGCCGACGCAGATCCAGAAACGGGTTCACGCTGATCGAATTGCTGATCGGTGGTGTGCTCACGGCGATTGCCCTGGGCTCGGTGGCCGTGTTGTCGGTGCATCAGATCCGTATCGCTGACCGGGTCTATTCCCTGACGACGGTCAACCGCAACTTCCGGCGCCTCTCCGATCTGCTGAAGGTGGAAGTGGGTGAGGCCTGCATCCTGCGCGGGGGTGCCAATCCACGCACCACCGCCACCCTCCCGGACAGCCCCTGCAAGCCGCAGAGTCCTTCCGTCTGCGACCCTGCCACAGCAGCCGCTGACCTTCGGATGCTGATCCCGGTTCAGGCGGCCGGATCCAATGCCATTTCCTACAACCTCGTCCGGTTCTACCTCAATGGCAACGAGCTGCTGCGCGATGGTCCCCAGGTTGATGCCAATGGCTTATTGACCAACACGGCCGCCACCGGCAGCAGGGTCCTGAGCAATGTCTCCACGTTCACTCCCACCGTGTCAGCCGATTGCACCTGGGTCAGCCTGGTGCTCGGTCTGAATGTTCCCGGTTCAACGGATGTGGTGACACGCACGCTCACTCTCTACTCTGGAGCCGCCGAAAGCATCAACTGAGTTGGGCGAGGCCTCCTGGGATCACGGTTACCACTCGTCAACGCCGTACACGAGCGCCTTCTACCGTGAACTGACCCCCAGCTGGCTGGATTTCGCCGCCCTGCTCAAGGGACATCTGCCGCCAAGGGATTCGGAGGGAGAGCCGTTCATCTTTCTCGACCTTGGCTGTGGCACGGGCTTTTCCCTGGTGATGCTGGCCGCCCTCTATCCGGAGGGGACGTTCTACGGCGTCGACTTTCATCCTGATCATGTGGCCCACGCCCTTGATCTGGTGCGCCGTGCCGGGTTGAAGAACGTGACCGTCATCGAAGCGGACTTTCTGGCGTTGGCCGGCTCCGATGTGTCCCTGCCATGGCCCGCGGCTGGCTGCCATTACGTGGCGGCCCACGGCATTGCCACCTGGGTCACCGAGCCGGTGCAGCGTGCCCTGCTCTCGGTGGCGGCGGCCTCCCTGCGCCCCGGTGGGCTGTTCTACTGCTCCTACAACACCCATCCCGGCTGGCTGGCCCGCAGCGGGTTTCAGCAGCTCCTGGCCCTCGAACTGCCGACGGCCAAGCCGGGAGACCTGGGCCGTTGCTTCCTCGAAACGGCAGGCCTGCTCAACCAGCTGCTCGGTGAGGAGGCGCAACCGTCTCCCCTGGGGTCGGCCCTGCCCGGTCTGCGCCGGGAGCTGCAGTCCCTGCAGTTCGCCCCTGTCGACTACCTCTGCGGTGAATTCGCCAATGCCGGTTGGTCGCCGCTGTATGTCACGGAGATGCTGGGCCGGTGCGCGACCCACAAGCTCTCCTTTCTCGGTTCGGCCACCTATTCCGAGTCCTTCGTCGAACTCCTGCCGCCAGGCCTGCGCGATCTGGCACTCCGGGAACCCAGGCCCGTGGCCCGTGAACTGCTGATCGATCTGGCCACCAACAAGGCGTTTCGGCGCGACCTCCTGACCCGGGGGCATGCCCGGCTCACCCAGCGGGAGTGGGGCCAGCGGCTGGCTTCGCTGTCCTTCCGGTTGCTGCTGCCCCCTGGTGAGTGGCTGCCCACCCCCCGGGACACGCTGCACTTCCGAGCCAGCTTCGGGGAAATCCAGGGCGACCCGAAGGCCTACGGACCCGTGCTCGCGGCCCTCGCGGCGGCACCGGCCTCGATGGCGTCCCTGCTGGGCTCCAGCCAGCAGAGCCAGGGCGAGCTGGTGGTCATGCTGGCGCTGTTGCTCGAGGCGGGGAGCATCGGCTTCGACCGGGGGGCTGCAGGGACCAAGGCGGCACCGCTGGTGCAGCGCCTCAATCAGCTGTTGCTGGACCGCATGCAGGAGGGGCGCTCCTACACCCAGCTGGCCTTGCCGGCGGCCGCCGCCGCCCTGCCGTTCTCGATCCTGGAGGCGCTGATCCACCAGGCCCGCCTGGAGCGCCTGGAGGAGCCCATGCTCAGCAGTTGCGTGCTCCTGGGGCTCAAGGAACTGGAGGTGCAGCTGCTCAGCCAGGACAACCAGGTGATCACCGAACCGCAGGCCCAGATCGACAGAATTCAGGCCATCGCGGCCACCGTGGCGGACTCCAAGGAACCATTGCTGCAGCGCCTGGGTGGCCTCCCCGGCCCTCCCCTCAGCCAGCCCCGATCCGGTCGGAGCCGAAGTAAGGCACCAGCGCCGCGGGAATCCTGACGCTGCCGTCCGGCTGCTGGCCCGCCTCCAGCAGGGCGGCCATGGTGCGGCCCACGGCCAGGCCGCTGCCGTTGAGGGTGTGGAGCAGGCGGGTGGTCTTGCCGTCGCGGCAGCGGATCGAGGCACGCCGGGCCTGGAAATCGCCGCAGGTGCTGCAGCTGGAGATCTCCCGGTAGGTGCCGGCCCCCGCCAGCCACACCTCCAGGTCGTAGGTGCGGGCGGCGGAGAAGCCCAGATCGCCGGTGCACAGCTCCAGCCGCCGGTAGGGCAGCTCCAGGGCCTCCAGGATCGCTTCGGCATCCAAGGTGAGCTGCTCATGGGCCGCCTCCGATTCCTCCGGGGCCACGAACCAGTAGAGCTCCACCTTGTTGAACTGGTGCAGGCGGATCAGGCCGCGGGTGTCGCGGCCGTAGGAGCCGGCCTCGCGGCGGAAGCAGGGGGTGTAGGCGGCGTACTTCAGCGGCAGCTGCTCGGCCCCCAGCACCTCGCCGCGATGCAGGGACGTGACCGGCACCTCGGCGGTGGGGGTGAGCCAGAGGTCGTCGTCGGCGCAGCGGAAGCTCTCCTCGGCGAACTTGGGCAGCTGGCCGGAGCCGGTGAGGCTGGCGGTGTTCACCAGCACCGGCGGCAGCACCTCGGTGTAGCCCCTCTGGCCGTGGCGATCGAGCATGAAGCTGATCAGGGCCCGCTCCAGCCGGGCGCCCTGGCCCAGCAGGGTCACGAAGCGGCTCTGGGCGATGCGCACCGAACGTTCGGTGTCGACGATGCCCAGCCGCTCGGCGATCTGCCAGTGCTCCTGAAGCTCCTCGCCTTCGGCGGCGACGCGGGGCGTGCCCCAGCGCTTCACCTCCACGTTGTCGGCCTCGCTGCGGCCGCTGGGGCAGAGGGGCGAGGGCAGGTTGGGCAGCACCATCAGCTGCTCCAGCAGCTGGGCCTCGATCCCCTTCTCCCGCTCCTCCAGCTCCCCCACCTGCCGTTTGATGCGGTTGCCCTGCTCCCGCAGCTCCTTCACCTCCTCCCCGCCCGGGGCGGCGCCGCCCCGGATCCGCTCGCCCACCTCCCGTCCGATGCGGTTGCCCTCCGCCTGCAGCTCACTGCGCTGCTGCTCCAGGTCGCGGGCCTCCAGGGCCAGCTGGCGCAGCTCGGAAAGGTCGGTGGCCATGCCGCGCCGGGCCAGGGGGCCGGTGATCAGCGTCGGGTCGTTGCGCAGCAGGCGCTGATCCAGCACGGGTGAGCCCATCGTCTTGGGGGCAGCCTACGGACCGGCGGTTCCTTCCAGCACCTTGCGATCGCAGCGGCTGTAGGCCTGGGCCGCGGTGGGCAGCAGATCCATGCCGTTGCGAATCTCCGGCGGCAGCAACCGTTCCAGCTCGGCCACCGCCGCGTCGTAGGCCTGCTGGGCGGCGCGGTACTCCTCACTGCCGGGGGCGTCCTGCTTCTGGGCCACCATCCAGGGCTTGGCGGCGTTGGTCAGCCGGGCCGCAGCGGCCTGCACGTCCTCCTGGTGCACCAGGCAGTAGCGGTAACGGTCGATGGGCGCCGGGGCCGGGGGCGGTGCCGTCACCGCCGGCGGGGCGGTCGGCGGCGGTGCCTTGTCGTGGTCCCGCAGCGCGGCGGCCAGGCAGTCGGCGTTGCGCCGCAGGGCCTCCTCGGGGGTGGCGGCGCTCTCGGCCTCACTGCGGCAGGCGGCCCGCTGGCCCTCGCTCACCTCCACCGGGGGCCGCCGGCACCCGGGCAGCAGCAGCAGCAGCAGGATCGGCAGCAGGAGCGCCGGCCGTGGGGCCGGGGGGCGGACACGCATGGGGGCGGTGGTCAGGGGTAGCTGGAGGTGCGCGAGCGGCTGGAGCTGGACAGCCCGGTGAACGAGGCCCCCAGCCTGTCGCTCAGGGCCAGGGTGTAGGTGGGTTCGCGGCTGTTGGTGAGGCTGGGAGCGAAGGCGTCGACGTCGGTGAGCAGCACCGAGGACACGTTGGCCGTGCCGACCGTGAGGTTCAGGGTGCCGTTGTCGTTGATCGGCGGGCCTGTCCGGGTCAGGGTCCGGCTGCCCCCGTCGTAGGCATAGGTGATCGTCTGACCGCCCGCGAGGGTGAGGGTGAGGGCGGTGCCGGGGACGGTCGTCGCCGAGGCCGATTCGGTGATCTCACTGTCGAGCAGGTGGTTGATGCGGCCCCAGTGGTCCTGCAGCCGCCGCAGCGATTCCTGCTGGGAGGAGACCCGGATCTGCGTCACCATCACGTTGCTGCCGGTGGCGAAGATCACGCCCATGATCACCGAGGTGATAAGCAGTTCAACGATGGTGAAGCCCCGGTGCGGGGGGCGCCGCCGCTGGTGATGGAGGTGGGAGATGGGGTGGTTCATGGCGTCAGAGGGTGCCTCCGTAGCTGCTGTCGGGGCAGGTGGCGCCCGTGGTGTTGCTGGCGCCGACGCTGATCAGGCCGAGGCCTTCGGAGATGCGCACACAGCGCATCGGCCCGCCGCTGCCCGTCAGGGAGATCTCGATCACCACCGGGGCGGTGAGCTGGGCATTGGCGGCCGCGGCGTTGACCGTGCCGCGGGGGGTGAACTTGAAGCTGGTGGAGCCGCCCGGGGCGACCGTGTAGGTGGAGGAGCCGAGGGTTTCGCTGATCTCCATCGGCTGGCCGGTCAGGCAGTTGTTGGCGATGGTCGGGTTGGCGGTGATCGGGATGGAGAGGCCGTTGCCGGCGATCAGCTCGGATGCGGTGGCGAGGGTGGCGCCGCCGGCCAGGTTGCCGCCGCTGATGGTCACCTGGCAGGCATTGCCCTTCAGGGACGTGCGGCGCACCGCCTCCAGCCAGCCCGCCAGTTCGGTGGCCACCGAATTGACCCGCTCCCGCCGCCATTCATTGCCGGAGGCGGTGAGCCCCACCGCGGAGAGGATGCCCACGATCACCACCACCACGACGAGCTCGATCATGGTGAAGCCGGCGTTGGAGGGGTGTTTCATCAGGGGCACCAGGCGACGGTGGTGGGCACGAGCGTGACCCGGCGCAGCAGTTCGCCGCTGATGCTGTTCGTGTAGGTGATCGTGTAGCGGTGAAGATTGCGCACCACGTTGGTGCCGAATTCGCTGACCGTCTGCTGCCCCTGGTTGGCGCTGTCGACGCTGTAGCTGACGCCGGCCGTGGTCAGGGCCGCCGGGGGGGTGCCGATGTCGGTCACCAGCTGGGTGATCAGGCCTGTGGAATTGCACAGGGCCTCGAAGAGCTGGCCGGCGCTGCTGTTGCCGTTGGCGGCGGTGGAGGTGGGCGGCGGGAAGAAATCGTTCTTGCCCAGCTCCAGGCTGCCCAGGCTGGTGCAGCTGCCGGAGCTGCAGGTGTAGCGATCGTTGAGCCGCCGCACCCGGGCCAGATCCGTGTCCACCAGGGCCTGCTGGCGGTAGCGCGTTTCCGCCGCCGCCGAGGAGCGGTTGGATTCCACGAACAGCACCGAGGTGCCGGTGAGGGCCACCACCAGCAGCACCGACGCCACCATCAGTTCCACCAGGGAGAAGCCACCGGCGCCGCGGCTGCGGCGGTGCGGAGGGAGGGCGGTGGGACGGAGGGCTTTCACGGTGGCTCAGGAGTAGGTGTGTCGCCTGACGGCTCTGGTGATGTAATCGATCGCAAAGGATTCATAGAGGGCATCGTCGCTGCCGCAGAACTTCATCAGCCCGCAGACGCTCTCCAGATCGCTCGGGGAGATCGTGACGCTGATGTTGCCGTTGGCCCGGAAGTCGTTCGTCCAGATCACCCCCTTGAAATCCGGGGTGCCGCCCATCTCGATGTTGCCGAGGGGGAAGTACAGAAACATGCTCTGGGAGGCGCCGGTGCCGTTGCCGAGATCCAGGTACTGGGCGCCGCAGGGGGAGGGCGCCCCCAGGGCGCAGCCGAACAGGGCCAGGTCGGCGGCCCTGGGGGCACCCTGGGTGGTGCTGCTGCAGGTGATGGCCCCGGCATCGGAATCGCACTGGTAGATCCCCGATTTGCCGTTGCCCCGGCTGACGCTCTTCTGGCCGCTGGTGGAGGCGTTGGGGAAGTGCAGCCGCACCGGGATCGTGCTGGTGGCGGTGGCGCCGCTGGTGTTGAAGATCAGCTGGACGTTGTTGCCGGTGCTGAGGCGGTTGAGGCTGCAGGAGATGGTCTCGGCGGTGGCCGGGGGCGAGGCCTTCCCGTTGACATCCTCCCGTTTGCAGAGCGTGTTCCAGGGGGGGGGCCAGCTGGTGGGGAAGGTGCTGCTCTCCAGGGTCAGGTCGCTGCTCACCGTCACGTTGCAGCTGGCCGGTGGTGTGAGGCCCTCACAGAAATCGTTGTCGGTGTGGAGCACAGGCGGCAGGCCAGGCACGGGATCGATCACGTTGACGCTGGTGTGGGCCAGGCCGTCGACACAGCCCGCTGCAAAGGACGCAATGCAGGTGACCGGATCGACGTTGAGGTTGTAGGCGCCACCCGAGATCAACAGATCGCCGGTGTTGTCTTCTGCGGCCCCGGCCACGAAGCCGAAGCCCGGGGCCAGGGTGCAGCGGCGGATGTCGTTGCCGAAGACATTGTTCAGGCCGCGCAGGCTTCGGTCGAGGCACTTGGGCACCACCTCCAGGGTCTGCTGAAGGGTGGTGGTGGCGACGACGGAGCCGCCGCGCAGGGCGAAGCCGCGCACGGTGAGGGTGAGCTCGCCGGCGCTGGGGGGCACGGCGGCGGCCCCGGTCATGGGGTTGGCGACCGTGCCTTGCCGCACGAGGGCCGCCGTGGCGGCGGAGCAGTCCACATCCACCAGCCGCCAGCGCTGCTGGGAGCCGTCGCCGACGTTGATCGTCTGGGCGGTGGGCAGGGCGCCGGCGGTGGTGAAGGTGGTGCCCACGTTGGCGAAGGCACGGCCATCCGGCACCTTGACGGCGTTGTTGACGGCGATGGCGGCGGGCGTGGACGTCTCGAGCAGGCAGGCGTTGACCAGCAGCTGGCGGTTGCGGTGGCGGTTCAGCTCACTCACCACGGCCGTCATGCCGATGTCGGCCGCGGCCCGGGCATCCCGGGCCTGGCTCTGGTAGGCCGACGCCAGCTCCACCAGGCTGGAGCGCTTCGCCGTGGCCAGGCCCCCCAGCAGCACCGCCAGGACGATCAGGAAGGCGGCCACCATGAAGCCCCTGGCACCGGGGGGGCGGCGCCCACCCACCAGAGGTCTGCGGGAGCCCGCCAGCGTTACCAGAAGCAGCCGGTGTGTCATCGCCCCAGGCCTCCTCCGATGCGGACAGGAACCTCAGTCGCCGCAGCATTCCTGCTGCAACTTCAAAGTAGGACCGGAACGGCCCTTTCCCTTGAGCACAGTGGCTGAATCGGCTGGGAGGTTCGCAAAAGCAGGGTGACAATCGGCCATGAAAAAAGCCCCCGCACAGGGAGGCTGTTTTCCGGGCACGTTCCGGCGCTTTTCAGAGCACCTGGACCACTTCGTTCACTTCGGGGATCGCCTCGCGCAGCTTGCGCTCGATGCCCATCTTGAGGGTCATGGTGCTGCTGGGGCAGGAACCGCAGGCGCCCTGCAGGCGCACCTTCACCACCGGGCCGTCGATCTCGACGATCTCCACGTTGCCGCCATCGGCCATCAGGTAGGGGCGCAGCTCGTCGAGGACCCGCTCCACGTTCTCGATCGTCAGGGCGCGGGGGTCGCTCTCGACGGCGGGCGCCGTGCTCTCGGGGCTGGCGGTGTCGGGGCTGGCGGTTTCGGTGGTCATGGGGGAGGCAGGGGGTCGTTTGGCCAAGCTTAGGGAGGCCGGCGCCGTCCGGGCCGGGGGGAGGCCAGGGGACCTCCCTAGGATCGCTGCAGCTTTTCCCGTGGCGGCCTGAGTGATCGGGCGCCGGCCTGATCCCACCCCATGACCGACGTTCCCGCCCAGCGGATCCGTAACTTCTGCATCATCGCCCACATCGACCACGGGAAATCGACCCTGGCCGACCGCCTGCTGCAGGACACCGGCACCGTGGCCGCCAGGGACATGCAGGCCCAGTTCCTCGACAACATGGAGCTGGAGCGGGAGCGGGGCATCACGATCAAGCTCCAGGCCGCCCGCATGGAGTACAAGGCGGCCGACGGCCAGACCTACATCCTCAACCTGATCGACACCCCGGGCCACGTCGATTTCTCCTACGAGGTGAGCCGCAGCCTGCTGGCCTGCGAGGGCGCCCTGCTGGTGGTGGATGCCAGCCAGGGGGTGGAAGCCCAGACGCTGGCCAACGTCTACCTGGCGCTGGAGAACGATCTGGAGATCATTCCGGTGCTCAACAAGATCGACCTGCCCGGGGCCGATCCCGACCGGATCAAGGCGGAGATCGAGGCGATCATCGGCCTCGACACCTCGACGGCCATCAACTGCTCCGCCAAGACGGGCCTGGGGGTGCCGGAGATCCTGCAGGCGGTGGTGGATCGGGTGCCGGCGCCGCCGGACCAGGCGGATGAACCGCTGCGGGCCCTGATCTTCGACTCCTACTACGACCCCTACCGGGGCGTGATTGTCTACTTCCGGGTGATCAGCGGCGTGATCGCCCGCAAGGACAAGGTGCTGCTGATGGCCAGCGGCAAGGTGGTGGAGCTCGATGAGGTGGGGGTGATGGCGCCGGACCAGCGCCAGGTGGACAGCCTCCATGCCGGCGAGGTGGGCTACCTGGCCGCTTCGATCAAGGCGGTGGCCGATGCCCGCGTCGGCGACACCATCACCCTGGCGGCCAACCCGGCGAGCGAACCGCTTCCCGGCTACGCCGAGGCCACGCCGATGGTGTTCTGCGGCCTGTTCCCCACCGATGCCGACCAGTACCCCGACCTGCGCGAGGCCCTCGACAAGCTGCAGCTCTCCGATGCGGCGCTGCAGTACGAACCCGAGACCAGCAGCGCCATGGGCTTCGGCTTCCGCTGCGGCTTCCTGGGCCTGCTGCACATGGAGATCGTCCAGGAGCGGCTGGAGCGCGAGTACGACCTCGATCTGATTGTCACCGCCCCATCGGTGATCTACCAGGTGAACATGATCGACGGCAGCACCATGATGGTGGACAATCCCGCCACCCTCCCCGATCCCCAGAAGCGGGAATCGATCGAGGAGCCCTATGTGAAGCTGGAGATCTATACCCCCAATGTGTACAACGGTGCCCTGATGGAGCTGTGCCAGGAGCGGCGCGGCGAATTCATCGACATGAAATACATCACCACCGACCGGGTGACGCTGCACTACGAGATGCCGCTGGCGGAGGTGGTGACCGACTTCTTCGATCAGATGAAGAGCCGCACCAAGGGCTACGCCTCGATGGAGTACAGCCTGATCGGCTACCGCCGCAACGAACTGGTGCGGCTGGATGTGCTGATCAACAGCGAGAAGGCCGATCCCCTCACCACGATCGTCCACCGGGACAAGGCCTACAACGTCGGCAAGGGCCTGGTGGAGAAGCTCAAGGAGCTGATTCCCCGGCAGCAGTTCAAGATTCCCATCCAGGCCTCCATCGGCAGCCGCATCATCGCCAGCGAGAGCATCAGCGCCATCCGCAAGGACGTTCTGGCCAAGTGCTATGGCGGTGACATTTCCCGCAAGAAGAAACTGCTCAAGAAGCAGGCCAAGGGCAAGAAGCGCATGAAGGCCATGGGCCGGGTGGAGGTGCCCCAGGAGGCCTTCATGGCGGTGCTGAAGCTGAATCAGTGAGCGGGCTCCGAAGCTGCGGCCGGGCCTGAATCGGACGGCTCCGCTCGTTTCCGTGCAGCGCACGGCCCCATCTCCAGCAGCGCCCAACGGATTCTGTACAGGATGTACAGGTCAGCACAACGTCCTCGCCACACCTCCAGGTTCTCCGGCCGATCGCGCCATCCCCGGAGCACACCCCGTGCCTAATCCGTCGAGCGGCGCCGGTGCTGCTGCACCGGTCCGGTGGCGTCGGTGCGGAAGAACAGGCTCGGGGTGAGGCCCACCCGCCGCATCTGGCGCCGGCCGCGGAGTTGCATCACCACCAGCCCGGCGCCGGTGACCCCCTGCAGCAGCAGGGTGGTGATCAGCCGCACGGGGTTGAGCAGGTGCTGCTGCATGGGGGGGAGGGGCGCCAGCTGCTGCTGGCTCACCAGGGTGGCGGCGTCATGGATCGTCACCGCCGGCAGCAGCAGCAGCAGGATCAGCCCCAGGGGCAGCAAGGCCCCGTGCAGCGCCCCGCTCCAGGGTTGCTCGTGGCGGTGGCGCCGATGGCCGCCGCCGACGAGGTAAAGGACGAACCCCACGGGCAGCAGCGGCAGGGCGGGGGAGAGGCCGATCAGGCCGTTGAGCCGGCCGGCGGGAGCCTCGACGCTGGCGAAGCTGCCCGCCAGCAGCAGGGTGCTCAGCTCCAGCACCAGCAGCAGCAGCCCCACCAGTCGCAGCTGGCCCAGGGAATAGTCCAGCTGGTGGCGATTGACGATGCTGTCGACCGCATCGCGGGTGTCCCTTTGCCGGCGATCGTTCATGGGCCGCTGGTGCGTCATTCCCATGGCAACCCTGACAGGCGAAGAGCGGATCAGGGCTTATCCAGCCAGATCTGACATTCAGCCGGCGTCAGGATCAACAGGGGGTGCAGCTGGTTCTTGCTGGTGCGCTTGGCCAGGACCATCAACGCCGCCGTTGTCGTCCGCAATCAAGGATTCCTTGCTGCAGGCCGGCGGGAGATCGTGACCTCAGGGGGGAACCCTGAAAAGGCGTTCGCTGCCATTGCCATGCCCACGTTGCATCGCCACCGATCCAGGGAGCGGGGATTCGTCCTGCCCCTGGCCATGGGGGCGTCCCTGGTGCTGCTGCTGGGGAGCCTCTCGGCCCACACCGCCAGCCTGCAGCTGCGACTGCAGGGGATCCGGGAGCAGCAGCAGCGCCGGGCCGAGGACCGGATGGCCTCGGCGGGCCAGCAACTGCTGGCGGAGCTGCACCGCAGCCATCGCTGCCTGCTGGCGCTGCCGCTGCCGCAGTGGGACGTCCAGGGCCTGGCCTGCGCTCCGGCCCAGGCGATCGCGGCCCTGCGGCAGGGCCAGGTGCTGGGGGGCTCCTACCGCCTGATCGACTGGCGCCCGGAGCTGCAGCCCGCCGAACTGCTGCTGGAGCTGGCCGCCGGCGGGGGCCAGCCGGCCCGGCAGGGGGCCTTCGCGGTGCAGCTGGCGCCGGCCCAGCCACCGGCCCAGCCGCAGCCGCAGATCACGGATGTGCGGCTCGTGAGCCTGCGGGGAGTGGCGCCATGAGCCTGATCGAACTGCTGACCGGATCGGTGGTGTTCACCGCCGCAGCGGGCTCCTCCCTGCAGCTCTGGGCCCTGGCGGGCGCCGCGGTCGTGGCCGAGCAGCGCCAGCTGGAGCGGCTGGAGCAGGCGGAGGCCGCCCTGTCACGGGCCGAAACCTCCCTGCGCGACCTGGCCCCCTCCAGTGGTGACTGCACCACGGCGGCGGCCCAGCTGCTGCACGCGCTGGCGGCCCAACCCCTGGCCCCGGGGCTGGTGCGCCAGCTGGAGGTGTCGGCCAGTGGCGACGGGGTGGTGCTGCGGCTGGCGGTGGCTGGCGAGTCCGAACCGCGGCAGCGGCTGTATGCCCCGGCGGCCTTGGGCCGTTGCGGGCCTGCGCACGGAGGGGGCGGTGGCACGATCTGAACCGGCCGGCTTCACCCTGCCGGAGACCCTGCTGGCTCTGGTGCTGGTGGGACTGCTGGCCCAGCTGGGGCTCACCTCCGCCAGCCGGGACCTGGCCGCCGCCCGGCTGGAGGGCGCCAGCCGCCGGGTGATGGTGGGGCTGGAGCGGGGACGGGATGCCGCCCTGAGCAGCGGCCGCCCCTGCGCCCTGAGCCTGGAGGCCACGGGCTGGCGGGAGCCCCAGGCGGGCAGCCTGCCGGCCTGCGAGGGGGCCGCCCTGGAGCTGGGCGAGGGGATGGGCGGGCCGGCGGTGAGCGTCAGCCACAACCTGCCGGCGGCGGTGCGCTTCACCAGCAACGGGCTGATCATCGACGGCGGCACCGTGCTGCTGAGCACCGAAGGCACCGATCTGGTGCGTTGCGTGGTGGTGGCCCTGCCCCTCGGGGTCACCCGGCTGGGACGGCAGGGGCCGGGCGGCTGCCTGCCGGATCCCCAGAGCTGAGCCGCCCGTTCCCCAACCTCGAGGTTGTGCCATGGCATGGCTGCGTTCGAGCCGGGGCCCCGCAACGGGGCCGGCGGGTTTCTCCCTGGTGGAGCTGCTGGTGGCGGTGAGCCTCGGGCTGCTGCTGTGGGGGGTGGTGCTGCAGGCCCTGGTGGCCGATGGCCGCCAGGTGGAGCGCCTGGTGCGGCAGGTGCGGGAGCGGGGCCAGCAGCGGCGGGTGCTGGCCCTGTTGCGGGGCGATCTGCAGCGCGCCACCCAGGTGGACCTGGCCCTGGGGAGTGGTGCCGCCTGCGCTCTGGGGGGCCGGAATCCGGTGCTGCAGCTGCAGACGCCGGCCGGCCCGATCACCTACACGGTGGGCAGCCCACCCAGCGCCATCTGGCGCCGGCGGGTGCTGATGCGCTGCGGCCCGGCCTTCGGGCTCGACGGCGAACCGAGCGCCGGAGCGGCCCAGAACCGGGTGCTGCTCGATGGGCTTTCCCTGCCGGGGCTGGAGGCCGCCGTGGAGCCCGACGGGCTGCTGCACCTGCGGCTGGGGCAGGAGTTCCAGCTCTCAGGGGGTGGAACCCAGCGGATCGAGACGGAGGCGCGGGTGGCGGCGCAGTGGTGAGACGGTGGCCTCACTGCAAGGCAGCAATGACCATGGCAATGGCCTCCGATTCCTCCATCAGATTGAAGTTATTCTGATTTCTGAGAAACCACAGATAATCAAAGCCTGCCATGTTGAGGGAGCCTTGGTCCTGGATGATGTCGAAGTCACAGTCCATGGGCGTCGGCGAGCGCCAGACCAGAGCCTGTGGATTGCCATCGTCCATGATCGTGCAGTAATTCAGTGACGGATGGAAGGTCTGGATCAGAGGCATGACCTTGTAGGTGTCACCGTGCCAGGCATTGACAGGGCTATTGGTCATCAGTTGCCGCATCATGGTGCCTTCGAGCTGGTCGCGGTTGCACGAGAAAACATCATTGGGAAAGATGTCGTCCAGGAGAATCACCGAACGCTCATGGGTGGCGAGGAGGGCGTTGCAGAAATCTCTGTAGGTCTGGTCCCAGGTATGGAGGCCATCGAGAAAGATCAGATCGAAGACCTGGCCGTTCCAGTGATGTCGGAAGTAGGCATCACTGGTGGTCGCAAAGAACTGTGAGGTCGGCTCAACCTGTTTCGCCTCTTCCAGGTCGAACATGAAGCTGGGGTCGACGGCCGTCTTGGCGGCGGCGGCCACCTCAAAGAAGGTAAACCCTGTCTCAACGCCGACCTCGAGGTAGCTGCAAGGCCCCGGCATGGCCTCCAGCAATGCATTGATCCGTCTTGCGGAGTAATTGGACATGGGGTGATCAGGGATGCGGTGAACGGCAGGCAGGATCAGCTGGCCATCGGGTGATCGTGATCACGATGGTGCGAACGCTTCACGGCTTGAAGGCAGAATTGTTCAAAGCTTCGAATGTGATCCATGCGATGGAAGACCCGATGGTTGTTGGCCAGGATCGAAGCCCTCAAGCCTTCTCGCCTCTCCGGGTCGTTGATCAGGGCGGTCACAAGCTCAATATACTCTTCTTTGGTTTTGGTAATCGGCGGATTTTCGATGCCCATCTCGCGATAGCCGGAAGCCACCACTCTGGTGCGAAGGTTGTTGCCTTCCATCGTGACGATGGGCGTGCCGACGAACGAGGCTTCAAAGAATGTGATGCCACTCCCATAGTAAATGGGATCGAGGAGCAGGTCCACGCAGTTGCAGAGGGCTTGATACTCGTGGCGTTGCATGAGCGCCAGAAAAACACATCGCTCCCTCACGGAGGGGGCTGTCTTTGCGAGGCGGTCAAGGAAGATCTGGGTCCTCGATGCCAATTCGTCCTCGACGAATACAAACCCCACCTCAGGGTTTCTGATGGCGATCTCCTCCAGCATCAGATCATAATCTGGATGCAGCTTGTGGAGTCCCTGCAGGCATCCGACCAGGGTGTCGCCGGGAGGCAAGATAAAGTATTCGCGGGGAAGGGCCATGTATTGCTGCTCCCCCGGCTTCTGGAAGCAGCAGGGTAAGCCACCCTCGAGCCTGACCAGTGTTTCCGTGTAGTTGATCTGAGCTTCCGGTGGCTCCAGTTCCGTGGACGTAACGTAGTAGTCAATCTCCTTGATCCCTGATGTGTGAGGAATCCCCCAGCCCGTCATCTGGATCGGAGCGGAGCGAAACAGGGGCAGCAGGAATTCATTGGGATTCATGCCCAGGTCGGTAAAGAAGAGAATATCCAGATCAAGCGCATGCAGGGTTCTGTAGAGTTCCGAATAATCAGCTGGAAGGACTATTGATTCCTCGCACGCCGCATCGAGGTTGTCGCGGACGGCATCCCTTTTCGATTCAGCTGTATGGATCAGAACCACATGAAAATTCTGGCGATCAAGATGACGAATCAACCCTTCAAAGGCCAGGGCATTGCTGTGATTGTAGAAGTTCTTGGAAAGGAAGCCGATGCGGATGCGGTCGTGCTGAACAGGTGAGTGACGCTGGAGGTGGGAATGGTGCTGTCGTCGATAGTGATTCCGTAAAGGCGCACTGAGCTTGCGCATTAGGTTGATGTAGCGCTCCAGGAGCAGACGATCCTCCTTGTTGTGGTAGGCGAGAAAAAATGTATGTGCCGTGGCTGTGTCGTTCGGATTGAAATGGATACTGTGATTGTTCTCCGCCAGGGATAGGCCATCCAGAAAACGTTCTCTGGCTTCTTCGATCTCTTCCCTGCTTTCGATGATGCAGGGGAGGATGAGGTGTTGATTGAGAAAATAGACTGCCGAATCCGGCCGTAGCGATGCGGCTTTCTGGTGGTGAATGAGTGATTCCCTCCAGCTTCCGATGAACCAAAGGATATGGGCTTTCCAGCAGTGGCTGTTGAGTGATTCGGGGTTGATTTCCAGCGCTTTGTCGAGGTATTTCAGGGAGGCGTCATAGCGTCTGATCCTGTACATGACGACGCTCATGTGGGCGTATGGCTTTTCCGCTTCAGGGGCAATCTGCAAGGCTTTCGTAAATGACTGGATGGCCTCATTGTGGTTCCCCTGATTGGAAAGCAGTTCTCCCTGCATCAGGTGACCGTTAAGGCTGTCCGGGCACTCGCTGAGCCATTGATGGACGACACTCAGCACCTGCTCAGGCTGACGGTTCTCACAGAGGGAGGAGACCAAATTGATCCAGGCCTCCTCTTCTTTGGGATTGCGTTCAAGGATCTCCTGGCAGATGGCCATGGCGTCCTCATGCTTTGCCTGGGTCTGAAGGGCCTTGACACGGTTGATCAGTGCCGGCGCGTAGGTGGGATCGAGATCCAGGGCTCGATCGACATACGTCAAGGCTGGACGTACCAGCCCCAGCATGATGAGGCAGCTGGCGATACTGGAATTTGCCTTGACGCTATAGGTATCGGTTCCTCGTAATCTGCTAAGACACTTTATGGACTCTCTGTATTGTGCTGCGTTAAAGTGGTTGCGGGCTTGTTGATAGTAATGATCCAGATCAGGGGTTTTCATGCTGAACAGATTGATGGAGGGATTGCTGTATCTGCCCCTGGACTCATCACTCTGAACCATGGCAACTCTGAATCTCGCCGCAGGTTGGCTCTCAGCCGCTAGGCGCTGGCGTCTGGAAACAATCCTGAGGTTACAGCTCATCCAAGCACAAAAAAAGCGGAGGTAGCACCTCCGCTTTCAAGATCATGGAGTTGATCAGAATGCGCAGCTCAAGGCCCCGATGTTGGTGCCGGTTCCAGTGATCGTGATCGTGGCCTGGGAGCTGGCGGTGGTGGAGGTGGCGGTCAGGCAGCGCACACCTGCGGCTCCGGCGGTGAAGGTGCGGAGGACACTGCCGTTGGCGCCCGTGGCACAGGTGATGCCGGCCGGGGCCACGCCCACGCCGCCGGAGGCCATGAAGGTGGCGCACTCCTTGGCCAGGCCGAGGGCTTCACCCACGGCAGCACCGGCGGAGGCGGCGGCCCGGGCACCGAGGAAGTTGGGGAGCGCGACAGCCGAAAGGATGCCGACGATCGCGACCACGATCATCAGCTCGATCAGGGTGAAGCCTTGGGCCACCTTCGACTTCTTCTCGCGCAGGCTGCGCATCAGCGCCAGTTTGGTCTTGGGGGAGATGTTCATTGGAAAAGCTGGAAAGCTCTTGACTCGCCTCAGTTTATGCAATGAAAGGGGCACCGTCCACTTAGGCGCCGCTGTTGCGGATGGAAAGGCGCTGTTGTAATTCCTAAGGTTCGCATCCCTTGGCCTGCCTGGGTTCTGCAGGATGGGGGCGCTGGGCCGTTGCGCTGGAGTGGTGGCCCTTTCATTGTCCACTACGATCCAATTGGCGCGGGATCTTGTCGAGATCTAATGGTCCTCTAATGAAACTGATGGGCTTTTCTCGGTTGCCGGTTCCGTTCCGCCGGCCTCGCCAGGCGTTTTCGATGCGCCGGCGCCTGCTGGGGCTCAGCCTGCTGGCCGTTCTGGGGGGCTATGCCCTCCTGATCGGGGCCAGCGCCCTGCTCGCCAGCCAGGAGCGGCGCGACCAGCACCGCGCCACCGTGGCCAGCGTGCGGCAGGTGCTCCTCTCCCGTCGGCCCGTGCCCACCACGCTGGACGAGATCAGCAACGCCCTGGCCCGGCTGATCAGCCCCAACTTCCTCGGCTGGGTCGAGACCGACCAGGGCGTTCCCTATGGCGCCGCCGACCAGATCCGCCTGTTCTCCATTCCCACCGGCGTGCCGCTGACGCGCCTGCCGGCCCAGCGGAGCGGCCTCGACCAGGTGTCCGTGCTGCGGGTCGGGGAGCTCACCTATCTCACCAGTTCGGAGCACATCCATCTCGGGCCACGCCTGGTGCGTCTCCGCTTCCTGGAGGACATCACCCAGAAGATGGCCCAGCAGCGGCTGCTGCTCACCCTGCTCATGCTGGCCGCCGGGCTGGCCACCCTGTTCACCGGGCTGCTGCTGCGGCCGGTGCTGGTGCGGGGCCTGGCCCCCCTCCATGATCTGGGTCTGCGCATGCAGGCGATCAGTTCCGACACCCTCGACAGCCAGCGGGTGTCGGTGGCCGACCAGCCGCGGGAGCTGGCACCGATCGCGGTGGCCTTCAACGATCTGCTCGATCGCCTCTCGGCCTCCTGGGAGCGCCAGCGGGGCTTCGCCAACGGCGTCAGCCACGAGCTGCGCACCCCCATCAGCCTGATTCGCAACTACGCCGGACGCCTGCGCCGCCGCTCCGACGACCTCTCCGACCAGCAGTCCGAACAGCTGGCCCTGATCGAGGAGGAGGCGGGCCGGATGGGAAAGCTGGTGAGCGATTTGCTGGCCCTCACCCGCATCGATGCCCACCGGACCCTGATGCCCTTCGAGCCCTTCGATGTGGCCCAGGCCATCGAGCGGGTGGCGGAGCGGCTGCGCTCGCGCTGCCACGGCCGCCTGCGCATCTGCCCCGGCGCCACCCAGGGGGCACGCACCTTTGCGCTCGGGGATGCCGAGCGCTTCGAGCAGTGCCTGGGGAACCTGATTGAGAACGCTCAGAAATACGACCCCGCCGGCGGCCCGATTCAGCTGCGGCTCGACGCCAGCCTCGATCGGGTGGTGGTGCACGTGATCGATTCCGGCCCCGGCGTGCCCGACAAGGAGAAGACGCTGATCTTCGAGCGTTTCGGCCGGGGGCGCCACACCGGCGCCATCCCCGGCAGCGGGGTGGGGCTGGCGGTGGTCCGGGCGCTGATGGAGGCGATGGGGGGGAGTGTGTCGGTGGCGGATGTGCCGGAGGGGGGGGCCGATTTCCAGCTGCGCCTCAAGGGCGCGGCTCCCCTTCACGGAGCATGAAGCCCACGCCACGGACCGTCTGGATCAGGCTGGGGAGCCCTTCGGGTTCGAGCTTGCGGCGCAGGTAGCGGATGTAGACGCCCAGCAGATTCTCGTCGCCGAAGTGGTTTTCGCCCCACACCTCGCGCAGGATTTCCTCCCGCTCCACCACCCGTCCGGTGCCGCGCAGCAGGCAGAGGAGCAGGTCGTATTCGCGCACCGACAGGGAAATCGCCTGGCCGGCGCGCATCACCTCCCGGGTGGCCGTGTTCACCGTGAGGTCGGCGCAACGCAGCAGATCGGAATCGGCCACGCCACGCCAGTAGGCGGTGCGCCGCAGCTGGGCGCGGATGCGGGCCAGCAGCTCCTCGATGGAGAAGGGTTTGAGGATGTAGTCGTCGGCCCCCGAATCGAGCGCTTCGACACGGTCGCGGATGTCGTCGTGGCAGGTGAGCATCAGCACGGGGGTGATGTCACCACTGGAGCGGAGCCGCCGGCAGATCTCGACGCCGTTGAAATCGGGCAGCGTCCAGTCGAGCAGCACCAGGTCGGTGCTGGCGTCCCTGAGGTGCATCAGCGCACCCTGGCCGTCCTCGGCTTCGGTGACGTCGTAGCCCTCGCAGTTGAGTTCCCCGGCGAGGAACGAGCGCATGCGCTGGTCATCCTCGACGATCAGCAGCCGCGAGGGTGCGTTGGCCTCCGCCATCCTCAGCGGGGTGGCCCTTCCTTCAGCATGAAGCCGACGCCGCGCACCGTCTGGATCAGGGTGGGCTGGCCGGCCGGCTCGAGCTTGCGGCGCAGATAACGGACGTAGACATCGAGGAGATTGTCGTCGCCCAGCCAGTTCTCACCCCAGAGGGCATCGAGGATGGCACGCCGCTCCTGCACCTGATTGGGGTGCCGCAGCAGATGCATCAGCAGATCGAACTCCTTGGCCGTGAGGTGAATTGACTCTCCGCCCCGCGCCACCTCCCGGCTGGCGGGATTGACCTCCAGATCGGCCATCCGCAGCAGCCCACCTTCCTGCTCATCAATGCCGCTGCGCCGCAGCCGGGCCCGGACCCGGGCCAGCAGTTCCTCGATCGAGAACGGCTTGATCAGGTAGTCGTCGGCGCCGGAATCGAGCGCCTCCACCCGCTGCTGCACCTCGTCGCGGGCGGTGAGCATCAGCACGGGGGTGGAAATGCCCCCTTTGCGCATGCGCCGGCACACCTCGACGCCGCTGAAGTCGGGCAGGTTCCAGTCGAGAAGCACCAGATCCCAGGTCTGGCTTCGGATTCGCCCCAGGGCCTGCTGGCCGCAGGAGGCTTCTTCACACTCGTACCCCTCGACCGCCAGCTCGGAGGTGAGGAAACCGCGCATTTCAGGGTCGTCGTCGACGATCAGGAGGCGGGCGCTGGTCATCTGATCGGGAAGGCTGAACGACGCTCGGCCACGATGGAAGTCAGCACTCTGGAGTTGAGTGGCGCATATCAAGCACATTATACCAGCGTGAGAATTCACCTGCAAGCTCACGTGCAAGGCGTTAGGAATCCCGCTGCATCGCTGCCGCCTTGCCGATGATCAGGTGAGTAGAGGCCTAGGCACCTCGCCCGCGACGTGCCTCGACGCCGGAGCCGCCAGAGGCATCAATTCCACCTGTTTGATAAAGCGTCACCAAAAGCCGCCACATTTATCCGGTGGCCACTCTGGTTGCCACTCCAGTTGCCACTCGAGTGGCCAGGGTGAACAGGGGCCACACTGATGCGCCGGCCGCATCGGTAACTCCCGAGGTTACTCTTCTGACGATCCTCATCCGCGCCCGTTCCAGCGCAGATGCGCACGAACCCGGGCCGTGCCCGTCCGCTTGTGATACCGAAGTCCACTGGTGAGACCGATACGGAGGCCAGCCGGATCGGGGAGGCACCCCGGGTGGGACGACCCACCCTCGCGGAGCGGATGGCCCGCTGGGGCCTGGTGATCGTGGTGGTCTACGGGCTGATCGCCCTCGCCACCCCGCTGCTGGTGCATGGCGGCCTGCTCAGCGATCCCAACGCGGGGCTGGAGAACCCCATCTACGCCCCGCCCTCCTTCGAGCACTGGTGCGGCACCGATCGCCTCGGCCGTGACGTCTGCGTGCGCACCCTCTCCGGCAGCAGCGTCGCCCTGCAGGTGGTGCTCAGCGCCCTGGTGCTCGCCCTCGCCATCGGCGTTCCCCTCGGGATGGTGAGCGGTTATCTGGGCGGCGGGGTCGATCGCCTGCTGGTGCTGGTGATGGACACCCTCTACACCCTGCCGGTGCTGCTCCTCTCCGTCGTGCTCGCCTTCCTGCTGGGCCGGGGCCTGCCCAACGCCGCCGCTGCCCTCTGCGTGGTGTATGTGCCCCAGTACTTCCGTGTGGTGCGCAACCAGTCGGCGCAGGTGAAGGCCGAGCTGTTCATCGAGGCGGCCCGCTCCCTGGGGGCCGGCCCCGCCTGGATCCTGCGCCGCTATCTGCTGCGCAATGTGATCACGTCGGTTCCCGTCCTTCTCACCCTCAATGCCGCCGACGCGGTTCTGGTGCTCGGGGGCCTGGGGTTTCTCGGCCTCGGCCTGCCGGAGACCATTCCGGAATGGGGCAGTGACCTGCAGCAGGCCCTCACCGCCCTGCCCACCGGCATCTGGTGGACGGCCCTCTATCCGGGCTTTGCCATGTTCGTGCTGGTGCTGGGACTCTCCTTCCTGGGTGAGGGACTGGAGCGCTGGCTGAGTGGCCCGTTGTCGGATCAGCGGGACTGATCGCCTTTGGTGAATCACACTGAACGGTTTTTCTGAGCCTGGCTGATCGACAGGCTTGTGCCAGAATCACCCGCCTGAGAGCGGTCGTCATGCAGAGGATTTCCGTTGGTGATGCGCTGGTTCCGAGCTTGGGCGTCTGCATGACATTTCACTATGACGCCTCCCGGATCAGCTATCTCGATCAGGTGATCCGTGGCTATGCGGGAATCGCGCTGAGAACGCGGGTCTACATCGTCACCAACTGCTCTGATTACGGGCCAATCGAAAAAGCCCTCGTCGGTCTTCCTGGTGAGATCAGTGTTGAGTTCTTCACGCCTACGGGGTTGGGGCACCCATACCTTCTGGCATGGTCTCACTATGCCATTCTGCGAGATCTTGTGGCGTCTGGAGATATCACGCATTTTCTCTATACAGAGGATGATATCTTGCTGTCCCGTTCCAACATCGCCTACTGGTTGAGCGCAAGAGAAGTGCTTCGGGAGCATGGCCTGTTGCCGTCATTCTACCGCGTTGAGATTGATTCTGCTGGTCAGTGGGTCAGCACGGAAAACTGCGATCCGGTGGGTTTCAGCCAACAGGCATGGTTGTACCTGGAAGGCGTTGGACTCTTCATGACCATGCCTAATCCCCATCAGGGAATGTACTTTCTGGATCAGCCCCTGATGCATGAACTGATCAACAGCCCTGAGCTGTCACCGGATAACTCCATCGGGGGTATACGGGAAAAAGCTGCCCTCGGCTTGACCTTCATCGCCAGGCCAAAGGGTTTCAGTTCACGGACCGTGGTGCCCATCGATTTTCATGCCAAAACAGTGGCGCAAGAAGCCTGGGTGCATCATCTCCCCAACAGCTATAGCCGTAATCCCGCCTCAGACCATGGCAAGATACCGATGGCTGCACTTTTCCAGCCGTTGGATGATGTCTGGGCCATTGGCGGGCTGTATTCCATGGTCTACGACGAGAAAACCTTTATGGTCGTTAAGATTCTGGCGCTGGATACTCAGGGTGTGCATGTCAGGAAATTCAGCGAAACGTTCTCCACTCGGCCTGTCGAGATGCCCCTGTCTCTTCTGAATGAAGAGTCGCTGGGAGAATCTGATGGCATCGAGTTTGTCCCCTTTTCCAGGGGGCTGTTCGCACTTCTGGATGCCCAGTATATTCAACACTCTTTTGTCTTTCCCTGGGAGCTGGAGCGTTTTGAGGGCTGGAAGGCGCAGGGCCTCGACTACTTCGGTTGATCTTGATCTTGTCTGCTGATCTTAAGATATGGGCTGAAATTCGAACTGATAATCTGGAATCGAAGATTCCACGTCACGGATGTGACATGGGGCGGGAAAAGCGTAAAAGCCATAGTACCGCTTGCAATCTCTGTAGTTGTAGTTTGGACTTGGGTCGTTGTGGGTCGTTCGAACATCCAGGCATGGGTTCCATACGTTATAGCCATTGGCGATCAGCTGGGCAGTGAAGATATTTTCGCAACCGGCGATTCCAAGGGCGAGATTAGCGGTGTCACGCAGGAGTGGATCGACGGGATGCCCTTTCATGATCCAGGTGTCCTGGGAAAGACCCTGGTAGAAGGGTGGGAACTCTCCGTCCAGCTCTCTGCGTGTCAAGGCGATGACGGAGCTGGGGCTCGAGAGCTGTTTCGCCGCGAGCAGAATGTCTTCGCTCATGAAGATATCACTATTGGAAAAAACAATAGGATGGTCACTGCATTCGGGTGAGGAGACGAGCTCCAGAAAGTCGGAAAAGCCGGACCTCCTTCCCAGATGGACGGTTCGGCAGGAGTCTGTGTTGGCGTCCTCATCAAGGTCCTCGATCAGCAGTGTGATCGTGTCAAAGATCCCAAGTTCCTTGTTGTGGGCAAGGCACGCATTCAGTTGTCCCATCTTGATGGGATTGCTCGGCTTATAGTGCTGTGTCGCGAAATGAATCACTGGCCGATCTCCTGTTGGCTGATGCAGTGGCTATCGACGCAGAGTCGTCTGTTCAGAAGGGTTGTGACAGTTCGCAGGTGTTGCGGGGAGCCGCTGGAGTTCCGTGGCTGGCTCGGCATGGGCACTCCCGATGGCTGGAAGCATAAGGTGCCTCCCAGTCCCCTGCTCAGGCCTTCCCTGGGCATGGAGGCCAGGACGGCTGCTGCCCAGTGATGGTGGCCTCGGGTCCTGCTGGATGTGAGCAACCGTGCGTAGCATTCAAGGATTCGGGTGTGACGCGATGCCCTGGTGGTTGGATCTGGCCCTGCTGGCCGCGGCCGTTGCTCTCTGGCAGAAGGCGGGCAACACGCCCGACGACGTCTGGAGCGTCTTCCAGAAGTTCCTGGCCTTCGTGGCCGTGCTGGTGGTGCTGCTCGGCGGCCGCCAGTTGCTGCTCGAGATCCTGGCCCTGGGGCTCACCTTCTGGCTGCCGAGCGCTTCCCGCTTCGACGGCGGCCCCCTCAACAGCGAAGGCGCACGTTCCGCGGAAGCTCCTCGAGGATGGCGCCTTCCGGGCTGAGGGCCGGATAGGCGCGCCCTTCCCGCCGGCACCAGGACGCCACGTCCGGGTAGGCCCACTCGAACAGCAGCCGGGCGTAGCGCTCCGGCTCCAGCCCTTCGCCCCGGCTCGGCAGGCACCCCTTCGCCTGCCGCTGGCGCAGTGCTTCAAACAGCAGGATGGCGGTCGCCACTGACACGTTGAGCGACTGCACCATGCCCACCATCGGAATCACGATCGCCTGGTCGATCGCCGCCGCCGTCTCCTCGCTCAGCCCCCACTTCTCCGCCCCCAGCACGAAGGCCGTGGGCCCGGTGAAGTCACAGTCGCGGTAGTCCACCGCCTGGGCCCCCAGATGGGTGCCGTAGAGCCGGAAGCCGTCGGCCTTGAGCTGCGCGATGGCGTCGCTGCTGCGCCCGTGCCGGTGCAGCGCCACCCACTTCTGGCTGCCCAGGGCCGTGCTGTTGAAGGTGGGCGTGCGTCCGGGGAGGCTGACGGAATGGGCTTCGAGCACCCCCACCGCATCGCAGCTGCGCAGGATCGCCGAGAGGTTGTGGGGCTTGTCCACATGCTCCAGCAGCAGCGTCAGATCCCCCATGCGGCGATCGAGCACCGCGCGCAGGCGCTCGAAACGGCGGGGCAGCAGCGGCATCGGTGCACAGCGGTGAAGCATCACTTCAGCACCCGATCCCGCGCCTGTTACGCCGCCGAGCCGCCGTCCTGGCCCGCCAGGAGCTCCGCCACCGCCGCGCTGATCGGCGCCTTGCCTTCGGTCTCGAACACCGTGAAGCCCGGCATGGCGTTCACCTCAAAGATCACCCAGCGCCCGTCCGGCGTCAGCCGCAGGTCGATGCCGGCCAGCGCCAGCCCCATCCGCCGGCAGGTGTCCCGGCAGCGCTCCGCCACCTCCTCCGGCATCGTCTGCGCCACCAGCCGCGGCGCCGCGCAGCCGGACGTTGGCAGGCGGTAGTCGACCGCCTCGCTCTCGATCCGGCAGCCGAAGATCCGCTCCCCCACGACGTGGACCCGGTGGTCGACGCCCGCGATCCGCCGTTGGAACTGGGTCGGACACCAGGACAGCAGGGCCAGCCGTGGGTCGTTCTCCCCTTCGAAGCGACGCACCCGACTGCGGCTGCTGCCGACGGCCTTCACGATCACCTCCCCGTGCCGCTCGCGGAAGGCCAGGGCCTCCGCGGCCGAGGTGGTGACCAGGGTGGGCGGCACCTCCCAGCCCCAGCGCCGCAGCCACCGCAGCTGGGCGGGTTTCGAGGCGCAGATCGCCGCCGCCGAGGGGCGGTTCAACACCAGCGCCGGCGTCAGATCCAGCCAGCTCTGCAGGGCATGCTCCGCCACGGCGTCGAGGCCCGCCTCCGCACCGGTGGGCCGCACCAGCACTGCGCGGATTTCCGCCTGCCAACGCCGCAGCTGCGCGGGTCGCAGCTCTGCGCTCCAGGGTCCGATCCGCGGCGCCACCCCCCGGCGGCGCAGGGCCTCCGCCACCGCCACCAGGACCGGATCGTTCACCCCGCCCAGCAACAGCACGCTCATCCGGCTTCCACCCGCTCCTCCAGCAGCCGATCGAGCGCGTCCAGTTCCGCCGCTCCCAGCCGTTCCAGTCCCACCCGTGCGCCCACGAGCCCCAGTTCCGTTCCCTCGCCCTGGAAGTGAAAGCTGGCCATCGCTTGCCCGGCCGCCGCACAGAGCCGGCGCGCCCAGGAATGGCTCGCCCCCCCCTTCCCGTGGCGAGTCCCTGCCCCGATCACCGTCTCGCCGACGACGGTCACCAGCCGGGTTGCGCCGGGATCCGGGCTCGGATCCCGCACGGGAATGCCGAGCGCGGAGGCGTGATCGGCCCAGTGGAACCAGCCCCAGTTGCGGCCGCAGAGGCAGCCTGGGCCGGGCCGATCGATCACCGGACAGGGCAGCCCCTCCAGCCAGGCCAGCAGAAAGGCGGTCATCTCCGCGGCAACGAAATCCCGCCGGGCGGGCTGGATCCAGTCGAGTTCCAGGGGATCCACCTGCACCAGCCGCGTCAGCACCGTGCTGATCGCCCCATCAGGCCTGTCCACCCCCTGACAGGCCCAGCGCCCCTCCCCAGCCTCCGCGATCCCCAGGCGCCACCCCGGCATGGAGAGATCGCGCGGGGTCAGCAGAACGGCCTGGGGTGCCCAGGCCGCCTGCAGGCGGCGAGCGTCGCCGTCGAGCGCGCTCGCCAGAATCACCCGCACTCCCTTCAGGGTTCCGGGGTCACGAGGGAGTCGCCCCCGGCCGTTCCGCCCGAGAGCGAATCAATGCTGCGGGCCATCAGGCTCAGACCGTCCTGGAGCCGCGCCAGCGTGGCCCTCAGTTCAGGATCCGCCACCGCTGCGGCGATCGGCGGCACCGGTCCCGGCGGCACCGGCCCAGGCAGCACCTCGGTCAGCGACGGCAGGGGGCGTCCCGGGAAGGGGATCGGATTCGCGTTGTCGATCAGCGGCTTGAGGTCGCGCACCGGAGATGGCAGCCGGAACAGGGCACTGCCGGTGGCCGTGGGCAGGGCCACGATCAGCTGGTCGAAGTCCTTGCCGCTGTTGTTGGCGGGTGCTGCCGGCGGAGGCGCGAAGGCGAAGTTGTTGGGCAGGAACGTGCCGCGATGCTCTGGAGTCAGCAGCACATCGAAGCTCTGCCCTTGGAAGGTTCGGGTGGTGATCTCGATCTCCACGAAGCCACGGAACTCCACGGAGTCCGGAAGATTCGGCAACGTGACGTTGGGTTGAAGAATCACCAGGGCCGTGTCCCTGGCGGGAATCCTCACGCTCAGGGTGAAGCGGTTGGGATCGGCGGTTGCGGTGAGTGGCCCGAACGAATTGCCTCCCGTCACGTCGGTGACCTGAACGGTCTGCGCCAGGTTGAGGGCTGGCGTGGTGGCGTTGAAGGTCAGCAGAAAGGTCAACGAGCTATTTGACGGGTTGGCAATCGTCAGGAAGTAGCCCTGGAGAATGCCCCGTGCGGCCCCGGGGACGCGCACCAGAGGATTGGTGGCCGGTGTGGTTGCCTTGAAGAGCAGCTCAAAAGTGGAAACAAGCATGATCGTTTGATCTCAGACAGTGCACTGACAACTGCCGTCTTTCGAACGTTGCCAGGGGTGGACAGATGCAATGTAAAAGGTTGAACTCAGTCCCACTGTCTTTCCCCTCATTTCGTGCTGTGATTCGAGTGACACCAATCTGTTGGATGAGTTCCATGCTGTCGTAGTCCTGGTTCCACAGCGACTAGTCTGCGCTCCGTGTTTCGGTCAGCCGTGTCTTCCCCTTCCGCGGAATCCGCCACTCCCGCCGCGCCCCTGTCCTTCGACCAGCGCGTCTACGCGATGGTGGCCCACATCCCCCCCGGGCAGCTGGCCACCTACGGCCAGGTCGCCGAGCTGATCGGGGCCTGGGGCTGCGCCCGCCAGGTGGGCTGGGCCCTGCGGCGCCTGCCCCTGCCCTCCGCGGTGCCCTGGCAGCGGGTGGTGAATGCCCAGGGGCGCATCGCCATGAGCCCCGGCCGCGAGGGCAGCGACTGGATGCAGCGGGAGCTGCTGCTGGCCGAAGGGATCGCCGTGGCCCCCGACGGCCGCCTGCCCCTGGCCCGGCACCGCTGGCATCCGCCCGCCACGCTCCTGCCGCAGGCCGGCGACGCCTGGACCGCCGAGGCCCCTGGCCCGGCCCTGCGGTCCTGTACAAAGGACTGATCCGTCCCGGGAGCCCGCCGATTCACGCCAGCGACGTCGTCCCCGGCCTGGCCTCCCGGCAGCTGGCCTGGCAGGTGCTGCAGGCGGTCGCGGCCGGGGCCTATGCCGACGCCGCCCTGGAGAGGGAGCTGGCCTCCCTGGCCCGCGCCGGCGGTGGCCTCTCGCCCGCCGACCGCGCCCTGGCCACCGAGATCGCCTACGGGGCCATCCGCCAGCGGCTGCTGCTGGATGCCTGGATCGATGCCCTCGGCAAGGTGAGCGCCCAGCGCCAGCCCCCGCCCCTGCGCTGGCTGCTGCACGTCGGGCTTTACCAGCTCCTGTTCAGCGACCGGGTGCCGGCGGCGGCGGCGGTGAGCACCACGGTGGCGCTGGCCAAGCGCGCCGGGCTGGCCAAGCTGGCGCCGGTGGTGAACGGCCTGCTGCGCTCCCTGCTGCGACGGCGCGAGGGGCCGGCCGGCACCGGACCCTGCCACGAGCCCTGGGACGGGCTGGCGCTGCCGGCCGACCCCGCCGCCGCCCTGGCCCTGCGCCGCTCCCTGCCCCCCTGGCTGAGCGCCGGTCTGCTCGACTGGCTGCCGCCGGAGCGGGCCGAGGCCTTTGCGCTGGCCTGCAATGCGGTGCCCCCCCTCGACCTGCGCGTCCATGCCCTTCGCACCACCCGGGAGGAGCTGCTGGAGCGCTTTGCGGCTGCCGGTGTGGCGGCCCGCGCCCTGCCCGGGACCTCCCACGGCCTCACCCTGCTGGAGCGGGTCGGGGATCCCCGCGAGCTGCCGGGCTACGGCGAGGGGTTCTGGAGCGTCCAGGACCGCAGCGCCCAGGCCATCGCCCCCCTGCTCGACCCCCGACCCGGCCAGCGGATCCTCGATGCCTGCGCCGCCCCGGGGGGGAAGAGCACCCACCTGGCGGAACTGATCGGCGACCGGGGCGAGGTGTGGGCGCTGGATCGCTCCGAAGCCCGGCTGCGGCGGCTGGATCGCAACGCCGAACGGCTGGGGCTCACTGCGATCCGCTCCCTGGCCGCCGACGCCACTGGCCTCGGGGAGCTGAAGCCCCACTGGCGGGGCAGCTTCGAGCGCATTCTCCTGGATGCCCCCTGCTCGGGGCTCGGCACCCTGGCCCGGCACGCCGACGCCCGCTGGCGGATCACCCCCGATGCCATCGACGGCCTGGTGATCCTGCAGCGCCAGTTGCTGGAGGCGATGCTGCCGCTGCTGGCCCCCGGCGGCCTGCTCCTCTACGCCACCTGCACGGTGGAACCGCGCGAGAACGGCGCCCTGATCGCGGCCGTGTTGGCGGCCCATCCCGACTGGACCCTGGTGGAGGCCCGTCAGTGGTGGCCCACCCCCGCCGCGGCGGAGTGCGGCGGGGGCGACGGCTTCTACGCGGCGCTGCTGCGGGGACCGGGGGCGTCGCCGGAGGCCTGACGGCGCTCAGGGCGGTGGCGGCGGGGCGGCGATGGGCGGCGGCGGCGGCAGGGGGGCGGCGGGTTCCGGCGGTGGCGGCGGGGGTATGGCCGCGTCGCGGGAGCGGGGTGCGGCGACGGGATTGTTCGGCGGCACCGAAGGGGTCGGGTCGCTCTGGGTGGGCGGCTGTTCGGTGGGGGCCTCCCGGTCGGGGGGGGAGGTGCGGCTGGGCTCCTGCACCGGCGGCTGCCAGCGCGTGCCGTCGCTGCTGCCACTGCCCTCCGGTCGGGCATCGCGCTCGCTGGTCTTCTTGCCCGGCAACGGCTTGAAGGTGCCGGTGAGCTTCGGCTTGGGTGGGAAGGTCTGCACCGGCATCCCTTTGGTGACCGGTTCCATGAAGGTTCGCCAGGCGTAGGTGGCCAGCACGCTGGTGGTGCCCGTCTCCCGGTTGTTGTCGTAGCCCAGCCAGACGCCGGTGGTGAGCTGGGGGATGGAGCCGATGAACCAGAGATCCCGCCCCCCTTCGGAGGTGCCCGTCTTGCCGGCCACCGCCCGGTCGGGCAGGGCGGCGCCGCCGCCGGTGCCGCCCTGCACCACCTGCTGCAGCATCCAGACCATCGCGTCGGCGATGTCGCTGCTCACCGCCCGGGTGCCGCGGGGGCCGTTGGCCCGCCGCGACCACAGCAGTTCCCCCTCCGGCCCGTAGATCTCCTCGAAGGGCAACGGCTGGATGTACACGCCGCGGTTCACCAGCGCCGCATAGGCGGCCGTCATGTCGAGCACCGTCTGCTCGTTGGCACCGATCGCCATCGACAGGTAGCGGCCCAGTTCCCGGTGGATGCCGAGGCTCTTGGCGGTGGCGATCACCGGGTCGTAGCCGACCTTCTGGAGCAGCCCCACCGCCACGATGTTGAGGGAGTTCTGCAGGGCCGTGGCCAGGCTCACCCGGCCCATGTAGCGGTTGCCGAAGTTCTTGGGGCAGTAGCTGCCGAAGCAGCGGGCCGAATCCAGCACCGTGTCCTCCGGCTTCATCCCCAGCTTGAGGGCCGTCAGGTAGACGAACAGCTTGAAGGTGGAGCCCGGGGAGCGCAGCGCCTGGGAGGCCCGGTTGAACTGGGTCTTCTCCCAGTCCTTGCCGCCCACCATCGCCCGCACCAGCCCCGTGCCGGGCTCCATGGCCACCAGGGCCCCTTCCATGCTGCCGGTGGCGTAGGAGTCGATCGTCTTCTGGGCCTGGGCCTGCCAGGCCGCATTCAGACCGCTGCGGATCGTGAGGCCTCCCACTTCCAGCTGCTCCTTGCTGAGCACCTTGGGCAGTTCCTGCTCCAGCCAGCTGGTGTACCAGGGAGCGGGGTTGTAGAAGAATTTCGGTTCCGCCGGTTTCAGGGCCAGGGGGGCGGCATCGGCCCGCTGAAGCTGGGCGTCGTCGATGAAGCCCGCCTCCCGCATGCGCTGCAGCACGATCGATCGCCGCCGCAGCGCCACCTGGGGATTCACCAGGGGCGAATACACCGAGGGGGCCGGCGGCAGGCCGGCGATCAGGGCGGCCTCCGGCAGGGTGAGCTGGTCGGGACGTTTGGAGAAGTAGATCCAGGCGGCATCGGAGACGCCGTAGGCGCTGGAGCCCAGGTAGACGTAATTGAGGTACTGCTCAAGGATCTGCCCCTTGCTCAGCTGGCGCTCGATCTTTCCGGCCAGGGCCGCTTCCTTGAGCTTCCGCATGATCGTGCGGTCCTGGCTCAGGAACACGGTGCGGGCCAGCTGCTGGGTGATCGTGCTGGCGCCCTCCTCCACCGCGCCCTGCTGGAGGTTGCGCAGCACGGCGCGGCTGATGCCGAGCAGATCGATGCCGTCGTGCTGGTAGAAGCGCCGGTCCTCGGCGGCCACGAAGGCCCGCTGGATCAGCAGCGGCATCTTGCCGGCGGGAAGTTTCTCACGGGTCGCCGGCCCCTTCTTGAGCACCACCTGACCGTCGGAGGAGAGGATCGTGATCGTCCCCGGCCGGTTGAAGCTGGTGATGCGGCCCGCATCGGGGAGCATCCCGTCGAGGGCACGCACCAGGGTCGTCTGCCCCAGGGCCACCAGGCCGCCGGCGGCGGTGGCCGCCAGGGCCGGGGCGAGCAGGCGCCAGCCGGAACGTCGCGAAGGCCGGCTCGGCGGTGGCTCACCGGGTTGCCGCGGGCCGGTGGTGGCCGTGGACAGGCCCACCCTGGTCATGGCAGGGAAGCCGTCAGCGCAGCGATGCCGGTCAGGTCACTTTGGCCGATCGCCAGGGCGGTGACAAGCATGCCCAGCACGAGAAACGGCTGGGCGCTGGCCTGGTACTTCACGTCGAAGGCGACGGGATCCCGCAGCAGCCAGATGTCCTGGAAGGTGATCTGGGGAATGATCAGCAGCACCAGCAGCACGGCGGCGAAGTGCTGGCCGATGGCGATCAGCACCGCCACCATCGCCAGCTGGAAGATGTCGATCATGCCGGCACTGATCCAGCTGGCCCGCTGGATGCCGAACACCACCGGCAGGGACTGCAGGCCCAGGGCCCGGTCCCCTTCGACGCTCTTGAAGTCGTTGACGACGGCGATGCCCAGCCCGGCAAGGCTGTAGGCCAGGGTGAGCAGGGCCGTGCCCCAGGTGAGCTGGCCGAACAGGGCCTGGCCGGCCCACCAGGGCAGGGCGATGTAGCTGGCGCCCAGGGCGTAGTTGCCCAGCCAGCCGTTCTGCTTGAGCTTGAGCGGTGGCGCCGAATAGATGTAACTCACGAACGAGCCGCCCAGGGCCAGCAGCAGCAGCACCGGCGTGGTGTGGCCGGCCCAGACATCCAGGCCCCAGGCCACGGCCAGCCCGGCCAGCAGCAGCACCACGATCTGGAGACGCACCTGGCCCAGGGGAATGGCCCCGGAGGGAATCGGCCGGTAGGGCTCGTTGATCGCGTCGATCTCGCGGTCGTAGTAGTCGTTGATCGTCTGGGTGTAGCCAGCCAGCAGCGGCCCGCTCATCAGCATGCAGGCCACCGACGCCCCCACCTCCGGCAGGGTCCAGTGGAAGTTGCCCGAGGCCGCCGCCCCACAGATCACCCCCCAGATCAGGGGGATCCAGGTGACGGGCTTCATCAGCTGCAGCCGGATCTTCCAGATGTTGGAGGTGCCGGAAGCACCCTTCATGCCGAGCAGCTGCCGGGCGCCACCGGACACGCCTGGGGAGCCGGCGCTGGTTTCGGGGCTCTGGCTCATGGGTGGGCCGTCTCAGGCAGGGGTGACTTCATCATCGAAGAACCAGGTGGTGGTGCCGCCGCTGAGCTCCACCACCACACCGATGCCGGTGCCGTCGGTGACACGGAAATCCTTCACCGTGCCGGTGGCATCGGCCTTGAGGGCGGCCACCAGATCGGCCGGGATCCGATCGCGCACGCGGGTGACCCGCACCTTCGAACCGATGGTGATGCCAGCCTGGGCCATGTCCGGCGCGATTAGAAAGTCGCGCAACCCTAACAGCGAACCCGTGGTAGCCAAGCGGATCATCCCCTGTCTCGACGTGGCCGACGGCAGGGTGGTGAAGGGGGTCAATTTTGTCGGGCTGCGGGACGCCGGCGACCCGGTGGAACTGGCCTGCCGCTACAGCGCCTCCGGGGCCGACGAACTCGTCTTCCTCGACATCGCCGCCAGCCACCAGGGCCGGGCCACCCTCGTCGACATGGTGCGCCGCACCGCCGAGGCGGTGACGATCCCCTTCACGGTGGGCGGCGGCATCGTCAGCGTCGAGGGCATCACCGAGCTGCTGCGGGCCGGCGCCGACAAGGTGAGCCTCAATTCCTCGGCGGTCCGCACCCCCGAGCTGGTGACGGCCGGCGCCGATCGCTTCGGCTGCCAGTGCATCGTGGTGGCCATCGATGCCCGCCGCCGCACCTCCGCCGCTGGGGAGCCTCCGGGCTGGGACGTGTTCGTCAAGGGGGGGCGGGAGAACACCGGCCTCGATGCGGTGGCCTGGGCCCGGCAGGTGGTGGCGCTCGGGGCCGGCGAGATCCTGCTCACCTCCATGGACGGCGACGGCACCCAGGCGGGCTACGACCTCGCCCTGACCCGGGCGGTGGTGGAGGCCGTGGAGGTGCCGGTGATCGCCTCCGGGGGCGCCGGCTGCATCGGCCACATCGCCGCCGCCCTCGAGGTCGCCGGGGCGTCGGCTGCCCTGCTGGCCTCCCTGCTCCATGACGGGGTGCTCACCGTGGAGGAGATCAAGACCGATCTGCTCCACCGGGGCCTGCCGGTGCGGCCGCTGCTGACGAGCCTGGCGGTGGGCTGAACCGCTCGCCGCAGCGGCGATCGCAGCCCTCCTTCACCGCCCGTAACATTGAGAAACGTCCGTGGTCTCCGGTGCATCGTTGAAAGCCTTTCTGCTGCTGCCGACGCCCCTGTTCACGGTCATCGCGCTGGTGGTGGTCCTGGTGGTGATCGCACTGGTGGCCTGGGCGCTCCAGCTGATGCAGGCCGCCACCGACCGCCGCGAGTTTTCCCTGATGCTCGCGGGCTGCATGGTCTGTTCGGCGGCGGTGGGCCTGGCCACCGTGATGGTGCTCACCTTCACCAGCCCGGTCCGTCTCGAGGCCCGTGGTCTGGCGGCGCCCGACCATGAGGTCTCCGGCATCAGCCTGGATGCGATCGTGCTGCCCTGGGACGACTCCCTGACCCTGCAGGGCGAGGGCTGAAATCCTTCACTCACGGCCCAGGTTCAAAGCCAGGCACTCAGTTCGGCCCGTACACGCTGAATCACTTCCGACCAGTCTCCCTTGGTCTGCTGGCGAAACAGCCGCATGGTGGGATACCAGGGAGTGGTTTCGCCTTCCACACCCCAACGCCAGTCAGGTGCGTGGTGCAGGAGCAGCCAGGTGGGGTGCCCCAGCCCCCCTGCGAGGTGGGCCAGGGCGGAGTCTGTTGTGATCACGAGATCACAGGCTTGAACCATCGCGGCGGTGGCAACGAAATCCCAGGTGGCATTGATGTCGTCCTGGCAGGACACGAACCTGTCGCGGAAGGAACAGGTCGTGAGTTGTTCGGAGCCATGGCCCTTCTGAAGCGAGAGCAGGCGGAGGCCACCGAGATCCCCGAGCGGAGCAAGCCGTTCCAGGTTCATGGAACGGCCCTGAAGGCCTGAAGCCTCCGTGGATGGGTTCCCCTGCCAGTGGAGGCCCACGATGGGTTGACCGTCCCCTGCGAGCTTGTCCTTCCAGTGGCGGGTGAGCGCAGCTGGCACCTGGAGATAGGTGGATGGGCCCGCGAGTTGCTCGACGCTGAGATCCAGAAAGCGCAGCGCGGACATCAGGGGAAGCCACTGGCCACGGGTGAGCGTTTCAGCCTCTGCGGGTGAATAGATCCTCTCGGCCACGGCGGAATGCCGTGCCAGCTCCACCAGAGGCTCAGGAACACAGAGGGAGACCGAATCAACCTCGCGACCGATCCTGCGGCAGAAGCGCATGAACTGGATCACATCGCCCAGACCCTGTTCCCCCACCAGCAGCAACTCGATTCCCGGCCCGGCGCTGCCGTCCCAACGGGGAAGCTGGGGCTCTCGGAGTTGGCCGAGGGCTTCAGGGGTCTTGAACCGCCATTCGAAATGATCCCAGGCTCTCGTGTAATCCCCTGCTTTGAGCAGAGCGTGGGCGAGGTTCAGATGGGCAGCGGGATTGGCTGGCTCAGCCTGGACGGCGTCGGCGAAGGCCTTGATCCCTGAATCGAGGTCTCCCGTCTCAACAAACACACGGCCCAGGCTGATGTGCGTCTTCGCGAGCGTGGGGTCATGGACCAGGGAAGTCCCAAAGGCATGGATGGCCTCCTCGACCGCATCACGCTCCTTCCATGCGGTGCCCAGGTTGAACCAGGTGGTCGCATCGTCGCTCCTGATCGCCAGGGACTGCCTGTAGTGAATGATCGCCGTGTCGAGATCCCCTGTCTCCTGATAGGCCACCCCAAGGTTCGAAAGCAGATGGGGATCATTGGGCTCCTGCGCGAGTGCCTGGATGTACCAACCGATGGCCTCCCATGGCTGGCCCTGGGCGTGGAGCGCCTGGGCCAGACTGGCAAGAAGAAGGGAGGATCTTGGTCCCACGTCCAGGGCCCTGCGCAGCAGATCGCTGGCCTCGGGCCAATCGCCGTCATCGAGAAGCATGGAACCGAGATTCGCGAGGGCCTCCGGATGGTCGGGATCCAGCCGGATGGCCTCCCGCAAGGATTGAATGGCCTCCCCACGACAGCCAGCCGCGGCCAGGGCCACCCCAAGACGGGCGTGAGCCGCGGTAAATCCTTCTCGTAGGGCCAGGGCCTGCTTCTGGGTGCTGATCGCGGCCTCGAAACGTCCTTCCATCCAGTGGACGATGCCCAGGCAGGACAGGGCGTCTGCATGGTCTGGCTGAAGGGCAATAGCCCTGCTGAGCAACAGACAAGCTTCTTCGAGCCGTCCGGTCCTGCCGCAGATGACGCCGAGCCTGTGGCAGGCAGTCGGGGCAGCGTCGTGATTGTCGATCAGCTCGCGATAGATCGCTTCCGCTGCATCCAGCTGGCCGAGCTGCTCCAGTGCTGACGCTCGCTCGAATTCACTCTCGACTGGGAGATGTTGATCACAGGCACCGTGTTCCATGCCGAATGATGACCTGCCAGCGACCACCAATCCTAAATGTTTCGTCATGCTGATCTGCCCATCACCCCGATAGACTTCGGAACCCCGTTGTCCAGGTGAAAAGGGACAGTCGAGCAAGCCTCCCAGCCAGGAGTGATCTGTTTATCGTCGGCATGGGCTGGGCCGTTCTTCCGGAAAGCCGCACCTGTCAAGCTGAAGGCCAGGGTGATGGGCTAACACGCATACTCCTTTCATTAGCTGCCGCCCCGATTTGGCCACCCTCAATGTCGCCAACGTTGATCCCCGGCAGATCAGCGATCTGTTCGACACCATCGCCCCCCGTTACGACCAGCTGAACGATCTGCTCAGCCTGGGGCTGCATCGTCTCTGGAAGCGGCAGGCCCTGCTCTGGTTGCGTCCCCGCCCCGGCCAGCGCCTGCTCGACCTCTGCTGCGGCACCGGCGACCTGGCCCTGCTGCTGGCCTCCCGCGTCAGGCCCGGCGGGCTGGTGCTGGGCCTGGATGCGGCCGCCGCCCCGCTGGCCATCGCCCGGCGCCGGGCGGCGCGCCAGCCCTGGCTGCCCCTGGAGTGGCAGCAGGGCGATGCCCTGGCCACCGGTCTGGCCGATGGCTGGGCCGATGGGGCGGTGATGGCCTACGGCCTGCGCAACCTGGCCGATCCCGCCGCCGGCCTGGTGGAGCTGCGGCGCCTGCTGCGGCCGGGCGGCCGCGCGGTGGTGCTGGACTTCAATCGCCCCGATCCGGCATCGGTCCCGGCGGCCTTCCAGCGCCTCTACCTGCGCCGCCTGGTGGTGCCGGCCGCCCGTGCCGTGGGCCTGACCGAGCAGTACGCCTATCTGGAGGAAAGTCTGGCCCGCTTCCCCACCGGAGCGGCCCAGGAGGAACTGGCCCGCTCCGCCGGCTTCGCCGCGGCAGGCCACCGTCCCCTGGCCGGCGGCCTGATGGGGTTGCTGGAGCTGCAGGCCTGAGGCCCCCTGGCGGCCTGGCCGCCCCGATCGCTGATCACCGATCTGGCAGCATCAAGCCGACTTCCCTGCCGTCCTGGCCCGTACCCGACCGGCGCACCATGCTCTTCCAGGACATCATCGCCAGCCTCAACCGGTTCTGGGCCGACCAGGGTTGCCTGATCCTCCAGCCCTACGACACGGAAAAAGGCGCCGGCACCATGAGCCCCCACACCGTGCTGCGGGCGATCGGCCCGGAGCCCTGGGCGGTGGCCTACCCCGAGCCCTGCCGGCGCCCCACCGACGGCCGCTACGGCGACAACCCCAACCGGGCCCAGCACTACTTCCAGTACCAGGTGCTGATCAAGCCCTCCCCGGATGCCATCCAGGAGACCTACCTGGCCTCCCTCGAAACCCTGGGCATCCACGCCGCTGACCACGACATCCGCTTCGTGGAGGACAACTGGGAATCCCCCACCCTCGGGGCCTGGGGCGTGGGCTGGGAGGTGTGGCTCGACGGCATGGAGGTGACCCAGTTCACCTATTTCCAGCAGTGCGGCGGTCTCGACTGCCGGCCGGTGTCGATCGAGATCACCTACGGCCTGGAGCGGCTGGCGATGTATCTCCAGGACGTGGAAAGCATCTGGGACCTGCGCTGGAACGGCGAGCGCAGCTACGGGGACATCTGGCTGCCCTTCGAGAAGGGGCAGTGCACCTACAACTTCGAGGCCTCCAACCCCGAACGCCTGCTGCAGCTGTTCGCCCTGCATGAGGCCGAGGCCGCCGATCTGGTGGCGGCCGGGCTGCCGGCCCCGGCCCTCGACCACGTGCTCAAGTGCAGCCACACCTTCAACCTGCTGGAGGCCCGCGGCGTGATCTCGGTGACCGAGCGCACCGCCACCATCGGCCGCATCCGCCACCTGGCCCGGCAGGTGGCCGAGGCCTGGCTGGAGGAGCGCCGCGCCCTGGGCTTCCCCCTGCTGAACGAACCGCCGGCGTGAAGCGCACCCTGCTGGTGGCGGTGCTGGTGCTCGGCGCCTTCCAGGCCGGCCGCCTCACCGAGCGGGCCATCTGGCCCTGCCGGCTGCGGCCCCTTGCCGCCCTTGTCGCGCCGCTGCTGGGTCAGGAGCTGCCCAGCAAGGAGCTGTGTGAGCTGATGCTCAAGCTGCCGAGTTTCTGAGGCTCCCGGATCCCTGGCTCAGGGCGCGGTGGCCACCGCCGTGCCCCTGGGGGCGCCACCGAAGAAGAACTTCACGCCCACTTCGATGCCGTTCATGTTCACGGAAAAGCCGTTGGCCTGCTGGTCCCCGTTGTTCCATTTCAGGCCCATGTAGCGCCAGGACAGGTTGAGATCAGTGTTGTCGCCGATCGCATAGCCGAGGCCCACCTGGGCATTGCCGCTGAGGTCCTGTTGGCCGCCAAGGCCGAAGCCGCCGATGTCGCCCCGGGCGAAGGCCCGCAGCCGCGGCGAGAGGAAGACGGTGGCCTGGGTGCCGACCAGGGGCTGCACCCAGGTGCGCTGGAAGTTGCGGGTGGGCTCCAGCAGGGTGCGGCCGAAGGGGCCGTCGAGGGTGGCCGCCAGGTTGAGGCGGCCATCGATCAGCCGGATACCGGCATAGGGGATCACCGAGTACGTGCCGGGCTTGCCGATGGCCGATTCCCGCTCGCCGAACCGGTAACGCAGGGCGAAGTCGTAAATGCCCAGGGTCTGGCCCACATCGGCCGTCGTCGTGAACAACTGCCGGGGGCCGACCAGGCGCGCCGCCGAGTCGCCCAGGTTGGTGTACCAGAGGTCGGCCTGCAGGCCCACCCGGTCCTTTTCGATGCTGCCGCGGGCGGAGGCGGCGAACCGCAGGATGTCGAGGATCTCCCCCAGGTCCTGGTCCACCTCCGCCTCCTGGCCCCGGATCGTGGTGGTGCCGGTGGTGCGAAGCGGGGCGAAGCCGTACAGCTCGACCGTGCCGCTCCAGGGGGAGGCGGCCGGGGTGGCCGGGGCTGACTCCCCTGGTGCCGGCTCTGCCTGGGCCGTCTCCGGCGCGGCCGCCACCGCCGGGTCCGCTGGCAGCCGCAGTTCCTGGCCGATCCAGCTGGCTTCCGCCGCGCGGCCCCGGGCCGGGTCGGCCAGGCTCGCCGCCGGCCACAGGGCCGGCAGCGCAAGGGCGAGGTTGGCCAGGGCAGGCAGCGGGCGGGGCGTGCGCGCGTTCATGGGCAGGGGGGTGGAGGTCAGGTGCTCAGGCCCGAAGGCTGGTCCGGGGATGTTCGCCGAACAGGCTGTGGTAATCGCGGGCGAAGTGCCCCGCGTTCATGAATCCCCACTGAGCGGCCAGCTCGGCGATCCGCGTGGCCTGCGGATCGGCCGCCAGCAGGGCCTGCCGCACGCCGTGCAGGCGGCGGATCTTGAGGTAGGCCATCGGGCCCATCCCCAGGTGCTCCCGGAACCCCTGCAGCAGGCTGCGCCGACCGGCTGCGACCTGGCGGCAGAGCCCATCGAGGCTGATCGGTTCGTGGGGATGCTCCGCCATCCAGGCCTGGGCGGCCTTCACCAGCTCGATCCGGGCCGGCGGCCGGGCCAGCCGCTCCCCGTGGCCGCTGCGGTGCACCAGGGCCTCCACCAGCAGGGGCACCAGATCCCCGCCCAGCCGTCGGCGGATCGCCGGATCCGCCATCAGGGCCGGCGACCGCTCGGCCAGGCGGAAGATCCGGCGCAGGCAGGCCCTCACCCCCTGGAAGCGCAGGGGATCGATCGCCTGCCAGTTGACACCCTCCAGCTGATCTTCCAGCCCCGGTCCGCCCAGATCCCGGGCCCACTCCAGGAATGTCTCCCGATCCAGGCTGAGCAACGCCAGGCTGCAGCGCTCGGGGGTGGTGAGGTGGATCTCGCCGGCGGCGGCCAGGCCGAAGAACGCCGTGGCCGGCAGCTCCAGCCCGTGGGAGCGCATCACGGGCTGGCCGGGGTTCTCCTCCAGGTCAAGGGCGATCAGCTGGCGGCCGCTGGGTTTGGCCCCACCCCCGTGCAGGGGCCGATCGAAGCGCAGGCGCAGGACCTGGAGCGCCCCCAGGTCGAGGGCCAGCAGCTCGCTGTGCAGACGGCCGCCGGCGAGCTGGGTGAGCTGCACGGGCAGCAGGGGGCTGAGCACCGCCTCCAGGCGCGCGATGTCCTGGACGGATCGGGAGAGGGGAGTAACGGAACCGCACTTTTTGAGTGTTCGGATCGCTGCGCTCTGTGCATCCTTTGGGGGCGTGTCCCCCGAAGACGTGGCGTCCGACACGTGACAACGGGGGACCTGAGCCCCCTTCTTACCTCACTTCCTCACCCGCCGGGTGTTCCCCACCATGCCCAACGGCCAGCCCAACATCCTCATCCTCTGGGGCGATGACATCGGCCAGAGCAACCTCAGCTGCTACAGCGACGGCCTGATGGGGTACCAGACCCCCAACATCGACCGGGTCGCCAGCGAGGGCGGCCGTTTCATCCACTACTACGCCGAGCAGAGCTGCACCGCCGGCCGGGCGGCCTTCATCTCCGGCCAGAGCGTGTTCCGCACCGGCCTCAGCAAGGTGGGCCTGCCGGGGGCCGAGCTGGGTTACCGCGCCGAGGACCCCACCATCGCCGAGCTGCTGCAGCCGCTGGGCTACCGCACCGGCCAGTTCGGCAAGAACCACTTCGGCGACCGCGACGAGCATCTGCCGACGATGCACGGTTTCGATGAGTTCTTCGGCAACCTCTACCACCTCAACGCCGAGGAGGAGCCGGAACTGCCCGACTATCCCAAGCCGGAGGACTTTCCCGATTTCCAGAAGAACTTCGGCCCCCGCGGTGTGCTGCACACCTGGGCCAACGGCGATGGCACCCAGCGCATCGAGAACACCGGTCCGCTCACCAAGAAGCGGATGGAAAACTGCGATGAGGAGTTCCTGGTCGAGGCCAAGCGCTTCATCCGTGACGCCGTGGCCTCCGGCGAGCCCTTCTTTGTGTGGTTCAACACCACCCACATGCACTTCCGCACCCATGCCCGTCCCCAGGACGTGGGCCAGGCGGGGCGCTGGCAGTCGGAATACCACGACGTGATGATCTATCACGACAACTGCATCGGCGAGATGCTCGACCTGCTCGACGAGCTGGGCATCGCCGATGACACGATCGTGATGTACAGCACCGACAACGGTCCCCACATGAACAGCTGGCCCGACGCCGGCATGACCCCGTTCCGCAACGAGAAGAACTCCAACTGGGAAGGGGCCTATCGGGTGCCGGCCCTGGTCCGCTGGCCCGGCAAGATCGCCCCTGGCACGCTCTTCACCGGCATCGTCAGCCATCTCGACTGGCTGCCCACCCTGGTGGCGGCGGCCGGCGAACCGGCGATCAAGGAGAAGCTCCTGGAGGGCCACACGGTGGGCTCCAAGACCTTCAGGATCCACCTGGATGGCTACAACATGCTCGACTACTGGACCGGCCAGAGCGACAAGAGCCCCCGGGTCGAATTCTTCTACTTCTCCGACGACGGCGACCTCACCGGCCTGCGCTACGACAACTGGAAGTTCGTGTTCATGGAGCAGCGGCAGCAGGGCACCTGTCAGATCTGGGCTGAACCCTTTGTGGAACTGCGGCTGCCCAAGATCTTCAACCTGCTCACCGATCCCTACGAGCGGGCCGACATCACCTCCAACACCTACTGGGACTGGATGCTGGACCATGCCTTTGCCCTGGTGCCGGCCCAGACGATCGTGGGCCGGTTCCTGGCCACGTTCCAGGCCTATCCCCCCCGCCAGAAGGCGGCCAGCTTCTCGCTGGGGGATGTGATGGCCAAGATGGCCTCCGCCGCCAGCGGCGGCCATTGAGGGGCTTCCCGCTGCCGACCCCGCCATGACCCCGGAGCGCTCCCCTTCCCCGACGCGATCCGCCCCGGCCCCTCGGCCGGGGCGCCCGCCGGCGCGGGACATGGTCTGGATTCCCGAGGGCTCCTTCGAGATGGGCTCCGACCACCACTACCCGGAGGAGGCTCCGGCCCACCGGGTGGCGGTGGGAGGCTTCTGGATCGACCGCACCCCGGTCACCAACGCCCAGTTCCAGAAGTTCGTCAAGGCCACGGGCTACGTCACCCTGGCGGAGAGGCCGGCGGATCCGGCCGACTATCCCGGAGCCCTGCCGGAGCTGCTGGCCCCGGCCTCGATCGTGTTCGTGCCGCCGCCCGGGCCGATCGGCACCGGCGATCCCTACCGCTGGTGGCAGTACCTGCCGGGGGCCTGCTGGCGCCACCCCGAAGGACCGGGCAGCTCCATCCGGGTGCGGGAGCACCATCCCGTGGTGCATGTGGCCCACGGGGATGCGGCGGCCTACGCCGCCTGGGCCGGCAAGCAGCTGCCCAGTGAGGCCGAGTGGGAGCGGGCCGCCCGCGGCGGCCGCGAGGAGGGCGAGTTCGCCTGGGGGGATGAGCTGCACCCCGGCGGCCGGCCCATGGCCAACACCTTCCAGGGGGACTTCCCGCACCACAACAGCCTCCTCGACGGCTGGGAGCGCACCTCGCCGGTGGGGTCCTTCCCGCCGAACGGCTACGGCCTGCTCGACATGATCGGCAACGTCTGGGAGTGGACCGACGACTGGTACGGCGGCCACGCCGCCACGGGCGACAACCCCGAAGGGTGTTGCCGGCAGGCCAGCATCGATCCGGGCTCCCACCACGGGAACCAGCCGCGCAAGGTGGTGAAGGGTGGCTCCTTTCTGTGCGCCCCCAGCTACTGCCGCCGCTACCGGCCCGCCGCCCGCATGGCCCAGGGGATCGACACCTCCACCTGCCACATGGGCTTCCGCTGCATCGTGAGGGGTTGACCCATGCCGGACCTTCCCCTGGTGGAGTGGCTCGAGCGGTTCGCCGTCGGCCTGCGTTTCGTGCTCGAGGCTGTGTCGCTGGTGTGCGTGGCGCTGGGGTTCGCGGCCACCCTGCTCCAGGCCGTGCGCCAGAGGCTGGGCCCCGGCCGCCACCGCCGCGAACCCGTCAGCCGGCGCTTCAACGGCCTCCGCCTCACCTTCGGCAGCTGGCTGTCGATGGCCCTGGAGTTCCAGCTGGCCGCCGATATCGTCGCCACCACCACGGCTCCCTCCAACCAGAACCTGATCCAGCTCGGTGTCATCGCCGTGATCCGCACCTTCCTCAACATCTTCCTGGGCCGGGAAGTGGAGCTGGAACTGACGTTCGAGGAGGCCCAGCGCCAGCAGCGTCAGCAGAGTTCCACCACCGACACTCTTTCTCCCTAGATGGCCAACCTCAACAACGAACTGGCCAAGGAGCGCAACCGGGCGGCGGCTGAGCGCACGCTGATGGCCTGGATCCGCACCTGCCTGTCGCTGATCAGCTTCGGCTTCGGGCTCGACAAGATCATCGGGGCGATCAACAGCAGCCGCTTCGATCGCAGTGCCCATGCCGGCCTGAGTGTGCGGCTGGTGTCCATGGGGTTCATTCTGGTCGGAATCCTGGCGATGGCGGCGGCCACCCGCCAGCACCTGCGCACGCTCAAGCTGATCCGGCGTGACGACTTTCTCTATGCGGATCAGCGTTCGATCAGCACCCTGACGGCCATCGCACTCACAGTCATCGGTGTTGTCGCGTTTGCGCTGCTGGTGATGGGTTCCCCTCTCGGTTGATCCCCATGCGCGAAGCCGCCGGCGTTCTGGTCTCGGCCACCATCGTCACCCTGATGTTCAGCCTGGGCCTGGGGCTGAAGCAGTACCCGTTCCTGCTGCTCAGGGATCGCCCCGCCTTCCTCTGGCGCGTGCTGCTGGGCTCCTGCGTGTTGGTGCCCCTGGCCGGGCTGGCCCTGGTGCTGATGCCCCTGCATGGCCTGCTGAGCCGGCCCGCCTGGGTCGCCATGGCCCTGATGCTGGCCTGCCCCAGCGCGCCCCTGATCCTGTTCCGGGTGCGCAGCAGCGGCGGCACGGCCGAGCTGGCCGCGCGGCTGCAGATCGGCGCGGCGCTGCTGGCGATCGTCACGGTTCCGCTGATGGAGGTGATCTTCCGCACCGGCGCCGGCCTGCGGGGCTGGGAGGTGGCCGACTGGGGGATCACCCCCGGCCAGGTGGCGGGCCAGGTGTTGAAGGTACAGGTGCTGCCGGTGGTCGCCGGGGTGCTGCTGGGGCAGTGGCAGCCCGAGCTGGCGCGGCGCTGCAGCCGGGTCCTCGGGGCCCTGGCCACCGTGCTGCTGATGGTGATGATGGCGGCCCTGCTGCTGCTCGCCGGCCGGCAGCTGCTGCCCTTCCTGCAGCAGAACCTGGTGGCCCTGGCCGGCATGGCCATCCTCAGCGTGCTCAGCCTGGCGATCGGCTACGGCCTGGCCGGTTCGGACCCGCTGGAACGCCGCACCGTGGCCCTGGTGTCGGGGATGCGCAACACCGGACTGGCCGCCCAGCTGGCCCTGACCTACGGCAAGGGCCTGCCGGGCCTGATCCCCGGCCTGCTCAGCTACGTGCTGGTCACCGTGATCGTCAGCACCCTGTTCCTGAGCTGGCAGAAGCGGCAGTTGCCGTCCGCCGGCTGACGCTTCCCCCCTGATCAGCCCTGCTTCGGCACGGTGCTCCGGTTGCCGTTGCGGATGGCGTGATAGCCCGGCGAGAGGATCTCCACGTCGGCGGCGGCGAACTGATCCTGGAGGGCCGCCAGCACCTCCGAGAGGGTCTGGCGGTAGGTGTCCGGCGCGCGCACGAAGGCCGTGAGCTCGTAGCTGATGTGGAAGTCGTTCAGGGCGGTCTGGAGCACGAACGGCGCCACCTCGTCAGTGATGCCAGGAACGCTCCGTGCTGCCGCCAGCATCAGCGCGTGCACCTGCCGCCAGGGAACGTCGTAGCCGATGGTGATCGTGGTGGCGATCGCCACCGGCTGGCTGATCTCCCGGCGGGAGAAGCTGTAGTTCACCACCGAGGCGCCGATCACGCTGGCATTGGGAATGCTCACCAGTTCGTTGCGCGGTGTCTGCAGGCGGGTCACCAGCAGGGCCCGGTCCTGCACCACCCCCACCACCCCGTTGATCTCCACCCGGTCGCCCTCCCGGAAGGCCCGGGTGTAGATCAGCATCAGTCCGCTGATGATGTTGCTGGCCACGGCGCTGGAGCCCAGGGCGGCCAGCGCACCGATGAACAGGCCGGCCCCCTGGAAAGCCTTGCTGCCGGAGCCGGGAATGTAGGGAAAGGCCACCGCCAGGCCGGCCATGCCGAGCAGGATCGCCACCAGCCTGGAAGTGGGCAGAGCCCATTCCTGGTAGAAGCCGGGGAGGCGGATCCGCCCGTGGTGAACAGCCCTGAACCAGGCCTGGCTGGCCCGGATCACCAGCACGGTGATCACGACGATCACCGCGATCGAGACCAGGTTGGGGATCTCCTGCACAACGTTGTTCAGGTACCCCTGCACCAACGTCTTGATCTGCCCCCGCAACCCTTCGGCCATGACTTCGGTGGGTGGGAAGAAACCCAGCAGCAGCGGAATCAGCAGGTAGCTGATCACCAGCACCAGCGACCAGTGCACCACCTGGCGCAGCCATTGCATGAGCTGGCGCACCTGGTCCACCTCGACGAAGCCGCCCAGGCCCAGGCGGCCCAGCCCCTGCATCACGAAGCGGGGCCGCTCGGCGAAGTGGCGCCGCAGGCGCTGGTTCAGTGCTCCCTGCACCCGCAGCCACTGGATGTAGACGCCCAGGACCAGCGCCGCCAGGGCCGTTCCCTTCAACCAGGAGGAGAGGGTATGGCTGCCGCGGTAGGTGGAGATCGCCCGCCGCATCCCGTCCCGGTAGCGGAGGGCCAGCTGCTGCCGCGTCACCCCGAAGCAGGCCGCCGCCCGATCGCTCACGGCCAGCTCGGGCGTGAAGCGGCCGTCCTGTCCCCTGATGCCCACCATGGAGTAGGGGGAGTCATCTTCCACCACGATCTGGTTCGGCTCGAAGCTGCGGTCCTCGGCCAGCTGCTGCAGGCGGGCATTGGCGCGGCGCACATAGTCGTCGAGCCTCTGGGCGGCGGGGGCCCGGCGGATCTCCAGGTAGCGGCGGCCATCAAGGCCGATGAAGCGGGGCTTGGTCGCACAGCCCGGCGCGGCCGCCACCGTGGTGCCGCCCGCGCCGGCCCAGGCGGTCTGGGGTGGGCCGAGGCCGAGCCCCAGCCCTATCCCCAGCCCGAGCCAGAGCAGGAGCGCCATCAGGGCGATCGGCTTTCCGAGGGTCAACGGCCGCCAGGTGAATCTCCGCCGCTGCATCAACGATCCCCGGGATCCGCCGAGGCGATTGTCCCGCGGCGCCCCCGCGGGTGTCGATGGCGGCGGGGGCCCACGGCCGCCGGCGGGAACCCTGGAGCATGGTTCGCTCCCCCCTGCTGCCGCTGCTGCTGCTGCTCGTGGTGCTGGTCCAGGCCCAGCTGCGGCCGCTCCAGCCCGGTCCGGCCGATCCGCTGCGGCTGCTCGCCGGGGGCGATGGGCCGCAGCCGGTGATCCTGCAGGGCCGACTGCTGGGCGATCCGGTGGCGCCGGCCGCGGCTCCGGGTCCCTGCCGGGTGCTGCTGCAGACGGCGGGGGGACGCAGTGAGCTGGGCTTTCCCGCCTGTCCGGCGCTGCGCGAGGGCTGGGGCGTGCGGGTGAGCGGGCAGCTGCGGCGCCCCCGGCCGGCCCCCCACCCGCTGCTGGCGGGGCCGGCGGAGCGCCTGGCCCGCCAGGGCGCCTGGACCCGGCTGGCGGTGGAGCGGCTGGAGGTGCTCCGCCGGCCCGCCACCCCGATCGCCGATCTGCGCCGCAGCATCGCCGTGCGCTTCGTGGCCGCGGCGGGTCCGGAGCGGGGCGGTCTGCTGGCGGCCCTGGTGCTGGGCAGCGCCGTGGTGCCCCTGCCGGCCGAGCTGCGCGCCGACTTCCGCGCCGCCGGTCTGTCCCACGCCCTGGCGGCCTCCGGGTTCCACCTCACGGTCCTGCTGGGCGCGGTGCTGGCCATCGGCCGGGGGCTCGGCCGCTGGGCGCGGCTGGGTCTGGGGGCCGGGGCCATCGTGCTGTTCCTGGTGCTGGCCGGGCCCCAGCCCTCGGTGGTGCGGGCGGTGCTGATGGGGGCCATCGCCCTGGTGCTGCTGGAGAGCGGCCGCCGTGGCCGGCCCCTGGGGATCCTCGGCCTCAGCCTGGCGGGGATGCTGCTGCTGCGGCCGGCCTGGCTCCATGACGTGGGCTTCCAGCTGAGTGCCGCCGCCACCGCCGGCCTGGTGCTGACGGCGCGGCCCCTGGAGCAGGCCCTGGCCCGGCGGCTGCCCGGTGGCCACCCCGGGGCGGCGGGCTGGTGGCGGAGCTGGCTGGCCCCAGCCCTGGCGGTGCCGGTGGCGGCCAGCCTCTGGACCCTGCCCCTGCAGCTGCTCCACTTCGGGGTGGTGCCCCTCTACGCCGTGCCGGCCAACCTGCTGGCCGCCCCCCTGCTCACCCCGCTCACCCTGGGGGCGATGGCCCTGGCGGCCGTGGCCGTGCTGGTGCCGCCCCTGCTGGCGCCGATGCTGGTGCCCCTCGGCTGGCTGGCCCAGCTGCTGCTGCAGCTCGCCCACGGGGTCGCCGGCCTGCCCCTGGCCCAGTGGCAGAGCGGCAGGCCCCTGCCCCTGCTGGTGCTCCTGTTCACCCTGGCCCTGCTGGCCCTGGTGCTGCCCGGGACGGGCCGGCGCCTTCGAGGCCTGGGGGCGGGCCTGGGCGTCGGGGTGCTGGCGGCCCATCTGGTGCTGCTGGGCGGCGACCAGCTGCTGCTGGTCCACCAGGGGGAGGGCGGTCCCCCCCGCGACCTGCTGCTGGCCCGGCACCAGGGCCGGGCCGCCCTGGTCAGCACCCGCGCCGACGGGTTCAGCTGCCGCCAGGCCGGCCAGCTGGCCCAGGCCCTCGGGGTGGCCCGCTTCGACTGGACCCTGCTGCTGGATCCGGTGGCCGCTGACGATCCGGCCTGCTGGAGCCGCCAGGGCGGACGGGTGCTGGCCTACGGGGGCGGGGCGGCCCCTTTGGCCGCGGGCCAGCGGCTGGCGAGCCGGGGGCTCGCTGTGGAGGCCCTGGCCATGGACAGCCACGCCCTGCGCCTGCAGCTGGGCCGCCACCGCTGGCTGCTGCTGCCCGACCGCCAGGCGCTGACCACCTGGCGACTGGACCGTCCGGTCGGCGGCGAGGGTGTCTGGCTGGGGGTCCGGCCCCGGCCCGCCGAGCAGCGGGCCCTGCTGGCGCATAGGCCGCCGCAGGTGTGGCTCAGCGGTGCCGTGCCGGCCGGCGCCCCCCTGCCGCGGGGCTGGCGGGCCAGTGGGGCCAGCGGTGCGCTGACCGCTCCGTAAAGTGAGCCGATCCCCGGGGATCGGGTCGTGCCGCTGCGGCGGCGCGCGATGGCACCAGGGGTGTGGAGAGGTGGCTGAGTGGTCGAAAGCGAACGACTCGAAATCGTTTGAAGGGCAACCTTCCGTGGGTTCGAATCCCACCCTCTCCGTTTCTGCAGGCCTGGCCTCCGCGCCGTCAGGCCTGGCCTGCGCGCGTCAGGAATGGAACAGCAGCACCAGGCCGGATTTCACCTGGTGAAACTCCCGTTCCTCCCGGCTGAGGTCGAGTCCCACCTGCAGACCCTCCTTGAGCGCCACATCGAAGGGCGGCGCCGGCGGTGGCTTGCCGTCACACCACAGGGCCGCGATTCCCACGGAGGTGGCATGCCAGCGGAAGCAGGGGGTTGTCCCGATGGAAGGCTCCTGCAGGGCGTCTTCGAGAAGCTCGCGGATCGCCATCGTGTCCCGGCTCTCGCCATCCCAGTCGTCGCCTTAGCTTCGGCAGAGACCTCGGCCAGGGCAATCGGCTGAGAGTTTTCGTGATACTGGCGCCTACGGTGCCTGCCATGGAGGCCTTCCCCAGCCCAGTCGCCCTGGTGCACGAATGGTTCACACCCCGTTCCGTGGGTGGGGCCGAGCAGGTGGTCGAGGAACTCGACCGGCTCCTGGCCGGCCGGGGAACACCCCCGGCCCTGTTCGCCCTGGTGGATGGCGAGAGTTCCCGGCCCGGCAGCTGGCTGAGCGGACGCCGGGTCCGCACCAGCTTCATCCAGCGGCTGCCCTGGGGGGTGAGCCACGTGCAGCAGTACCTGCCGCTCCTGCCCCTGGCGATTGAACAGCTCGACCTCTCCGGCCATCCCCTGGTGATCAGCAGCAGCCACCTGGTGGCGAAGGGGGTGATCACCGGTCCGGACCAGCTGCACGTCAGCTACGTACACACCCCGGCCCGCTATGCCTGGGACCAGATGCACACCTACCTGGCCCGCTCGGCCCTGGCCCGCGGGCCCCTGGGCCCCCTGGTGCGGCTGCAGCTGCACCAGCTGCGCCAGTGGGACGTGGTCAGCAGCGCCCGGGTGGATGCCCTGGTGGCCAACTCCCGTTTCACCGCCCGCCGCATCCGCTGTTTCTGGCGCCGGCGCTCCCACGTGCTGCCGCCCCCCGTGGCGGTGGAACGTTTCCGCTGGGATCAGCCCCGGGATGACGTCTACGTCAGCCTCTGCCGGCTGGTGCCCAACAAGCGGGTCGATGTGGTTGTGGAGGCCTTCAACCGCACCGGCCTGCCCCTGGTGGTGCTGGGCGACGGTCCCGAGCGGCGGCGGCTGGAGGCGATGGCGGGTCCGGCCATCCGCTTCCTCGGTCGCCTGCCGGACCGGGAGACCGCCGCCTGGCTGGAGCGGGCGCGGGCCTACGTGTACGCCGGCCTGGAGGATTTCGGCATCGCGCCGGTGGAGGCGATGGCCGCCGGCGCGCCGGTGATCGCCTTCGGCCAGGGCGGGGTGCTCGACAGCGTGCGCTGCCTGCGGGACGGCGAAGCCGCCCCCACCGGTCTGCTCTTCCCCGAGCAGAACGCCGCCAGCCTGGCGGCGGCCCTGGAGCACTTCGAGGCGGGCCGGCTGTGGCGATCCCTGCCGGCGGAGGGGCAGCGGCTCCGGGCGGAAGCTTTTGCCCCCCCGGTCTTCCGACGCCGCATGGAAACGTTGCTCGACCAGCTCTGGCGGCAGCACCGTCGCCGCCTCCGCCGTCCTGTGCCTCTGATCTGAGTGGCCCTCCGGGATGGAGTTCCGCACGGGCTGATCCTTAACTTCTTCTAACGAACCCGTCCCCCATGCTCTCTTCCATCGGGACCCCCTACGCCTCTGGACAGCTTGTGACGGCTCCGGCGCAGGTGCTCACCGCGGAAGAGCTGATCGCCTTTCAGTCGAAGCGCGACCGCGTCGTCAAGCGTGCCGGTGACATCCTCTTCTCCCTCACCGTGCTCACCCTCGGGTCGCCGGTGCTGCTGACCCTGGCCCTGCTGGTGAAGGTCACCTCCCGTGGTCCGGTGTTCTACGTGCAGCAGCGGGTGGGCCGCGATTACCGCAGTTTCGGTTGCATCAAGTTCCGCACCATGCGGCGGGATGCCGATCGCCTTCTCTCCAAGCTGCTCGCCGAATCCCCGGATCTGGATGAGGAGTTCCGCAACGATTTCAAGCTCAAGAACGATCCCCGCATCACCCGTCTGGGCAAGTTCCTGCGCCGCTCCAGCCTCGATGAACTGCCCCAGTTCCTCAACGTGCTCCGCGGTGAGATGAGCGTGGTGGGCCCCCGTCCGATCGTCAAAAGCGAGCTGGAGCGCTACGGCAACCGCATGGACGAGGTGCTGGCGGTGCGGCCCGGCCTGACGGGCCTGTGGCAGGTGTCGGGCCGCAACAACCTCAGCTACCCCGAGCGGGTCCGCCTGGATGTCCGCTACGCCCGCCGCCGCACCCTGTTGATGGATCTGCGCATCATCCTGCGCACGATCGGCGTGATGCTCGACCCCCGCGACCGCGGCGCCTACTGAGTCCTGTCCCGTCGGCTCAGCGTGGCGCCCATCCGGCACCGAGCAGGGCCAGGGCCGGCAGGGCCACCAACAGCCAGAGCCCTTCCAGCCGATCGCCTAGGGTCAGGATCTGCTCCACCCCGGCCCGGTCGGGGGCACGGCCGTCGGCGGCCAGGGTGGGCTTGATGCGCACCCCGTCGGGGTAGGTGTTGGCCCCGCCCAGGCGCACGCCGGCGGCGTGGGCGAAGGCCGCCTCCGAAACGCCGGCATTGGGGGACGGGTCGGGGGCCCCATCCCGCAGGGCCGCCCGCAGCCAGTGGACCATCTGCCCGGGCCGGCCCGCCGCCAGGGGCAGGCTGAGGGCCACCAGCCGGGCGGGGAGCCAGGTGAGCAGGTCGTCGAGGCGGGCACCGGCGGTGCCCAGCCAGCGCAGGCGACCGTGGCGGTAGCCCAGCATCGAATCCAGGGTGCTGGCCGCCTTGAAGCCCCAGGCCAGGGCGAGGGGGCCCGGCAGTGGCAAGGACGGCAGGGCCGGCCCCAGCTGCAGCAGGGCCGCCCCGGCCAGCATCCAGAACAGGGGGGCGAACAGGCCGTCGACGGCGTTTTCGGCGGCGGTCTCGGCGGCGGCCCGCAGGATCTCCGCCTCCGGCAGGTGGTTCACCTGGCGGCCCACGATCCGGGCGAGGCGCTCCCGGGCCAGGGGCAGGTCTGGCAGCGCCACCAGCACGGCCCGCACGGCCCGCCCCAGGCTGCCGCCCGCCAGGGCGCTGGCCAGGCCCAGCACCAGCAGGGGCACCCCCACCGGGGGAACCCGCCGGGCGAGGGCCTCGAGGCCCCAGCCCGCCAGGCCGCTGGCGCCCACCACCAGCAGGGTGAGCAGCAGCCCGCCCAGGCGCAAGCGCCGGGGGGTGTCGCCGGCCCAGGCCTCCACGGCCCGGCGCAGGCCGGCGATGGCCCAGCCCATCGCCTGGACCGGGTGCGGCGACCAGAGGGGGTCCCCCAGCAGCCGGTCCAGCCCGCAGGCGAGCAGCACCAGCAGGGCCGGCAGGGCCGGGCTCAATGCCGGCGACGCTGCAGCAGGGGCAGCAGCACAGCCGCCCCCAGGAAGGCCGCCAGCTGGATCGGCAGGCTGCCGCCCAGGCCGATCACCTGGGCGACCAGCCCCATCCCGAGACTGCCTGCCAGGCCCCCCAGGGCTGAGGAACGCTCCAGGACGCTCCAGTTCTGCTGCAGGTCGCCGGCCGGATCCACCCCGAGGGCCAGGCGCGCATCGGCCACGGCGGCCAGCAGGCCGAAGGGCACGAACAGCAGCACGGACCCCCAGCCGCCGACGAACTGGGTGGCCACCAGCACGGCGGCCATCAGCACGTAGGGCAGGCGCGGCGGCAGCCGCAGGCCCCAGGCTTCGGCGCCGGTGCGGCCCAGGCCGTAGGCCGTCAGCAGCAGGCCGAAATCGAAGCAGCTGCCCGCCGCCTGCTCACGCACCCACAGGGGCAGCAGGGCGAACAGGCCGCCGAGGAGCAGCCCCTGCAGCACCCCGCCCGGCTCCAGGCGCCAGGGGGCCGGCTCCGCCGCTGCCGGGGCCTCGCCCTCGCGGTGCTCCTCCGGGTGGTGGCCGCCGTCCCGCAGGACCCCGACCAGCGGCGCCAGGGGCAGCAGCAGCACCAGGGCGCTGCCGAACTGGAGCAGGGCCTTGCCGATCGGAAACAGGATGGCCGTGAGCAGGTTGCCCGCCAGCCGACCCGCCTCGGCGCCGGCCCGCAGCTCGCCGATCGGCACCGCCCCGCGGCCATGGAGCTGGCGTTGCAGCGGGTCCTGGGCCAGGCGCAGACCCACCGCCAGCAGGGCGATGGCCAGCAGCGGTGCCAGCACGGAGCGGCCCAGCAGGCCCGCCGCCACGGCCAGCAGCAGCAGCAGGCTGAGCAGCTGGAGCAGGGAGCCCAGCCGGATCCGCTGGGGCAGGGGCAGCAGCAGCGGCAGGGTGGCCAGGGCCGGCAGCACCCCGTTCACCAGCGGTGACGGGGTGAGGCCGCTGAGCAGCCAGGCGGTGGCGCCGATGGCCAGGGTGCCGCTGGCCTGGCTGCTGCTCCAGGCGAGGGTCAGCAGGCGCCGCTGCATGGGCTGGGGATCAGGCGGCCTTGAGCCAGCTGAACATGGAGCGCAGACCCTTGCCCACCTGCTCGATCGGATGGGCGGCATCCCGCTCGCGGGCCTTGGCCATCTCGGGCTTGCCCGCCTCGCACTCGGCCACGAAGTTGCGGGCGAAGGTGCCGTCCTGGATGTCGGCCAGGATGCGCCGCATCTCCGCCTTGGTGTCGGCGGTGATCAGCCGGGGCCCGCTGACGTAGTCGCCGTACTCGGCGGTGTTGGAGATCGAGTCGCGCATGGCGGTGAGGCCGCCCTTGACCATCAGGTCGACGATCAGCTTGACCTCGTGCAGGCACTCGAAGTAGGCCAGCTCGGGCTGGTAGCCCGCTTCCACCAGGGTCTCGAAACCGGCCTTCACCAGTTCACTCAGACCGCCGCAGAGGACCGCCTGCTCGCCGAAGAGGTCGGTTTCGGTCTCCTCCTTGAAGTTGGTTTCGAGGATGCCGGCGCGGGTGCCGCCGATGCCCTTGGCGTAGGCCATCGCCAGCTCGCGGGCATGGCCGGAGGCGTCCTGCTGGATGGCGAACAGGGCGGGCACGCCCTGGCCGTTCTGGTACTCCCAGCGCACGGTGTGACCGGGGCCCTTGGGGGCGATCATCACCACGTCCACATCGGCGGGGGGCTGGATCAGCCCGAAGCGGATGTTGAATCCGTGGGCGAAGCTCAGCACCTTGCCGGCGCTGAGGTGGGGCGCGATCTCGGTGGCGTAGACGGCCTTCTGGGCCTCATCCGGCAGCAGCACCATGATCCAGTCGGCCTTGGCACAGGCGTCGGCCACGCTCAGCACCTCGAGGCCGTCGGCCCTGGCCTTGGCGGCGGAGCGGCTGCCGTCGTAGAGGCCCACCACCACGTTGACACCGCTGTCCTTGAGGTTCAGGGCGTGGGCATGGCCCTGGGAGCCGTAGCCGATGATGGCCACCGTCTTGCCGGTCAGCAGGCCGAGGTCGGCGTCGGAGTCGTAGAAGAGCTGGGCCATTCCGGGCGGCGGGCAGGGCAAACGCAGACTTTAGGTGTGCGTCCGCACGGGCCTCAGCCGCCGGAGGCCTCCGAGGGGTGGGCGATCACCCGATCGATCAGGCCGTAGTCCCTGGCTTCGGCGGCGCTGAGGAAGTAGTCGCGGTCGGTGTCCTTGGTGACCTTCTCCAGGGACTGGCCGCACATCCCGGCCAGGGACTGGTTGAGCATGTCCTTGATGCGCAGGATCTCCCGCGCCTCGATCTCGATGTCGCTGGCCTGGCGCTGGCTGGTGCCACCCAGGGGCTGGTGGATCATGATCCGGCTGTGGGGCAGGGCCAGCCGCTTGCCCTTGGTGCCGGCCGCCAGCAGGAAGGCCCCCATGGAGGCCGCCAGCCCGACGCAGATCGTCACCACGTCGGATTTGACGTACTGCATCGTGTCGTAGATCGCCAGGCCGGCGGTCACCGACCCGCCCGGCGAGTTGATGTACAGGTAGATCGGCTTGGAGCTGTCATCGGAGTCGAGGTACAGCATCTGGGCCACCAGGCTGTTGGCGATCCCGTCGGTCACCTCCTGGCCCAGAAACAGGATCCGCTCCACCCCGAGGCGGGTGTAGATGTCGACCCAGCGCTCGTACTGGCTGCCGGGGAGGCGGTAGGGAACGCTGGGGGTGCCGATGGGCATGGCGGGAAGGCTCCCGTTCGGAGCCGGAGAGAGGAGGTGGTGGAGAGGGGCGGCCTGGGGCCGGTGTGGGCGAGGGTCGGGGAGGGCCCTCCGGGGGGATCAGCCCAGCTGGGGCGTCACGCCATTGCGGCGGCCGCCGGCAGCTCCTTGCGGCTGGTCAGCACCCGGTCGATCAGGCCGTAGGCCATGGCTTCCTCGGCCGTGAGGTAGGTCATCCGGTCGGAGTCGCGGGAGAGCTCGTCGATGCTCTTGCCCGTGTTCTCCGACAGGATCTCCAGCATGCTGTGCTTGTTGTGCAGCACTTCCTTCGCCCGGATCTGGATGTCGCTGGCCTGGCCGCGGGCGCCGGAGCGGGGCTGGTGCAGCACGATCGAGGCGTGGGGCAGGGCGGCGCGCTGGCCCTTGGTGCCGGCCGAGAGGATCATGGCGGCGGTGCCCATGGCCTGACCGATGCAGATGGTGTGCACCGGCGGTTTGACGTAGCGCAGGGTGTCGCAGATGGCGAAGGCTTCGGTCTCGAAGCCGATCGCATCGCCCGAGTACCAGCTGGTGCCGGTGGAGTTGATGTAGAAGAAGATCGGCTTCTCCGGGTTGTCGAACTCCAGGTAGAGCAGCTGGGCGATGATCAGCTCGGTGACGTCGATGCCCATCTGACGCTTGGCATCGTCGTCGGAGAAGAGGGGCAGCCCCAGATAGACGATCCGCTCCTTGAGCAGAAGGGACGGCAGATCCGGCGGCGGTGTGCGCATCACCGCGGAATCGCCGTAATAGGGGGCCGACACCGTCATCCGCGCTCACCAGCAGTCGTGAGGCAGGAGCCTAGCCGGGGCCAGGAGGCTGGTGCTCCTGGAGGGCGACGGGTTTTCCGCCCTGCTTGTCGAGGCCCCGGCCGTTGCCCCGTTCGCCGGGCCGCTCGGAGCTGCGGTCGCAGCGGGCGAAGACCATGCGGCCGGTGGGCGTCTGCAGGGCGCCGGTGACGGTGACGGGCAGCCGTTCGCCGATGCGGCGGCGGGCATCCTCGACCACCACCATGGTGCCGTCCTCCAGGTAGCCGACGCCCTGGTCGGCCTCCTTGCCTTCGCGCACGATCTTGAGCTGCAGGCCATCGCCGGGCTGCACCTCGGGTCGCAGGGCGATGACCAGTTCGCTGAGGTTGAGCACCTTCAGCTCCTGCACCTGGGCGACCTGGGCCAGGTTGAAGTCGGCGGTGAGCAGGGTGCCGCCGGTGTCGGCGGTGAGCTTGAGCAGCTTGTCGTCGGCGCCGTTGCCGCTGTAGCGGGTGCTGTTGACCACCAGCCGGCGGCCGTAGTTCTCCCGCAGTTCGGTGAGCAGCTTCAGGCCCCGCCGTCCCTTGGCGCGCTTCTCGCCGTTGGAGGAGTCGGCCAGGGCCTGGAGTTCGTCGATCACGGCCTGGGCGACGATCACCTGGCCCTCCAGCAGCCCGGAGGCCAGCAGGCCCCGGATGCGCCCGTCGATGATCACGCTGGTGTCGAGGATCTTGGCGCTGGCGGGCAGCAGCACGCCGTCGGCCACCAGCAGGGCCTCGGTGCTGGCCGGGTTGAACAGGCGCAGCAGGGTGCGGCCGTGCACCTCCGCCAGGTTGTAGCCCAGTACCCCGAAGAAGACGTTGCTGAGCACTGCCGCCAGCGGCTTCACCAGCACCACTTCCCAGGGCAGGGGCAGCAGCAGGATCGGCGCCAGCAGCAGGTTGGCCACCAGCAGGCCCAGGATCAGGCCCACCGCCCGGCTGATCAGCAGGTCGGTGGGCATGCTGCGCACCTGGGCCATCAGGCGCCGCCGCAGCTGCTGGAAGAAGATGCCGGCGATCAGCCCGAAGAAGGCCCCGAAGCCCCCCATCACGGTGCGCAGGCCCTCCTGGTTGGTCACCTGCAGCAGCAGCTGTTCCGGCAGCAGGTCAACCCCGAGCCAGCCGGTGGCTGCACCTGAGATCAGGAACAGCAGCAAGATGAGGGTGTCCACCATGCTTCGAAGTCCCGACGCCTCGGCCGCCCGGCAGGTTTGAAAGAAGCTTGGCCGATCTTCCGCCGTTTGGGCCCCAGGGATTACCGCCCGTGATGGATCCCCGATCCGCCTACGTCCACATTCCCTTCTGCCACCGGCGCTGTTTCTACTGCGATTTCCCGGTGGTGCCCCTGGGGGATCGGGCCGATGGGGCGTCCTCCGGCTCGATCGCCGCCTACCTCCCCCTGCTGCACCGGGAGATCGCCAGCTCCCCGGCCGGCCCGCCCCTGGCGACTGTCTACCTCGGTGGCGGCACCCCCTCGATGCTGACCGGCGCCCAGGTGGCCGCCATCCTGGAGGCCCTGGAGCGTCGCTACGGACTGGCCCCGGGGGCGGAGCTGAGCCTGGAGCTGGATCCGGCCAGTTTCGATCAGGCCCGCCTGGCGGACTACCTGGCCGCGGGCATCAACCGGGTCAGCCTGGGGGGCCAGAGCTTCGACGATCGGGTGCTGGCGGAGCTGGGCCGGCGCCACCGGGGGGCGGACCTGCGGGAGGCGGCCGGCTGGCTGCGCCGGGCCCGGCTCCGGGGGGAGCTGGCCAGCTGGAGCCTGGATCTGATCCAGGGGCTGCCCCGCCAGGGCCTGGCCCACTGGGACGGCCAGCTGGCCGAGGCCATCGCCCTGGAGCCCCCCCATCTGTCGGTGTACGACCTCAGCATCGAGCCAGGCACCGTCTTCGAGCGACGCCTGGCCCTGGGGGAGCTGGCCCTGCCGCCGGAGGATCTGGCCGCCGACCTGATGGACCTGACCTGGAGCCGGCTCACCGCCGACGGCTACGGCCACTACGAGGTGTCCAACTACGCCCTGCCGGGCCACGCGTCGCGCCACAACCGCGTCTACTGGAGCGGAGCCGGCTGGTGGGGGTTCGGCATGGGCGCCACCGGCGCCCCCCGCGGCCGCCGGCGGGCCCACCCCCGCACCCGCGCCGGCTACGCGGAGATGCTGGCGGCAACCGCGGCGCTGGAAGGTGCGGCTGAGGCCGAGGCGGCGGGTGAGGGCATGCCCTTCGACGAGCGGCTGCTGGTGGGTCTGCGCTGCCGGGAGGGGGTGAACCTGGAGCGGCTGGTGCGCCAGGAGCGCCTCGCCCCCTCGCTTCTCGACGGGCTCAGGGCGCGGCTCGTTGACTACGAGCGGCGCGGCCTGCTGCGCGTCGAGGGCCCCCGCTGGCGCCTGGCGGATCCGGAGGGGCTGGCCCTCAGCAATGGGGTGCTGCGGGAGATGCTGGCCTGGTGGCAGGAGCTGGAACGGCCCTCGCCCCGGGGGGGGCCGGCCCCTGCTCCCTGACCCAGCGGCCCAGGACCTCCACCGCCAGGGCCCGGCCCTGCATCAGCGGCGGGCTGAAGGGGGGCTGGCGGGTCGTGAGTCCCAGCAGGTCGGCCGTCACCCGCACCTGGCCGTCGCAGCCATCACCGGCGCCGATGCCGATCACCGGAACCGCCAGGTCGGCGCTCAGCTCCGCGGCCAGCTCCGCCGGCACATGCTCAAGCACCAGGGCGAAGCAGCCGGCCTCCTGCAGGGCCCGGGCCCGCCGCCGCAGCCGCTCCTGGCTGACCGGATCGCCGGCCTGGCGCCGGTAGCCCAGCTGATGCACCGACTGGGGGGTCAGCCCCAGGTGGCCCATCACCGGAATCCCGCTGCGCACCATCCGGTCGATCACGGCCAGGGTCTCGGGTTCGGCGCCCTCCAGCTTGACCGCCACGGCGGGGGTCTCCTTCAGCACCCGGCCCGCCGCCGCCACGGCCGCGTCGGCGCCGCACTGGTAGCTGAGGAAGGGGAGGTCTCAGATCAGCAGCGGCGGATCCTGCGGTGCCGCCGCCGCAACGCCCCGGCCGGCGGCGCGGCAGTGGTGGAGCATCTCCTCGAGGGTCACCGGCAGGGTGGTGGCGTGGCCGAGCACCACCATCGCCAGGGAGTCGCCCACCAGCACCGCATCCACCCCGGCGCCGGCCACCACGGCGGCGGAGAGGGCGTCCCAGGCGGTGAGCACGGTGATCGGCAGGCCCGCCTGCTTGCGCCGTGTCAGATCAGCGGGTCGCAGGGGCACGGCACGGGGGGTCGCAGGGGGCATTGCTAGCATCGACCCGACTCGGACCCATGCGGCTCTGACGCCCAAATCTGGTCAGGACCGGAAGGGAGCAGCCACACGGGATGCTCAGGGCAGGCGTGGACTCCGGGTCACCCTCTTCCAACCACGCTGACGGGCCGCAGCGACAGCCTCCAGCGCAGCCTCCGGACGAGGCCGCGGCTCAGTCGACCCGGTTCTGGCGGTTGATCAGGAACGGCGGGATCATGGCCCCCCGCTCCTCGGGCGTGTGGGTGAGGGTGTCGGCAAAGCTGGCGGCGGGCCGCTCCGGCCGGTAGTGGCCGCCGCTCTGGAAGCCGGTGGCGATCACCGTGACGTGGATCTCCCCCTCCAGGGATTCGTCCACCACCGCGCCCACGATGATGTTGGCGTCGGGATCGACCACGTCGTAGATCACCTCCGAAGCGGTGGTCATGTCCTCCAGGGTCATGTCCTTGCCGCCGCTGATGTTGATCACGCAGCCGTTGGCCCCGTCGATGCGGGCCGACTCCAGCAGCGGGCTGCTCATGGCGGCCTGGGCCGCCTCGATGGCCCGTGAACGGCCGGAGCCCACGCCGATGCCCAGCAGGGCGGTGCCGGCGTCGGCCATCACCGAGCGGATGTCGGCGAAGTCGACGTTCACCAGGCCGGGCCTGGTGATGATGTCGGTGATGCCCTTGACGCCCATGCGGAGCACGTCGTCGGCGGCGCGGAAGGCCTCCTGGAGCGGCGCCCCGGCGATGGCGTCCCGCAGCCGGTCGTTGGGAATGATGATCAGGGTGTCGACATGCTCGGCCAGGCGGGCGATGCCCTCCTCCGCCTGCCGCAGCCGCTTGCGGCCCTCAAAGCCGAAGGGTTTGGTGACGATGCCCACGGTGAGGGCGCCGCACTCCTTGGCCACTTCGGCGACGATCGGCGCCGCGCCGGTGCCGGTGCCGCCGCCCATGCCGGCGGCAATGAAGACGAGATCGGCGCCTTCCAGGGACTGCTGCAGGTCGGCCCGGGATTCCTCGGCGGCCTTCTGGCCGATCACCGGGTTGCCGCCGGCCCCGAGGCCCCGGGTGAGCTTCTGACCCAGCTGGATCCGCTGGCCCGCCGCCGACTGCAGCAGGGCCTGGGCGTCGGTGTTGAGCACCCGGTAGCCCACCCCGTTGAGGTCGGTGGCGATCATCCGGTTGACCGCGTTGCTGCCGCCTCCCCCCACGCCGATCACCTCGATCCGGGCCGACTGGCTCGGGACGATCCCGTTGCTGCTGGGCGAGATCTGGCTCATCGCGTGGGGCTCCTGCGGGGACGAAAGATCGACGTGGTATGGGCGGTCCTGATCGCGCGACATCGCGGGAGAGGGAGAGTGGCCGTTGATCTGCGGCTGCATTATGTCGGTGGCCAGCTCAGCCAGAGTTGCCGATAGATCACATTGGACCGAATCTCAGCACGGCGCAACGGCCTGTGAGGATTGTCTGGCTGGCCACCGGGCTCCCGCAGGCCTCACTGGGTGCCGGCCGGGGATGGGCGCGGCGGCGCGGTGGCTGGCCCGGGGGGAGGGGGAGACGAGGGCCTGGCCGGCGTTCCGTTGCCCCCCCTGGTGCCCAGGCTCAGTTCCGGTTGCTCCGGATCGGTCAGATCGATCAGCTGGGGTGGGGCGCCCTTCATCGTGGCCGGCAGGGTCCGGCTGAGGTGGGCGACCACCTCCAGCCGCCGGGGCAGCCGGGCGTCCGGGGGGCCCAGGCGCACCCGGCCCAGCTGGGTGGTGCTGAGCCAGAGGCTGCCGTCCGGCTCGAAGCGGATCTCCCGCAGGCCGGGCCCCAGCACCTCCCGTTCCTCGAGCACCTGGGCCAGCACCGCTCGGTGGCGGGCGTTCCAGCCGACGACCAGCAGGGAGTGATCCCCCTGGCTGCGGATGCCCATGTGCTGGCGGATGCTCATCCAGTTGCCGAGGCCGTCGACGAAGCCCATCTCCGGGCCGCGCTCGGTGCGGCGCACCGCCCGGGCCACCGCCTCCCGGTCCTTCAGTTCCACCCGCAGGCGCGGGGGCAGCATCAACCGGCTCACCTTCACCTGCTCCACCGGCAGGGCCCCCATCAGGTCGCTGGCCACCAGGCGGGGCTGCAGGGCCATCAGGGGCTGGGGGAAGCGCAGACCCGCCGCAGCGATCACCTGGTCGCGACTGACCACGGCGCTGCCGAGCACCTCCACCTGGTTCGGTTCCCGCAGGGTCCAGCCCTGCCGCAGCAGCAGGTAGCCCAGACCGACGGACATGCCGCTGAAGACCAGGATGCGCCACAGCTGGCGCAGCCGCTCGCCGCGGCGCTGACGACGCAGTTCCTTGCGGCGCAGCACGCCTGGCGGCAACGGCGCTCCCGGCGACGGTGGCGGTCCCTGCGATGAGGGGGCCTGCTTCACAGCTCGCAGCGGGAACGGGCCATGAGTTCATCCATCCAGGTGCGGGCCCGTCGGGCATCGGCGAAGGGCAGCTCCGCCTGCTGGCCGCCCCCCACCAGCCGCAGCCGACAGGCCCCTTCGCTCTCTTCGGTCAGGGGGGCCTCCCCGGAGCTGAGGGAGAGCAACTCGACCATTTCCAGCTGCTTGATGGTGAAGCCGCCCACCGGCTGGAAGCTGCCGGCAACGAACCGGCTCCAGGTCAGTTCGCCGTTGACGAGCCGGGCGGCCCCGCAGCCGTCGAGCTTGGCCAGTTCGGCGCCGCTCGCCCAGTCGCGGAACTGCTGCTGGCGCCGCCGCTCGACCCAGCCGAGGGCCACCAGGAGCACAAAGGCCGCCAGCAGGGGCAGCCACAGCAGACCATGGATCACGGTGCCGTTCCTTCCACGTTCATCGGGAGCTCCGATCCTCCCGCGCCCAGCACCAATTGGTGCACCAGGTCGGGGAGCTGACATCCGCTGGCCTCCCACAGCATGGGGTACATGCTCTGGCTGGTGAAGCCCGGCAGGGTGTTGATCTCGTTCAGCCAGAGGTTGCCGGTGGCCTCGTCGTAGAAGAAGTCGACCCGGGCCAGCCCACCGGCGTCCACCGCCCGGCAGGCGGCCAGCGCCATCGCCCTGGCCCGTTCGCTCACCGCCTCGCCCACGGGTGCGGGGATGACGGTGTGGCTGTGCCCCTCGCTGTACTTGGTCTCGTAGTCGTACCAGTCGGCGTCGAAGCGGATCTCCCCCAGCACCGAGGCACTGAGGCCGTCGCCGGGGCCCCCGGGCCGCCGCAGCACGGCGCATTCGAGCTCCCGGGCCTGGACGCCCTGCTCCACCACCAGACGCCGGTCGAGGCCGGCGGCCAGCTCCAGACCCTTGAGCAGGCCGTCACGGTCGCTGGCCTTGCTGATGCCCACCGAGGAGCCCATGTTGGCCGGCTTGACGAAGCAGGGGTAGCCGAGGCTGCTCTCCAGCCGCTCCAGCAGGGTCTCCGGACCGCCGTCACCGCCGGTCAGCTCGTGGGCCGCGACGCAGGCGTAGGGCACCTGGGGCAGGCCGGCGGCGGCGAAGGCGGCCTTCATGGCCTGCTTGTCCATGCCCAGGGCCGATCCCAGCACCCCGGAGCCCACGTAGGGCACCCCCATCAGGGTGAACAGCCCCTGGATCGTGCCGTCCTCGCCGTTGGGGCCATGGAGCACCGGGAACCACACCTCCATGTCCAGGGCGCCGTCCGGGAAGCCCCGGAAGCCTCCCGGCTCCGCCGCTCCCGGCAGATCCCCGGGTTCGGCCGGCACGCCCCGCTCCAGTACCGCCGCGGCCACGGCGTCAGGCCACCAGCGGCCGACCCGATCGATGTAGAAGCTGCTGACCTGGTAGCGCTCGGCATTGGCCCCGGTGCGCAGTCCCCGCAGCACGGTGCGGGCCGAGAGGATCGAGACGGCGTGTTCGCCGGAGGCTCCCCCGAACACCAGGCCGACGCGGGTGGGGGTGGGGGCCATCGGCGCAGGAAAGAGGGCCAAAGGTATCAGCGAATGCCGCCCCGGCCCAGGGGCCGGCCGCTGAGGCTGAACGGCCGCACGGTCTCGATCAGCACGTCGACCAGGTCCCCGGGTACGAAGGGGCGGCCATCGCCGGGGTCGGCGGCGAAGAAGGTGAGGCGGTTGGTGCGGGTGCGGCCCATCAGCTGGGCCGGGTCGCGGGGGTTGATCCCCTCGGCCAGCACCTGCTCCCGCCGCCCCAGGTAGCGGGCGCTGCGCTCCGCGGCCACCCTCTCCACCAGGGCGTTGAGCTCCTGCAGTCGTTCCACCTTCACCGCCTCCGGCAGCTGGTCGGGCCAGTCGGCCGCCGGTGTGCCCGGCCGCGGCGAATAGGCGGCGGTGTTGACCTGGTCGAAGCCGATCGCTTCGATCAGGGCCAGGGTGCGGCGGAACTGGGCATCGGTTTCGCCCGGGAAGGCGACGATCACGTCGGCGCTGATGGCCGCATCGGGGAGGCGCTGGCGGATGCGTTCGATGATCCGCCGATAGCGCTCCACGGTGTAGCCCCGGGCCATGGCCCGCAGCACGTCGTCGTCACCGCTCTGGAACGGGATGTGGAAGTGTTCGCAGACCTTGGGCAGGTCGGCGCAGGCGTCGATCAGCCGGTCGGTGAAGTAGCGGGGGTGGCTGGTGGCGAAACGGATGCGCTCGAGGCCCCGCACGTCGTGCACCGCCCGCAGCAGGTCGGTGAGGGTGTGGGCCCGCCGTCCCTCGGCGGTGATGCCGGGCAGGTCGCGGCCGTAGGCGTCGATGTTCTGGCCCAGCAGGGTGACCTCCCGGTAGCCCCGCGCCGCCAGTCCCTCCATCTCCAGGCGGATCGCCTCGGGCAGCCGCGACTGCTCCCGGCCGCGCACGGAGGGCACCACGCAGTAGGTGCAGTGCTCGTTGCAGCCGTAGATGACGTTCACCCAGGCGCAGACGGCGCTGTCCCGCCGGGCGGTGGTGATGTCCTCGAGGATGTGGTGCTCGTCGGTGGCCACCACCTGCTGGCCGCTCTCCACCCGGGTGAGCAGCGCCTCGAGCCGGTTGGCGTGCTGGGGGCCCATCACCAGATCCAGCTCCGGCACCCGCCGCAGCAGGGACTCCCCCTCCTGCTGGGCCACGCAGCCGGCCACCACCAGGGTGAGGCCGGGGTTGGCCCGTTTGCGCTGGGCCTGCCGCCCCAGGTAGCTGTAGACCTTCTGCTCGGCGTTGTCCCGGATCGTGCAGGTGTTGTAGAGCACCAGATCGGCGCTGTGCTCGTCGCTGCCGGGGATGTAGCCCATGGCTTCGAGGATGCCGGCCATGCGCTCGGAATCCGCCTTGTTCATCTGGCAGCCGAAGGTGGTGATCCAGTAGCTGCCGCGCCGTGCCGACGGCGCCTGCTCGGCCTGCGGGCCGGAAACGGTGGCTGTCATGGGATCCAGTTTCCGCTATCGCCCTGCCGGCTGCAGCGCGCCTGCTATGGCAGCGTGAACCTCCCGGCCCCTTTCTGGCATGCGCTGCCGCCTGAGCCGCTTTCCCCTCACCAAGGCGGTGCCCCTGGCCATCAGCCGCGGCACCACCGCCGCCGTGGAGCACCTGCTGCTGGAACTCGAGCACGACGGCATCACCGGCCGCGGCGAGACCGGCGGCTTCGACACCGGCCACAGGGCCTACCGCACCGACGACCTGGCTGCCGAACTGGAGGCCGTTTTGCCGGCCCTGGAGCGCGTCGACCCGGAGCCGTTCCAGGCCCTCGACCCCCTGCTGGAGACGCTGTCGCCCCCGGCCCGCTGCGCCGTCGATCTGGCCCTGCACGACTGGTGGGGCCAGCGGCTGGGCCAGCCCCTGTGGCGGCTCTGGGGCCTCGATGACGGCGCGATCGTCCCCACCAGCGTGACCCTGGGGCTGGGCAGCGAGGCGGCGGTGCTGGAGCGGCTGGAGCGCTGGTGGCAGCAGCTGCCCGCCAGCCGCATCAAGCTCAAGCTCGGCAGTCCGGAGGGCCTCGACCACGACCGGGCCCTGGTGCGGGCGGTGGCCCAGGCGCTGGAGCGGCGCCGCCAGAGCCATGGGGTGGACGGCGAGCTCCAGGTGGATGCCAATGGCGGCTGGAGCCTGGAGCAGGCCCGGCCGATGCTCGGCTGGCTCGACGCCCAGGGCGTGGTGCTGGTGGAGCAGCCCCTGGCGCCCCTCGAGGATCCGGAGGCCGACTGCGCCGCGTTCGCCGCCCTGGAGCTCGACTGCCCCATCGCCCTGGTGGCCGACGAGAGCTGCTGGAACCTGGCCGACCTGGTGCGGCTTGCCCCCTACGTCGATGGGGTGAACATCAAGCTGCTCAAGAGCGGCGGGCTGGCGGAGGCCCTGCTGATGGCCAGGGCCGCGCGGCGCCTGGGCCTCGGGGTGATGCTCGGCTGCTACTCCGACAGCGCCCTGCTCAACGGGGCCGCCACCCAGCTGCTGCCCCTGGTGCGCTGGCCGGACCTCGACAGCCACCTGAACCTGGTGGACGATCCCTTCAGCGGCCCTGCCCTGGAGGGGGACCGGCTGCGGCCGGGGACGACTGCCGGCCTGGGGGTGATCCGTGCTCGGCCCTGATGTCCCGATCGTGCTGCTGCAGCACGGGGGTCTGGACAACCTCAGCGGCAAGACCGGCCTGGCGATGCTGCGCTACCGCCACGGCCCGATCGTGGCGGTGGTGGATCCTGACCACTCCGGCGCCGACCTGCGGGCGCTCACCGGGATCGGGCGGGACGTGCCGGTGGTGGGGTCCCTGACGGAGGCCCTCCCCTTCGCGCCGGAGGTGGCGGTGGTGGGGCTGGCCCCTTCCGGCGGCCGGCTGCCGCCGGCCATGGGCCCCGACGTGGCGGCCGCGCTGGCGGCGGGGCTGTCGCTGGCCAGCGGTCTGCACAGCCGCCTGGCGGACGACCCCTCCCTGGCGGCCCTGGTGCGGCCGGGGCGCTGGATCTGGGATCTGCGCCGGGAGCCCCCCGGCCTGAGCGTCGGCGGCGGCCGTGCCGCGGCGCTGCCGGGACGCCGGCTGCTGGCGGTGGGCACCGACATGTCGGTGGGCAAGATGAGCGCCTGCCTGGAGCTGCTGGCCGCCGCCCGGCGCTGCGGCCGCGATGCCCGCTTCGTCGGCACCGGCCAGGCCGGCATCCTGATCAGCGGCGGGGGGGTGGCCCTCGATGCCGTGCGCATCGATTACGCGGCCGGTGCCGTGGAAGCGGCCGTGCTGGCCGCCGCCGCCGCTGCCGGCCCGGACACCCTGGTGCTGGTCGAGGGGCAGGGCTCCCTCTGCCACCCGGGATCGAGCGCCACCCTGCCCCTGATCCGCGGCAGCCAGCCCAACGATCTGTTGCTGGTGCACCGCGCCGGTCAGCACACGATCCAGAGGCTGTCGGACTGCCCCCTGCCCCCCCTGGGCCAGGTGATCGCCGCCGTCGAGGGCCTGGCGGCCCTGGGCCGGCCGACGGGCTCCGCTCCGCCCCCCAAGGTGGCGGCCATCGCCCTCAACACCGCCCACCTGGATGGGCCCTCGGCGGCGGCGGCGCTGGAGGCCACGGCCCGGGAGACGGGGCTGCCCTGCCTCGATCCGGTGCGACACGGTGGCGAGGATCTGCTGGAGCTGTTGTTCAGCCAAGAAAGAAGCCCGACGCCGTAGCGCCGGGCCTGAAGGGCGAGCGAGGGGACTCGAACCCCCGAATGGTGGCGCCACAAGCCACTGCCTTAACCACTTGGCGACGCCCGCCGCGGTCTTTGCCAATGTATCAAGCGAGCCTGCCGGCCCCCCTCTCTTGCCACCGCCGACCACCGCCACCCGTACCGTTTCCGGCCTCCTGGGCCTCACCGCCGCCGCGGGGGGCCTGATCGGCCTTGCCGTCACCAACCCCGGACCGGCGGCTTTCGAGGACTTCGCCGCCGAGAAACTCACCGAACTGGCCAGTGAGGAGCTGTGCCGCAACGAGGGGCTGCCGCTGCTGGCCCGCTTGCTGATCCAGAACTGTCCTGAGCTGGTGCGCTCCCAGCGCAAGGTGCTGGGTCGCCTGGCACGGGAGCATTCACGTCGCTACAACTTCGGCCTGTTCAGCATCTACGGCACCCGGCTGGGCGGCGAGAAGGTGCTGCCCAACTGGAGCATCCCCCGCTACGACGCCGTCACCCTGGCGATGGCGGGCCATTTCGTGCTCCTCAGCGCCGGCGAGAGCGCGCCGGGGAGTCCGATGCCGTGAGCGGGGCGCCCCCGCCCGGCCGCCTGCCCCTCCCCCCCGGCCCCCTGCTGCCACCGATGCGGATCCCCAGGCTCCTGCTCGACCCCTGGGCCCCCCTGCCGGCCGCGGACGACCAGGGGCTGGTGACGGTGCGGCTCGAGCATGGTGACGGGCGGATCCGGGCCATCCACGGGCTGGCCGCCGGCTCCGGCGGTGATGGGGAGGGCGGCCCACCGGCGCCCCTGGCGCTCACGCCGCTGGTGGAGCCCCACGCCCACCTCGACAAGGCCTTCAGCGGCGAGACCTTCCCCAATCCCGACGGCACCATGGCTGGCGCCATGGCGGCGAACGGCCTGGAGGCGGCCGACCGGCAGGTGGAGGTGGTGCGCCGGCGGGGGGAGCGGGCCCTGGATCGGGCCTGGCGCTACGGCCTGCGGGCGATCCGCAGCCACATCGACAGCCTCGGCCCCTGGGCCACCCCCAGCTGGGAGGTGCTGCTGGAGCTGCGGGACCGCTGGCGGGGCCGGGTGGAGCTGCAGCTGGTGGCCCTGGTGCCGGTGGGCCACTGGCGTACGGCGGAGGGGGAGGCCTTCGCCGCCTGGGTCGCCGCCCGCGGCGGCCTGCTGGGGGGGGTGCTCGGCGCCCCCTTCCGCTCCGCCCCGGCCGACCGCGCCGGCCTGCTGGCCCTGCTGCGGCTGGCGGAGCGCCTCGGCTGCGGTGTGGATCTTCACGTCGACGAGAGCACCGACGACCACGGCCGGGGCGTGGCCCTGGTCAGCGAGCTGCTGCTGCGCCACCGCATCAAGGTGCCGCTCACCTGCAGTCACGCCAGCAGCATGGGCCTGCTGGCCGACCGGCCCTGCCGCCGCCTGGCGGAGGCGATGGCGGACGCGGCGGTGGGGGTGGTGGCCCTGCCCACCACCAATCTCTGGCTGCTGGGCAAGCACCATCGCCGCACCCCGTCCCTGCGGCCCCAGGCCCCGATCCGCCAGCTGCAGGAGGCCGGGGTGACCGTGGCTGTGGGGGCCGACAATGTCCAGGATCCCTGGTTCCCGGGGGGGGATTTCGATCCCATTGCCCTGATGCGCTTCAGCCTGGCCGCCAGCCACCTGATGCCCTGGCGGCGCCTGGGGCTGAGCCCCTTCAGCACCGCCGCGGCCCACCTGCTGGGCCTGGAGTGGGACGGGGTGCTGCGGGTGGGGGGCCCGGCCGATCTCGTCGTGCTGGGGGCCAGCTCCTGGGCCGAACTGCTGGCCCGCCCCCCCCTGCGGCGGGTGCTGCGGGCCGGCCGCTGGCTGGAGCCGCCCCCCTGCGAAGAACCGTCCCCATCCCTGGCGGCCTGCCATGCCTGACACCACCTTTCCGGGGAGTCTCCCCGCCCTGGCCGATCCGGAACGGATCCAGGCCCTGGCGGCCGAACTGGCTGGCAGCCCGCTGGGCCTGACGCCGGTCCTCTCCGCGGCGGAGCTGGGCCGGCTCTCGGCCGACTTCCACGACTATTCCCCCGTCCTGGAGCCGCTGCTGAAGGGCCGCCGTGCCCAGCTGGCGGTGAAGGTGGAGCGCGTGGATCAGGTGATGGCGGTGGCCGGGGCCTGCGCCCGCCACCGGGTGCCGCTGACCGTGCGAGGTGCCGGCACCGGCAACTACGGCCAGTGCGTGCCCCTGGCCGGGGGCCTGGTGCTCGACATCGGCGGCCTCAACCGGCTGCGCTCGGTGGACCCGGACAGCGGCGTGATCGAGGCGGAGTCCGGCTGCACCCTGGCCCATCTGGACGGCCAGCTGATGGCCCATGGCCGGGCCCTGCGGATGGCGCCCAGCACCTACCGCAGCGCCACCCTCGGGGGCTTCATCGCCGGGGGATCGGGCGGCCTGGGGTCCCTGCGCTGGGGATTCCTGCGCGATCCGGGCCACCTGCTGGGGCTGGAGGTGGTGACAATGGAGGCCGAGCCGCGGCTGCTGCGGCTCGATGCCGCCGCCAGTGCCCCCCTCAACCACGCCTACGGCACCAACGGGATCCTCACCGCCCTGCGGCTGGCCACCACTGAAGCGGTGGCCTGGGAGCAGCTGGTGGTGGGCTTCGACCGCTGGGAGGAAGCCCTGGAGGCGTCCCGCGAGCTGCCCACCACCGCCCTGCTGCTCAACGCCCTCTGCCTGCTGGAGGCCCCGGTGGCGGCGGCCATGCCCTGGCCGGTCGGCTGCCCCGCCGCCGGTTCCGGCGAGCACCGGCTGCTGCTGCACGCCGCCCCCGACAGCCTGGAGCCCCTGCCCGGCTGGCTGGCGGCCCGGGGCGGCCGGATCCGCTGGCAGGGCCGGCGGCCCGAGCCGGGACGGGGGCGGGGCCTGCCCCTCGGGGAACTCACCTGGAACCACACCACCCTGCACTGGCGGGCCCAGGCGCCGGACTGGACCTACCTGCAGCTGCTGCTGCCCCGGCCGGAGGCGCCCCTGCTGGAGGCCGTGCGCGAGCGCTGGGGCACCGACGTGCTCTGGCACCTGGAGGGGGTGCGCCACCTGGGGGCGCCCCGGCTGACGGCCCTGCCCCTGGTGCGCTGGCAGGGGCCCGAGGCCCTGGCCGAGCTCGTCGCCCAGTGCCGCGGGCTGGGGGCGGTGCCCTTCGATCCCCACGTGATCACCGTCGAGGATGGCGGGCTCGGGGTGGTGGATGCCGATCAGGTGGCCGCCAAGGCCGCACACGACCCGGCCGGACTGATGAATCCGGGCAAGCTGCGGGGCTGGCGGGGCTAGGGGCAGTCGAGGCTCAGGCGGGTGTCGGCGCCGGTCACCGGGTTGGTGCCCCGGGCCTCACGGCAGAGGTTGCGCTGGTCCACCCGGTCGAGCAGGGCATCGGTGAAGTCCGCATCGGTGACCGTGGCGCCGGTGAAATTGCTGCCGGAGGCGATCGCCCCGCGCAGCACCGCGCCGGTGAGGTCGGTGCCGCTCATGTCCACCTTGTCCATCAGGGCGTCGCTGAGGTCGGCGCCATGGAAATCAGCTTGCGGAAAGGCGGCCTGGGTGAGGATCGACCCGTGCAGATCCGCGTCCCTGAAGCGGGCCTGGCGGGCCGTGGCCCCGGCAAAGGAGCTGCCGGCCAGCTTCTGGCCGCTGAAGTCCTTGCCGCTCTGGTTGGTGAGGGTGTAGTCGACCCGGTCCTGGAAGTCGGCCAGGGCGCCGGAGGGGGCCAGCAGCAACAGACCCAGCAGCAGAAGCAGACCCAGCAGGGGGGGCGGCAGGCGCCGGCCCGTCCGCCGGGGGCTGCCCATGGGCCGGGGGGCCGTGGAGGCGGGGGCCGTCGTCATGGACCGTGGCTGCCGGGGACCCCTCCAGGCTGGCCCGCCCCGGGGACTTCGTCAGCCTCGGGGGCGTCGAGCAGGGGCAGCACGGCCCCCAGCAGGAACAGGGAGCCGGCCACCACCGGCAGCGGCCCGCCTGGCAGCAGGCTGTCCAGTCCGGCGGCCAGGCTGGCGGCCGGCTCGAGTTGGTCGGCCTTCCCCGGACAGGCGGCGGCCAGTTCCTCCAGAGTCCAGCTGGCGTGCTCCGGCACCGCCACCACCGCCGCCCGGTCGCCAGGCCGCAGCAGCTGCTCCAGCATCACCGCCCCCTCCTTGTGGCGCTGGATCCCCAGCAGCCAGCGCCGCGGCCGGCCAGCGCCGATGCCCCCCTCCATGGCCGAGTCGAGCCCGTAGAACCCGTCGAGCCGGTCGAGTTCGCGGCGCAGGGTCGTCGCCGCCGGGGGATTGTGGGCCCCGTCGATCAGCAGTTCGCGGCCCCGCCAGCGGTGCCGCTCCAGCCGCCCCGGCCAGCGGGCCACTTCCAGGCCGGCGCGGATCGTCGCCGCGTCCAGGGGGGTGCCCGCCAGCGGGCCGTCCGGGGCGGTCAGGGCCCGGGCCATGGCCACCGCCACGGCACCGTTGTGGCGCTGCAGCTCCCCCGCCAGGCCCAGGCGGGGCCCGCCATCGGCCACGGCGGGCAGGGGGTCCAGCCACTGCAGGCAGGCGCCGCGTTGGCGGGCCTCCGCCTCCAGCACCCGGCGGGCCTCGGGCTCCTGGGCGGCGCTGAAGGCCCGGCAGCCCGGTCCCATCACGGCGGCCTTCTCGGCGGCGATGGCGGCCAGGGTGTCGCCCAGGTGTTCGCGGTGGTCGAGGCCGATGGCCCCGAAGCCGATCACCGGCCGGCGGGGGTGGACGGTGGTGGCATCGAGCCGTCCCCCCAGGCCCACCTCCAGCACCGCCAGATCCACCCGCTCACGGGCAAAGTGCTCGAAGGCCGCGGCCGTGATCAGCTCGAAGGGGGTGAGCCGGTGCTGGCGGGCGAGGGGCTGCCAGCGGGCCAGGTCGTCCCGCAGGGTGGTGGGGGTGATCCAGGCGTCATCGACCTGGATGCGCTCGCACCAGCTCACCAGATGGGGGGAGCGGTAGGTGCCCACGTGGACACCGGCGGCCCGCAGGATCGCGTGCAGGAAGGTGCAGATCGAGCCCTTGCCGTTGGTGCCGGCCACCTGGGCGGCGGCGAAGCGCCGTTCCGGGTGACCCCCTTCGGCCAGGGCGCCGGTCAGCCGCTCCAGGCCCAGGTCGACGCCGCGGCGGGCGAAGGGTTCGAGCAGGTCGCCCAGGTCGACCGGGGGGGGCAGCGGGGATGGCACGGACGGATCAGGCCAGGCTGTGGAGAGCCTTCTCCAGGCGCTTCACCGCCTTGCGCAGCTGGCGGGGCTTGACCACCAGCGGCGGCACGAACCGCACCACCCCCGGCCCGGCCGGCACCAGCAACAGGCCTTCGGCCATGGCTGCCTTGACGATCTCCGGAGCCGTGGGCCCGCCCTCGCGCAGCACCAGGCCCCGCAGCAGACCCCAGCCGCGTTCTCCGGCCAGCCGTTCGGGGTGGCGGGTCACCAGCTCCTGGAGCAGGGACTGGAGCAGGGCACCGTTGGCGCTCACCTTGGCCAGCAGACCCCGGCGCTCGATCTCCTCGATCACCGTGAGGCCGGCGCGACAGGCGAAGGGGTTGCCGCCGAAGGTGCTGGCGTGGTCGCCGGGACGAAAGTGGTCGGCCGCGGTTTTCACCGCCAGGGCACCGATGGGGATGCCCCCGCCCAGGCCCTTGGCCATGGTCAGGGCATCGGGCTCGACCCCGAGCTGCTCGTAGCCCCACCAGTGGCCGCTGCGGCCGACGCCGATCTGCACCTCGTCGAAGATGAGCAGGATCCGGTGGGCATCGCAGAGCTCCCGCACGCGCCGGAAGAAGGCCGGATCCCCGGGGTTGACCCCACCCTCACCCTGGATCGGTTCCAGCAGCACGGCCGCCACCCGGGGACCCTCGGCTTCACAGGAGGCCAGCAGTGCTTCGAAGGCGGCCGTGTCGTTGTAGGGGAAATAGCGGAAGCCGGACACCATGGGCTCGAAACCCTGGTGGTACTTGGGCTGGCCCGTGGCGGTCACCGCCGCCAGGGTGCGGCCGTGGAAGCTGGCCTCGGCGGTGAGGATCAGCGGATCGGCGATGCCGCGCACCTGGTGGCCATGCTTGCGGGCCAGCTTGATGGCGGCCTCGTTGGCCTCGGCGCCGGAATTGCAGAAGAAGACCCGGTCGGTGCAGCTGCGGGCGGTGATCGCCGCGGCCAGGGCCTCCTGCTCCGGAATCCGGTAGAGGTTGGAGACGTGCTGGAGCCGGCCCAGCTGCCGGCAGAGCCGCCGCTGCAGCACCGGATCGCTGTGGCCCAGGGTGCAGACGGCGATGCCGGCCACCATGTCGAGATAGCGCCGTCCCTGGTCATCCCAGAGCCAGACCCCACGACCCCGCGTCAGCTCAAGGGGGTAACGGGCGTAGGTCTCCATCACCGGGGCGGCCAAAGGCGCGACAGGTGCCGGCGTGATGGGAGCGGTGGGACTCGAACCCACATGCCCGAAGGCGCTCGATTTTGAGTCGAGTCCGTCTACCAATTCCGGCACGCTCCCGAAGGGCGGACTCTAGGCGGCGGGGGTGGGCAGCCTGCGGATCGAGGCGCCGGCGGCGTTGAGCTTGCCCTCCAGATCGGCGTAGCCGCGGTCGAGGTATTCCAGGCCCCGCACCGTGGTGATGCCGTCGGCGGCAAGGCCGGCGAGCACCATGGCGGCGGAGGCGCGCAGGTCGGTGCCGTGGACCGGGGCGCCGCTGAGCCGGGCCACCCCTTCGACGCAGGCGGTATTGCCCTGCATGCGGATCGAGGCACCCATGCGCTGCAGCTCGGCCACGTGCTGGAGACGGTTCTCGAAGATGTTCTCCACCACCATGCTGGTGCCCTCGGCGGTGGCCAGCAGGGCCATGAACGGGGCCTGCAGGTCGGTGGGGAAGCCGGGGAAGGGCTGGGTGCGCAGATCCACGGCCCGCACCTTGCTGGCGGTGAGGATCAGGCCCTGGCCGTCGGCCTCGATGCGGCAGCCCGCCTCCTCAAGCTTGGTGATCACGGCACCGAGGTGCTCGGGCAGGGCGGGGAACACCCGCAGCCGGGAGCGGGTGATGGCGCCCGCCAGCAGGAAGGTGCCGGCCTCGATGCGGTCGGGGATGACGGCGTAGTCGGCGCCGTGGAGCCGGTCCACGCCGACGATGGTGATGGTGGGGGTGCCGGCGCCACGCACCTTGGCCCCCATGGCCAGCAGCAGCCGGGCCAGGTCGATCACCTCCGGCTCCTGGGCGGCGTTGTCGATGACCGTCTCGCCGTCGGCGAGGGCCGCCGCCATCATCAGGGTCTCGGTGGCGCCGACGCTGGGGCAGTCGAGGTGGATGTGGCCGCCGGTGAGGCGGCGCTGGCGGCCCGGCACCACGGCGGTGACCACGCCGTGCTCGATGGTGACCTGGGCGCCGAGGGCCTTGAGTCCCTTGACGTGCTCCACGACCGGCCTGGTGCCGATCTGGCAGCCGCCGGGCAGGGGCACCTGGGCCATCCCCATGCGCGCCAGGAGGGGGCCGATGCAGAAGAAGCTCGCCCGCAGGCTGTTGACCAGCTCATAGGGCGGGGCGGCCGTCGTGATGTGGTCGCCGTGGAGGACGATCGCGTCGCCGCCGCGCTGGACCCGCACCCCGAGGGCCGAGAGGATTTCCCCCATGGCCGTGATGTCGGTCAGGGGGGGCACGTTGCTGAGCCGCAGCCCGTCCTCGGTGAGCAGGCAGGCGGCCATCAGCACCAGGGCCGAATTCTTGGCGCCGCTGACCCGCAGTTCCCCGTCCAGACGCCGTCCACCACTGATCTCCAGCCTGGTGCCGGCGATGGCCTTGACAGGCATGGGGGATACGGTCATGGACAGGAGTCCTGGTATCAATTTCGGGGGCATCTTGACAACGAATGATCCTGTCGTCTAGGGGGTCGCCGCTCAAACTGTCTTGCCACCCGCTTGCCGCCATGGTCCGGAGGGGTGGGTCGCCGGTGATGATTTATGCTCCGTTCAGCGCCACGGCTTCCGTGGCGGCTACACGCCCGCGGATGTGGCGGAATTGGTAGACGCGCTAGTTTCAGGTACTAGTGGCAGCAATGTCGTGGGAGTTCAAGTCTCCCCATCCGCATCATTTTTTTATGATTGTCCTCAAGATCACCAACGCCTCCGATGTCGTTGCCGCGAACATCGGCAGGTTTCTGGAGCGTCTGACGCCAGATGGTTACGACCAGACCAAGGTGGAGGACATTGTGATCGACCGCCTGGTGGCCAACCTCAAGGCGGAGGGCATCCGCGGTGAGGTGGCGGCCTTCAAGGGGCTCGACCTCAGCGATGACGACCTGGTGATCCACGATCACCTCAAGCTCCGGCGCCGCAAGACGATCTGACATCCCTGGGTCCTTCCCCTGACCACCGCGGGCTGCAGTCGGGCAGCGAGCCGATCCGCAGTGTCCGCAACCCCCTCGTCCAGGCCCTGCGGCGCCTGCACCGGCCCAGCGGCCGGAAGGAGCAGGGCCTGATCCTGCTGGAGGGGACCCATCTGCTCCAGGAGGCCCTGGGCCTGGGCCTGCGGCCCAGCCAGCTGCTGGCCACCGCGGACTGGCTGGAGCGCCATGGTGATCTTCTGGAGCGGTTGCCGGATCCGGGCCGGCTGCGGATCGCCAGTCCCGAGGTTCTGGCCGCCGCCGCCACCACCGGCCACCCCGACGGGGTGCTGCTGACCCTGGAGGCCGCCGACCTGCCCGCCCCGGCGGCGATGCCGCCCGATTTCGTGCTGGTCCTCGACCGGCTCCAGGATCCGGGCAACCTGGGCACCCTGCTGCGCACGGCCCTGGCGGCGGGGGTGGAGCAGGTGTGGCTGGCGGAGGGGGCCGACCCCCTGCAGCCCAAGGTGCTGCGCGCCTCCAGCGGCGCGGCCCTCGTCCTGCCGATCGTGCGGATGGCGGCCCCTGACCTGCCCGGCCGCCTGGCCGCGGCCCGGGAGCGGGGCGTGCAGCTGGTGGCGGCGATGGTGCCCGAGGCGGCGGGGGCGGTGCGGCCCTACTGGGAGCTGGACTGGTGCCGCCCCACGGCCCTGTTATTGGGGAACGAGGGGGCCGGGCTGGCGCCGGAACTGGCCCGGCTGGCCGAGCGATGGGTGACGATCCCCCACAGCCCGGCGGTGGAGTCGCTGAATGTGGCGGCCGCGGCCGCGTTGCTGCTGCTGGAGCGCCCGCGCCAGGCCCACGGCCGGCCCGGGGCCTGACAGGGGAGAATGCCGCTACCCATGCAGCCCCGTCCGGTGACCGCAGCACCCGCCACCCCACCCTCCGGGTTCGATTTCGACGTGATCGTGATCGGTGCCGGGTATGGCGGTTTCGATGCGGCCAAGCACGGCGCCGACCACGGCCTGAAGGTGGCCATCGTGGAATCCCGCGACATGGGCGGCACCTGCGTCAACCGGGGCTGCGTCCCCTCCAAGGCCCTGCTGGCGGCCAGCGGCCGGGTGCGGGAGCTGGCCGACGCCGAGCACCTCAAGGGGTTCGGCATCCATGCGGCGCCGGTGCGCTTCGAGCGCCAGAAGATCGCCGACCACGCCGCCCAGCTGGTGGCCACGATCCGCACCAACCTCACCAAGACCCTGGAGCGCGCCGGCGCCACGATCCTGCGGGGCAAGGGCCGCCTCGACGGCCCCCAGCGGGTGGCGGTGCGCGAGGCCAGCGGCGTGGAGCGGGTCTATGCGGCCCGGGAGGTGATCATCGCCACCGGCTCCGATCCCTTCGTGCCGCCCGGCATCGAGACCGACGGCCGCACCGTGTTCACCAGCGATGAGGCCATCAACCTGGAGTGGCTGCCCCGCTGGATCACGATCATCGGCAGCGGCTACATCGGCCTGGAGTTCGCCGACGTCTACACGGCCCTGGGCTGTGAGGTCACGATGATCGAGGCGCTCGACCGGGTCATGCCGACCTTCGATCCGGACATCGCCAAGATCGCCGCCCGCCATCTGATCGATGGCCGCGACATCGACGCCCGCTCCGGCGTGCTCGCCAGCAAGATCACCCCCGGCTGCCCGGTCAAGATCGAACTGGTGGACATGGCCACCCGCGAGCCGGTGGAGACCCTGGAGGTGGATGCGGTGCTGGTGGCCACCGGCCGGGTGCCGGTGAGCAAGGAGCTCAACCTGGCCAGCGTGGGGGTGGAGACCAACCGGGGCTTCATCCCCGTGGACGACGGCCTGCGGGTGCTGGCGAACGGGGCGCCCGTGCCGCACCTGTGGGCCGTCGGTGATGTGACCGGAAAAATGATGCTGGCCCACACCGCCGCCGCCCAGGGCACGGTGGCGATCGAGAACATCCTCGGCCACGCCCGCCGCATCGATTACCGCTCGATCCCCGCCGCCACCTTCACCCATCCGGAGATCAGCTCGGTGGGGCTGTCGGAAGCCGACGCCAGGGAGCTGGCCGCGGCCGAGGGCTTCGAGCTGGGAGCTGTGCGCAGCTACTTCAAGGCCAACTCAAAGGCCCTGGCCGAGCTGGAGAGCGACGGGCTGCTCAAGCTGCTGTTCCGCAAGGACACCGGCGAGGTGCTGGGGGCCCACATCTATGGCCTCCATGCCGCCGACCTGATCCAGGAGATCGCCAACGCGGTGGCCCGGCGCCAGGGGGTGCGGCAGCTGGCCAGCGAGGTGCACACCCACCCCACCCTTTCGGAGGTGGTGGAAGTGGCCTACAAGCAGGCCGCCGCCAGCCTGGCCACGGCGGTGGGTGCCTGAGATGGAGATCCGTCGCCGGCCCCCCAACCCCTCGGTGCGGGTGGCCCACCTGGAATTCGGCACCCCCCACCCGGAGGAGAGCCCCCGCCACATCCTTGAGGAGATCGTCTGGGAGAAGGACAGGGAAGTGACGGCCGCCCGGGAACGGGTGAGCCTGGAGTCCCTCAAGCAGCAGGTGGCCGACCTGCCCCCCACCCGGGACTTCGTGGCGGCCCTGCGGGCCAGCTGCCGCAAGCCGGCGGTGATCGCCGAAGTCAAGAAGGCCAGCCCCAGCAAGGGGGTGATCCGGGAGGACTTCGACCCCGTCGCCATCGCCCGGGGCTACCGGGACGGCGGTGCCAGCTGCCTGTCGGTGCTGACGGACAAGCGCTTCTTCCAGGGGGGCTTCGAGGTGCTGGTGGCGGTGCGGGAGGCGGTGGAGCTCCCCCTGCTCTGCAAGGACTTCATCCTCACGCCCTACCAGCTGTTCCAGGCCCGGGCCGCCGGGGCCGACGCGGCCCTGCTGATCGCGGCGATACTCACCGACCAGGATCTGGCCTACCTGCTCAAGGTGGCCAGGGGCCTGGGGCTGGCGGTGCTGGTGGAGGTGCACGACGCGACGGAGATGGAGCGGGTGCTGCAGCTGGAGGGTGTGACCCTGATCGGCATCAACAACCGCGATCTGGCCAGCTTCACGGTGGATCTGGCCACCACCGAACACCTGATGGAGCGCTTCGGCGACCAGGTGCGGGGGCGGGGTGCGCTGCTGGTGAGCGAATCGGGCCTGTTCAACCGGGAGGACCTCGATCGGGCCGTCGGTGCCGGCGCCGACGCGGTGCTGGTGGGGGAGGCCCTGATGCGCCAGGACGACGTGACAGCGGCCCTGGAGACCCTGATCGGGGGCTGATCCCGCCCGCGGGCGGCGTGGCTCACTCCTTCTCCAGGACGGCCCTGGCCGCATCCAGCTGGGCGCGCGCTTCCGGGCTCACCTCGGGAACGTGAAGGTGCAGGGAATCCAGGGTTTCGATGATGGCCGCTGCCACAGCGATGCGGGTGAACCACTTGTTGTCGGCGGGCACGACATACCAGGGGGCGTGGCGGCTGGCGGTGTGCCGGATCGTTTCGTTGTAGGCCTCCATGTAGTCATCCCAGAAGGCCCGTTCCTTGATGTCGTTGGCGGAGAACTTCCAGTTCTTTTCGGGGCGGTCGAGGCGCGCCAGGAAGCGCTTGCGCTGCTCCTGCTTGGAGACGTTCAGGAAGAACTTCCGGACGATGATGCCATTGTTGTTCAGGTAGGTTTCGTAGTTCCTGATGTCTTGAAATCGCTCATCCCAGATGCTCTTGGTGACGCGCTCAGCCGGAAGGGTCTGTCGGGCCAGCATGTCCGGATGCACCCGAACCACCAGCGTTTCTTCGTAATAGCTGCGGTTGAAGATGCCGATCCGGCCCCTTTCCGGCAGGGCATTGTTGGATCGCCACAGGAAATCATGGTCCAGATCCACCGATGAAGGTGCCTTGAACGAGGTCACCTGGCAGCCCTGGGGATTGACCCCGCTCATCACATGCTTGATGGTGCCGTCCTTGCCTGCCGCATCCATCGCCTGGAAGATCAGCAGCAGGGCGTAGCGATCCTGGGCATAGAGAAGATCCTGAAGGTGCGCCAGCATCTGCACGCCCATCGCGAGCGCTTCCTGGGCCCGGGTCTTGTCTTCCTGGTCCAGATGCAACGTATCGCCGGGATCGAAGTCCTTGAGATGGAAATCCTTTCCATCCTCGATCCGGAAGGGCTTGGCGAATGTTCTGGCGCGCTCAAGGACGTCCTGCTTCTCCATCCCCTTCTCCCCCTGTCTTGCTTCCAGTGTTAAGCCGCCCCCCTGCGGCTCCCGATCCGGTCGCCATCATTCGTAAATCATTCGCACACCATGACCAGGCAGGCAGTGCTCCGCTCTGCGTGGTCCATTTCCTCACCATAGCCAAGGCATGTAGGGTCCGCAGCGATGACAGAAAACTTATCCGGATGGCTTTTCCCGGGTCGCTGATTACAGTGAAAGGGGAGCACAGATCGGCCTTCTGACGGCCCCTTCCCTGAACCTCCGGTCGATCCCCCATGCCCGCCTCTCTGGTCAGTTACTCGAAGATTCTTGAGATCGTCGGGGATATTCTCCGGGTCGAGGTGCCAGCCGACGCCAGCCATAAGGAAGCGGCGCCACGGTTCAACGATCTGGCTGTCGTTCAGAACCGCAATGGCACCTCATCCCTGGCCCAGGTGATCGCCCTGAAGCAGGACTCCGTGTCACTGCAGGTGTTCCGCGGCACCAAGGGGGTGGCCACCGACTCGGCGGTGCATTTCCTGGGCCATCCGATGGAGGCCACCTACTCCAGCAACATTCTGGGGCGGGTGTTTCGCGGCACCGGCGAACCGATCGATGGGGGGCCTGGCCTTGAGGAGGATCCCAAGGTTCCGATCGGAGGTCCATCCGTCAACCCGATGTGCCGGATTCTGGCCTCCAAGATGATCCGCACCAACGTGCCGATGATCGACGTGTTCAACTGTCTGGTGGAGAGCCAGAAGATCCCGATCTTTTCGGTGTCGGGGGAGCCCTTCAACGCCTTTCTGGCCCGCATCGGGATCCAGGCCGACGCCGATGTGGTCGTCTTCGGCGGCCTCGGACTGATCTTCGACGATTACTACGCCTTTCGAACAACCTTCGAGGATGCCGGTGTCTTCGCCCGAACGGTGATGTTCGTGAACCTGGCCTCCGATCCGATCGTGGAGCGCCTGCTGATCCCGGACATGGCCCTGGCGGTGGCCGAACGGTTCGCAGTGGAGGAGGGCAAACGGGTTCTGGTGCTGCTCACGGACATGACCTCCTTCGCCGATGCCCTCAAGGAGATCAGCATCGCCATGGATCAGGTCCCGGCCAACCGGGGCTATCCGGGTGATCTCTATTCCCAGCTGGCCCGCCGTTACGAGAAGGCGGCCGACTATGCCAAGGGCGGCTCGGTGACCCTGCTCACCGTCACCACCATGCCCGGGGACGACATCACCCACCCCGTGCCGGACAACACGGGGTACATCACCGAAGGACAGTTCTATCTCCATGACGGCGTGATTGATCCTTTCGGCTCCCTGTCCCGCCTCAAGCAGAACGTGATCGGTAAGGTCACCCGCGAGGACCACAACCAGATCATGAACACCTGCATCCGCCTCTACTCCGGGGCACGGGATGCGGAGCAGAAGCAGGCCATGGCGTTCGAGCTGTCCGAGTACGACCAGCGGCTGATCCGATTCGGAGGACTGTTCAAGACCAGATTCATGGACATCAACGTGGATATCCCCCTGGAGGAGGCCCTGGACCTGGCCTGGAAGACCCTGGCGGAGTGCTTCCAGCCCAGTGAGCTGTTGATGAAGCAGGACCTGCTGGACAAGTACTTCCCAGGCGAGCGGCCGACTCGCCCTCCCACCGCTTAGGTCCCATGGCCAGGCTCTCGCTCACCAAGGCCTCCCTGACCAAGGAGAAGTCCCTGTTGCGGACCTTCCAGGACGTGCTGCCGTCCCTGGATATGAAGCGCCGCCAGATCGGCGCGGAACGGGAGAAGGCCCGCCGCCTGCTGGCCGAGGCCCTGGCGACGGCGGCGGCGCTCGAGCCGGACGTGGCGGCCCGACTGCCGATGGTCGCCAACACGGCGATTGATCTCTCCAACCTGGTGACCATCGCCGCGCTGGACATCGGCGAAGAGAATCTGATGGGTACCCGGCTGCCGGTTCTCCAGAGCCTCTCGTTCCGGGTCAGCCCCTATGGCCTGCTCTCCAAGCCGTTCTGGGTCGACGCTCTGGTGGTTGTTCTCCAGCAGGCCATGGAGCAGACGATTCGCATCCAGGTGGCCCGTCGCCGCGTCGAACGTCTCGAGCGGGCCGAGCGGATCGTGACACAACGCTATAACTTGTTTGACAAGGTGCTGATTCCAAGGGCCAAGAAGACGATTCGAAGTATCTCCATTTATCTGGCGGATGCGGAACGGGCGGGTGTGGTCAATTCCAAGATTGCCAAACGCAAGAAGGAGCGCCAGACACCATGACGATCGTTGCCCTGGCCAAGGTTTCTGTCTTCGCTCTTGCGGCCCAGAAGCAAGTTGTACTGGAAGGACTGCAGGCCCTTGGATGTCTGCATCTGATTGATCTGGGCACAACGGAGGCCCCTGCTGATTTCACCTCATCCCAACCGGCCGTGGAGGCCCGCGAAGCCCTGCGCTACCTGATGGATGTGCGCCAGCGCCGCTACCCGTTGAGGGTGGATCCCACGTTCCAGCTCGAAGCCGTGGTGGCGAAGGCACTGGAGAGCCGCTCCCGCAAGCGGGCTGCCGAGGACAGAATTCTTGCCCTGCGCCACCATCTCGCCGAACTGGCCCCGTGGGGGAACTTCCGGCTGCCCGAGCTGGCGGACCTCGGCGGCCAGCGGCTGTGGTTCTATCGGGTCCCCCATGCCAAGCTCGCGGCCTTCCAGCAGGCGCTCGATGGGCTGGCACTGCCCTGGCAGCGGGTGCACGCCAGCCCGAGGCATGGCTACGTCGTGCTGATCGCCGAACAGGAGCCCGACCAGAACCTCCTGCCGGTGGGGCGGGCCCATGTGGGTTCCGAGTCCCCCGAGGCGTTGAGGGCCGAGCTCGACCAGGCCCATGTCGCCCTCGATGACATCGAAGCGGAGCATGTGGCCCTCAGTCGCTGGATCTTCCTGCTCTCCAAGCACCTGGTCCGGGCCGATGAGCAGGCGGCCCTCAGCCTGGCCGGCCAGAAGAGCGCCGATCTGGGCCGCATCGTTCAGGTGCAGGGGTGGATGCCACGCCAGGAGCTTCCCCGGCTCACGTCCTTCGCTGAGCGGCTGGGGCTGGCCACCTGGGCGGAAAGTCCGACCTCAGACGACTCCCCTCCCACCTTGATGACGAATCCGGACCTGCTGGAGGGGGGCGAAGATCTCGTCACTTTTTACGAAACGCCGGGGTATCGCGACTGGGATCCATCGGTGGTGGTGTTTTTCTCTTTCGCCATGTTCTTCGCCATGATCCTGGCGGACGCGGGCTATGCCCTGGTGCTGGGCGTGCTGCTTGCCGTCTTCTGGAATGGCATGGGGTCCAGGCCATCCTCGCGCCGGTTCCGTGTCCTGGCTGCGGTCGGTCTGCTGTTCTCGTTGCTCTACGGAATGCTGGCCGGGAGTTACTTCGGAGCGGCTCCCCCGGCCGGATCCCTTCTGGCCCACCTCCATGTGTTGAATCTGGACGATTTCGATTCGATGATGAAGGTCTCGCTGGTGGTGGGTGCCCTACATCTGATTTTGGCCAATGGGATCGTGGCTGTGCGCGCAGTTTCGATCGCTGCGCGGGCCAAGCCCATCGGCTGGATCGCGATCATTCTGGCGGGCCTCAGTCTCTACCTGGGGGCGGGCACTCCGGTGGGCCGGGATCTGGGCCTGGGCCTCGGCAGCGGCGGGCTGCTCACCATTCTGTTGCTGAGCAGCGAGCGCCGCCTCGATTCCTTCGGCTCCCTGCTGCTGCGATTGTTTGATGGGCTGTCCTCTCTGGCGGAACTCTCCAAACTTTTCGGCGACGTGATGAGTTACCTGCGGTTGTTTGCCCTAGGCTTGGCTAGTGCCTCTCTGGCCCTGACGTTCAACCAGCTGGCGGCTGAAGTTTGTCGCTCCGATGTGCCCCTTGGGGTCGTCATTGCGCTGCTGATCCTGCTTCTGGGTCATGGCATCAATCTGTTGCTGGCCATCATCAGCGGTTTCGTCCACGGCCTGCGGCTCAACTTCATCGAGTTCTTCAACTGGAGCCTTGACGAGGAAGGCTATCCTTTCGCACCCTTCAGTAAAAAGGAGACGGCCTAATGAACAACGACACGTCCATTCTTGTCCTTGGTTGGATCGGCATCTACGCGCCGGTGGCGTTGGCGGCGATCGGTGCCTCCATCGGCTGCACCACGGCAGGGCAGGCGGCGATCGGCGCCATGATGGAGGTCAGCAGCGGCTACGGACGTTTCGTCGGTCTGTCGGCGCTGCCTTCCTCGATGTCGATCTACGGCATCGTCGTGATGTTCATCCTCAACCGACCGGTGACCCCCGCCAATTCCGGTGGCCTGTTCGGCATTGGCCTGCTCTCCGGTCTGGCGTTCCTGATGGCGGCGATCTACCAGGGGTTGTGCTGCGCCTCCGCCATTTCCGGATCCAAGGCCAAGCCCGAGATCTTCGGCCTGTCCCTGGCGCCGGCCGCCATCGTTGAGGGCTTTGCCGTCTTTGCCTTCGTCTTTGCCCTGGTAGCGGCCGGGGGCATTCCCAAATAGGAGACCTCTGCGGCGCCTCCGTCGCGCTGGCGCCTGGGTTCCTTTCCCTCCTCCGCGCTCCTTTCCCATCTCCGTTGTTCCACCCCCAGCCGGGCAGTTCCCATGGCCAACCCGAAGAAGCTCCGGCACGACACGCCCCTGGCGGTGGCGTCCGGCGTGGAAGACCTGATTGCGCGCCTGCGGGACCAGGGCGTCGAGAAGGGCCGCACGGAGGCCGACGCCCTGTTGAAGGAGGCCCAGGCCAAGGCCGCAGCCCTGCTGGCCCAGGCGGAGGAGCAGGCCCGGCAGATCGTTGATCGGGCCAGGACGGAGGCGGCCTCGCTCCAGACCTCGGGGCAGCAGGCCCTGGAACTGGCCTTCCGCGACGCCAACCTGGCCCTCAAGGCCCAGCTCAGTGATCGCTTCACCGGCGAGGTGCGCCAGCTCGTCGGTGAGGAGCAGGAAAAGCAGGAGATCCTGGAGCGGATGATCCTGGAGATCGTCGGCACGCTGCGCCCGGAGGCCGACCAGTCCCAGCAGGTGGAGGTGCTGCTGCCTCGGCGGATCGCCGGCCTGGCCGAACTCAGCCAGCACCCCGAGGAGCTGGAGCAGGGCATCCTCAGCCGCTTCGTGCGCCTCACCGCCCGCGGCCTGCTGCGGGAGGGGATCAGCTTCGGTGTCGCCAAGGGTCCCCAGGCCGGGTTGAAGCTGCGGCTGGTCGACCGGGATGTGGTGCTGGATCTGACGGATGCGGCGATCGCCCAGACCCTGCTGGCCCACCTGCAGCCCCGGTTCCGCGCCCTGCTGGAGGGGGTGGTGAAGTGAGCAGCCGATCCCGATGAAGTACGTCGTGCTGATGGCCAGCCTGCCGCCCCTGGGGTCGCTGTTTGAGGCCGCGACGCCCCCGATTTCCAGGCTCAAGCTGGAAAGCCGCCTGGGACTGCTGGAGGCCCCCGATCGCCGCACCCTCGAGCAGATCGCCAATCTGATCGCCTGGTCGTCCCAGCCGCTGGAACGCAGCGATGCGGCGTTCATCCACGAGGCCCTTGGCTTCCTGGCCGCCAACCGCAACCCCACCCTGCGGAGCCTGGTGACGCAGCGCCTGGATATGCGCACGATCATGACGGCCCTGCGCCGCCGTCGCCGCGGTGAAACCCAGCCGCCCGGCGGTGAGATCTGGGGGTTCGGTGAATGGGTGGGAATGATCGAGCGCAACTGGAGTGCCCCGACATTCCAAATGGAGGCGATCTTTCCCTGGCTCAGGCAGGCTCACGATCTGTTGGAGAAGGACGACCTGATCGGCTTTGAGAAGTTGCAGTTCTCCGTCGTCTGGGCGATGTTGCATCGCCTTGCGGCGGGCCATGAGTTTGATTTTGAAGCCTTGATTATCTATCTGGCGCGCTGGAGTCTGGTCAGCCGTTGGTCATGCTACAAAGGAGAAGCGGCCGTCGCCCGTTTTCGTGAGCTGGTGGATGCGGGGCTCGGAAATCACAAAGAACTCTTTTCAGGTGCATCTCAATGAACAGCAGCATTGAGTCTCTCCCTGACTACAACCCCGCCAGGGTTGTCGCCGTCCAGGATGATCTCGTCACGATCCAGATGGCCGAGGCCAAGCCACGGCCCCTGCTCAAGAATGAGGTGATCTACATCTGCCTGAGGCGCCAGGTCGGCGAGCGGCAGGAAAAGCTGAAGGCCGAGGTGCTGCGGGTGCGGGGCCGGCTGGCCGATGCCCAGGTGTTCGAGAGCACCAAGGGGGTCGGCATCGGCGACCCGGTCGAGCAGACGGGCGAGCAGCTCTCCGTCACCCTCGGCCCCGGTCTGCTGGGCCAGGTCTATGACGGGCTGCAGAATCCGCTGGCCCAGCTCGCCGCTGGCTACGGAACGTTTCTGCCCCGGGGTGCCGAGGTGTCGCCGCTGGACACGGAAAGGAAATGGTCGTTCCAGCCGACAGCCAGGATCGGCGACACCCTCCATGCCGGGGATGGGATCGGCACCGTCCAGGAGGGCCGTTTCACCCACAAGATCATGGTTCCCTTTGACCAGCAGGGGGGCGTCAGCCTCGACTGGATCCAGCAGGGAAGTTTCACGATCGACACCGCCGTGGCCCGGATCACGGAGGCCTCCGGGGCGACGCGGTCGCTGACGCTGACGCAGCCGTGGCCGGTGCGGCGCCCCCTGCCCCAGGCGCTGCTGGAGGCCCACCGCTGCGAGCGGCTCTACCCCCAGGAGCCGATGATCACCACCCAGCGCATCATCGACACGTTTCTGCCCATCGCCCGGGGCGGCACCGGTTGCATTCCTGGCCCTTTCGGCGCCGGTAAGACCGTGCTCCAGAACCTGATTTCGCGCCACTCCGATGTGGACATTGTGCTGGTGGTGGCCTGCGGGGAGCGGGCTGGGGAGGTGGTGGAAACGATCACCGAATTCCCCAAGCTTTCCGATCCCAAGACCGGCGGTTCGCTGATGGATCGCACCATCATCATCTGCAACACCTCCTCGATGCCGGTGGCGGCGAGGGAGGCGTCCATCTACACCGGGCTCACCCTGGGCGAGTACTACCGCCAGATGGGCTACAACGTGCTGCTGATCGCCGATTCCACTTCCCGCTGGGCCCAGGCGATGCGGGAAACCTCCGGGCGGCTGGAGGAGATTCCGGGCGAAGAGGCCTTCCCCGCCTATCTCGATTCCTCGATCAAGAGCGTCTATGAGCGGGCCGGCATCATCCGCACCAACGATGGTTCCGTCGGCAGCCTCACCATGATCGGAACGGTGTCACCGGCGGGGGGGAACTTCGAGGAGCCGGTCACCCAGTGCACCCTGGGAACGGTGAAGGCCTTCCTGGGGCTGAGTGCGGAGCGTGCCTACAAGCGCTTCTATCCGGCCGTCGATATCCTGCTCTCCTGGTCGCGCTATTTCCAGCAGCTCGAAGGCTGGTTCTCCCAGCATCTTTCCCCGGATTGGGTGGGGCGCGTCGCTGCCATGAACGCCCTGCTCAAGGAGGGCGACCGGGTCAGCCAGATGATCCAGGTGACCGGGGAGGAAGGGGTGAGCCTGGAGGACTTCATCGTGTTCCAGAAGGCCCAGTTCCTCGACATGGTCTATCTGCAGCAGGATGCCTTCGATGCCGTCGACTCCACCACGCCCCTGGAACGGCAGAAGACCTCCTTCGACCTGGTCTTCGATCTGCTGCACCGCGAGCCCACCTTTCCCGACAAGAAGGCCGCCCGGGACCACTACATCCGGCTCACGGGTCTATACCGGAACCTGAACTACGCCGCCACCGGGTCTCCCACCTACGCCGGCTATCTGCAGCAGATCCAGGACCTCGCCGCTCAGCCCGGGGAAGCGGCCGCTCAGCCCGGGGAAGCTGCCGCCCCCGCCCCGCTGGCCTGAGCCGGGCCCCGGCGTGAAGCCTTGAGGGTCAGGGGCCAGTGGATCCGTCGCCCCTGGCCCGCCTCCCCCCAGGCCGCCGCCAGGGCCGGCCGCAGCCGCTCCAGGGGGTCGTGGCCCAGGGCGGCCCGGTAGCGGGCGCTGGCCGACCAGCTGGCGCAATAGCCGAGCAGCTGCTCCAGGGTCCAGGTGGCTTCCATGGCGAAGGGCGGGGCCTCCAGGCCCTCGAAGGGCAGCACCAGGTCGCGGTAGCCATTCTCCACCAGCGCCTTCTCGGGGGGCCAGTAGGGGCCGACGATGTCGGCGTAGAAGTGCTGCAGGAGCGCATCGGGCCGCTCCCCCTCCAGCTCGGGGATGCCGTAGCTCCAGACGGCCAGCACGCCGGCGGGGCGCAGCACCCGCTCCACCTCAGCGAAGAACCGGGGCCGATCGAACCAGTGCACCGCCTGGGCCACGGTGACCAGATCGAGGCTGGCCGCCTCCAACCCGGAGCTCTCGGCCGCGGCCAGCCGGTACTGCACCCCGGGGTGGGGGCTGGCGGCGGCCAGCTGGGCGGCGCTGGCGTCGGTGGCCACCACCGCGGCGAAATGGGCGGCCAGGCCGATGGCGGCCTGGCCCGTTCCGGTGGCGCAGTCCCAGGCCCGCTGGCGGGCGGGGGCCACCCCGGCCAGCCAGGCGAACAGGGGCGCCGGATAGGTGGGCCGGTAGTGGGCGTAGGCCCCGGCAACGGAGCCGAAGTGATCGGTGAAGCCGCCGCTCATGCCATCCCCCGGCGACGGCGACCCGCCAGCAGCAGACAGCCCACCAGGGCAGTGCCGGTGCTGGCCGCCAGCAGGACCAGCAGACGCCCGGATCCGACCGGCCCGGCCGCTCCGAATCCCAGCCGCACGAGGCTGGCGGCGAGTCCGGTTCCCCCCAGCGCCAGCCCCGCCCCCAGCCCGCTGCGGCCCGCCGGCAGCACCGTCAGGGAGGTGGCCGTCAGGCTGGTGATCACGAGGCTGTGGAGCACCCCGAGCAGGGCGAGCTGCGGCAGGCCGGGCCCCTGGGGCAGCAGGAGACCCACCACCAGGACCCCCGCCAGCAGCAGGATCCCCGCCGCCAGGGAGGGCAGCCGCCCCCACCGGCCCACGGCCCGGGCGGTGAGGGGCGCGCCGATGGCCGAGCACAGCAGGAGCAGGGATCCCGGGCCCCAGGCCTCCGGCCCGGGCGGAACCGAGCGGGCCAGCCTGGGGAGCAGCTCGAGCAGGATCTGACCCAGGCCGCCCACCGCCAGGGCGAGGCCCAGCAGCAGGGCCGCCTGGGCCAGGTCGGCGGGGCCCAGGGGTCTGGCGAGGCGTTGGCGGTCGCCGGAGCCCTGGCCGCTGCGGAAGCTCAGGGAGGCGTCGGCCCGGCCCGTGCGCAGCACCGCCAGGCCCAGGGCCAGCACCAGTGCGCCGAGCAGGAAGGTGGCGGCGGGGCCCAGCCGCAGGGCCTGGCGGGCCAGGTCGCCGGAGAAGGCACCGATCAGCCCCTGGCTCACGGTCAGGAGTGCCGCGGCCAGCGGCAGGGAGCGCAGCGACACGGCTTCGTTCAACTGGGCCAGATTGGGACTGGAAGCCCACTGCACGGCCACCACCCAGAGCACCATCAGCCACGGCAGGCCTGGGCTGAACCAGGGGGATCCCTGCCGCAGCAGCGCCGCCATGGTGAGAAAGATCAGACCGGCCACGGTCACCGCCACGGTGATCGGCAGCAGCCGGCCGCGGGCCTGGTCGCCGTGGCGATCGGAGAGGGCTCCGCTCAGCGGTTCGACCACCAGGCCGAGGACGCCGCCCAGCAGGGCAAAAGCCGGCAGCAGGTCGCTGAAGCCGAAGCGTTGCAGCAGAACCGGCTGGTAGGTGCTGTAGACGATCCAGCCCAGCTGCAGGCAGGCCTGCAGGGCCACCACGCTGCCGACGAGGCGCCAGGGGATCGGGGGAGCCGCCGGCCGGGCCGAGGCCCCGGGCGTGAATGACTTCACAGGCGCCAACAACAAGGCCGTCTACGCCCATACCTAGCGGCAGTGGACGCGGACGGCACACCGCCGGCGACGATCCGCCGGCGGTTGTTGGTGGGGATGAGGTTCAGACCTTGCGGCTGTAGAACTCCACCACCAGCAGTTCGTTGATCTCGAGGGCGACCCATTCGCGCTCGATGCGGCCACCGACCTTGGCGGTCATCTTGGCCTTGTCGAACTCGAGGTGGGGCGGGATGTTCGCCAGACCGGGGAAGGCCAGGTTGGCTTCGGCCAGGGCCTTGCTGCACTTGCGCTCGCGGATGGCGACCACGTCGCCGGCCCTGCACTGGTAGCTGGGGATGTCGACGACGCGGCCGTTCACGGTGACGTGGCCATGGTTCACCAGCTGGCGGGCGCCGGGAACGGTGGGGCCGAGGCCGAGGCGGAAACAGATGTTGTCGAGTCGGTTCTCGAGCAGTTTGAGCAGGTTGGTTCCGGTGGAACCCTCCTGGGCACGGGCTTTCTTCACGTAGCGCACCAGCTGACGTTCGGAAATGCCGTAGTTGAAACGCAGTTTCTGCTTTTCTTCGAGACGGATCGCGTATTCGGAGCGCTTGCGACGGGCTTGGCCGTGCTGACCGGGGGGGTAAGACCGTTTGGCGGCCTTACGGGTGAGACCGGGAAGGTCCCCCAAGCGCCGCGTGATCCTCAGGCGAGGGCCGCGGTAGCGAGACATAAGGGAAGGTGACGGAGGTGGATGGTGCGGCCCGGGGGCCGGACGGCGAGGTTCACGCTTGCGGCATGCTGGAAGAACCCGCAGGCCTGCGCGTGCTGCGCCAACCACCCACCCTAGGCGGCGATGGTCCCGGTCCGATCCCGGCCTCGCTGACGGGCGCCCTCTCGGCCGGCGTGGCCGTCGTGCTGCTCGCCCTGATCGGCGCCTACCGGCGCTGGATCTCCCCCCTGCTGGGTCCCCGCTGCCGCTTCATTCCCAGCTGCAGCGCCTACGGGCTGGAGGCGATCGGCCGCCATGGGCCCTGGCGCGGCGGCTGGCTGACCGCCAAGCGCCTCTGCCGCTGCCATCCCTTCACCCCCTGCGGCTGCGACCCCGTTCCGGACTGATGCAGGACTTGCTGCTCTTCTCGCGCCAGGGCTGCTGCCTGTGCGAAGGCCTCGAGGAGAAGCTGGGGGCCCTGGATCCCCCCCAGCCCCTGGAGGTGATCGACGTGGACACCGATCCGGCCCTGCAGGGGCGCTATGGGCTGGCCGTGCCCGTGCTGGCGGTGGCGGCCGGTGCCGACGCCCCCCTGCGGGAGCTTCCCCGGGTGTCCCCCCGGCTGGCGGGAGCCCAGCTGCAGGCCTGGCTGATCAAGCAGGGCGTCCGCTGAGCGTCACGCTATGACAGGCGCCAGCTCCGTCCCGCCGGACGCCGCCGGCGCCGCCATGTCCCCGCTGCTTCAGCCGCTCCTGCACCAGGTGGGCCTGCCGCCGCTGCCCGACCCCGCCGGCGCCCTGGCCCAGGCGGCGGTCAGCGGCGTCAGCTGCGATTCCCGCCGCGTCGGCCCCGGCACCCTGTTCGTCGGCCTGCCCGGCACGGCCGTGGATGGCGGCAGCTTCTGGCCCGAGGTGCTGGCGGCCGGCGCGGTGGCGGCGGTGATCGGGCCGGCGGCGGCGGCCGCCCGGCCCCCGGCCCCCGGCGATCCGGTGCTGGTGGTGGAGCCGCCCCTGGCCCTCTGGGCTGGCCGGCTGGCGGCGGAGTTCTGGGGCCAGCCCAGCCGGCGTCTGGCCCTGATCGGTGTCACGGGCACGAACGGCAAGACCACCACCACCTACCTGATCGAGCATCTGGCGGCGGCGGCGGGCCACCCGTCGGCCCTGTTCGGCACCCTGCAGAACCGCTGGCCCGGCTACAGCGCCACAGCCACCCACACCACCGCCTTCGCCGATCTGCTGCAGGGCGATCTGGCCAAGGCCGTGGCGGCCGGCAGCAGCATCGCCGCCATGGAGGTGAGCTCCCACGCCCTCGATCAGCGGCGGGTGGCCGGTTGCCGCTTCGCCGGGGCGGTGTTCACCAACCTCACCCAGGACCACCTCGACTACCACCCGTCGATGGAGGCCTACTTCGAGGCCAAGGCCCAGCTGTTCGCCTCGGATCTGCTGGAGGGGGGCGCCGTGGTCAACGTCGATGACCCCTGGGGGGCCCGCCTGGCCGAGCGTCTGGGGGCGGCCAGCCAGGGATCCGGCGCCGGCCCCTGCTGGCGCAGTTCCCTGGAGGATCCAGCGGTGGAGCTGCACATCAGCGATCTGGTGATGGGCGCCGACGGGGTGAGCGGCCGCCTGCACAGCCCGCTCGGGGAGGGGACCTTCCGCTCGCCCCTGGTGGGACGCTTCAACCTGATGAACCTGCTGGAGGCGGTGGGGGCCCTGCTGCAGCAGGGTCTGGCCCTGCCGCCGCTGCTCGACGGCCTGGCCAGCTTCCGGGGGGTGCCGGGACGCATGGAGAGGGTCGCCGGGCCGGTGGGGGTTCCCCTGCCGTCGGTGCTGGTGGATTACGCCCACACCCCCGACGGCCTCGCCAATGCCCTGGCCGCCTGCCGTCCCTTCAGCCAGGGGCGGCTGATCTGCGTGTTCGGCTGTGGCGGTGATCGGGACCGCACCAAGCGGCCCCTGATGGCGGCGATCGCCGCCCGCCTGGCCGACGCGGTGGTGGTCACCTCCGACAACCCCCGCACCGAGGACCCCCAGCGGATCCTCGATGACGTGGTGGCGGGGATCCCCGCCGGCACCGAGCTGGTGGTGGAAGGGGACCGGGCCGCGGCGATCGCCGCCGCCATCGCCGCGGCGGCGCCGGAGGACCTGGTGCTGATCGCCGGCAAGGGCCACGAGGATTACCAGATCCTCGGCACCACCAAGGTGCATTTCGATGATCGGGAGGAGGCCGCCCGGGCGCTGCAGGCCCGCTGCAGCTGATCGGGCCGCCGGATCGGTCCCACCGGGTCGAGGAAGAATCCTGCGCAGCACCGGTCCCTAGGGTGAGAGCACCGCGCAGGACACAAGCTCGCCATGACCGTCGCCGTACCCATGTCGAAACGGTTCCTCGCGGAATTGTTCGGCACCTTCTGGCTCGTCTTCGGAGGTTGCGGCAGCGCTGTGCTGGCGGCCGTTTTCCCCTACGCCCAGGCGGAAAGCAACCCCCTGGGGCTGGGGTTCGTCGGGGTGTCCCTGGCCTTCGGTCTGACCCTGCTCACCATGGCCTATGCCATCGGCCATGTCTCCGGCTGCCACATCAATCCGGCGGTGAGTTTCGGCCTCTGGGCCAGCGGCCGCTTCCCCAGCTCGGCCCTGCTGCCCTACATCGTCGCCCAGGTGCTGGGTGCCGTCATGGCCGGTGGGCTTCTCTACGCCATCGCCAGTGGCCGCAAGGGCTTCGAGCTGAGCGGCAGCAACCCGCTGGCCACGAACGGCTTCGGAGCCCATTCCCCGGGCGGCTACGGATTCTGGGCCGCCCTGATCATCGAGGTGCTGCTGACGTTCTTCTTCCTGCTGGTGATCCTGGGCGCCACCCACCGGGACGCGATCAAGGACTTCGCCGGGGTGCCGATCGGCCTGTCCCTGGTGCTCATCCACCTGATCAGCATTCCGGTGACGAACACCTCGGTGAACCCGGCCCGCAGCACCGGTGTGGCCCTCTGGGTGGGCGGTGAGGCCATCGGCCAGCTCTGGCTGTTCTGGCTGGCGCCGATCGTCGGGGCCCTGCTGGCCGGCTGGGTGCAGCGCCATCTGCTGGAGGCGGGGGAAGCCTGATCGGCGTCCTTCAGCTCGCCCCTTCCTGGCGGCGCAGGTAGAGGTAGCTGCCCGCGGCCAGACCGGCGGGCAGCAGCAGCCACCAGAGCTTGCCCAGGTTGGGGCCGAAGCTGAGGGCCAGCTCATCCTTGGCCGCGGCGTAGGGCGACTCCTTCTCCGTTCCCGGTGCCACGCTGCCGGGAGCGGCTGTTGGGCTGGCCCCATCGGCGGCGGCGGCATAGGGGGAATCCTTGGAGGCCCCGGGGGTGGCGCCTGCCGGAGGCACGGCAGACAGGCTGCTGACACAGAGCGCGCAGGCGGCTGCGAGCAAGGCCGCCTGTGGTCGGGAGAGCTTGGGAGTCATGGGGCGGTCTGGCCGTGGCTGACGGCGCTGACAACGATCTCTCCACTCTGGGGACCGGGGCAGGTCCCGTCAGGCGAGCCGTCATGGGGGTTCATGAAGGCCTCCCAGCGGCTGTCCAGGGCAGGCCAGAGCCTTCGGGTGTTGGTTCGGAAGTTTTCCGGACGATTCTCTGGCGATCAGGGGCTCTATTGATACCTTCATTCAGATGTGAGCTCTTTCTCTGGTCTGATGCCGACAAGCCTGCCCGTGATCGCAAATGTGGTCATTCCCTTTCTGTTCAAGCTTGTTGGGGCTGTTGCCCTCTGGATCGCCGGTGGCTGGTGCATCAAGTTCGCCTTGCGCATTCTCAGGAGAGGCCTGTCCTCAGGAACCCTTGATCCGACAGTCATTGGCTATCTGATCAACATCCTGGGTGCGCTCCTCCGGGTCATTCTGGTTGTCGCCATCCTCGGTTTCTTCGGGATCCAGACAGCGAGTTTCGCCGCCCTTCTGGCCGGTGCCGGTGTGGCGATCGGCGCCGCCTGGAGCGGCATGCTCAGCAACTTCGCGGCTGGTGTCTTTCTGCAGATCTTCCGTCCGTTCAGTGCCGGTGACTTCATCACGGCTGGCGGGGTCACGGGAACGGTGGAGGAAATCGGCATGTTCGTCACCTCCATCCAATCAATGGATTGTGTCCGTAATATCGTTCCCAACGGCAAGCTTTTCGCTGACACGATCCAAAACTTCTCTTCCCACCCCTTCCGGCGGGTTGACCTTGTCGCCCAACTCGATAACAGCGCCGACGTGTCCAAGGCCATCGCCCTGCTGAAGGAAGGGATCAAGGCCGTTCCCAACCAGGATCCCAACACCCCGGCGGACATCGAGGTGCTGGAGTTCAGCGAGCGTGGCCCCAGGCTGGCCGTCCGTCCCTACACCCATACCGACCACTACTGGCAGGTTTATTTCGATACCAATCGCATGATCGTGGACGTCCTTGGCCAGCATGGATTCCCCGTGCCGAGGATTCCCGTCGGCATGGCTCAGGGCGGCAACTGAGTCGCTGCTGGCCGGCGGTTCCCACGGCCCGCCTGTCAGCCCTCAGCCAGCTGGGCCAACAGCCGCTCCACCTCGTCAGCGGTGCTGACCAGGTGGGTGCAGGCCCGCACGCAGCGGGGGGACTCCAGGGTCCGCAGCCAGGTGCCCCGATCCCCCAGTCCCTTCACGACGGCGGCCGGTTCCAGGGGTTCTCCCATGCGATCCGCCAGGGTGAAGCTCACCAGCCCCGCCGGCGGGGGCACCGTCAGCAGGGTGCGGATGCCGGAAATCTGCTGCAGGCCTTCCCACAGCTGGCCGCTGCGCTCGCGGATCGCCGCCAGCCGGTCGTCGGCCCCGCCTTCAGCCTCCAGCAGCTGCAGGGAGCGATCCAGCCCGGCGAACAGGGGGGTGCAGGAGGTGGCCACCTCGAAGCGGCGGGCGTCGCGGTGGTAGCCGCCGGCGCCGGGCCCGTCGTGCTCCAGGGTGCGCCAGCCGATGAGGGTGGGGCTGCTCGCCTCCAGCAGCCGCTCGGAGACCGCCACCGCCCCGAGCCCTTCGGGACCGCAGCACCACTTGTGGCCGGTGCAGGCATAGATGTCGGCGGCGGCGGCCGCCTCGGCCACCGGCAGGCTCCCCAGGGACTGGGCCGCATCCACCAGCAGCCAGGGGTGGCGGGGATGGCCGGCCAGCTGGGCCGCCACCGTCGCGATCGGCATCGTCTGGCCGGTGTTCCAGAGCAGGTGGGAGAGCACCACCAGCCGGGTGCGGGGGGTGAGGGCCGCCTCCAGCCGCTCGTTCACCGCGGAGGCCGTGGCGGCCGCGTCCCCGGTGAGATCGGCCACCGCCAGGGAGGTGATGCGCAGCTGGTGGCGCCGGGCCAGCTCCTCGAGGGCCGCCACCACCCCGTAGTGCTCGGCATCGCTGACCAGGAGCTCGTCCCCCTCCTGCCATGGCAGTCCCCAGAGGGGCAGCACGCAACCCGAGGTGACGTTCTCGGTGAAGGCCACCCGCTCCGGCGCCACCCCGAACCAGGACGCCAGCCGCTGGCGCAGCCCTGAGACCGTGCGATTCACGTAGGGCCAGACATCGTCGCTGAAGGGGCCCAGCTGCTGGATGGTGGCGAAGGCTTCGCTGATCGCCGCCAGCGAAGGGGATGGCAAGGGGCCCTGGCCGCCGAAATTGAAGTACGTCTTGTTGGCCAGGGCGGGCATCAGGGCCCGCAGGGGCATGGCGGTCTCGGCGGGCAAGGGCAGGGGTGGTGGCGCCGGTGAAGCATGGCAGCGGACGCTTCAGGCTGGACGATCCAGCCAAGCAATCGGAGGCTCACCCCCAGGGCTGCTTGTCGGCCTTCCAACGGCCCGCGATCGACTGCTTAACGCTGAACGGTTCGACGTAAAGAGGTTCGACGTAAAAAAGGTTCTACGTAGAAAGGTTCAACGCAGAATGGTTTGACGCAGAACGGTTTGACGCAGAACGGTTCAACGCTGAAAAGTTCAACCCTGAAAAGTTCAGCGGAAACAACCAGCGGAACGATTCAGCCCTGAGAGACTTGCGTTCTTCGTCTCAGTTGCTGGAGATCACCTGGCCCACCACAACGGCCGCCACGGCCGAGAACAGGGTGATGCCGAGGGCCGTCAGGGGGCTCTGGCCCTGGGCCACCGCCAAGGTGGTGATCACACCGGCTCCAAGGCTGGCAACGGCGAGCTGGGAGGTGAGTTCGCTGCCGGAGCGGGGGCTGGGGCTCGGGGTCACGGCGGCTTCGTCACGATTGATGGCCTGACGCTACGGGCGATGAATCGTTCGTCACCGCCAGCCCGGCGAAGCTGTTACCAGGCGTGGTTGTTCTTCATGAAGCCGTTACATCGGGCCCCATCGATGCATTGAAAGTCTTCCACTTTGGTGCCGATTCGCCTCAGGAAGCCCTCCCGGCGCCTGAGGCCGGCCGCGCCCGGCCGCTGCTGGCCCAGCTGCGCAGGGCCTCCAGCTGCTCCCTGGCGGTGCGTGAGAGGGGCACCACCTGGCTGGCCGCCGCGATCAGGTCGGCCTCCCCGAGCTCGCGGCCCTCGCCGAAGGCCAGGTGCATGGCCTCGATCACGGTCTGCTCCAGTTCGGCGCCGGAGAAATCGGCGGTGCGGTCCACCAGCACCTCCAGGGGGATGGCATGGCGGGGCCGCCGCCGCCGCAGCTGCAGATCCAGGATCGCCCGGCGTTCCTCGGCATCGGGCAGCTCCAGCAGGAAGATCTCGTCGAAGCGGCCCTTGCGCAGCAGTTCCGCCGGCAGCCGCTCCACGGCGTTGGCGGTGGCCACCACGAACACGGCGCTGCTTTTCTCCGCCATCCAGGTGAGCAGGCTGGCCAGCACCCGCTGGCTGGTGCCGCCGTCGCTGCGGCCGTCGCCACCGCCGAAGCCCTTGTCGATCTCGTCGATCCAGAGCACGCAGGGGGCCATGGCTTCGGCCCGCTGGATCATCTCCCGGGTGCGGGCCTCGCTGGCCCCCACCAGACCGGCGAACAGGCGCCCCACATCGAGCCGCAGCAGGGGCATGGCCCAGCTGTGGGCGATCGCCTTGGCGGTGAGCGACTTGCCGGTGCCCTGGGGGCCGATCAGCAGCACCCCCCGGGGCAGGGGCAGGCCATAGCGCTGGGCCCCCTCACTGAAGGCCCGGTGGCGCTGCTCCAGCCAGTGCTTGAGGGTCTCCAGGCCGCCGATGTCGGCGGGGGTGGCCTCGGTGGGGCAGTACTCCAGCAGTTCGCTGCGGGCGATGGCCTGGCGCTTCTCCTCCAGCACCTCCGCCAGGTCCTCGATGCCCAGCTGCCCCCGCCGGGCCAGGGCCCGGGCCGCCAGCTGGCGCACCCGCTGCTCGCTCAGCCCGTGGCAGGCGGCGGTGAGCTGCTCGAGCACCCCCGGCGCCAGCGGCTGGCCGCTGGCCTCGGCGATCGCCCGCAGCAGGCGGCCGATCTCCCCGGCCTCGGGCAGGGGCAGCTCCAGCAGGGTGACGCTGTCCTCCAGCTCCCGCGGCAGCTGCCATTCCGGGGCGCTGATCACCAGGGTGTGGGGCACCTGGCGCAGGCCCGCGGCCAGGTTGCGCAGCCGCCGGCAGACGCCGGGATCGTCGGCGTAGCGGTGGAAGTCCTTCAGCAGCAGGATCGCCCCCTGCTCGGCCGGCAGCCCGTCGAGGGCACCGAGGGCCGCCATCGGCTGACGCACCGCCTGCCCCTCCAGACCCGGGCTGCCGCTCAGCCCGCCGATGAAGTCCCAGCGCAGCAGCGTGCGGCCCCCCAGGCGCTGGGCAGCCCGCTCCAGCAACCCCTCCACCCGCTCCTCCTCCAGGCTGCGGATCCAGAGGATCGGCGTGCGGGAACGGATCAGAAGATCCAGCTGATCGCCCAGGTCGTGGACCATGGCTCAGCGCAGGGAGCGGAGGGCCGCCCAGCGGGGGTCACCGTCCCCCTCGCCGCTGGCGTCGCCGGTGGGCAGCGGCGGGCCGGGGCAGTCGGGACCGCAGCGGTTCACCAGCGGCAGCTGCAGGCTGAGCTGCTCGAACAGCCAGCGCTCAGGATCGAAGCTGCCCCCCGGATCAAGGCACTCCACCGGATCCTCGGCCGCGAACAGCACCTCCTCTTCCTCGGGGCCGGCCACGGCGATCTCCAGCAGCTCACGGGCCTTGGCGGCCAGGGCGTGGTTGTAGGTCTGCAGGCAGCGGTCGCAGCAGAGGGTGACGATCGTCTCGGCCGTGCCCTCCACCTCCAGCACCGTGCCGTGGTGGAGGGCCCGCACCCGGCCGCGCACGGGGGTGAGGCTGGCCAGGCCGGCGATGGACTGGTCGACCGGCCAGGTGCGGCCCTCGCCCAGCAGCCGCAACTCCTGCAGGGGCAGCGGCTGCAGCCGGGTCATTTCTTGGTCTTGGGCTCGAAGGGCAACCGGCCGCCGCCATTGCCGCCGCCGGCCGTGGCGGTGGCGGGCTGCTGGGCGAGCTGCTTGTCGAGGATCGCCTGGAGGTTGTCGGGCAGGGCCTCGCGGGTGAGCAGGAAGGTCTGGACCCCCTGGAACACGTTGGCCACCACCATGTAGAGCAGCACCCCCGCGGGCAGCGGGAAGAACAGGAACATGGCCGTGATCATCACCGGCGTGATCTTGTTGGCGGTCGCCTGCTGGGGGTTGGCGGGCATGCCCATGCCCGAGAGCAGCTGGGAGGCGAACAGGGTGGCGCCGAAGGCCCCCACCAGGATGGCGATGTCCCAGTTGACGGCGCCATCGGTGTAGAAGCCCACCTGGCCCAGGGCCTTGATGAACAGGAAACCGCTGCGGGCCGCCAGGCCGGGGATGCGGGCCTCGACGGTGGCGTCGCCGGGGGTCAGGGCCGTGATCCTGCCCTGGTCATCCACCTGCACCACGCTCTCGCCCTTGGTCACCACCCAGCTGGGGGTGAAGCTGTCGCCGTGCTCCACGGTGCCGAGCAGGGAGGCGAAGCTGGTGCCGTCCTTGCCGTGCAGCTCCACCTGGGTGCTGTCACCGACGCCCAGCTTGGTGCCGCCCTCCAGGCTGGCGATCACCGGAACGTGCTCGGTCTCGCTGATGAAGATGGAGTGGCTGGCGCTGTTGAAGGGCTTGGCCTCTACCGCCGCGATCTCCTCGGCCGGAAGCACCTTGAGGTTGATCGCGTAGGGCACGTCGGCGAAGGGGGACCCCCGCAGGGTGGCAAACAGGGCGAACAGGATCGGCATCTGGACCAGGAGCGGCAGACAGCCGGAGAGGGGGCTGCCGAACTCCTTCATCAGACCGCCCAGCTCCTCCTGTTGCTTCTGGGGGTTGTTGGCGTACTTGGCCTTGATCTCGGCTTGGCGCTGCTGCATCACCGGCTGGGCGATGCGCATGCGCCGGGCGCTGCGGATCGAGCCGGCGCTCAACGGGAACAGGGCCAGGCGGATGACCACGGTGAGGGCCACGATCGCGAGCCCATAGCTCGGAACCAATCCGTAGAAGAAATCGAGGATCGGGAGCAGCAGGTTGTCGGAGATGTAGCCGATCACGGCAGGGGTGCGCTGGGGTGGGGAATCTCGGCTGCCAGTGTGCCCGACCGGGGAGACCGGCTGGGGGTCCGGTGGTCAGGCGCTTTCGCGGGCCGGGGGGGCGAAGCCGGCCGCACCGGTGGCTCCTGAGGGGCGGGCGGCGGCCTTGCCGCGGCTCTCCCGCCGCTCCTCGATGTAGGCCTCGAGCTCCCGGAAGCGCGGTACCGCCCGCATTTCGAGCTTGGCGCCGTCGTTGAGCACCACCACCATGTCGCCCCAGGCGCCGAAGCCCCGCGGCACCGAGCGCACCTCGCGAATCTGGCTGTAGACCACCTGGGTGCGATCACGGCCGAGCCAGCCGCCGCTGACGCTGATGCGCCGGCTGGTGATGCGGAAGCGCAGCCAGAGGGCCCGGACGATGGCTCCCACGGCAAAGGGAATGCCGATCAGGGTGAGGCCGAACAGGAGGTTGACGATCAGATCGCCCCTGGCGGGACCGCCCTCGTAGAAGACCGTCTCATTGATCTCGAGTTTGTTCTCCACCCTGTCCTCCGGGGTCATGGAGCAATCCTGCCTGCCGCAGCAGCTGGGCGCATTCTCCCAGCAACTGGTCCTCGCTGCGTTCGAGGCAGCCGGGCTTGAGGGTGATCAGCAGCCACAGGGGCTGGCTGGGTGCCGGCGGATGACGACGCAGATGGTCGTGGAAGAGGCGCCGCAGGCGGTTGCGTCGCACCGCCAGCTTGCTCACCTTGCTGCTGATCACGATCCCGCAGCGCCAGGGGCTGGCGGTGGGGGGCGTGCTGGGGGTCCCTGCGTGGGGCAGCAGGGACGGATCCGCCGCCAGGACCCGGAGCAGCAGCCCCGGCCCCTGGAAGCGCCGCCCCTGGCGGTACAGACGATCGAAGACCCGTCGGCCCTTCAGCCGGTGCTGCTGCGGCAGGGCCACGGACCTTCCCGGCCGGCCTCAGACCGCCAGGCGGGCGCGGCCGCGGCGACGGCGGGTGCGGATCACGCGGCGGCCCGTGTGGGTGCGCATCCGCACCCGGAAACCGGACACGCGCTTGCGCTTGCGGCTCGTTCCTTCCAGTGTGCGCTTCGTCATGCTGCTTTCGGCTCAGTCGGCCACCCTATCAGTTGGTGCTGTTGGGCACGATCTGGATCAGCCAGCTGCCCAGGTAGCCCGAGACCGGGATGTCGCCGGGGGCCTGGGCCAGGGCGTTGAACTGATACATGCCGGCGTTGAACGGGTTGAACACGTTCATATAGACACCGATCGTGTCCTTGTCGGACACAGGGGTTTCCGGGAAGATCTCGATGGATCGCCCGTTCTCCGACACCTCGATCGTGGCCGGGATCGTCGCCAGGCAGCGGGTTCTCTTGAGCATCCCGCCCTCACTCATCCGGCACAGCTTCACCTGCTTCGGATCGATCTTGGTGTCGAAGTGGCTGGGAATGCTGATGCTCAACTTGAGGATGGCCGTCTTGCGATCCTTCGGCCGCAGCATCAGGTAATACTCCGCCCGCTGCATGCGGGTGGTGTCGGTGGTGAAGAAGTAGAGCTTGCGGTAATCCCTGTTGTTCTCCCAGCGGAATTCCATCAGACCGGGCGTGCCCTGGGCGATGGACGGAGCGGTGGCGACAGGGGAGAGGGCCGTGGCGGTGGCGATCGCCAGCGCCCCAAGGCCGGCGGTGCCCAGACGGCCGATCAGGGCCAGGGGATGGGACCCGTCGCGCGGGAAGGAAGGCATGGTTGGGGGGAATTTCATGATGAAAGTCTCAACACGCCTGTGCGTCTGCCGCGCCTTCAGTGGTCGGCGGGGGAGCTGGCTGGGGCCGAAGGCTGGCCCGCATCGGCCCGGTCGGGCCTGAGTCGCGCCGCCTCCCGCAGATAGGGGTGGACCACCTCCCGGCTGGCCTCAAGCCAGGCGTGGGCCAGGAGTCGGATGCAGCGGGGCAGGTCCCCGGCCACCGCCATCTGCTGGCAATCCAGCAGGGCGACCCGGCCCCAGTCGGCCCGGCGCCGGGCGATGGCGGCCGGGAAACAGGCGTCCAGATCAGCGGTCACGGAGAAGGTCACCGAGAGCACCCGGTCCCCTGCCAGGTCGTTGCGCCGCAGCAATTCCTCGATCAGTTCCGCCACGGCCTCCGCGATCGCCTCGCCGGTGTTGGCGGTGGCGGTGGTGGCCCCCCGCAGGGCCCTCAGCTCGAGACCAGGCTTCATGACGTCAGGGGCGATGGAGCCAGAGGGGCTGGCCGCTCCAGGCCAGCTCCAGGCTCAGGGACTGGGAGACCTGCTGCAGCAGTGTGCTGCCCGGCAGCAGCCCGAACAGTTTCCTGGGTGGTTTGCCGAAGCTGACGGTCCGGGCCTTTTCCGGATCCAGCCCCGCCAGCTCCGCCGCCAGGCGCCGGGCGCTCTCCTCGTCCCCCAGGACGTCCACCAGGCCGAGCTCCAGGGCCTGGGCGCCGCTGAACACCCGCCCGTCGGCGAAGGCCCGCACCACGTCCTGCTCCAGGCCCCGTCCCGCGGCGACCGCGGCCACGAACTGGCCGTAGCTGGCGTCGATCAGCTCCTGCAGCAACTGCCGTTCCGCTTCGGAGAGGGCGCGGTCGGGGGACAGGATGTCCTTGTAGAGGCCGCTCTTGACGGTTTCGAAGCGGATGCCGATCCGCTTCAGCAGCCGCGACAGGTCGTTGCCGCGCAGGATCACGCCGATGGAGCCGGTGATCGTGCCGGGATTGGCGACGATCTTCTCCGCCGCCACCCCCACATAGACGCCGCCGGAGGCGGAGATGTTGCCGAAGCTGGCCACCACGCGGCAGCCCTTCTCCCGCAGCCGCATCAGGGCCGCATGGATCTCCTGGCTGTCGCCGACGGTGCCGCCGGGACTGTCGATGCGCAGCAGCAGGGCGGGGCACTCCCGCTGCTGCACCTGCTCGATGGCCTTCAGCACCCGGACGCGGGTGCCCCCGGCGATCGGCCCCTCGATGGCGATGCGCGCCAGGGTTCGTCGGGACTTGCGGCACCAGGGCCAGGGCATTGTGGAGATGCGCGGTGGCTGGATCTTAAAAAGAAGGCCCGGATGGGCCTGTTCGCTGCCCTCCGTTCCTCCACCGCCGCCCCAGGACTCACGCCCCATGCCCCGGACCCTGCGCTGGGTGTTGATGCTCCTGCCCTTCGCCCTCTGGGGCACCGCGATGGCGGCGATGAAGCCGCTGCTGGGCGGGGCGTCGCCCGCCATGCTGGCCAGCCTGCGGCTGCTGCCGGCCGGGGTGGTGCTGTTGCTGGCGGCCCGCCTGCTGGGGCGTTCCTGGCGCATCGATCCTGTGGATTGGCCCTGGCTGCTGCTGTTCGCCGCCGTCGACGGCAGCCTGTTCCAGGGGCTCCTGGCCCGGGGGCTGGGCCAGACCGGGGCGGGCCTGGGTTCGGTGCTGATCGATTCCCAGCCCCTGCTGGTCGCCCTGCTGGCCCGCACCCTGTTCGGCGAGGCGATCAACCCGGTGGGCTGGCTGGGCCTGCTGATCGGCCTGCTGGGCATCCTCTGCCTGGGACTGCCGGGGGAGGTGCTGCGCCACTGGTGGCTCCAGGGGCCGCCGGCCCTGCAGGGGCAGGCCTGGAGCCACGGCGAAGCCTGGATGCTGGGGGCGGCGGCGGCGATGGCCCTGGGCACCGTGCTCTGCCGCTACGCCACCCGGCGCAGCGACCCGGTCGCCGTCACCGGCTGGCACATGCTCCTGGGCGGCGTGCCCCTGGTGCTGGTGGCCGGCGGTGAGACGCTGCTCCGCCCGGAGACGGTGACCTTCTGGCCCCACTGGAGCCCGGTGGAGTGGGGCCTGATGGCCTACGCGGCCCTGCTGGGCAGTGCCCTGGCCTATGGCCTCTTCTTCTGGTTCGCCAGCCGTGGCGACCTCACCGGCTTCACCGCCCTCACCTTCCTGACGCCGGTGTTCGCGGTGCTGTGCGGGGTGCTGCTGCTCGACGAGCGGCTGGGTCCGCTGCAGTGGCTGGGGGCGGTGCTGGCCCTGCTTTCGGTGCTGCTGATCAACCAGCGCGGCCGTCTCTGGCAGCTGGGCGGGCGCACGGAGCCGGTGCCGCCATGACCCGCACGGTTCTTTTCGTCCACCAGAACTTCCCCGGCCAGTACCGGCACCTGGCGCCGGCCCTGCAGGCCCGCGGCGACCGGGTGGTGGCCATCGGCGGTCCCACCAGCCAGCCCCTGCCCGCCATCCCGCTGCACCGCTACGACCCCCTGCCGCCCGGGGGGGTGCCGCCCTGCCACCCCTGGGCGGCCGATTTCCAGACCAAGATCCTGCGGGCCGAGGCGGTGGCCCGGTGCCTGGAGTCGCTGCTGAAGGATGGCCTGCGCCCCGATCTGGTGGTCGGCCATCCGGGCTGGGGGGAACTGCTGGTGGTGAAGGACCTGCTGCCGGAGGTGCCGGTCCTGCACCAGGTGGAGTTCATCTATCAGCTGGCGGGGGGCGATGTGGGATTCGACCCGGAGTTCGCCGACGCCGACTGGCGCCCCCGGGCCCGCCTGCGCCTGCGGCGGGCCCCCCAGCTCCTGGCCCTCCAGGACCTGGACTGGGGGCTGGCCCCCACCCCCTGGCAGGCCAGCACCGTGCCGGCCCCGTACCGCCAGCGGCTGAGCGTGATCCATGAGGGCATCGACACGGCGGCGATCGCCCCCCAGGGTCCCGCCCGCCTGCAGCTGCAGCGCGCCGGCCTGAGCTTCGCTCCCGGCGATGAAGTGGTGAGCTTCGTGGCCCGCAACCTGGAGCCCTACCGGGGCTTCCACACCTTCATGCGCATGCTGCCCCGGCTGCAGCAGCTCAGGCCCGGGGCCCATGTGGTGATCGTGGGCGGCGATGGGGTCAGCTATGGCGCTGCGCCCCCCGGCGGCGGCAGCTGGAAGGAGGCGCTGCTGCGGGAGCTGGGCGACGACCTCGATCGACGCCGGGTCCATTTCGTCGGCCGCGTGCCCCACCCGGTGCTGCACGAGCTGTTCCGGGTCACGGCCTGCCACGTCTATCTCACCGTTCCCTTCGTGCTCAGCTGGAGCCTGTTGGAGGCGATGAGCTGCGGTGCCCTGGTGATCGGTTCGGCCACGGCCCCGGTGCAGGACGTCATCGAGGATGGCCGTAACGGTCTGCTGGTGGACTTCTTCGATCACCGGGCCCTGGCCGAGCGGCTGGCGGCGGTGCTGGCCGACCCCGCCGGCCATGCCGGGCTGCGGCGCCAGGCCCGCCGGACAGTGGTGGAGCGGTTCGATCTGGCCCGGGTCTGCCTGCCCCGCCAGCTGGAGCTCGTGGACCGGCTGATGGACGGTGTGGCGATGCAGGAGCTTGCGGCTGGGGAGCGATAGGTTCCATCCGACCCGCCCAGCCGGTTTGACCGCCCTGCCCCGCCGCCAGCGCCGCCGGCTGCTGCTGACCACCCTGCTGCTGGGTCTGGCCCTGTTCGCCTGGCAGCTGGGCAACACCGGGCTGGTGGATGAGACACCGCCCCTGTTCGCGGCGTCGGCTCGGGCGATGGCGGAGACCGGCGACTGGCTGATCCCCCGGGTCAACGGCCTGCCCCGCTACGACAAGCCGCCGCTGGTCTACTGGCTGATGGGGCTCGTCTATGCCCTACCCGGCCAGCAGCAGTGGAACCCCTTCGGGACCTGGGCCTCCTGTTTCCCCTCCGCCCTGGCGGCCATCGGCGTGATGCTGGCCCTGGCGGACACCCTGCTGCGCTGGCCCCAGCCACCGTTCCAGGCCACCCCCGCCGCCGCCACCCCACCGGCGCCGGAGCGGCCGGGCCTGACGGCCCTGACCGCGGCCCTCGCCTTCGGCCTCTCGCCCCTGGCGCTCGTCTGGGGCCGCACGGCGGTGAGCGACTCCCTGTTCAGCGGCCTGGTCGCCCTGGCGCTGCTGCTCTGCTGGCAGGCCTACGCCGACCCTGGCCGGCACTGGTGGCTGCCCTGGCCCGTGCTCGGGCTGGCCGTGCTGGCCAAGGGGCCGGTGGCGGTGGTGCTGCTGGGCCTCACCCTGCTGCTGTTCGGCTGGCTCCAGGCCGACATCGCCGGGCTGTGGCGGCGGCTGCGGCCGCTCCGGGGCCTGGCGCTCACCGCCCTGGTGGCGGCCCCCTGGTACCTGCTGGCCCTGCACAGCGAGGGCCGACCCTTCTGGGACAGCTTCTTCGGCTATCACAACCTCCAGCGCTTCACCGAGGTGGTGAACCGTCACCTGCAGCCGTGGTGGTTCTTCATCCCGGTGATGCTGGTGGCCAGCCTGCCCGTCTCGCCGCTGCTGCTCGTCGGCCTGGCCCGGGCGATCGGACCGCTGCGCCGCTCCCTGGCGCCCACCTGGCCCCAGCCTCCCGCCGCCTCCCTGGCCCGCTTCGCCGCCTGCTGGCTTCTGGCGGTGCTGCTGTTCTTCACCGCCGCCGCCACCAAGCTGCCGAGCTACTGGCTGCCGGCCACGCCCGCCGCCGCCCTTCTGATCGCCCTGGCGGCGCAGACGGGCTGGTCCGGCGATGGCGGAGCGGGTGGCGGCCGGCCCTGGGAGCGCTGGGCCTGGGTCCTCAGCCTGCTGCTGGTGACCGGCCTCGGGCTGGTGTTCCTTGGGGCTCCCCTCTGGCTGCCGCTGATCCAGGATCCGGAGATGCCCACGCTGGCGACGGAGCTCCGGGACAGTCCCTTGGTGCCCGTGGTGGCCGCCTGCTGGTTGCTGGCCGCCCTGCTGGGCTGGATCACCCGGCGCCGCCGCCCGCCCCTGCGCCTGCTGGCCCTGCAGCTGCCCCTTGTGCTGTTCGTCCCCGCGGCCCTGCTGCCGCTGTGGAGTGTGGGTGATCGCCTGCGGGGGGAGCCCGTGCGCCGGATGGCGGCGGCCCTGCAGCGCGAGGGCCGTCCGGGGGAGCCCGTGGCGATGGTGGGTGTGCTCAAGCCCTCACTGCACTACTACAGCCGGCGGGTGGTGATCTACGAGGGCATCGGCGTGGAGGGACCCATCAACCTGGCGGACCGGCTGCGCCGGGAGCGCCGGGTGGGCCAGCGGCCCAGCAATCCGGAGGACCAGCCCACCGTGCTGGTGGTGATCGACCAGACCACCGCCCGGGCCCCGTTCTGGCGCCATCTCGGTGCCAGCGAACTTGACAGCGCCGGGGTCTACCGGCTGTGGCGCCTCGATCGCCGTCGCCTGGAGAACTCCGTGGCCATGCTGCGCCTGAAGGGCTTTGCCGCCGATTGGCAGGACCCCCGACCGGAGCGTTACTGAGCCGCCGGCAGGTGGATGTGGAAGCGGCTCCCCACCGCGATCTCGCTGTCGACGTCGATGGAGCCGCCCATGGCCTCCACCAGCAGCTTCACCACCGACAGGCCGAGGCCCGAGCCCCGTTCGTGCTCGATGGCGTTGCGGCCCCGGTGGAAGCGATCGAACACCTTGGGGATGTCCTCCGGGGGGATGCCGATGCCCTGGTCCCGGACGGTGATGCAGAGTTCGGCGTCGTTTTTCGAGAGTTCAAGGCTGATCGGCCGACCCGGCGGGGAGTACTTGTCGGCGTTCTCGATCAGGTTGAGCAGCACCTGCTGCAGGCGATCGGTTTCGGCCACCGCCCGGATCGGCCCCTCGGCGGCCTCCTCGGGCAGGGTGAGCAGCAGCGGGCGTGAGAGCTGGCTGCGGGCAAGGTCACAGGCGGTGGTGAGCACCTCATCCACCGCCACCGGGGCCAGCACCATCTGCAGCTGGCCGGACTCGCTGCGGGAGAGATCAAGCAGGTCGTTGAGCATGCGGGTGATGCGATGGGTCTCGGCCTCGGTGGTGGCGAGGGCACGCATCTGCTCCGGATCCAGGTTCTGGCCGCGGCGCTGCAGGCGGCGCAGGTAGCCGCCGATGATCATCAGGGGGTTGCGCAGCTCGTGGGAGACGAGACCCACGAAGTGGCGCTGCTGGCTCCAGGCCAGGGCCAGCCGGTCGAGCAGGCCATTGAAGGACTGGGCCAGCTCCTCCACCTCCAGGGGGGCGTTCTCCAGCTTGAGATGGCTGCTGGCCAGGCTTTCGGAGGTCACGCCGGCCGCCAGGCGATGGAGATCCCGCAGCGGCTGGAGCAGGCGACGGGTGAGCACGGAGATCGCCACCAGGGTGAGCGCCAGGCTCAGGATCCACACGCCGGCCAGCCCCAGCAGCATCCAGTGCAGGCTGGCGACGTTGGAGGTGATGTCCTCGGCGACCCAGAGCTGACTTCCCCCGGGGGAGCGGTGCAGGGACGTGGTCAGATAACTGTGGCCCTCCTGGTCCTTCACCAGGCGGTGATCCGTGCCGATCAGCAGGGGCGTGAAGGATCGGACCGACCAGGCGCTCCCCTGCGCCGCCATGGCCTGCTCGACCAGGACGGGAAGGGCCACAATCTCGCCGGAGACCGGCCTGGGCAACAGCAGGGCACCATCCGCACGCTGCACCCAGAAGAAGCGCTCCCTGACACTGCGGCGGTCCAGCTCACCGTGCAGGTGGTTGGCGTGGGTGGCGGACGGATCGCCGCCGAGCCGATCGAGGGTGTCGGCCAGCGAGCCCGCCGCCAGCTGCTGACCCTCCTGCTGGTGACGCAGCAGACAATCCCGATTGATGAGGAGGGTGAAGGCGGCAGCGGCGCTGAATCCGAGGAAAACCGAGGAGAAGGCCGCCAGCCTGAGCTGGCCGAGCAGGCTGCCGAAGATCTGGCGACGCCAGCCCTGGACAGGCTCCCCGACCGGGGGGGGCATCGGTGGCTTGCTCGTCACGGGTGGAGGTTCTCGGTCCTCTTGGGCAGCAGCCGTTCCAGCAGGTCGGGCAGCCTGTCGAGAAGTTCGTGCTTGAGCACGTAGTCGTCGGCTCCGGCCTCCTGGGCCTGGCGGCGCCGCTCCGGGTCGTTCAGGGAGGTGAAGATGACCACCGGCACGGTGCAACCCCGGCTGCGCAGATCCCGCAGGCAGTCGATGCCGTCGCAGTCGGGCATCTGCACGTCGAGGAAGACGAGATCGATTCCCCCCTCGGCCAGCATCGTCTCGAGGCCCTGGCCGTTGGTCAACGCCACGACCTCGCACCCGGAGTCCGCCAGTTCCTCCGCCACCATGGCCCGGATGTGGGGGTCATCGTCGACGATCGAGACGGTGGGCCGGGCGGCGACGGGCCCGTCGGAGCCGGTCACGGCCTGGGTGGCGATCGGTGAGTTCATGGCACCTGGAACCGAGCCTCATCTTGACGCGATCCGCGCCGATCGGCAGGGCGCTGACAGGGACGGCGTCGCCGGTCAGACCGCCACCGGCTGCGGGCAGAGCTCGCCGTAAAGCCGCTCCAGTGCATCGATATTGCCGGTGAGGGTGTAGCGCTCCAGGGCCCGCTGGCGGGCCCGGCGTCCCAGCTCCGCCGTGAGCACGGGCTGGTCGCGCAGCACCGGCAGGAGGGTACGCAGCTGGGTGGTGACGCCCTGGGTGCTGATCACGATGCCGGCCCCCCCCTCCAGCACCTCACCGTCGGCTCCGGCATCGGTGGCCACGCAGGCGGTGCCGCTGGCCATGGCCTCCAGCAGGGCCAGGGAGAGCCCCTCCACCAGGGACGGCAGCAGGAACACCTCGGCGAGCTGCAGCAGTGCCACCCGGCGGGCGCGGCTGGCCTCGTAGCCCCACCAGATCACATCGGCCTCCGTGCCGCTCTGCAGCGAGGAACGCAGCGGGCCATCCCCCACGATCACCAGCACGCAGCCCTGGGGGCGCACCAGCCGCCAGGCCTTCAGCAGGGCTTCGACGTTCTTCTCGGTGGCCACCCGCCCCATGTAGAGGAAGACGCGGCGGCCGCCCACCCTGAGTCGCAGCTGGGCCAGTTCGGGTTCGCCGCCCGGGGCGGCCGGGGCCCAGGTGTCGGTGTCGACCCCGTTGGGGATCACCGCCAGCCGCTCACGCCGCACCCCGAGGCGCACCAGCACCTCCGCCTGCAGCTCGGAGAACACGATCACCCGGTCGAACTTCGCCAGGGAGGGGGCGTAGAGCTGGTAGGTGAGCTGCTGGGTGCCGGCGGTGAGGTTGCGCAGCCCGGCGTCGAAGGGGGGATGGAAGGTGGCGACCAGGGGCAGACCCAGCTGCTGGCAGAGGTCGGGCAGCCGGAAGTCGAGGGGGGAGAGGGTGAGGCTGGCGTGCACCAGATCGGGTCGCAGCCGCTCCAGGGACTCCCGCAGCTCGCGCTGGGCCCCCGGGGAAGGGATCGTGTACACCTGCGACTTCACCAGGTAGGGCAGGGCCACCTCGGGGTTGGCCTCCAGCCCCCCGGGCGCCTCCCCATCGCCTGCCCCCGCTTCCGGCCGCCCCAGGGAGGGGGTGGGGGTGTCGAAGTGAATGAAACTCACCGCGTGGCCGCGCTGCCGCAGGGCTTCGGTGGTGCTGAGGCCGTAGGTGACGTTGCCGCAGAACGGAGATTTCTTGCCCAACCAGGCAATGTGCATCACCTGTATGGCCCCACGCAACAGCGGAATTTAGCAGCGCTGGGCGGGCCTTCAGCTGCTGCGCCAGGGGCGTTCACTCAGGGCGGCGACCGCGGCGATGGCCGCGAGCCCCCAGAGCACCGGCAGCAGCCCGTAGCGGCTCACCACGGTGCCGGCCAGCACCAGGGGCAGGCTGAGGGCGATGTTGATCAGGTTGTTCTGCAGGCCGAACACACGGCCGCGCTGGTTTTCCGGGGTGTCCTCCTGGATCGTGGTCTGGGCGGGAATCGCCAGCAGGGCCGCCCCCACCCCCAGCAGGCCGCAGAGCAGCAGGGTGAACACCAGGTTGCCCCGCAGCTGCCCCAGCAGCACCAGGCACCAGGCGATGGTCCCCAGCCCTGCGCTGGCCAGTCCCCGGCGACTGAAGCGCTCGCCCAGCTGGGCCATGGCCAGAGCCCCCAGGGCCAGCCCCACCCCGCTCATCGCCAGCAGCACCCCGAAGCGGGTCGGGCCCAGTCCGCCGATCGCCGCCGCCAGGCTGATCGCCAGCACGTAAAGGGCCGCCAGCAGGCTGTAGAGCAGCACCAGCTGGATCATGGCGCTGCGCACCTTGGGTCGCTCCCGCAGCACCTGCACCCCTTCGCCGATCTCCTCCCAGACGGAGATGGAGCGGGGCTCCCGCGGCGGTTCGTTGATCTCGATGCCGGCGATGGCCACGGCCGCGGCGCCGTAGCACAGCGGCAACAGCACGAATTCTCCGCCGGGAATGCCCACCTGGGCCAGCAGGGTGCGCAGCAGGCGCAGGATCGGATCGCCGAGGGCGAAACCGACGATGGTGGCGGCCATGCTGGTGGCCTGATACACCGAATTCGCGGCAAGCAGCTGCGGATAGCTCACCAGCAGGGGGATCGCCGCCTGCTCCGCCGGCGCGAAGAACTGGGTCAGCACGGACTCGAAGAACGTCATGGCCACCAGGGCCCAGTAGCCCCAGCTCAGGCCGAGCCACATCGGCCCCGGCAGCAGGCACAGGGGGGCCAGCATCACCAGGGCGGCGCGCAGGCCGTTGGAGGCCACCATCACGGTGCGCTTCGGCCAGCGGTCGGCCCAGACGCCCGCCACCGTCCCCAGCAGCATCGCCGGCACGGTGTTGGCCACGTAGATGCCGGTGGCCAGCAGGGTGATCATCTGGGCCCGGGTCTCGAAGCTCATCCGGAAGGCCGCGGCCGCCTCGGCGAGGGCCGCATTGCTCTGAGGCGTGTCCGTCACCCAGTACTGGGCGATCAGGAACACCATCAGCACGATGTAGAACTTGTCCGCCAGCTGGGAGAACACCTGGCCGATCCAGAGTCGCCGGAATCCCGGCAGGGCCAGGACGGCGGCCAGTCCCCTCTCGGTCTTGCCGCTCGGGCTCATGCTGGCTCGGACGGATGGGAGGGCATGGGGTCGCAGGCGGTCCGCAGCAGTCTGAAGGCTCGCGGTCTCTGACCGAGGTGCTCGCCGCACCAGGCCTCCACCAGGTCAAGTAAGTGCAGCCACACCGCTTCCGGTCCCATCAGGCGGCCGTCCCGGCTTCGGGGTGGGGCGGGGCGCGTCAACCGCTGCAGCAGGGCGAGTTCGGAGGGGTTGAGCATCACCCTGGCCCCCGGGATCGCGCCGATCGCCAGTCCCTCGCTGGGCAGCAGGCTGCAGCGCCACGACCAGTCCCCGATCGGCGGCACCAGCGCGGCGCCGCTGCGGACGCAGTGCTGCAGGGGCAGGGCGAAGCCCCCCAGGGCCAGCAGGTGGATGCTGCCCTGCACGGCCACCGCCAGGGCCTCCACGCGTTCGGCCCGTTCCGTCACCACCGCCTCCAGGCGCCCGAGCTGGAGCAGCAGGTCGGCCAGCACCCCCGGGGCGGGCGTCTCGCCGGGCACGAGCTTCAGGCAGAGCTCGGCCAGGGCCTGGGCGGCGGCCAGGGTCTCCAGGCGCTGGGCCAGGCCGCTGTAGTTGCGCAGCACCCGCAGCTGCCGCACCCGGCGCAGGCCGCCGCGGCCCCCCACCTGCAGGACCAGATGGGCCAGGGGCACCGCCGCGGCCAGGCTGCTTTTCGGCCGCCGCGCCCCCGGCACCGCCAGCCGGGTGAGCCCCTCGGCCTCGCTCAGGAGGGTGAGCAGCCGGTCGTGTTCCCCCAGGGGACGGCAGGTGAGGGCCAGGCCCTCCAGGTGCTGTTCAGGCACCGGCGCGCAGGGCCTGCATCAGGGCCACGCCCCGGCTCGTGCCCAGCCGGCCGGCACCGGCCGCCACCAGGGCGAGGGCCTGGTCGAGATCGGCGATGCCGCCGGCGGCCTTCACCGCCGCCCGGCCGCGGGCCAGGGACACCAGCCGGCCCACCTGCTCCGGGGTCACCGGTGGGCCGAAGCCGCTGCCGCTCTTGAGGAAGCGCACGCCGGCGTCGATGCTGATTTCCACCAGCAGCTCCAGGGCCTCGGGGCCGAGGCGGCCCATCTCCAGGATCACCTTGACCGGCAGGCCCAGGTCGGTGATGGCCGCCAGATCATCGAGGACGGCGGTGCCGTCGCCATCGGCCAGGGCGCCGAAATCGGGCACCACGTCCAGCTCGTCGGCACCGGCGGCGGCGGCCCACTCCGCCTCGGCCCGCTTGATCGCCGCGGGGATGGCCCCGAAGGGGAATCCCACCACGGCGACCAGCTTCACCGCCCCGTCGACCGGCAGCCGCTCACGGGCCACCGGCAGCCAGCGGGAGGCCAGGCACACCCCGGCGAAGCCGAAGTGGCGGGCCTCATCGCAGCAGCGGAGGATGGCCTCCCGGCCCCGGTGGGGGTCCAGGAGGGCGTGGTCGATCAGGGGGGCGAGGTCGGGCCGTTCGGGCTCCCGCTCAGGTGTCACGGGCCTGGATGACGCCGAATCCGCCATGGTTGCGGCGGTAGACCACCTGGATCTGGTCCGTGCCCGCGTCGCGGAACACGTAGAAATCGTGATCGATCACATCCAATTGATGCAGGGCCTCCTCCAGGTCCATCGCCGGCATGGCGAAGTACTTGCGACGCACGCCGCGGTGGGGCACGGCGGGCTCGAGGCCATCGGTGAGGGAGCCCCCGGGGTCGGGCAGCGTGGCGGCCCCGGCTTCCTCGGCCGCGGCGGAGCGGTGCACCGGACCCTGGCTGCGCTCCTGGAGGCGGTCCTTGTAGCGGGTCAGCTGGCGGCTCAGCTTGGTGGCCACCAGGTCGATGCTGGCGTAGAGGTTCTCGCTGCGTTCCTGGGCCCGGATCACCACCCCGTTGGCGAAGACCGTGACTTCCGCCGTCTGCTGCGGCACACGGGGATTGCGGGCCACCGACAGATGCACGTCGGCTTCCTTGACGATGCCATCGAAGTGGCTGATGGCGCGATTGAGCTTGGTTTCGGTGTACTCCCTGATCGCCGGTGTGACGTCGAGATTGCGGCCGTGGATCAGCAGTTTCATTCGGGTGCCTGCCTCCAGAGGAATTCTGGCTCTGGGACAACCTCAAGCTAGGAACGGCGCTGCATGGCCCCCAACACTCCCGCAATTCTTTTTGAATCCCCGGCTCCGGTGCCCTTCCCGCTGGCCTGGGAGTGGCAGCGCCAGCTGCAGCGGCGCCGGCTCGACGACCCCGCCGCGCCCGACGCCCTGCTGCTGCTGCAGCACACCCCCTGCTACACCCTGGGCCGGGGGGCCAGCCTGGAGCACCTCGGCTTCGATCCGGCCGACCCGCCCCTGCCGCTGTATCGCATCGACCGGGGCGGCGAGGTGACCCACCACCTGCCCGGCCAGCTTGTGCTCTACCCGGTGCTCGATCTGCAGCGCCATGGCGGTGACCTGCATCTCTACCTGCGGGCCCTCGAGGACGTGGTGCTGGCCGTGCTGCAGGAGCTGGGGCTGGAGGGGGAGCGCATCGAGGGCCTCACCGGGGTCTGGCTCGAGGGCCGCAAGCTGGCGGCGATCGGGGTCGGCGCCCGGCGCTGGATCAGCCAGCACGGCCTGGCCCTGAACGTCGACTGCCCCCTGGAGGGCTTCGGCGCGATCGTCCCCTGCGGGCTCAGCGACCGGCCGGTGGGACGGCTGGTGGACTGGAGGCCCTCCCTCACCCCCGAACGGGTGGCCCCGCTGCTGTTGGCGGCCTTCGCCCGCCGCTTCGGGCTGGCCCTGCGGCCGCCGGGGCCACAGGAGGGACTGGCTGGCCTGGGGGAGGGGGGAGACCGCTCGGGACTGGGAGAATCCTGACCTCCCGTTGCTCCATCCCGGCCGCCCATGAACGCCAGAGCCGAGATCCACTGGGATGGCAGCCCCCGGGACCGCCGTGCCCTCGAAGGTCGCGCCGATTGGAGCCGGCTTGAGGGGCTCGAGGGTCTCTGGCCGGAACTCGAGCGCCAGCACGGCCCCCGGGTGGCCCTGGAAGCCCCCCATGGCCGCCATCCGGAGACGCTCCGCTACGACGAGCTGCGCCAGGCGATCGACCGGGCGGCGGCGGCCTTCGCCGCTCTGGGGGTGGGGACCGGCGATGTGGTGGCCCTGTTTGCTGAGAACGGTCCCCGCTGGCTGGTGGCCGACCAGGGCCTGATGCGGGCCGGGGCGGCCGATGCCGTGCGCGGCAGCGCGGCGCCGGCCGAGGAGCTGCGCTACATCCTCGAGGACTCCGGCGCCGTGGGGGCGGTGCTCGAGTCGGCCGCCCTGCTGGAGAGGCTCGACCTCGACGGGCCGGCCCTGCAACGGCTGCGCTTCATCGTGCTCCTGGAGGGGGAGGCCCCGGCCGCTTCCCTGCCGCTCCCCTGCCTCACCTGGGACGACCTGCTGGAGCGCGGCGCCGCCAGCCCGGTGCCGCCCGTCCCCAAGGGAGGGCCCGGGCGGCTGGCCACGCTTCTGTACACCTCCGGCACCACCGGCCAGCCCAAGGGGGTGCCCCTCAGCCACGCCAACTTCCTGCACCAGCTGGGCACCCTCGGGGTGGCGGTGTCGCCGAGCCCCGGCGATCACGTGCTGTCCGTGCTGCCGATCTGGCATGCCTACGAGCGCACCGCCGAGTACTTCCTGCTCAGCTGCGGCTGCCGTCAGACCTACACCACCCTCAAGCAGCTGCGTTCCGACCTGCAGAAGGTGCGCCCCCAGTACCTCATCAGCGTGCCGCGACTGTGGGAGGCCCTGCTCTCGGGCTTTGAGGACGCCCTGGCGGCCATGCCCGCCTCCCGGCAACGCCTGCTGCGTCGGGCCCTCGGCGTCAGCCGGGCCTTCCACCGGCGGCGGCGGGTGGCCCTCGATCTCACCCTGAAGCCGGAAGGGGCGGCCGACCGGCTCCTGGCCGCCGGCGGCGCCCTGCTGCTCTGGCCGCTGCATGGGGCGGCCGGCGCCCTGCTGTGGCCGAAGGTGCGCGCCCAGCTGGTGGGTGGTCGGCTGCGCACCGCCATCAGCGGCGGCGGCGCCCTGGCCATCCACGTGGACGGCTTCTTCGAGGCCGTCGGCATCGAGCTGCTGGTGGGCTACGGCCTCACCGAGACCAGCCCGGTGCTCGCCTGCCGACGGGCCTGGAGCAACCGCCGCGGCAGCGCCGGCCAGCCCCTGCCGGAGACCGCCCTCAAGGTGGTGGACCCCGCCACCAGGGTGCCGCTGCCGGTGGGGGAGCGGGGGCTGGTGCTGGCCAGGGGGCCCCAGGTGATGGGGGGCTACCACAACAAGCCCGAGGCCACGGCGAAGGTGCTGGATGGCGAGGGCTGGTTCGACACCGGCGACCTGGGCCTGCTGCTGGCCGATGGAACCCTGGTGCTGACCGGCCGCGCCAAGGACACGATCGTGCTCAGCAGTGGCGAGAACATCGAGCCCGGCCCCCTGGAGGAGGCCCTGGTGGCTTCGCCGCTGGTGGAGCAGGTGATGCTGGTGGGCCAGGACCGCAAGCAGCTCGGGGCCCTGGTGGTGCCCAAGGCGGAGGTGCTGCAGGTGTTCGCGGCCGAAGCCAAGCTCCCCTGCCCCGAGCCCGGGGACCCAGGGGCCAGCGCCGATCCGGCCCTGCTGCGGGCCCTCTGCCGCGAGTGCAACCGCCTGCTGGCGGCCCGGCCGGGCTCCCGGGCCGACGAGCGCCTCGGCGGTGTGGCCCTGGTGGAGCCCTTCAGCATCGACAACGGCCTGCTCACCCAGACCCTCAAGCAGCGCCGCGATCGGATCGCCGATCGGGACCGCGCCGCCATCGCCGCGCTCTACGGCGAGAGCGGATCCCATGGTTGACCGGATCCCCCGTCGCCTGACAGCCTGAGCCCTGCACCTGCAGTCCCATGGCCGACGGCAACAGCCTCAACATCAAGCGATCGATCACGGTGCGTGCCGTGGTCACGCCGCGCTGGAAGGAGGATGCCGAGCGGGAGCTCAGCAATGCGCTCACCAATTTCGACCAGCAGTTGGCCCAGCTGGAGCAGGAGGGGCAGCGGCTGATCGACGAGATCCGCCGTCAGAGCGCCAACCCCCTCGATCCCCGCGTGCAGGAACAGGTGGGTTCGGTGCAGCAGCAGGTGGCGGCCAAACGCGCCGAGTTCGAGGAGCAGAAACGCCAGGTGCTGGAGCAGCAGCGCCAGGTGCGGGAACTGGAGATGGAGCAGGTGGTGGAGCAGGGGCAGATCGAGAGCTTCTGCGATGTCCAGGTGGGCGACAACCTGGTGCAGAAGCTGCAGGTGTCGGTGCTGGTGAGGGATGGGGTGATTGAGGCGATCGAGGGGGGCTGAACCTTCCGCCACCTAAAATCCCCCCCATCACAGAGGCAGTCCCCCGTTGGCCACCCACGAAATCTTCATGCCGGCCCTCAGCTCCACCATGACGGAGGGCAAGATCGTGGAGTGGCTCAAGAAACCCGGTGAGCGGGTCGAGCGGGGCGAGTCGGTGCTCGTGGTGGAGTCCGACAAGGCGGACATGGATGTGGAGGCCTTCCAGGAGGGGTTCCTGGCGGCCGTGCTGATGGAGGCGGGCAGCACCGCCCCCGTCGGGGAAACGATCGGCCTGATCGTGGAGAGCGAGGCGGAGATCGCCGCGGCCAGGGCTGCGGCGCCGGCACCCACCACGGCTGCACCCACCGCCGCTCCGGCCGCCCCTGCGGCGGCGGCCCCTGCTCCAGCTGCGGCGGCCCCCCCGGCCGCGCCCGCACCGGCTCCGGCCCCCGTGGCCGCCCCGGCACCGGCACCGGTGGCGGTTCCCGCTGCCGCCAATGACGGCCGGGTGGTGGCCACCCCCCGGGCCCGCAAGCTGGCGGCCCAGCTCGGCGTGGCCCTGGCCTCGGTGCGGGGCAGCGGCCCCAACGGCCGGATCCAGGCCGAGGATGTGGAGCAGGCCACCGGCCAGCCCGTCAGCGTGCCGCGGGTGGCCGAAGGCACCGCTCCGGCGATGGCGGTCGCGGCGGGCAACGGCGCAGCGGCGGCCCCGGCCGCCCCCGCGGGTCAGTCCTTCGGCCGCGCCGGCGAGACGGTGGCCTTCAACACCCTGCAGCAGGCGGTCGTCCGCAACATGAACGCCAGCCTGGCGGTCCCCTGCTTCCACGTCGGCTACACGATCACCACCGACCGGCTCGACGCCTTCTACAAGCAGGTGAAGGCCAAGGGCGTCACGATGACGGCCCTGCTGGCCAAGGCCGTGGGCGTCACCCTGGCCCGCCATCCCCAGGTGAATGCGTCCGCCAGCGACGCCGGCATGGCCTACCCGGCCTCCGTCAACGTGGCCGTGGCCGTCGCCATGGATGACGGCGGCCTGATCACCCCGGTGCTGGCCGCCGCCGACCGCACCGACCTCTATTCCCTCTCCCGCAACTGGGCTGACCTGGTGGCCCGCTCCCGCTCCAAGCAGCTCAAGCCGGAGGAATACACCACCGGCACCTTCACCCTCTCCAACCTGGGCATGTTCGGGGTCGATCGCTTCGACGCGATCCTCCCCCCCGGCACCGGCGCCATCCTGGCGGTCGCCGCTTCCCGGCCTGTGGTCGCGGCCCTCAAGGACGGCTCGATCGCCGTGCGGCGCCAGATGCAGGTCAACCTCACCGCTGATCACCGCGTCATCTACGGCACCCACGCCGCCGCCTTCCTCAAGGATCTCGCCGACCTGATCGAGAACCGACCCGAAAGCCTGGCCCTCTGAGGAGCCTTCCTTCCGCGTGGTCACTCCCGCCGTGCCGGATCCCGCCGACCTGCGCCTGTCCAGCTACGACTTCGCGCTGCCGCAGGAGCGGATCGCCCAGCGGCCGGTGGAGCCCCGCCACGCCGCGCGTCTGCTGGTAGTCGATCCGGCGGGGGTCGGGCCTGCCCCCCACGCCCGCCACCTCAGCGCCTGGGATCTGCAGCACGAACTCAGGCCCGGCGATCTGCTGGTGGTGAACGACACCCGGGTGCTGCGGGCCCGGCTGGAGGCGCGGCGGCCCGGCGGCGGTGCGGTGGAACTGCTGGTGCTCGAGCCCTGGCCGGGCGGGCCGGGGCAGTGGCTGTGCCTGGCGCGGCCCGCCAAGAAGCTGCGGCCCGGTGACCACCTGGAGGTGGTGCCCGGCGGCCAGCCGCCCCTGACGGTTGCGGTGGTGGGCAGCGACCCCTCCACAGGCGGCCGCATCGTCCAGTTCCCGCCGGAATGCGCCGATGCGACCACCCTTGAGCCCCTGCTGGTGCAGTACGGCGCCATCCCCCTGCCGCCCTACATCCACGAACACGACGCCAGCGACAACGAGCGCTACCAGACCCGCTACGCCGCCCGTCCCGGGGCGGTGGCCGCCCCCACCGCCGGCCTGCACCTCAGCGACGAGCTCCTGGCGGCGATCCGGGAGCGTGGTGTCGGGGTGGCCACCACCACCCTGCACGTGGGCCTGGGCACGTTCCGGCCGATCGAAACCGAAGACCTCAGCGGCCTGGAGCTCCACAACGAATGGGTGGAGGTGAGCCCGGCGCTGGTGGAGGCGGTCGCGGCCTGCCGGGCGGGTGGCGGCCGGGTGATCGCCATCGGCACCACCTCGGTGCGCAGCCTGGAGGCCGTGGCCCAGCTGTACGGCGGCGAGCTCCGCCCCCACACCGGCCCGGTGAACCTGGTGATCCAGCCTGGCTACCGCTTTGCCGTGGTGCAGGGCCTGCTCACCAACTTCCACCTGCCGAAGAGCTCGCTGCTGCTGCTGGTGAGTGCCCTGATCGGCCGCGAGCGTCTGCTGGCCCTCTACGCCGAGGCGATCGAGCGCCAGTACCGCTTCTTCTCCTACGGCGATGCCATGTGGATCCCACCGGAGGCGGTGCTGCCAGGGGCCCGGCCGGCCTAAAAAAAAGCCCCCGGGGATCCCCGGGGGCTGGTGGTTGGAGCCGAAGCCTGATCAGGCGGCGGCCAGGTTCGCCGCCACGAAGTCCCAGTTGACCAGCTTGTCGAGGTAGGTGGTCATGTAGTCGGGACGGCGGTTCTGGTAGTCGAGGTAGTAGGCGTGCTCCCAGACATCCATGGTGAGCAGGGCCTTCTGGCCATGGGCCAGGGGCAGATCGGCGTTGGCGGTCTTGGTGATCTTCAAGGTGCCACCATCGAGCACCAGCCAGGCCCAGCCGCTGCCGAACTGGGTGGCACCGGCCGCCTTGAACTGCTCGACGAAGGCGTCGAAGCTGCCGAAGTCGGCGGCGATCTTGTCAGCCAGGACGCCGGTGGGGGTGCCGCCGCCACCGGGCTTGATGCACTGCCAGTAGAAGCTGTGGTTCCAGACCTGGGCGGCGTTGTTGAACACGCCCGCCTTGGAGGCATCACCGGCGACGGCCAGGATCACCTCTTCGAGGCTCTTGCCCTCGAGGTCACCGCCCTCGATCAGCTTGTTGAGGTTGGTGACGTAGGCGGCGTGGTGCTTGCCGTAGTGGAACTCGAGGGTCTGGCGGGAAATGTGGGGCTCGAGTGCGTCGAGGCCGTAGGGCAGTTCGGGCAGCTGGTGAGCCATGGGAGACGGTGGGGGTCTGGCGGCATTGTAACGATCGTCACCCGAACCCTGGCCGCCCGTTGGCCCTGACTCAGCCCTTGACCTCCAGCAGCTCCACCTCGAACACCAGGGTGGCGTTGGGGGGGATCACACCGCCGGCGCCGCGCTCGCCGTAGGCCAGATCGGGGGGGATGACCAGCTTGCGCTTGCCGCCCACCTTCATGCCGGCGACGCCCTCGTCCCAGCCCCGGATCACCCGGCCGGCGCCGAGGGGGAAGCTGAACGGACCGCGGCCGTAGCTGCTGTCGAACTCCTTGCCGTTGGTGAGGGTGCCGCGGTAGTTGACCACCACGGTCTGGCCGCTTTTGGCCTCGGCGCCCTCGCCCAGGGCCAGGTCGGTGATGCGCAGGCCGCTGGGGGTGGTGCGCTCGGTGGGGGAGACGAGCTCCCCGCCCAGGGCCGCGGCCCCGCTGGAGGCCAGATCGGCGCTGGAGGAATCGGGGGCCATGGTGAACAGGGTGGGGTTGGGGACGTCGGGGTCGAGTTCGAGCGGGGCTGCCACGGCCTGCTTCGCCGCCGGTGCGGGGTTGGCCTGCGGCGCGGTGGCGGGACCGGAACGGGCCAGGGCCTGCTGAACGCCGGCCTCGGCAGGGGCCGGTGCGGCGGCCTCCACCTGGGAGGGCGACACCAGCTGGCTCACGAAGGCCAGCATCAGACAGGCCACGCAGACGAACGAGCTGATCAGGATGTCGCGCATGCGGAAGGACCCGGATGGGGGGATTCTGCCAGTGCGATCAGTCGTTCCCTTCGCCGCTGTTCTGGCGCTGGCGCAGGGTCTGCTCCAGCCGGTCGATGCGGCCGCGCAGCTCGTCCAGTTCCCGCTGCCGGGCCAGGCCCAGGTCCTGCAGCAGCTGGTCGCGGTTGCGCTCCAGCTGGCGTTCCGCCTGCTGTTCCACCTCGGGCGTCTCGCCCCGCAGGGCGCGCATGACGTCCTCCACCAGGGCGGAGGCGTGGCTGGGATCGAGGCGGCCGCTGCTCACCCATTCCTGGCTGACGTACTTGAGCCGGTCGGCCACCAGTGAGGTGGTGCCGAGGCCGCGCAGCAGCAGCATCTGCAGCAGATTGCCCTGGTCCATGAAAGAGGTTTCCTTGGGGAAACGGCGTGACTCTCCATTGACCTTGGCGCCTCCGGTGCCGGGCGGCCATGGGCAATGACCGGCGTGCCGGCTGGGCCATCGCCGGGGCCGGTGGGCTGCTGGCCGGCGTGGCCCTGCCGCCCCTCGGTTGGCCCTGGCTGCTCTGGCCCGCCGTCCTGGTGCTGTGGTCGTTGACCGAGAGCCGCGGCGCCGCCGTGCCGTCGCGGTTCCGTCGCGGCGCGCTGTGGGGTCTGGCGGCGGTGCTGGTGAGCCATCGCTGGCTGCTCTGGCTCCACCCCCTCGACTGGATCGGGGTGCCGGGTCCCCTGAGCCTTCCCATCTGTCTGGCGCTGTGGCTGGCCATCGGCCTGGCTGGTGCCCTGTTGGTGGGGACCTGGACGGCCCTGGTGGGCCGGCTGGATCCCGTACGACCCAGCACGGCCCTGCTGGCAGCGGCCCTCTGGGGCCTGAGTGAGGTGCTGCTCGCCCGCGGCCCCCTGTTCTGGCTGGGACTGGGGGCCGCGGCCCTGCCGGGGGACCGGGCCCTGGCCGGTCTGGCGGCCCTCGGGGGCGCCGGGGCCCTGGCGGCGCTTCATCTGCTGATCGGCTGGGGCCTCTGGCGGGCGCTGCGGGCCCTGCCCGCCCAGCGGACCCGCTGGCTGCTGGTCACGCTGGTGCTGGTTGCTGCCTGCCACCTGGCCGGTCTGGCCGTGCTGGCCCAGGCCGGGGCCGGGGGGCTTGGCGATGGTGATGGCCGTGGTGGTGGCCGTGGTGATGGCGGCAGGAGCGAGCGCTGGCTGGTGCTGCAGCCCGCCATCCCCACCCGGGAGAAGTTCGAGCCCGACCAGCAGCGCCGGCTGCTGCAGCGGCTGGCCTCCGCCCAGCGCCAGGCGGCCACGGCCGAACCGCCGGTGCAGGGGGTGCTGCTGCCCGAGGGCTCCCTGGCCCTCGGCCAGCTCCTGCCGGAGGCGGCGCCGGTGGAGGTGCTCAGCGGTGGCTTCCGCCGCGAGGGCCTCGAGCTGCGCAGCAGCCTGTTGCGCTTTGAGCCCGGCCAGCGCCAGGCCGGCGGCTGGGTGGACAAGTACCGGGTGGTGCCCCTGGGCGAATGGGTGCCGCTGGCGGGCCTGTGGCGCTGGAGCGGCCTTTCTGCTGTGGGGGGGATTGAACCGGGGACAGCCTCCAGGCTGCTGTCGCGGCCGGGGGGGGATGTGGGCGTCGCCATCTGCTACGAGCTCTCCGATGGGGCGGCCCTGGCGGCCGCCACCCGGGAGGGGGCCCGCTGGCTGCTGGCCAGCGCCAACCTCGATCCCTACCCCCTGCAGCTGCAGGGGCAGTTCGCCGCCCTGGCCCAGTTGCGCGCCATCGAGACCGGCCGCTGGCTGGTGAGTTCCGCCAACACCGGCCCGAGCCTGCTGGTGGACGCCAGCGGGCGGCTGGTGGAGACGCTGCCCCTGGGCCGCCCCGCCACCGGCCTGCTCACCGTGCAGCAGCGCTCAAGGCTCACCCCCTACGACCGCTGGGGCGAAGGGCCCCTGATCGGCCTTGCCCTGCTGGCGGGGGCCTGGCGCTGGCTCAGCCGGGAGCCGGGCTGATCCGGGCCGTCGCCGGTTCCGGGGCCGCGGCGGCGAACTCGATGCCCTGCGACTGGAAGGCCTGCAGGATCCCGAGGTTGATGGCCTGCTGCAGGTCGAGATAGACCATGACGCTGCTGTCGGGAACGAAGAACACGTACTGGAACTCCAGGGCGCCGTCGGCGAAGCGCAGGAAGTGGCAGCGATCGAAGGCCGCCGGCGGATGGGCGTGGATCACCTCCTCCACCAGCCCCGCGATGGACGCGGCTTTCTCCGCCGCCATCCGATCCGACAGGCGCAGGGTCTGGGCGACGCGGCGCCGGGGCAGATCACCGAAATTGCGGATCGTCTTCTGGAGGAGTTCCTCGTTGCCGATCACGATCCGCTCGCCGCTGAGGCTCCGGATCGAGGAGGAGCGGATCCCCACCCGCTCCACCGGTCCGAGCACATCGCCGAAGCCGATCAGATCGCCGATCTGGAAGGGCTTGTCGATGACGATCGTGAGGTAGTTGATGAAATGGCTCAACGGCCCCCGCAGGGCCAGGCCGACGCCGATGCCGGCCCCCGCCAGGGAGGCATAGACGGCCCCGAGCGGCACCCCCTGCTGCTGCAGGAACACCAGGGTGCCCAGCCCCCAGAACAGGGCCCGGATCATCGGGGCCAGGGCCCGGAGCGTGCTGGTCTGCTCCTCCCGCCCCAGGCGCTGCAGGGAACGTTCCAGCAGCAGCAGCAGGCTGCGGTTGAGCAGGCGCACCACGAGCACCGTGGCCACCAGCAGGGCCGCCCCCTCCACCAGCCGATCCGGTCCCGGGTCGAAGCGCAACAGCGCCCAGTCCCTCACCAGGGACCGCCAGCCCCAGACCACCATGGCCAGATAGCCGAGCGAGGCCAGGCTGTGCAGCAGCAGGGGCGTGATCGCGCCATCGGCTCCAGGGCCAGCGGCGCCCCCCTGCGGCCGTTCCAGGCGCAGCAGCCGGCGCCGCAGCAGCCGGACCACCAGCCAGACGGCCGCGGAGCCCAGCAGCACCCGGGCGAGCGCCATGAGCAGGGCGAAGGCCGGGGGGGTCATCGCTGGAACGGAAAGGGGTTCACCCTTGCATGGGCCCTCGGCTGCATGGGCCCCATCAGGCTGGCTTCAGGTGAGGACCGGCTGGGGGGGCTGGCCGGCGGGCCGGGACACCAGGATCTTGCGCAGGGCAAGGCGCGCCGGCCCATCCGGCTCGGCGCCGGCGTCCGGGGCGACCAGCTCCGCTCCAGGCTCCGATCCGTCCAGCTCGCCATCCTGGGGGTCGAGCAGCTCGATCACGGCCTGGCGCACCCCCGACAGGCGTCGCTCCAACCTGAGGCGCGCCCGCTGCTCCTGCTCCAGGTCCTGCAGGAGCGCCCGGCGCTCGTGCTCCGCGGCCTCCTGGAGCTCGGCTTCGCGGGCGGCAGCGGCCTGGGCGGCCTCCTGCAGACGCTGCGCCACGGCCTCCTCGCGCAGCCGGTCCCGCTCCCGCTCGGCCTCCTCCAGGGCCGCCTGCTCCGCTTCGGCGATGGCCAGCTGTTGCCGGATGGCCTCGTGGAAGCGCTCCACCTCCGCTTCCGCCTGGCGCCGGCCATCGAGGGCCTCGGCCAGTTCGGCCGCAAGCCGCTCCCGCTCCAGCCGGGCCTCCTCCAGCTGGGCCGCCACCTCATGGGCCCGGGTGGCGGCGGCGGCCTCCAGGTGGCGCCGGAACCGGCGCTCCTGCTCCAGTTCCTCCCGCAGGGCGTCGACTTCGCTGGTGGTGGCGGCGATCAGGCTCTGGGCCTGGGCGGTGAGGGCCTCGACCGCCTGGGTGAAGGAGCTGGACATCGGCGTGCGGGGGGAAGGACGCTGGCTTTGCTCTAAGTCTGCGGGGGGCCGACTGTCGGTAGCGAAGCGCTCCACCAGGGGTGGGGCGCCGCTCGCCTCAGTCGGGGCCGGTCCGTGATCGGCGCAGCACCACCGAGGGAGCGATGCCGTAGCGGCGTTGGAAGCTGGCGGCGAAGGATGACAGCTGCAGGAAGCCATGGCGGCGGGCGATGACGGCCACAGTTTCCCCGGGCTGGGCCCGCTGCAGATCACGGTGCACAGCCTCGAGTCGCTGTCGCTTCACCCACTGCATGGGGCTGCAGCCGAAGCGCCGTTGAAACAGATATTGCAGGTTGCGCCGGGAGTAGGCACTGCGGCGACTGAGCTCGGTGGCGGTGATCGGGGTGTGCAGGTGGGCCTGGATCCACTGCAGGAGTTCGTCGAAGGGGCGATCCCGGTGCGGGTCGGCGAGGGAACCATCGATCCCCCGGACCGCTTCCGGGCACACCAGGGCGGCCACCAGGCGATAGAGCAGATCCTCGAGCTGGGGGGCGGCGAGTCCGCCCACCGGTCCCAGCAGTGGCGCGTCCAGCATCCGCAGCGCCAGGTGGAGGTGGCGCAGGAGATCGGCCTGCTGGCCCGGTTGGCTGCCATCCACCACCAGGGGGCTTTCAAAGCGCGGCCGATGGAGGCCGGGATCCCTGCCGCTGCCAGCGAGGGTGGAGGCCGTTGCGGCGAGCCTGCGGCGATCCAGGCAGATCATCACTTCCTCAAAGGTTCCGGTGCTGGCCGTGAAGGCGGCACCGGGCAGGTAGGCGGCCATCGGCCCCCCCTGCAGCCGCAGCGTCTGTCCATCCGTTCCCACCTGGCCCTCCCCCGCCAGCGGCAGGGTCAAGGTGGCGAGATCGCCGTCGTCGAAGCCGATCTCCAGGGGGGAGTGGCGGCTGCAGGACACCGCCACGTCGCCGACACAGATCACGCCGCTGCGATGGAAGAAGCCCCGCTCCTGCGGCCCCTCGAGGAAGGCGCTCAGGGGGAAGGTCTGGGCCACCCGCGCCAGCAGGGCGGCGGAATCCGTCACCTCCACCGCCCGGGACTCCAGCAGCGTCAGCGGCACCGTGCCGGTGGGTTCTGCGGGCGGCATCAGGGCTGCGCGGGGGCCAGCCTGTTGACGCTACCCCCGGCCCTCACTCGTTGACGATCGAGGCCGTGACCTCGACCGAGGCATCGCCGCACTGCACGATCCGGCCGGTGGGATTGGCCACCAGGCTGCCGAGCACGAGCTGGGGGTCCGCCGGACGGATCTGGCCCGGCTGGATGTTCATGCAGATGATCGTGGTGATCCGGGGGTTCTGGGTGGGGGTGAGGAAGGCCGCTCCCACATAGGCATTCAGCTGCCCCACCTTGGGCGACTGGGCCGGAATCACATAGCTGTAGGCCGCTTCGGTGGTGGTGCGGACGGCGTAGTCGAAGGACGCCGGCAGGGTGATGCCGAAATCCTGCTGAATGTTCGAGACCGTGGCCCGGAAGGCGCCGTTCTTCTGGTAGTAGGTGCGCTGCGCCTCCATCATCCGGGCCACGGCATTGAGCGCCGCCGTCTGATCAGGGCTCGCCTGCGGCTGCGCCCCGGCGCCGGGGCAGGCCACGGCGATGCCGAGCCCCAGGGTGGCGAGCAGCGCCGGACTGGCAAGCCGTAAGAGGGGGGAGGTCATGGGCGGGGTTCCGATCGTCTGACTCGCCACCGTGCCACGTGGCCCGCCATTGCTGACAGGATCGATGCCGCACTGTTGCGCCACTGCGACAGTCTTGCCGTTCTGCGTTCATCGGCGGCCGGGCCGCCGATGGAGATGGGGTGCGCAGGGCCAATCCGTTGTGCCAACGAGTGTGTCGAAGGTGATCGATGCGACCCTGAATCGCTCATTGACGCCCCCACAATGCGGGCCGTGAGCCATCCGCAGGGCCCAGCGAATCCGTGCCTGTTCGAATCCTTGCTCGTGCATCGTCCTGAGGCCTGGGGCTTTCCCGTGCTGGCCGCCCTGCTGATCCTGGCTCTGGGGATGGGGGTGGTGCTGCTGTGGCCCGCTCCCGCCCCGGCGGCGGACCCCTGCCCGCCGTCGATGGCCCCCATCCCCGGTGGCCGCTATCGCCTCGGTGCGGCGGGCCGCCTGCCGGAGGAGGCGGAAGCGAAGGCGCCGGTGCGGCTGCAGCCCTTCTGCATCGGCCGCACGGAGGTGACCAACCGCGCGTTCGCCGCCTTCGTGGCCGCCACCGGCTACCGGACCCAGGCGGAGCGGCCCCTGCCCCAGGACCAGTTCCCGGAGCTTTCCGCCGCCGAGCGCCGCCCCGGCTCGGTGGTGTTCCGGCCGCCCTCCGCCGGCGAGCCCCTGGCGGAGCTCAGCTGGTGGCAGTGGGTGCCCGGTGCCGACTGGCGCCATCCCGAGGGCCCCGGCAGTTCCATCGACGACCGGCTCGACCACCCGGTGGTGCAGGTGTCGCTGGCGGATGCCGAGGCCTACGCGGCCTGGGCCGGTGCCTCCCTCCCCAGCGAGGCCCAGTGGGAGTTCGCCGCCCGGGGCGGACTGCGGGATCGGGCCTTCAGCTGGGGTGACCGCTGGCGCCCCGGCCTGGCCAATACCTGGCAGGGGGAGTTCCCCGTCAGCAACACCGGCGAGGATGGCTACCTCGGCACGGCTCCGGTGGGCAGCTTCCCCCCCAACGGCTACGGACTGCAGGACATGACCGGCAATGTCTGGGAGTGGACGGCGGACTGGTACCGGCCCGGCCACGATCGCCTCGCCGGCCAGGACGATCCGGTGCTGGCCGACCCGGCCGCCAGCAGCGATCCGCGGGAGCCCGGGGTGGCCAAGCACGTCATCAAGGGGGGCTCCTTCCTGTGCGCCCCGAACTACTGCAGCCGCTACCGGCCGGCGGCGCGGGAGGCCGAAAGCCCCGACACCGGCACCTCCCACATCGGTTTCCGACTCGTTTCCCCCGCCCTGACGACCCATGCCTGAGCGTCCCCTGACCCGCCTGAGCGCCGTGCTCGGCCGCCTGCTGCGGCGCCTGGTGCCGGCGGGCCTGGCCCTGGCCCTGCTGGGCTGGTCGTTCGGCGCCGTGCCGGCCCTGGCCCAGAAGATCACCGGCACGCCGGGAGCCCCCAACGCCACCACCACGATTCCCGGCAACCAGCTGCCGGCCCCGGCGCCCCCCTTCGGCGGGGTGATCAAGGACGGGGCGCTGCAGTCGAAGCCCTGGTGGGCGCCGCGGATCACGCCTCCCGCGAGCGCACCCAATGTGCTGCTGATCATCACGGATGACGCCGGTTTCGGCGTGCCCAGCACCTTCGGCGGGGTGATCCCCACGCCGGCCATGGAGCGCGTGGCGAAGGCGGGGCTGCGGTACAACCGCATGTTCTCTACGGCGCTGTGCTCCCCCACCCGCGCCGCCCTGATCACCGGCCGCAACCACCACTCGGCCGGCTTCGGGGTGATCTCGGAGCAATCCACCGGCTTCCCCGGCTACAACAGCATCATCGAGCGCGACAAGGCCACGATCGGCCGCCTGCTCAAGGACAACGGCTATTCCACCGCCTGGTTCGGCAAGGACCACAACGTGCCGGCGTTCCAGGCCAGCCAGAGCGGGCCTTTTGATCAATGGCCCACCGGGATGGGGTTTGAGTACTTCTACGGCTTCGTGGGTGGGGACGCCAACCAGTGGCAGCCCAACCTGTTCCGCAACACCACCCAGATCTATCCCTTCGAGGACAAGCAGCCCGGCACCTGGAACCTGGTGACGGCGATGGCCGATGACGCCATCGACTACATGACGCGGATGCACCAGATCAACCCCAGCAAGCCGCTGTTCATCAAGTACGCCCCCGGGGCCACCCATGCGCCCCACCACCCCACCAAGGAGTGGGTGGACCGGATCCACGCCATGCATCTCTTTGATGACGGCTACGAGAAGCTGAGGGAGCGCATCTTCGCCAACCAGAAGAAACTCGGCGTGATCCCGAAAGACGCCAAGCTCGATCCCTGGCCCGCCGATGTGATCACCCCCTGGGACAAGTTGACCCCGGAGGCCCAGAAACTGTTCATCCGCCAGGTGGAGGTGTTCGCCGCCTATGCCGCCTACAGCGATTACGAAATCGGCCGGGTGATCCAGCAGTTCGACGACCTCGGCAAGCTCGACAACACGCTGATCATCTACATCAACGGCGATAACGGCACCAGCGCCGAAGGCGGGCCCCTGGGCACCCCCAACGAGGTGGCCTTCTTCAACGGCCTCAACAAGCTGCCCGTCGAGGTGCAGATGAAGTTCTACGACGTGTGGGGCACCGATCTCACCTACAACCACATGTCGGCGGGCTGGAGCTGGGCGTTCGACACCCCCTTCAGCTGGTTCAAGCAGAACGCCTCCCGTCTCGGTGGCGTGAACCAGAACATGGTGGTGTCGTGGCCGGCGCGCATCAAGGACAGGGGTGGCCTGCGAGAGCAGTTCGTGCACGTCATCGACGTGGTGCCCACGATCCTGGAGGCGGCGGGGCTCAAGGCGCCCGAGGTGGTGGATGGTATTCCCCAGAAGCCGATCGAGGGCACCAGCTTCGTGTACACCTTTGATGCGAAGAACGCCAAGGTGCCCTCCAGGCACGAGCGCCAGTACTTTGAGATGTTCGGCCAGTGGGCGCTCTACGACAAGGGCTGGTTGCTGAGCACCAAGGTGAACCGGGCCCCCTGGGACGCCTTCGGCCCGGCCAACCCTGATCCGCTCAACAACCAGACGCTGGAGCTCTACAACCTCAACACGGATTTCAGCCAGACCACCGACCTGGCGGCCCAGAATCCCGGCAAGCTGAAGGAGATGAAGGCGGCCTTCATCACCGAGGCCAACAAGTACCAAGTGTTCCCGCTCGATGCCTCGGTGGCGGCGCGGATCGTGGCGCCCCGGCCCAACATCACCGCCGGCCGCAGCACCTTCGTCTACACCCATCCGATGGTGGGCCTGCCCCAGGGCGCTTCCCCTGTGCTGCTCAACACCTCCTACACCGTCACCGCCGACATCGTGGTGCCGGCCGGCGGCGCCGAGGGCATGCTGCTCACCTCCGGCGGCCGCTTCGGCGGCTACGGCTTCTATCTGAAGAACAGCAAGCCCGTGTGGGTCTGGAACATGGTGGACCTGGAGCGCCTCAAGTGGGAGGGCACCGAGGCCCTGGCCCCCGGCAAGCACAAGGTGGAGTTCGATTTCGACTACGACGGCAAGGGGGCCGGCACCCTGGCCTTCAACGACTTCAGCGGCGTCGGCCGCCCCGGCACCGGCACCCTCAAGGTGGACGGCAAGGTGGTGGCCACCAAAACGATGCCCAAGACCCTGCCGATGATCCTCCAGTGGGACGAAAGCTTCGACATCGGCTCCGACACCCTTACCGGCGTCAACGACGCCGACTACCAGCCGCCCTTCCGCTTCACCGGCACCCTCGAGAAGCTCACCCTCAAGCTGGATCGGCCCAAGCTGTCGCCGGAGGAGATCAAGAGCCTGGAGGCGGCCATGCGCACCAAGGCGGCCAGTGAGTGACCCTGACGCCCAGGCTCCTGTGGTGCCTCAATCCGAGGTGCCTCAGGGCCTGGAGGGGCAGAGCCGTCGCCATTCCCCCAGGGCCTCTCCGGCGGCGTAGTACTTGCGCAGGCCCATCGCCGCGTCGTAGCGCTGCTTCTGCGGTGAGCCGGCCCAGGTGGCGGCGGGGCAGCTCTGGGGAGCGGTTCCAGCCTTGGGAGGCGTTTCGGCCGCATCCATGCCAAGCCGCAGCCGGAACAGGCCTTCCTGGCCGTACTGCTGCCGGAAGGCCTCCCGATCGACCGGCGCCAGGGAGCCGTTGTCAGGTTCCACGATCCCTTCCGCCCGGCCGACCGACGGAACGATGGACTGAACGAGCAGCGCCAGTCCCGCCGCGAGGCCTGCGGCCCGACGTCGCCGCCATGGGGCCCGGGGGGAACGGGTGGTCAAGGGGCAGCGGGCAGGGGATCGGGCCATCCTGTCGGCCGCACTGGCGCCGGCCGTTCCCAGCTCAGCCAGCTTGACCACAGCAACAAGGCCCCCCAGTGATGAACGTCATCGGGGAGATCCGCCAACGGATGGAGGACCAGGGGCTCATCCTGGGGGAAGCCCATGCGTTCGTCCATTCCTCACCCGCCGCCGCCCCTGGCCGGCTCGACTGGGATGTTGTCGTCGAGAAGTTCCTGGCGTCCCGCGAAGGGCTCCGGGCCACGACCCTGCGTGACCTGCGCACGAGGACTGTCCGCACCCTGCAGGTGCTCCAGGCCGAGCCGAGGCCGAGAGATGGCCGAGCGCTGATGCGCGCCTAAGCAGCGACCCATTTCGGGGCCTGTCCTGTCGGCGGTGTGGGAGGAAAGAGCCAGCTGCTCGATGTCGCCGCTCTGTTGCGGCTTGCCATGACCCGAGCCGGGGCTCCGGACCGCTGGCTGCCTCCGCCTGCCGGGGAGATCGAGACCCTTATTGGCCATGCAGACCGGCACCATGAAGTCTCCACCCCCATCAAGCCCGAGCAGCTTGCGGCCTTGCTCGATGCCCGGCAGCAGGCCGGCAAGGAGGAACTGCATTTGGCGGTGGCACTGGTGGGTCTCTTCGGTCTGCGGCCAGCGGAACTGGCTGTGCTGCGCGTCGAGGAACGCAGGCTGAATGTCGGCAGCGTGAAGCGCAAGGCTCGGACGCTGAAGGTTGTGAAGCCTGAGAGGCGGGTGCTGCCACTCGATCTGCCTGGGAGTGAAGTTGAAGGAGCGAGGGCCGTGGCGCTGCTTGGGTCGGGGCTGGTGAAGCTGTCATCGGCGAAACGTTCCCAGGCTGCGGCGGGGTCGTACAAAGGCGTTGGCGACGCCTTCGGTCAGCTTCTGGATCGTTTCCCTTCCTGACGATCGATGGCGGAGGCCACTCCTGGCCTCACGCCCTATAGCCTGCGGCACGGGTATGCCTGGCGTGGCCACAAGGCTTACGCACGGCCCATCCCGGTGCGTGATCTGGCCGCCCTGATGGGTCACAATCCGGCCACCCATCACCGGCACTACGGCAAGTGGACGGATGAGGCATGGCTGGAGGAGGCGGTGGCACTGGCTACCGCTTCCTCAACAAACATTGTGCGGGCAGCGGGTTAACTTCCTGGCCTGTTCCATTGGGTGAGGTTCTACCCACGCAGTGGCAGCAAGAAACCGAGATCAAGGCACCCAGCAAAGTGGTACGGAGCTCCAGCACACGGCCTCGGCCTCTGGGCCGCCTGCGCAAAATCCCTATAGCGCAGGCTGGCAAGGTAAATTCCTCTCGATGTCCCTAGACAGATCATGCAAGAAGTTCAGATATCTATCCCATTCCTTTCGAGGTGTAACCGCCAATACCGAGGTTGCGTGCATGAGCTCCGAGGGCATGCACGCAGATACGCGCCGGTCCTTATCGGATTGTTTCTCCTGCAGCTCGTCGCCTATAGCTATCTGTTCACCACACTGACTTTTTCAAACCATACGTTTCCCAACATATGGCTAACTCACTATCCCAGCTACAGAACGTTTGGCGAGGGCCGATGGATGGCCGATCTTCTGATCGCTGCACAAGGCGGATCCGGCGTGCCTTCCGTGCAGATGGTCTGTGCAGCCACATTACAAGGACTAAACGGCATCTTCTTGGCAGCCCTCATTGGCATCAAAAGCAGATTACAGACATGTTTACTGGCAAGCGTTCTTTGCCTGTATCCACTATTTCTAGATTACTACAGCTTCGCTGTCGATCATCTCTCGTTTGTGCTTGGAGATACTCTTTGCCTGCTTGGCGCGCTCATCTGGCTGAAAGCCAAGCGAACCAGAATGCGTATCACGGGAAGCGCGGCGTTGTTTGCCGTAGCCATTGGCATTTATGGTCCCAAGGTTTCTTTGGTATCCCTTCTCCTACTGGCCTGCCTCATGCTTCGCCTTACCGAGGAAAAAGGCACACACAATGCCACGCATGCAAGCTCTGTCCGTTTGGAGGCTTTGCTGCCTCTGCGCGAGGTGGCCATTGCCGCGGCATCGCTAATCGCCGCGATTGTAATCATTGTCATCATTTCGAAGCTTACAGTGTCGTCGATGGATGTAAGCCCAAGGACACATCTCAACGGAGCGGCAGAAGCCCTTCAGGAGATCCGCAGCTCCTATCTCAATACTTACAGATACTTCCGTTACCAGATCAGTGGGTTACCTGCGTGGGGTTTCATCGTACCCGCCATGGCCATGGGCCTTGGTTCTCTATCGCTTATGGTAAGGATTGCAAAGGTGAAGCCTAGTAATCTCTTGATTGGGGTGTTGATTCTCGCGTTGGTTCCTGTTGCCTTGCACGCCACCTGGATCATCAATAATGAGGCCTGGCGTCATGCGGGGCGAATCCAGAGCGCCAATGGGTACTTCTTGGTACTCCTGCTGGGATGCATGCTTCGATCAGGGCAGTTGCGGGCAACAGGCATGGGCCTGGCAACCATAATGCTGTATTTCTTTTGCATTCATGCAACCCAGCAGACTAACTTTATCCTGATGAAGTCAACCTATGAATCCAACTTCATAAATCGGATAGCCACGAGGATCGAGCCACTCATGGAAATCCGACCAGGTCGGCCGCAAGGGCTGGTTGTCATAGGAAGCATTCCAAAACTAAACATCGGTTCGTACGTCAAGTACCCTGAACGCTCAGCTGCCATCACCAACACTGAAACTTTCGCTCGCTATCGCCAAGTCGAGATACTCAACTACTTTCTTGGCCATGACTATCTACGGATTCCGAAGCCGTCAGAAGTGACTCAAGCTCTTAACTTGGCAAAAATGACCGAAGGAGTATGGCCATCGCCTCAATCCGTAAAGGTATTAGATGACACTATCGTTGTTATCATGGAAAAGCCGACATCAACGACTTCTGTTACCTGGACAGGATCTTTGTGAGGGCCTCACCAACAAGAAGGCCAGCAACAAAGCCTACCATCAGTGGACCACGTGCAAATCCAAGGGAGATGCCAAGGTCGCTGCATCCGCTGAAGATCGACCATAATCCATGTAAGCTATATTCCTAAATGGGACTCCCGTTGATTTGTTTTATTCCCTTGACCAAAGAGGATCTCAGGCAGGCGGTTGGCCGTTGGCTTTTCAGACTTGATTGCGTAGGTGCGTAAGGAAACCTTGATCAAGACGATGGAATCCAAATGCCTGGTCTCATTCTCATTAATTCGCTGATCAGGCGGTTTCCGCCATACTTTTGCCTTGACCTCTGGATGTTTATCGGTCTTTTGACACACTAACCCCTTGTATCACGTGGGATCAGGCATTCGTGCCCGTACCATCCAGAGGTTTGCCAGGGTAAAGAGCAACTTCAGTTTGAGGTCGTTCTAGCGGATGCCTCGGTAGAAGACCTTCCGGAAGCCAAACTGGTATTTCATGATCCGAAAGGGATCCTCCCTTCCATCGTCTCGATCCCGGCGCATCAGCGGAAGCAGGGCGTATCCATCAACATCTCTTCCATCAAGGGATCTGAATGCGTGATTCACTCTTGCAGCAGGTGGCTCCGCAGCATCACCACCAAAGGAATCGTCGGACGACCTCCTTTGCTGGAGGGCTTGTGATACACGGGCTCTATCAGGGCCAGGAATGCGTCAAAGGGAACCGTGGCCTCCATCTCACCCAAGAGGCGCTGGCGTAGCGTTCTCTTTTTGGCGTCGATCTTCTCCTAGTCCGAAAAGCCTAGCTGGAGAGGGTCGGCCATCCCTTCCAGTCTCAGTCTTGGATCTGCATAAATCTAAGCGGGTTATTCATGGGTTCCTTTGAGTTATCGTGAAAAATCGACTACCAGGTGGCTCAATCACCACTTCACCCGCAGAAACCCATGGTATGATTTTTTCAAACTGTTTTAACGATGAGCGAAGCTCCTGCAATTGATATATTGATTCCATGCCATAATGAAGAGGATTCTGCGCAGCCGCTGATTCGTGAACTGAAATCTGCTGTCACGGAAACCAAGGCAAGATGTCACCTCAGAATTTGCTTCAATCTGCTCATCGTCGACGACGGCAGCACCGACGGAACAGTGGAGAAATTCAAATGCCTCCTGGCAGATGATTCCTGCTTCTATACGAAAAGAATCCTGAGCCTGAGTCGTAACTTTGGTAAAGAAGCTGGAATCGTTGCTGGGCTGAAGCATTCTCTCGGAGATGCCTGCATCATCCTTGATGCCGATCTTCAAGATCCTCCCTCCCTCATCCCCGACTTGGTTGGGCCTTGGCTTGATGGATACAAAATCGTCAACGCGGTTAGAAGTGATCGCTCAAGCGACGGATTCCTTAAGCGGCTGACGGCAGAGGGATTCTATTCTGTCTTCTATCGGCTCAGCAAGCTCAGGGTCCAATTCAACGCCTCTGACTTCCGACTCATTGATCGAGTCATTGTCAATGCCATTTTGGATTGCAACGAGCGGGTTCGCTTTTCCAAAGGCTTCTTTGCCTGGGTTGGCTACGAACCTCATAACGTTTTTTTTGCACGATCAGCCCGTTCCATTGGCTCAAGTAAATGGGGGAGCTGGAAGCTGTGGAATTATGCCCTGGACGGTATCTTCAGCTTCTCCACAGCACCATTGCGAATCTGGAGCTACATTGGCCTAGTAGTGACCGCTGGATCTTTTCTTGTAGGTATCATCGCCTTGATCCGCACCATCCTGTTCGGAATTGATGTGCCTGGCTACGCCTCGCTTTTCACGGCTGTTACCTTCCTAGGCGGTCTGCAGCTGATTGGAATCGGGGTTCTCGGCGAATACGTGGGAAGGTCCTATATTGAGTCGAAAGGTAGGCCGCACTACATCATTCGCCAAGTCATTGACTTCTGAACCTGAGGTTCCGTGTTGTTCTATTTGGCGTCGCTGGCCTGATGGCCACACTGATTCAGGGCCTGGTTCTGTTCGTGCTCTAGCGGGTCTGGGGAAAGTCAGTTACCTTTCGAATCTATCGGGATTCTCCATGGCTGGTCGGCGATTTTGCTGCCCATCGTGCCGGCTGGCATAGATATCGCCGTTCTTGGCGATCGGTGGGTCATCGCAGCTCAGCTGGGCGAAGTCACCACCGAAGGGGGAGCAGCAGTCCTCCCGTCCGGTGCTTCCTCTAGCGGAAACCAAGGGCTAGGGCCTCTTCGGCATCGATGCTGCGGCCTCCTGCCTGCTGTGCCAGTTTCAGGCCTTCCTCTCCCAGCTCGTGCAACCGGTGCTGCCGGTGCTCCGTGGAGAGGGTGCCGACGACCTTGGGGATGGGACGGCCGCCAGCGGTCAAGGGTGAGGCAGCCATCACCCCACCTCCTAAAGCCCAAGGCAATCCCAATGCCGCGACTTAGCCGTGTGGCCAATAGAGAAGGACATTTCCCCACCTCAGCATGAGGTGAATGCAAGCATCTCTTCTTGCCTCAAGCGGCCTCTGTGAGCGAGGGCTTCTAGGCAGGCAGGCACGTTCCAGATTCGGGGGCTGTTGCGATGTACTCCATGTCGCCAACGGACTCCTTGGATCAAGAACCCATCTCTGTCTGCCTAGCGCTTAAGGGAGACTTGGCTCACTCCAAATTGCATTCCGGCTGACCCAGTTGGCAGCCAAGATTTGGCCGCTGAGGCTCGCATGGCTTACAACCTCAACCTTTGTTTTGATTAGATCGGGCTTTGCTTAGTCTGCCAAGATCTTTGGCGGTTTCGTCCTGCTTGCCATCGCCCATCATGACATCTAGCCACCACTCATCCTGTGGTGAATGCAGGCCATCTATTCAGCGCTTCGCGGTATCATAAGCTACAGGAAAGGTGTCAATGCGTCTGCCTCGATAACGCCGCGGCACTTTTTTGTCAGTGCGGGTCATTTTCGGGACGCTATGGGGGGATAGGGGTCTGCGAAGACTCCTATCCCCCCATGCAGCAGTGAAGCCATAACGTCCACGAGGCAGGCCCATCACCAGGGGAGGTGAAGGCGTACGGGAGAGAGTGTAAAGAGCGGAAATGGGTTTTTGCTGCCCAGCTGGATCGCTGATCTGAGTGAAGCCCGGTTCGCAGTACAAAGGGGTTTTCCCCAAAATGTCACGCGATGTTGAGCATTCAGCTCAGTAGCCTCCAGGCTTTCGTGATTTTGTTGTATCACGATGTGGACAGCCAGTGCAAACTTTTGCTTGATGGCCCATCCGGATTGGCGCCTGGTTGCCCTTGCAGAGCCTGGGGGAGCCACCATGCTCATTGATCAGTGGCCTATTGACTCTTCAGTTCTCTCCAGATCGCTTGCCGAGAAAGTGGTTCGTTCTGCGCCCAATTCTGCGCCCAATTCTGCGCCCACTGAAGCGGCGGGAATTCTTACAAGAAAGCCCACCTGCTCAAAAAAGCAAGGTGGGCAAAGGGTTCTCGAAATGGAGCCAAGCGGACTCGAACCGCTGACCCCCTGCATGCCATGCAGGTGCTCTACCAGCTGAGCTATGGCCCCATTGGTGCGCCGGCTGAACCGGTGCTTGAGGAGCTTACAACGTGGCCGGTCGGCCCCCGCCCCTCACACCTGACGCCACACCGCCACCAGGCGGCCCTGCACGCTCACCTGGTCGGCGGGCAGGAGGATCGGTGCGTAGGCGGGGTTGGCGGCCTCCAGCCGCACCTGGGCGCCCTGGCGGTGGAAGTGCTTGAGGGTGGTGCCGCTGCCGGGCACCAGGGCGCTCACGATCGTGCCCTCCCGCAGCCGGGAGGGATCAGCCACGGGCTCCATCAGCACCACGTCGCCATCGGCGATGTGGGCGTCCACCATCGAGTCGCCGTTGACGGTGAGTGCGAACAGGCCGCGGGTGTCGAGCACCGGGGCCAGATCGAGGTGCTCCTGCACGTCGTCGAAGGTTTCCACCAGGCCACCGGCCGCCACGGCCCCCAGCACCGGGATACCCGGGCGGCTCTCGCCGAGCAGCTGCAGGGTCCGCGCCTGGCCCTCCTGCCAGGTGATCCAGCCCTTCTGCTGCAGGTGGCGCAGGCGGCTCTGGATCGGCGCCGGCGACCGCAGCCCCATGGCCTCCATCATCTGGCGGATCGAGGGGCTGTGGCGGTGGCTGCCGATGTAGTCGGCGAGCCAGGCATAGAGCTCCTGCTGGGCCTCGGTGAGCTCCTGGTGGGTGGCGACCACGGACAGTACGGATGAACCACTCCCTTTCTGCCATCCCGCGCGCGGTTTGTCCAGAGTCGGGCCTGCACCCGCCTCCCGGAGCCCGCTTTCGGCACGCTCAGTCGCTGACGCCCCCCAGCAGGGTGGCGAGCAGGGCCTGCTGCACGTGCAGGCGGTTCTCCGCCTGGTCGAACACCCGGCTGGCGGCCCCTTCGATCACACCGGCGCTGATCTCCTCACCCCGGTGGGCGGGGAGACAATGCAGCACGATCGCCCGTGGGTCGGCCTCGGCCAGCAGGTCCTCGTCCAGGCACCACCCCGTGAAGGCCTGCTCCCGCTGGGCCTGCTCCTCCTCCTGGCCCATGGAGGCCCACACATCGGTGTAGAGGACATGGGCCCCCCGGGCCGTCGCCACGGGGTCCTGCAGCACCGTGATCGCGCTGCGCCCGCCGGCGAGCGAGCGGGCCTGCTCCACCACCGCCGGGCTGGGGGCGAAACCGTCGGGGCTGCCGATGCGCACATCCATCCCCAGCAGGGCCCCGACGAGCATCAGCGAGTGGGCCATGTTGTTGCCGTCGCCCACGTAGGCCAGGGTGAGGCCGTGCAGGTCGGTGGGGCCGTGGCCGAAGCTCTCCTGGATCGTCAGGGCGTCGGCCAGGGCCTGGCAGGGGTGCTCCAGGTCGGTGAGGGCGTTGATCACCGGGATCGAGGCCCAGTGGGCGTAGTCGACCAGGTCCTCCTGGGCGAAGGTGCGGATCGCCAGGGCATCGCAGTAGCGGCTCAGCACCCGGGCCGTGTCGGCGATCGGCTCGCCCCGGCCCACCTGGGTGACGGCCGGGTTGAGGTCGATCGTCTGACCGCCCAGCCGGGCCATGGCGACGATGAAGCTCACCCGGGTGCGGGTGGAGGCCTTGGAGAAGATCAGCCCCAGCACCCGGCCGGCCAGGTCGATGCGACGCTCGCCGCCCTTCAGCTGGCGGGCCAGCTCCAGCAGGGCGAAGGTCTGGGGACCGTCGAGGTCGGCGGAGGAGAGCAGGTCGCGGCCCCTGAGGGCGGCGAGCGGGGCTGAGGGGGACACCATGGCCCACGTCCCAAAGAACCCTTATGCGAGATCGACCCCCCCCACGTCAAGGGCAGGGCCGCAGGCCGTGGCGCGCTGGCTGCACGGGGCTGGTGCGGGGCAGCAGGATGAGCGACGTGCCCTGCCAGGCTCCCGGCGCTTCCCAGCAGGCCAGCTGCGGGTTGGCGCCGGCCAGCTCCTTCATCCCCTGCCGGCTGCCGTGGAACGCCAGCAGCGGCTGCTGCAGGGGCCCAGGGGCCGCCGGGTCCCGTTCCTCCAGATCCCGCAGCTGGCCGGGCCGGAAGTAGGTGCCCATCAGGGCATCGGTGCGCCAGCCCGTGCTCCAGCAGCCACCGGCGCAGACGCCGGTGCTGTTCACGAAGGCCGCCATGGCCCGATAGTTCTCCAGTGGTGTCTGTTTCTCGGCCAGCAAGCGCTGGCCGATCCGCAGCTGCAGCAGCAGTGCGGTGGCCAGCAGAACGGCCAGGGCGGTGCGGCGGAAGCGGCCCAGACCGGCACCCAGCTCCCAGCCCGTCCCCACCAGATAGGCCACGGCCGGCAGCACCACGATCGTGTAGCGGACCTGGCTCAACGGCTTGATCGGATCGATCACCAGCATCAGCGCCAGGAATAGGCCGATCACCAGCAGCAGGTAGCGGGCCTCCCCCAGGGCCGGGGGCAGTTGGTGGGTCGGCTCCACGAGGAAGCGGCGCAGGTTCCGCCAGGAGCCGAAGGCGCAGCAGATGCCCACCGCCAGGCCGACCAGGCCCAGGACGGCCAGGCCTCTCTGCTCCAGGGCGAGCACGGGAAGCAGGCCACGGCTGAACTGCTCCAGGGTGCCGATGATCGGCGTCACCTCGATCCATTCGATCCGGTCAAACTTGGCGCCGATCGAACTGGCCAGGCCATGGCCGAGGGGCGGCAGCAGGAGCAGCAAACCGACGCCGACCGCGTCCCGCCGTCGCCGCAGCACCCGTCCATCAGCGGCGCTCACCGCCAGCACCACCACCACGAAGATCAGGGAGAAGTAGTGGGTGAGGGAGAGGAGCAGGGCGGAGATCGCGAACCCCCAGCGAAGGATGGCCCCGTGGCGTCCCGTCCGCTGGCGCAGCAGCAGGGCCGTGCCGAGCATCAGCGTCGAGAGCGCCAGCGAGAGGGCGTAACTGCGCGTCTCCTGGGCATAGAAGAGAAAGGCGGGGCTGGTGCCCAGGAAGGCCACCGTGAACAGGCGTCGGCCTGCCCCTCGCCCTGAACTGCACAGGGCCGCCGCCACCAGGCCCATGCCGGCCAGCAGAAAGCTGAGGCTGCGGGTGGCGGGCTCCCCGGCTCCGAAGACGCCGATCCAGAGCTTCAGCAGGAGCTGATACAGGGGGGGATGGACGTCGGGGATGATCCAGTCATGGATCAGCGGACCCCAGTCGGCCCGACTGGCGGCCACCGACCAGAGCTCATCCGACCAGTAGGAGTAGGCCGTTGTCAGCCCCTGGCCCGCCATCGTGAGGCAGAACAGGATCAGCAGCCCCGTCAGGGCGGCCGGAAACAGGTGTCGGGCCCGGTGGGATTCGGCGGGGGGCAATGGATCGGTGTCGTCCATCACCCGGTGCTGCCGCAGGAACCCAAGGGGAATCTACGGTTCGTTCCCTTGAGAGGCCGGCCAGACCACAGTGCCCCTCAGGCGGCGGCCCCTTCCAGCACCGCCGCATCGGGCAACTGGCTGGAGGCCAGCAGTTGCTTGAGTTCGTCGCCCTCGATCACCTCCTTCTCGAGGATCTTGTGGGAGATCGTCTCCAGCAGCTCGCGGTTGTGGTGCAGGATCGCCAGGGCCCGGTCGTGGGCCCGGTCCACCAGGCCGCGCACCTCCTTGTCGATCTCGAGGGCGGTGGCGTCGCTGACGGCCCGGCGGGGGTTGGAGTTCCCCCCCAGGAAGCGGCTGCCGCTTTGCTTGTCGTAGGCGAGGGGGCCGAGGGTCTCGCTCATGCCGTAGGTGCCGATCATCTGTTCGGCGATGTCGGTGGCCCGCTGCAGGTCGTTGGCGGCGCCGGTGGTGACCTCACCGAAGACCACCTCTTCGGCGGACCGCCCACCCAGCAGGGTGGCGATCTGGCCTTCGAGATCCTCCTTGGAATTCAGGAACCGCTCCTCGGTGGGCAGCTGCAGGGTGTAGCCGAGGGCTGCCATGCCGCGGGGCACGATCGAGATCTTCGCCACCTTGCTGCCGCCGGGCATCAGGTGTCCCACGATCGCGTGGCCCACCTCGTGATAGGCCACCACCTTCTTCTCGTCGGGTTGCAGCACCCGGCTCTTCTTCTCGAGGCCCGCCACCACCCGTTCGATGGCTTCGTTGAGGTCGGCCTGCTCCACGGTGGTGCGATAGGCCCGGGCGGCCAGCAGGGCCGCTTCATTCACCAGGTTGGCCAGGTCGGCGCCGGCGAATCCGCTGGTGGCCTGGGCGATCTTGTCGAGGTCGACGCCCTCGGCCAGCTTCACCTTCTTGCCGTAGATGTCGAGGATCATCTTGCGGCCGGAGAGGTCGGGACGGTCCACCAGCACCTGGCGGTCGAAGCGGCCCGGACGCAGCAGGGCGGCATCAAGCGTTTCGGGCTGGTTGGTGGCTGCCAGCACGATCACCGGCTTGTCCTGGGCGGTGAAGCCGTCCATCTCGGTGAGCAGCTGGTTGAGGGTCTGCTCCCGCTCGTCGTTGCCCCCCACCACGCCCATGGAGCCCGAGCGGCTCTTGCCGATGGCGTCGAGTTCGTCGATGAAGATGATGCACGGCGCCTTCTTCTTGGCCTCCTCGAACAGGTCGCGCACGCGGGCGGCACCTGCACCCACGAACAGCTCCACGAATTCCGAGCCCGAGATGATGAAGAAGGGCACGCTGGCTTCACCGGCCACGGCCTTGGAAAGCAGGGTCTTGCCCGTGCCGGGGGGGCCCACCAGCAGCACACCCTTGGGGATGCGGGCGCCGATGTCCATGTAGCGCTGGGGCGTCTTGAGGAAGTCGACGATCTCGGTGAGTTCGGTCTTGGCCTCGTCGACGCCGGCCACATCGGCGAAGGTGACGCGCGACTCTTCATCGGGCACGTAGACCTTGGCCTTCGATTTGGTGAAGCTCAAGGCCCCCTGGGCGCCGCCGCCACCCATGCCGCTGCGGCGGGCGAAGAACTGCAGCACCAGAATGAAGATCAGCGGCGGCACCACCCAGCTCAGGGCCGTGGTGATGAAGCTGGGCCGCTTCGGCGGCGCCGCGGCGAACTCGACCCCGTGCTGCTCCAGTCGCTGGGGCAGCTCCATGTCGAAGATCGGCGTGGTGGAGAGCACCGTGGGGGCGCCCTCCTCCGGGGGCTTGGTGAGCTCGTAGCGGATCTGGTCCTGGGTGATGTAGGCCCGCTTGACGTTGTCGTCGTTCACCTGGTCGATGAACAGGGAGTAGGGCACCCGGGGCACCTGGGTGGCGGGGTTGGGCAGGAAGTTGCTGAACAGCAGCAGCACACCGAAGCCGATCAGGAGCAGGTTGACGATGCCGAAGCGCCGGGTGGGGCGGTTGTCGTCCTGACGGATGGCCATGCTGCGCGCAACGTCGAATGGGCCCAAGCTAGGTCTGGTCGTCACCCGCCGTTCCCGCCCCCGGTCGGGAGAACCGAACGCCCCGCCCCTCGGCTTCCCACCCCCCATGTGCGGCCGCTACTCCCTGGCCACCAGCCTCGACCGGTTGCTGCCCCGGCTGAAGGGGCCGCTGCCGTCGGGGCTGGAGGACCATTACGCCCCCCGGCCCCAGGTGCGGCCGGGGGAACCGGTGTTGCTGCAGCGCCAGGAGCATGGCCGCCTGGAGGTGGCCCTGGCCCTGTGGGGGCTGGTGCCGGACTGGTGCCCTGACCCGTCGGGTCGCCGCCGACCCATCAACGCCCGCAGCGAGACAGTGGGAGAGAAACCCTTCTTCCGCGGCGCCTGGCGCCACCGCCGGGCCCTGATCCCCGCCGATGGCTTCTACGAATGGCAGACGCGGACGGTGGACGGCCGTGCCGTCAAGCAGCCCTGGCTGTTCCGGCGCCGGGATCGGCGCCCCTTCTGGCTCGGCGGGCTCTGGGACCGCTGGCTGGGGAGCGACGGGGGGGAGCTTGAGACCTGCGTCGTGCTCACCACCGCCCCCAACGATCTGCTGGCCCGGGTGCACGACCGCATGCCGGTGGTGATCCCCGACGGGCTCGAGGAGGCCTGGCTGGAGCCCGTCGACGGCCCGGCCCTGCGGGCCCTGGAACCCCTGATGGCCCCCTGGGATCCGGCGCCCTGGGAGGCGGTGAAGCTGGAGGTGAGGCCGCCGGCCGCCGTCCAGCTCGATCTGCTGGCTGCCACGACGGACGATCCAGCGGACGACCCGCCGGGCCGCTAGAGAGGGAAGGCCCTGATGCCGGTCCCATGAGCCTCGACCAGCTGGATGCCTTTCTGGCCCACGCCAGGACCGATGCCGCCCTCGATCGCCGCCTCCACGACCCGGCCGACCCCCCCGATCTGGCGGCGTTTCTGGCCCTGGCCCGCGGCGCCGGTTTCTCCGTCGACGAGGCCGATGTGATCGCGGCCCAGCAACGGGCCGAGGCCAGCCTCAGCGACGAGGAGCTGCAGGCCCGGGCGGGGGCCGAGGCCCGGCGCCTGCGCCACTTCATCCCCGGCTGATCCCCATGGCCGAGCCCGTCGCCAGCTATCCCCGGCCCCCGGCGCTGCTGCCCTGCAGCCAGCACGTGCGGGTGGAGGCCCTGGGTCGGGTGCTGTGTGACACCCACCGCAGCCTGCGGGTGCTCGAAACCTTCCATCCCCCGGTCTTCTATCTGTCTCCAGAGGATGTGGACCTGACCCTGCTGGAGCCCGCGGCCGGCTCCAGCTTCTGCGAGTGGAAGGGCGTGGCCAGCTACTTCGATCTGGTGGCCCCGGACGGCGTGGGCGGGCAGCGCCGCCTGCGGCGGGCGCTGTGGAGTTACCCCTCGCCCACCCCGGCCTTCGAGGCCCTGGCTGGCTGGCTGGCCTGCTACCCGGCGCTGATGGATGGCTGCTGGGTGGACGGGGAGCGGGTGGTTCCCCAGCCCGGCGGCTTCTACGGCGGCTGGATCACCAGCGCCGTTGAGGGACCGTTCAAGGGGGATCCCCGGCACCCGGAACTGCGCTGAGCCCGGCGCTCCCTTCCACTGCACCCTGCCAGAGGAGGTCCCGGTCCAGCCAGCCGATGGCCGAGCCCCGCAGGGCCCAGCCGTCCTCGAGGCTCTCCAGGCCCAGGTTCCCCAGGGGGGTGCGGGCGGCGTGGCCGCCGAGGAGCTTCGGTGCGATCACCGCGGCCAGCTGCTGCACGCAGTCCTGGCGCAGGGCCGCCGCCGCCAGCCCTGGCCCGCACTCCCACAGCACCCGGTTGCAGCCCCTCTGGGCCAGGGCGATCGCCAGCGCTGCCGGTTCGCAGGCCTCCAGGGCCAGGCGCTCCACCCCCAGCCGATCGAACCGGTCGCGGCGATCCTGGGGCGCCTCCGGCCCATGGACCAGCAGTGTCGCCGCCGGCGCCGGATCCCAGAGCCGGGCCTCTGCCGGCAGATCCAGGCCGCGGCTGAGCACCACCCGCAGCGGTTCGGGGGTGCGCTGTCCCCGGCTGGTGAGCAGGGGGTCGTCGGCCCGCACCGTGCCGCCACCCACGATCACCGCATCGCAGCGGGCCCGCAGGCGGTGCACCCAGTCCCGGGCCCCGGGTCCGCTGATCCACTGGCTGACGCCGTTGGGCAGCGCCGTGCGGCCATCCAGGCTCATCGCCCACTTGAGCAGGCCCAGGGGCCTGCCGGTGGCGATCCGGTGCAGAAAGGGCCGGTTGAGCCGGCGCGCCTCGGCCTCCATCACCCCGTCGATCACCTCCAGGCCCGCCGCCCGCAGCCGGGCGATGCCGCCACCGGCCACCCGGGGGTTGGGGTCGGCCATGGCCAGCACCACCCGGGTGATGCCGGCGGCGAGCACCGCCTCACTGCAGGGTGGGGTGCGGCCGTGGTGACAGCAGGGTTCCAGGGTCACGACCAGGGTGCCCCCCCGGGCCCGCTCGCCCGCCTGGGCCAGGGCCCCCACCTCCGCGTGGGCCTCCCCGGCACGGGCATGGAATCCCTCCCCCACCAGCGTCCCGTCGGCGTTGAGCACCAGGGCGCCCACCAGGGGATTGGGGCTGGTGCGGCCCTCGGCGAGGGCCGCCAGCTGCAGGGACCGGGCCATCCACCGGCGCCAGGGGGAGCCGGGGCTCATGGGGCGGGAGCGTCCGGGAGGCTGCGCCACTCGGCCACCACGTAGGGGGGAACCGCCAGTTCGCTGAACACCCGCGGCAGCCGCAGCCGCAGGGGGCGGTTGCGCTCCAGGTCGGCCAGCAGCGGTGCCAGATCGAACTCGGCCGCGGCGGCGCGGTTGTCCCGGGCGAGGGCGGCACTGGCGAGGGTGACGTCCTCCAGGTCCCAGCGCAGCCGGCCGCTGCGCACCTCCAGGGCGGTGGGATGGTCGAGGCGCACCTTGCCGGGGTAGCCCACGATCCGCAGCCGCAGCGGGCCGCCGGGCGGACCCTCCCGGTAGGCCACCACCTGCCAGCTCTGGTCGTCGAGGTCGCGCAGGCTCTCCAGGCTGCGCACCACCGGTGTGCCGTTGGCATCGGGGTGGGCGTGGACCTGGGCCAGGGCCGGCGCCGGGGCGATGGCCAGGACCAGGGCCAGCAGGGGCGCCAGCAGCAGAACCGCGATCAGCCCGCAGATCCGCTGGCTCATGGCTGGCGGTCGGCCCCGGGGATCGGCTGCCAGCCGGTGTGGGTGGCCCAGAGGGCCCAGATCGCCATGGCCCGCAGGTAGTGGCAGGCGCGGAAGGTGCCGGCGGCGGTGATCGCCTCCGGGGTGCGGAACTGCAGGCCTCCTGTGTACACCTGGTGCACCACGGCGCCGGTGATGGCGAAGGCGGTGCCGCTCTCATCCATCAGCCGGTAATAGGCGGCCAGACCGAAGTTGATGCCGGTCCAGACCTCCAGCGGGTGGGTGCCGTTTGGATCGAGGGGGGTGCCGTCCCGGCGCAGGCCGTTGGCCACCCCCAGCCGGCCGCCCTCGAACCCTTCGAAGCAGGCCTCGCGGATCGCCTTCAGTGAGGAGCGGGCCCGCTCGTCGGCCACCACCGGCGGCAGTCCCAGCAGCCGGGCGTAGAAGTCGCCGCAGAGCTGGTCGGCCATCACCACCGGGGTGCCGCTGCCGGCATCGATGGCGTAGTACTCGCCGTTCCAGAGCAGGGCATCGAAGTGGCTTCGGGACTGCTCCAGCCAGCTGCCGAAGCGCCGTTGCTCCTCGGCGGTGTCGAGCCCCAGCTCCAGCTGCAGTTGCTGGCCGATGGCCAGGGCGGCCTCGAGGGCGGCGATCCAGAGGGCGCCGCAGTAGGCGCTCACCCCCTGCAGGGGCCAGTCGTCGAAGGTCTGGTCAGGGGCACCGCCGTTGTCGGGAAGGCCGTCGTCGTTGACGTCGAACTGCTTGAGGTAATCGAGGGCGACCACCGCCGCCGGCCAGCAGTCCGCCAGGAAGCGGATGTCCGGTCCGCTGGGGGCCAGCCGATAGGTGCGCCAGACCTGCAGCACGAAATCGCTGGCCAGGTCCTTCCAGAGGTTGCAGTCCTGGTAGGCGGTGTAGTTGGTGGCGTCGAAGGGGCGCTCGTTCGGGGCCCCGAGATCGTGGGGGGTGGCGCCGGCCACCTTGCGGGCGGCTTCCACCCGGCCCCGCCCCTGGGTGAAGTACCAGCCGATCGGCCGCGGCGTCGGATCGGCGGCCGGGATGGCGCGGGCGAAGCTGCGCAGCACGGCCTTGTCGAGCTCGGGCCAGAGCTGCAGCAGGGCAAACGAGCCGTACAGCCGCACGTCGAGGCTTTCGTACCAGGCGTAGTCGAGGCACTCGAGCACCCCGAAGCGCCCCACCGGATCGTCACCGTTGGCGGCCGTCCAGAGGCTGCCGCCGCTGGCCAGGTCGTAGAGCTCGTTGAGCAGGGCCATGCGCAGGGGCTCCGCCAGGTCGTGGCGCTGCACCACCGGCGCCTGCCAGGCTTCGATCGCGCCGTGCCAGTCGCGCCACTCCGCCAGGGCTTCTCCGGCGATGGCGGCGGCGCCGTCGCCTTCGGTGCCGAAGAAATCGGTGTAGCGGCGCAGGGCGCGGGTGCCGGTGGCGAAGGCCGTCACCGGCAGGTCCCAGCTGATCACCACCGGAATCTCGAGCGAGGCCCCGGGCTCCAGCCGGAAGCGCACCGCCAGGGCGGCGCTGAGGGGATCGTCGCCGGTGCTGCGGCGGTCGTTGTCGCTGTCGGGGATCGAGCCGTCCCGGCTGAAGGGTTCCCAGAGTTCCCCCCCGTCGCCGCTGGGATCCCAGCGGCTGCAGCGGAACACCTCCACCCCCGGGTGGTTCAGCGCCGCCTCGTCGGGGACCGCCAGACACCACTGGCCTTCCCCTTCGGCCAGGGGCTGGGAGCGCTCCCCCTCCAGCAGCAGGCCCTTGAGGCCGGCCGCGTCGACCCAGCGGTTGCGCTGCCCCTTGCCGCGGCCGATCGCCGGCACATAGTTGTGCTCCGGGCTGCCGTCGTCCCGGAAGTGGACCTCCGCCGCCGGGTCGGTGTTGGTGAACCAGCCGACGGTGTTGCGCCAGCTCAGCAGCAGCGACAGATCCAGCGGCTGATGCGTTGGGTTGCTGAAGGTCCAGGCGAAGACGGCGACCGGGTAGCTGGTGCGCTGGTAGTCGCCGGGAAGGATCGGGCTGAAGGCCTCGCAGCGCACGTCGGCGCTGAACACCGCGGCGTAGTGGTGGGAGCTGATCGGGTAGCGCACCGCCACCGTGCCGCTCGGCTGCTCCGGCGTGGCGGCGGGATACCAGCTCCAGGCGGCCAGCGGCGGGCCGGAGCCGGGGCGGGAAGCGTCGGAGACGGGGGTGGTGGCCAGGGCATGGGCCCGCCGCCGGTCGCCGTCCTGCTCGAAGAGGGCGAACTGGCAGTCGGGCAGCACGCCGAACCAGTGCTCCCCGCCGTCGAGGTGCCAAAGGTTGAAGGCGCCGTCGATGCCCCGTCCCAGGCAGCCGGCGCCGAACCCCCCCAGGGGCATGCCGTGGTTGGGGCCGTCGTCGAGGTTGCTGGCGTAGCGCACCGTGTAGGGCTGGCTCCAGCCCTGGCCGAAGGGCCGCGACCAGCTGGCCTCGGGGGGCTGCCAGGGACTCCTGCCGCGCCGCAGGTTGTGGAGAGCGGAGAGGCCGAAGGGCGCCATGGGGCCAGACGAGGTGGGCCCAGCTTGTCAGAACTGGCCCCTCAGCGAGGGCCCAGGCAAACCGCCATTACCCTGCCTGCAATCGTCGGGGCGACGTGAAATCTCTGGTGCGCCTTTTCGGCGCGGGCATCCTGCCGCCGCAGCGCTCGAAGGCCTACCGGCCCGAGATCGATGGTCTGAGGGCCGTGGCCGTCATCGCGGTGCTGATCAACCACCTCGATCCCCACTGGCTGCCGGGTGGCTTCCTCGGGGTGGACATCTTCTTCGTCATCTCGGGCTATGTGGTGACGTCCTCCCTGCTGGCGCGGCAGGACGGCAGTCGCTGGCAGTTCCTGCGCCGGTTCTACGGACGCCGCATCCGGCGTCTGATGCCGGCCCTGGTGGTGAACATCGCCGTCGTCTCGGCCCTGTTCTCGATGCTGGTCTCGCCGCTGGATGATTTCTTCGCGCCGGTGATGCGGACCGGCACCGCCGCCCTGTTCGGGGTGTCCAATCTCTACCTGCTTCGCCAGGGCTCGAACTACTTCGCCACCGACAACCACTTCAACGTCTTCATGCACACCTGGTCGCTGGGGGTGGAGGAGCAGTTCTACCTGGTCTGGCCGGCGGTGCTCCTGCTCTGCGGCCTTGGGGTGGCCGGGGCCGGCTCCGGCGCCCTGCGGCGGCTCAAGGTCGGCAGCCTGCTGCTGCTGGCCCTGTCCCTGGCGCTCTATCTGGGCCTGAGCCTGGGTGGCAACGCCGAGCGGGCCTTCTTCCTCACCACCGCCCGGTTCTGGGAGCTGACGGCGGGTTGCGGGGCCTACCTGCTGCATCGCGGCAGCGGCAGCGCCCGCGACCTGGGCCAGAGGCTGGCGCTGCCCCGCTGGCGCCAGCCCCTGGCCCTGCTGGCCCTGGTGGCGTTGCTGGTGCTGCTGCTGCTGCCGGAGGCCTTGCGGCTGGGCACCACCCTGGGGATCACGGCCCTGACCTCGGTGCTGCTGCTGCTGCTCCGGCCCGCCGGGGGCATCGGCCGCTGGCTCTGCCACCCCGTCTGTCTGGCCATCGGCATGGTGTCCTACTCGCTCTATCTCTGGCACTGGCCGGTGATCGTGCTGGCCCGCTGGACCTTGGGGTTCAACGCCTTGACCCTGCTGCCGGTGCTGGTGCTGATCACCCTGTGCACGGCCCTCTCCTACCGGCTGGAGTGCCTGTTCCGCTACGGCCACCCCGCCCTCCCCGGCCTGGGTCGCCGCGGCCTGGCCTACCCGGCCATGACCATGCTGGTCGCCGTCTTCAGTGTGGGTCTCCAGGGGCCTCTGCTGGGCCGGCTCTTCTTGGGCGAGCGCCGCCACACCGTCGGCACCACGGCCAACATGAAGCGCATCGGCGGCACCACCGTCGACACGGTCCACTGCTTCCAGGAGCCCACCGATCCGGTGGCCAGGGGCGATGGACCCGACCCCTGCCTGGCCCTGGCGCGGAAGGACCTTCCCACCCTCTTCTTCCTGGGTGACAGCCACACCCATGTGCTGATTCCCCTGGGGGAGAAGCTGCTGGCCAGTGGTCGCTTCAACGTGGCCTTCATGGCCCGGGGCGGTTGCCCGGTGCCCTTCTTCTCCCGCTGGGGGGCGGAGGCCGAGGTGCCGGCCCGCTACCGCCGCTGCAGGCCCTACGCCGACAACGAGGAGCGCCGCGTGCTCGCCCGCCTGCGACCTGGCGACCGGGTCCTGCTGGTGTCCAATCTGGCCGGATACCTGGAGGGGGCCCGGAGGCCGGCCCGCCGCAGCGCCGAGGTCACCTATGCCGCCGCCCTGCGCCGGTTCGATGCCGCGGTGCGGCGCCGTGGGGGGGAGGTGGTGGTGTTCGGCCCGCTGCCCAGCTTCCCCCAGGACAGGATCGGCGGTCCCCTCACCCTCTGCCAGGCGGAATGGTTCCGCCCCGCCTGGTCCCTGGGCCCCCAGTGCCAGCCGGTGCTGCGGCCGCGCCCGCAGGAGCTGGCCGCGATCGGGCCCGCCCAGCGCCTGCAGGAGCGCACCATCCGGGACCTGGTCGGCACACGCCTGTTCAGTCCCTTCGACAGCATCTGCCCGCCGACGCAGACCGTCTGCTCCAGTGTCCGGGCCGGGACCCTGCTCTACAGCGACGAGTCCCACCTCACCAACGCGGGCGCCCTGCTGCTCTATCCCCGCCTGATGGCCTTCCTCGAGGCTCAGCCGGGCGTGGCGCCGCCACCCAGCTGATCGCTCCCCAGCTGATCACTGCCCAGTTCCTGCTCGATCAGGGCATCGAGGGTCACGGCGCTGCGCACCAGGGATTGGTAGCGCTGCACCACGCGCCGGTTGCGCTCCAGCCAGCTGCCGGCGTCCCCGCCGCCGCCCAGGGGATGGACGCCCGGGCCGGAGCGGTCGTCATCGAGCAGCCCGAGGTCGCTCTGGTGGGCCAGCAGGGCCACCACCAGGGCGTGGATCCGCTGGCGTCGATCGCTCATGGGCAGGGGGTGGGGCCGGCACGTCCGGGAGCATCATGGCCAGAACTGGCGCGGGGCAAGGCTGGAGGGTTCGCTGCTGGAGGTGCTGGGCACCGATGCCGCCGGCCTGGCCGGTCTCTCCCGCCACTGGCAGGACCGGCTCCGGGGGGCCGATCTGGTGGCGGCCCCGCGGCGGCTGCTGGCCGATCTCGAGGCCTGGCGCGGCGACGCCCCGGCCCCCGAGCTGTTGGCCAGCGACCGGCCCGCCGACCTGCTGCCGCGGCTGGAGCGGGCCCTTGCCGCTGATGAGCGGGTGGTGCTGCTGGCCAGCGGCGACCCCCTCTGGTTCGGCATCGGCCGACTGCTGCTCCAGCACCTTCCCGCCGAACGCCTCCGCTTCCATCCGGCCCCCACCTCCCTGCAGTTCGCCTTCGCCCGCCTGGGCCGGCCCTGGCAGGACGCCTCCTGGATCAGCCTCCACGGGCGCGACCCCGAGCCGTTGGCGGCCCGGTTGCAGCAGCGGCCCACCGCCCTGGCGGTGCTCACCGACCCGGCCCGTGGCGGCGCCGATGCCGTGCGCCGCATCCTGCGGGCGTCGGGGCTGGAGGCGGCCTACGAGGTCTGGCTGGGGGAGCGCCTGGGCCATCCGGCGGAGCGGCTGCAGCGGCTGGCCCCCGCCGACCCCCTGCCACCGGATCTCGATCCCCTGCACCTGGTGCTGCTGATCGCGCTCCAGCCCGCCGTGCCTCCGCCGCAGGCCCTGCCCCTGTTCGGCCTGGCCGATGGCCTCTGGTTGCAGCACCCCGATCAGCCGGGACTGATGACCAAACGGGAAGTCCGCATCCAGCTGCTGGCCGATCTGGAGCTCCCCGAGCGCGGGGTGCTGTGGGACATCGGTGCCGGGGTGGGGTCGGTGGGGCTGGAGGCGCTGCGCCTGCGCCCTGCCCTGGAGCTGTGGGCCGTGGAGCGCCGGCCGGGGGCCGCCGCCCTGATCGGCGCCAATGCGGACCGGCTGGGGGTGCGGCCCGCGGCGGTGCTGGAGGGGGAGGCTCCGGCCGCCCTGGCCTCGCTGCCCGATCCCGACCGGGTGCTGATCGGCGGCGGCGGCCGGGATCGCCGCGAGGTGCTGCAGGTGGTGCTGGGCCGGCTGCGGCCCGGCGGGGTGGTCGTACTGCCCCTGGCCACCGTGGAAGCCCTGGCCGAGCTCAGGCCCCTGCTGGAGCAGGCCGACTTCGGGGTGACCGTCAGCCAGATCCAGGCCTGGCGCGGCTCCCCCCTGGCGGAGGGCACCCGCCTGGCACCCCTCAATCCCGTGCTGGTGCTGAAGGGGGCGCGCCCGGCAGCGGGGTGATCCGCACCGGGGTGCCCACGGTGATGCCGAGCACCGCGGCCTGGCCGGCCGCCAGTTCCAGCACCCCGTCCACCGGCGTGTCGGGGCCGTAGCTGCGGCAGGGCAGGTTCATGCAAGGGAGCACGTCCGGCTCCAGGGCGATCACGCGACCGTCGCGGATGAACAGCATGTCCAGGGATTCGGGCGTGCGGTGCATCCAGAACCGGGCCACCTCCGGAGGGGCGTAGGGGAACCACATGCCGCGCAGGTGGTCCAGCGGCGGCCGCAGCTGCAGCCCCATGGCGTACTGGCGCTCGCCGCGGGGCACCTCCAGCTGGATGCAGCGGGGGGGCACCGGTCCCTCCAGGCACCACTGGGCGGTGATCGGCAGGAACTGCGGCGGGCTCTGGGTCAGGCCCGGTCCGCAGCCCATCAGCAGGAGCACGACGGCGGGAGTCCAGCGCCGGAGCATCGAACGTCTCATGGCACCGGCCCCGTGGGCGGCCGCCCGTCGTGGAGGCAGTAGCCCCGGCCCCGCACGGTGTGGATCAGCCGCGGTTCCCCGTCCTGCTCCAGCTTCTGGCGCAGATAGCGCACGTAGACCTCGATCACGTTGCTGGCTCCCCCGCCCTGGTCGGCCCAGATCTCCTCGAGGATCTGCTCCCGGCTCACCACCGAGCCCTTGTGGCGCAGCAGCAGCAGCAGCAGCTGGTACTCCCGGGCCGTCAGGCTGAGCTGGCGCTGACCGCGCCACCCCTGACAGGCCAATGGGTCGATGCGCAGATCCGCCACCTTCAGCAGGGTGGACACCGGCGTGGGGGCCTGGCGCCGGGCAAAACCCAGGTGCAGCCGCAGCCGGGTGAGCAGGTCGCTCGTGCCCAGGCTGGGCAGCCAGAAATCATCCGCGCCCCACTCCAGGCAGCGGCTGCGGCTCTCGACGCTGTCGCTGGTGATGCCGAGCAGCAGGGGGCGGGCCCCAAGCCGGCGGCGCAGCTCCGGGATCCGCTCTTCGCTGCCGGGCGACAGGATCACCGCCTCAGGCGGGTCCTCCCCGGACTCCTGGGCCAGCGCCCGGTAACCGGAGACTTCCAGCCGCGGGGCGAGGGAGGCGGCCTCCGGGCCCACCAGCAGCACCAGGGTCGGTGGCGGGGTCGTGCTCGGTGGTGTCGTGCTCACAGGGGCGCGTCGGCGTGACTGCTGGAGGGCTTGGCCACGTGGGGCAGGCCCCAGCCCAGTTTGTTGCGCAGCACCTGGAAGAACTCGTGGTCGGCCAGCCGCACGAAGCGCACCGGATGCTCGCTGCGCCGCACCAGCACCCGGTCCTCGGGCCAGACGTAACAGCCGGCGCTGCCGTCGACCACCATCATCAGGCGCTCGGGGGTGGCGGGAAACACCGTCACCGGTTCCTGGTCACTGAAGACCAGGGCCCGGGAGGCGAGGGAATGGGCGGCGATCGGCGTCAGCTGCAGCACCGGACAGTCCGGGGTGATCACGGGCCCTCCGGCGCTGAGGGCATAGGCGGTGGAGCCGGTGGGGGAGGAGAGGATCACGCCGTCGGCGGCGATGTCGACGGGGGCATGGCGCCCGATGGCGATCTCGAAGTGGCACATGCTGGTGAGCGGCTCCCGGTGCAGCGCCATCTCGTTGAGACAGAGCACCTCCCAGCGCCGTTGTTCGCCACGCATCACGCTCACCACGAGCATGGAGCGTTCCTCCACGGTCCATTCCCCGGCCACCACCTGGGCCAGGGCCTGGTCCAGGTCCTTGAGGTAAGCCTCGGCCAGGAACCCCAGGTGGCCGGTGTTGATCGTCAGGATCGGGACCCCGATCGGTGCGGTCTGGCGGGCGGCGGAGAGCACGGTGCCGTCCCCCCCCAGCACCAGCGCCAGGGCCATCTCCTCATTGAAGCTGGCGGGAACACAGGCGGCATAACCCCGGGAGCGCAGGTGCTGGTCGGGATTGGCGAAGCCCACCACGCCACCGGAGCTGCTCACCCGCGCCACCTCCAGCCCGGCGGCGATGAGCCGGTTCTCGATCAGGTCGGCGGTGCTGATCGCCAGATCCTTGCCGTCATTGACGATCAGTCCGACCCGGGGCACCGATCGCGCTCGTGGGGGCCCATCGAGTTTATGGGGGGAGATCAGAACTGCTCCAGGAAGCGCAGGTCGCTGTTGAACAGCCTGCGGATGTCGTCGATGCCATGGCGCACCATGCAGAACCGCTCCACCCCGAGACCGGCCGCGAAGCCGCTCCAGCGCTCCGGATCGATGCCCAGGCCCTCCAGCACCGCCGGATCGACCATGCCGCAGCCCATCACCTCCAGCCAGCGCCCCCGCCACTGCACGTCCACCTCGGCGGAGGGCTCGGTGAAGGGGAAGTAGCTGGCCCGGAACCGCACCGGCAGGTCGCCGAAGAACTGCTGCAGGAAGGTGGTGACGGTGCCGCGCAGATGGCTGAAGTCCAGCCCCTCGTCGAGGGCGAGCACCTCCACCTGGTGGAACACCGGCGAATGGGTGGCATCCACCGCATCGCGGCGGTACACCCTGCCGGGGGCGATCACCCGCACCGGCGGGGGGTTGGCTTCGAGGTGGCGGATCTGCACCGGCGAGGTGTGGGTGCGCAGCAGCCGGTCGCCCCCCAGGTAGAAGGTGTCCTGCATGTCCCGGGCCGGGTGGTGCTCCGGGATGTTGAGGGCGGTGAAGTTGTAGTGGTCGGTCTCGATCTCCGGCCCCTCCGAAACCCGGTAGCCGAGGCCGGCGAAGATGTCGACGATCTCCTCGATCGTGCTCTGCAGCGGATGGCGATGGCCCGGCGGCACGTAGCTGCAGCCCGCCGTCACATCGATCCGCTCCCGTTCCAGGCGCTCCGCCATGGCGGCGCTGCGCACGGCCTCGAGCCTGGCGCCCAGGAGCTGCTGCACCTGCTCCTTGAGGAGGTTGGCCCGCTGGCCCACCAGGGGCCGCTCCTCACCGGGGAGCCGGCCCATGGCCCCGAGCACCCCGGAGAGCCGTCCCTTCTTGCCCAGCAGGCCCACCCGCAGCTCCTCGAGGGCCGTGGCGTCCTCGGCGGCGGCGATGGCGGCGGCGGCCTCCGCCTCCAGGCTCTCCAGCTGGTCGGTGAGCTGCTGCAGGCTGACGGTGGCGCTCACGGCACGGATCGGGGGGAGGAGGCGACTGTAGGCAGCAGCGTCTAGCTTGCCGGCAGTCGACGCGGTCGAGGCCGATGGCACCGCTCCGGATCCTGATCAGCAACGACGACGGGGTCTTCGCCGACGGCATCCAGGCCCTGGCGGCCGAGGCCGTCGGCCGCGGCCATGCGGTCACGGTGGTCTGCCCGGACCGGGAGCGTTCCGCCACCGGCCACGGACTCACCCTCCAGACCCCGCTGCGGGCGGAGCGGGCCGATGAACTCTTCGCCGCCGGGGTCACCGCCTGGGCCTGCAGCGGCACCCCCTCCGACTGCGTCAAGCTGGCCCTGTTCCGGCTGCTGGAGCAGCCACCGGATCTGGTGCTCTCCGGCATCAACCATGGCCCCAACCTCGGCACCGATGTGCTTTATTCCGGCACCGTCTCGGCGGCGATGGAGGGCACGATCGAGGGTCTGCCGGCCCTGGCGGTGAGCAGCGCTGACTTCCACTGGCGTCGCTTCGAGGCGGCCGCGGCCCTGGCCCTCGATGTGGCCGAGGGGATGCGGGCCGGCGGCTGGCCCGAGGGGCTGCTGCTCAACCTCAACGTGCCGCCGCGGCCCGCTGAAGCCCTCGCCCCGTTGCGCTGGTGCCGCACGGCGGTGCGGCGCTACATCGACCAGTTCGAGAAACGCACCGACCCCCGCGGCCGCACCTACTACTGGCTGGCCGGCGAGGTGGTCGACGACCTGGAGGGCACCGGCGCCGGTCCGGCCGAGTGGCCCACCGATGTGGCCTGGGTGCAGCAGGGGGGGCCTTCCCTGACGCCCCTGCAGCCCGAGCTGTTCTGGCGTGGTCCGGTGGCGTCGTTGCCCCCCGTGGAGGCGCTGGCTCGCCGGGATCAGCTCCTGCGATAGATCCGCTGCAGCAGCCAGAGGCTGATGATCAGGCCGATCAGGTGGGCGAACAGCACCTGGGTGTTGCTGAGCACCGAGAGCATCTCGATCGAGGTGATCGGCAGCCCCACCACCCGGCCGCCGCTGCCCGGCGTCGCCGGCAGCTGGGCCCCGAGAAACCCCGGCACCTGCTGGGAGGCCTGCACGAACAGGCTGCCCGCCAGGGCCTGGTAGCCCACGGAAGCCAGGGTCAGACCGGCCACATCGGCCACCAGGCCGCGCTTCACCAGGCGGGAGGTCTCCCCCCGGCTGGGGCGCACCGGGCTGGCCAGGGCACGGCCGCAGCGCACCACCAGCCAGGATTGCCACAGACTCCAGAGCAGAACCAGGAACGAAAGGGTGGTGAGGGAAAGGCCGGGGCCCAGCCCCAGGGCGCGCGAGGAGTTGGCCGCCAGGCGGCCGCCGATGTTGTTGAACATCAGGACCACCACCACCACTACGCCGAGGGCCAGCTGGATCCAGAAGCGCACCCAGCCCGTGCGGCGAAGGGCATCGGCCATGCGCTGCAGATCCAGCTGGTCGACCATGGAGACGGGATCGATGATCCCAAACTTGGCATGGGAGGATCCAGCCGGCGAGGGCCGAGGCCGTTGATCCCGCTTCACGACCCCTCCAGCGCCCTGCGCCCCACCGCCGTCGCCCTGGGCAGCTTCGATGGTCTGCATCGGGGGCACCGCCGGGTGATCGCCGCCGTCACCGCCCCCATGCCCGCCACCGAGCAGCGGGCCGTGCCCACGGTGGTCAGCTTCTGGCCCCATCCCCGGGAAGTGCTCCATGGCGAGACGCGGCTGCGGCTTGATCTCCCGGAGGAGAAGCTGGAGCTTCTCGAACCCCTCGGCATCGAGCAGCTGGTGCTGGTGCCCTTCACCCGCGAGCTGGCGGCGCTGACCCCCGAACCCTTCGTGCGCCAGGTGCTGGCCGAACAGCTCCAGGCCCGCCGGATCGCGGTGGGGACCAACTTCCGCTTCGGTGTCGATCGCCGCGGTGACGTGGACGACCTGGCCCGCATCGGCGCCAGCCTCGGCATCGAGGTGCAGGTGGTGCCGATGCTGTGGGATGGGGATGAGCGGGTGAGCAGCAGCCGCATCCGGCGGGCCCTGGCGGCCGGCGACATCGACGAGGCGGCGCGCCTGCTGGAGCGTCCCTACCGCTTCAGCGGCCAGGTGGTGAGCGGCCGGGGTCTGGGGCGCCAGCTGGGCTGGCCCACCGCCAACCTCTCGGTGGATGGGCGCAAGTTCCTGCCGCTGGAAGGGGTGTATGCGGCGCTGGCCTGGCGCGACGGCGGCGAGGGGCCGATGGCGGCGGTGATGAATCTCGGCCCCCAGCCCACGGTGGACCCCCTGGCCCCGTCGGCGGTGGAGGTGCACCTGCTGGAGCGACGCCTGGAGCTGGCGGGGGCCCGGCTGACCGTGCAGCCCCTGCGCCTGCTGCGCCGGCAGCAGGCGTTCGCCAGCCTTGAGGACCTCCGCCGGCAGATCCAGCGCGATGCCGATCGGGCCCTGCAGGTGTGTCGCGGTGCCGACGGCTGAAGCGCCGCCGTGGCGGTTCGGGTTCGTTGCTGATACTGTCTGGGGCGAACAGGCCTGGGGCGGTGGGCGGAATCGTTTCCAGCTTCGTCACCAGATGTTCGGCTCGATTCGATGCATGGATCGACAGCCAGTCGCGCCGGCTCGGCCTCGCTCTCGGTCGCCTGAAGGTGCTCATCGTCGGCCTGACGATCCTGGCGATGCTGGCACTTGGTGCCACGCAGATCACGGTGGGCGGGAGTCAGAAGGACGCCCTGGTGAATCTGCGGCTGGCCCATAACCTTGCCAGCCATGGTGTGCTTTCCACCGCTGAACATGCGCCTTTTGCCGCTTCCAATGCCAGGGAGCCGATTCCGAATCTCGTCACCGCCGGCCACCTGAAGCTGATGGCCCTTGCCGGCCAGGAGCCGTCCTACCAGGAGTTGGTTGAGGGGCCAGGAGCCCGCGCCGTGAAGGGTGCCAATCTTTACTGGGCGGCGCTGGGCCTGGTGGCGACGGCCCTGCTGGTTCAGGTCCTCACGGGCCGGCTTCTGATGGTTCTGATCACCACGGTGCTGGTGGGGTATTTCTTCTTCGCCGTGCCGATGTTCGTCGACACGCTCTATACGGAGCTGCAGGCGAGTGTGTTGCTGCTCTGGTCGAGCCTGTTTCTGGTGCTGGCCGTCCGCACCTCCCGCCGCCGTTGGTTTCTCGCCGCGGGACTGTGCTTCGGCCTGTTGAGCCTGACCAAGGCGATCTTCTTCTATGTCTGCCTGCTGATCATGGCGGGCCTGCTGCTGCGCGCCCTCTGGCTGGTCACTGGGCAGCGTCGCTGGCGGCCGCTGGCCGCCGGCGCCGCGCTGCTGCTGGGGTTCACGGCGGCCGTGCTGCCATGGATGACCCGCAACAAGCTGCAGCTGGGTACCTTCCAGCTCACCCAGAGGGGTGGCCGTGTGCTGTATGCCCGCGCCATCAAGAATGGGATGACGGCCACCGAAATGCCGGGGGCTCTGTACTTCTGGGGTCCGTCGATCTATCAGCATGGCTCCCGCCTGCTGGGCTTCGGCGCCGCCCCCGCCGACTTCCAGGCCGGCGGCCGCTATCAGCGGATCAATCGCTACGGCTCCAACTTCCAGCAGGCCGATCTCGAGGCCGCGATGGCCGGTCGCCCACAGGATGTGATCAGTTATCACCGCATGGTGGGGGCCGAGGTCAACCGGTTGATCTTCGCGTCGATGGAGAGGGGTAGGGGTGTGACGGAGGCGACGCGCAACGCCGAGAAACAGGTGGGCGATCAGGCGAAACGGATGATTCTCTCCGATCCCGCCCGCCATCTGCTGATGACGCCCCTGTTCCTCTGGCGGGGGATCTGGTCCTGGCCCAATGAAGGCGTCACCTTCAAGGCCAGTTCGCTCTATGTCGTCGTCAAGGATCTTTTGGCGCTGCTGTCCTATGGAGCCCTGGTGGTGGTGTTCCTGATCGGCGTGATCCGCAGGAATGGAGCCTTTCTGGCCCTCACCGTGCTGCCGGTCGGCATGTTGCTGGCCTACGGGTTGCTCACCCACAACATCCCGAGGTATTCGGCACCGGCGATCCCCTTGATGATTCTTTCCCTGGTGATTCTCGTGGGCCGTCCATCTCCCGATCCGGGTCCTCCCCAGCCACCGAACGGCAGCCCACGGCTGGGGGTCAGCCCATGAAGCTCATCATCCAGATCCCCTGTTTCAACGAGGCCGCCACCCTGCCGCTGGCGCTGGCGGCGTTGCCCAGGCACGTCGAGGGTTTCGATGAGGTGGAATGGCTGGTCATCGATGATGGCAGCCACGACGACACGGCCGGGGTGGCCCTCGCCCATGGCGTCGACCATGTGGTGCGCCATTTCCACAACCGCGGATTGGCCCGTGGCTTCATGACCGGGCTGGATGCCTGTCTGGCCAGGGGGGCCGATGTCATCGTCAACACCGACGCCGACAACCAGTACGACGCCCGGGACATCCCCCGGCTGGTGGCCCCGATTCTCGAACAGCAGGCCGAGATCGTCGTGGGGGCGCGTCCCATCAGCCAGATCCAGCACTTCTCCCCCACCAAGAAACTGCTCCAGAAGCTCGGCAGCGGGGTGGTGCGCAGCCTGAGTGGCGCCGACATTCCCGATGCCCCGAGCGGATTCCGTGCCATGAGCCGCCGGGCCGCCCAGCAGTTGATGGTGTTCAGCGATTACACCTACACCCTGGAAACGATCATCCAGGCGGGCCAGAAGAACATCGGCATCACCTCGGTGCCGGTACGGGTGAATGGATACCAGCGGCCTTCCCGCCTGGTCAAGAGCATTCCCTCCTACATCCAGCGCAGCATCGTCACGATCGTGCGGATCTTTGTGATCTACCGGCCGTTTCGGTTCTTCGCGCTGCTGGGAACCCTGCTCTTCGGCATCGGCATGGTGATCGGCTTCCGCTATCTCTTCATGGCGTCGATCGGCCGCGGCGGTGGCCACGTCCAGTCGCTGATCCTCGCCGCCGTGCTGCTGGTCGGTGGCTTCCAGTCCCTGCTGATCGCCTTCGTCACCGATGTGATCGCGGCCAATCGCAAGCTGCTCGAGGATCTGCGCTTCGAGTCCCGCCGCAGCCGCTCCTGACCATGGCGGAGCGTCGCACCTTCGGCAGCGCCCTGGATCGCTTTCTCAAAAAGCGCTGGAGCCCTTCGGACATCGATCGCTACGTGGGCACCTACCGGCAGGCCTGGCTCACCCATGCCACCGACGCTGCCATCCGCGAGCGGGCCGCGTCGGGGGGGACCACCAGCGCCGTGCTGATCGAGGGGCTGCGCCAAGGCCTGTTCGACGGCGCCGTGGTCTGCGTGGCCGACGTGGAGGACGGCAAGGTGCGACCCCGCTTCCGGATCGCCACCGACCCCGACCAGATCCTGGCCGCCCGCGGCAGCAAGTACGTGGAATCCCGCTTTCTGCCGTCGGTGCTGCCCCTGCTGCGCAGCTTCGAAGGGCGGGTCGCGGTGGTGGGCCTTCCCTGCGACATCGCCGCCCTGCGGCAGCGGTGCGGGACCGACCCCGACCTGGCGGCCAAGGTGGCGCTGACCATCGCCCTGGTCTGCGGCCACAACTCCCGCACCCCCCTCATCGATGCCGTCACAGGTCGGCTGGAGAAGCAGGCGGGCCAGCCGTTGCGGGCCTACCGCTTCCGGATCGGCCACTGGCGCGGCCATCTGGAGGCGGAATTCGCTGATGGCTCCCTGCTGCGCAGGCCCACGAAGACATTCAACGACTACCAGAACATGTTCTTCTTCTGCGAGCGCAAATGTCTCTCCTGCTATGACCACTACGGCTATGCCGCCGATCTCACGATGGGGGACATCTGGCTGTTCCGGCTCAAGAACGACCCGATCAAACACACCGCCGTGATCACCCGCACCGAGGCGGGACAGGCCCTGTTCGATGCCGCCACCCGTTGCGGTGCCGTGGCGGCCTCCGCCCTCGACATCCGCGACATCATGGATGGCCAGGCCCGCATCGGTCCGGCCCACTACAACGTCACGGCCCGCTCCCGGGCCGGCCGCTGGCTGGGGCTGAGGATTCCCGATCGCGTCCAGGCGGAGGTCACCTGGCATGACCAGCTCAATGCCCTCTGGACCCTGGCCAACGTGCGGCTGAGCGAGTCCGCCTGGGGCCGCCGGCTGATCTTCGCCCTGCCGCGACCGGTCATCAGGGGGCTGCTCTATCTCAAGAAGGGCCTGGAGTCTGTCAAGTGAAGAGGAAGATCCGATGAGCTCCGTGGCGATCATCGCGGCCACCTTCCACGGCAACCGCGGTGCGGAGGCGATGCTGAGCACGGCCATCGGGGTGCTCTCGCAGCGCTGTGGGCCCGAGCTGCGCTTTGAGGTGTTCAGCTACTACCCCACGACCGACCGCCAGCTGGTTTCGGACGGCCGGGTGCGGATCTTCTCCTCCACCCCCGCCGACCTGGTGCTGTTGCTGCTGCCGGGGGCCGTGCTGCATCGACTCCTGGGCGGGCTGGGGCTCCACCGCCTGCAGAGGCTGCTGCCGGCGTCGGTGCGGGCGCTGGCCCGCTCGCGGGCCCTGCTCTGCCTCGCCGGGGTGTCCTTCATCGATGGCCGGACCAAGTTCCTGCCCTTCAACATCGCCACGATCTGGCCGGCGATGATCCTCGGGGTCCCCGTCGTGAAGCTGTCCCAGGCGATGGGGCCGTTCCGCACCTGGCCCAACCGCCCGCTGGCCCGCTGGTTTCTCTCCCGCTGCCACCGCCTCCACACCCGCGGCGAAGCGACCCAGCGCCATGTGGCCGGTCTGCTGGGCTCCGGCGGCAGCTATGGCCGCAGCGACGATGTGGCCTTTCTGTTCGAGGGCCGCTTCTGCCTCAGTACCCCGGCCCCCGGCCTCGACGGGCGGCTGCAGGCCCTGCAGGAGCTGCGGGACCGGGGCCGCCCGATCATCGGCCTCTGCCCCAGCGCCGTGATCGCCCGCCGGGCGGCGGCGGCGGGCCACGACTACCCCCTCTGGCTGGCGGGCCTGATCACCGACCTGGTGGGGTTGGGCCATGGGGTGGCCCTCTACCCCAACGCCACCCGGGGCCGGGAGGAAACCCGTCTCCACAACAACGACCTGCCCCTGCTGCGGGCCACGCTGGCGTGCCTCGATCCCGCCGTGGCCGGGTCCGTGGTGGTCTTCGAGGACGGCTGGAACGCCGCCCAGATCCATCGCATCCTCGGGGCCTGCGACGTCCATGCGGTGTCCCGCTTCCACGCCATGGTGGGCGCCCTGGTGGTGGGCGTGCCGGTGCTGGTGATGGGTTGGAGCCACAAGTACCTCGAAGTCATGGAGCGCTTCGGCCAGGCCGACATGGTGTTTGACGGCGCCGACCTCGACCGGCCCCGCACCGTGTCCCTGATCGAGCAACTGATCGCGGAGCGGGCGGATCGCCGCGACCGTATCGTCGCCGCGCTGCCGGAGGTGCAGGCCCACGCCTCCCGTCAGTTCGATGCGGTGCAGCCGCTGCTTACCCCTTGAAGCGGCCCACCCGTCCCCTGGGCGTCCTGGTGAAGTGGATCTGGATCGCCCTGGTCGGCGTCGCCGTGGTCGCTTTCGCCATCACCCGGCGCCAGGTGATCGTCCAGGACCTGGCCCGGTTCTCCCTTCCGGAGCTGGGGGCCGTGGCGGCCCTGCTGGTGCTCGGCAAGCTGGGGATGAACGCCGCGATGCTGCTGGCGACCCGTCACTGCGCCATCCCGGTGAGCCGCCGCGATGGCTTCTACATGTACAACCTGGCCCAGCTGGCCAAGTACGTGCCGGGGTCCATCTGGCAGTTCGTGAGTCGCATCGCCATGCTGCGGGCCCGCCAGGCCCCTGCCGCCGCCATCCGCGATTCGATCCTCGCTGAAAACGGCTGGGTGGTGGGATCGGCCCTGCTGATCGGGGTCGTTCTGCTGGGGCTGGCCCAGCCAGCTTTCTTCCTGAGGCTCCTGGAGGCCGTCGGTCGTGTCCCGCCTGCCCTGGCGGTGCCGCTGGGGGCGGTGCTGCTGCTGGCCCTGGCAGGGGTCCTGACGGTGGCCCTGCCGGGGCTGCGTCGCCGGTCCTCCCGGCTGCTGCCCTGGCTGATCCGGCTGCGCCCGCCCTGGTCGGCCAGCGCCAGCCTGCTGCTCGGCTGGTTGGCGCTGGGGGCCTCCTTCTGGCTGTGTCTGCGGCCGTTCCTGGGCGCGGGGCCGGCCTGGCCCGCCGTGATCGGCGTCTACTGCCTCGCCTGGGTGGCCGGGTACCTGGTGCCGTTCGCCCCGGCGGGGCTGGGGGTGCGGGAGGTGGTGCTGGCCCTGGCCCTGGATCCCTTCATCGCGGCTGACACCTCCCTGGTGGTGGTGACCGTGCACCGCGTGCTCTACCTGCTCATCGAAGTGCTGCTGGCCCTGGTGGCCCTGGCCCTGGGGCCGGACCCCGCCGCTGTCCCTCCTCCCGAGGGACGGCCCCGCTCCTGACGGCCCCGCCGGAAGAAGCCCTCCCATACCCTGGAGGCCTCACCCGCCCCGGTCCGGTGACGCCCCAACCTCCAGTCCCGTCGCCGCCGCTCTCCGGCCATGAGCGTGCCGCCAGCGAACCTGCGGCCATCAAGCGTGCGGCCATCGAGCGTGCGGCCATTGAGCGGCTGCTCGATGCCAACCTCGACCGGGCCCGCGAGGGGCTGAGGGTGCTCGAGGACTGGGCCCGCTTCGCCCTGGACCGGCCCGACCTGGTGGCTCGCACCAAGGACCTGCGCCAGCGCCTGGGCCTGCTGCACCGGACGTCCTACAAGCTGGCCCGGCACACCGCCAGCGACCCGGCGGCGGGCCTGGCCCATCCGGCCCAGGCCGAACGGCAGGACGGCGCCGGCGTCCTGGCAGCCAACGCGGGCCGGGTGCAGGAGGCCCTGCGGGTGCTGGAGGAGTTCGGCCGACTCGAGGACCCGGTGCTGGCGGCCGAGGCGGCGACGATCCGCTACGCCCTCTATGACGTGGAAGTGGACCTGCTCCAGGCCGGCCGCGACGGCGACGGGCGCCGGGCCCTGCTGCGCCGCTGCCACCTGTATCTGGTCACCAGCCCGGTGGACGGCCTGGAGGCCGTGGTGGCCGCCGCCCTGGCGGCGGGGGTGCGGCTGGTCCAGTACCGCGCCAAACCGGACGCCCCCCTGGATGACCGGAGCCGCTTCGCCCAGGCCGCTGCCCTGCGCCAGCTCTGCCACCGCCACGGCGCCCTGTTCCTGGTCAATGACCGCATCGACCTGGCCCTGGCCGTGGGGGCCGACGGCGTTCACCTCGGACAGGGCGACCTGCCGCCGTCCGTGGCCCGCCGCCTGCTGGGGCCCGACCGGCTGATCGGCCGCAGCACCCACCGGCTTGAGGACCTGCGCCAGGCGGTCGCCGACGGCTGCGACTACGTGGGGGTGGGGCCCGTCAACGCCACCCCCACCAAGCCCGGCCGCGAGCCGGTGGGGCTGGCCTACGTGACCCAGGCGGCCGCCGAAGGCCCCCTCCCCTTCTTCGCCATCGGCGGCATCGATCCGGACAACCTGGCCGCCGTGCGTCGCGCCGGGGCGGATCGGGTGGCGGTGGTGCGGGCCATCACGGCCGCCGCCGACCCCGGGGCGGCGGTCGCTGCCCTGCTGGCGGGGCTGGAGGCAGAGGCATGACGGGTGGCATGACGGGCGACCTGCTGCTGCGGGTCAATGGGGAAGCGCGCCGCTGCCCGGCGGGCCTGTGTCTCGATGCCGTGCTAGTGGCCCTCGGCTACCAGCCGCGTCTGGTGGTGGTGGAGTTCAACGGTGAGATCCTGCCCAGGGATCGCTGGCCCGCCCAGGCTGTGGTGGAATCCGATGTGCTGGAAGTGGTCACCATCGTGGGGGGCGGTTCCTAGATTTCTGCCATCGCAACGTCGTCCCCCATGGGTTCCCGCTTGTTCCGGCGCCTGGCCGGTCTGATGGTCGTGCCCGTGCTGGTGGCCGGCCTGGTGATCGCCTCCCCGCCGCCGGCCCAGGCCGCCAGCGGCGGCCGCATCGGCGGTGGCAGCTTCCGCTCGGCGCCCTCCATGCCCCGCAACTACGGCGGCGGCGGTGGCTACGGGGGCGGCAGCTTCGGCGGCGGTGGCTATCGGGGCGGCGGCATCGGCTTCCCCTTCATCGTGCCGATCTTCGGTTTCGGCGGCGGCGGCCTCTTCGGTTTCCTGATCCTGATGGCCGTGGCCGGCGTGGTGGTCAACGCCCTGCGCGGCGGCGGCGGTGGTCCGGCCCTGGCGGGTTCCGGCTCCGAGCTGGCCTACAGGCCGCGCCCGGACGGGCCGGTCTCGATCGCCCAGGTCCAGGTGGGCCTGCTGGCGTCCGCCCGCGACCTCCAGGACGACCTGCGGCGGCTGGCCGGTTCGTCGGACACCTCCAGCAGCAGCGGCCTGCAGCGGGTGCTTCAGGAAACCAGCCTTTCCCTGCTGCGCCATCCCGATCTCTGGGTCTATGCCAGCGGCGAGGTGGGCCAGGTGCCCTTCGCCAGCGCCGAATCCACCTTCAACCGGCTCTCCATGCAGGAGCGCAGCAAGCTGGAGCGTGAACTCACCGCCAACGTGTCCGGGCGCCGCTTCAGTGAGCCCGCCCCCGTGGCTCCCGGTGCCAGCGACGCCGCCAGCGATTTCATTGTCGTCACCCTGCTGGTGGCGAGCCGCCGCAACCTGGCGATCAAGGGGGCCTGCACCGCCGATGACCTGCGCGATTCGCTCCAGAAGCTCGGTGCTGTCGGTGCGGACGATCTCCTGGCCATCGAGGTGATCTGGCAGCCGGAAGGGGCCGGCGAGGTGCTCAGCACGGAGCAGGTGATCACGGCCTACCCCGACCTGCAGCATCTCTGAACCAGCGGCCTTGCCGGCCGGCCTGCGGTCCCCCACACTGCGCTTCAGAAGCCGCAGGCGCCGATGCCACCCCATCGGATCAGCTGGATCAACTCGCCGGTCCTGCTCGAGGCCATTGAGCGCTATGAGCAGGGCCGGCTGCCGCGCCCCCTGGCCCTCTGGCTGCAGACCGTGCTGGAGATCGAGGCTCCTCCAGCGGGTCCCCTGCTCCCCGGCGGCTGATCAGCCGGCCCGTCCCAGCTGCAGGATCCGCAGGGCTGCCATGGCAGCCCCGTAGCCGTTGTCGATGTTCACCACCGTGAGTCCGGGGGCGCAGCTGGCCAGCATGCCCATCAGGGCCGCCTGGCCACCGGCACTCACCCCGTAGCCCACCGCCACGGGCACTCCGATCACCGGCTGGGGCAGCAGGCCGGCCAGCACGGTGGGCAGGGCCCCCTCCATCCCGGCGCAGGCGATCAACACCCGGGCCTGGCGCAGACCCTCCAGCTGCCCCAGGAGCCGGTGCAGACCGGCCACGCCCACATCGAGCACCAGGTCGCTGGCTACCCCGTGGCAGGCCAGGGCCAGGCGCGCCTCGGCCGCCACCGTGAGGTCGCTGCTGCCGCCACCGAGCACCGCCACCCGCCCGAGGGCTGGATCCGCCGGCGGCGGCGCGGGCCAGGTGAGACAGCGGGCCAGCGGATGGTGGACAGGCGCCGCCACGGCCCCGAGGGCCCCAAGGGCGTCCAGGTGCTCCTGGAGCCGCCGCTCCACCGCCGCGGCCTTCTCCGCCGACACCCGGGTCACCAGCGCCAGTTCCCCGGCCCTGTGCATCTCCAGCATCACGGCGGCGATCTGCTCGACGCTCTTGTGCTCGCCCCAGACCGCCTCCACCATGCCGAGCCGCCCGCGGCGGCCCAGGTCGAGCCGGGCGTCCTCGCTCAACGCCCCCCCTCCTCCTCCGGCGGCGTCACAGCCACCCACTCCAGCTGGCCGGCGTGGACCAGGGGAAAGGGGTTGGCGGCCCCGGCCAGCCCCCGGGCCTCCGGATCGCGGGACAGGGCCCGTCGGGCCGCGGCCTCGAACCGGCCCTGCACCGCATCGATCTCGCTGGCCGGGATGGCCAGCCACTGGTGGCGGCTGCGCCAGCGGATCAGCAGCAGACCTTCCTCCCGTTCGGCGTCCCAGAGCAGGTCCCGGCCCAGGAAGCCGTCCTGGCGTTGCAGCCAGGGTCCCCAGCTCTCCTCCTCCGCCTGCAGCCAGGCCCCCCGGGCGGCGGCGGGCACCTGCACCCTCAGGTGCTCCACCACCGGCCCCTGGGGCTGGGCGAGGGCGGCCGGGGTGGCGGCCTGGGCCGTGGCGGGAAGGCCGACCAGCACGAGCGTGAGCAGGAAGAACGCGGCCAGCAAGGTAGCCAGCCAGCGGTTCGGTCGACGGATCACGGCCGCTGCAGCAGCGCCACCGCATGGCAGGCGATGCCCTCCTGGCGGCCCGTGGGCCCGAGACCCTCGTTGGTGGTGGCCTTGACCCCCACCTGTTCGGGGGCCAGGCCCATGCGGCCGGCGATCGCCTCCCGCATGGCGGCGATGTGGGGCTTGAGCCGGGGCCGCTCCGCCACCACCACCGTGTCGACGTTCAGCACCTGCCAGTCCCGCTCCGCCACCAGCGCCACCACCTGCTCCAGCAGGACCAGGCTGTCGGCGCCGCGCCAGCGCTCGTCCTCCGGCGGAAAGTGGGTGCCGATGTCCCCCAGGCTGAGGGCCCCCAGCAGGGCGTCCATCAGGGCGTGCACGAGCACATCAGCGTCGCTGTGGCCGTCCAGCCCCAGGCCGTCGGGGTGCTCCAGGCGCACGCCGCCCAGGATCAGGGGACGGCCGGGGACGAGCCGGTGGATGTCGTAGCCGTTGCCGATGCGCAGCTGCATGGGGGGCGTTGGGGGCGGATCCAGTGTCGCCGGTGCGGGGCGATAGCGCGTTTCAGGCGGCGCGTCTCAGGTGCCCTGCTGCGCCTGCCACAGGGCCAGCAGGTCGGGGCGCCGCTCGCGGGTGCGGGCCACCTGCTGCTCCTGGCGCCAGCGGGCGATGGCGCCGTGGTCGCCGCTGCGCAGCACTTCCGGCACCGCCATGCCGCGGAACTCCGCCGGCCGGGTGTAGTGGGGGTGCTCCAGCAGCAGGCCGCTGTGGCTCTCGGCTTCGAGGCAGTCCGGTGAGCCCACGGTGCCGGGCAGCAGCCGCACCACGCCGCTGATCACCACCAGGGCGGGCAGCTCGCCGCCGGTGAGCACGAAATCGCCCAGGGACACCTCCTCGTCCGCCAGGGGCCGGATGCGCTCGTCGAAGCCTTCGTAGTGGCCGCAGAGCAGCACCAGCTGGTCGTGCTCCGTCGACCAGCGGCGCAGGTCGCGCTGGTGCAGGGGCCGGCCCTGGGGGCTCATCAGCAGCACCCGGCGGCGCGGCAGCACCGGGATCGCCTCGAAGGCGGCGTAGACCGGCTCGGGTTTGAGCACCATGCCGGCGCCGCCCCCGTACGGCACGTCGTCCACCTTGCGGTAGCGATCCGTGGCATGGTCGCGGGGGTTGTGGGTGTGCACCTCGGCGATGCCGGCGGCGAAGGCACGGCCGATCACCCCCAGCCCCAGCAGGGGCGTGAAGGCGTCCGGCACCAGGCTCACCACGTCGAAGCGCATGGGGGGCGGCCTCAGCCGGCGGGTCGGCTGACCCGCCGGATCTCGGAGCTGAAGCTGGCCCGGCCCGGGCGGCCGTCGGGGTGGTGCTCCACGCTGCTGCGCAGGCGCAGGTTGGCCTTGGTGAACCAGATCCTCTCCCGCACCGACGCCCCGGCCCGCTGGCTGGTCAGCTCCAGGCTGCCGTCTGGCCAGAGCTGCCAGTGCCCGGAGCTGGCGGCCCCGTTGGGGGCACTGCCCTGGAAGCCGCCATCGGGGTCGAACAGGAGCCGGTGGCGGCCGCCGCCGGGTGGGGTGATCTCCAGTCCGCCGGGCTCACCGCTCTGATCAGGAGCCAGGTAGGTGACCGTCAGTTCCCCCCGCTCGGAGCTGTGCCAGCTGGCCTCGTCCGCCTCAGCCTCCCGGGCCGCGTCTGCCGCCTCCTCGAGGCTGAAGCAACTGCGCAGGGAGAGCCAGTCGCCGGCGCAGAAAGCCAGGAACGCCGCGATCGTCTCGGGCGGGAAGGGGGCGGCGCTGGGAGGCTCGGTCGCGCTGGTCACGGGGGTGGCGGCGGGAGATCGGGGCCGGTGGGCCCCGGTTGGGATCCTCGCAAACCCCCAGCCGACGTCTGTGGGTCGCCGGCGGCCTCAGTCGCCCCGGTAGCCCAGCTCGGCCAGCCGGCCCGGATGGCTGCGCCAGTTGGGCACCACCTTGACGAACAGCTCGAGGTACACCGGACCGTCGAACACCTTCTGCATCTGCAACCGCGCCCCCTGGCCGATCGCCTTGAGCATCTGGCCCCCCTTGCCGATCAGGATCCCCTTCTGGCTGCTGCGCTCCACCAGCACGGTGGCAAGCACGGCCGTGCGCACCTTGCCCTTCGCCTCCTCCTCCACGATCCGCTCGATCCGCACCGCCACCGAGTGGGGCACCTCCTCCCGGGTGAGGGTCAGCACCTGCTCCCGGATCAGCTCCGCCAGCAGCAGCTGCTCCGGCTGGTCGCTGACCGTGTCGGCCGGGTACAGCAGGGGACCCGGCGGCAGGTCGGCGGCCAGGGCCTCCACCAGGGCCTGACAGCCATCGCCGTTCAGGGCGCTGCAGGGGTGCAGGGGCCAGGTCACCGGGAGATCGCCACCGTCCGCCAGCAGCTCCCGGTAGGTGGCGGCCAGGTCCTCGGCGTCGGCGCCGACCCGGTCGCTCTTGTTGAGGGCCACATGCACCGGCACCCGGCTGTGGCGCAGCAGGTCGACGATGAACCCGTCCCCCCGGCCGGCCGGCTGGCTGGCGTCCACCAGCAGCAGCACCACATCCACTTCGCCGATGGCGCCCCGGGCGCTCTGGACGAGGCGTTCCCCCAGCAGGTGGTGGGGTTTGTGGATCCCCGGCGTGTCCAGCAGGATCAGCTGGGCCGCGGGGGTGGTGAGGATGGCGCGCAGCCGGTTCCGGGTGGTCTGGGCCACGGGGGAGGTGATCGCCACCTTCTGGCCCACCAGCTGATTGAGCAGGGTGGATTTGCCCACGTTCGGCCGCCCGATCAGGGCCACGAAGCCGGAGCTGAAGGGCGCCCCTTCACGGCTGCCGTCGTCGGGCTGGGCATCGCCGGGGCTGGCGGTCGGGGCGCTCGGGTCCATAGCCTCAACACTGCCAGCCCGTGGGCCCCGCCGCCCGTCCACCGCCATGACCGATGACGCCCCGCTGACCGAGACGCCCGAAAGCGGGACCCCCGAGAACGGGACCCCGCCGGCTCCGAGCTTCCCCCAGGCCATGGAGATCGCGGCCCAGTGGATCGGCCTCTGGGAAGCGGGGGAACTCAGCGATGAGGTGCTGGCCGATCGGGTGGGGGAGCTGGTGGCGAGTCGGGACGGCGCCCGCGGCTTCTTCGTGGTCGGCCTCACCGGCGAAGCGCCCCTGCTCGACCGGCTGCCGGAACCGCTGGTGGTTGCCCTGCGCCAGGCGGGCCCGGGGGTGGTGGATCTCACGGCGCGCAACCTGGCCATGAGCACGGCGATGGTGCTGCACCACCGGCGCTCGGGGGACCGGGAGCACCAGGCCGGTTCGGAGCGGGTGCAGCTGCGCAGCACTGAACTGCTGCGCCACCTGGAGCCGCTGGCGGTGAAGCAGCGGCTGGAACCCCTGCTGGCGGCCGCGGCGGAGGATGGGGGATCCGAGCAGGCGGAGACCGAGGACAGGGCCTTCCTCGACCGCTGGGGCTATGACGCCGAGCAGCGTCAGGCCATCGCCGCCGCCATCGAGGCGGTGGCCGACTGAGCCACCAGCCACCCCAACCAGAACATCCCCTCGAGCCTCAGAACTTCAGGTAGAGAAGGGTCATGGCCTGAAGGGCGTCGAACGTGACGCCATCGGGCAGGAAGACGTAGTTGACGTTGAACCCCAGGGTCACGTTCTGACTGACGTTCACATCGACCCCGCCGGTGAGCATGGCGTTGGTCTGGCCGGTGGAATAGGTGTTGGTGGCGATGCCACCCCCCAGGTAGGGGGAGACCACGGAGCGGCGGAACAGATCGAGGGTGAGGGGCAGCTGGAAGGAGGTCTGGCCGTTGTAGCGGCCCAGCACATCCCGGTTGCCGAAGATCACGCTGGGACGCAGGGAGACGGCGAGGGTTTCGTTGAGCTTGTACCCGACCCGACCGGTGAACACCCCGCTGGTGGGCAGATCGCTGCCGAAATTGACACCACCGCCGATGCCGTAGATACCGACGTTCTCAATCGGTTTGCCCTGGCGGGGCACGATCGCCAGCTCCGCAGGATCCCGGTTGGCCGACGGCGGCAGGTAGGCCGCCGGCAGGGTGGCCACGTCGGTGACGGGTTCCCAGCCGGCCGCCGCCGGCTCCGGGGCGATGGGCACCCAGGGAGCCGGTGGCGCCGGAAGCGACTGGGCCCGACCCGGATCGGCAGCGAGGGCCAGGCAGGCCAGACCGACCAGGGGGATGCCGCTGGCATGGAGCCGGGGCTGTTTCACTGAGGAGCCACCATGGCGCCGGCGGGAGCGGCCGGGGACGGGGCGGGGGCTTCCGCCACCGGGGCTGCGGCAGCGGCCGGCACCGGCGGCGGTGCCATCGGGGCGCTGCTGGCCACCGGCGAGACCCGGGCCGGGGCGGGGGTCGCCCTGACCTCGGCCGGGAGCGGCTGCAGGTTCACGACCGTGGGGGTGACGGTCCCAGGGGCCTGGGCCGGCTGGCGGCTCGACCACTCCTTGATGTCCTCGATCACCGCGGGATCATCCGGCTGGCTCAGCACATCCACGGTGCCGTCCGCCTGGATCGCGAGGGGCACCTGGGTGGGCTTGCTGACCCGGGTGGAGGGCACAAGGATGACCCGGGCCTGCTGGAGCTTGGCCGTCTTGGTGGGGGTGGGGGCCGGCAGGGTGCGGATCGCCTGGCGCATCGGTTCCCTCAGGTTCTGGGGGATGGGAGCCATCGGATCACCGCTGCTGGCCCAGCGGGCCCGTTCCGCCCGGGCCACCGTGGGCATGGCGGGCAGGCCCAGGTCCTGAATGGTGAGGACCCCACCGAGGAGCTCGGAATTCGAGAAGTTTCGCTGCAGCAGGGTCTGGGCGCTGCCCAGGCCGGTGGTGCCGAGGGGAGGCCCTTCGATGCGGAAGGAAGCTGGGCGGGAAGGGGCCTTGGCGACCTGGGCCGGGGCGGTGCTCCGCAGGGCAACCGCGGGACGGCGACCGGGATCAGGCCTGGCCCGCGAGGCGTTGGAAGGGCCGCTCAGATCGAGACTGCGCGCCAGGGGCGCATCCAGCAGGGAACCGATCTTTTCGGAGGCCGAACTCAGCACATGACCGGTGGTGGTGCCCAGATCATCAAGGGGAGAGGACGTGTCCGGCGCCGGGGTGGCGACGGGTGCTTCCGGCGCGGAGGCGATCGCTTCGTCGGTGCCCTTGGGATCGGCGGGCTGGGGGATGGCCATGTCATTGACCCGCGACTGCCAGCGGTCGTGGGCATCGATGGCCAGGAGCGGCAGCCAGATGGACTGGCTGAGCAGGGCCCAGGCGATGGCTTTGGGGCTGATGGTGGGTTCGCGGTACATGGGAGGGCTGAAGAGGCGGTTGTCAGCGGAAGTTGTTGTTTCTGTTGTTGTTAAATGTATCTCGGAAGAAATAATAGGAGCTGGCGGCCTGACTGAGGGGCACGATGACCTGATTGATGACGTCGAGGGCCTCCGCGTAGAAGGTGCGATTGACGATGATCGTGTCCCTGTCCCTGAGAGGGGGATTCAAGCCCTTCGAGACCCCGATGCCATCCCGGTAGCTGTAGACCTCACGGGTGGTGGTGCCGTTGCGGTTGAGGCGGACGAGCTCGATATCGTTTTTATTGGCTCGCCAGTTCTCCGCTCCGCCGGCCCGGAAGATGGCCTCGGCCAGGGGAGTGTTGGCGGGGAGGCTGAGGGTGCCGGGGCTCCGGACCTCACCGATCACCGACACGGTGATGGTGGCCGGGGCCAGGTTGGTCGCTCCGATCTGAAGGATTTCCTCGGGGATCAGATCCTCGGTGCGGGCCACGACGATCGTGTCACCGTCGAACAGGATGGGATTCTGCCGCTGGTTGCCGACCTGGAACACCTGGGCCAGGTCGAGCACGGTCTGCTTCTGACTGCCATCGGGGCCGGCGAGACGCCGGAGCAGCACCTTGCGGATGTCGGCGTTGAGGGTGACGCCGCCGGCGGTCTGGATGGCGGAAACGGGCGTGGAATAGGAGGCCAGGGGATACAGGCCGGGGCGACCCACCTCGCCGATGATGGTCACCTTGACCGGGCGGGGCGCGGTGAGACTGAGGATCAGCTCGGGCCGCACCAGCTGCTTGGCATAGAGGGAGGTGAGCCAGCGGGTGGCCTGGCCGATGGTGAGACCGGTGAGCTGCACCGATCCCAGGAGTGACAGGGTCGAGGTGCCGTCGGGAAGGATGACGACCGGGCCACCGATGGCGACGGCGGAGGGGTCGGTGAAGGTGAGCTGGAGGCCGTCCCCGGGGCCGAGGACGTAAAGATCGTTGTAGACCTCCGTGACGGAGAGGGGCAGCGGTGCCGAAGAGGCGGGGCCGGCGAGGGGGGCGGCGCTCACGGCTGCGGCGCCCCGCCACGGTGAGTGGGGGGCCACACCCTGGGGCACCGAGGCCTTCAGGTCGGTCGGGGCGACCATGGCGCCCGCGAGCCCCGCCAGGCTGACGGCAGAAATCCCACGGCGGATCGAACGACGGATGGACCTACGGCCGGAACCCCTGTGGCACTCAGCCGATCCCGTACTTGCAGCAGATCCCTGTCGTACAGATGTTCTGGGAGGAGAGGCCACCGAGGGACATTAATCGGAGTACCACCATAGACGCCCGAGTCAAGGGGGCATTGTCCTCCGATTGCCATTATCATCGGCCCAACATTCCCTGCAGTTCATAACGTGACAACGACGGGCGTTCCTCCTGAAACCTTTCCGGGTGGATCCGCGCGCCCGCTGTCCCTTCCCGCCTCCGGTGGATCTGGTTCGAACGTGTTCGATCCGTCCATTCAGAGTCCCCTGAGCCCCATGGCCGAGAGCCAGGGAGGATCCGGTGGCCTGGGGGGGCTGGTCCGGACGGTCAAGCGCCGCCAGTCCGTCTTCCTGATCACCTTCGCCGTGGTGACCGGGGTCCTGGCGATCAACACCCTGCGGCAGCGCATCTTCTCCCCCGTCTATGAGGGCGGGTTCCAGATGCAGATCAGCAACCCCTTCGACAGCCCGTCCAGCGGCGGTGGTGGTTCTGTGGAACGAATCGCCCGCACCGAGATCAAGACCGATGTGCCCAGTCTCATCGTTCTGATGCGCAGCCCCCTGCTGCTCGGCCCGGTCGCCCAGCGACAGGGTGTTCCCCTCCGGGCCCTGGAGAGCAGCCTCTCGATCAACCAGGAGTCCCAGCGCGTCGACAACGTCCTCAACGTGTCCCTGCGCTGGCCGGATCCTGCCAAGGGGAAGGCGATCCTGCGCCAGCTCGCCAAGGATTACACCGCCTTCTCCCTCACCCAGCGCCAGGCGGCAGTCAACTCCGGTGTCCGCTTCCTGGATGAACAGGCCCCCGCCATCGAGGAGCGGGTGCAGAAGCTCTCCCAGGAGATGCTGAAGTTCCGTGAACGCAACAATTTCGTCGACCCGGCCACGGCCGCCGGCCAGATCCTCGGGGCCCGCGAAGGGCTCGTCAACCAGCTGCGCACCCTTCAGAACGAACAGGTCCAGCTGGACAGCCAGCTGAAATCGATCCAGACCGGCAAGCTGCAGTTCACCCCCAGTGGAGCACCCACCGCCCTCGAGCAGCTTGGTCGCAACAGCGTTCTGGTTCCGGGAAGGGGGTCCTCCGGCGCCGAGGCCGCCAGCGGCACCAAAACACCGCTCGACCTGCTCAACCAGTTCGAGCAGGAGCTGGCCACCGCCAAGGGAACCTTCAAGGAGAATTCTCCGATCGTTCAGTCCCTGATCGCGAGGCGCAATCAGCTGCTCCCGGTCGTGCAGCGGCAGGCCGCCGACTCCGTCAAGGCCCGGCTGCTCTCCAACGTGGCCCAGCAGGATGAGATCAACCGTCAGATTCTGCTTCTGAGCGAGAACTTCCGGAACAATCCTCAGAAGATGGCCGAGTTCGAAGCCATCAATCAGCGTCTCTCCATCGCCAGGGAGCAGTATTCCTCCTACATCCAGGCCAGGGAGCGTTACCGGCTGGAGATGGCCCGTTCCATCTCGCCCTGGGAAATCATCGGACCGCCGGACTTCGGCGGCAGTCCGGTCGAACCCAACATCCAGCGCAACCTGCTGAGGGCGATCATGATCGGTCTGCTGGCCGGTCTTGGCGCCGCCATCCTCCGCGAGCGCACCGACAACGTCTTCCACACCCCCATGGAGGTGGAGAAGGATCTTCAGCTGCCCGTCCTCGGCCTGATCCCCTACCTGCCACTGGAGCCGGGCGTCGACATCGCCACCAGCATCTCCAAGATGTCCTCGAGCGAGCGCTTCGCCATCAAGGAGTCGCTGCGCAGTCTGTTCACCACCTTCCGTCTGCTCCGCGCCGACAGCAACATCCGCATGGTGGGGATCACCTCGTCCACCCAGGGGGAGGGCAAGTCCACCGCCGTTGCGGTCTTCTCCCGCACCCTCGCCGATCTCGGCCTCAAGGTGCTCGTCATCGACTCCGACATGCGTCTGCCGATGCAGGCCAGGTACCTGGGGGTGGAGCAGGGCGACGGCCTCTCCACGCTGTTGTCGGACTCCACGCGCAAGCCGACGGACTTCATCCACTCGATCGCCGAGAACATGGATGTGCTCCCTGCCGGTCCGAAGCCGCCCGATCCTGCGAAGCTGCTGAACTCCAGCCGCTGCAAGGAGATCATGGAGGAGATCCGTGCCCTCCCCGGCTACGACATCATCGTCGTGGATGCGCCTCCCTGCCTGATGCTGGCCGACCCGATCCTGCTCGGCGAGAAACTCGATGGCATTCTCTTCCTGGTTGGTCTTGGCAAGGTCAGTCGTGAGCTCGCCCCCCAGGCCAGTCGCCGGATCAAGGCCTCCGGAGTGGATGTGCTGGGCATCATCTGCAACCAGGTCAACTTCCCCAGCCGCCTCAACGATTACGGCTACGAATACGGCTACTACTACCACTACGCCTACGCTTCGGCGTCGGGTTACGCCAACAGTGCCAGCGAGCCCTCCAGCGGTGGATTCGGCAGTTACGTCCAGCGTTATCGCGACAGCTACATGAAAGGTGCCGCGACCAACTCCTATGTCTCCGCCCGTTACAACGAGGGAGAATCGGACGTCAAGACCTACTTCCGCGACGAGGAGGACAACCAGGCCTCAGGGCCTGCTGCCACCAATGGCGGCATTGGTCCCAGCGCCGGTTCCGGCCCTTCCCTGCCCCCCGCCGCGAACGTTCCCTCCCGCCGCCAGCGCGCGTCCAGCGCTGATGGGGGTGGGCCGATCGACTGGCTGCGCAGGCGTTTCGGCAACAGGGGCTGAGGCCTCGCTTCCGGGGCCGGTCCCGCCGTTCAGGCGGGGCTGGCCTGATTCGGTCCCCCGTTCGCCCCCCGGCTATCGCCGCTTCGACAGCAGCGTGTCCAGCATCACCAGGTGGTCATAGATCGGCATCGCCATCGGGTGGCAGCGGCGAACCCAGGCCAGGGCCGCCAGGGGGTCGATGCCGCGCAGTCGGGCCGTGAGGCCAACGGCCAGCAGGGGGGAGCGTTCGTATCCCGCCATGCAATGCAGGTAGACGGGAGCGGCGTCGATCAGCAGCGCTTCGGCCCTTGCCAGGGCCAGGGCCAGGCGCTCTTCTCGCAAGGGCTCCTGCTGCCTGTGGTCGGGCAGGGAGATTCTGTCGCTCCTCCAGCCGGGGGGAACGATCAGGTCGCTCTCCTCCTCCGGGTAGCAGCAGCTGAAGCGGCTGCGGAATCCGGCCTCCTCCAGCTGCTGCCAGTGCCGGTCGCTGCGTGGCATGGGGCCGATCGCCAGCTGACCGGTGAGCACCCAGCTGCAGGGGAGGGAGCGTTCGGCCATCGGCGGCAGGGACCTCTCCGGCTGACTCAGGCCTTGCAGAAATCGCCGCAGGACTCCAATCATCAGCGTGCCCTCCACCGGTGGTGGGCGTCGGCCTTCCGGCAGGTGGGGGGGGAAGGGGCGATGGTGGGAAGGGCCGTGGCGGGAGGGGAGAGCGGAGGGTGGGGGCCTGTCGCCGGCCGGGCGTGCCAGGTGGTTTCGCTCAAGGGCGTGATCGCAGCACCGGCTCCACCAGCGCCAGCACCTGCTGCCAGAGACGATCGGAGGGGGGCTCCCCTTTGGGCCCGCGCAGACTGATCAGGGTGCAGGCATAGGTGCGATTGGGCTGGAGCCCGACCACGCGCTCGATGGCGGCCACGCTGCCGACCGCCAGACGATCGGCGATGGCGGTGAGTTGTTCACGGGTGACGCCGAAGGGCCCATCCAGGCCAGGGGTGGCCACCAGACAGGTCTGGAGGGTGGGGCGCTCCTGGGCCAGACCCCTTGCCGTCGGGATCGGCGTGTTGATCACGCGGCGCTGGTCGAGTTTCAGACTGGCGTGATCCCGACCGATGGCGCCGGCCTGGAAGTTGAAGCGCTGTCGCACCGCTCCCCCCATCAGGGTCAGCTCGAATCCCTCCCGCAGGGGGATCACCACCGGCGCCGACGTGGCCAGCTCGTAGCTGCGCTTCGCCGGCCAGGGGGTGGCCGGGGTGGGGCGGCCCGTCGGAGGGAGCAGCTGGGCCCCGCGCAGCGCCGCTTCCAGCTCCTGGGCGGGCAGGGGGCGCGGCGCGGCAGGCCAGCGGGGCAGCAGGATCGCCTGGATCGCCAGCAGCGCCGTGACGGTGGCGAGCGTGCTGTACCACCGCACCAGAAGGGGAGGCGTGATCACGCTCCTTCCCCCGGTTGCGGCGGGGCGGGGAGGGGGGGAAGTTCCCGCTCCAGCAGCCGCATGTAGACCATGCCGAAGACCAGCACGGCAACGCCGGAAAAGACCAGGGATCCGGTGCTCTCGTGGAAGAAATCGAAGAGCCAGCTCCCCTTGGAGTAGCCGTTGCCCGCAAACACCGCCAACAGCGCGATGCGGAAGGTGTTGCAGACCAGGCCGATCACCGGCGCCGCCAGCAGCACCAGGGTGCGGCTGGTCCGGGAGCGGATCGGGAAGGCCAGCAGGAAGATGACGGCCACGCAGAGGATCTGGGCCATCAGGTCCAGCCCATTGCAGGGGCCGAGCACCCGTACGCCACCACCAGGCAGCAGCACGCTGCGATCATTCACGGTCACGTCGAGACCGAGCACGCTCAGCCAGAAACCGGACAGGCGCGCGGTGAGCAGGCTGATGGGTGCTTCCGGCAGGATGCGCATCAGCAGGGCGAAGCCGGGCAGCAGCAACAGACAGAGCAGCGGATCCCGGAAGCGACCCAGGCTGGCGGGCTTCTCGACCATCAGACCCAGGCTGAGGCCGCCGATCGGCGCCAGGGCGAACAGCAGACCGTCCCAGTGAAGGATCAGCGCTGAGCGGGCCAGGACCCAGATCAGCAGCAGGCTGCCGAGGACCAGTCCCCAGGGAGCCGGCCTGGGCCTGAGGTCCTCGAACTGGTCCTCCATGCAGATCACCGCCCCACCCCACACCAGGACGGCGAACACGGTGGTGTGCTCGCTCTGGCTGCTCTGGAAGACGGCGGTGTTCTGGATCGCCACGGCCGCGGCCAGGGCCAGCCAGAGATTGCGGGGCGTGGGAGGGGGAACGGCAGGGATCGCCGCCCTCCAGGCCGGGGGAATCCATCGCAGGATGCCGTTGGAGAGTCGCTCGAAGCTGTTGCTCATCGGGCCAGCGCGTCGGCCAGAGGAGAGGCCGGGACACCCTCATCTGGATCGTATTCCGGGACCAGGCGCCGCAGCAGTTCGCCGGAGGTGGCTTCGTCCCAGTGGGCGAGCGCCTCGTGCAATTGCTGGATCAGGGGTCTGAGCTGCTCGCTCTCGCGATGCGGCTCGGTGGCCCTGCGGATGAGCGGGTGCTGGGTGGGCTGGTCGGCGGCGCTGATCAGAAGCTCCTCGTAGAGCTTCTCCCCCGGCCGCAGACCGGAGTACTGGATGGCGATGTCCCCGTCGCTGTTGTGCTCGTCCCGGACCCGCAGACCGGAGAGTTCGATCATCTGGCGGGCCAGGTCGGCAATCCGGACCGGCTCGCCCATGTCGAGCAGGAACAGATCGCCGCCGATGGCCATGCCGGTGGCCTGGAGGACCAGCTGGACGGCCTCCGGGATCGTCATGAAGTAGCGGGTGATGGCCGGATGGGTGACGGTGACGGGCCCACCCCTGGAGATCTGCTGGTGGAACAGGGGGATCACCGAACCGGAGGAGCCCAGCACGTTGCCGAACCTGACCATCGAAAGGATCGGCCCACCCGCTTCGATCTCGGCGGCGGCGGCCTGGATCAGCAGTTCGCAGATGCGCTTGCTGGCCCCCATGACATTGGTGGGACGTACCGCCTTGTCGGTGGAGATCAGGGTGAGCCGACTCACCCCTGAGGCCCGGGTGGCGGCGATCACGGCCTCGGTGGCGCCGATGTTGTTGGCGATGCCCGCACAGAGATTGGCCTCCACCAGAGGAACGTGCTTGTAGGCGGCCGCATGGAAGATCGTGTCGACCTTGTGCTGGCGGCAGAGCAGGGTGAGTCGGCCCGCGTCGCAGGCATCACCGAGGACGGCATGCAGTTCCACGTCGCAGGGCTGGGATCCCAGCTCCCTCTCGATCGCATAGAGGGCGAATTCGTTGCGCTCGACCAGCAGCAGCCGGGAGGCCCGCAGGCTCACGACCTGGCGGCACAGTTCGCTGCCGATCGAGCCGCCGGCGCCCGTCACCATGACCACCTTGCCTTCCACGCCGGCCTTGAGCAGGACCGGGTCGGGGTTGGAGGGTTCGCGGCCGAGGAGGTCCTCGATCGCCACCGGCTGGAGGTCGGAAACGATCCTCTGGCCTGAGGCCATCTGGGCCAGGGAGGGAATCGACAGCACTTCCAGACCCCGGTGGGTGAGCTGATCCACCAGCAGCCGTTTGCGCCGCCGCGACATGGTCGGCATGGCGAGCAGCACCTTGCTCAGGCCATGGCGTTCGATCAGTCGGGGCAGGCGCAGGGGGGAGTGGATGGGCAAGTTCTGGAGGGTCCGGCCCTGCAGGCCCTCGTCGTCATCGAGGAACCCCACGATCCGGAAGCGGGGATCGTTGCGCAGGGCCAGCATCAGCCCCATGCCGGAAGCGCCGGCGCCGTAGATCAGGGTGCCGTCACCCTGGGAGGCGCCGGGAGTGTGGTTCTCCCGCTGGTCGAGGTGGTGGACAAGGACATCGCGAAGCACGATGCGGCTGGCGATCGCCCCCCCGGTGAACAGCAGCCAGTAGAGAATCCAGAACGAACGGGGTGGCTGGGGTCCGCCGATCAGGGTGCTGATCAGCAGCAGGATCAGCACCATCGAGCCGGAGCGGGGCACGAGGCCGTAGAGGGAATGGCTGCCGGCGTAGCGCGTGAGCCCCCGGTACCACCCCGAGACGACCAGCACCGGCAGGCCTGTGATCACGGCCAGGGGCAGCAGCAGGATCGTGGAGGGCAGAAATCCCTTCAGGGAGGTGGCGTCCGGCAGACGCAGGATGAAGGCCCCGAGATAGGCCGTGACGATCATCAGACCGTCGAAAACCACGAGCAGCAGCCGGCGGGCCAGCAGCTGCTTCTGCACGTAACGAAGAAGTGAGAGCTGGGGGATCAATCGTTCAGTCCGGCGGTGATCGACGAATCAGGAAAAGCAAAAGTGAAAAGGCCGGTGGAGAAGGCAGAAGGAATTGGCGACTGGATGTCTGCCCTTGGGTGTCTTGTCGGTGGTTGTGTTGGTGTCGAAAAACTTGATGGAGGATGGGACGGTGGTGAAAGTCTTTTTGTCTGGTTTGGGACGGCCTGAGGAGTCTTGTTTCGATGACTGGCCGGCGCGTGGATTCCGGTCAATAGGATGGAAGGCCAGCAGATGAAGGGATGGACGCATCGTCGTCGGCTGGGACGCCCACGGCTAAGCAATCACCTCAAGATCGTCATTCTCACACCGCAATCGTGTGATGTCGGAATGGATCATGGTCCCGGACATACCAGCACCCCCAACGTTACTGCCCATTCAGGGGGAGAAGGGGACCGCCTGGTGCCGATCAAGCCACAGGCCCAGAGCCAGCTCCACCAGCAGCAGGCCGAGTTCCAGGGGCAGGCCCTCCAGGAGCAGGGCCGCCCCCAGCAGGGCGGTGGCGCCGATATAGAGCAGGGCCACCCGGGCGTGGGGCCAGCCCGCCTGATGCAGGCGTTGATAGAGGTGCAGGCGATGGGCTTGGAAGATGGGCTGCCCCGCGGCCAGCCGGCGCAGGACGCAGAGGCAGGCGTCACCCAGCAGCGGGAAGCCCGCCAGCAGCAGGCCCAGGGCCAGGGCCGGGGTGCCCTGCTGCAGCACCATCCCGGCGATGACCGCCCCCAGGAAGGTGCTGCCCACGTCCCCCATGAACACCCGTGCCGGGCTCCAGTTCCAGGCCAGGAAGCTCAGCAGGGCACCGATCAGCGGCAGCAGGGCGTGGCCGCCGCCATCGGGGGCCAGCGCCAGCACGGCCACGACCAGCAGGACCGCGGCGCAGCCGGCGACGAGGCCGTCGAGACCGTCGCTGAAGTTGACGAAGTTGATCACCGCCGTGGCCGCGAACACCGCCAACGGCACCAGCCACCAGGGCAGGGCCAGGGGTGAGATCGCCACCAGCGCCAGGGCCGTGGCGATCTGCACGCCGTAGCGCCAGGCGGCCGGCAGATCGAGGCGGTCGTCGAGCAGGCCCACCAGGGCCAGCGGCAGACAGATCAGGGGAACCCAGGCCGGCCAGCCCTCCCCGGCGAGCGGAGCCAGGGCGCTGCCGACGAGCACGAAGGCCAGCCCCCCGCCCCTGGGGGTGGGCCGCTGATGGGAGCTGCGGGCATTGGGCTGATCCACCAGCCGCCTTCGCAGCAGGGGCAGCAGCCGGTGCAGCAGCAGTGCGCCGAGGCCGGCGCCCAGCAGCAGGAAGGCCGGCCCGTGCAGAGCGGTCATGGCACCAGCGGCAGCACGGGAAAGGGTTCGGGGGATCCCCCCAGGAGGCGGTGGGCCGGCGTGAAGCCGGCCAGGTCGGCACCCATGCGCAGCACCGCCTCGAAGCGCTTCGGGGAGAGCAGCAGCAATGGCGAGGCGAGGAAGTGGAACAGGCGCGGCGGCAGGAGCAGTAGTCGGCAGCGGCGGGCCCGATCCCCCGGGTCCGTCGCGTCCTGCAGGCGCCGGAGCATGGTGGCGTAGGTCAGGGTGTCGTCGCCGCCGAGGGGAAGGTGCACCGCCTGGGACGGATCGAAGCCGTCCTCGGCCAGGCGGTCGGCCAGGTGCAGGGCCACGGCGGCCAGCTGGCGGCAGTGGATGGGTTGCCGCAGGCCTCCCTCGCCGGGCAGGGGCAGCAGGGGCAGGCGGCGCAGCAGCTGGCGCAGCCGGCTGAGGTTGCGATCGCCCAGGGGGCCGGCCTGGCCGTAGATGAGGGTGGGGGCCAGGATCCGCAGGGGGCGGGCATGGGCCGCGCAGGTGAGGGTGAGCGACTCCTCCGCCTGCCGCAGCCGCTCCACCAGAGCGCGATCGAAGCCATTGGTGGCGAAGCGCTTGGTGATCACCGAGGAGGAGGAGCAGGCCACCACCCCCTGCAGCCGGCCGAAGCCGGCCGGGTCGCGCTCGGCGAACCGCTCCAGCCAGGGGGCGAACGACCAGATCGGAGCAAAGCTGACCAGCAGCCCCGCCGGCACCTCGGCCCCGGGGCTGGTGTCCTCCAGATCGCAGCGCAGGAACGGTGGTGGATCGCCGCCACCCGCCGGCGGCAGCGGCGCCCGTCGCCCCGCCACCACCAGCTCCCGCCCGCCGGCCAGAGTGATCAGGGCCTGGCCGCTCGGGCTGGTGGCCCCGAAGAGCGTGATCGGAGCAGCCATGGGGGTGACCAAGGGAATCAGACGCAGTCGTTGCCGTCGAGGCGGCCGTCCCATCCGGTGAGGCGCCAGAGGGAGGCGCGCAGCTGGTCGCGCCGGAGGCGCAGCTGGGATTCGGGCCGCAGATCACCGGTTTCGGCTTCGGATCCGACCACCCGCCAACCGGTGCCGGCATAGACGATCCGGGCGATCGCCATGGTGCGCTCCATGTGGGTGGGGGCGGTCACGATCGTGACCTGGCCAGGTTTCGGCCAGTTGTCCAGCAGGTTGGCCAGGTGGGTGACCAGGCCCACCGTGTCGCAGGCCGGCAGCAGCCGCACGATCCTGGAGGTGTCCCGCGGCCAGAGCTGGCGGTTCTTGAGATGGTTGGTGGTGATGGCCTGGTACTCGGCGTTGCCCTGCAGCACCAGATAGGCGCCCGGCCGCTCCCGCCAGAGCAGCATGGCGGACTGGCTGCGCCAGGGATCCTCGATGAAGGCGGAGATGACGTCCGGGCCCGTGGCGGGCGCCCTCGGGACGGTCGTGACGGTCTGCTGGGAGGGCCGGGGGGAGGTGCTCCGCCTCCCCTGCCAGGCGGGTGCGAAGAACCAGGCGATGGTGCCGGCGACGCCCAGGGCCAGGATCCCCAGCCGGGTCTTCCGGTTCCACCACAGTCGCTGCAGCGGCGAGCCCTCTCTCTGTCGGGGCTTTTTCTTCCGGACCCGAATACGCCGCGGTTCCCGGTCGTCCCCGGGTGGCCTCTCCTCCTCGGGCAAGGGAATCGCTGCGCAGGCCTGGCCAAGTTTATCGGTCCCGTCTGGTGGGCTTCCGCCCCTGGCCCGCCCCTGGCAGACGACTGCAGATCCGTCGGACGTAGCGCAGGGCGAAGGGAAGGCCCCAGAGCCACCCGAAGGCCCGGCGATAGGCCAGGGCGACCTCCTGGAGCCGCCGGCCGGTCTGCTGGCCGCTTGCCCCCGCTTCCCCCATGTGGACCAGTTCCAGATCCAGGCCCCGTGCCGTCAGATCCCGGCTGGTGCTGAGGCGCAGAAAGTAGTCGAGGTCGGCGGAGAGCCGGAAGGCTTCGGCGTAGTGGTCGAGGCGCTGCCGGGCCCCGGGGCCGATCAAGGTGGCCTGGTGGGGGGGGGTGGACCCCAGGAACAGGCTGAGGCGGAAGGCCCTGCAGCTGGAGAAGGCGGTGCGCCGTCCCAGTCGCGTGGCTCCGTCCGGCCCCTTTCCCGCATAGCGACCCCTGCAGACCACCAGATCGGGCGGCTGCCCCGTGCGGGGCCCCCGCTGGGTCGCCTCCATGGCCTCCTCGAGCACGGTGCGGGAGGGCGCCCAGTCGTCACTGCCCCAGAACAGCAGCCAGTGCTCCGCTGGCGCGGCCCGGAAGCCCTGGGTCATGGCGCCGAAGATGCCGGGGAGGGCCGGATCCTGGGGTTGCCAGCTGAAGCGGTGGTCCCGGTGGCAGAGGGCCTCCAGCCAGGCCCGGTGTTCCGGCCCGCTGGGCCCGTCGATGAACAGCACCTGCCAGTGGGGCCAGCTCTGGCGCTGCAGGGAGTTCACCAGCCTCGGCAGCAGGTGGTGGGAATCGAGGGTGGGAACGATCAGGCTGAGTCCGGTGGCGGCGCCGGCGGGCGGCGCGGCGCCGGTGGCCGGGCCGGGTGGTGGCGTGGCGCTCACCCCTGCCGGCGGATCAGCACGTCGCCGAGCACGAGCAGGTCCATGCGGGTGCGCAGGAAGCAGTCGAGGGCCTGGGCGGGGGTGCAGACGATCGGTTCGTTCTCGTTGAACGAGGTGTTGAGCACCATCGGCACGCCGGTGAGGTCGGCGAAGGCGCGGATCAGGCGGTAGTAGCGGCCGTTGTCGGCGGCATTGACGGTCTGGAGCCGCCCGCTGCCGTCCACGTGGGTGACGGCCGGGATCCGGGGGCGTTGCTCCTCGCGGATCGGATACACCTGCATCATGAAGGGGACCTCCCCGTCGAGGCTGAACCACTCGCCCACCGCCTCCTCGAGCACCGATGGGGCGAAGGGGCGGAACGATTCCCGGCGCTTGATCTTGAGGTTGAGGATGTCCTTCATGTCGGCGCGTCGGGGGTCACCGAGAATCGAGCGGTGGCCCAGCGCCCTGGGGCCCCATTCCATGCGGCCATCGAACCAGCCGATCACCAGCCCCTCGGCGATCGCCGCCGCCACCTGCTCGCACAGGACCCCCTCCTCCGGCCGCTCCAGGCTGCACCCGGCCTCCTCCAGGGCCGCGCGGGTGTCCGCGCTGGCCAGGAGCTCTTCCACCTCACCGGGGGCCGGCTGGTTGCCCAGGTAGGCATGGCGCATCGGTGCGGAGCGGGGCCGGCCCAGGCCATGCCAGACCTCGAGGGCGGCGCCGAGGGCGCCCCCGGCGTCGCCGGCGGCCGCCTGGACGTAGACGCGGCGGAAGGGGGTGGCCAGGGTCACCTTGCCGTTGGCCACCGAGTTGGCGCCGCAGCCCCCCGCGATGCAGAGCTGGTCGCTGGGGCGGGTCCGGTGCAGGGCCCGCAGCAGGTGGAAGAAGGCCTCCTCGTACATCGCCTGGGCCGAGCGGGCGATGTCCATATGGTGCTGTTCCAGCGGCTGGTCCGCCTGGCGGGCCGGGCCGAGCAGGTCTTCGAGCTCCGGGCTCCAGTGGCTGCCCACCACCGGGGTGCCATGGCTCCACTGGTGGGGCAGCTTCTGGGTGGCATGGAGGAAATAGCGCAGATCCAGCCGGTAGGTGCCGTCGTCCTGCAGCCGGACGATGCGGCGCATCGCCTCCATCCGGGTGGGCTGGCCGTAGGGCGCCAGCCCCATCACCTTGTATTCGTCGCCGTAGTTGGGGAAGCCCAGGTACTGGGTGATCGCCGTGTAGAAGGCGCCAAGGGAATGGGGGAACCAGATCTGGCCATCGACGCTGAGCTGGTTTCCCTGGCCATGCCCCCAGGCACCGCTGGCGAAGTCACCGAAGCCATCCACCGAGATCACCGCCGCCTCCTCGAAGGGGGAGGCGAAGAAGGCCGAGGCCAGGTGGGCCTGGTGGTGCTCCACGAAGTGCAGCTGGGCCCTGATCGCCACCCCGGGGAAGGCCTGGGCCAGTTGCTGGCCCAGGTCGGCCCGTTCCCGCTTGTTGCGCCAGCGGGCGAGGAGGAAACGGGGATCGGGACGGTGCCCGAGGGTGTAGGCGATCTTGCGCCAGCGGTGGGCCCCAGGCTGGGAATTGATGGCGACGTGGTCGAGGTCGGCCGGCCCGACGCCGGCATCAGCCAGGCACCAGGCGATCGCCTGGGCGGGGAAGCCAGCCCAGTGCTTGATGCGGCGGAAGCGTTCCTCCTCGGCGGCGGCGATGATCACCCCGTCCCGCACCAGGGCGGCGGCCGCATCGGCGTGGAAGGCATTGATGCCCAGGATGAGCGTCATGGAGCTGCGGAACCGGTTGACGGGTGGAGGACGGTCTGGAGGGGAGCGGCCCCGCGATGGCGGGTCGGCGGCACCCTGCCCCGGTCAGGGGCGCTGGAGCCGTCGCGAGGCTTGCCACCACCCGGTCGGCCTCGACATCCCCGGTCGTGAGGCCGGATCAAGGGGTGGACCGGATCAAGGGTTGGAGATGGGCAGCGGATGACACGGCAGAGGCGATGTCCACCGGCGGCGGGATTCTAGGCGACCTTTCCATCGCCATCCCGGCGATCGCCGGCGGCCACGCCGGGAACCGGTTCATGGGCGCGGCGCCGGCGAGAGGCTGAGGCCGAGGTGCACCTCGAGCCAGTGCTGCAGCACCATCAGGCTCCAGCGCCGGTACCAGGGGGCCAGATCGATCCCCCGGGGCGTCGAGGGCAGCCGCAGGGCCAGGGGCGAGGACGGGTCGTCCAGCCACAGCTGGAACGGGAAGCGGAATCCCTGCTTGGGGCGGTTCAGGAACCAGTCGGGCAGCTCCGGCACGCTGCGGGCCAGCAGTTGCTTGCCCTCCGCCAGCCGCAGGGCGGCGGGGATCGGCGCCAACCGGCACTGCAGCTGGGCATCCACCAGGGGCAGGCGCAGCTCCAGTCCGGCGGCCATCGCCATGACATCGCTGTCCGGCAGCAGCTGGTTGCGCAGGTAACGGGTGCCCTCCAGCCAGGCCACCCCTTCGCGGCCCCCCGGCGCTTCGCCGCCGCCCATGCCGGCCGCGAGCCCGCCGCGATCGGCGGCCCCCGACGGCACGCCCGCGGGCTCGGGACGGAGCCCCCAGTGCGCCAGCAGACGCCCGGTCTCGGCGGGGGAGAACAGGCCCCGGAAGCAGCCGTAGGCCCCGCCCAGGGAGGCGGGCGCCGCCAGGAGCCCGGAGATCCGTTGCAGCCTGGCGCGGCGGCCCTGGGGCAGCCGCTGCAGCAGCCACGCCGCCGGCGGGCCGGCCGGGCCGATCAGGCTCCGCCAGCGCTGCAGCGTCGGCACCATCCGGAAGCTGGGGTAGCCACCGAACAGCTCATCGCCGCCGAGCCCGGAGAGGGCCACCTTCAGCCCGTGCTCCGTGGCCAGCCGGGCCACGCACCAGGTGTTGTACCCGTCGATCGAGGGCTGGTCCTGGCTGGCGAGGAAGGCCGGCAGCCACTGGCGGGCCTGGTCGGCCGTGAGGTTCAGGGGCGTGTGATGGGCTCCGAAGTGGGCGGCGATGCGGGCCGCCGGCCCGGATTCATCGAACCCACCGGCGCCCGGCGTCTCGAAGCCGATGGTGAAGGTGTGCAGGCCCCGGGGGGCGAGCGCCAGCAGGGAGGCGGAATCGAGCCCGGCGCTCAGGAACAGCCCCACCGGCACATCGCTGACCATGTGGGCCGCCACCGAATCCTCGAGGGCCGAGCGGGTGAGGGCCACCGCGTCGGCCGCCGTCATGGCGGTGGCGCCGGTGGCGCCCACGAGGCTCTCCGGCAGGGCCCCCCAGGGCTGCACCGTCAGCCGACCCTGGCGCCAGCTGGCGGCGTGGCCGCAGGGAAGGCGCTGCACCCCCGCCACCAGGGTGTCGGGTTCCGGCACCGATCCGGTGGCCAGGTAGCGCCCCAGGGCCTGGCGGTTCAGGCTGGGCGCCTGGCCGTCGGCCGCCAGCAGGGCCCGCAGTTCCGAGGCGAAGGCGAGGCAGCCCCCTGGAGCGCTGCGTAGATACAAGGGCTTGATGCCATGGGGGTCGCGGGCGAGCAGGGCGCTGCGCTCCCGGGTGTCGTACAGGCAGAAGGCGAACATGCCCCGCAGCGCCCCCAGCCCGTCCTGGCCCCGGCTGACCAGCCAGGCGAGCAGCACCTCCGTGTCGCCGCTGCCCCGGAAGCGTTGCCCCTCCGCCTCGAGCCGGCGACGCAGCTCTGCATGGTTGTAGATCTCGCCGTTGAAGACCAGCTGCCAGCGGCCGCAGGCGGAGGCCATCGGCTGGTGGCCCAGGGGGGAGAGATCCAGAATCGCCAGGCGCCGGTGCACCAGGCAGGCCCCGGCGTCCTGCCAGACGCCGGCGTTATCCGGGCCCCGGTGGGCGAGACGCGGGCCGACCCTGGCGGCGAAGTCACCCGGCTCCCTCCCCAGCTGGCCCGCGATGCCGCACATGGGCCCTAGGCCTCCCGCAGGGAGGGAATCCTGCCGGGGGGGGCGATCGCCTCCAGGTGGGCCAGAAAGGTGCGCCGGGCCGCCTGGGGGCTCGCCTGCTCCCGCACCCAGGTGAGCGCGCCGGCGGAGAGGCGCTCGCGCCTGTCCCGATCGGCGCCGATCGTTGCGATGGCCGCCGCCATGGCAGCGGGATCGCTGGCCACCAGCTGGCCGGTGCGATCGTCGATCACGTAGTCCTCCGGTCCGCCGCAGCGGGTGCTCACGACCGGAACGCCGCAGGCCATCGCCTCCAGGGCCGCGATGCACAGCCCTTCCTGGTGGGAGGGGATCACGAACAGATCGAGCGTCTGCAGCACCTCCGCCAGGGCCGCGGGGCCCAGGCAGGGGAGGCACTGCACCCGGTCGGCCAGTCCCATCGCCACCAGGGGTCCGCGCAGGCGATCGACGTCCTGTTCGCCGGCCAGCACGAGTTCCACGGGGCGGCCGGCGGCGACGAGGCGGGCCACGGCCTCAAGGAGAAGAGTGATGTGCTTGCGCGGATCCCCGTAGCGCCCGGCGAAGCCGACACGCCAGGGCACCAGCCGTCCGGGGGCGGGACGGAAGACGGCGGGATTCACCGGCATCCGCATCACCCCGTCCATGGGACGGTGGGCCAACGCCTCCAGGGCCCTGGCCGTGTAGCCGCTCAACGCCAGGATCCGCCCCCGGGGGGCCCTCAGCACCTGGCGCTCCAGCCGCTGCAGCACCGGTCCGTTGAGCATCCGGTCGAGCAGCCGCCTGGGCCGGGAGAAGCCCCTGACGCGGTCGACGCGATCCTCCTTCCAGGGGGTGGCCACCCAGGCCAGGAAGGGGATCCCCAGGCGGGCGAAGGGGACGGCGCAGAGGGGATTGCCCGTCACCGACAGATGCAGATCGCAGCTGGCCACCAGCTCCCGCCAGGCCCGCCGCGGCAGGTAGTGGGTGAACTCCAGTTCCGGCAGCCAGGCCCCCAGGCCATGGCCTTCATGGTCGCCGTAGACAGGGCGCTCCATCCGGCCGGGGCGCCGGCCGCTGGCGACCGCATGGAGCGGCACCGACAGATGCGGATGGGTGCTCCAGGGGGCGTACCAGGCGAAGACGGGCTCGATGTCGAGCTCCTCGAGCATCCGGGTGACGGCGGTGGTCATGGCGGGCACGCCGCCGTCCACCGGTTCGATGGTGCTGACCAGGGCCCGGGGCCGCCTCATTGCCTGAGCCAGCCGAACAGATCCCGGTTGTCGCGCACCCAGCGGATCAGATGGCGCACGCCGGCATCGACGCTGATCTCCGGCGCCCAGCCCAGCTGCTCGGCGGCCTTGCTGACGTCGCAGATGAACACCGGCTGGTCGCCCGGCCGGGACTGGCCGCTGAGGGGCGAGAGCGTGATGGCCAGCTCCTCCTCCAGGAAGCGCAGCAGATCCCGCAGGCAGAGGGTGTTGACGGGGCCGCCACCGATGTTGAAGGCCTGGCCGCTGATGCGGTCGCGGCTGTGCCAGGCGGCTTCGTAGGCCCGGGCCAGGTCGCGCACGTCGAGCACGTCGCGGGTCTGCCAGCCGTCGCCATAGAGGGTGATCGGCCGTTCCAGCAGGGCGGCGATGCTGAACCAGGCCACCCAGCCCTGGTCCTCGATGCCGAACTGGCGGGTGCCGTAAATGCAGGACTGGCGGAAGGCGCAGGTGTGCAGGTCGTAGATGCGGGCGTAGTCGATCGTGTACTGATCGGCGACGCCCTTGGAGCAGCCGTAGGGGGAGTGGAAATCAAGGGGCTGGGTTTCCGGCACGCCGGAGGGGAGGTCGCGGAAGCGATAGCCGTGGGGGGTCATCGCAACCGGCACCGATTCCATGCCGCCGTACACCTTGTTGGTGGAGGCGTAGAGCACGAAACTCTCAGGCGAATGGAGCCGCACCGCCTCCATCACGTTGAACGTCCCGAGGGCGTTGATCTCGAAATCCTCCCGCGGGTTGGTGTAGGAGGTGGTGACCGCCACCTGGGCGGCCAGGTGCAGCAGCATCGCCGGACGCACGGCGGCCACCACTTCGGCGAGGGCCTCGGCCTGGCGGATGTCGACCCGGTGGAAGGCGATGGCGGGATGCTGATCGAGCAGCCAGCGGAGGTTGTCCTCGGTGCCCCGGCGGGAGAGGTTGTCGAGGATCGCCACCTCCCAGCCCAGGGAGGCGAAGTGCTGGGCGGCGTTGACGCCGATGAAACCGGCGCCGCCGGTGATCAGGATCGAAGGCATCGAGGGGAGCGAGGCGTGGGGATCGACGATGAAATCGACGGTGGAAACGAAGGGGGCAGGTCGGGGAAGGGGCCTTCCGGTCGCGAAAGGAACGGGGGACCGGCGGCGATGGGAACGGTCCGGCGGTCAGGGCGGACCTTAATGCAACCTCCAGATCCTGCAGGGTCCTGTGGGCATTCAAGGGGGAGTCGAGAGGCTGCAGCGTCCCTCCAGGAGCATCAGATGGAGCAGCAGCTCGGCATACATGCGTTGCTGGGCGTAGGCCCAGCCGCGCCAGCCCTCCAGCACTCCCCCCTTCCAGACCAGGCAGAACAGCAGGGCCGCGAAGGGGGCCAGGGGGGTGTGCTTGCGCAGCCGATCCGCCAGGGACAGCTGGCGCCAGGGGGTGGCCCGCAGTTTGGCCGCCTCGATCGCCAGGTAGGAGCCCTGGGAGGCCAGCCAGCGCTGCAGGGGTTTGCGGTCGTCGTGGAAGATCGGCTGCCGCAGGCGTCCGACCGCTCCTGACAGGACGATGCGGTGGCCATGGCCGTCGTTGCGGTAGCGCCCCTGGCCAGAGCGGTAGAGGCTGGTGCGGGGGGGCAGCATGCCGCTGCGCAGGGGCCGGCCGCCGATGCAGTAGCGGAACGGGATGGCAAAGCCCGCCATCGCCGTGGCGGCCGGATGCCGGATCACGGCCTGGATTTCGGCGGCCAGCGGCGGCGGGATCAGGTAGTCAGCGTCCAGGCTCAGCACCCAGGGGGACGTGATCTGGTCGAGGCCGAAGTTGCACTGGTCGGCGAAGCTGTCGAACGGCCGATGCAGCACCCGTACCGACGGATGGTCGGCAAGGATCGAGAGGGTGGCGTCGCTGCTGCCGCTGTCGATCACCAGGATGGAATCCAGCCAGCCCAGATGGTCGAGGGTGCGGCCGATGTTGGCCTCTTCGTTGTGGGTCAGGATCAGGGCGGTCAGGAGCGCTCCAGGGGGCTCGGACAGACTCATGCCTGGGGCTGGGAGTGCTGTTCCAGGAGGAGCCGGCGCTGCCGCTCCTGCTGCTGCCACAGGGCCCATTGCTCCTGCTGCTGGGATAGCAGGGTGGGTATGGCCAGGAAGGAGCCCAGGGACAGACTCATCAGGATCAGGACGAAGGGGTCGCCGTAGAGCTGGGCCGCCGAGAAGAACGCCGGGACGTTCGCCAGGGCGAAGGACATGAGCCCCATCAGCAGGGCCGAGGTGGACTGGGGCAGTTGCTTCAGGAGCCGGAAGTTGCGCAGCAGCACCAGGGCCAGCAGCAACAGGATCACCCCGAGCACCACCATGCCCGGGATACCCAGTTCGAGGATGAGCCGGCCGCCGCCGCCCTCGGAGACGTAGGACACGCTCCGAATGGCATCGCGGGCCGCGTTCCTGACCAGGCCGCCCGTGCTCGCCCCGGCGCCGACCCCCAAGCCGATGCCGTCGGAGATCTCGATGGCCCTCAGGGTGGCGCCGATGCCCTGGGAATCGAAGCGCTCGACCAGGTCCTGCTGGATGGTCAGGGAGCGGTTGGTGTACTCGCCGAAGTTCTCGCCCAGGTTCTCCGAGAGGATGAAGGCATAGAGGGGATAGGCGATCCCCGCCACCCCCAGCACACTCGAGATCACCCGCTCCTTGGAGGCGGGGCTGGCCCGCCGGCTGAAGAGCAGCAGATAGATGGCCACAAAGGCCATGATCAGCACCTGCGCCTTGCGCCGGCCGGTGAGGATCGTCAGGAAGGCGAAGGCGGCCGCCAGCAGCAGCAGCCCGACCTGGTTGGTCGGTTTCTGGCTGGCGATGCCCATCGATGCGGCGATGCAGGCCGCTGCCGACAGCTGCCAGGAGGCGATCTCACTGGTGCGCCAGAAGCCGGAGGCCCCCTGGGCGGAGAAGCCGTGGCGGAAGGTGATCAGCAGGCCCTCGCCCACCTCCCGGAGGGTGGGATGGTCGACACCCTGGAAGCTGAGGTAGACGGTGAAGGCCATCACCGCCGAACCGATCAGATAGAGCGTGAGCAGGCGTTTGAGGAACGGCAGGGAGCAGCCCACCTGGAAGCCCACCCAGAGACCGAAGGCCGGAGCCAGGTAGAAGGCGGCCCCGATGGCGGTGAGGCGGATGTCGGAGAAGCGGGCGAAGCTGTTGAGGCTCTGCAGCGCGATCAGGGAGAAGTAGACCGTCACCCAGCCGTCGAACTGCGGCACGGTCCAGAACATGGCCCGCAGATGGAAGCGGCCCGCCCGCTCGAGCAGCACCACGCCGCAGAGGGCGAAGCCGATCAGCACCAGGCCGACCATGTAGCCGGGCTGGCCCGGGGTGATCTTGCGCAGGGGATCCTGCACGAAGCCGATCAGCAGGGTGACCATCAGGCCGGCCCGCCAGTCGCCGTCGAGCAGCACGGCGGCCAGGGCGCCGAAGAGCACGATCAGCAGCAGGATGGTCATCGGCCGGCGGAGGAGGTCAGCACCTGGCGGTAAGCGTCACGCAGCTGAAGGGCGATCGTGCTCCAGGAAAAATCCATCTGAGCCAGGTTAAGGGCGGACGCCCGCATTGACAGGGATGGCCGCTCCAGGGCGGTGGCCAGGGCCTGCGCCAGGGCTTCGGGGTCGCTCCCGCAGACCAGGCCGGCGCCGCAGCGGGCCACGTCAGCGGCCACGGCCACCTCGGGGGACAGGATCACCGGGGTGCCGGCGGCGAGGGCCTCCACGGCGGCGATGCCGAAGTTCTCCGCCGCCGACGGCAGCACATACCAGTCGGCCGCCCGCAGCGCCTGCCACTTGGCCTCCCCCTCGATGAACCCCAGCCAGCGGCAGCGGGTCTCGAGGCCCAGCCGCCGGCTGCGCTCCTGGAGGCCGGTGACGTACCGCGGCTCCCCGTCGCCGGCGATGGCCAGCTCCCACGACGCTTCGGGCCGCTGCCGTTGCAGCAGGGCCAGGGCGTCCAGCAGGTTTTCCAGACGTTTCTTGGGGTGCAGCCGCGACAGGAACAGGAACCGGACCGGCGCAGCGCCGTCCCGGCCGCCCGGTACCGCGGCCGCTGGTTCGGGGCCGCGCACCCCCAGGGGGAGCACCAGGGTGGCGGGAGCCAGGCCGAGGGCGGCGGCCTCGTCCCGTTCAGCGCCGGTGGTGAAGTGCAGCGCAGCCGCCCGCTGCAGGTTGCGCCGTTCGATCAGGTGCAGCATCAGACGCTTGCGGCCGCGGCTCTGGGCCAGGCTCCACGGGCTCAGCTGGCCGATGCTCCGCAGGATGTAGGGAACACCGGCCCAGCGGGCCTGGGCCATGGCGCTGGTGGAGGGGTAGGAGAACAGGGCATGGATGTGGAGCAGGTCGTAGTCCCTCAGGTGCCGGGCCAGCCAGAGGCTGAGCCCGGGACTGATGGCGAACTCCCTCAGGGCGGCGATGGGCGGACTCCAGCGGGGAAAGGCCAGCACCGGAACCCCCTGGTGCTGCTGCCAGCGGCCGGTGACCAGATCCGGGTTCAGCCCGGGGCCATGGTCGTTGGTGGTGAGGATGGCGGCGTCCACCTCCCGGAGCCGCAGGGCCGCCACCATGTCGATCACGGCCCGGCTGGGGCCGCCCCGCAGCGGGCTGATCGAGGGGATGACGTGCAGAACCCTCATGGCGTCGGGCGAGCCGCCAGGAACGCGTCGAAGGCGGAGGCCCAGGCCCCGGCCACCGCCGGGGCGGCATAGGCGTCGATGGCGTCTCGGTGGTGGCGATGGCGCTCCCGGAACCAGCCGGCCCGGTGTCGCAGGGTCAGCAGGGCGTCGAGAATGGCCGCGCTGCTCTCGATGTCGCAGTAGATCCCCTTCTCCAGGCCCTCGACGATCGCCTGGAGCGGGTTGCCCGCCGGACCCGCCACCAGCACCGGCGTGGCGTGGGGCAGGTACTCGAAGAACTTCGAGGGCAGGTTGTCCGTGTGGCGGGGGCCGATCAGCACGAGCAGGGCATCGGCCGACTCCGCCAGCTGGTGGGAGCGTTCATTGCTGACGGCGGCATGGATCGTGACGGCGTGGCGCAGGCAGGGGTCGCTGCCGATGGCCGCCCGGGCCGCTTCGTACAGATAGCCGTAGAGCAGGATCCGCAACCCACCGTGCTGCTCCGGCCGCCAGCTCCGTACGGCCTCCAGCAGCGGCTCGATCGGCCGCCAGGGGCCGAGGTTGCCGGGATGGAACAGCGTCAGGGTCGCGCTGGTTGCGGTGGCAGCGGGCGGGGCAGCGGGCGGTGCTTCGCCGGGCTCGAAGCAGTCCGGCAGGAACCGGGCCGGCGTGCCGTCCAGCAGCCCCTGCTCCCGGTAGCGCTCGAGGGTGAGGGGTGAGGCGAACGCGGCCCCCGCGGCGGCGGCCAGGACGGCCCGCTGGCGCTCGGGGTGGGCCGGGTGGAAGCAGCCCTTCTCCCGGTGGCCGAAGGGATCGTCGTAGATGGCGATGAAGGGTTTGCCGAGCCGCCCGGCCACCTCGAGAGCCACCTCGAGCACGCGGAAATCCGGGCAGATGCCGGCCACCACATCGAAGGGGAGGCGTGCCGCCGTCTCCAGCGCGGTGGCCCTGAGGCCCTCGAGGGCATGGACCTGGGGGTCGTGGTGACCCAGCCGCTCCAGCCACCGGTGGACCAGCTGGCGCAGGCCGAACCAGAGGTGCAGCGGGGTGCCTGGCCGGCGCCGGTTCCTGCGGATGGCGCAGCGCTGGGAGCGGGACACCCGCCGGCTGTAATGGCAGAAGCGCTCCTGGCCGGGGAAGGGCTCCGGGGTGACCGCATCGAGCCGGGGGTCGGGGCCGACGACGTGGAACTCCCAGCCGGCCGCCGGCAGATGGGGCAGGAGCTTGGCGTAGCGGCGGGCCTGGACGCCGCCGCCCCCCGGTGGCTGGAGGGAGAGGATCAGCGCCCTGGCCATCTCAGCGACGCTCCAGCAGGGCCAGCCCCGCCAGGATCCCCTCGGCGGCGTTCCGCACGCTGAAGCTGTTGTCGACGAGCTCCCGGGCCATCTCCCCCATCCGGGCGGCGGCGGCCGGATCGGCGGCCATCCGCCCCATGGCCGCGGCCAGGGCCGCCGGCTGGCCGACGGGGCTCACCAGGCCCGTGCGGCCCTCGAGCACCAGGTCCTCGGCGCAGCCCACCTGGTCGCTCACGATCGCCGGCAGCCCGCAGGCCATGGCCTCGTTCACCACCAGCCCCCAGGTTTCGCCATGGTCGGAGGGCAGCACCAGGGCGTCCGCCACGGCATAGGCCGAGGGCATCGCCGACTGGTTCAGGAATCCGGCGAAACTCACCGGCAGGCCGTGCTGGCTGGCCACGGCCCTGCAGGCCTCCTCGAGGGGTCCGGTGCCCACGACCAGCAGATGCACGGGGGGGGCCAGGGGCTCCTTCAGCAGCAACCGCAGCGCTTCGAGCAGGTCGAGCGGACGCTTCTTGGGCTGGAGTTTGCCGGCGAAGAGAAAGCAGAAGGCCTCCCGGGGAATGGCCCAGCTCTGGCGCAGCTCGTCCCGGCGGGGGCGCAGGGCCGCGGCCCGCTCGCTGAAGAAGCCGTTGTCGACGAAGTGGGGCGAGGGCACCAGCCGGCTCTGGGGGACACCGAACTGGCGGTACCAGCGGGCATTGGCCGTGCCCACCGGAAGGCCCACCGACACCCCCCGGAACAGGATCCGGTAGGTGAGGTTCAGGGCCCAGGACCTGGGGCGGAAGGCGTTCGAATCCATCCGCAGCAGCACCGGCAGGCCCTGCAGCCGGGCGGCGATGAACAGCTGCACCATGCCCAGGAAGTGCCAACCGGTCAGCAGCAGGGCATCGGGCCGCTGCCGGGCCGGGCCAAACCCCAGCTCCCCCAGGGGCCGGGCCAGCCAGACGCCCCGATAGCCGGAGGTGATGCCGCGGCCCCGGCCGCTGGCGGCCCGGTGCCAGGGGTAGCCCTCCAGCAGGGGCACATCCCACTCGAAGGAGACGCCGAACCCCAGCCCCTGGGTGCGGGCGTCCGGGAGGGTGAGGTAGAGCACGTCGCTGGAGACGCCGGGGGCGGCGGCCAGGGCCTGGAACAGGGGGGTCTGGTACTGCACCGGGTGGCTGCCGGCGATCAGCAGCCGCCTCCGGCGGGTGGGCAGCAGGGCCGGTCCGCGTTTCTGCAGGCGCAGGGCCCAGAGCAGGCCGCGCCCTTCGGCGATGAGGGTGGGGGGGATCCACCAGGGATGGCGCAGGTGGTGGCGGCTGCGCACCGACCCCAGCCAGCCGCCCAGGCACCCCGCCAGGGCCGCCGGCAGGGGCTGGGTGCGCAGCTGGAAGTAATAGCGCCCCACGGCATGGTCGGGCTTGACGGTGGTGAGGTGCTTGCCGTAGCTGCGGGTGCCGCCCCGCTCGGCCCGGAGGTGGTGGATCAGGGCACCGGGCACGTACTGGATCGGATGGCCGGCCTGGCGCCAGCGGAAGGCGAATTCAGCCTCAAAGCGATAGGCCACCCGCACGAAGTTCTGGTCGAAACCCCCCAGCTCCAGGGCCAGCTGCCGGGGGATGGCCACGTTGCCCCCCATGAATTCCTCCACGGAGCGGGGCCGCAGGCTGTTGAACAGGAACGGCCCCTCCTCCGGATCGCTCTGGCCGCCGTGCCAGGGCTGCAGCACCCGCCCGGCCAGCATGGCGTCGGGGTCAGCGGCCCCGGCCCGTTCGTGGGCATTGAGCAGCTCCGGGTCCGGCAGGATGTCGTCGTCGAGGAACAGCACCCGCTCGCCGCGGGCCTCCTGCAGGGCCACGTTCATGGCGCCGGTGATCGAGGGGGTCGGCAGCCGCAGCCAGCGGATCCGTCCCTCCGCCTGCCAGGCACCCAGACGGGCCTCGCTGTCGGGATCGTGGCGGGGCGTCTGGTCGACCACCAGCAGCTCGAACGGGGGCGGATCCAGGGCCAGCAGGGCGGCGACGCTGTCGATCAGCACCTGATCGCGGCCGTAGGTGGGAATCGCGACGCTGAGGGTCATGAAAGGGTGGCCAGCTTGAGCCGGGCCTTGAGGTGCCAGCGATTGAGGGCCAGGGCCTGGCGCAGGTACTGGCGGGCCAGGTCCGGACGCTCCTGGCTGAGGCAGGCGCCGATGAAGTAGGCCCCATCGGCCTGGCGGCGGGGTTGGGCCCGCAAACCACGGCAGCGTTCGCTCAGGGCCTCGGCCTCCTCCAGGACGGGCGCCTCCGGCTGGCCGCCGCGGCGGGCCCGGGTGGCCGCCACGATCAGGGCATGGAAGGCCTCCTGCTCCCGGCGGCGGGAGCCGCTGATCGAGCCGGGGGAGAGGGTGGCCTCGTAGAGCACCTCCGGCACCACCAGGTGGCCGCCGAACTCCACCATCCGGCTCCAGAGATCGATGTCCTGGGCGAAATAGAACATCGGCCGATAGCCTCCGGCGCGCTCGTAGGCGCTGCGCCGCATCATCACCGAGCCGTGGATGGCCGGACCGGTGAGGCCATCGGCCAGCTCCCCGGGCTCCGGAGCGTTCACCCGCACGGTCGCCCCTTCCGGCACCACCAGACGCACATGGGTGGAGCAGAGGCTGGCTTCCGGGTTCTCCTCCAGGCAGCGCACCTGCCGCAGCAGCCGGCCTGGCAGGGAGATGTCACCGGCGTCCTGGCGAGCGAGGAAGCGGCCCCGGGCCGCCTGGCAGCCCTCGATCAGCGACCGGGTCAGGCCCTGGCCCGGCCGCTCCAGCACCCGCAACCGCGGCTCGGAGGCGGCACGGGCGGCCAGCAGGGCGCCGGTGTCGTCAGTGGAGCCGTCGTTGATCACCACGATCTCCAGATCCACCCCCTCCTGGCCTGTGAGCGAATCGAGGGTCGCGGCGAGGCTGGCGGCGCCGTTGCGAATCCCCATCACCACCGACACCAGCGGGGCCGTGCCGGATTCGTGTTCCACAGGCTCCTGCATCACCTCAGGTCATGTTCCCCCCTGGGGGGGGATCCTGGCTGCAGCCGTGTCCGGACTCCCATGCTCAGGCGGGCCGCCCGCCCCCAGCCCAGGGCCGTGGCCAGCAGGCCGTAGAGCAGGAACTCCAGCTGCCGCCGCGGCTGGCGGGCTCCGTGGCGCCGGGCCAGCTGGAACAGTCGGTGGGCGGCGTGTTCAGCGCCCGCCGCACCGCACTGGCGGCTGAGCAAGAAGGCGGAGCGGGAGAAGCGCGCCATTTCGGCACCGTTGCGGTCGACGCCGGCGGCGATGGCGCTGCGCAGCAGGGAGTCCTGGGCCCGGGCCCGGTCCGCCAGCTTGCGGGGGTCGAGGTGGCCCCGGTCGCTGAGGTGGTCGTCGCCCATGTGGATCCGCCGCACCGACACCGGCACCGGCACCCACACCAGGGGCGTCCCGGTCGCGCCGGCCCGGCCGTCGTACTCCCAGTCCTCCTCGTTGATCCAGGGCTGCCAGGGGCCGATGCGGTCGAGCAGGTCGCGCCGATAGAGGGGACAGCTGGTGGTCCACCAGCGCTCCAGCAGCAGCCGGGGGAACAGCCGTTCCAGGTGCTGGCCGGTGGCCCGCATCGGGCCGCGCCGTTCGACGGGCCGCCGGGAATGGTCCTCCTCCAGGCTGGGGCCGTAGGCGATGCCGGCCCCGGGAGAGCGCTGCAGGGCCCCCACCTGGGCGCTGAACTTGCCGGGCAGCAGCAGGTCGTCGCTGTCGAGGTACTGGATGAATTCGCCGCGGCTGTGGTCCAGGCCCCGCTGGCGGGCGGCGCCGGGACCGCCGTTGGGCTGGTGGATCACCCGGATCAGGTCCGGATGGGCGGCGGCCAGGCCGTCGGCCACGGCGCCGGTGTCGTCGCTGGAGCCGTCGTCGACGATGACGATCTCGATCGGCCGATGGTCCTGCTCGAGCACGCTGGCCACCGCTTCGCGCAGCAGGGCGGCGCGGTTGTGCACCGGGATGATCGTGCTGACCAGGCCGGGCACCGGGGCGGGCCGCAGGGCGGCGATGCGCTCGAGGGCCGGGCGCCGCATCACGGCCCGGGCCCGCTCCAGGTTGGGATTGTCCTTCTGGTGCTTGAGGGGCTGGCCGCGGTGCCAGAGGTGCACGATCGGCTCGTAGCCCCAGATCCAGGTGGGCCGGGTGAGGCAACGGTCCCAGAACTCGTTGTCCTCGCCGCCCCAGCCGACGAAGCCCTCGTCCATGCCGCCGATGGCGGCATAGGCCTCGGCGGTGATCGCCATCGAACCGCCGGCCTCCAGGTTCTGCACGATCGCTTCGGCGGGCCGCGCGTCGTAGGCGTCGGAGCCGGCCAGCACCGCCGCACTGTGGACTTCATCGAGATAGAACACGAACCGCTTCGGGTTCACCACCGCGTAGCCGCGGGCGACCCGATCCAGCAGGCGGCGGGCATAGCCGGTGGGCACGAGCATGTCGTTGTCGTGCAGCAGCAGCACCGGGGCGCGGGCCTCCCGGGCGCCGAGGTTGAAGGTGTGGGAGCGGTTGTAGGGGGCGGCGGGGTCCGGCAGGGGTCCCTGGATGTGGCGCACCCAGGGGGGAAGTCGCTCGGCGATGCGGGGCTCGCTGTCCTGCTCGATCACCAGGCATTCGAGCCGCACGTCCTCCTGGGCGGCGAGGGATTCGAGGGTGGCCAGCAGCAGGGGCAGCCGCTCGCTGCCCCGGTGGCCGATCAGCACGCTCAGCTCCGGCGGCCCTTCGGCCCAGCCGGGGGTGGCGCGGCGCCGGATCGGCGCCGACGCCAGGCAGCGGCGCAGCAGGCGTCGGCCGAGCTCCGGCTGGATGGCCGGAGCGTGCAGGCGGGAGGTGTAGCGCCACAGGCAGGCCTGGCCGAGGCCATCGGGGGCGGCCTCCAGCCGCTCGCGGCGGTTGGCGATCCCCAACTGGGCCGGGGCCGGACGGCGCAGCAGCCCCTCGTAGCGGAGCCGGTCCTTCAGCCACACCCCCAGCCGCTCCCGCCGGGTGGGCCCCGCCGCTTCAGCCATGGGACGCACCGGCAGCATCGAGGCGGGCCGCCGCCGCCAGCAGTCCGGCCCCAGACCCCGTAGCAGCCTCGTCGCCGTCGCAGCCCGAATGGGGCCACTCACTGCCGGCGCTGCCGTGGCGGAAGCGCAGCCCCAGCAGCCGGCGCAGGTCCTCGCCCCGCTGGCGGCCCAGCCAGCGGTCCAGCCGTCCGGCGGGGGCCGGCGCCGGCTCGCTGGGCGCCGCTGGCAGGGGGGGCAGTTCCGTCACCTGATCGAGCGCGCGCCGCCAGGCGGCCAGGGAGGCCGCCTCGCTGTAGCGCCGGGTCACCAGGGCGTGGCCGGCCCTGGACAGGCGCTCCAGCAGGGCCGGATCCCGCAGCCGCGCCAGTTCGCCGGCGGCGGCGTCCGTATCCCCGCAGGGAAACAGCAGGGCCGTGGTGTCGTGCTCCAGGGCCCCCTCCAGGCCTGCGCCCACGTAGCGGCTGCTCACCACCGCCATGCCGCTGGCCATGGCCTGCCAGGCCACGATCGGGCCCGTCTCCCAGGAGGAGGTGATCACCAGGGCATGGTGATGGCCGTAGACCTCCGCCGCCAGCCGGTCCTGGTCGACGTGGCCGAGCATCCGCACGCGGCCCCGCCCGATCCAGGGGGCCAGGGACCGCTCCAGGGCCGGACGCTCCTCGCCGTCGCCGGCGATGCTGAGCTGGACCTCCAGGCCCCGGGCCTGCAGCGCCTCCAGCAGCGGCGGCAGATCGTGCACCCGTTTCTGCGCCTGCTCCAGACGCCCCACCCAGGCCAGCCGCAGGGTGGTGGCCGGATCGCCGCCGGGGAGTTGCCAGGGTGGCACCGGCACGCCATAGGGGGCGTAGAGCACCCGGGTCGGATCGATGCCGCCCCGCCCGCTCGCCAGCCGGCAGGCCAGGCGATTGGTGGCGATCACCGCGTCGATCCCGGCGCCGTGTTGGCGCAGGTCGTCGAAGTACTCGGCCTGCAGCGCGTGCAGCGTCATCACCACCCGTCCGCGGAACCGACCCCGGCGCCCGGCCCGCCGGGCCGCGGGGTAGAGGTCGACCAGGTTGACGCCGAGCACGAGCTCCGGGTCCAGCCGCTCCAGCAGGGCGGCGATGGCACGGATCCGGCCTTCGGCGCTGCCGCTGGGGTTGGCGATCGCCTCGGCCGCCAGGGCCGGATAGGCCCGGGCGTAGGGGCCATGGCGGTGGTGGTCCCCGTCGGGCACCGCCACGGTCACCGCCAGCCCGCCGTCCCGCAGGGCCGGCACCAGGTTCGCCAGCCAGTCCTGGACCCCGCCGAGCAGGTAGGCGGAGGGGGCGAGCACCAGCACCCTCATGACGTCCGATCCAGGTGCACGATCCCCGGCCCGGCGGCGTTCAGGGGCGGCACGGGCAGGTGCGGCAGGGGGGCGACGGGCCGCACGTGCTGGCCGAGCTGGCGGATGTAAGTGCCCTCCGGTGCCGGGCAGCGCTCCCACTTGCGGAAGAACGCCTCCTGGTTGGCGGAGGTGTACTTGCCCCAGACCCGCTCCGACTGGCCGTCGAAGGAGGTGGACTCGGGCTGGTCGTTCGCATGGTGCAGATAGGGACAGGCCACCCCGGCGATCTCCACTCCGGCCAGGCAGGCCCGGGCGGTGTAGTCCATGTCCTCGAAGCCGATGCCGCTGAAGCTCTGGTCGAAGGCGCCGATCCGCTCCCAGCAGCGGCGGCCGATGGCGAAGTGGGACCAGGTGTTGTTCAGCAGGCTGAGGTCCACCGATTCCCAGGTCATGGCTTCGGCCCAGCGCCGCAGGTAGGGGTCGATGCGCAGATCGTCGTTGAGCACCAGGGTGGTGGCGGTGGGGCTGGCCTGGAGCAGCTCGTTCCACATCTGGCAGAGCCCCACCACCCGCTCATGCAGCAGGAAGCGGCGATGGGGCGGTTCGCCGCTGGCCAGCTCGCCGCAGAGCCGCTCCAGATAGCGGCTCTGGCTGGCGGGATCGCCATGGCCGTTGACGGCCACCAGGATCGGCACCTCGGGGAACGTGCGCCGCAGCGAGCGGTAGAGGGGACGGAAGTAGCTCTCGTAGCGGGCCTCGAAGGTGGTGATCGCGATCGTGAAGCGATCCCCCAGGGGACGCCGCGGCGGCAGCAGGACCCTGGGGATGCGGCGGCGGCTGCCGTGCACCACGGCCCGGGCGGCCAGGTAGAGGCGCAGGTTGAGGGAGGAGCGGTTCATACAGGCGGTGGTGGGTGCTCCTTCAGGGACGCCCCAGGGCGCCGATCGCCTCCACCAGGGCGCGGTAGCGCTCCTGGGGGCGGATGTGGTCGTGGAAGCAGCGGGCGCAGTCCTGGCGGCGGGCGTCCAGGTCGGCACCGAGGTGATGGGCCGCCGCCAGGAAGCCGGCGCCATCGTCCACCATCACACCGCAGCCGAAATCCTCGACGAACTGGAAGCTGGCCTGGCGGCTGCAGATCACCGGCACCCCCATGGCCAGGTACATGCACAGGCGATTCGAGCTGACCCCCATGGCCTGGAACTGGGGCGCCGGATTGGTGTAGACGGCCAGGCCGATGTCGTAGCCCACAGCGGATCGCCAGGCCTCCTGCCAGGACAGCCGGTCGGTTTCGATGTGGAGCCGGCCCCCCAGGCTCAGGCGCCGCAGCAGGTAGAGGGCCAGGGGATCCACCCCCAGGGGCTGGATCACGGCGCAGAGCGCCGGATCCTCATGCAGGGCGTCGAGCAGCCAGTCGGCGCCGGCGGTGAGGTTGAAGCCCCCGGAGATGGCCAGGGTGAGGGCGTCCGGCGCCAGGCCCCAGCGCTGGCGGAGCTCCTGGCGCAGGACCTGATCCCGCTGTGGGGGCTGCCGGAAACAGCCGGGGTAGACCAGAACGGGCTGGGCCGGCGGCAGGCCGGCGTAGTCGCGCACCAGCGGCACCCGGTGGGTGTCGTTGACGATGGTGAAACGCGCCCGGCGATAGGCCTGCAGGCAGAGCCGTTTCCAGCGTTCCGAGCGGGGGCCCCGGTAGCTGCCGGCGCGGATCTCGTCCCCCAGGACGAAGGAGGGGCGCCGGTGCAGGCGGGCCAGCACACCCACGACGGCGATCGGATCCTCGGTGGTGCCCGAGAAGCAGGCGTAGCGGCGCCAGCGGGGGCGCCAGGCCTGGCTGAGCAGCCAGCGCATCGAATAGGCCACCGGATGGGTGCTGACCCGATCGCCGTAGGGGGCGGTGCTGCCGCAGGGCCCGGGGGCGAAGACGTGGACGTCGTAGCCGTTCTCCAGCAGGGCGGAGATGATCGCCTCGTTGGGGGGCGAGTGCAGCAGCTCCGGCACCAGCAGGAAGTGGGCGGCGATCGGCCGTGGCGACGAGGGACCGGTCATGGAGGAGACGAAGGGACTAGAGCGCCCTGGGGGTGCGGGTGGTGCTGAGGTCGGTGGGCAGCTCCAGCCTGCCGGCGCCGTAGTCCTCCAGCAGCCGGTTCGTGTAGGAGCGGATGAAGTCCACCGGGAAATCCTTGCGGGCGGGGTTCGGGGCCGTTTCGCTCTTTTCCCGGGCGGCGATCCGGTCGTACCAGTTGTGGTAATGGGTGATCGTGCCGTCGAGGCCGTAGAAGTTGCCGAGGCCGTAGCGCAGGTAGGCCAGCTCGTCGCTCCAGACCGTCGGTGGGGACGCCGGCGTGAACAGCGGCTCGCTGGCCCGGTTGGACACGTAGACGTCCATGGGCACCCAGGAGAGCCGGCGCCGCTCCAGCTCCATCGGCAGGTGATGGGTGATGTGGGGGCCGTGGAAGTCGACCTCGTAGCGGGGCCGCGGCAACCGACCCTTGCGCCGCCAGTGCAGGCGCCGGCAGCGGCGGAACCGCTGGGTGTGCATCAGCAGAAAGGAGCTCTCGGGCATGCCGGCGCCGAAGGGGCGGGTGAGCGGTCCGCAGCCGATGTCCTGCGGTGACACCAGCGCCACCCCCTCGACCAGCCGGGAACGGCACCGCTCGAACCAGTCCGGTGCCAGCAGGATCACGTCCGCATGCAGCAGCAGGGTGTACGGGGAGCGGGAGCGATTCAGCAGCGCATTGAGCGCCTCCGGCTGGCTGCAGCGACGCTGCAGCACCTCAGCGCCACGCTCGCGGGCCATCGCCACGGAGCGGTCGGTGGAGCCGTTGTCCAGCACGCAGACGCGGGTCTCCAGGCCCCGGGTGGTGGCCTGGAGCGCCTCCAGGCAGTGGGGCAGGAACAGCTCGCTGTTCCAGCTGGTGATGCCGATGAAGAGGTCGGGTGTCGTCATGGTCGGGGGAGGAGCCGCAGGCGCCGCAGCAGCCGCACCGGCAGCCGGCCCTCCAGGGCCGAGAGCCGCTCGCCAAGGGCGGATTTCTCCGCCAGCAGCCGCTGCACCAGGTGATCGAGCGATTCGCTGGCGCCGTAGCGGGCGTAGATGGTGGCCAGTTCGGCCGGGAAGCGTTCCCCCTGGCGCCGGGTCTTCACGGTGGCGTAGTAGCGCATGGCCCCCAGTTTCTCCTGGGTGACGATGCCCGAGCAGTGCTGGGAGAAGCGCCACCAGAGGTCGTAGTCCATCAGCAGGCTCAGGGATTCGTCCACCTGGCCGCCGGCCTCCTGCCAGAGGGAGGCGCTCCAGAAGCAGCTCTGCTGCAGCAGGAAGCAGTCGTTCTCGATCGCCAGCAGGGTCTGGTCCGATCCCGCCCGGGCCGGCACGTGGCGCAGGAACTGCTGGTCGGCGCTGATGATGTCGCCGCTGCCGATCACCCAGCGACCATCGGGATGGGCGGCGAAGCTGTCCAGCACGGACCGGAAGGCACCGGGCAGGTAGAGATCGTCCGAGTTGAGCCAGGCCAGGATCGAACCGCTGGCCCGGCGGAAGCCCTTGTTGATCGCATCCGACTGGCCCCGGTCGGGCTCGCTGATCAGCACCGAGATCCAGGGGCGGTAGCGCTCCAGCACCGCCGGGGTGTCGTCGGTGCTGCCGCCGTCCACCACGATGATTTCGACGTTGTCGTAGCCCTGCCAGAGGATCGAGAGCAGGGTGTCCTCGATGAAGGGCCCCTGGTTGAGGGTGGGGATGACGATCGAGAAGCGCGGCCGCTCCGGGTCGCTGCGGAACCGCTCCGGCACGGCGACGGCCGCTTCGGCGGTCCAGCCGTACAGGGGATGGTTCGCGGGCAGGGGCACCTCAGCCATGGTGGGGTCCGGCGGTGACGGCCCGTTCCATGCAGGCCAGCAGACGGGGCGCCACGTCGTCGATGCCGGACTCCCGCCACACCCTGGCCCGGCTGCGTTCCCCCAGGCGGCGCCGGCTGTCCGGGTCATTGCTGAGCCGGTGCAGGGCGGTGGCGAAGGCCCCGAGGTCGAGGTAGGGGACGGCCAGGCCGCAGCCGTCGGCCACGAAGTCGACGATGCCGCCACCACCCTCGAAGCAGATGGTGGGCACGGCCGAGGCGGCGGCCTCGAGGGCCACCAGGGGATAGGGGTCCTCCCGCGACAGCAGGCCATGGACGGCGAAGCGACCGATGACGCCGATGGCGGAGGGCAGCGGCGGCAGCAGCAGAACGCGGTGCTCGAGCCCCAGCACCTGCAGATCGCGCTGGGCCAGCATCACATCCTCCTTCCCAGGGGAGGCCCCGACCCAGACGGCCAGGAAGGGCTGGCCGGCGAAGACCCGCTCACACTCCCGCACCAGCAGGGGGAAGAGGTCGAAACCCTTGCGGGTGATCGCCTGGCCCGCGAAGCCGAACACGAACGTGCCCGCCGCCAGGGCCGCTTCCAGGGGTTCCAGAGCGGGCTCCCGGCTGGGCGCCTCCGGCACGGGCTGGCCCTGCCCGGGGGCCCAGAAGGGCAGGAAGCCCGGAATCACGGTGCAGCGCTGCAGGGGCAACCCGTGGTGGTGGTGCAGGGATTGCTTCACCCCTTCGGCGCAGGCCACCACGACGCTGGAGAGGGCCAGCTGGCGGGCCACGGCCTCCGGGCTGCTCATGGCGGCCAGGGTGGTTTCCAGTTCATGGACATGGCTGAGGCAGGCCGGACGGGCCGGATCGGTGCCCAGACCCTTGAGGTGCTGGCCCAGCACCAGGGTGTTGAGGTAGATCAGTTCCGGCCGGTGACGCTGCACCGCCGCCTCCAGCAGCTCGGCGGGACTGCCCGCCTTCCCCCGCCCCAGCCGGGCGGCAAGGCGTTCACGCAGGGGCAGGAAGAGCGGCCGGCTCCAGGCCTCCGTGGGCGCCAGGGCCTCGAATTCGGGGCGCAGGGGACCATCGCTGAGCAGCACCACCGCCGGTTCGATACCCCGCTTCTGCGCCATCAGCCAGCGCAGCAGCCAGAGCAGCAGCAGCGGGGCACCACTGCGGGTGGCCATGTGGGAGACGAACAGCACCCTCATGGGGCGATCACCTGCTTCCAGACGATCAGGGTGAGCAGGAAGGCCAGGGTTCGGGTCCGGTCGGTGCCGCTGCGGTGGGCCTCCAGGATCCGCCCGACCAGCTCCGGATCCACCAGGTCGTCGATCCGTCCGGCGTGCTCGAGCAGGTAGGCATGCATCCGCGGATCGCGATACCAGTCGGCGCTGAGGTCGTAGCTCACGTAGCGGGCCCGCCGCATCGGCGGCGTCCAGTAGAGGGGAGGGGCCTTGGCAAGCATGCGGCGCCGGTCGAACCCGTTCTCCTCCGGAAAGCTCAGCAGTTCGGGGCAGTTGCGGGCGATGGCATGGCGGTGCCAGTTGGAGCCCAGCTTCCAGCCATCGGGCAGGTTCCAGATCGCTTCGATCCAGCGGCGGTCATGGAAAGGGGAGCGCCAGGCACTGGAGGCCCGGTACATGCGGATGCCGTTGGCGTAGAAGTTCGGCACCCGCTGCTCGAAGTAATACCGGGTGAGGCCTTCGAGGAACCCACCCCGGCAGAAGCCCGCCAGGCGTGCGGCCCGCCGGCTGCGGCCCTCAGCCACCAGCTCGGCGGCCAGCGGCGGGGCCAGGTGGCGCAGTTCCTCGGGGGAGAAACTCGGATGCCGGTTCAGCTTCATGGCCCAGAAGCGGCCCAGGGCGACGTCGGGGGCGAGGGAGGCGAAGCGCCCCAGCCAGCCGCGGTCGAAGTAATAGGAGCGGGCGAATTCCCCCAGGGTGCCGACGAAGAACGTGGCCTCGGCGGGGATCGCGGCCTTGAGCGGATACAGGAAGGTGTGCCAGTGCCAGGCGGTCTTGGTGCCGTTGGTGACGCTGGAGATGGTGGGCGCGTGGGCGAAGACGTCGTCGAGTTCCAGGCTGATCAGCTGGTGGGGCAGATCGAAGCGCTGGGCCATGCGGCGGGCCACCTGGACGTCCGTCGCCTCCTCCCGTCCCATCGTGATCAGATGGGGCCGCAGGCCCTGGCGCAGCATCGACGCCAGGATCACCCGCGAATCGAAGCCGCCCGAAAGCGAGAGATAGGGGGTTTCCCCGGCCAGCCGCAGGACCGAGGCGTTGAGCGCGTCGACGGCGGCGTCGGGGTCGGCGGGGGCCGCCGGGATCCGGTCGAGGACCGGGACGGAGTGGAGGGAGACCCTGCCATCGGTGAAGTGGAGGATGCTGCCGGGGGGCACCCGGCGGATCGCCGGGTGGAGGGTCTGGTTATCGGTCAGGTTCTCCAACTGGCAGAGATCGCCGAGGGCCTGCCAGTTCCAGCGCCAGGCCAGGCCGCTGCGGCGCAGGATCTCGGCGACCCGGTCGCCGTGGAAGAGGCGGCCGTCGTGCTCGAGCACGTAGTAATGCGTGGCCCCCACCGGCGAGGTGACCACCGTCACGTCCCCGGCGTCGGTCTCGATCACCAGCGCATACTCCCCCTGGGTCTCGGCCAGGGCGCGGCTTCCCTGGCGCAGGAAGCGTCCCAGCAAATCGGCCTCGGTGCTGTCGGCGTAGCCGATGCAGGTGAGTCGGTGGTCGCCGATCTGGATGGTCATCGGTTGCGGGGGGCCAGCCTGCCGAGCATCTCCTTGCCGGCCCGCTTGACGCGGAACCGCAGGCGTCCGAGCCGTTCGCCCAGGGTGCTGCTGGGGGTGCCTTCCAGGGGCAGGTGCCCCCAGGGCGTCTGCTGGCGGATCTCCAGGTAGCGCTGGCGCCAGGGGTGGGTGCAGCGGTGATGCCAGGGCTTGGCCACGCCGGAGCCTGCGAAGTGGATCACGGCGGGGCTCGCCCGGGCCAGCTCCGCCTGCCGGCCCAGGGGGGTGTCGGCAGCGGTGTACTCCGGATGCATCCAGAGGTGGGGCAGGGCGTTCCAGCGCCAGTCGAGGGGACGCCAGCGGGCCTCGAGCAGGGAATTGAGCACGTCCTGGTCCCAGTGCTTGATCCGCTCGGGATGGGTGCGGGCGAACTCCAGCCCGTTGGCCAGGATGTTGTCCCTCCGCCAGCGGCCCAGATCGATCAGCATCGCCCCGGCATTGAAGACGAGGGAGCCCTCCGCCAGGCCGAGGCGGTTGCGGTCGAACTCCTGGTTGTGTTCCTCCACCGCACCGATGCTGCTCCCCTCCAGGGGCGATTCCCAGAGGTCCCGTAGCGCGTCGACCACGATCAGGTCGGAATCCAGATAGATGACCTTCTCCACCGCATGGGGAAGGGCCGCCGGCAGCAGCAGCCGAAAATAGGTGGCCAGGGTGATATGGCCGAAGACGGGGAAACCCGCGAGCATCTGCTCATCGAGCTGGAGGAAAGAGACCGAGGGGAGAAACTCGCCGAGATAGGCCGCCAGCCGAGCCCTTTCCGCGGAGTCAATGACACCGTGGAGGATATAGACACTGATGCGTTCGGATGGATTGGAGAGCTGAAGGGATTTGAGCATCACGGCGCAGTGCCGGATGTAGTTGTTGTCGATCGTGCAGGCAATGATCATGGGAAAAGCGCGTGATCCTGCAGGGTCGGCCAGGGGAGTTGGAAACCCATCAGACGGGGGCTGCCGTCATCGTTGTTTCCTGAGGATGTTTGGACTGGTCGCTCCAGAGTTTGGCGTAGATCCCGTCCTGGGCCAGCAACTCATGGTGGCGGCCCCGCTCCACGATCCGTCCCTCCGAAAGAACACAGATCACGTCGGCATTGACGATGGTACTGAGCCGGTGGGCGATCACCAGCACGGTGCGCTGTCGTTCGAACTGTTCGATCGCCTGTTGCACCAGCCGTTCGCTCTGGCTGTCGAGGGCGCTGGTGGCCTCATCCAGGATCAGCAGCTCCGGTTTGCGCAGAATCGCTCTGGCCAGGGAAATTCTCTGGCGTTGCCCACCGCTGAGCCGGTAGCCCCGTTCTCCGATTCTGGTGTTGTATCCCTCGGGAAGGTCGGCGATGAAGCGGGACGCCTGGGCCTTGGCGGCCGCATCCATGATGTCGTCCATGGAGACGTTATCGACGCCGAAGCCGATGTTGCTGGCGATGCTGGCATTGAACAGGAAGGTGTCCTGGCTGACGACCCCCAGCCGCTGTTGCCAGCTGGCCAGATTGATGGTTCGGATGTCGATGCCGTCGACCAGGATTCGACCGCCGGTGGGTTCAAACAGACCCACCAGCAGATCGGCGATGGAGCTCTTGCCGGCGCCGCTGGAGCCCACCAGGGCCACCGTCTGGCCGCGGCCGATGCTGAGCTGGATGGAGGAAAGGGCCTCCGGCAGATCGGGGCTGTAGCGCAACGAGACGTCGTCCAGCTGAATACCCTCCCGGAGGGCCAGGAACGGCACGCCGCCGGTGCGGATGAATTCCTTGTCGTGATCGCTCAGGATCAGATTGAGCCGCTCCACACTGGCACTGTTGGCGGCATAGCCCGTGGCCAGGCCGGTGAGAGTGCCGACCCGCTGGTTGAGTCTTTGGAGGGCGATGATGAAGGTCACCAGGCTCGGCAGAACGCCGCTGCCGCGATCCTTGAAGATCAACAGACTGAGTGCCGCGATGATGGCGATCGAGATGATCGGCAGCATGTTGGAAATGGGCTGCACGATGTTGGAGAGCTTGCTCTGCCGGATGGACAGGCGCATGCTTTCTTTGAGCAGAGCCTTCAGTTTCTTTCTTGAACTGTCCAGCTGGCCTGTGCTGTGCAGCAGCCGCAGGCCCTGGATCTGTTCGTTCTGATGGCTGGACAGCTCGACACCGACGTCCTGCTGCTCCCGTGAATTCCTGCGGATCCGTGGCAGCAGCGTCTTCTGCACCGTTTGCATCACGGCGGCCATGGCAAAGGCCACCAGCAGAAGCCACGGTGAGATGGCCACCAGAATGGCCAGGTAGATGACCAGCTGCAGGCCGTTCATCAACAGTCCGTTGGCCAGGCTGATCTCCTTCTGAACGGTGCCGCCGCCCGCGCCGACATAATTCAGCAGGTCGCCGACCCGGTACCGACTGGCGCAGCCGAAGGTCAGGGAGAGCACCCGATCGTTCAGCTGGCCGGTGATTTCGGCGCCCATCCGGGAGCCCATCACGGCGGAGCTGACGCTGTTGACGTAGCTGGTTGCCGCCATCAGGGCCTGCAGGGCCACGGCGATGGCCAGCAGCAGCACGAAGATGCCGTCGCGACCGGTGCGGGTGCTCAGGGCACCGCTGAGCCAGTCCTGCAGCAAGGGAAGCTGGTTCAGGGATCCGAGCAGGGGCAGCTTGCTCCAGTCGCTGTTCTCAGGAGCACTGATCAGGCTGACCGAAAGAAAGATGATGCCGAGGGTGGCGCCTTCGCTGAGGCTGGCGGCCAGGCTGGTGGAGAAGTTGAGGACCAGCAGTTTCCAGTACTTCTTGGCCGAGTGCCGGATCAGACGCGCGGCCGGTCTCTGGTCGGTGAGGGGAGCGAGAAGGGGGCTGTTGGGAAGTCGTCTGGCGATGCGATGGAGAAACGACATCAACGGCGAGGCGCAAAGGGAGCTGGAATCGGCTGATGGGACGCCGGGACGGCGATGGCGAGAGGGCTCCGGTCGGTGAGCCGCATCGGTACCAGGCGGCAGAAGCTCGGATCCGTGGCCTGCATCAGCCCGGCGGAACAGGGGGTCGGGATGGCAACGATCGGGAGGGCCGGTGGGCTCAAATCTAGGTCGCCACCGGGGTCCTGCACGACATTGGGCTGGGCCTACGATCGCCTCTAGCAGAAGGGAGGACGTGGGTTGGGCCCACATTCACCAGCCTTTCCTTTCGCTTCTCCCCTTGCTTCCGGGACCGATCCGGGTTCGGAGCCGCCCCCGTCGGCCAACCCCCCAGCCTCACCGCTTCCGCCATGGCTCCTCCTCCGCCACGGCCGCCCCTTCCCCGCCCCCCGGCCGGGGCAGCACCCGCCGGAGGCGGCCAGCCGCTTGCGTGGCGCCGCCGGCTGGCCGTGGCGCTGGCGCTGCTGCTGCCGTTCGCCCTGGTCGCCAGCGGCACCCCATGGAGCACGAGTCACTTCGTCGCCGCCGGGTCGCCCTCGCGCGGCCCCCTCGACCATCGCCATCTGGCGATCATCATCAATGCCGCCGATCCCCTCAGCGAGACGATCGGCCGGCTGTACCAGGCGGCCCGGCTGATCCCCCCGGACCAGGTGATCCGGGTGCGCTTTCCGCCCGGGGACGCAGCCCTGAGTCCGGGACTGTTCCGCCGCATCAAGGCGAGTGTCGACCGGCAGACCCCGGCCCATGTCCAGGTCTATGCGCTCGCCTGGGCGGCCCCGTACCGGGTCGGTTGCCAGTCGATCACCAGCGCCTTCAGCTTCGGCCTCGACCCACGCTTCTGTGCCAGCGGTTGCCGCACCACCGCCCTGAGCCCCCTGTTCGCCCGCGGTGACGTGCGCCGCCCCTGGGATCAGCTGCGGGTGCGGCCCAGCATGATGCTGGCGGCCACCAGCCCGGCGACGGCCAGGCGCCTGATCCAGCAGGGCGTGGCCTCGGACGGGACCGCACCGCCGGGGACGGCCTACCTGCTGAGCACCAGCGATGCCAGGCGCAACCGACGGGCCGCCGGCTACGACCGGACCATGGCGGCCATCGGCTCCCGGCTGCGGGTGAGGATCATCGTCGGCGACACCCTGGTGGGGGCCCAGGACGTCATGGCCTACGTCACGGGGCTGGCCTTCCCCGTGGGCCTCCGCACCAATCGCTTCCGGCCCGGTGCCGTCGCCGATCACCTCACCTCCCTGGGGGGGCAGCTGACCGACAGCCCGCAGATGAGTGCGCTCCGCTGGCTGGAGGCCGGCGCCACCGGCAGTTACGGCACCGTGGTCGAACCGTGCAACCTCACGGCCAAATTTCCCGATCCCGGGCTGCTGCTCACGTACTACCTCCGTGGCGACACCCTGATCGAGAGCTACTGGCGCAGCGTGGCCATGCCTGGGCAGGGGGTCTTCATCGGCGAGCCCCTGGCCAGGCCCTGGCCGCCGGACGGGCGGTTCAGTCCTGGTGACGCCGCAGGTGCCAGGCCCAGGCGTGCTCGATGATCGTTTCCAGCTCCGGGAAGCGGGGGCGCCAGCCGAGTTCCTGGTGGGCCCGGGTGGCTCCGGCCACCAGCTGGGGAGGGTCACCGTCCCGGCGCTTGGCCACATGGGCCAGCAGGCCGCGGCCGGTGACGGCCTTGGCGGTCTCGATCACCTGCTGGACCGAGTAGCCGGTGCCGTTGCCGAGGTTGTAGATGAGCGGACGGCGCTCGCTCTCCTCCCGTTCCCGCAGCCGCAGCAGCCGCTCCAGCCCCAGGACATGGGCATCGGCCAGGTCGGCCACGTGGATGTAATCGCGGATGCAGGTGCCGTCCGGGGTGGGGTAGTCGTCGCCGAAGATCTGCAGGTAGGGCTCCCGACCGCTCATGGTGTCGAGCACCCGCGGGATGAGGTGGGTCTCGGGGTTGTGATCCTCCCCCAGGTCGCCGTCGGGGTCGGCACCGGCGGCATTGAAGTAGCGGAAGATCACGCTGGGCAGGCCATAGGCCGCCGCGAAATCGGTGAGCAGCTGCTCCACCATCCACTTGCTGCGGCCGTAGGGATTGATCGGGGCCTGGGGGTGGTCCTCGGTGATCGGCACCTGCTGGGGAATGCCGTAGGTGGCGCAGGTGGAGGAGAACACGATCGGCAAGGGCCGCTCGGTGGCCACCAGGGCCTCGAGCAGGGTGAGGGTGTCGCCCAGGTTGTTGCGGTAGTACTTGGCCGGATCGGTCACCGACTCACCGACATAGGCGTAGGCGGCGAAGTGGAGCACCGCCTCGATCGGCTTGCCCTCCAGGGAGGTGCCGTCGAGGGCGGGATGGCGGCCGCGCAGCAGGGGTTCGAGCACCTCACGGTCGCCCACCTGGCCCAGCACCAGGGGCACCTTCAGGGTCTTCTCGACGATGTCCGCATGGCCGTAGACCAGGTTGTCGAGCACCACGGGTTGGTGCCCCGCCCTGGTCAGGGCCCTGACGGCATGGCTGCCGATGTAGCCGGCACCGCCGGTGACGAGGATCCTCACAGCCGCACCTCGGCACCGTTGGCCCGCCCGCTGACGAATTCCGCCACGGTGCGACGGAGACCGTCCGGCAGGGAAATCGTCGCCCGCCAGCCCAGGGCGGCCAGGCGGCCCACATCCAGGAGCTTGCGGGGTGTGCCGTCCGGCTTGGAGGCGTCCCAGGCGATCCGTCCGCGGAAACCGACCGCTTCGGCCACCATCGTCGCCAGGTCGTGGATGCTCACGTCCGTTCCCGTTCCCACGTTGATGTGCCTGAGCTCCTCGGCTCCCGGTTGCCAGTGGCGCAGACAGAACAGGGCCGCATCCGCCAGATCGTCGACATGGAGGAACTCCCGCCGCGGGCTGCCGCTGCCCCAGCAGACCACCTCCTCGGCGCCCGTCTCGCGCGCCTCCTGGAAGCGGCGGATCAACCCGGGCAGCACATGGCTGTTGGTGGGGTGGTAGTTGTCACCCGTGCCGTAGAGATTGGTCGGCATCAGGCTGATGGCGTCAAAGCCGTGCTGCAGCCGCAGGGCGCGACACAGCTGGATGCCGGTGATCTTGGCGATCGCGTACCACTCGTTGGTGGGCTCCAGCGCCCCCTGGAGCAGGGCCTCTTCCCGGATCGGCTGCTCGGCCAGCTTGGGGTAGATGCAACTGCTGCCCAGGAACAGCAGGCGCCGGGTGCCCTGCCGCCAGGCGCTCTCGATCACGTTCTGCTGGATCTTGAGGTTCTCGAGCAGGAAGTCGGCCGGATAGGTGGAGTTGGCAAGAATGCCCCCCACCCGTGCCGCCGCCAGCACGACCACGTCGGGCCGCTGATCGGTGAACCAGGCCGCCACGGCGGGGCCGTCCATGAGGTCGAGGTCCGAGCGGCTGACGCGGAGCAGGTGCCGGTGGCCTTCCGCCTCCAGGCGCCGGGCGATGGCCGAACCCGCCATGCCGCGATGGCCGGCGATGAAGATCCGATCGTTCGTTGAGATCAGCATGGGGAAATCGTCAGGCCCCCGGGCTGCCGGGCGGGGTTGCGGACCACGGGAGAAGGCATCGTTCCAGCGAAGGTCCGCTTCGACGAGAACGGGTCATCGATCTGACCATAGCGGCGTTTAGCGGGCCGATTCACGGGGCCGCCGTCACCCCGACCTGGGGGGGATTCTCCATCGAGCCGACGACGGTGAAACCCTCCCGCCGCAGGGTGGCCTCTTTGGCGGCCTCCTCCTTGTCGGTGGCGACCATCTCCGCCACCAGTTCCTCGAGGGTGGTGGTCGGCGTCCACCCCAGGCGCTCCCTGGCGCGGGTGGGATCCCCCAGCAGGGTCTCCACCTCCGCCGGCCGGAAATAGCGCCGGTCGATGCGCACCACCGTGGCGCCGGTGTCGCGGCGGGCACCCGTCTCCTCAACGCCGCTGCCGCTCCAGACGATGCCTCCCCAGCCGAGTTCCTCGGCGGTGAGCTCGATGAACCGGCGCACCGACTCCTGCCGCCCTGTGGCGATCACGAAGTCCTCGGGTTGCTCCTGCTGCAGCATCCGCCATTGCATTTCCACGTAATCCCGGGCGTGACCCCAGTCCCGCAGCGAGTCCAGGTTGCCCATGAACAGGCCCTGATCGAGACCGGCATCGATGCGGGCCAGGCCACGGGTGATCTTCCGGGTGACGAAGGTCTCTCCCCGCCGGGGGCTTTCGTGGTTGAACAGGATGCCGTTGCAGGCATACATCCCGTAGGCCTCCCGGTAGTTGACCGTGATCCAGTAGGCGTACAGCTTGGCAACGCCATAGGGACTGCGCGGATAGAACGGCGTGGTTTCCTTCTGGGGAATCTCCTGGACCAGCCCATAGAGTTCGCTGGTGCTGGCCTGGTAGATGCGGGTCTTGTCGATCAGTCCCAGGATGCGGACGGCTTCCAGGATCCGCAGGGTGCCGAGGGCATCGGAGTTGGCGGTGTATTCGGGACTTTCGAAACTCACGGCCACGTGGCTCTGGGCCCCGAGGTTGTAGATCTCGTCCGGCTGGATCTGTTGAATGATCCTGATCAGATTGGTGGAGTCCGTCAGATCGCCGTAGTGCAGAACCAGGCGGGGATTCTGTTCGTGAGGATCCTGGTAGAGGTGGTCGATCCTGTCGGTGTTGAAGCTGCTGGCCCGTCGCTTGATCCCATGCACCACATACCCTTTCTCCAGGAGCAATTCCGCCAGGTAGGAACCGTCCTGGCCGGTGATCCCGGTGATCAGAGCCGTCTTGGTCATGGGGTTTCCGTTGTGTTCAAACAGTGAAGGGGCCGCCCCTGCCGAGCAGGGATGCAGGTGGCCCCTGGTGTTGTGCCAGGCCTGCCTGGACCGGCTGGAGTCGGAAGGAGCTTAGCCGGGCGCTTGCGGTGCGTCCGCCGCTGGGGCGCCGCGGCTCTGCTTGGACCGACGGCGGCGGCGGGGCCTGGAGATCGGGCTGACCGGCGCCGTCGTCCGGCCACAAAAAAGGACCCATCCGGAACGGACAGGCCCATGGGAAGGCTTGGCTGAGGAAGACGATCGCTGCTCAGTCGCGGCGGCCGCCACCCTGGAGGGCAATGATCAGCCGCAGGATGAAGATGAAGAGGTTGATGTAGGTGAGATACATGCCCAGGGCGCCGGCCAGATACTGGTCGTCGGTGTAGGTGCGGGGCATGGTGTAGAAGTCGACGAAGGCGGCTCCCACGAACAGCACGGTGCCGAAGCCGGCGATCATCAGCTCGAAACTGCCGCCGGTGAAGATGGCCGGGGCAAAAAGGCCACCCACCAATTGCACCACCATGGCGATCACCAGGCCGATGATGCCCAGACCCACCACTCCGCTGAGGGCCTGGCCGACGTTGTCGCTCATGCGGCGGCCAAAGAAGGAGGCGATCACGAAGGTGATGCCCGTGGCCAAGGCGGCGGTGCCGACGGCGCCGACACCAGCCGAAGTCACCGCGTAGCTCACGATGCCGCTGAGGGTGAAGCCGGTGATCAGGCTGTAGGCCGTCAGGATCGGAAGAGCGGTTCCGGCATTGCCCTTGGTGGCGGCGTTCTGGGCCACGAAGAAGAGGATGAAGTTGCCGATCAGGGCCACCCAGAACAGGGGCATGAACAGGGCCGGCGCACTGGCCATGAGGGACATGCCACCGAGGACACCACCGGCGGTGAGCACCATGCCGCCGCCCACATAGGGCAGGGCCTTGTTGACCACGTTGGGTCCGACCAGGGCGCTGGACTGGGCTTCGCGGATCGCTTCCTGAAAGTTGCTGCGGGCCGGCATGGCGCTGGCATTTCAAACTCAATCCATCTTGCCAGTGGCCCCTGGGTTGCGGCGGGGGTGCCGGTTCGGATCTCCCCATGCGGGCCCGTCCGGCAGCCAGGCTTCAGGCGTCGGCCCCGGGATGCTGGCGCGATCCGGGCCAGAGCCACACCGCCAGCAGCGCCACTCCTGTGCCGATGCAGGATTCCAGGAAGTGTGCCGATGCAGGATTCCAGGAAGCGCAGCAGGGCGTTCACACCCGGACTCAGGGCCGGATCCAGGCTGCCGGTGACCATCACGACGATCACCGTGATCGCCGCCAGACGGCCGTGGCTGGGGACGTTGATGGCCGCGCAGATCATCACCGTGGCGAAGATCGCCGCCGCCATGCCGAGGGGGTGAAAGGGCAGCAGCGTCAGGTACACCGCACTGGTGATGGCGCCGATCGCCGACCCCAGAATCCGCAGCGAGGCGGAGGAGGCCGCATCCTTGCGGGTGATCTGGGTCACGACGACGGCCGAGATCGCCGACCAGAGGGCGCCGATCTTGGGCAGATAGCCCGGAAACAGGCTCGTGAACCAGAAGCCCAGCAGGTAGGCCACCAGGGCGGCCACCGCAATCTGGGCCGGGATGCGCAGTCGTTCGGCGCTGTTCATGGTTCCGATCGGGCCGGGGGGGCGTCCGTCCGCTTGCGGGCTGGGGGGACCGGCGCCCGGGCATCGCGGCGGGCGTAGGCCTGCACCAGCCGCTGCACCAGCGGGTGGCGCACCACGTCCGCGTCGGTGAAGCGGCAGATCGCCACCCCTTCGACCCCGGCCAGCACCTGCTCCGCCTCCACCAGGCCGCTCAGCTGGCCCGGGGGCAGGTCGATCTGGGTGGTGTCGCCGGTCACGACCATGCGGGAGTTCTCCCCCAGCCGGGTGAGCACCATGCGCATCTGGGCGCAGGTGGTGTTCTGGGCCTCATCGAGGATCACGAAGGCATCGGCCAGGGTGCGGCCGCGCATGAAGGCCAGGGGAGCCACCTCGATCACCCCCTTCTCCAGGAGCTGGCTGGTGCGCTCCTGACCCAGGAGCCCGTGGAGAGCGTCGTAGAGGGGACGCAGATAGGGATCCACCTTCTGCTGCAGGTCGCCGGGCAGAAACCCCAGCCGCTCGCCGGCCTCGACCGCGGGCCGGGTCAGCACCAGCCGCTCCACCTTGCGTTCCTGCAGCATCCGCACGGCCAGGATCGTGGCCAGGAAGGTCTTGCCGGTGCCGGCGGGCCCGATCGCCAGGGTCAGGTCGTGGCGTTCGATCGCCTCGACATAGCTGTTCTGCCGCAGGGTGCGGGGACGCAGGGGGCGTCCGGTGACGCTCGTGGCCAGCACCTGGAGCCCCATGCTGCGGTGCTGGTCGGAGCGCCCCGTGTCCAGGGCCGACAGGGCGGCCTGGATGTCCACAGGGCCGATGGACTCGCCCCGTTGCCACAGCGGTTCGAGGAGCTGGACCAGGGCCTGAAGTCGCTCCACCTGGGAGCTGCGGCCCCGGATCTGAAGATCGAGGCCCCTCAGGACGATCTGGGCACCCGTCAGCGCTTCGAGGCGACGCAGCGAGGCGCCGTCCGTGCCGGCCAGGGCGATGGCGGCGGCGCTGTCGGGCAGGGCGAACGTGGAGGAGAGCTCGCTCAGGCCTCGGCGGCGGCAGGTTCGGCGGCAGCGGCAGCGGCCGCTTCGGCGGCGGCGGCAGCCTCAGCGGCCAGTTTGGCAGCGGCGGCTTCCTTGGCGGCTTCGGCTTCCTTCACCGCGGCGGCAGCGGCGGCCTCGCGGGCGGCGGCCTGCTTGACCTTGCCGACGGTTTCGGCGGGGCGGACGGTCTTCTCGATCAGTCCGCCCTTCTCGAGCAGGCTGCGCACGGTGTCGGTGGGCTGGGCTCCCTGGCCGAGACGCAGGCGGATGGCCTCGGTGTCAAGGCGCGTTTCCTTGGTGCGTGGGTTGTAGAAGCCCAGCTCCTCAAGCGGGCGGCCATCGCGGCGGGAGGTGCTGTTGGTGGCCACCAGACGGAAACTCGCTTCCCGTTTCTTGCCGAACCGCTTCAGCCGGAGCTTGATCATCTGGAAATGGTGCTCGAAATGCAGCCCCCAATCCTACAGGCCGGCTCAGAGCTGGCCGAATCCCTTGCGCTTCTTGGCCGGTTTGGGGGGTTTGCGGGGCTGGCCGCCGCCGCGGCCTCCGGGACCGCCCATCCCTGGCATACCGCCCATGCCCGGCATGCCGCCCATCCCCGGCATGCCGCCACCCATCCCGGGAAAGCCACCCATGCCAGGCATCCCGGGCATCCCACCGCGGGTCATCTGCTGCATGAAGCCGCGCATCTTCTGGAAGTCGGCGAGCACCTTGTCCACATCCGCCGGGGTGTGGCCGCTGCCGGCGGCGATGCGGCGGCGGCGGGAGGGCTGGGCGGCGAGCAGTTCGGGCTGGCGGCGTTCGGCCTCGGTCATCGAGCCGATCATGGCCTCGATGCGCTTCAGCTGGCTCTCCCCCTGGCGGAGCATGCCGTCGTCGATCTTGTTCATCCCCGGGATCAGCTTCATCAGACCGCCGAGGGAGCCCATGCGCTTGATCAGGCGCATCTGCTGCACGAAATCGGAGAAGTCGAAGCTGGCTTCCTGCAGCTTGCGCTGCATCTTCTCCACATCGGCCAGCTCCACTTCCTTGGTGGCCTTCTCCACCAGGGTGAGCACATCGCCCATGCCGAGGATCCGGCTGGCCATCCGTTCGGGGTGGAACGGCTGCAGGGCCTCCACCTTCTCTCCGGTGCCGATGAACTTGATCGGGGCGCCGCTCACCTTGCGGATCGACAGCGCCGCCCCGCCGCGGGAATCGCCGTCCAGCTTGGTGAGCACCGCACCGGTGATCCCCACCTGCTCGTGGAAGGCCCGGGTCAGATCAGCCGCCTCCTGGCCGATCATCGAATCCACCACCAGCAGCACGTCGTCCGGGTTGGTGGCCTCCCGGATCCGGACCATCTCCTCCATCATCGAGGTGTCGATCTGGAGGCGGCCGGCGGTGTCCACCAGAACGGTGTCGAAGCCCTCGTCCCGTCCCTTGGCCACGCCGGCCGCAGCGATCGCTTCCGGCTTGGCGTCACTGCCGAGGCTGAACACCTCCACGCCGATCTGGCGGCCCAGGGTCTGGAGCTGGTCGATGGCGGCCGGCCGATAGACGTCGGCCGCCACCAGCAGGGGACGGCGGCCCTGCTCCTTGAGGTGCAGGCCCAGCTTGGCGGTGGCGGTGGTCTTGCCGGCCCCCTGCAGGCCGGCCATCAGGATCACGGTGGGCCCTTCTGCGGCCCTGGCCAGGGGGGCATTGGCGCCGCCCATGGTGTCGACGAGCTGCTCGTGCACCAGCCGGATGAACTGCTGGTCCGGGCTCACCCCGCGCACCACTTCGGCCCCCACGGCCTTGCGCCGCACCTCCTCGATGAACTCCTTCACCACCGGCAGGCTCACGTCGGCCTCCAGCAGCGCCCGCCTCACGTCCCGGAGGGCGCCATCGACGTTCGTCTCCGAGATGGCCGCCTGGCCCCGCAGTCCCTTGACCGCGTCTTCAAAGCGCTGGGAGAGTTCGTCGAACATCAGTTGAGGGATTGGGTGGCCACCAGGCGCCAGCTGTCGCCGTCGCGCCCGAATACATAACCATTGCGCAGCTCCATGGGCGCCGTGGTCTCCAGCACCGTCCCCTTGTCATCGAGGCGCTTGTCGCTGTAGCGGAGCCGGGCAACGGCGACGATGCGGCGGGGCCCGCTTTCCGAGAGGGTCAGGTCGGTGATCCGCACGTCCAGCCGCTGGGTCTGGCCCCGGGCGGCATCACGGCGGCGCTCGCTGGCGAGCAGCGCCACCGGCCCTTCCCGGGCGATCCGATCCAGGCCCTGGGGCATGGGCTCTCCGGCCAGAACGTCGCCTTTGACGGTCAGCCACTCCTCCAGCAGCCGACGGACCTGGGCCGCATCGGGCCGCTCGGCGTCCAGGGGCGTGAGGCTCTGGCTGATGGCCGGCCCGGGGGCGGGTGCCGGGGCGGCTGGGGGCTTGGCTGGGGGCTTGGCGGCGGGAGCGGGCAGCGGAGCCGGCGGCGGCGGCGGGGGCGCGTTCTGGCGCTGCCGCAGCACCCAGGCGCCGGCCAGCAGCAGCAGCAGGGCGGCGCCACCCGCCAGCAGCCAGGGCCGGGGGGGCACGGGCCAGCGCAGGGGCACCTCGTCATCCAGTTCGTCGTCGTCGTCGGGATCCGTTGCGGAGCCAGGTGGAGAAAGGGGGGCGAAGCCCTCCGGGGCTGCGGCGGGGGGAGCGAAGGATGCAGAGGCCGGAAAGTCAGGGGTGTCGAAGGTCGGGAAGGGGGGAGGGGCCCCAGCGGCCGCCGCCGCCGGGGGCGAGAGGTAGGCGCGGCCCCGGCGCTGGTCCTCCCGCTCCACGTATGCCACCACGTCCCGGTCGCTGAAGTAGGCCACCAGATCCGGTTCGGCTTCCAGGTCGCGGTAGCCGGGCAGCACGTCCCGCACCAGCCAGTCGCTGCAGTAGGCGCAGAGCTGGCCGAGGGGATCGTCACTCTTGCCGGCCGCCCAGTCCTTGAGCTCCTGGCTGGCGCCGGCGTCGAAACAGGCCCGCGCCGTGTCGGCCTCCCCCAGCAACAGGTGCAGGTTGGCGAGCAGGGGCTCGACCCCCTCCCGTCCGCTGCGCTGCAGGCGGTTTCTGGCATCGGCGATGCGTTCGGGTTTGCGCTGGGCGAAACCGGAGGCGGTGAGGGCGATGGTGGCCAGGAAGTCGGCGGCCTCGGATCCGCTGGCCGCCCAGCGACTGAACAGATCCACCTGTTCCTGAACGGTGAGGAAGGAGCGGATCTGGTGGAAGAACGTCTGGAACTCCTGGCGGGGGAAATGGGGATCGCCGTCGCCTTCGAGGCCCCCGCGCCGCTGCACCAGCTGCTCCAGCAGCGCCAGCCCCTCACGCCGTTCGGCGCCGGCGGCCAGATCGCGGCTGAGCAGATCGAGCACCCGGTAGGGGGTGAGCCGATCGAGCCGGGCATTCATGGTTTCCCTGAGCTCGGGTTGTCTGCCGAGGCGCTGCAGCAGTTGCAGGCCCTGGCGGAGCGTGCGGGCGGCGGCTTCGAAGCGACGCTGCTCCTCCAGCTCCCTGGCGGCCTCGAGGCAGGACAGTCCCGCCAGAAGCGTCAGATCGGTCTCGCGGCCGCTGCCCAGGGTGGGGGCCTGGGGCAGTTGCAGGCAGCGGCTGGCCAGCTCGAAGGCCTCCAGGGGCTGGCCCCCCTCCATCAGCAGCAGCAGACCACCCACCTGGCGGGTGGTGGCGATCTCCAGGGCCGGCTGCAGGGAGCCACCGGTGTCCGCCAGGCCCGTCAGTTCCGCTTCGTACGCGGCACGCCGATCGTGGTCGCAGAGCAGGTCGGCGCTGGCGCGGAGCAGGTCGGCCCGCGCCTGCAGGGTTTCCGGGGTGAAGCCGGCGTGGGGCAGCCGGTCCAGCCGCGACTGGAGGGTGCGCAGGACCCCCTGGGCGTCGGCGGAGGGAGCGACGCCCAGCAACCGGAAGTGATCGATCGGCAGGTCCAATCCGATGAGGCCGCTGGGGCGCGACTGTAGTCAGAGGCAGTGGTTTTGACTGTCATCAGGGAACGGACCCCGTACAGTCGTGGCCACGAATCGCATCGCCTTCCTGCCATGACTCAGGAATTGACCGCGGCGCGGGCAGCGCAGCCCGGCATCGTCGGGGCCACCTCCCCGACCGAGGAGGCCGGCAGCCATGCGGTGCGGCTCGAGGGTCTGTATCCCGCCGAGCGGGCCAGTGTCAGTCGGGAGGAGGGCCTCATGCTCTACCGCGACATGACCCTGGGGCGCCGCTTCGAGGACAAATGCGCCGAGATGTACTACCGCGGCAAGATGTTCGGCTTCGTGCATCTGTACAACGGTCAGGAGGCCGTCTCCACCGGGGTGATCCGGGCGATGCGTCTGCAGCACGACTGGTTCTGCAGCACCTACCGCGACCATGTCCATGCCCTGAGCTGCGGTGTGCCGGCCCGGGAGGTGATGAGCGAGCTGTTCGGCAAGGCCACCGGATGCAGCAAGGGGCGGGGCGGCTCGATGCACCTGTTCTCCCGCGAGCACCATCTCCTCGGCGGCTATGCGTTCATCGGCGAGGGCATCCCCGTGGCGCTGGGGGCGGCCTTCACCAGCCGCTACAAGCGTGACGCCCTCGGCCAGGCCGACAGCGATGCGGTCACGGCGGCCTTCTTCGGGGATGGCACCTGCAACATCGGCCAGTTCTACGAATGCCTGAACATGGCCTCGCTGTGGAAATTGCCGATCCTGTTCGTGGTCGAGAACAACCGCTGGGCCATCGGCATGGACCACAACCGGGCCACCAGCGAGCCGGAGATCTGGCGCAAGGCGGCCGGCTTCGGCATGGTCGGCGAAGAGGTCGACGGCATGGACGTGCTGGCCGTGCGGGCGGCGGCCCAGCGGGCGATTGAGCGGGCCAGGGCCGGTGAGGGCCCCACCTTGCTGGAATGCCTCACCTACCGCTTCCGCGGCCATTCGCTGGCGGATCCCGACGAACTGCGCGAAGCGGCCGAGAAGGAGTTCTGGGCCAAGCGTGACCCCATCAAGCAGCTGGCAAGCCGCCTGATCGAGCAGGGGCTGGCCACGGCCGAGGAGCTCAAGGAGATCGACAGGGAGATCGATGCCGTTGTGGCCGATTGCGTCGAATTCGCCCTCGCGGCCCCCGAGCCCGATGGCAGTGAACTCACCCGCTACATCTGGGCCGACGACTGATCCGAGCCATTGGCTTCTCACGGGACAGTTGGTTCCTGACGGGACAGAGTGGCTGGTGCTTGTACCGGTGGATGAGGGCAGATTTCTGTCGCTTATGCTTGTTGTCTCCATCGGTTTTTTCCAGGCTTCAGCCATGAAAAACCGGGCGATCTTCATGGCTTGAATTGATGTTAGAATCATTGAAATTGCCGGAATGGCAGCGGGTCTGATGACCAAGCGCGTCCTCGTCACTTTCACGGATCACCGCATGAAAGTGGCCCGCCGAAGATTATGCCGGCAGGCGAAAGAGATGGGCGTGTACACGGATATCGTGGGCGCTTCGGAGCTGGATCTCGATCCTGTCTTTCGCCAGCGGTTCAAGGATTATCTGACACCGGAGCATCGCGGTTTCGGCTACTACGCCTGGAAGCCCCAGATCGTGCTTCAGACCCTCGAGCACCTGCAGGACGGCGATCTGGTGCACTGGATCGATTCCGGCTGTCACCTCAATCCGGCCGGACGGGAGCGCCTGCTGGAGCTGTTCTCCATGGCGACGGAGGCCCCTTCAGGCCTGCAGGGTTTCGAATGCCTGCCTCCCAACGGGTCCCTCATCTACGAGGGGCGTCAGTTCCCTGATCAGGGGGAAGCCAGGTGGACGAAGGGCGATCTGCTCGACCGTCTGGCGGTGCGGGACCGGCCGGAGATCACGGGCAGCCAGCAGCTGGGGGCGACCACCTTCTTCGTGCGTAAGTGCCCCGCCGCCATGGACTTCATGCGGCACTGGATCAGGGTGTTCAGCGAGGATTTCTCGATGATCGACGATCGTCCGTCCCGTTCCCCCAATCTCGATGGCTTCATCGAGCATCGCCATGATCAGTCGATCTATTCGATCCTGGGCAAGTTGTTGCCCATCTCAACGACATCCGTGTTCGAGTTCTGGTTCCCGCAGGCCGACAACTGCTGGTTGCCGGACTGGGACAGGGTCGGCCAGGCTCCGATCCAGATCCGTCGCGACCGGGGCCTCAAGGGGGAGAGCCGGCTGAAGATCGCCGGGCTCCAGGCCAAGGGCTGGTTGAAACGGGTTCTGGTCGGAGGGGGCCGGGGCTGAGGGGCCGGCCGATCAGGCCAGCGGAACGGAGGACCGGGTCGACAGGCTGCGCAGCTTGCGCAGGGCCTTGAGTTCGATCTGCCGCACCCGCTCCCGGGAGACATCCAGCTGCCGGCCGATCTCGGCCAGGGTGTGGCGTTCCATGCCGTCGAGGCCGAAGCGGAGGGCCAGAACCTCCTTCTCCTGGGCGGAAAGGTGCCCCATCAGCTCGGCCAGCTGCTCCTGGTGCATCCCCCGCTCAATGCGATCCAGCGGCTCCTCGGCGGAACCATCGGCAATCAGGTCCCCGAGGAAGCTTCGGCCGTCCTCCGCGTGGATGGGGGCGTCCAGGCTGGAGATGGTGAGGGCCTGGCGCAGCAGGGAATCGAGCTCCTCGACGGGAATGGCCATGGCCTCGGAGATCTCACGGCGGCTGGGCATGGCGCCGAGCTTGTGGGCCAGCTCCAGGCTCACCTTGCGGATCGTCGTGAGCCGTTCGCTGAGGTGGACCGGCAGGCGGATGGCCCGGGACTGGCAGGCGATGGCGCGGGTCATGCTCTGGCGGATCCACCAGAACGCATAGGTGGAGAACTTGTAGCCGCGGGTGGGGTCGAACTTTTCGACGGCACGCTCAAGGCCGAGGGAACCCTCCTGGATCAGATCGAGCAGTTCGAGGCCCTTGCCCTGATACTTCTTGGCCACGCTCACCACGAGCCGAAGATTGGCGCGCATCATCCGCTCCTTGGAGCGGCGGCCGACCTTGATGGTCTTGTTCTCCTGGACGGAGTATCCGGCTTTCGATTCTTCCACCAGGTGCATCATCGCCTGCACCTGGTTGCCGAGCTCGATCTCCTCGGCCGGGGTCAAAAGAGGCTCTCTCCCGATGGAGGTGAGGTACCAGGTGATGGAATCACTCCCTCTGCGGGTGGAGCCCTCCCTTCTCGTCGCAACGGCGGAGACGGTCATAGGAGGGGGCGTAATGGCGCCTTCGAAAGTGTCAACGGATTATCCACCCACTGGCAGGGGCAGAAAGTGTCTGGAACAACTTTTAAGCAATTACATGTGAACCCACACACAATCGGATTTCTTTAGCGATTGACTCTGATTGGATGAGCAAAGGGCTAATTCTTCTGTGGCAGGTATGAAGGACCGCCAGAGTTGCCAGATGGGGAAGTGGCCTTCCCTGGCCTAATCCGAGCGGTTCCGTTCTTCAGCCCAGCGGCTCCTGCCCCTGCTGCAGCCCAGGTTCCTGCTCCGGCCCCGCCGCTCACTGCGCCAGGGCCTCTGCCACCGCGAGGGGGGTGACCCCGCCGTCCCCGTGCCGTTCCCGGCTGCGGATGCCGGCCAGAGCATGGTCGAGGGCGGCGGCCGCCAGCCAGACGGCATCGGCGCCGTGGGCCCCGCTCTGCATTCCCCCCATGGCGGCGAGCGCCAGGGCCCCCCGTCCCGCCGCGTAGCCGGCGAGCACATCCCCGAGGCCGGCCCTGGCCGCCTCCGGGCAGGCCGCCAGCAGTTGCCAGCGGCGCCCGTCGGGGGCCGCCACGACGCTGCGGGCCCCCTTGAGCAGCACGCTGGCGCCGGTGCGGCGGGCCGCCGCCGCCGCCGCCTCCGGCCGGGGCAGCGGAGCCAGGTCGGGGAACAGTCTGCGGAACTCCTCCCCGTGGGGGGTGATCCAGGTGGGACCCCGGCGCGTTTGGAGCCAGTCGCTGCCGGTGGCCGCCAGGCGGTTGAGGCCATCGGCATCGAGCACCAGCAGACCGCCGAAGTCGGCCAGTTCCTGCCAGCGCTGCCGTTCCGGGGCGTCGATCTCCGCCGCTGGTGGCGCACCGGCGGGACCGACCCCGCCCAGGCCGGGACCCAGCAGCACCGCATCCAGCCGATCCAGCCAGCCCTCAGCCAGATGCGCCAGCGCCAGGCCCCCGGCCGGGGTGGCCCCCAGGCCGGGCTCCAGCACCACGTGGGGATGGATCTGCCAGAGCTGGGGGGTGATCTCCTGGGGGAGGGAGGCCCGGAGGCTGCCGCACCCGGAGGCCGTGGCGCCGGCCAGGGCCAGGTGGGCGGCCCCGCGGAATCGGCGGCTGCCGGCGACGACCAGGAGCCGTCCGCGGGCGTACTTCCCGGCGGCCGGATCCGGGACCGGCCAGGGTGCCGAGGACGGGTCGGAGGCCCCCAGGCCCAGCAGCGGATCGCTGCCGGACTGGGAGAGGAGCGTGGCCGGCAGCCCCAGGCAGATCCGCTCCAACCGTCCCACCCAGCGCAGGGCCGTGTCCTGGACCAGGCCCCGTTTGATCAGGCCGATGGTGTAGGTGGTGGCGGCCGTGGCGGCTACGCCGCCGAGCAGGACACCCTCATCGGCGTCCAGGCCCGTCGGGACATCGATGGCCACCAGGGCGCCGGGCCGCCGCCGCTGCCGGTCCGCCAGCAGGGCTTCGATCAGCGGGCCGGCCGGCCGCTGCTGGCCGATGCCGAAGAGGGCATCCACCCAGAGGGCCGGATCGCCCGGGTCGGGCGGGGCTTCCAGCAGGGGGATGCCGAGCCAGCGGGCATGGCGCAGGTGGGCCTCGGTGAGGGGGCGGCGGCGCTCGAAGGGGCACCAGATCCGTACCCGGCCTCCGGCCAGGTGCCATTCCCTGGCCACCACCAGCCCATCGCCGCCGTTGTGGCCCGGTCCCACGAGCACCAGCAGGCCATCGTGCCGGTCCCGGTCCGGCCGTTCCGCCAGGCGGCGGCTCACCGCCAGGGCGGCCTTCTCCATCAGGGCCTCCACCGGCAGTCCGCTGGCGAACAGCTCCTGCTCGATGGCGGCCATGGCGGCGCCGCTCACCAGGACGTGATCGGCATCCTCCGGCGGCCAGGCGGTGGGCATCGGCCCGAGGTTCACGGCGGCCCGAGCAGTGCTCTCCCATGATGGAGGCGTCCGCCCGTTCCACCCATCGGGATCCTTGAGCCCCACCGCCGCCACGGTCTCCGTTCCGCCTGAGCCCACCAGCCAGCCCCCCGGCGTCAGTCCCGAAGTGGCCGAGGTCCTGACTCGTCTTGGCGACTGGCCCGGTGAGCGGCGGGTGGCGGTGGGCCTCTCCGGCGGCGTCGACAGTTCCCTGACCGCGGCCCTGCTGGTGGCGGCCGGCTGGGAGGTCGAGGGCCTCACCCTGTGGCTGATGAGCGGCAAGGGCGCCTGCTGCGCCGAGGGTCTGGTGGATGCGGCCGGCATCTGCGACCAGCTGGGGGTACCCCACCATGTGGTCGATTCCCGGGCCCGGTTCCAGGAGCAGATCGTCGATTTCCTGGTGGAGGGGTACGGCGAAGGCCTCACCCCCCTGCCCTGCTCCCGCTGCAACCGGGCGGTGAAGTTCGGCCCGATGCTGGACTGGGCCGAGGCGGAGCGCCGCATCGGTCGCCTCGCCACGGGCCACTACGCCCGCCTGCGGCACGACGGCCGCCATCAGTTGCTGCGGGGCCTGGATTCCCACAAGGACCAGAGCTACTTCCTCTACGACCTGCCCCAGTCGGTGCTGGGCCGGCTGGTTTTCCCCCTCGGCGAACTCACCAAGGAGGCCACCCGCGCCGAGGCGGCACGGCTCGGCCTGCGCACCGCCGCCAAACCCGAAAGCCAGGACCTCTGTCTGGCGGACCACCACGGGTCGATGCGGGCGTTTCTGGATGCCTACCTGCCGCCCCGCCAGGGCGAGATCGTGCTGGCGGACGGCACCGTGCTTGGGCAGCATGACGGGATCGAGCACTTCACCATCGGCCAGCGCAAGGGGCTGGGGGTGGCCTGGAGCGAGCCCCTCCATGTGGTGCGGCTGGATGGCGCGATGAACCGGGTGGTGGTGGCCCCGCGGCGGGAGGCCACCCGGCAGGCCTGCGTGGTGGGCGCCATCAACTGGGTGTCGATCGCGCCGCCCGGCGGGCCGATCGAGGTGGAGGTGCAGGTGCGCTACCGGAGCCTGCCGGAGCGGGCCCTGCTGACGCCCCTGCCGGAAACGGCCGCCGACCACGCCGCCGGGCGGCCCCATCGGGCCCGGCTCGATTTCGCCGAGCCCCAGTTCTCGGTGGCTCCCGGGCAGGCGGCGGTGGCCTACAGCGGCGAGGTGCTGCTCGGTGGCGGGCTGATTCAGGCCGACGCCTGACGGCTCTCGCTGCGGAAACGGTTCATCGCCGATTCGATCACCACATGCATGTCCATGTACTTGTATTCGGAGAGACGGCCGCCGAAGATGACGTTCTCCGAGCGCTGGGAGAGCTCCTGGTAGCTCCGGTACAGCCCCTGGTTGTGGGGATCGTTGACCGGGTAGTAGGGAATGGCGTCGCCGCTGCAGGGCCGGGGGTACTCCCGGGTGATCACGCTGACCGGGGAACTGGAGCCTTCGAAGTGCTTGTGCTCGATGATGCGGGTGAACGGCTCGCGGGTATCGCAGTAGTTGATCACGGCATTCCCCTGGACGTTGTCGGTCTCCACCACGGCGTTGTCGAACTCCAGGGAGCGGTACTCCAGCCGCCCCAGCGCGTAGTCGAAGTACTGGTCGATGCAGCCGGTGTAGACCACCTTGTGGGCCAGGCGCCCCAACGATGAGCGGTCGCTGAAGTAGTCGACATTGAGGCGTACCTCGATGCCCTCCAGCATGGCCTCGAACAGGGCCGTGTATCCCCCGATCGGAATGCCCTGGTAGCGGTCGGAGAAATAGTTGTTGTCGTAGGTGAAGCGCAGTGGCAGCCGCTTGATGATGAAGGCGGGCAGCTCACGGGGATCCTTGCCCCACTGTTTGCGGGTGTAGTCGCGGATCAGGGTCTCGTAGATGTCCTTCCCGACCAGCGACAGGGCCTGCTCCTCCAGGTTGGTGGGTTCGCCAGTGAAGCGCTGAGAGGCGATCTTCTGCCGGGCCTCCTCCGGCGTCCGCGTCTGCCAGAGCTCGTAGAAGGTATTCATGTTGAAGGGAAGGGAATAGAGCTTGCCTCCGGAGATCGCCTTGGGCGAGTTGATGTAGTTGTTGAATTCGGCAAACCTGTTCACGAAGGCCCAGACGGCCTTGTTGCTGGTGTGAAAGATATGGGCGCCGTAGCGATGGACATTGATGCCCTCCAGCTTTTCCGTATAGCAGTTGCCACCGATGTGGGGGCGGCGGTCCACGACGAGGCAGCGCTTGCCGGCATCGGTGGCCAGGCGGGCAAAGGTGGCACCGAACAGGCCGCAGCCGACGATCAGATAGTCGTAGGTGGCTGTGTCCGTCTCGGCACACGAGTCGGAACCCGCGCGCAGGCGCGAACCGGGATCACGGGAGGTCACGGATCAGCGAAAATCCTTCAGATCAACGGGCAGAAGGTTTTCGATTGATTGCTGGATCTCCGGGGGCTCCTGCATGCCATAGGTGGCGAAGATGTTGATGCCCGTGCTGGTGCACTTCCTGCAGAGTTCGCTGCCATAGCGCTTCGCCTGCATCAACTGGTAGGGGGTATCCAGATAGTTGGCGATCGAAGGTGCGGAGGGGGACTGCACGCAGCAGACCGAGAAGTTGCCTTCGTGGTCGAGGCACACCTGGGACTCGCGCATGAAGCAGTTCTGGGATCGGTGATCGCCGATGGCCTGCTGCACCAGCTGGGGGCTGTAGTAGATGTATTCGAGTTCCGGGGGGACGGTTTCGAGCCCGTCGAACATCTTGTCGATGGGCATGTAATAGGCGTGGTAGGGGCTGAATTTCATCCCCAGCTTGTCGCAGAAGTGCTTGAACAGGTGCACTTCATGCAGGTTCTGCTTGTGGACCAGGTAGCGCACATCAATGTTCTGGAAGCATTCCCAGTCGCCGAGGGTTTCGGAGATGCGGATCAGATTGGCGAGCACCGGTTCGATGCGGCCGCCCTTGTGATTGATCTGGTAGGTGCGCTGGGTGAAGCCCGACACCGTGATCGTGAAATTCCACAGACGCAGGGGCTTGAGCAGGGACCAGTCGTAGTCGTAATTGAGGTTGGAGGAGATGCCACAGGGGACACCATGGCTCTCGGCGCAGGCAATCAGTTCATGGAGCCTGGAATGGAGCGTGGGTTCCGTCCAGTTGTACAGGCCGAAGCGGCAGTTGCCATTGGTATCGGCCTTCGCCTTCAGGCAGATCTTCTCAAACAGCTCGATCGGCATCTCCGTCAGCTTCTGGCCGATGCTGTTGGTGTATTCGGGCATGCCGACGGGACAGGCTGTGCAGCGCAGATTGCAGCCACTCACCACATCCACCCAGAATTCAATGACTTTCTGACCGGGGGGTACAGGGGAGTATTCAGGCCAAAGAAAGCGCTTGACAGCCGATTGCACGTTCCTTGGAACGGCACGCTTCAGGACTGTTGGCAGCGCCATCTAGATTCCTACAACAACGTCATGCGTCTTTGCATCGTAGCTCCTGCCCGCTGACATCGAAGGTCCCGTGGTTTCGATTCGACGATGACGCCGCAGCAATCGGGCTGATGCGGCCTCTCAGCGGTTCGTTGTCTGTCCACCCCGGCCGGGGGACCTCTGCAGGCGCCGCCCCAGTGCCTGCAGCGTCCGCTGTCGCCGCCGCCACCAGCAGCTGACCGGCGGCGGTGCCAGCCACCGGGCCGCCCGCCCCAGGCGCCGGCCCCAGGCCACCTGCAGGTGCTGGGCCAGGCGCTCCCGCCTGCAACGGGCCAGCTGGGCGGCCGAGGGACCCCGGTAGGCCGGCAGCTCCAGCTCCCGGGCCAGCCGCTCGGTGGCCTCGCGCCAGTACCGGGTGGCCTCCTGTCTGATCTGCCAGCACTCCCGGATCGAGCCCACGCTGAGCAGGGTCTCCGCAGCGAAGCGCCCCACCTCGAGGACCCCGGGCAGTCCCAGGGGGTTGGTGCCCGCTTCGCTGATCACCAGACAGCCATGCAGGGGGGCCTGCCACATCCGGCCGGAGAGGGTGGTGCCCCGCTGGTAGGGGTACATCAGGCCGTAGCAGGACCAGGCTCCCGCCAGCCGTCGATTCGCTTCCAGGTAGCTGAGGCCGTGGGTGGCCAGGCCCAGCCGGTCCCAGCGGCCGCCATAGACCCGCACCAGCCCCCGGCGCGCCAGCCGGGCCAGATCCTGCTGGTAGGGGTCGTCGCCCATCGGCTTGAAATTGGCGATGTGCAGCGGCCTGCCGGCCCGTTTGCGGAACGGGCTGTGTTGCCAGAACTCGGGCACCACCGGCAGGTAGCCCGGCACCCAGCCCAGCCCCTCGGGCAGCGGCTCCGGTCGGAACAGGGAGATGAGGCGGATCTCATGGGCCCGGGGGAAACGCTCGGGCCAGTTGACCTGGAGCTCCTTGACGTAGTCGTACACATGCACGATCCCCCGGTGGTCCTGATGGGCGAGGCCCGGATCGCCGCGCAGGATCACCAGCAGGTCGAGATCCGGATCGACCCCGCCACGGACGCATCGGTACCCAGCGGCCAGATAGAACAACCGCACGTTCCAGATGACGTCGAGATCCTGGAAGTCGATCGAAAGGATGTGGAACCGGGGGGGGGAACTCACACGACCTACCAGTGGGGATCACTGGCCAGGCTGACGGTCAGCCGACCACTGGGACTGGAGGGCACGGTGGCCACACAGGCCCGCACCATGCGTCCGTTCACCTCGATCTCGCAGGCGCCGCAGCTGCCCCCCAGGCAGCCGGTGGGGATCAGCACCGCCGCCTGACGGGCGGCCTCAAGCCAGTCCTGGCCGGGGAGGGCCGTCGTGGTGCGTCCGTCCGGCCACGCGATGGTGATGGCAGGGCGGGCGATGGCGATGGCAGAAGGGTCGCGCTGGCGGAAATCTAGGGGGTGGCGATCGTTCAGGCGCTCGGCGTGGGGGCCCCAGGACCCGGGGCCAGCAGGGGCGCCAGGTCGATGTGGGCTTCGAAGGCGTCGGCCAGGCGATCGAGCAGGGCGTCCCGCTGTCGGCCGTGGTGGGGCTGGTTCTCCTCCAGGGGCGGCAGCTGGCGCCGCCGCCGCAGGTGGTTGAGCCAGCGGCGCCGCCAGGGGCCGTTCTCGAAGATGCCGTGCAGGTAGGTGCCGGCCACCAGACCACCCTGGGTGCCGGACTCCGCCCACCAGCCCAGCGCCCCGTCCTGCGCCAGGGGGGCGCAACCCGCCGGGTCGATCGGTTCGCTGCGGCCGTGGTGGAGTTCGAATCCCTCCACCACCGGGAGGTCCCCCGGGCCGGGGGGCCAGACGGCCCGGCTCTGCCGTTGCCGCAGCGCCTTGTCGCCCTCGAAGACCGTGCGCAGGGGCAGCAGCCCCAGCCCGTTCACCCGCTCACCGGGCTGGCCCCCTTCGAGGCCTTCGGGGTCGTGCAGCTCCTGGCCCAGCATCTGCAGCCCACCGCAGAGGGCGAACACCTGCCCCCCCCGGGCCACATAGGCCCGCAGCTGCTCCGCCATCCCACTGCTGCAAAGCGACGCCAGGTCCCGCAGGGTCTGCTTGCTGCCTGGCAGGATCACGGCATCGGGCTGCTCCAGGGGCTCTCCTGGCCGCTGCCACCGCAGCCGCACGCTGGGCTCCGCCTCGAGCGGGTCGAGGTCGGAGAAGTTGCTCAGGGAGGGCAGGCGCACCACCACCAGGTTGAGCTCGGCGCGGGGCTTGCGGCTCCCCCGCTCGAGCAGGTCGAGGGAGTCCTCGGGGGGAAACAGCTCGTCGAGCCAGGGCATCACCCCCAGCACGGGCACCCCGGTCTGCTGCTCCAGCCAGTCGCGGCCGGCATCGAACAGGGAACGGCGGCCGCGGAAGCGGTTGATCAGCAGCCCGCCGATCAGGGGCTTCTCCACGGGGCGCAGCAGGGCCAGGGTGCCGACGATCTGGGCGAAGACGCCGCCCCGTTCGATGTCCGCCACCAGCAGGCAGCGGGCCCGCAGGTACTGGGCCAGCCGCAGGTTGGTGAGGTCCCTGGCCTGCAGATTCACCTCCACCGGGCTGCCGGCCCCCTCCAGCACCAGCCGGCCGCCGGGGTGGGCGGCCTGGAGCTCCGCCAGGCCCGTCCGGATCGCCGCCCAGCCGGGCCGGAACCAGTCGCGGTAGTAGTGCTCCGCCCGGGCCGTGCCCACGGAGCGACCCAGATGGATCACCTCACTGGTGCTGTCTCCCCGGGGCTTGAGCAGCACCGGGTTCATCGCCACCCGCGGCTCCAGGCCCGCGGCCCAGGCCTGCAGAGCCTGGGAGTAGGCCATTTCCCCGCCCTGCTGGTCGACCCAGGCGTTGAGGCTCATGTTCTGCCCCTTGAAGGGCAGGGGCTGCTCACCCCGGCGCCGCAGCACACGGCAGAGGGCGGCGGTCATCAGCGATTTGCCGGCACCGCTGCTGGTGCCCAGCACCATCAGCGGCCGCAGGGGGGCGGGATCGGGGCGGTTCAAAGGCGGGGGCGGTGGCGGCGCAGCGCCTCCAGGATCCGCTCCCGACGACACGCCCGGGGGATTTCACCGGGCCAGCGCCGCAGCACCTGCCGGCCCATCGGGGTCAGCCGCACCCGCTCCGTGAGACCCTGGCCATCGACTTCCCGTCGCAGCACCCCCAGCCGGATCAGCCAGAGGAAATGGTCCTCGGTGCGGTCACTGCTGAGGGGCAGAAAGGTGAACGGGGGAGGGCCATCGGTGCGGCTGGCCAGTTCGGTGCTGCTCAGGGGCTGCTCCCCCACCGCCTCGTAGAAGCGACGGCGGAAGGGGAGGCAGCGGAGCGAGAGGGCGGCCCGCGCCAGCGAACGGGACTCGGTGTCGGCCTGTGCCATCGCCCCATTCTCCCCAATCGACGGGCAGGCTGGAGACCCCGCTGGAGACACCCCTTGCTGCTGCTGGCTTCCGCTTCCCCGGCCCGGCGCCGCCTGCTGGAGCAGGCCGGCATCCCCCACCGCATCCAGGTGAGCGGCGTGGATGAGGACGGCATCCGGGAGGCGGATCCCCGGCGGCTGGTGCAGCAGCTGGCGCTGGCCAAGGCCCGGGCCGTGGCCGCCACGCTCGCTTCGCAGGCGGACTGGCCGCCGTTTGGGGTGCTCGGGTGCGACTCCCTGCTGGTGGTGCAGGAGGAGGTGTGGGGCAAGCCCAGGGACGCCGCCGAGGCGGTGGACCGCTGGCGGCGCATGGCCGGCGGCTGGGGGGATCTGCACACCGGCCATGGCCTGCTGCGGCGCCCCGCCCCCGGGGAGCCGGAGGAGAGCCTGCAGGCGGTCGTGACCACGCGGGTGCAGTTCGCCGCCCTCGGCGAGGCGGCCATCCAGGCCTATGTGGCCAGCGGTGAGCCCCTGGCCTGTGCGGGCGGCTTCGCCCTCGAGGGACGCGGCGGCCTGGTGGTGGAGCGGCTGGAGGGCTGCTTCAGCAACGTGATCGGCCTCAGCCTGCCCCTGCTGCGGCAGTGGCTCGGCCCCGGGGCCCTGGCTCCGTTGGCCGGTTGACCAGGCGCGCGATGGCCTGTGTGTGACGCCGGATCCGGGGACCCAGCAAGACCCGGAGGCTCGACGGGTCGGTGGGGGAGAGATCAGCCTTCGGATCTCCCAACGACTGCAGCAGAACGCCCCCCTCCAGAACACCTCCGCAGCAAAAAGCCCCCGCCCGAGGGCGGAGGCAGGGGGTGATGGAAGGGGATCGTTGAACCGGTTCCCCTGGGTGCATCAGTCGAGGTCCGGCATGGCCAGGGTGGGCTCGGCCTGACGGTCGATGCCCTTCTCGAAACCGGCGGCGGCGGCGCGGGCCCGGCCCGCATGCCACAGGTGACCGACCAGGAAGAAGAAGGCCAGCACGAACTGCGTGGAGGCCAGCCACTGGCGGATGTTGACGAAGTTCACCGAGTTGGGCTCGGTGATGATGCCGCCCACGGAGTTGAGGGAGGCGTTGGGGGCGTGGGTCATGTACTCAGCGGCCCGACGCACCTGCCAGGGCTGGATGTCGTTCTGGAGCTTGTCGAGGCTCAGACCGTTGGGGCCACGCAGGGGCTCCAGCCAGGGACCGCGGAAGTCCCAGAAGCGCATGGTTTCACCACCGAAGATGATCTCGCCGGTGGGGGAGCGCATCAGGTATTTGCCCAGGCCGGTGGGGCCCATGGCGGAACCGATGTTGGCGCCCATGCGCTGGTCGCGCACCAGGAAGGTGAAGCTCTGGGCCTGGGAAGCTTCGGCGTTGGTGGGGCCGTAGAACTCCGAGGGGTAGGCGGTGTTGTTGAACCAGATGTAGGACGAGGCGATGAAGCTCATGAAGCTCAGCGCGCCGAGGCTGTAGCTCAGGTAGGCCTCACCATTCCAGATGAAGGCGCGACGCACCCAGCCGAAGGGCTTGGTGATGACGTGCCAGATGCCACCGAAGATGCAGATCAGGCCGATCCAGATGTGGCCACCGATGATGTCCTCCATGGAGTCGACACCGATGATCCAGCCCTCGCCACCGAAGGGGGCGCGGGTGAGGTAACCGAAGATCACTCCGGGGCTGAGGGTGGGGTTGCTGATCAGGCGCACATCACCACCGCCCGGGGCCCAGGTGTCATAGACGCCACCGAAGAACATGGCCTTGAACACCAGCAGCAGCGCACCCACACCCAGAAGGATGAGGTGATAGCCAATGATGTTGGTCATCTGGTTCTTGTCGCGCCAGTCCTGGGAGAAGAACGCGGAGTAGTTCTCCAGAATCTCGGGGCCCCGCAGGGCGTGGTACAGGCCGCCGAGGCCGAGAACGGCGGAGCTGATCAGGTGCAGGACACCGACCACGAAGAAGGGATAGAGATCGGTGACCTCACCGCCGGGGCCCACGCCGTAGCCGAGGGTGGCGACGTGGGGGAACAGGATCAGGCCCTGTTCGTACATGGGTTTGTCGAAGGTGAAGTGGCTCACCTCGAACAGCATCATGGCGCCGGCCCAGAACACCATCAGACCCGCATGGGCCACGTGGGCACCGAGAAGACGGCCGGAGAGGTTGATCAGCCGGGCATTACCCGCCCACCAGGCATAGCCGGTGGAGTCGAGGTCCTTGCCCCCGACCGAGATGAGACCGGAATTAAAGGGCGTTTCCACGGGGCAGAACCTCTTCAGGGAAGATGAAGTTTTCGTGCGGTTGGTCGGCGGGCGCCATCCAGGCACGCAGACCTTCGTTGAGCAGGATGTTCTTGGTGTAGAACGTCTCGAATTCAGGATCCTCCGCCGCGCGGATCTCCTGGCTCAC
>CALRND020000005.1:0-258462 GCA_943369455.1 Synechococcus sp. UW140
GGTGCTGCAGGCCAGCCCCTGGGCCGCCGAGATCCCAGGCCTGCTGCGGCGTCTGCGGCGGCGGCTGGGGGGCGAGGCCGTCAAGCGGCTGCAGGTGGCCTAGGCGCCTGGCGCGCTGGCCTGGGCCCCCGGCGCGATCGGTGTTTTCTGGGGCACCCCCACGGCCCGGGGGTAGGCGGCCGGACAGGGGCCGGCCGGCCGCAGCCAGAGGCCGTGGCGCACGCCCCGGCCCGCCGGCAGGTCGCGGCGCTGGACCGGATCCACCGACGCCCGCAGCACCCCCACCGCCGCCTCCAGATCGCGCTGGTCGTCGTTCCCCCACTGGCCCCGGTAGAGCAGGGCCAGGCCGTCGGGCTTCAGCAGGGGCACCAGGTACTCCGCCACCACCGGTGCGCTGGCCACGGCGCGGGCCATGGCGCGATCGAAGCGTCCCCGGCAGTCGCGGGCGCGGCCGGTGCGCTCAACCCGTTCGCAGCGCAGCCGCAGCCGCTCCTCCAGCCCCAGGCTGCGGGCCATGGCCCGCACCGCCTCCAGCTTGCGGCCCACCGAATCCACCAGGGTGATGCGGGCCGTGGGCAGGGCGATCGCCAGGGCCAGCCCGGGGAAGCCGCCGCCGGTGCCGACGTCGATCAGCTCCAGGCCGTCCGGAACGCCGCGCGGGCCCGTCAGCAGGGGCACCCAGGGCCAGAGGCTGTCGAACACCTGGGCGATCCAGAAATCGTCGCCCTCCACCAGCCGGGTGAGGTTGACCCGGCCGTTCCAGAGCCGCAGCTGCTCCTGCAGGGCCACCAGTGCCGCCAGCTGGTCGTCCGTTGGGGTCCAGCCCAGCGCCTGCCAGAGGCCGGCATCGGGAGGGGCGCTGGGGTCGGGGCTGGCGGCCATCCGCTACGGCAGTGGTGCTTCTCCCTAGGATCCCTCACGCCGGGCAGGCTGCCACCGCCGCCTCAGGGACCATGTCCTCCACAGCCAAGCCCTCCACCCCCACCCACTACCAGGTGCTGCAGCTGCAGCCCACCGCCACCGAACAGGAGCTGCGCCAGGCGTTCCGCGGCCTCAGCAAGCGCTACCACCCCGACACCACCGCCCTGCCGGCGAGCGAGGCCGAGGTGGCCTTCCGGCAGCTGCGTCAGGCCTATGCCGTGCTGAGCGACCCGGCCGCCCGCCGGCTCTACGACGCCGCCCTGGCCCAGCCGGCCCCCCCAGCGCCGCTGCGGACTCCCCCGGTGGCCGTCGTCCGGCCCGTGCCGGTGCGCCGAGCCCTGTCCGGCGGCGAGTGGTTCGCCCTGCTGCTGCTGGCCCTGGCCCTGGTGCTCAGCCTGGTGCTGGGGCTCGGGGTGGCCTGGGCCCGCGGCACCGAACTGATGGCCTGGCCCAGCTGGTGGTCCGACCTGGAGGCGGAATCGGCGCCCCCGGCCCCCCTGGAGTCAGTGCCCCCGGCCCCGCTTCCCCAGCCTCCTGCCGCCTGACCATCCCTCCCCCTGCCGATCCGATGGCGACCCTGCCCCCCGCCCCCACCCCCCTCTACAACCACCCCCTGCCCGCCCTGGAGGACTGGCTGCGCCAGCTCGGCGCCAGCCAGTCGCGCAGCAATGTGGCCCACTGGGACCTGCACCGCCCCGAATGGAGCGCCCGGATCGCGCTGGACGTGGAGGAACTGCGGGTGAGCTGGCACCAGGAGGGCCGCACCACGGCGCGCCAGTTCCCCTATGGACTGTCGCGGGCCGATGTGGAGGCGGCGATCCTGGCGGGCCCCTGAGCCCCGCCCCCGCCCCGCGCCCGCCCCGAGGACCCCGTCTGCGCTCAGAGGCTGGAGAGGGCCGCCCCGATCACCGCATAGCACTGGGCCAGCTGGTCGTCGTCGATGCACAGCGGCGGCAGCAGGTAGACCACCTGCCCCAGGGGCCGCAGGAACACACCCCTCGCCAGCGCCTGACGCTGCAGCCGCTGGCCGACGGGATTGAGGTAGCCCGGGGCGTCGGTGGCCACCTCGAAGGCGGCGACGCTGCCCAGCAGCCGCGGCCGCCGCACCAGGGGGTGACGCGCCAGGGCCTCCAGGTGGGGACGGTGGCGCGCCTCAAACCCCTGGTGGCGCTCCGGCCGCTCCTGCAGCAGCTCAAGGCTGGCCAGGGCGGCGGCGCACCCGAGAGGGTTGGCGGTGAAGCTGTGGCCGTGGAAGAGGGTCAGGCCGGGGGTGGTGCCGATGAAGCCCTCGAAGATGGCCTCGCGGGCCAGGGTGACGCCCATGGGCAGGAAGCCGCCCGTGAGCCCCTTGGAGAGGGCCATGAGGTCCGGGTGGATGCCGGCCCGCTGGCAGGCGAACAGGTGGCCGCTGCGGCCGAAGCCGGTCATCACCTCATCGGCGATCAGCAGGGCGCCGCTGGCGCGCACCAGCGCCTCCACCTTGCGCAGGAACTCCTCCCGCACCAGGGCCATGCCGCCGGCCCCCTGCAGCAGCGGCTCGAGGATCACCGCTGCGGTGGGCGTTTCCAGGAGTTGCTCCAGCCGCTCCAGGGTGGCGGCCTCCCGCGGCTCCACCCCGTCGTCGCCCCACCAGGTGGCGGGCCAGGGGGCCCGGGCCACGGCGAACAGCAGCGGCTCGAACGCCTCCGAGAACAGGGAGCGCTCCCCCACCGCCATGGCGCCGAAGGTGTCGCCGTGATAGGCCCCATCGAAGGCGATCAGCTGCCGGCGGGGTTCACCCCGGTTGCGCCACCACTGCCAGGCGATCTTCAGGGCCACCTCCACTGCCGTGGAGCCGTTGTCGGAAAAGAACAGCCGCTCCAGCCCGCTGCAGGCGGCCAGGCGCTCGGCCAGCTGCTCGGCAGCCGGGTGGCGGAAATCGGAGAAGCCCACCTGCTCCAGGGTGCGGGCCTGGCGGGCCAGGGCCTCGGCGATGGCGGGCTCGCCGTGGCCGTGCAGGGTCACCCACCAGCTGCTGATGCCATCGATCAGCCGGCGGCCGTCCTCCAGCTCCAGCAGGGCCCCCTCGCCGCGCACCACCCGCAGGGGCGGATCGGCGGTGGCCACCTGGGTGAAGGGGTGCCAGAGGTGGGGATGCCAGCCGGGTCCGGTCACGGTGGGGCTCAGCGGCAGACCTCCGAACGGCGTTCGCCCCCGGTGGCGATTGGCCCGCAGTTGACCCAGCGGGTGACGCTGGTCTCGATGTCGGTGAACAGCACCAGGATCCCCGCGCAGAGGACGGCAACGGCGCCTGTGACCAGCAGATGCTTGCGGCTCATGGCTGCAGGCTACGGGCCAGGCCACTGCGCTGCCATTGCCGCTCCAGACCTTCCCGGTCGAGGGGGTCCAGGGGCGGCAGCTCCGCCAGCACCGGCACGCCGCCGAGGGCCGCCAGGGTGCGGGGATTGTCGGGGTGGGGGTCGCCGTTGAGCACCAGCCCGAGGACGGGGATCGAACGCCGGGAGAGGGCCTCGAGGGAGAGCAGGGTGTGGTTGAGGGTGCCCAGGCCGCTGCGGGCCACCAGCAGCACCGGCAGACCCCAGACGGCGATCTGCTCGATCTGCAGCCAGTTGCGCCGCAGGGGCACCAGCAGGCCGCCGGCCGTTTCCACCACCAGGGGGCCGTCCCCGGCCGGCAGGGTCAGCCGGGCCGGATCGATGCTGATCCCGTCCCGCTCGGCCGCCCAGTGGGGGGAGACCGGGGCCGTGAGGCGGTAGGCCTCCGGCCAGACCCGCTCCGGGGGCAGCCCCAGCAGCTGCTGGACCCGGCCCGTGTCGCCGCCGCCGTCGGTGCCGCTCTGCACCGGCTTCCAATAGGTCGCCCCCAGCCCCTGCACCAGCAGGGCGCTCACCACCGTCTTGCCCACGTCGGTGTCGGTGCCGCAGACCACCAGCCTCATGCGATCCTCCGGCCCACCAGCAGCAGCACGTCCCACGAGATTGCCGCACCGGAGGGCCAGTGGCGCAGCAGGCGGCGCAGCTGGCCGGGGCTCAGCGGCGCGGTGCGGCTGCTGCCCGCGCCCAGATCGCGCAGGCGCCGCAGGGTGGCCAGGCCGCTGCCGGCCGGGCGGCTGAAGCGCAGGCGTTGCTGGAGGGTGGTGGCCAGGCCGGCGCTGGCCAGGGCGCCGATCAGTTCGTCGGCGTCGGGCAGCTCCAGGGCGGTGCAGGGCACCCCGGCGGCGGCGGCGGCCTGGCGCCACTGGGGAAAGCTGCCGCGCACGGGCACCGCCAGCGCCAGCCAGCCACCCGGGGCCAGGGCGCGCCCCCAGCGCTCCAGTTCCCGGGCCGGCGCCTCCAGCCACTGCAGCGCGAAGCTCGACACCAGCAGCCCCGCCGGCTCCAGGGCGGCGGGCAGGCCGCCGTTGAGGTCCCACACCAGCGGCGCTGGGCCGGCGGTGGCGAGGGGATTGCGGGCGAGCAACTCGGGGCAGAGATCGAGCTGCAGCAATGGGCGGCTGGCGAGGCCGGGGCAGTGGTGCAGGAGGGCGCGGCTGAGCAGGCCGCTGCCGGCGCCCAGATCGGCCCGGGGGGCCTCGGGCGGTGGGGCCGGCAGGTCGCGGCAGAGGCGGGCGAGCCGCCAGGCGATGCCCCGCTGCAGGCCGGCCTGGCCCTCGTAGTCGGCGGCGTGGCGGCCGAACGCCCCGCACACCTGCAGGGGGAAGGCGCTCATGGGCCGAGGGTGTCCGTGATCCAGCGGCGCAGCTCGCCCGGTAGGGGCGCCTGCAGCAGGCAGTGGCCCGCCCCCTCGAAGCGGAGCACCTCGGCGTGGGGCAGGCGCTCGCGCAGCAGGGCGCGCGCCTCGGGCCCCACGATCCGATCGGCGCCGCCCTCCACGATCAGCACCGGCACACCCTCGGGAAAGCCGGGCGGCAGATCGACGCAGGCCGCCAGACGCTCCAGGTCGTCGCGCAGCCGCTGCCGGCCCTCGGGCCCCACCGGCTGGCTGGCGGGGCCGTGGGGCAGGAGCTCGGGCGGATCAGGGGAGGCCGCCTTCTCCAGGAAGGCCTGCAGCATCCGCTGGGCGCGGCGGGCCGTGTCGGACTCGTCTGGCCCCTCGGCGAGCTGGGCCGCCATGCCGGCGAGGGCGGTCTGCAGCCGGCGGCCTTCACGGCCCGGGGGCAGGAAGCGGGCGAAGCTGGCCAGCAGCACCACGGCCTCGGCCTGGGCCAGCAGCGAGGGGGGCAGCAGGTGGGGCCCCATCGAATGGCCGATCAGCAGCCGCCGGCCGCCGGGGGCCCAGTGGGGACGTTCGGGGGTGCGGCCGCCGTAGCCCCGTTCGCCGCACTGCCAGTGCCAGTCCGGCGCGGCGAGGGCCTGGCGCAGCAGGTCCCAGCCCAGGCCGTCGCCGGCCCAGCCGTGCATGGCGATCACCTGCAGGGACGAAGCCGGGGCGGCCTCAGGGGGCGAGGGCATGGCGGGGGGCGAGGGGGCCGGGCCCGAGCGCGGCCAGCAGCCGATCGAGGGAGCCGGTGGGGAGATCCTGGCGCAGCACCAGCCGCAGCCTGGCGGTGCCTTCCGGCACGGTGGGCGGCCGGATCGCCACGGTGAGCAGGCCGGCCGCCTCCAGCCGACGCTGGGCCGCGAGGGCCTCGGCGTCGGCGCCGAGGAGCAGCGCCAGGATCGGCCCGACGCCCGGGGGCCGGGGCCAGCCCGCGGCTTCGATGGCGTCGCGCCAGCGGGCGGCCCGCTCCGCCAGGCCCAGCCCGGTGGACGGTGCGGCCTCCAGGTGGCGCAGGGCCGCCAGAGAGCCGGCCGCCAGCGGCGGGGCGAGGGCGGTGGTGTAGCGGAAGGCGCCGCTGCTCTGCAGCAGCCAGTCGCCCACCAGGGCGTCGGCGGCGAGGAAGGCGCCGCCGCTGCCGAAGGCCTTGCCGAAGGTGCCGCTCACGATCGCGACGGAGCCGAGGCCATGGGCGAGACCGCGGCCGCCGGGGCCGAGTACGCCGAGGGCATGGGCCTCATCCACCAGCAGGGGCACGTCGTGACGGAGGCAGAGGGCCGCCAGGGCGGCGACGGGCGCGCTGGTGCCTTCCATGCTGTAGAGGCTTTCGCAGAGCACCAGCAGCCGGCCTCCGGGTCGTTCACGCCGGGCGGCGAGCAGGCGACTTTCCAGATCCGCCGGGTCGTTGTGGGCGAAGCGCTGCAGGCGGGCTCCGCTGGCGCGCACGCCCACCAGCAGGGAGTGGTGGATAAGCCGATCGGCCAGCACCAGGGTGTGGCGATCCGCCAGGGCCGACACGGCGGCGAGGTTGGCCTGGAAGCCGCTGGGAAAGAGCAGCACCCGCTCGCGGCCGAGCCAGGCGGCCAGGGCGGCCTCCAGCTGCTGGTGGATGGGTCGGGTGCCGGTGACCAGGCGGGAGGCGCCGGCGCCCAGACCGCTGGCGGCCAGTTCGGCCGCGGCGGCCGCGAGCACGGCGGAGTGGCGGCTGAGGCCGAGGTAGTCGTTGCTGGCCAGATCCAGCAGGGGGAGAACGTCGCCGGGGGGTGAGGGCTGGAGGTTGGCGGCGGCGGCGGGCTCAAGGGTGCGCAGGGCGCGGCTGCGAGCGGCGGGCAGGGCCGAGAGGGCGTCGCGCAGCTGCTGGCGCCAGGGGGGCTGGGGGGCGGTGGGGTCGCCGCTCTCCGTGGTGGGAGGAGGAGGGATCAGGGCGACCCGATACCAATGACAGGGGGCAGTCTGGGATGGGGGGTGGGTGAAGGCTCGATTCGGCCGTCGATGGAGTGATGCGGGGGCCGCGTTACTGAAGACTTGCACCGCATAGGTGTAGCCCGGGATACCGGTGGTTCACGAGTCCGAGAACCAGGGGTGAGCCCTTCATGGATGGGGTGGATACCTTATGGGCTCATTGTGTTCTGGCTGTGCTGATGTTCGGGGTGCACCTGTGGGTCACGGAAAGGACAGGCGACTGGGGCGTGGTTCTCGGAACCGTCTAATGACAAGTTAGACAGGCACAGCTGAAGTTACTAAGCTAAGCAAAACATGACCAGATTCATGACAGTGAAACTAGACCCGTGGCAGAGACGCATGGAGCGGGGGCAAGGTGCTGACCTTACTCAAAGCCAATTTGAAGAGCTCGGATATTCAATGCTTGATACTTCCGTTAGTATTGAGGGTGTCTTCTATATTGTTCACCTTTATTCTATTCGCGGGCTCGCAGCTCCGAATGAAGCACTCATTTCTCCTCTTCAATTAGATGGGAAATCCGGAATAGCATTTGGCATTGGGAAAGACTATAATGAATTGGCCAAGCGCATAACTGGCTTCGGTCTTGCAGAAGACGGAGAACGATGGAAAGAATACAAATCTAACCAGCAACCATTTCTGTTGCTTCAAATTGGGCCGTCGACACGCCACAAGGCAAAGTCTGGGCACTATAAAAGGTCTGATGGACAAATCATTTATGAACGCAAGATGTTTGAGCTTGCTCATCGTGAGATCAAGACTAAGTCAGAGAAGTTAACCCACAAGCTTCTTAGCGCAATATCCTGCAGTATCTCACCTTCCCAGGAGCTTTATCTCGATCATTTGAAAGCATCTTGCTTTGGCAAGACTGAGAGCGGAGAAGCTCTAGTCCAACTCCCAGATTCTTATGGATTGATAGAGTCCATTATAGGCATGAAGAGTGAAGAGCTGCAAAACGCGTTGGACGCAGCGGCGAGCCTCACTGATTCTATAAGTTCTAGATCAGCATATCTTCTTAGCCTTGGCATTGCAGAGCGTGACATTGTCAAACGATTCCTGTTCTTTTTCCTAGCAATAGAAGCAGAGATTAATCGAATATTTAAAAGCATACCTTCATCTGCATTTTCTGAAGCATTTAGAAGTCCTCTTGACGAACCCACTTCGGATCTGGTTTGCAAGATTGTCACTGGACGAAACAGCAATGATTTGCTCGTCAAGTTTCTCTGGTGCATGCAGACTGTTTTGCCACAACTCTGCTTTGATGACCTATCTGTATTTCAAGATATCAAAAAGATAAGGGATGATATTGCTCATGGATCCTTCCAAAAGCTTCCCGATCAAGACGATGCAGCGAAGGCCTTTAGACTCGCCGCACACATACTCACTAAGCAGCCCTCGTGAGAAGCATCTACGGCTGTCTAACATCAAGATCCAGCGGGAGGGAGCTTAAGCGCCTGTAACAAGGCTAGATCTGTCATCCGCCGCTGATCTTGAGCGTTAGCCCTCATGACCACTGATCGCAGACTGTCGTCCCCTAATCGCATGGTTTGGGAGCTATTTCAAGCTCTACGGCGGCTCTGCGCGCGCGTCGCGGAAGCGCATGCTGTGAAAGATGAGTCGGCACTGCGTCAAGACGCAGCAATCTGCGTCATCCTGGCAGTTCAGTGCGTCGAGGTATTCTTCAATGTCTACTTTCGAGTCCTAGTCAGTGAGCCGGCTTATGCTCATGCAGCCGAGCAGATCTCCGAAGACTTGGCCCGTACTCAATGTGGTCTAGACAGAAAGATCAAAGACTGGCCCAAGCTTGTATTCGGCCAGAAGTTGGCCATGGATAAAGGTGCTGGACAACGTTTCATCGAGCTGAAGACCCTTCGTCACAAGCTAATGCACTTCACAAGTTCCCACGAAACGCTTGCAATTCCCGGCCTTGCAATTCACGGTTTGGCCGATACAACCGCTTACGAATCTCTCTCCGTGCAAGCCGCGCTTGAGGCGCTGCATACCGCCGAGGAATTTCTTTGTGAGGTGTTCACCTTGAAGGGCATCGCCCCAAATGACTTGCCACACGCACTGCATGCATGGACTGGGAGGCCACCTATGTGAGGGCCAAAACTCCGTCGGAGGGGACGCTCCGCCATCGTCCACGCACTCATGACCATTAACGTTAGACCTCCGTAAGCTATGTCGAAAGCAGCTAGCACATTCTCGACCGCAATCGAGGACTCAGAAAGTCTCCTGAAGCTGTTTGACCAAATGCACAAGAACAATGCTGAGTCGGCTGAGGTCCTTAAGCGAGCTGGGCTGGTTATGGCGGTAACAGCATGGGAGACCTACGTTGAAGACCGTTTGAACGAGGCAGTCGAAACCCGGTTGAAAGTTCTTAGTGGCAGCCCAGTTGGCAAGTTTATTAGCGCGAAACTGGCCGAAGAACTTAAGCGACTACACAATCCGACAGCTGACAAGACAAAGAGATTATTCCTGGATTACCTGGATATTGATGTAACAGCTGGTTGGAAGTGGGCCAACTCAGAACCTGCATCTTCGAAAAAGGCCCTTGATAGTCTTTTAACCAAGCGCGGCGACGCTGTACACCGAGCGAAGCCACAGAATGGTGGTCCACCCGCTCCACATCTGGTTAAGCGCGATGACCTAGAAAAGGCAATCCGTTTGATCAAGAATCTGGTAGAGAGTACCGAGAGGTGTCTCCAAGAGGGCTGAGGTCTAACATCCAGATGCAGAAGACGGGAGCGTGGGTTGCTTGTTAAGCCGATGCCATACTTGCCCGCTTCTGATCTGGAGCGTTAGGCGTTACAGCATGCCAGCATCTCTCTGTAGAGGAGCTACTGTTGCTACTCATTCAAGCTCGCTATGAACATCAGGCATCTAAGGCTATACCACTACCCCGCGACTCGCAGTGCCCGCGTGAAATGGATGCTGCATGAAGTGGTCGGCGACGCTTTCGAAATCGAGAGGGTCGAACTCTATGACGGCATCCAGTACAGCGCCGAGTTTATTGAACTCAATCCTAATCACGGTGTCCCAGTCCTAGAAGTGACATGGGACACGGGCGTGACACAATGCATCATCGAGAGTGCCGCAATCGTCACCTTTCTCGCAGATTCCTACCCTGAAAAGGGTCTAGCACCTAGGCCCGATGCAACACCCGAGCGCGCGGACTACCTGCAAATGCTTCACTTTGGGTCAACGTGGATGGACATGATGCTTTGGCAGATCCGGATCCATGAACATGTGTTGCCACACGCCGAGCGCGACCCGCGCACAGTCGCTCGCTATCGCAAGAAGTTTTCCGAGGAAGTGGAGCCGCAGATTGCTCGACGTCTCGAGCAGGCGCCGTACATCTGCGGTGACGAGTTCACGGCAGCGGACTGTGTGGTTGGCCACAGTGTTTTCTGGGCGAGGGTTTACGGTCTATGCCGCGATAAAGGGTTCCGACGCTACCTCGCAACGTTGGCTAAAAGGCCGGGGTTCGTCAGTGCATTCTCCGACGCGCGTGAGATCTCTCCAGACGTGGCGCAGGACATGCCGATCGTCGCCCGGTTCACAGGCTAGCCGGTGCGACTGTGAAGACTTGCCGGTCGCGATCGGATGGTTACATTGAGTGTCGCCTAACCCCTCGCTCAACCGGACGCTATACAGCATCCTGTCGTTTAGCCAGCCATTTCATTCTGGGCTTAATGCCGTCCTGCTTTTCCCCGCCGGTTAGCTCAAGCGTTAGGCGTATGAACATTCTGACCTGGAACTGCAACGGGGCTTTGCGCAACAAGCTCGATGCCTTGGCTCAGTTAGAGTTTGATATTGCCGTGATACAAGAGTGCGAAGATCCCGATCGTTCTACGAGTTCTTTGTACAAGACATGGGCAAAGAACTACTTGTGGGTTGGACCAAACAAGAATAAGGGTGTCGGGGTGTTCGCAAGTCCTGAAGTAAGCCTTGCCCCTGTCCATCTTGATCCAGGCCGACTCGAGTTGTTCCTTCCGTGTCGATTTAACGATAGCTTCTTGCTGGTGGCAACTTGGGCTCGGCAAGCAGACTCACCTACCTTTCAATACATCGGTCAGCTCTGGAAGTTCATCCAGGCTCACCGGGGCGCCCTTTCAGATGAGCCAACGGTGATCGCGGGAGATCTGAATAGCAATGTTCGCTGGGACAAATGGGATCGATGGTGGAACCATTCTGACGTGGTCAAAGAACTCTCGGAAATTGGGATGGAGAGTGTCTATCATTTAAGTCGCGGGATCGCACAGGGGGAGGAATCGGAGCCAACATTCTATCTACAGCGAAATCTGGCCAAGCCGTACCATATCGATTACGTCTTCGCGCCTGTTGAGTGGCTAGCGGCGAGTTCGGCCTGGGTGGGTGGGGCCGAGAAGTGGTTGCAATGGAGCGACCATATGCCTCTTCTAGTCCGAGTGGACATTCCCAATGTCGCCTAACATGCCTCTTGAGTGGTTAAGCCACTACCAGCTCTCTGCTCCACCACCCCAGGCTCCTTGCCTGCCACTCAGTGGCAGCTTTAAGCGCTCAGTGACATGACGTACCACTCTCGTATCCCAGCTGAAGCCGAATACCTGAAGGCAGTGGGGCTTGCCTTCTACAATTTCACTTATCTTGAGTGGGTTGTTGTCTGGACGATTGTCAGGTTGAATGCAAACGGCTTCGGGAGCGTGCCAAAGGGTCAAACGGCGTCGCACATCGCCAAGGCGCTCATCAAGGCTATTGCCGCTACTGAGCCGCCACTCCCGGACAAGTTGCGCCGCGACCTGGTCAAGTTCCATGAGGCTTACTTGGCATCAATCGCTCGCCGCAACAAGCTACTTCACGCTCACCCCCACACAGCAACAGATGGTGCGCAGCGTCTCGGGGGTGGTGGCGTTGAATGGCCCATTGATGTCGTTGATGAGGCCGCAATGTTTTTTGAGAGCGCAGCAGTAGCTGGTACCGAAATCTTCCACGGTGACCTCAAGGCCGCCCGGCCATGAGCGCGCCTAACAATCCCCTTGAGTGGACAGGCCTCCATAAGCTCTCTACTACGTCGCCAAATGCTTTCAGCCTGCCACTCAGGGGCAGCGTTAGAGGTAACTCAAAATTGTAAACATTACGAAGATGACTGACTATATTATGGCTAAACTTCATGGGGTAAAATCGAAAATCTAGACATCTTAAGCCAGGTGGACCAGACAGTAGGCAGTCCATGCGCGAGATGTCCAGGAGAAGGTACGCATTGTGGAACAGGCGGAAATCCTGCGAATCACACTTCTCTACTTTGCAACACCTACGGTCATGCATGGACTGATAGTCGTTGAACTTTCGGTGCTACAATACCATCTTCTTTAAAGGACTTTTTCAATGAATCCTTGGCCATTCGCCCCGATGCCACCAGGTGTTCCTCCGCTTGGCCCCCAACAGCCGCAGCAACGGCCAAAGCCGCAACCGACCCGTGGGCCTAACTTCACGTACTTCCTTCCCCCAGGTTGGCAAGTTGTTGAAGAAGGCAAGTGTTCCTTGTGCTTGAAGAGCCAACAGGATCTGTCTGGCATCATTGTCTACGGCACCTGCGGCATGATGCAGCCGATTCCCCCAGAGCACTTTGTCTATAATTTCATGACCCACAATATGCAGGCCATGAATGTCCAGTTCACTCAAGTCAAGCCGATCCAACCGATGCCAGGCTATACACACGCCGCCTTAATTGATGTGCAATATTTGATCAACATGCCAACAGGCCCAGCACAGGTTAACGGCTTGGTGATTAGCAATGTGGTAGTTGTTTATGGCCGCTGTGATGCCATCATGACGCTGGTTGCTTCGGATGCCCAGGTGTGGCCGCAAAATGAGCGCTGGTTGCCGGAGTTAGCCTTTGCCGCCTACAACACAGGGCCTGATCCGTATGGCCGTCACTCAATGAGCAGTACGCTCATAGGCAGCACAATGCAGGAGCAAGCTGCGTTTGAAGCCTATAACAGCTGGTCGCAGAACCTCTGGAGCCAAGTTATCGCGGATCGCCACCGTTCCATTGATTACCAAAATGAAGAGCGCGGCGAACTCTTGACGGGGAATCAGTGGGTGACCAATCCGTTCACCGGTCATCAGATCCAGGTCTCGACAACCCCGGCGGTGATCTGGATCAACCGCGATGGCCGAACCGTCTCCTCTCAAATCGCCACTTTTGACCCGCGGACACCCTATGACAACGACTGGTGCCGCCTGAGCTAGTACTTTCCTGCGTCTAACCACTCATTGCAGCGGATGGGCGGAAACGACGGGCTGTCTTTCTTATTTTGCTAGCCACCGCTAAAATCGAGGCCGTTAGGCTGCATTCAGCTCGCGCACTCCAATGGCAGACACTTCGGTGAATCACGAAGCAGAGCGTTGGATCGTTGAGCATGGTCTGCCTAAACACTTTTCGGGTCACCGCTTCAAACCGGGAAAGCTCAGGCTCTCGTGGGGCGGTTCGTTCGCGTTCGACGCCGTGAGTGAAGACCAGGCCATCGTCGTAGCGGTTTCAACAAGCGCGGCACGGACAGTCACTGGGAAGTTGGCTACTGCAAAGTTTCAGAAGCTGAAGACAGATGCCCTCTACCTGCTTCACATTGAGGGCGAATGCAGGAAGGTCATGGTCTTTACTGAGCCGTGTATGCAGGTGTACTTCGCTGCCGCAGCTACTGCTGGCCGTTTTCCGCCATCCCTAGAACTTGTGCACATACCGCTCCCACCAGGACTTCAGGCAAAGGTCTTGGCTACACGAGCGATGGCATCCAAAGAAACTTCACCGCTGTTGTCGAAGAACGAGGTCTAACCGCTCGCTCGAGTGGACCATCAACGGCTACGATTACTGGTCCTTCTCGGGCCGGAGACATATCGTCTCTCCCAAGTCCAAATTGCATCTCTGGCGGCGCTCCGCTCAGCGCGAAAGTTCAATTTGCCAGCAAGCACTGTATCTTCATCAAGCACCTCCTAATCTATACTGCTCAACTGTGCCTTCATGCAATAGGCACATGCTCCACAAACACAAGCCTTCGGCCGGTCCTGGTGCTGGTCATGCTGTGGCGCGGAGCTGGGCCATCGATGGCGTACTCCTCATACTCCGCGATCACCAGCCGTAGCTCTGCGCCGTCCGGCTCGGGCAGGTCGATCCGCCCGTCCCAGAGCGGCGGGCGCAGCCAGAGCTGCTCCGCCCCGACCCCAAGGGCCAGGGCTTCGGCGAAACGGCGTTCGGCGATCAGCTCGCGGCCCAGAGCCAGCCGTTCCGGCGCCGGCGCGAACGGTCCGCCGGCCCGCTCCCCGTCGGCGGCCACGCCGTCGCCTATCCGGACCCAGCCGAAATCCGATCCGAGCGTGGCTTCCAGCCGTTCGAGCCACACCTCCACCACCGGCTTCGGCGACACCGGCGTGACCTGATTCACCTGTCCGCCCAGAACCTCGATTTCGGAGCGCGGCCGCACCTCGCGCGAGCCGCCCGAAGCCTCGTAGCCGCTGCCGAACAGCGTCACGCGGCGTGAGCGTCCTTCTCCTGGGGCGCGCACGACCAGCGAGCGGTCGGCGGCCAATTGCATCACATCGGCCAGCACCACCTCCGACAGGTGCGCACCTTCGGTGGAACAGGGCTGATAGCGCGCCAGCGCCAGCCGCACGAACGGCCAGTAGGCGGCACCGCTGTTGACCTCGATGTCGCAGAACCAGAGCCCGCGCTCTGGGTCATAGGTCACGTCATGGGGGGCGACCACCACCGGGGCGTTGCTGCCCGGCAGGCCCAGGCCCACACGGAAGGCCCCCGGTGGCTGGTCGGCCTCCGTCGCCGGAGCGTCGGGGGGCAGCCAGCTCCCGCTGGGCTCAGCCTGCCGGCGCGCCAGGGGGAAAGCGTCAGGCCCGGGTGCGACGCCCGGCACGAAGGCCGACTGCCAGATCGGGTCGTTGCCCCACTGGGTCACCGTCCGGCGGTAGACGCCGCCCGCGGCACTGTCGGGGTCGCCAGCCAGGCCCACGGGCGGCAGCACCACCGCCAGCATCTCCCCATAGCCGCTCCCATTCCAGGGCCGCTCCAGCCAGACCCGCAGTCCGCCGCCCTGGCGCCAGCTGCGCTGGTTGCCATCGGCGTCGCGGCTGCGCACCCAGCCGAACGTGGGCACCACATAGAGGATCTGCGGCGCCGGCGGCGGTGCCGAGCTGGGCACCCAGCCCACCGTCTCGGGGCCTTCCAGCGTGATCGCCTCCATCAGGGCCGCCGGCAGGTGCTCGCGGTAGCGCGTGGTGGCCATCAGGCGATAGGCGATGCGGCGATAGCGGGTGTCGTTGAATTCGTGGGGGCGGATCGCCAGGCGGTCGCGGCGCGGGCTGTTCACGCCAATCACGTCGGGACCACGCCCCTCGTCGGCGGGCAGGGTGTGGTCGGCATGGGCACCGGGGCCGCTCTGGTAGTCCTCGCTGTCGGTGATCTTGATGTGGAAGGCCAGGTCTGCCCGCGGCTGGTCCCCGGGACCCGCGCTTCCCAGAGGCTCGAGCGGCTCGTGCCAGCGCGCCAGCAGGTCGATCCGATCGGTGCTCTTCAGGCTGACCCGGGCTGGAAACACCGGGAAAGCCGCGGTGTCGCCGCCGCCGCGCCGCAGCTCCAGGTCCTCGAGGCGGGGCATGATCAGCGGTCGCTGGACGGCATGGACCAGTTCAACGTCCTGCCATGGGGTGAACAGCCAGGTCCGGCCGTCCAGGGTCGGCTCGGCCAGGGCGTCCCTGGTCGGCTGGTCCAGCCACTCCCACAGCCCCATCCGTTCGAACAGGTCGCGCTTGCGGATCTGCATCGACAGACGCAGGGTCGCCCGCTCGCCCTTGGCCAGCGGCACCCGCAGCACCCTGGTCGCCGCGTCGAACGCCGGTTTCTCGTCCGGGGTCGTGGCCTCCGCAAGGGCGATGGTGAAGGGCTGCGCCTCGGGCCAGACCGCCCCCTCGGGGTAGAGATCGATCGCGATCGTCTCGGCCTCGGCCATCGCCGGATGGCCGAGGAAGCGGGCGGCCACGCGCTTCGCCATCGGGTCGGGCAGCCAGGTGAGCGCCCGGCCCTCGGGCCACACCCCATAGCGCGCGGCCTCGGCCAGCGGCTGGGCCCCGACGGGCACCGCTTCCTCGACGAGCGCGGCCAGGGGGTCGCTCGCCGGGCGGTCCTTCTCGAGCGCGAGCATCGCGAAGCTGGCAGGGTTCAGCTGGCCGGCCTGATCCAGCGCGCCGTGCAGCTCCGCGTCGCGCACCGTCACCTGCGGCGGCAGCACGGCGCGGATCGCCACTTCCGGGCTGGCGGCCGGGTCGTCGAAGACCTCGTTGAAGCTGCGGATCACCATGCGCGCCATCGCCTCGCCTTCGGCCAGCACCGGGCTGCCTCCGCCGGCGGGCCGCACCAGGGCGATCACCGGCGCCGCCACCGGTTCGAAGCGCAGGAAGGTCCGCGGGGCAGCGGCGGGAGCCTCGGGGCCGAAATCGGTCGGGGCCGGGGGCAGCGAGTTGCCGGCCAGGTCCACCGCCCGGGCCCGCAGGGCATAGGAGCGTCCGTAGCGCAGCCGCGGCAGCGACCCCTTCACGGCGCCGAAGCGCGAGGCGAAGTCCAGCCCCGCCACCGCCCCGGCGCCTTCGCTGAAGCGCGGCTTGCCGTCGGGACCTTTGTCGATGTCGTCGCCCACGCCCCGTCCCGGCGGTGGCGCGGCGAGGCTCCACCCCGTCCAGGCCACCATCGCCTCGTGCAGGTTCAGGATGTCGGCGTTGTAGGTGGGGTCGGGCGAGCGGGTCGCCGCCAGCTGCACGGTCGCCTCCTCCTCGCCGGCGGCCGGACTCACCACCACCGCGCCCGCGCCCTGCCCCAGGGTGTAGGTCGCCAGCCGCCGGCACAGGGATCGCCACACACCGGTGCTGCTGTCCCAGACGTCGATGCGATAGCCGCGCACCAGGTCCTCGGCCCACAACGCCACCGCCGGCACCGCCGCCGCGGCACCCGCCAGCTGGGCCTTGGTCTGCGACAACCGCGCTTCGAGCGCCCCGGCGCGGTCCTTGCGCACCAGCATCAGCCCGGCGGTGCGCAGGGCCGGGGCACCGGCCCGCTTGTCCTTGCGCGTCACGTCGTCGAACAGGTGCGCCGGGTCGCTGGCGGCGATGGAATCCGCCTGCCGCAGCGAGCGGGCGAAGTTCATCAGCTTGAACACGGCACCGTCCACATCCGCCTGCAGCACGTCGAAGCCGTCGGGCTGGCTGTAGAGGTCGAGCAGGCCAGCCTCCACCCGCATCTCGATCCCGGGGCCCGGCGCCACCCGAGAGCGGGCGCTGAAGCTGCGGTCGCCGATCCTGGCCTTCGTGACCGGTGCCAGATCAGCCCCGTCCTGGCGCGTCGGCAGGTCGGGGAAGCGGACCACGACGCTCAGATCCACATCGCCGGCCGGAAGCAGGCCCGGATCCAGCCGAAAATCCAGCACCAGTCCCAGCCGGCGCAGCAGCGTCGGATAGGCGTTCAGGGCCGCAACAGCGCGGTGGAAATCGAAGCTCGCCGCCAGTTCCGCCTCGCTGGCCGGGGCGGGCGGGCGTTCGAACCCTTCGGTGTCGACACTGATGCGGGGATCATCGACGCGGGGCACCGGCTTGACCGCCTTCGGGCGCAGGGGCGGCGTGTGGAACAGCTCGAACCGGGCCAGATGCGCCGCGGCGGCTGCCGGCCCTTGCCGGGCCGAGCCGACCGGGGCCAGGTCGGCGAGCCTGCGCAGGGTGGCGAACCGCCGTTCGGCCTGGCTGGCACCTCCGGCCCGCGGCAGGTTGCGGGCGCCCTCCGGCGTGCCCCAGCGGTCGACGTCGGCCACCGCCTCCACAAGTCCACTCCAGAGTGGATCCTCCAGCAGGTCGGCGCCGATGCGCGGCAGCACCCCGGCCGACCGCTGCGCCAGATCGACGTAAAGGTCGCGCACCAGATCATGCACATCGGTGCTGCTGTAGGAATTGAGCTGGCTGTCGAGGAGTTCCGCCTTCAGCCGGTAGGGCGTGACCGGCAATGTCGGCCCGAACAAGGCCGTCCAAGCGGCGCTGTCGGGGGCGCCCAGCGTCGTGTCATGGCCCTCCCCCCCCACCGATCGTCTGGCGACCGGTTGGCCATTCGCCAGGATCGTGACGTCGGCCGTCGCCAGGGCCGCCGGCCAGTCGAGCCACTCGGGAAAACTGGCCAGCACCGGCGCCTCGGCCTCGGGGTCGAGCCGGGGTGAGAGCAGCACCGACAGGTGCAGTTGGCCATCCTCGGTGCTGAAGCCATTGGGAAGACAGGTCCAGACGAAACGCTGCCGGGTCATCAGGCTGCCTCCAGCGCGAAGGCGGAGCAGTAGTCGTCCCAGACCGTCTGGTCGGGCATCAGATCGAGGAAGCGCGGATCGGCCTTGCCGCCGCCGAATTCGCGTCGGCAGCGCACCGTGACATCGAAGCTGAGCAGCAGCACCTCCACCTCGACGATCAACTCGGCTTCGCCATAGACCACCGATCCGCCGCGGTCCTTCTCATAGGCCAGTTGCAGGTTGAAGGTGAGGGAGGCCGAGAAGATCGCCACCACGGTCAGCTCGCCATGGATCCGCACATAGCCCGCCAGCTTCACGCGGCCTTCGCTCTGCCAGTGGAAATAGACCCCCGCCTTGATCTCGACCGTGCCCGAGGCGACGACGAGGTTCAGCGCGATGGCCGCACCGAATTCCAGCGCCGCCTCGATCTCCTGCACGCCCTTGGCACCGACGCCGATGGCAAAGAAGCCGCCGCCGCCCAGCAGCGACACGGTCAGGCTGAACGGGCTCTGGCGTTCGGCGAAGTTGAACCGCACCGTCACGGGGCGGTTGTCGAAGGGCAGGCTGAACCCGGCGCCGAGGCTGACGTTCGAGAGCGAGAAGATGCCCACTTCGATGGCCGGCAGGCCCAGGGAATAGCCGGCCGCAATGCCGCTGGGGGTGACGCTGAGCCCGGCGCCGTCGCCGAACCCGCCGCTGGGGATGAATGAGCGCAGGTCGTTGACGAATTCCAGCGGCCCGCCGAAGCGCACGGCGTCGTCCCCCTCGGCCAGGGCGACCGCGACCGAGGGCTTCTGTCCCGGCAGGGCATCGAAGCTCAGCCGCCGGAACCACAGGATGATGCAGCCGAACAGGTTGAGCTTGAAGTTCTCCAGCTCGGCATGGGCCTCGCGCGAGGGGGCCCGGGCGGGGTCGAACGGCACCACCGTGCGGCCGGACAGGCGCAGGGGCGTTGGGTTCACGCCGTCCGCCCGCGGCACCATCAGCTTCAAGGCATCCGGGCGGGTGACGACGGTGTCCCACGCGAAGGCGGCCTCGACCCGGTCCGGAAAGGGCGTCTCCAGCAGGCGCGGCGCATCGGCGCCATCCAGCGCGGCCACCACCGGGTTGATGATCTCCCCCAGCGCGATGCCGCCGATCAAGGTGGCCTCCAGCGGGAAGAAGTCGGCCACGCTGAAACGGTTGGCGATGCCGTTCGCCAGCGCCGTTGCCGCGCTCTGGCCGGGCTTTCCGGACACCGGGCCCGAGCGCTTCGACAGGCCGTAGATCGCCATCTGCGGCGCGCCGATTCCGCCAAGGGCGTCGGTCTGGGCCTGCCCGCCGCCGCCGAACTTCAGGTCATAGGCCGACCCGACCACCTCCAGATAAATCTCGCCGGGGTTCGCCTCGTTGCGGACCACCACGCCGGGGTGGCGCATGACGATCCCCTCCGCTCGGCCCAGCAGGGTCTGGATCGCCGGCACCCGCACCTTCGCCTGGTCCATCTCGGGATGGAACTGCGGCGCAAGGTCGTCGGCGCCCACCACACCGCCCACCACAAAGCGCATCCACTCGGTCGGCAGGCTCGACACACCGCCGCCGGCATCGAAGCGCACGCTGCCCCCGCCCAGGTTGGCCTCGCGACGCGGCGGATCGGCGGCGCCATACCCGGCGCGGATCTCGGCGGCGCGCGCCCGGTTGGCCACTTCGCTGACGAACAGCATCGGCAGCGAGAACACCTGCCGCTCGCCGTTGCGATCGGTTGCGGCGACCTCAAAGCGCAGATCCCCGCTGCCCTGCAGCCGTGGCCAGAACGCCATCCGGGGCGAGACCGTGATCGACCGGCCGGCCACCACCACCGGTCCATACACAGCACCTCCGGTCTCGTCGATCCGCGACGGCCCGGCGGCGGGGTCGGTCAGGTCCGGGGTGGTCCCGGTCAGGATCTCGACCTCGGTGAAGGGCAGGTTGCGCCCACCGTGCTCGTGGGTGGCGCCGTCATAGCGGCGGATCCTTTCCCGCACGATCAGGAAGAAGCGCTGGCGCAGCACCGCCAGCCTGTCGCCCGGGCGGGCCGGGCCGGCGGATTCGAATCGGCGCTCGGTCACCTTCACCAGCGAGGCGGCATGGCCGAAGGGCATCAGGAAGCCGGCATAAACCACGCGGACGACGTGGTCCCGGCCCAGCGTGGCGAGGTGACGCCATTGCTCCAGATCGACCCCTTCGGGCCTTGGCTCCCAGTCGCCGCCGGCCTCCAGCAAGGCGCCGAGCGCAGACAGGTGCAGCCGCTTCGCCTCGGCCGATGGCGGCAGGTACCTCCGGCCCGAACCGGCCCGCTTCTGACGCCAGTCGGCGGTGAGCTTGACAAGGAAATCCCGGTCCTGCCGGTCGAGGCTCATCCGGAACGGCCCTGCCCCATCGCCTGTGGCGTCCAGATCGGGGGACCACAGGAAGCGCAGCCGCGACGCCGCCCCCTCCGCCCCTGACAGCCGGGTATGCCAGAGCTCGGTCCTGCCGCGGGCGGTGACAGGCTCGTCGCGATGCTGCCATTGCGGCGTCCCGGCAGGGGTGCCGATCGGCGTCATGTGCAGCCGATAGGGCAGCTCCAGCGCGGTGACCGAGCTCTCTGGCCGGTGCGGTGTGTCGGCCAGCAGGGGCAGGTAGGGCATCGCCCCGATCCCCGCAGCCCGATCACCGATCCCCGCCGCAGCGGCGGTGGCGGCCAGCCGTCCGGCAGATCCGGCCGCCAGGGCCGCCAGCGTGGCGGTGTGGAGATCACCCCGGCGCAGTTGTGGGTGGCGTGTGAACAGGCGGTCGGCCTCGCGGCGCAGCGCTTCGAAGGCCACCGGGGCTGGCGGGCCGTTGTTCAGCCCACCGGCCGCCAGATCGGCGATCCGCTGGGCGCCCTGGTCCAGCCGGCGCCTGGCATCGGCGGCCTCGCTGTCCGGCAGGTTCGCCAGAATCGCTGCGGAAAGCCGTTCGGCCACATCGGCGCGCAGCCAGAGCGGATCGAAATCCACCTGGTCGGGCCGGGCGCCGATGGCGAGGTTCATCGGCCAATCGCGCAAGGCGGCCAGAACGGCGGCCAGGGTGAAGGGCACCTCATCCAGCCCGTCGGGCATCCGCAGAGCGACGCGGCTGGGCCCTGCCATGCGCACCCGCGCCGGCAGCCGCCCCAGCAGCGGTTCGGGCAGTGGATCGAGTTTCGTGTTCTGCTTGGCCGCGGTTGCGCCGGTGACCACCGGCTGGCCGTTCCTGGACGGCGGCAGCTCGTCACCGACAACGGTGGCGTCCAGATCGGATTTCACAGCGAGGAAGGCCTCCTCGCCGAAGCTCTGGGGCGGAAACTCGATGATCAGGAGCGAGCGCTGCCCCGGGGTGTCGCGCACGAGCCGCGCCGCGCCATTGCCATCGGGGCGGATGCGCAGGTTCTCCACCATCAGGTCGAACACCAGATGGTCGTCGGGCCGCCGCACCGGCACCCGCAGCGGCTCGCGCTCCCGCGGCGCCAGCCGCTCGATCAGGGGCCCGACCAGGAACGGATTGTTCACCGCAGCGGCCACAGGTGCGGCCGGTGGTGGAACCCGATCCGCAAAAACCCGTTGCACCAGCTGGTCGAAACGATTTCCCATGCTGGATCGACGGATTTTCCGGTCGCGTCAAACCTATGCTCCGCGAGGATCCATGACGCGTGATGCGTCGGAAGTTCTTTTTTCTTTTTGAAGCCAGCTCTACGGCCCAGCCCGCTCCTGCTGCGGGAGAATGGATGAAGGGCGAGGAGCGGCTGTCGGCCCAGGCACGCGATCGGCTCCATCTGGCCCCCTATCTTCTCGAGACTGGGATCGATCAGCTGGTGTGTCGGTCGGAGCCCAGACGAGGCCCCTGGCACCCCATGACGTGGCCAGCGATTGCAGGACTCCTGGCCCGTTTCCTGGGCAGTAGTTTGTGCTGGAGGCATCGGCCCAATGTTCCGTTTGTCTATGGAAGAAATAGGAGGATGTGGCTGACTTCTTTTTGGACATAGCTATACGCTTGCAGGACAGGATGACCAGAAGGGTTTCAAGCCTGTGGATGCCATGCAGCGGCGCTGGTCACCCTGAAGCTGCACCGAGGTGAGGGGATGGCCCTGTTGGCGTTGATCCGCGATCAGCCCATCGGCGTGGTGCGCCCCGCGCTGTTCGCTGCGGTGCCCCATCTCCCCTGGGGAGTCCATCCCCAAAGCGCCACCGAGGATCCCGTTCGGTGCAGGTTCGGCCAGAGGCGTTCGTGAACCATTGGCTGGTCCTGGCGGCGTGTGGTCGGGATTCGGCATCGGCCTGAGCCCCGCTCCCCCGGGGCGGCCAGCCCATAGGATTCCACGATGCTCGAGAGCCCCGACGTTGGCAGCTCCACCCGCGTCGACGGGCCCAGCGACGGCGTGATCAGCGGCACGGCCCTGAACAAGGCCGTCCCCCCGGTGGAGGAGCTGTTCCCCTTTCCTCTCGATGGCTTCCAGCTGGAGGCGATCGACGCCCTGAACCAGGGCCACTCGGTGGTGGTGAGCGCCCCCACCGGCTCCGGCAAGACCCTGGTGGGCGAGTACGCCATCCACCGGGCCCTGGCCCATGGCCAGAAGGTCTTCTACACCACGCCCCTCAAGGCCCTCTCCAACCAGAAGCTGCGGGATTTCCGCCACCAGTTCGGCGACGAGAAGGTGGGTCTGCTCACCGGTGATCTCAGCCTGAACCGGGAGGCCCAGGTGGTGGTGATGACCACCGAGATCTTCCGCAACATGCTCTACGCGGAGATCGATCACCTCGACGACGACCCCCTGGCCGATGTGGAGGCCGTGGTGCTCGACGAGTGCCACTACATGAACGACACCCAGCGGGGCACGGTCTGGGAGGAATCGATCATCCACTGCCCGTCGCGGGTGCAGCTGGTGGCCCTCTCGGCCACGGTGGCCAATGCGGGCCAGCTCACCGACTGGATCGAGCGGGTGCATGGCCCCACCCGGCTGATCCACAGCGACTTCCGTCCCGTCCCGCTGGCCTTCAGCTTCTGCAGCGCCAAGGGCCTGCATCCGCTGCTCAACGACGAGGGCACCGGCCTGCACCCCAACTGCAAGGTCTGGCGCCCTCCAAAGTCCACCCGCCGCAAGGGACCGAAGGAACCGCGGCCGCCCCAGCCGGAGGCGCCGCCGATCGGCTTCGTGGTGGCCCAGATGGCGGAGCGGGAGATGCTGCCGGCCATCTACTTCATCTTCAGCCGCCGCAACTGCGACCGCTCCGTCCGCGACCTGGCCAAGGTGTGCCTGGTGAATCCCGAGGAGCAGGCACGCATCCGCCAGCGGCTGGACGCCTTCATGGCGGTGACCCCGGAGGCGGTGCGGGAGGGCGGCCATGCCGACGCCCTGCTGCGGGGCATCGCCGCCCACCACGCCGGCGTGCTGCCGGCCTGGAAGGAGCTGATCGAGGAGCTGTTCCAGCAGGGGCTGATCAAGGTGGTGTTCGCCACCGAAACCCTGGCCGCGGGCATCAACATGCCGGCCCGCACCACGGTGATCTCGGCCCTCTCCAAGCGCACCGAGCGCGGCCACCGGCCCCTGATGGGCAGCGAGTTCCTGCAGATGGCGGGCCGCGCCGGCCGCCGCGGCCTCGACACCCAGGGCTATGTGGTCACGGTCCAGAGCCGGTTCGAGGGGGTGCGGGAGGCCGGGGCGCTGGCCACCAGCCCGGCCGATCCGCTGGTGAGCCAGTTCACCCCCAGCTACGGCATGGTGCTGAACCTGCTGCAGCGCTACGACCTGGCCAAGGCCCGGGAGCTGGTGGAGCGCAGCTTCGGCCGCTACCTGGCGGGGCTGGATCTGGCCGAGGACGAATCCCGCATCGCCGAGCTGATGGCCCAGCTGGCCAGCCTGGAATCCAGCGGCGGCGAGGTGCCCTGGGACGACTTCGAGGACTACGAAAAAGTCCGCGGCCGCCTGCGGGAGGAGCGGCGCCTGCATCGGATCCTGCAGCAGCAGGCCGAGGAGACCCTGGCCCACGAGCTCACCCTGGCCCTGCAGTTCGCCAGCGAGGGCACCCTGGTGAGCGTCAAGGCGCCGGCCCTGCGCAGCCGGGTTACGCCGGCGGTGATCGTGGCCAAGGTGCCGGGCTCCGGCCAGTTCCCGCTGCTGCTCTGCCTCACCGACGAGAACGTCTGGATCCTGCTGCCCTGCCACGCGGTGGTGACCCTGCACGCCGAGCTCAGCTGCCTGCAGGTCGACCAGCTGGAGCCGCCGGAGCTGCACCACGCCAACGAGCTGCGCCACGGCGACAACGCCAGCGGCGGCCTGGCCCTGGCGGTGTCCTCCATGGCGCGCCGCCACGACATGCACACCCCCCGCTACGACCTGGCCGGCGAGGTGCGCCAGCAGGGCGAGCTGGTGCAGAAGCTGGAGCAGGAGCTGGAGGCCCACCCCGCCCACCGCTGGGGCGACCGCAAGCACCTCAAGAAGCACCGTCGCCGCATGGAGGAGCTGGAGGAGGAGATCGGCGAGCGCCAGCGGCTGCTGCACCACCGCGCCAACCGCCACTGGGACACCTTCCTGTCCCTGATCGACATCCTGCGCTTCTTCGGCGCCCTCGATGGCGAGGAGGGGTTGGAGCCCACCGAGGTGGGCCGCACCGTGGCCGCCCTGCGCGGCGACAACGAGCTCTGGCTGGGGCTGGCCCTGATGAGCGGCCACCTCGATGCCCTGGATCCGGCCGAGCTGGCGGCGGTGCTGGAGGCCATCTCCACCGAGGTGAACCGGCCCGACCTCTGGTGCGGCTACCCGCCGCCACCGGCCTCCGAGGAGGCCCTCCACGATCTGCGCAGCCTGCGGCGGGAGCTTCAGCGCCAGCAGGAGCGGGCGTCGGTGGTGGTGCCGGTGTGGTGGGAGCCGGAGCTCACCGGCCTGGTCCATGCCTGGGCCCGGGGCGCCAGCTGGAACGACGTGATCGCCAACACCTCCCTCGATGAGGGGGATGTGGTGCGGATCCTGCGCCGCACGGTGGATCTGCTGGCCCAGATTCCCTACTGCGAGGCGATCAGCGAGCAGCTGCGCCGCAATTCACGGCTGGCCCTCAAGGCCATCAACCGCTTCCCGGTCTGCGAGATCGAGGACCTGCTGGCCACGGGCAACGGCAAGCTGGACCCGGCGACGGAGAGGCCGCCGGCCGGGTAGAGGGCGGCCACCGGCGGCTTAGGGGGCGGACGCCCCCCCCCTCAGATCCCCAGCCGCGCCCAGATCACGTCCAGATTCGCCCGGTGCAGGTCGGTGGCGAAGCAGGCCTCCAGCTGCTCAGCGCCCAGGTGGTCCGTCACCGCCGGATCGCCCGCCAGGTTGGCGCGGAAGTCGCCACCCTCGGTGTTCCAGGCGGCGTGGGCGTGGCGCTGCACGATGCGGTAGGCCTCCTCCCGGCTCAGCCCCGCCTCCACCAGCGCCAGCAGCACCCGCTGGCTGAACACGACGCCGCCGTAGAGGTTCATGTTGCGGGCCATGTTCTCGGGGTACACCCCCAGTCCTTCCACCACGGCGGTCATCTCCCGCAGCATGAAGTGCAGGGTGACCGAGCAGTCGGGCAGCATCATCCGCTCCACCGAGCTGTGGCTGATGTCCCGCTCGTGCCAGAGGGCCACGTTCTCCAGGGCCGCCACGGTGTAGCTGCGCAGCACCCGGGCCAGGCCGCCGATGCGTTCGCTGCGGATCGGGTTGCGCTTGTGGGGCATGGCCGAGCTGCCCTTCTGGCCTTTGGCGAAGTTCTCCTCCACCTCCAGCACGTCGGAGCGCTGCAGGTTGCGGATCTCGGTGGAGAAGCGCTCCAGGGAGGTGCCCACCAGGGCCAGGGTCTGGACGTATTCCGCGTGGCGGTCGCGGCCGATCACCTGGGTGCTGGCGGTGTCGGGCTCCAGGCCCAGCAGCCGGCAGGTGATCGCCTCCACCTGCGGATCGGTGTTGGCGTAGGTGCCCATGGCACCGCTGACCTGCCCCACGGCCACCAGCCGCTCCAGCCGCTCCAGCCGCTCCCGGTTGCGCTCGGTTTCGGCCAGCCAGCCGGCCACCTTGAAGCCGAAGGTGATCGGCTCGCCGTGGATGGCGTGGGAGCGGCCGATCATCACCGTGTCCTTGTGGGCGCGGGCCAGCCGGCGCAGGGCGTCGGCGAGGCCATCGAGCTCGGTGCGCAGCAGGGCCACCGAGGCCTTCAGCTGCAGGGCCAGGCCGGTGTCCAGCACGTCGGAGCTGGTCATGCCCACGTGGATGTAGCGGCCCGCATCACCGACGTGCTCGTTGACGTTGGTGAGGAAGGCGATGACGTCGTGGCGCACCTCCGCCTCGATCTCCAGGATGCGGGGCACCTCGAAGGCCGCCTTCTCGCGGATCGTGGCCAGCGCCTCGGCGGGCACCCGGCCCAGCTCCACGTTGGCGGCGGTGGCGGCGATCTCCACCTCAAGCCAGCTCTGGAACTTCGCTTCCTCGCTCCAGAGGCGGCCCATTTCGGGCAGGGTGTAACGCTCGATCAAGGGCCGGGCGGTGGCGAACGATCCACCAACCTATCGAGCCGCCCTTACCGGCTCAGGCGGCGGCGGTGAGGCGGCGGTAGGGCAGCTCCAGGTGCACCATCGAACCCCAGGCCTGCTGGCGCACCCAGCAGCGGGTGCCGCGGCGGCGGATCAGCTGGAACGGGGGCAGATCCTCCGGATGGTCCCGCAGCCGCACGAAGCTTCCGGGGTGGAGCAGCTCCACCACGTTGGATCTGTTGGCAGCCATGGATCCGGGGGCAGCCATGGGAGGGAACCGGGGGGAAGACAGCTGCCATCCTGCGACTGTTCCGCGCTGAACCGTCTGGCCATCGGTTTTTGTTCGGTTTGGGTCGCTGTTCGGTGACAACATGCCGGTGGAGCGGCAGGACCCATGGCCGAAAAGCAGCATGGCCCGTAAGCAGCGGCTCGATCGCCGCCTGGTGGATCTGGGCCTGGTGGCCAGCCGCCAGCAGGCCCAGCAGCTGATCCGCGCCGGCCGGGTGCGCGGGGGCGGCGAGGTGCTCGACAAACCCGGCACCGAGGTGGCCGAGACCCTGCTGCTGGAGGTGGAGCAGCCGCCCCGCTTTGTCTCCCGGGGGGGCGAGAAGCTGGAGGGGGCCCTGGCGGCTCTGCCGATCCAGGTGCAAGGCCGGGTGTGCCTCGATGGCGGCATCTCCACCGGCGGCTTCACCGATTGCCTGCTGAAGCACGGGGCCCTGCGGGTGTACGGGATCGATGTGGGCTACGGCCAGACGGCCTGGAGCCTGCGCACCGATGAACGGGTGGTGCTGCGGGAGCGCACCAACCTGCGCCATCTCACCCCGGAGCTGCTTTATGGCGAAGGCGATCCCTGGCCCGACCTGGCCGTGGCCGATGTGTCGTTCATTTCCCTCACCCGGGTGCTGCCGGCCCTGCGGGCCCTCCTGCTGGGATCGGGTGAGGCGCTGCTGCTGGTCAAGCCCCAGTTCGAGGTGGGTCGCCAGCGGGTGGGCAAAGGGGGCGTGGTGCGGGATCCGGCCGCCCACGCCGACGCCATCGCCACCGTGATCACGGCGGCAGGGGAACTGGACTGGCACCCGGCGGGGCTGGTGGCGTCGCCCCTCACCGGGCCCGCGGGCAACCATGAATACCTGCTCTGGCTGGTGCCGCCCGGGGCCAGCTCGGAGCCAGCCTCCGAGGCCATCGACTGGCCCGGCAGGATCGCGGCTCTGGTGAAGGAGACCTTGGCCGGGGCCTGAGGGGCCCACGGCCAGGGTCAGGGGATCAGGAGCGGGGCGTTCAGATGGCGCCGCTGTCGAGGTCGCCGGTGCGAATCCGGATCACCGAATCCACGGTGCTGATGAAGATCTTGCCGTCACCGATCTCGCCGGTGCGGGCCGCATCCTGCACCGCCTGAACCACGGTGGCCACCCGGTCATCGTCGACGACGATCTCCAGCTTGAGTTTCTGCAGGAACTCGACCGTGAATTCGGACCCGCGATAGCGCTCCACCTGCCCCTTCTGACGGCCGAATCCGCGCACCTCGCTCACGGTCATGCCGACGATGCCCGCATTGACAAGGGCGATCTTCACGTCCTCGAGTTTGAAGGGGCGGATGATGGCCTCGATTTTCTTCATGGCTGTGCTGCGGTCAGGAAGGCGACGGTTGGAGTCTCTCAGAGTCCCCGCCTGGGGAGGGGACGGCTCCATTACCGCCGAGCCTTGCCGGGGTCGTCGTAACGGTTGCTACGCGAGCTCCGGGGTGCTGACGGGCGGCCGGGGCTGTTGACGGGGGCTCCGCGCCATGGGTCAGCTCCTGTACGGTCAAAATCCGTTTCCCCGTTTCCCTGACCATGGCTTCCGGTGTCGCCGACCAGCCCCAGACCGTGACCCCCCTGTACGGGGAGCGGGCCATCGCCGAGGCCCAGCTGGTCTGCTTCGCCAATCCCCGCGAGGGTCGCGCCTACGAGGTGTCCATCGAACTGCCGGAGTTCACCTGCACCTGCCCCTTCTCCGGCTATCCCGATTTCGCCGTGCTGCGGCTGCTGTATCAGCCCGGCCCCCGGGTGCTGGAACTCAAGGCCCTCAAGCTCTACGTCAACAGCTACCGCAACCGCTCCATCTCCCACGAGGAGGCGGCCAACCGGATCCTCGATGACCTGGTGAGCGCCTGCGATCCCCTCTGGATGAAGCTGGAGGCCGATTTCAACCCCCGCGGCAACGTCCACACCGTGGTGCGTGTCAGCCACGGTGAGCGCCGGCCCTGCTGAGTCAGGGCTGGGGTTCCAGCCGCTGCAGCAGCGCCGGCAGCTCGGCGGCGAAAGCGGTGAGGTTGCGGTTGCAGAGCCCCGCCACGTGCAGCCGGCCCCCGGGACCATCGGCGATGGCCCACAGCTGGCGGGTGGCCACCAGGCTCAGGGCACCGCCCGCCAGGGCGATGGCGAAGCCGGTGTACACGAGGGGGACGCCGGGGTCCCGTTTGAACAGGATGCCGCTGGCTGGCATCACGCTCGCCACCCGGATCGGCAGCCCCTTCACCTCCTGGGCTTCGCCGCCGGGCACCAGCTGGGCCAGGGCCACGCCATCGGGGCCGAACACCTGCACCGGCCCCTGTTCGCTGGTGAGGCTGAGCAGCACCGGTTCGGTGCCATCGGGGCGGGTGGGAAGCACCAGCCCCCAGAGCTGGTCGCCCAGCTGGGGGAAGGTCTGCAGGGGCAGCTCCAGCACCGGACTGCGGCCCAGCTGCAGGCTGATCGTCGCCAGGGACCAGTCGGCCTGGTAGAGCGTCATGCCCCGGTAGCGCAGGGGGTGGTTGACGCTGATGGCGGCTTCGGTGGTGGTGGCCGCATCGCCGGGGGTGATCAGCCGCAGGTTGGAGGAGAACTGCTCCGGGCGGCCGGCGGGATCCCGCTGGATGTGGAAGTCGTCGAGGGCGAGGGTCACCTGGGTGCTGCCGCGGCTGTCGAGCAGTTCCAGCTCCCGGCCCGGGGCCAGGAAGCGCTCCAGCCGCTGGCCCCCCAGGGCGCCCCAGGCCGCCCCCACCATCAGCACCACCATGCCGGCATGCACCAGCAGGGGCCCCACCCGGCCGAGCACGCCCCGACGGGCGGCCAGGCGGTCGTCCTGGCGATGGATCTGCCAGCCCGAGCCGCGCAGATCGGCCTCCAGCCGCTCCAGGCCGGCGACGGGCTCGGTGGTGACGAGGGTTTCGGCCACACTCAGCTTGCTGAGCTGGCGGGGGCTGCGGTAGTCGATCCAGCGCAGGGAGGCCTGCAGGGCGGGCCACTGGCGGCGCCAGCTGCACAGGATCAGCGACAGGCCCAGCCAGGCGAGCAGGGCCAGGAACCAGCCACTGGAATAGACGTGATCCAGCTGCAGCTGCAGCACCCCATCCCCGTGCAGCAGCCCCAGCCAGGGGGTGGGATCGTAGAGCTGGTGGTAGAAGGCGGCCTCCTCCTTCTGGGGAATGGCCGTGCCGATGCCGCTGGCGATGGCGATCACCAGCAACAGGCCGATCGCCAGGCGCAGGTCGGAGATCCAGGCGGCCAGGCGCTGCAGGGGGCGCCAGGGGGAGGCTGCCGTGCTGCTCATGGCAGCACCGACAGCAGGGTGAGGCCGCCGCTGGCGAGCAGCACCACGCCGCTGATCGGTGGCACCCACTGGCCCAGGCGGCGCAGCTGCAGCAGTCCGGGCAGGGAGGCGGCCACCGTGCCGGCCAGCAGCAGGGGCATCACCTGGCCGGCACCGAAGCTGGTGAGCAGCACCATGCCCACCAGGGGCTGGCCGGTCTGGGCCATCCAGGCCAGCAGCACGGCCAGCACCGGGGTGGTGCAGGGGGTGGCGGCCAGGCCGAAGGCCAGGCCGGCCGCCAGCGGTGCCAGCGGAGCCGGCACCCGCCGACGCCAGCGCTCGGGGTCGGGCCCGGCGGGCAACGGCAGCCGCAGGACGCCCAGCAGGTTGAGGCCCATCACCACGGCCACGACGGCCACCAGCAGCGGCAGCTGGCCGGGGATGCGGCCGTAGAGGCGGCCCATCAGGCCGCTGGCCAGGCCGAGCAGCACCAGGGCCGCCACGATGCCGGCGGCGAAGCTGGCGCTGCGCTGCCAGGGGGGACGCCCCTGGTCCTCAGCGCCGAAGCCGGCCAGGTAGGCCAGGGTGACGGGCAGCAGCGAGAGGGAGCAGGGGCCGAGACTGGTGAGCAGGCCGCCGCTGAACACCACCGCCAGGGTCAGGGGGCCGGGGTGGGCCAGGGATCCCTGGAGCAGCTGTTCGCTGCTGCGGGCCCAGTCGGCGAAGGGCAGCCCGGGGCTGAGCATGGCCGATCGAGGTTGGCAGCAGGGCTCAGCCTATCGGGGCAGGCCGGGGGGCCCGTCTGCGGGGCCGGACAGGCTCGAGTCCGGAGGACTCCAGGGAGCAGCGCAGCAGCAGGCCTGCCAGGAACAGGCTGCTGAGCAGGGAGTTGCCGCCGTAGCTGATCATCGGCAGGGGCAGGCCGGTGGTGGGCATCGAGCCGCTGGCCACGGCGATGTTGAGGATCGACTGGCCCACCAGCAGGGTGGTGCAGCCGATGGCCACCAGGCGGTGCTGGTTGCTGCGGCAGGCCATGGCCACCCGCAGGCCCACGAAGCCGAAGATCATCAGGAACAGCAGCAGCATCACCGAGCCGACGTAGCCGAACTCCTCAGCGAAGACCGCGAAGATGAAGTCGGTGGTCTGGATGGGCAGGTACTGGAGTTTCTGGGTGGAGAGCCCGAAGCCGGAGCCGAGCACGCCCCCCGAACCGATGGCCAGGAGGCTCTGCACCAGCTGGTAGCCGTCCCCCTGGGCGACGCGCCAGGGGTTGAGGAAGGAGGTGACCCGGTCGAGCTGGTAGGGGTTGATCATGATGCTGATGCTGCCCAGCACGATCCCGCCGCCGGCGGCACCCAGCAGCAGTGTCAGGGGCAGGCCGCCGGCCAGGGCCATCAGCCACAGCAACAGGCCCAGCAGCGCGGCGGTGCTGAGGTTGGGCTGCTTGAGGATCAGCAGGATCACCATGCCGAAGATGCCGATCCAGAGGAGTTTCTGGTCGAGGGCGATGCGGCGCCAATGGGAGAAGATCACGGCCCCCTGCAGCACCATGAAGGGCTTGATCAGCTCCGAGGGCTGCAGTTGCACCGGGCCCAGCACCAGCCAGCGGCTGGCCCCGTTGACGGTGGTGCCCACCACCAGGGTGGCGGCCACCATCAGGGCCCCCACCAGCAGGGCCGGCGCGGCCAGATGCAGCCAGCGCCGCATCGTCGTGCGCATGGCCAGCCACAGGAGGCCCCAGCTGGCCACCAGCCAGACGGCCTGGCGCTTGACGTAGTAGGCCCCGTCGCCCATCTCCCGCTCGGCCACCCACCAGCTGGCGGAGGTGAGCACCAGCAGGCCCACCAGGCTCCAGAGGGCGATCAGGCCCAGCAGCAGGCGGGCTTCCGCGGGCCATTGCTGCCAGGGCAGCGGCAGGAAGCCGGCGCCGGGACGGCCGTGGAGCAGGCGGGGGGCAGGGGTGGACAAGGCCGCGGGAGGGTTCCGGGAATGGCCCATTCAGCCGTGACCGAGGTGGGTTTGTCGAGCCGCGGTGAACATTTCGCCGCCTGCGCCGTCGGCGCCGCCGTTCCCGCTCGAAGGCAACAAAAAAGCCCGGCCATGGGCCGGGCGAAGGGGTGGGAACGCCGTGGCGTTTCAGTTGCCGCAGTTCTGCTGACGACGGCCGGTGGCCAGTTCCACCTTCAGGATCCTGCCGCCCTGCTTCATGATCCGCTGCTGTTCAGCAAACCAGCTGTGATAGGGCACCCACTTGGTGAAGTAGGTGTTCTGCAGCTCCCTCTGACTGCGCACCTTTTCGGGGCAGGGAATGCAGGCCGTGATCTTGAACAGGCGCATGGGGTGATCCTCGGAAAACGTGCCGTGGGTAGGGCGTTGCTGGGGATCAGTTGCCCAGGCCGGAGCTGATGTAGTCGAAGTAGACGCCCATCTCACGACCGGCATCGGGGCCGACGAGGGAGGCGGTGGCTTCCTTCATGGCCTGGATCGACTGCACCGTGGCGCCGATGGGCACACCCAGGGAGTTGTAGGTCTCCTTGAGGCCGTTCAGCACGCGCTCGTCGAGGATCGACGTGTCACCGGCCAGCATGGCGTAGGTGGCGTAGCGCAGGTAGTAGTCGAGGTCGCGGATGCAGGCCGCGTACCGGCGGGTGGTGTACATGTTGCCGCCCGGACGGGTGATGTCCGAGTACAGCAGGGCCTTGGCGACGGCTTCTTTGATGATGGCCGAAGCGTTGGCGCTGATGGTGGCGGCGGCACGCACCCGCAGCTCACCGCTGGCGAAGTACTGCTCGAGGCGCCCCATGGAGCCGCCGTCGAGATAGAGCCCCTGGACGTCGGCCTGGTTGATGACGTTGGTGATGGCGTCTTGCATGGATCCTGGGTTTGATGGCGATGGACGGGAGGGAGGTGAAACCTCAGGAGAGGGCGCCGACCACGTAGTCGAAGTAGAAGCCGGCCTCTTCGGCATCGGAGCCGGTGAGGAGACCCGTGGCTGCAGTCTTCATCTCGCGCACGGCTTCCGCCATGGCTTCGAGGGGAGTGCCGAGGGCGCGATACATCTCGCGGGCCCCGATGACGCCGATCTCTTCGATCGGGGTCACATCCCCGGCGACCACGCCGTAGGTGACCAGGCGGAGGTAGTAGTCCATGTCGCGCAGACAGGAAGCCGTCATCTCTTCCCCGTAGGCGTTGCCGCCGGGGGAGACGAGATCGGGGCGCTTCTGGAAAAGCTGGCCTCCGGCCTGCTTCACGATGCGCTCCCGGCTTTCAGCCAGGACCTGGGCGACGCGCAGACGACGCTGACCCCCTGCCACGAACGACTTGATCTGGTCAAGTTCGCCAGGGCTGAGGTAGCGGGCTTCGGCGTCCGCGTTGATGATCGAGTTGGAGACGATGCTCATGCAGTTCTGCCTCGAAACAAGCGGTCACCGTGAAGGAGACCGGTATCCGGTGGGTAAGGGTGATCGGCTTGGCCGACCGTCGCATCATTCTGTGGCAAGGCCCGTCGCTCCCATGGGGGCCGGTAACAGTTCTTCACGGCGGATCGGCCCGCGAAATCCCTTGGCTTGCAACGGCTTTGGCCGGAGTTGTTATCACCGTCCAAGCGCAGCAATTGTTCATCTTTATGAGCCTGCCTTGCGCGGCGGGCAAGTGCATGGACAGCTCAATCTCTCCGTCTCGTTGTAGAGACGGACCAAAAGAAACCCCCCGGGACTGACCCGGGGGACCATCGGATGCGCCGGAGGGCCGCCTTCAGGGGCGACCCGGGATGGCTCGGGGGTGGATCAGATCGCGCCCTTCAGGGAGGGGTTGAGACCCGCGTTGCCGCCGTAGAGGGCGGCGGTGCGGTTCACGGTCGTGAGGGGAACCCCATCCTCGGTGCCGAGGCCGCGAAGGTAGGGCACCGTGTCCTGGCCGAAGGCCGTGGCGTACTCCCGGGCGTTGAGCAGTTCGGCGACGGCGGCCTGCTGGCCGGCCGTGGCGCGGGTGGCGAGGAACCGGCTGACTTCGCGCGGCATGGCGGCGCGGCCGAGCAGGGCCAGGTAGGCGGCCGAGGCCGCCCGCAGGGGGGCCATCCGCTGCAGCCGCTGCTGGAAGAGATCGCTGCCGGCGATCTGGCCCACGAACTCGGCCACCGAGAGCTGGCCGTCGCGCAGCTGGGATTCGGGATCGAACTGGCGCTCGGCCGCGAAGGGCACGCGGTTGAGGAGCTGGCGGTAGACCGCCTGCACCACCTCCTGCACCTGGGTCTCGCTGGGATCGCGGAGCAGCTGGACGGGCCTGGAGAGGCTCTGGCGGCGCCGGAATCCCTGGGGGGCGCCGGGCTTCAGGGCCTTGGCCATGGCGCCGTCGGGGGCTGTGGCGACACCGCTCAGGAGGTTGGTGCCCACCAGGGCCTTCCAGCCACTGGCAAGGCCGATGCTGGCGGGGGCCGCATAGCCATTGCCGCTACCGGCGGTGGAGACACCGCTGCGCCAGACGGGAGCGGCGCCACCGCCGGGCTGCCAGGGGGACTGACTCCAGCTGCGGGTGGGGGCAGGGGGCTCCCGGAGGGTTCCGGGACCGCTGGGTACGCCCATGGAGGTCGACGCACTCTGGCCGCCGGCCACCTCCGCCTTCCACTGGCCGCGCACCTTGGGCCTGGCCGTCAGGTTGCGCTGGACCAGATCGCCGACGGTGCGGATCTCCTGGGAGACCGGCACGGTGGGCCGCTGCAGGGGTGTGATGTCGGCAACCGTCTCGAGGGTGCGCACCAGGCCCGGAACGCGGCGGGCGTTGCGATCGGCCGGGGTGATGAAGCGCTCGTAGGGGACGGTGTCCTCGCCGAAGCACTCGTTGTATTCGCGGCCTTCGATCATGGCGTCGACGACGCCGTAGAAGCCCTTGCGGGCGGCGGTGTCGAAGTAGGCGTTGATCTCCCAGCGGCCGAAGGTGGGTCGGCCAAGGATGCGGCGGTGCATCACCTCGATGGCCTTGGTGATGTACAGGCCGCTCCAGTAGCGACGACGGAAGGCGTTGGAGCGGGCCACCTGGCGCACGAACTCCCGCAGGCTGATGTCGCCGTTCTCGAGCTTGATCTCCTCGACCTTGTTGCGCTCTCCGGCGTAGCCGGCGGTGCCCAGCACCTGCACGTAGACCGCATTGATGACGGCCTGGGTGCTGGATTCGGTGCCGCGGATGCTGGGCTGGCCGCCCCGGCGGGGGGTGGAGCTGCCGCCGGTGGCGATCTGGCGCAGGCGCACCACCTTCGGCCCCACCCGGCGCGGGGTGGCCTTGCGGAACTGGGCGCTGTCCATGGGCCCGGGCTGGGCCATGCCGTTGCCGATCAGGATCCGGCGGGTGTCGTAGCTGAAGGGGGCCGGGCGGGTGGCGACCGACGCCGTGCTGGACGGGAAGATCGCGCCGTAGGTGAGGGCCAGGGGATCGTTGCCGCCGCCGTACGGGTGCTGGTCGGCGAGGGGCTGGCGGTAGGAGGCGTAGAGGGTGATGTACTGGGGCGCCCCCTCGAACGGGGCACTGAAGCGGAAGAGGTTGCGGTTGGATCCCCAACCGGCGCTCTCCTGGGCCTCTTCGCCGATGTCCCTGAGGTAGGGCACCGTTTCCTCGCCGAAGACCCGGGCGTACTCCATGCCGTTGACCAGGGCATCAACGAGGCCGTTGAGCCCCTTGGCGCTGACGATGGCGAAGTACTGGCGGAATTCCTCGATCGAGCTCACGCCGCGGCCCAGGAAGTGGCGGAAGGCGAGTTCCACCACCCGGCTGTTGGAGAAGCGACCGTAGAACTGGCGGCGGTAGACCTTGCTTCGGCCGAGGGCGCGGATGAACTCCCGCATCGAGAGCTGGCCCTGGCGCACCTGGGTGGCCTCCACCGGGCAGACCACCTGGGAGTAGCCCTTGACGATGTCCCGCTCGAACACCTGGCGGTAGGCGGCACGGATGATCTCGGCCTTCTCGGCTCCGGAGAGGCCCGGCTTCATCACGAAGCGCTGGGAGCCTTCGGCGGCGAGGGCATAGATCGCCGGCAGCTGCAGGCCCTGGTTGACGGGGCTGCCGAGGCGGGCGCGGGTGGAGGGGGTGGGGATCTCGAGCTCCTTGAGGAGCACGTTGAAGCAGTCGATCACCAGCTGGCGGGAGTCGGGTTCGCCCCGGAACAGGCCGGCGGCGGCGGCGCGCATCTCCTGCAGGGCCACGTTGGTGGCGGCCAGGGAGCAGGCCTTCTCGAGCACGTCGCGGAGACCGCGGGTGTTCACCGCCAGGATGCTGGGATCGCCGGCGACCACGGCGTAGCCCACGTAGCGGAGGAACCAGGCCAGGTCCCGCAGCGACTTGCGCATGCGGGCATTGCCGTAGATCGCCACCGAGATGGGGTTGAAGCCGCTGGGCAGCACGACCCGGACGTCGGCGTCGGCCTGGACACCCTCAAGGATCCGGCCGAGCAGACCACTGCCCCCCGATCCCTGGGCGAAGGTGCGCACCGAGCGTTGGAACGCGGCCTGGTCGGCGGCGAGGGCGACCCCATCGCTGGCGCCCGCACTGGGCGTGCTGAGGGGGGCGTCGAGATAGGAGAGGGGCGTGCCGCCGGTGAAGATCCGGTTGGCGGCCTTGGCCACGATCGCGTCGGCGTTGGCGGAGATCCGTCGGGCGGCTTCGACGCGGATCTGGCCGCTGCGGAAGAAGGTGGTCAGGGCGTCCAGTTCGCCGCCGTCGGGGAAACGGTCCTGCTGCTCCGCCTTCCGGACGCTGGAGAGCGGCAGGGTGTCGTAGCGCTGGGGGGCGACCCTGGTGCTGCCGCTGCTGGCGGTCACGGTCATGAACGAGAGCGAGCCGGGCTGGGTCACGTTACGGCTGGCCCCCTGGCCCCCCGGGGGGGCATGAACAAATGTTTGCAGCCGTCCCTGGGGCTCAGCCTGAACGGCGGCCGGCGCCGTGGAATGCTGCCCGAACCTGCACCGTGGCACTGATGGATCACCCCCCGGAGGCCCCGCTGGATGCCGCCACACCGGTGGTGAGCGCCTTCTACGACCGTTTCCCCTACCCGGGGGACCCCCTCCAGGACGGCCCGCCACCGGGATACAACTGGCGCTGGTGCGTGGACAGCGTGGTGGCGGCCGTGGACGGGGCCCTGCCGCCGCCGCCGCGGTCCTGGCGGATCCTCGACGCCGGCTGCGGCACGGGGGTGAGCACCGACTACCTCTGCCATCTCAATCCGGGCGCCGCGGTGCTGGCGGTGGACATCAGCGCCGGTGCCCTGGCGGTGGCCCGGGAGCGCACCGCCCGCTCCGGCGCCGCCGCCCAGGTGGCGGAGCTGCGCATCGAGCAGCGCAGCCTGCTCGACCTGGCGGGGGAGGGCCCCTTCGACTACATCAATTCGGTGGGGGTGCTGCATCACCTCGACCGGCCTGAGGAGGGCCTGCGGGCCCTGATTCCCCTGCTGCGGCCGGGGGGCCTGCTGCACCTCTTTCTCTATGCCGACGGCGGTCGCTGGGAGATCCACCGCACCCAGCGGGCCCTGGCCCTGATGGGGGTGGGGACCGGGCCGGCGGGCCTGCGGCTGGGCAGGGAGCTGTTCACCACCCTTCCCGAGACCAACCGCCTGCGGCGGCACCACGAACAGCGCTGGGCCCTCGACACCGCCGCCGATGCCAACTTCGCCGACATGTACCTCCATCCCCAGGAGACCAGCTACGACCTGGAGCGCCTGTTCCGCTTCGTCGACCAGCCCGGGATCCACTTCGCCGGCTTCTCCAATCCCGAGGTCTGGGATCCGGCCCGGCTGCTGCAGGGGGAACTGCTGGAGCGGGCCCGGGCGCTGCCAGCGCGGCAGCAGTGGACCCTGGTGGAGAGCCTCGATCCGGACATCAGCCACTTCGAGTTCTTCCTGCGGCGCCAGGACGGCGACGGGGCTCGGGACGCGGCGACGGAGGCCTGGAGCGATGCGGCGCCGGAGGCGTTGAGCGACGACGCCCTGCTGGCGGCCGGCGGCGAGCGCAACCGCTGCCTGTGGGGCTGGCCCTCCACGGCGCTGCTGGGTCCCGACCTGCGTCCCCTGACCATCACGGAGCAGGAGCTGGCCCTGATGGAGGCCCTGGAGGCGGCCCCCGCCGGCACGACGATCGAGGCGCTTCCTCTGGCCCTGGGCCCCGCCGAGCGGGTGGCGGCGGCGCGGCGGCTGCTGGCGGAGCGGGTGCTTCTGTTGCTTAGAGCCTGAACGGGCTGAGTGATAAAGTCCGCACGCCAAGACGGAGCCTCGTCGGTTGCAGGCTGCCCTGACCCCTTCCCCGGATGCCGTCCCCCCCGTGGAGACGTCGACCGAAGAGGTCGCAGTCCATCCGACCATCGAGCCTCCCCCCCAGCCTGAAGTCGCCGCCGCTCCGTCGACGGTGAACAACGGCATGGACGGTTACCTGCGGCTGCAGCGCCGGATGCTTGTTTCCACGGTCTGTGCCACCGCCCTGGCGGTGCCCCTCACGGCCCTGTGGTTCGACCTCCCCACCGCTTTCAGTCTGCTGGTGGGAGCCCTGGCGGGGCTCCTGTACCTCCGCCTCCTGGCCCGCAGCGTGAACCGCTTCGGCGTCGAAACCAAGGGGGTGGGCAAGGCCCAGTTGCTGGTGCCCGTGGTGCTGGTGGTCGCGGCTGCCAGGCTCCCCGTTCTCGAGATCCTGCCCGCCGTGGTCGGATTCCTCCTCTACAAGCCCGCTCTGATCGTTCAGGCCGTCCTCGACACCTGACTCCATCCCTGTCCAGCCGCCTCGGCGGCCCTCTTCAGCCGCTCCGGCGGCCCTCTTCAGCCGCTCCGGCGGCCCAGACGTTCCGCCAGGCCCTAACCCCCGATGGCTCCGTTGCCCCTCGCCCTTCCCTTCGCCGCCCTCGAGGTCGGCCAGCACCTCTACTGGCAGCTCGGCAATTACAAGATCCACGGCCAGGTCTTCCTGAGTTCCTGGGTCGTGATCGGCGCCCTGCTCGCTGTGGTCGTGGTCGGCACGCGCCGCCTGGAGCGCGATCCCAGGGGCGTGCAGAACCTGCTGGAGTTCCTCTGGGATTACCTGCGCGACATCGCCCGCGAATACATCGGTGAGAAGGCCTACCGCGACTGGCTTCCCTTCATCGGCACCCTGTTCCTGTTCATCTTCGTGAGCAACTGGGGCGGGGCCCTGATCCCCTGGAAGCTGGTCCACCTACCCAGCGGTGAACTGGGCGCCCCCACCGCCGACATCAACACCACCATCGCCCTGGCGCTGCTGGTGTCGCTGGCCTACTTCTATGCGGGCCTGAGCCGCAAGGGTTTCCGGTACTTCGAGTACTACGTGGAACCCACGCCGATCATGCTCCCCTTCAAGATCGTCGAGGACTTCACCAAGCCGCTCTCGCTCTCCTTCCGTCTGTTCGGCAACATCCTTGCCGACGAACTGGTGGTGGCGGTGCTGGCCTTCCTGGTGCCCCTGGTGGTGCCGCTGCCGGTGATGTTCCTCGGCCTGTTCACCAGCGCCATTCAGGCCCTGATCTTCGCCACCCTGGCGGCCTACTACATCGGTGAGGCCGTCCACGAGGAGCACCACTAGGTCGGCTCCTCGCCGGTCCGTCCCCCCGGTCTGGCAAACTCTCTGCGCGCAGGTCCGGCTCGATCCGGGCCCGCCTTCCCAGGTGTCCCCGGCGCAGGGTTCTCGACAAGGTTCCTTCCGCGCTTCCCCGGCGCCCCACATTTCTAACCCCACCATGGATTCCCTTACTTCCGCTGCGTCCGTCGTGGCTGCTGGTCTTGCCGTCGGTCTCGGCTCCATCGGTCCTGGCATCGGCCAGGGCACCGCTTCCGGCGGCGCCGTCGAAGGCATCGCCCGTCAGCCCGAAGCTGAAGGCAAGATCCGCGGCACCCTGCTGCTCTCCCTGGCCTTCATGGAATCGCTGACCATCTACGGCCTGGTGGTCGCCCTGGTGCTGCTGTTCGCCAACCCCTTCTCCTGATCGGAGGCCATCGCGGGGATGACAGGGCCGCCCGTCCGTTGCGGCCCTTCTCCACCCCCGGCTCCATCCACGCCTCCACCACCGCCCGCCTTATTGCCCCATGACCAGCTGGCTTCTGCTTGCCGAGGCAGGTGCGACCGCAGGGTCGCCCGAGGGAGGTCTGTTCGACCTCGACGCCACCCTGCCGCTCATGGCGCTGCAGGTGGTGATCCTCACCTTCATTCTCAACAGCCTGTTCTTCCGCCCGGTCGGCAAGGCCGTCGAGGACCGTGAGGGCTACATCGCCACCAGCCGGACCCAGGCGAAGGAAAAGATCGCCCAGGCCGAGCGCCTCGAGGCCGATCTCAAGGATCAGCTGAAGGGCGCCCGGCTCGAGGCCCAGAAGGTGATTCTGGAGGCGGAGCAGGATTCCGACCGTCTCTACCGTGAGGCCCTGGCGGTGGCCCAGGCGGAGGCCATCGCCAGCCGCGAAAGTGCCCGCAGCAAGATCGATGCTCAGCGCACCGCAGCCCTGGGCGTCCTTGAGGCCGATGCCGACAGGCTCGCCGACCTCATCGTCGACCGTCTCCTGACCGCCTCATGATGACCTCCACCTTCCCGTCGCTCCTCGCGAGCCACGGCAGCTTCGGCCTCAACCTCGACATCTTCGAGACCAACATCATCAACCTGGCGATCGTCATCGCCGGTCTGACGTGGTTCCTGAGGGGCTTCCTCGGGGGCATCCTGGAGCGCCGCCGCGAGCGGATCCTGGGGGAACTCAAGGAAGCCGAAGAGCGCCTGAATGCGGCCACCGCTTCCCTCGCCGAGGCCCAGAAGAGCCTGGGTGAGGCCCGCACCCGCGCCGAGAAGATCCGTGCCGACGGCAAGGCCCGTGCCGAGGCCCTCCGTTTCGAGAGCGAGAAGCGCACCGTCGAGGAGATGGCCCGCCTGAAGCAGGACTCCCAGTCCGACCTGGATTCGGAAGTCTCCCGCGTCAGCCGGCTCCTGCAGCGCGAGGCCGCTGAGATGGCCATCGCCAAGGCCCTGGTCAGCCTGCCCGGCCGCCTCGACGCCAGCGCCCAGGCCCAGCTGATCGATCAGTCCATTCAATCGATGGGGAACGCCTGATGCCTCTGCTCAACACCATCACCACCCCCTACGCCGACGCCTTCCTGCAGGTGTGTGACGCCAATGGCGACACCGAGGCGGTGATCGAACAGGCCCGGGCGATCCTGACCCTCTGGCACGACTCCAGCGACCTGCGCGAGGCGATGGCCTCCCCGGTCCTCGAGGTCGAAGGCAAGAAGGCGGCCCTCGCGAAGCTCTTCGGCAAGGACATCTCCCCCTCCTTCCTCAACCTGCTCAAGCTGCTGGCCGACCGCCAGCGCATCGGCTTCCTCGATGCCGTCCTGGAGCGGCTCCTGGATCTCTACCGCGAGCAGAACCAGATCGCCCTGGCCACCGTGACCTCGGCGAGTCCCCTGAGCGAGGAGCAGCAGGCCCTGCTCGCCGAGAAGGCCAAGGCCGTGGCCGGCACCGACAAGGTGGAGATCAGCCTCGCGGTGGATCCTGCCCTGATCGGTGGGTTCGTCCTCAGTGTCGGTTCCCGGGTGATCGACGCCAGCCTCGCCGGTCAGGTGCGGCGCCTCGGCCTGTCGCTCGCCAACGTGAGCTGACGCTTCCTTCCCTCCCCCCCACTCCTCCCCACTTCATCGCCTCCCCTCCGGGGACTCCCACCCATGGTTTCCATCCGCCCCGACGAGATCAGCGCCATCCTCAAGAAGCAGATCGCCGACTACGACAAGTCGGTCTCTGTCAGCAACGTCGGCACCGTCCTGCAGATCGGTGATGGCATCGCCCGGGTCTACGGACTCGAGCAGGTGATGGCCGGCGAACTGGTGCTGTTCGAAGACGGCACCGAGGGCCTGGCGCTGAACCTGGAGGACGACAACGTCGGCGTCGTGCTGATGGGCGAGGGCCTGGGCATCCAGGAGGGCAGCACCGTCAAGGCCACGGGCCGCATCGCCGCCGTGCCGGTGGGTGACGCCATGCTGGGCCGGGTGGTGAACGCCCTGGGTCAGCCGATCGACGGCAAGGGTGAGATCGCCACCACCGAGACCCGCCTGATCGAGTCGATGGCGCCTGGCATCATCCAGCGCAAGTCGGTGCATGAGCCCATGCAGACCGGCATCACGGCCATCGACGCCATGATTCCCATCGGCCGGGGCCAGCGCGAGCTGATCATCGGCGACCGCCAGACAGGCAAGACCGCCATCTGCATCGACACGATCCTGAACCAGAAGGGTGAGGACGTCGTCTGCGTCTACGTGGCCATCGGCCAGAAGAACGCCTCGGTGGCCAACGTGGTGGAAGTGCTCCGCGAGCGCGGCGCCCTCGATTACACCGTGGTGGTGGCAGCCAGCGCCTCGGAAGCGGCGGCCCTCCAGTACCTGGCCCCCTACACCGGCGCGGCCATCGCCGAGTCCTTCATGTACAAGGGCAAGGCCACCCTGGTGGTGTACGACGACCTCACCAAGCAGGCCCAGGCCTACCGCCAGATGTCCCTGCTGCTGCGCCGTCCCCCCGGCCGTGAGGCCTACCCCGGCGACGTCTTCTACTGCCACAGCCGCCTGCTGGAGCGGGCCGCCAAGCTGTCCGACGCCATGGGCAAGGGCAGCATGACCGCCCTGCCGATCATCGAGACCCAGGCCGGTGACGTCTCGGCCTACATCCCCACCAACGTGATTTCGATCACCGACGGGCAGGTGTTCCTCAGCTCCGACCTGTTCAACTCCGGCCTGCGCCCCGCCATCAACGTGGGCATCTCCGTGAGCCGGGTGGGTGGTGCTGCCCAGACCAAGGCCATCAAGAAGATCGCCGGCACCCTGAAGCTGGAGCTGGCCCAGTTCGACGAACTGGCCGCCTTCTCCCAGTTCGCCTCCGACCTGGACGCCGCCACCCAGGCCCAGCTGGCCCGGGGCAAGCGTCTGCGTGAACTGCTCAAGCAGCCCCAGTTCAGCCCCCTGATCCTTGCTGAGCAGGTGGCGGTGGTCTATGCGGGCGTCAAGGGTCTGATCGACGACGTGCCCGTGGAACTGGTGCCCCAGTTCGCCCGCGAGCTGCGCGAATACCTCAAGAGCAGCAAGCCCGAGTTCATCAACAAGGTTCAGACCGACAAGGTGCTGAGCGACGAATCCGAAGCCATGCTCAAGGAGGCCATCCGCGAGGTCACCTCCTCGATGCTGGCTGCCGCCTGAGGAGTCTCCACCCATGGCCAATCTCAAGGCAATCCGTGACCGGATCAGTTCGGTCAAGAACACACGCAAGATCACCGAAGCCATGCGGCTGGTGGCCGCCGCCAAGGTGCGTCGCGCCCAGGAGCAGGTGCTGCGCACCCGCCCCTTCGCCGATCGCCTCGCCCGGGTGCTCCAGAACCTCGAATCCCGCATGGGCTTCGAGGGGGCCGACTCGCCGCTGCTGGCCGAGCGCCGGCCGGTGAGCACCATCACCCTGCTGGTGGTCACCGGCGACCGGGGCCTCTGCGGCGGCTACAACGCCAACGTGATCCGCCGGGCCGAGCAGCGCTTCGCCGAGCTCAAGGGCCAGGGCTTCACGGTGGACATGGTGCTCATGGGCCGCAAGGCCATCACCTACTTCACCAACCGCTCCTACCCGATCCGGGCCACCTTCACCGGTCTGGAGCAGGTGCCCACCTCCCAGGAGGCGAACGAAATCTCCAACGAAGTGCTCGCCGAGTTCCTCTCCGCCAGCACCGACCGCGTGGAGATCGTCTTCACCCGCTTCATCAACCTGGTGAGCTCCCAGCCCGTCGTCCAGACCCTGTTGCCCCTCGATCCCCAGGGCATCGCCAGCTCCGACGATGAGATCTTCCGTCTCATCACCCGCGACGGCCGCCTCGGGGTGGAGATCGGCAAGGTGGAGAACGCTGAGCCGGCCCTGCAGCCGGACTTCGTGTTCGAGCAGAGTCCGGAGCAGCTGCTCAATGCCCTGCTGCCCCTCTACCTGGCCAACCAGCTGTTGCGCTCCCTCCAGGAAGCGGCCGCCAGCGAACTGGCCAGCCGGATGACGGCCATGAACAACGCCAGCGACAACGCCAAGGCGCTCGCCAAGACCCTCACCCTCGATTACAACAAGGCCCGCCAGGCAGCCATCACCCAGGAGATCCTGGAAGTGGTGGGTGGCGCGGCCGCGATGGGCTGATCGTCAGTTCCAGATGGCCGGTGGCGGCATCCCGCTCCCGGCCCAGCTGCCAGCCCTCCGGGCAGAGCAGCAGGAGTTCCATCGTCGTCCGCACCCGGCTCCCGTAGCACAGGTGGCCGCCCAGGGTGTGACCCTCGCTGTCGGCCACCACCAGGTGCAGGTGGGCGCCATCCATGCTGACGCTGCCCGCGATCGTGATCACTTCCTGCGGACCGGCCAGCACGACCCCCTGGGCCTGATCGGCGAAGCGCAGCACCGGATGCTCCAGGCTGCCGATCCCGCAGACAATGAAGCCGCTGCATGGCGGATCCTCCTGGACCATCCTTTCGAGTTCGCCGCGCAGATCCACGCCCGGCGGCAGACGGAGGGGGAGATACGGCATGGTGTGGGGGCGGCCTTCAGGCCTCAGGTCCTCCGCAGCGGTAGCCCTTTTCGCGGAAGACCCGCAGACAGGCGTCCACCACGACGGGGTCGTAGAGCAGGCCGCGATTTTTCTCGATTTCCCTGAGGGCGGCGTCCGTGCCCAGGCCCGCCCGGTAGGGGCGGTGGGCGCACATCGATTCCACGACGTCGGCCACGGACACGATGCGGGATTCCGGCAGCAATTGCTCGCCCTTCAGGCCGTTGGGGTAGCCACTGCCGTCCATGCGCTCGTGGTGTTCGAGGACGATCCGGGCGATCGGCCAGGGGAAGGCCACGTCCTTGAGGATCTGGAAGCCGGCCTCGACATGTTCCTTGATCAGGTCGTACTCATGGCGGGTCAGTTTGGTGGGCTTGCAGAGAATCTCCGCCGGCACGGTGATCTTGCCGATGTCGTGGACGGACGCCGCCAGCCGCACGCCCTCCAGCTCCTTGGGCGTGAGTCCCAGCTCCGCCCCGATGGCGACCGCCAGGTTGGCCACCCGCCTCTGATGGCCGGCGGTGTAGGGGTCACGCATCTCCGCCAAACTCACCAGCACCGTGACGAGCTGCCGGTAGAGAAGCTCCTGTTCCCTGAGGGTGTCGAGCCAGCCCGCCTCCGCCAGATCCCTGGCGACGAGGCTGCCGAGTCGGGTGGCGATCGTGTCGAGCAGCAGGCGCTCCTCCGCCAGGAAGGGGCCTTCGCTGGCCTCCTCGAAACGGTCGGTATAGCCCACGTCCACCGAGCCGTAGACCCTGTCGTTGACCCTGATCTGCGAGGACTGGACCGATGGGCAATGCTCCAGATCTCCCGTCTGGTAGCAACGGTCGCCCCTTCGGATCCGGCCACGGTGCTGGAGGGATGCAGCCAGGCCGCGGGGATGGTGGTGACGATCTCCGCCAGCATCTCGTCGATCGTTCCCTGGCTGGTGCTGATGATGCGCTCGATCTGGTGGAGGCAGTGGAGCTCCTTCATCCGCTCCATGAGGGCCTGCTCCAACGGCAACGCCAATCCCTCGCGGTCGCGGAGCGCCACCCTCCTTTCCCTCCTGCCACGGGGTCCGTACCGCTTCCGTATCCCAGCGTCCATCTCGCTCTCACTCCCAGAGGAGCAGAGAAGCACGAAGCACCTGCAACGGCGGTCGGTGCTTTTCTGTTGTCTTCACGCTACACCTGTGTCAGCGACCGCGCACCTGTCTGGGGATCCCGTGGGGCAACGCGGCGGCCGGGAGAACAACGGCTTCCAGCGGAGGAGCGACCGCATGGCCGACCACGTCGATGCCTTCCCGTTGCAGCAGCTGGGCCTGACTGTCGCCGTTGGGATCGTGCTTGGGCACGCCCAGGCTTCCGTCTGCTGACACGACGCGATACCAGGGAACATCCATCTTCGTGTTGTCGTCCAGCTGGCTGAGGATGTAGGCCACGTGTCTGGGCATCACCGCCAGATGGTCTCCGATGGATTGATAGGTCGTGATTTTCGATTCGGGAATCGCCGCGACAATCCTGAGCACCTGAGCCTTGATGCGCGCGAATGCCTCGGACTTCGCCATGGTGGACTAGTCCTGGTCGCGCACCGAGAGGATGACATTACCCCTCTTTCGTCCTGTGTCGACATAGCGATGGGCTTCCACGATCTGCTCGAACGGATAGATCCGGTCGATCACGGGTTGGAATTCTCCTGTCTCCGCCAGGGTGGCAAGCGTGCGCAGATCGTCGCGTTTCACGGTCGCGGGGCCGGCGATCACGCTGCGACCGGATGTGAGCGACACCCATAGCCCCTTCAGCATGTCGGGCAGTCCGGCCAGCACCAGCAGCAGACGCCCCCCTGGCTTCAGGGAGCGCCGGCAGCGCGCGAATGGCGCCGTGCCGACCGTGTCCACAATCACGTCATAGGTTTCGCCGTTGCAACGGAAGTCGTCCCGGGTGTAGTCGATGACCCGGGCCGCCCCCAGGGAGCGCACCAGATCGAGGTTCGCGGTGCTGCACACCCCGGTGACCTCGGCGCCGGCGTGCCGGGCCAGCTGGACGACGGCGGTGCCCACCGCCCCGGAGGCCCCATTCACCAGCACCCTCTCTCCTGGTCGCAGCTTGGCCCGGCGCAGGAAATCCAGGGCCGTCGTGCCGCCGAAGCACAGTGCGGCGGCGGTGGCGTCCCGGAGGCCGGGCGGTGTGGCCACGACCATGCCGTCCTCGGGCAGGCAGAGGTATTCGGCATGGCAGCCCATGCCCATGTCGTTGAAGGCGAAGACCCGCTGACCCACCTGGAATTGGGTGACGTTCCTGCCGGTCGCCGCGACAACCCCGGCCAGCTCCGATCCGAGGATCGGCTGCCTCGGCTTCCGCAGGCCGAACACCAGCCGCATGATCAGACCGAAGCCCGCCGGCACCGTCTGGCTTCGAATGCGCCAGTCCCCCGAGGTGACCGTGGTGGCATGGATCCGGATCAGGATCTCATCGTCGCCAGGGGTGGGTGTGGCGATCTCGCGGATCTGCAGCACCTCCGGCGGCCCGTAACGTTCGGCGAGAACGGCTTTCATGGCAACGGGGATCCGAGAAAGGAGGAATAGGCCCTGGTAAGGGCTTGCTTGCCGCCCGTTTCCATCACCGCTCCGTGGGCCACGACCACCCTGTCGAAGTCCCACTGCAGCAGAGCCTTCATGGCCCTGCCCAGCGAAGACCTGTCGGTGGTGGCCAGGCGCTCGAGAATGGTGGGCTCCAGGCGAGCGTAACCACCGCCGATCCGCGTGAGGCAGCGGGTGAGCCAGGGGGCGGAGGCATCGAAGTTGAAGGCACTGTCTGTGAGGATCAGGGTCCTGCTGGCGGTGTGGCAGAAGGCCACCTCATGCAGCGGCGATGGGCCGGTGGGACCCAAGGTGTGGAGCCCGCTGAGGCTGCACAGCAGCAATCCCGGCCATGGGGATGGCTCTTGCGCGTTGAGCAGGCGGTCCAGCTCCAGATGGGGACACTTCTGCCGGAGGAAGGGCGGACCCCAGCTGATGGCCTGGGGAAAGTGCTGCTGGAAGGCCGGAAGATGGAGATGGTGGAAGGCATTGGGCGCCACGAGATCGGTGACGACACCGATGGCGGCCAGTTCGATTTCGAGCTCAGGAGTTGGCTGAATCGGCGAAAGGATCACCAGCCGGTTGCTGTTCTCCAGGCGGATGACGGTCATCCGGGTGCCGATGCCCAGGCCGAAGTAGGTCTGCGGCTGTTCAGCCACCCAGAGATCATCGGCGAGGCGCCGCAGCATGGGTGAAACGGAAGGCTGGGCCAAACCTAAGGGCCTGGGCCAACGGGTGGTTGGCGTCAGCTGGCCGGGCGAAGAATCCGCAGCATCGTGTTGCCGCCGCGCTGGAATTCGTAGGGCACCGGTTCGATCGCCACCGTGAAACCCTCCGCCCGCAGGGCTGCCGCACTCTCCTCCAGATGGGGCGACACTTCACCGCCCAGGGTGAGCAGCGGAAACACCCGCACCTCCCTGGCGACGCGGGCCAGCTCGAGCAGCGAGGCCCGATGGAAGGCGGCGTCCAGCTGCAGGCTGTACAGAAACAGCAGATGGGAGCACAGGGCCAGCTCGAAGCTGGCGTCGGCGAAGGGCAGGGAGGGCAGCGCAGCCTCCACATACCGCCCCTGGGCCACGCCGGCCGGATAGTCGTCCAGGAAGGTGCCCATGGCCTCCAGGCGTCGGCGGCCGAGTTCCTCGGGCGTGGGGATGGCCTCCCAGACAAAGTCGCTGTGGTTCTGCCGGATCTGTTCGATCACCTGGTCGTAGGTGGCGGCGATGCGGGAGCCGATCGCCTCCCGGCTGAAGCGATAGATCGGATCGCAGGAGGTCACCGTCGTGCCCCTGCGGCTGGCCTCGGCGTTGAAGCTGGCCGGTCCATCCCCACAGCCCAGGATCCGGCCCGCCAGGTCGTCCGCCGTCAGGGCGAACATGGCCCCGTACTCCTCGAAGGAGCGGCCCCAGGGGACGACCTGATCCAGGGTGAACATGGTGGAACTGGAGGGGGGACGTTGCGCCAGGGAATGATTGTCCCGTTCCGTCCCGGTTCTCTCCCCTTTCGTCCATGGCCGATGCCGCCGCCCCCGCCGCCCTGGCGATCGAGCCCCTGTTCCCGATGGCCCTGGGCCGGGTGCAGCTGGCCCCCGATCCCCTCGACACCGCCCTGCTGCTGCAGCGGGTCCTGGAGCTGCGGGAACGGGCCCCCAGCGAGGAGGGGGTGGCCTGGACCGGCGATGTGCGCGGCGCCGGGGAACTGCACCGCGACCCCCTGTTCGCCCCCCTGATCGGCCGGCTGGCGGGCCATGCCTGGGCGTATCTGGCCGCCCTGGGGTTTGATCGCCGGCGCCTGGCCCTGCATGTGCAGCGCAGCTGGCCGGTGATCAGCGGGGCTGGCGAGCAGGTGGGGCGCCACCACCACCCCAACGCCCACCTCAGCGCCATCTACTACCTCAACGGCGACGGCAGCGGCCGCAGCGGCTGCCTGCGCCTGTTCGCCCCCCGGCAGGTGAACGAGCTGGTGCCGGGGCTGGCGGTGGGCCAGGACGGACCGATCGGCGCCGATGCCGCCCTCAACCGCCCCTGGCACGACGTGGCCCCCCGGGCGGGGCTGCTGCTGCTGTTCCCGTCGTCGGTCGACCATGCGGTGCTGCCCAACGGGGACCCGGAGGACACCCGCTTCTCGCTCAGCATCGACTTCGTGCTCACGGCCCCGGCGAATGCGCCCGATCCGGGCGAGTACCTCGCCCCCCACCCCCGTCGCTGGCTGGCGATCGGGGAAGATGGGACCGAGCCGGGAGCCTGAGCCGCCCTGCCAACGCCGCCCCTCCCCGACCCCCATCCCCGTGTCCGAGACCACCCCAGCGACGAGCCCAGCCACCGCGTCGGAACTCCCCGTCTTCCAGATCAGCGCCAGCCTGGATGGCACCTCCTACAGCTTTCCCTGCCGCAGCGACCAGACGGTGCTGAGCGCCGCCGAGGCCGCCGGTGTGCCCCTGCCCAGCTCCTGCTGCTCGGGCGTCTGTACCACCTGTGCCGCCCTGCTGCGCAGCGGCACGGTGCACCAGCCCGATGCCATGGGCGTCAAGGCCGAGCTTCAGGCCAAGGGCTATGCCCTGCTGTGCGTCTCCTATCCCCTCGCCGACCTCGACCTGCTGGCCGGCCAGGAGGACGCCCTCTACGAGGCCCAGTTCGGTCAGTTCCAGAAGTGAGCGCCCTGGTGCCCCTGGAGCTGTGGCTGCAGGCCTCCCCCGGTCTGCTGCTGCCCCAGCTGCGGCAGGGGCTGGCCCGGGAGTCCCGCCGCCTGGCCGGTGAGGGCGCCGAGCCCCTGCGCTGGGCGATCACGGCGGTGGATCCCCGCCGCGGCCTGCGCCTTGAGGGGATCGTGGTGGCGCCTGCACCGGCCCCCGCCCCCGCCCCCGCGCCTTGAGCACGGCGGCCCCACCCCTGCCCACCCTGCTGGTGATCCCCACCGGGGTGGGCTGCGCCGTGGGTGGCTTCGCCGGCGACGGGCTGCCGGCGGCCCGGCTGCTGGCGGCGGCCAGCGGCTGCCTGATCACCCACCCCAACGTGATGAACGCCGCCTCCCTCTACTGGAGTGACCGGCGCCTGCACTACGTTGAGGGCTGGAGCCTCGACCGCTTCGCCGCCGGCGAGCTGGCCCTCGCTCCGGTCCCCTCCCAGCGGGTGGGCGTGCTGCTGGATGCGGGCATCGAAGCGGAGCTGCTGCTGCGTCACCGCCAGGTGATCGAGGCCTGCCGCGCCAGCCTGGGGCTGACGATCGGCCCGGTGCTCTGCAGCGATGGGCCCCTGGAGGTGAGCCTCACGATCGGGCCCAGCGGCAGCAGCTGGGGCAGCCTGGGCCGCCCCGACGCCCTGCTGCGGGCCGGTGAAGCGCTGCTGACGGCCGGGGCCACGGCCATCGCCGTGGTGGCCCGCTTCCCCGACGAGCCCGGCAGCGACGCCCTGGCGGCCTATCGCCACGGCACGGGGGTCGATGCCCTGGCCGGGGCGGAGGCGGTGATCAGCCACCTGCTGGTGCGCCATCTGGGGGTGCCCTGTGCCCATGCCCCCGCCCTGGCGCCGCTGGCGCCCGACCCGGGACTGGATCCGCGGGCGGCGGCCGAGGAGCTGGGCCACACCTTCCTGCCCTGCGTGCTGGTGGGCCTCAGCCGGGCCCCCTCGCTGCGGCCCGAGCCAGCCAGCGGCAACGGGCTGCTGCACGGCGCCGATCTCGGGGCGGTGGTGGCCCCGGCCGGGGCCCTGGGGGGGGAGGCGGTGCTGGCCTGCGCCGAGCGGGGCGTGCCGGTGATCGCCGTGGAGGGGAACCCCTGCCTGCTGCAGGTGGGTGGCGAGGCCCTGGGGCTGCCGGTGATCCCGGCCGCCAGCTATGCCGAGGCAGCCGGAATCGTGTTGGCCCTGCGGGAAGGCCTCGATCCGGCGGCGCTGCGGCGGCCCCTCCCGGAGGCCTGGGGAGTGGGCTGAGGGGGACTCAGGGCTCGCCGAGGAAGTCCCGCTTGCCCAGCTCCACGCCGTTGTGGCGCAGGATGTCGTAGGCGGTGGTGACGTGGAAATAGACGTTGGGCAGCACAAAGAGCAGCAGGAAGCTCTGGCCGCTGAAGCGGAGGGTCTCGCCCCGGATCGGCAGTTCGATCGGCTTGGTCTCGGTGCCGTCGATCTGGTCGGGAGTGAAGCCCTCCAGGCTGGTGAGGGTCGTCCCGATGCGGCCAATGAGGTCGTCGAAGCTGGCTTCGTTGTCTTCCATGGAGCTGCTCTCCACCCCGGCCAGCCGGGCCAGGCCGCGGCGGGCGATGTCGGTGGCGATCTGCACCTGGCGCACCAGGGGGAACATGTCGGGGTAGAGGCGGGCCTGCAGCAGCACCGCGGGATCGATCCCTTTGGCTTCGGCGTGGGCGGCCGCCTTGGCCAGGATGCCGCTGAGGTTGCGCAGGCTGCGGGCCATGGGCGGAACGGCCGCCTCGAACATCGAGAGGGTCATGGCTGGGGCGGGGGCCGGGGGCAGGCGAAGCGGACTGTAGGCCGGTCGAGCGGGTGGTCCGCCAGCGGCGATGAGCAGAAACACTCAGCCGGTTTCCCCCCTAAGGCGGACCGATTGCGAGTTAAGCTCTCAGCGATCGCTGCTCCGGGCGGCGCGTCGTCAAGTCGTTCTTCACACATTCACATGGCTGTCATCGAAAAGGTCCCCAGCGTCGTCTTCAAGACCCGTGTGCGCGATGAATCCGTGCCCGGCCCCAACCCCTTCCGCTGGCAGGACCTGACCACCGACGACATCTTCAAGGGCAAGAAGGTGGTGGTGTTCTCGCTGCCCGGTGCCTTCACCCCCACCTGTTCCTCCAACCACCTGCCCCGCTACGAGGCCCTGTACGAGGAGTTCAAGGGCCTGGGTGTGGACAGCATCGTCTGCGTGTCCGTCAACGACGCCTTCGTGATGTTCCAGTGGGGCAAGCAGGTGGGCGCCGACAAGGTGTTCCTGCTCCCCGACGGCAACGGTGAGTTCAGCCGCAAGATGGGCATGCTGGTCGAGAAGGACAACCTGGGCTTCGGTGCCCGCTCCTGGCGCTACTCGATGCTCGTCAACGACGGCACCATCGAGAAGCTGTTCGCGGAGCCCGGCCTCGAGGACAACTGCCCCACCGATCCCTTCGAGTGCTCTGACGCCGACACGATGCTGGCCTACCTGAAGGGCACCGCCCCCGCCGGCGTCTCCGCCCCCAGCCGCGAGTTCGTCGGCTGAGGTCGGGGGTCGTTCATGCCGTCGCCCCTCGCTCCTCCCCTCAGGAGCGGGGGGCTTTCCCATGTCCGCGTCGTCGGTCCGGCTTCGTTCTTCCCTCAGTCCAGCCTGGATCCGGCCCGAGCCCGGCTTCCAGGTAGCTGGGATCACCTGGACCCAGGTGAGAATTGACTAAGAATGGATGATCCGGTTGTCAGCCGACCATGCTGGGCCTCTCGATTGCTGCCAACGATCCCCTCCTGATCGGCACGTTTTTCGACGACACGATCATCGGCGGCAGTTCCAGCCAGTTGATCTTCGGCGACGAGGAGGAGAGTCTGCTCCTGGCCGCCGGCATCCTGATCGGGGCAGGCGACACCATCGATGGCGGCGGTGGGGATGACACCATCTACGGCCAGGGCGGCGGTGACAGCCTCGATGGCGGTGACGACAACGACCAGCTCTTCGGCGGCATCGGCGACGATCTTCTTGATCCAGGGACGGCAGCTTCCGGCGGCTCGGATTTGGTCGTGGGCGGCGACGGCATCGACACCCTGGTGCTCCAAGGGCAGCCTGCCGACTACAGCTTCAGCGTCAGCGGCGCGTCCTTCTTCGTCACCTCCGCGGCCGGCGTGAACGTCGAGGTCGATGGTGTCGAGCGTGTCGCCTTCGGCGTGACGACACAGGAACTGGTCGCCGGTGCCACGCCGCTGACCGTGGCGGAGTTCGGAAGCCTCTTCCCCAACTCCTCAAACTCCGGCTCCGGCATGCCGCCGATCGCCCTCAGCGACGCGATCGGCGCGGCGCCCGGCGCGACGCGGGTGCTGATCGACCTGCGCGACATCCTGGCCAACGACTACGACCCGGATGGCGGTGTCCAGAACCTGGTCGGGTTCAACACGATCACACCCGCGGGCGTCAGCGCCGCCGCGCTTCTGAACGCCACCGACATCGCCGCGGCGGGTTTGGACGCGTCCCTCTACCCCGTCGGCCTGCTGGTTGTGGACATTTCCAGCGGGCTGAGCAGCCCGATAAAGCTCCAATACCGCACGGTGCTGGAGGACACGGCCTCGGGCACGAGCGACATCAGCAGCCAGGCGACGATCACCATCAACCCGGTCGCGGCGGTGGATGACCGGATTCTCGGCTCCTTCGGCGCCGAGACATTCATCCCCTACGCCCGGCTGTTGGCCAACGACGGGCCGGGCGCGGTCTTCGGCGGGATTTTCAACGCTTACACCTTGAACGGCACCATCGTGGACGACCCGTCGCGTGGCGGGATCGTCATCACCAGCACGCAGTTCAATCGGAACAACGCTTTCTTCGAGTACAGCCTGGCCGGCCGCCCCGGGATCGCCTCAGTGGAGGTGGACCTCAGCAACTCGCCGCCGATCACCACCCCCATCGCCCGCGTGGTGACCCCCGGGAGCAGCTTCTTCCTGAGCTTCGACGAGATCCGCAACAAGCCGGGCAATTTTGATCCCGATGACACCGGCCAGCCGCCGCTGGTGGGGGTGAGCGGCGCACCCAGCCAGGGCGTGAGCTATTCGGTCGGGGCCACTGGCATCGATTTCACTTTCGCATCCAACTATTCCGGCGGGTTTTCGCTCGAATACACACTGACCGACCAGCCGCTGCTTGCGCGCAGCCTGCCCAGCACGATCAGCTACCTGACGGCGACGCCGCCGGTGCCGGTGGCGGGGAATGAGGTGCTGAACTGGGGCATCAACAGCGACGGCCGGACGCTCTTCCAGGGTGGTGTCCCCGGCTTCGGCACGCTTTATGCGCGCGAATTGCTGGCCAATGACGCGGTCATGCCAGGCACCGTCGTCGGGACCAGCATCGATGACACCACGCCGCTGGTGGAGAACCTGGCGATCAAGGGGATCACCTACGGGATCCCTGGCGCCAACGGCGTGACCTCGCGCTCCGACACGGGGTTCGGCTTTGAGTTCAAGGACAACTTCACCGGCTCCGAGACCTACCGGTACACGATCTACGACCCGCTCGGCCGCAGCGCGACGGGGCTGATCACGCTCAACGTGAACATCCCACAGCCGGTGGTGAGGAACGACGTCATCTTTGTGACCCCCGGCGCCACCAGCGTCACCGTTAGCGCGGCGGAGATCCTGGGCAACGACACCTACTTCGGCACCGGCGCCATCGCCGAGATCAACGCGAATGCGGTCATCACGGTGGCCGACAGCGGCGTCGACATCGGCGGCGCCAAGACCCGCATCGACAGTTTCACCTTCGCGCTCGATCCTGGCCGGGCGCTCGACACTTATCAGTTCAACATCCGGACCTTCGACACCGCTGCCGCGGGCGGCAGCGCGAACGGCTACCAGAGCGTGACCTTCGCGCTGGCGGGTACACCGCCTGAAGTCGGGATCTTCGCACCCACCCTGGCGCAGGAGGGCACGGCGCCAGGCGCGGGCGGCGTGCTGAAGTTCCTGGTGGGCCGCCTTGGGGATTCGAGCGGCAGCAGCACCGTGACTTATACGCTGGCGGCCGGCCCTGGTGGCCCGGTCGCGCCCGCCTCGGCCGACGACATCGTGGGTGGTTTCGGGCCGCGCGACGTCACTTTCGCGCCGGGCGAGACGCTGAAGGAGGTCGAGATCACGGTCGCGCCGGATGCCTTGCTCGAGCCGAATGAGAGTGTCATCGCGACGGTCACGGGCGTCACCAACGGCTTCGTCGGTGCGGATTCGAGTGTCGAACTGATCATCCTTGATGACGAAGTCCCGCCGCCGGTGGTCGAATTAGCGTTAGGCCTAATCTATGAGCTTGAAGCGCTCCCCCCACAAACCTTCTTCAACCCACCAGGCAATCTTTGGCTGCAGTTCCAACGTACCGGTGACCTCTCGGAAGCCACCACGCTCTTCTGGCGCCTCGGGCCTTTCGCCGTGGACATTCCGCTTTTCGGGGGACGAGCGGCGCAGTCGGAGGATATCGTCGGTGGTTTCGGTGACTTCAATACAACCTTCGCTCCCGGCGAGGACCGTGCTCAGATCGTCGTCAACTACGTCGACGACACCCTCATCGAGCCTAATGAGGGCTTTTTCTTCGAGCTGACCGGCGCGACGAATGGGACCATTGGGGAGACTATCCGTAGGCTCCTCTTCGTTTCTATTACTGACAACGACCCGACCACCTTCCGCCTCATTGCGGGAACCGATGCTGCAGAGGGCACCGCGCCCGGCAGCGGCGGTGTGCTGAGCTTCCGCGTTGCTCGCGAAGGCCACCTCAGCGAACAGACACTGACTTACACAATTGGTGGTACCGGCCAGTCTGGCTCCGCCACCACCGACGATGTTATCGGCGGCTTCGGCACCCGCACGGTGACCTTTGCCTCAGGCGAGGTCGAGAAGGTCATTGAGGTTGCCGTGGCCGCCGATGCCGCCGTTGAGGCGGATGAAGGCATCGCCATTGCCTTGCTGTCTGCCGCACCCACGTTGTTTGAGGGGGGATTGGGCAGACCCGCCCCGGTGATCGGCACGCCGTCCGGCCGCACGCTCACCATCCTCAACGATGACGTTCCGCCCCAGCCGCCGGTCGCGGTGAACGATGCCTACACCTTCGTCGAGGACGATGCCTGGCAGGCGTTCCGCGTCCTGCCGGTTACGTCGAATGACCGCAGCCCCAACGGCAGGCCGCTGACCCTCACTGCCGCTACCGTTCCGGCCGGCGTGCCAGCGACGGCAAGCGTGGTGGGCAACGACATCTGGTTCTTCGTTAGCCAGATCGACTGGACCACCAGTTTGGACATCGCCTACACGATCACGGACGGCGTGGACTCTGCGTCGGCGGTGGCCACCATTTCCTTCACGCCGGTGAACGATGCGCCTGTCGGCGTCGCTGATGCGGTGCAGACCGCTTTCAACACTCCGGTCACGTTCAACATCATCGCCAACGACCGCGATGCAGAGAATGACCAGCTCGTCGCGGGCGGCTACGTGCTGCCCGCGAATGGCACGCTCAGTCTGAACAACGAACTCGTTACCTATACGCCGAATGCCGGCTTCTTCGGCAGGGATACCTTCACCTACCGGCCCTTCGACGGTCAGTTGCAAGGTGATCCGACGACGGTGGTCGTCGACGTCGCCCCGCGCAGCAACAGATCACCGATCGCTGTCGATGACAGCTTCACCATCCTCGCGGACACGGTGTGGACGATTCCAGTCGACGCATTGCTCTCTAACGACACAGACCCGGACGGTGATCCCCTGGACATCGTGGGCTACGGACTCATAGGCCCGCCCGGGCTCTCGTTTGGGTCGGGGTTTGTTGATCTGCCGAGCGGCGGGGTCGGCTTCAGTCCGGCTCCCGGCTTCGTCGGCGTGGTGCGCTTCGGCTATTCCGTTTCGGACGGTACCGGCGGCTTGGACGCCTATGACGACGCCACTGTCACCCTCACCGTGGTATCTGCCCCCAGGGCCGATCTGCGCCTGGAGATGGCCGCGCAGAATCTCGCCCCCGCCCAGAACAGCGAATCCGCCATCACCCTGCAGGTCGCCAATGGCGGGCCGGACGCTGCCACTTCGACGGTGCGCCTGAACCTGCCCAGCGGGGTCACTCTGGTGGCGCCGGCACCGCCTGGCTTCGACGTCGCCACCGGCCTCTGGACGACCGGCAGCATCGCCGCGGGGGGCAGCGCGTCGATCAACCTGGCGCTGCGCTTCGCCACCCCCGGCGGCGCGCCGGTCACGGCGGAAATCCTCACAGCCAGCCTGCCCGACCCCGACAGCACGCCCGGCAATGGCCTGCCCGAGGATGACCAGGACCGCCTGCCCTTCGTGGTCACATCGGTGAATGCGGCGCCCACCGACATCGCCCTCAGCAACGGCAGCGTCCTGGAAAACCTGCCGGTTGGCACCCTCGTCGCCCTGCTTTCCGCCACCGACCCCGATGCGGCTGACACGCTCACCTTCTCCTTTGCACCGAACGGCAACCCGGGCGGCCTGTTTCGCCTCGACGGCAACCGGCTGCTGACCACGGCCTCACTGGACTTCGAGGCGGCGGCGACGCGAAGCATCACCCTGCGTGTCACCGACAGCGCCGGCAACAGTTTCGACAAGCCGTTCACCATCGCGGTGAACGATCTGGCGGAAGGCGGGGCCGTGCAACCGGCGGTGATCAATGCCCCAGGGTTCTCCATCAGTCAGCGGACGGCCGGCAACCCTCCGGGATCCATTCCAGGTGGGCCCGCCTTGCCCACCACCTCCCTCGGTGCCGTGCAGACCAGCCCGATCACCCTTCCCGGCGAAAGCGATCCCCGGGCACGGATCGAGAACACCGGCGTCTGGAACGGCCTCAAGACCCTCACCCTGGACGCCGACTACTGGAACCCGTCGCTGGGCAGCAACCTGCTGGTGGCCAACTTCGTGGACGTGCGCTGGGATCTCTCCACGGCCCCGCCCCTGGACTTTGATCTCCAGGTGGTGGGGGCCAAGCGCGGCGCGATCGATTTCGGCGGCGGCGATGACACCCTCACCTGGCTGTTCCACAGCGATGGCTCCGCCCGCAGCAACACGGCCACGGTGTCGGGCGGGGAGGGCAACGACGTGCTCCGCTTCGCTGTGGTGGGCAGCTCGGGGGTCGATGACGCGCTGCTGGCCGACAACCCGGGGACCGGCAACGGTTCCCAGTGGAACGCCAGCTACGACGGCCGCTTCAGCACGGCCATCGCCTCCGGCGGCGAGGGCGATGACCGGATCGAGGCCCAGGGAAGGGTGCGGTTGGAGGCCGACGGCGGCGAAGGCCGCGACACCCTGACCGGCTCGGTTCGCGACGACAGCCTCGTCGGTGGCCTGGGCGAGGACCTTCTCATCGGCGGTGGCGATGGCGGGAGCTTCCGCTTCAGCGGCCGCGGATCGGCCCGCCGGGTGGTGGTGAGCGGCGGCGACGTGATCGACCTGCGTGCCCCCGGCGGCGGCGGCGACGGAGCGGCCGACACCGCTGTCTACGACGTTGCTGGCGGCGGGGTCGACCGCATCTTCGGCTTCGAGGCCGGCCGCGACCGGTTGCAGGTGCTCGGGGGCGTGGGAACGGCCCAGGTGGCGGAGGTCGCCAACGGCACCTTCCTGAGCTTCACGGGCCGTCCCCTCCAGGGTGTGCTGATCGAAGGGGTCAGGGGCCTGAGCCTGGGCGGAGCCGGTGACATCCAGTTGCTGGCCTGAACTCCGAGCGGCTCCGCACTGCAGCTCATCGCGATGCCGCGGCGCTGAAACCTCGCCAGCATGGGCCCATCATCCGAGGGTGGACGAGACGGTGAGGGATGGCATCGGCACCACCACCAGCTTCCGTTTCCGCCCCCAGGGTCCCGGCCGCTTCTTCGTGGCCGGCTTCCTGTCGTTCTGGCTCTGCGGCTGGCTGGCGGGGGAGATTTTCGCCCTCGGGGTCCTCTGGCGGTTGCTGACGAGCGGGCTGACCACCGGCCAGTGGGCCCTGCCGGCGGTGCTGTTTCTGCTGGTGTGGCTGAGCCTTTGGAGTTTCGGCGGTGCCGTCGCCCTGAAGCAGGTGCTGGGCGCCCTCTGGTCGGAGGATCGGCTGGTGCTCGGAGTGGACGGCAGCCTCGTGCGCCAGGCCCATCGCGGCCCCTTTCGCCGCCGTCGGGCGCTGCCCCGCCAGGAGATCCGGCGTTTCCATGTGGCCCAGGCCGGCACCTGGGGTGGTGCCCTGATGGCCGAGCTGGCCGGCCGCAGCCTCGAGATCACCCGGCTCGGCAGCCTGCGGCAGCGGCAGGAGGCGGCTGATCAGCTCAACCGGCGGCTGGGTCTGCGCCCCCTTGCGGAGGAGCCGGCTGATGGGCCGGCGCCGTCCAGAATCCCGGCAGTGCCTGTCCTGCCGGAGGGCTGGAAGGAGCTCACCCCCTCCTTCGGCAGTCCGCTGCTGGTGCCGGATCCGGCCCTGCGGCAGCAGCAACGCCGGGTGATGGGCCTGGTCAACCTGGTGCTGTGGGGGTTGCTGGCCCTGCTGCTGCGGGGCGGCCCCGCCTGGCCGGGCTTCTGGGTCCTGGGGATTCCGCTGGCCCTGCTGGCCCTGGCCGGTGGCTGGGGCCAGCTGTGGCTGGCCTTCGGGCGCCTCGAGTGGCGGCTGGAGCCTCGGGTGCTGGTGCTGCAGCGCCGTTTCGGCCAGCGGCTGCGGACCCTGGGGGAAGCCCGGGCCCTGGAGCTGGTCGAGCTGGTCGATTCCGATGGCGACCGCTCCTACCGGCTGCAGGCCCTCCGGCCGCCCGATCCGCCCCTGCGGGTCGAGGACAACGCCACCGATCCGACCCCCCTGCGCCACCTGGGGGCCTGGCTGGCGACACGCTCCCACGTGCCCTTCGACGACCGTGTGCCCAGCGAGGAGCAGCGGCGCCAGCAACGGCGCGCCGAGATGGAGCGACTCCGCCAGCAGCTGGCCGGTTCCGGGCGGCTGGGGCAATGGGCGGCGCGGCAGCTGGAGCGGGCCGAGGCCGCCGGGGCCGAAGCGGCCGCGCGGCGGCCGGACACCTGACGGGCCCGGATCCTACGGGGATCAACCATCCGCTGGCCGCAAACATCTGCCGGGGATCCATTGCTTCTCCCGGTGCCAACGGCGATCCGCTCACGCTGCCTGAAGCGGAAAGATCGGCTAGCATTTTTTGAACGATCTCTGCAGATTTACCGCAGAAGCGCTTCTTCACCCCAGTGCTTCTGCCACGGATCTGCATCACGCCCCATGGAGATGGTGCACGGTTGCCATGGGTTTTTCCGACACGTTTCCCTTTCTGCATCCCGGTTCCCGGCAGAGAAATCGCAAAAAGGTGATCAGCGATACTGCCGGCAACTCTGAGCCTCTTCTGGAGAGGTTGACGGCCCTTTCTGAGAGCCAGGGGTCCCCCTGTCCGGATCTCCCGAGGGCGGGCCCGGGGGTGGCGGACGGGCGTCAGCCGATCCTCGACGCCCTGCCGGATCCGTTCCTGCTGCTGCGGCCCGTGCGGGAGGCTGCCGGCACCATCTCGGATTTCATCTGCACCTATGGCAACGGGGCGGCCTGCCGCGTCCATGGCCACCAGCTGGAGCGGATCGTGGGGGCGCGGTTGCTGGATCTCCACCCGGCCCACCGCTCCGGCGGCCTGCTGGAGCAAGGTGTGCGGGCCTTCGAGTCAGGGGAGACTGTGGAGGTCACGGCCCCCGGCGGCCCGGGCGACGCCGCGTCGGCCCCGCGCCGCCTGCGCCTGTTTCCCGCCGGCGGATGGCTCTGCTGCCTCTGGAGCGGGGCGAGCGAACCGGCCGACCTGCGCCGCCGGTTGTCGGAGCTGGAGCGGCGCCATCACCTGCTGGCCGGCCATGCCTCCGATCTGGTGATCGAGGTGGATGCCGATCACCGAATGCTCTGGGTCTCGGAATCGGTGGAAGCGTTGCTGGGTTGGTCACCCGCCGCCCTGGTCGGTCGACCCGCCATGGCCTTCGTCCACAGGGACGACCGCGGCCGGGCCCTGCGTGCCGGCCTGGGCCTGCACGAGCGGGGCCGCTTCGAGGCCGAACTGCGGATCCGCCGCGCCGACGAGGGCTGGTGCTGGATGGGGGGCAGCGTCCGGCCGGCGCCGGAGGGGAGTGGCGGGGCCTGGGTGCTCAGCCTCCGCGATATCCAGGATCGGGTGACGATCCGCACCGATCTCGACCACAGCCAGCGCCACGACGCCGTCACCGGCCTGGCCGTCCGCAGCGTCGCCCTGGCCCGGATCCGCCAGGCCCTCGATCGCCAGGCGGGCACCGGCTCCATCCTGGCCGTGCTCAGCATCGGCGTGGACGGCCTCACCCCGGTGAACGATGCCCTCACCCATGCCGGCGGCGACCAGCTGATCGCCTTCCTGGCGGGGAGGATCGTCCGGGCGATCGGCGAGCCGGACCGGGTGGGTCGCGGCACCGGCGATGAATTCATCGTCCTGCTGAGCGATCTGGCCTCCGCGGCCGAGGCCGCCCACATCGCCGAGAGGATCCTCACGGCCTGCCGGGCGCCGATCACCATCGGTGGCCAGCCCATCGATCCCACCGTGAGCATCGGCATCGCCACCTCCGCCGCCGGCTCCCTCCCCGACGAACTGCTGCGGGATGCCAGCCTCGCCATGCGTCAGGCCAAGGCCCGGGGCCGCAACTGCTTCGCCCTGCTCGATGACGCCCTGGCCACCGAGGCCCACACGCGTCTGCTGTTCGCGGCCGAGATCCAGCGCGGACTGGTGATGGAGGAGTTCGCCGCCTGGTTCATGCCGATCGTCTGCTTCGCGAGCGGCGAGGTCACCGGCTACGAGGCCCTGGCCCGCTGGGTGCGGCCCGATGGCATCGACGTCACTCCGGCCGACTTCCTCCCCTGCGCCGAGCGCCGCGGCCTGATCGTCCGGATCGACAGGCTGGTGCTGCACCAGGCCCTGGCGGCCCTCCGCCGGCTGCCCGAGGGGCTCACCATGGCGGTGAACGTGTCGGCGGCCAGCCTCGCCCAGCCCGATTACCCCCAGCTGGTGGCCGAAGCCCTCCAGGCCGTCGGGGTGGCCCCGGAGCGGCTGCACCTGGAGGTCACCGAGACGGCCCTGCTCAGCGTCACCGACCGGATCCGCCAGCAGATGGGGCAGCTCGCCGGCCGTGGAGTCCGCTGGTACGTGGATGATTTCGGTACCGGCTACTCCTCGATCAGCCATCTCCGGGATCTGCCCATTGCCGGGCTGAAGCTGGACCGTTCCTTCACCTGTGCGATGCGGGCGAAGGACACCAAGAGCCTGCGGCTGTCCCAGGCGCTGGTGGGGGTGGCTGAAGGCCTGGAGCTCGACACCGTGGCCGAGGGGGTGGAAACGATTGAGGAGGCCCGTCTGCTCACGTCCCAGGGCTGGCTGCGGGGCCAGGGCTGGCTCTACGGCAAGGCGGCTCCCCTGGCGCCGTAGGCGGCCGCCTCAGGCCAGTTCGGCGCAGCAGGCGGCGAAGGCCGCCGCCGGGTCGGGGGCGCCGCTGATCGGGCGGCCGATCACCAGCTGGCTGGCGCCGGCCGCCACGGCCTGCGCCGGTGTCATCACCCGCCGCTGATCGGCCGTGGCGCTGCCGGCCGGGCGGATCCCGGGGGTCACCAGGGCGAAGGGCCGGGGATGGGCGGCCCGCAGCCGCGCCACCTCTAGGGGGGAGCAGACCGCTCCGGTGAGGCCCGCCGACGCCGCCAGCGCCGCCAGCTGGCCCGCGTAGGTCTCCAGCGGTGCTTCGATGGCCAGCTCGTTGCGGAAGCGGTCGGGATCCCAGCTGGTCAGCACGGTCACCGCCAGCAGGGTGGGGGCGCCGAGGCCTTCGAGGGCGGCCCCCTCCTCGGCCGCGGCCTGGGCGGCGGCGAGGGCCCCACTGCCGGCGCAGGCGTGCACGGTGATCAGTTCGGCCCCCAGCCGGGCGGCGCTGCGGCAGGCGCCGGCCATGGTGGCGGGGATGTCGTGGAACTTCAGATCCAGGAACACCCGCAGGCCCCGCCGCCGCAGCTCCCGCACCACGCCAGGCCCTGCGGCGGTGAACAGCTCCAGGCCCACCTTCACCCAGCGCAGCTCCGGGATCGCCGCCGCCAGCGCCAGCGCCTCCTCTGCCGTGCCGCGGTCGAGGGCGAGGATGATCGTCTCGGTCGGGTCCAGGGCGGGCTCCGTGGCCGTGGCGGGTCGTGCGTCGTCCGCCATCAGGCCACCAGCCTCCGGAAGGTTTTCCTGCCCAGCTGCAGCACCTTGCCGTCCAGTTCCTCGGCGCTGGTGAACTCCTGGTTGGGGTCGCTGAGCTTCTCGCCGTCGAGCTTGACGCCGCCCCCCTGGATCTGGCGCCGCCCTTCGCTGCTGCTGGCGCACACCTGCAGGGCGCTGAGCAGATAGAACGCCTTGAGGGGGAAGGCCAGCCCGGCCAGGGAGGCCTCGGGGACGCTGTCTGCCTGCAGGCCATCCCCTCCCCCCCCCGCTCCGGCGAGACCGGCGGTCACCAGAGCGGCCGCATCGGCCTGGGCCTGCAGCGCCGCGTCGCGCCCATGGCGGCTGGCGGTGACCTCGAGGGCCATGGCTTTCTGCCGCTCCCGGGGGTTGGTGGGCAGCGCCGCCGTGTCCAGATCGGTGAGCAGGGTGAGGTAGTCCTCCACCACCACGTCCGGCACCTTCTCGAGCTTGGAATACATCGACAGGGGGTCCTCCATCAGCCCCACCGTGTTGCCCAGGCTCTTGCTCATCTTCTGGACCCCGTCGAGGCCGGGCAGGATCGGCAGCAGCAGCCCGAACTGGGGCCGCTGGCCGAAATGGCGTTGCATGTCGCGCCCCATGGCCACGTTGAACTTCTGGTCGGTGCCGCCCAGTTCCAGGTCGGCGGCGACGGCCACCGAGTCGTAGCCCTGCAGCAGCGGGTAGAGGAACTCGTGCAGGCTGATGGGGGTGCCCGAGCCGTAGCGGTTGGCGAAGTCCTCCTTGGCCAGCATCTGTCCCACGGTGCTGATGCCCAGCAGCTCGATCACCTGGGGCAGCGCCAGGCCGGCGAGCCACTCGGAGTTGCGACGCACCTCCAGCCGGCCGGGGGTCGTGAAGTCGAGCAGGGAGCGCTCGGGGGGCTGGCCCTGGCCCAGCTGGGCCAGGTAGGTGGCGGCATTGGCCTCCACCGCCGCCGCGTCGAGCTGCACGCGGGTGCTGCTCTTGCCGGTGGGATCGCCGATGCGGGCGGTGAAGTCACCGATGATCAGCACCGCCGTGTGGCCGGCGTTCTGGAAGGCCCGCAGCTTGCGGAACAGGAGGCTGTGGCCGAGGTGGATGTCGCTGCCGGTGGGGTCGATGCCCAGCTTCACCCGCAGGGGTCGGCCCTGGCGCTCCGCCTCCGCCAGCCGGGCCTCGAGCCGCTGATCCGGGTCGGGATCCTTCCCGGCGGGGAACAGGTCGGCCAGGCCCCTGGCCAGGGCGTCGGGCAAGGGCGGCACCGTCAGCGGCGCGCCCGGCGGCACCTCCAGCGACTTCGCCTGATGTGCCGTCAGCTTCTCTTGCTCCGCTTCCCCCATCGACGCCAGCCGCCTGCCTGGAGGGGATGGTAGGCAGCCGTGGTGCCCCGCTCGCTCAGCCCAGCAGGGCCACCACATCGGCCGCGGCCCGCTCGCCGCTGGCCACCGCACCCTCGAAGAAGCCCGGCCAGCGCTCCGCCACCTCCGTGCCGGCCCAGAACACCCGGCCGTGGGGCCGCAGCAGGGCGTCGCCGCTGCGGGTCCAAAGTCCGGGGGGCATCCAGCCGGCAAAGGCCCCGCCGACGAAGGGCTCCCGCGGCCAGTCCTTCTCGACGTAGTCGAGCGGCTCCAGCGCCATCGGGCCGAAGTAGGCGGCCAGATCCTCCAGGACCGCCGCCCGGCGCTGCTCGGGGTCCAGGGCTGACCAGCGCCCGTGGCGGTGGCCCGCCACGAAGGCGGCGATCACCCCCAGACCGGTTTCGGGATCGGAGCTGTCGGCGCAGAGTTCCACCCAGGGACGATCGCCGATGCCGATGCCGGCCAGTCCGGCCTCCCACCACCAGGGACTCCGGTAGGCGATCAGCACCTTGGTGCAGCGGCCCATGGCCATGCCCTCCTGGAGGGCGAGCCGATCGGCAGGCAGCTCCGGCGTGAAGCGGATCGCGGCCGCCTTCGCCGGCGGCATGGCCACGATCACCGCCCGGCCGTGGTGGCTGCCGTTGTCGGTGGTCACCGTGATGGCGCTCTGCGCACCGGGGCCGGAGGGACCCTCGCTCTGGTGGATGGCCCGCACCGGCTCCCCCAGCACCAGGGCGTCCCCCAGGCCTTCGGCCAGCAAGGCCGGCAGCTGGCCGGCACCGCCGTGGATCAGCTCCTCCTCGGGGTGGTCGCCCTGGGAGGCCGTGCGCTGCCCCCAGGCCACGTGCAGCAGTGACACCTGCTCCGGCTCCGCCGGCCCGAGAAAACCGACGGCCCGGCAGAAGTAGGCGAAGTACCAGGCGGCGAAGGGGGTGTGGGTGTGGGCCTCGATCCAGTCCTGGAAGCTCAGCCGATCGAGGGCGACGGCGTCGGGATGGTGATGGGGATGGCCCTCCGGCAGGGACACCACCAGCTCCTGGAACCGTTCCAGGGCCTGCATGGCGTCCTCCCAGTCCGCTCTGGGCACCGAGGGCGGCTGCCCCTCCGGAAACCCCTGGAAGAAGCCGCTGAAGGTGCAGCGATGTGAGCCGAAGCAGAGGACGGTCTCGCCGTCGTGGGGGGAGGGGAACCGGCGCAGGCCGTGCTCCTCGAGCAGGGACCGGAAGCGGGAGTGGGTGGCGCCCACCCACTGGCCGCCCAGGTCGATCCAGGCGGCAGGCCCGGCCCCGGAGGGCCCGGCCCCTTCCAGCTGCAGGGGCGCCCGCACCATGCGGCCCCCCACGGCCGGCGCCGCCTCGATCACCTGAACGGAAAGGCCGGCCCTGCGCAGATTCCTGGCGGCCACCAGCCCGGCCAGCCCCGCCCCGACAACGATGACGTCCTTCACGCCGGATCAGCCCGCCGCATCGAGCTGGCCCTTCATGCGCTCGAGGGTGAAGGTCATCTGTTCGAACATCTTCTCGGGGGTGAGGCCGAACTGGCCGAGCTGGGTGCGCAGCTGTTCGACGGTGAGCTTGGCCTGGAAGTCCTCGGAGAGTTCGAAGCGCTTCATGAACACCTGATAGCGCTCCATCATCTCCTCCATCCGCTCGATGTACAGCTTCTTGCCCTCGCGGTCGAACTTGCCGTACTCACTGCCCAGCTGCATCAGTTGCTGGTAATCGCTGAACAGCCGCTTCGCTTCGTCCTGGACGATCTCGGAGTCGAAGAAAGCCATGGGGACGTCTGCTCCGGACTGCGGGAGAGATCGATTCTGCAGAGAGCGGGCACGCCTGGGGAGTGCGGATCCACGTATCGCGGTCCCCGGCCCGCCATGGCTGATACCGAAATGGAGCCCATCCCCTGGTGAGGATGGTTGGCCCCCATCGCCGGGGTGTCCCCGCCCCTGCGCCCGTGGACCTCACCCCCCTGCTGCCCCAGGTGCGTGACGACCTCAGCCGGGGACTGGCGCTGCTCAGCGGTGTCCGGCTGGTGCTGTGTCTGGGCAGCCGGGCCCAGATCACCCTGCTGATGGGCACGCCCGCCCGGATTCTGGGGGCCGCCACCACGGCCGCCGAGGGGCTCGCCCAGGTCCGCCGCCATCGGCCCGCCCTGCTGCTGGTCAGTGACCGGCTGGAGGAGGGATGCGGTGTGGACCTGGTGGTGCAGGTCAAGGCCCGCCACCCCGAGGTCCGCACCCTGCTGGTGGTGTCCCAGGAGCACCGCCTCGCCCGGATCCGGCAGGCCCTGCAGGCGGGCTGCGACGGCATCGTGCCGGAGTCGCGGCTGCTCGGCTCCGGCCTCCAGGCCCTGCACGCCGTGCTCAGCGGCGACCTGTACCTCGACCGTGGCCTGGTCGGGGCGGTCCTGGCGGACCAGGAGCCGGGCGGCGACGCCGCCGAGCCGCTCAGTGCCCGGGAGCGGCAGGTGCTCGACCGGGTGGTGCATGGCCTGACGAACCACGAGATCGCCGGGGAGCTGATGGTGTCGGTCGACACGGTCAAGACCCACGTCCGCAACGTGCTGCTCAAGCTGCGGGTCCGGGGCCGCATCGAGGCGGTGGTCATCGGCCTGCAGCTGGGCCTGGTCGACTGGCCCCGACCGGGAGGCACCCGCTAGCTTCAGGCCCGACGTGCGCGCGCTCGGGCCTCCATGGCAGGACGCCACTGGCTGGATCCCCTGGCCCGCCGCCTGCTGGAGGCCACCGGCCAGCTGCCGCCGCTGCCAGGGGCCCCCCAGGCCGGGGCAGGAGTCGCAGGGACTGGCATCACCGGGCTGGGGGCCGAGGAGGCCGTCGAACGGGAGCTGCTCGCCCTCAAGCTGGCCCTGAACCCGGCGCTGCGGTTCCGGGATGGGGCCGAGGTGCGCCAGGCGGCCGCCCTGGGCTGGAGCCTCGAGGTCAACCGCGCCGAGGCCGGCGACTGGCTGCGGTTGCCCGGCTGCCCGCCCGACCTGGTGGATCGGCTGATCCGTCTCCAGGGCGAGGGTCAGCAGTGGTCGGGTCCCGGGGATCTGGCTGCGGGGCTCCAGGTTTCCGCTGCCCAGGTGGGGATCTGGCTGCCGGTGCTGCGCTTCCGGCGCCGGGGCCAGCCCAGGCCCGTGCCGCTGCCGCCGCCGCTGGCGATCAACCAGGCGTCCGAACGGCTGCTGCAGGAGCGGCTCGGCCTGGGGCCGGAGCGCAGCCGCTGGCTGCTGCGGGAGCGGGTCCGGGAGCCTTTCCGGGACCTGGCCGATCTCCAGCACCGCCTGGATCTCTCCCCCGAGCAGGTGGAGCACTGGATCGGCCGGTTCCGCTACGACGCCGCCCCGGGGCCGGTGCTGCCGCCGGCCCCGGGGCGGGCCCGATGAGCCGGCAGGGGGAACTGTTCCCGGCCGCCGCGGTGGCCGGTGCGCCGCCGCCGCCGTCGCTGCCCCTGTGGCGGGAGCAGCTGCTCGCCTGGCAGGCCCGTCTCGCCGACCATCAGGCGCCGCTCTTCGCCGCCACCGGTGCCGCCGCCCCCCTCCAGCAGGGGCAGCTGTTCCCTGCCCCCGTTGACCCCGGCGATCCCCAGGAGCAGGCGCGGCGCTTCGATCCCCTCGGCCTCAGCCCCCAGAGCCTGTCCTTCTGGCGCTGGCCTCGCCTTCCCCAGCAGGGGGCAGCCCTCTATCTGGTGATGGATCGTCCGCCCCAGCTGCCGCTGCCCCTGCTGCTCTACGTCGGTGAGACCGGACGGGCCGATCAGCGCTGGAAGGGCGACCACGACTGCAAGGACTACCTGGCGGCCTACGGCGAGGCCCTGGCGCGGGCGGGTCTGGAGGCGCGGCCGAGCATCCGCTTCTGGTCGGATGTGCCGGCGGGGGTTGCCCCCCGCCGGGCCCTGGAGCAGGCGCTGATCCGGCGCTGGCTGCCCCCCTTCAACAAGGAGACCCGGGACCGCTGGGCCACCCCGTTCACGGCCGATCTGGCCTGAGCGCCAGGGCGGCGCTGGCTACGATCACGGGTCGCCTGCGCTGGGTCCATGGAGTTTCGCTGTCTTGCCGTCGACCGGGACGGCCAACGTCCGCTCACGGAGAGCTGGACGGGGGACACCCTGGTGGTGGGGCTGTTCACCGGCGGCGGCAGCGGCGGTCGGGGCCTGGTCGAGGAGCTGGTGGGGGAAGCCCTGGAGGGCTTGCTGCAGCGCCGCCGCTTCGAGGGCAAGAGTGGCCAGACGATCACCCTCGAGCGGCCCGGCGGCACCCCGGCCACGCTGATCCTCGTGGGCCTGGGGGATCCGGCCGACTTCGGCCTCGACGCCCTGCGCCAAGCCGGCGCCGGTGCGGCCCGCACGGCCGCGACCGCCGGCGCCGAGGAGCTCGGCCTGTGGTTTCCGCTGGAGGGTCTCGAGCCGGCGGCGGCGGCGGCGGCAATGGCGGAGGCGGTGCGGCTCGGCCTTTACGACGACCAGCGCTTCAAGAGCGAGGCCGAGCCCCGCTCCCTGCCCGGCAGCGTGGTCCTGCTCGGGTTGGGGGAGGCCGCGGCGGCGGGCCTGGCCCATGTGGCGGCCACCTGCAGCGGTGTGGAACTGGCCCGGCGGCTGGTGGCGGCCCCGCCCAACAAGGCGACCCCCCAGTCCCTGGCCGATGAGGCCGCCGCCATCGCCGACACCTTCGGCCTCGAGCTCAAGGTGCTGGAGCGGGACGACTGCGAAGCCCTCGGCATGGGGGCGTTCCTGGGGGTGTCCCAGGGCTCCGACCTGCCCCCCAAGTTCATCCATCTCACCTGCAGGCCCGCCGGCGCGGTGACCCGGCGGGTGGTGCTGGTGGGCAAGGGGCTCACCTTCGATTCCGGCGGCTACAACCTCAAGACGGCCGGCTCCCAGATCGAGATGATGAAGTACGACATGGGCGGCAGCGCCGCGGTGCTGGGGGCGGCCCGTGCCATCGCCGAGATCCGGCCCGCCGGCCTGGAGGTGCACGTGATCGTGGCCAGCTGCGAAAACATGATCAGCGGTGGCGCCATCCACCCGGGTGATGTGCTCACCGCCTCCAACGGCAAGACCATCGAGATCAACAACACCGATGCGGAGGGCCGGCTCACCCTGGCCGATGCCCTCGTCTACGCCTGCGGGCTGGAACCCGATGCCATCGTCGATCTGGCCACCCTCACCGGGGCCTGCGTGATCGCCCTGGGCGAGGAAATCGCCGGACTCTGGTCCCCCAGTGACGGCCTGGCCGAGGCCCTGATTGCCGCCGGCACGGCCGGTGGCGAGGCCCTCTGGCGCATGCCCATGCGCGGCTCCTACAGGAAGGGGCTCAAGAGCCACATCGCCGACATGAAGAACACCGGTCCGCGGCCGGGGAGCTCGATCACCGCCGCCCTGTTCCTGCAGGACTTCGTCACCCGGGGACTGCCCTGGGCCCACCTGGACATCGCCGGCACCGTCTGGAGCGACAAGGCGAGGGGGCTGGATCCGGCGGGGGCCACCGGCTACGGGGTGCGCACCCTGGTGGCCTGGCTGGTGGCGGGCGCCCCGGCCTGAACGGCAGCGCCGCCGTCCCCGGCGGCGCTGCCGGCCGAGGCTTGCGGCCTAGGTTTGCCTCCAGACCAGACAACGCATCGCCCCATGGCCGTTCACAAGATCCGCTGGTACGTGAAGGCCCAGCTCGGTGTGCTCCTGCTTCCCGCCGGACTCTGCCTCTTCGGGGAGGGGGTGATCCGCAAGGGCATCCAGACCTGGTCGGCCCTGGCGGCGGCGGCGGACCAGGGGCAGTCGCTGCCGGAGGCCGGACCCTGGGTCTGGTACGGGGCCCTCGGCCTGATCCTGATCAATGCCGGGGTCGGTCTGATGATCGAGAGCGGCCTGCTGCGTGGCTATCCCCGCAACCCGCCCCGGGCCTGAGCCACCGGTCAGACCGCCACCGGTTCGGTGTCGCCCCTGCCACGGCTGTGGGCATGGAGCTCGGCGGGGGATTCCAGGCGGTGGATCTGCCAGGTGGCCTTGTCACCGAAGCTGGACTGAAGCTTGTCGAGATCGTCGGACGCCTGCCTCGGGCTCGCGTAGGGCCCGATGTGGCGCGTCTGCAGACCGTCCCGGATGGTCAGCAGATACATACAGAGGCCCTCCGGTGATGGACCAAACGCTAGGGCATTTTCCTGGTTGCGAAAGGGCGGCATGGACCGTGCGGTTTCCCCCTGGAGTGATCGCCGTTACAGCTGATGCAGGCCCTGGCGATCGCCTGCGGCGATGGGCTCAGCCGCCCTGCCAGCGTTGGCTGGTGCGGGCCCGCCGCCCCCAGACCGTGTCCAGGCGCCGGTCGCGACCGCAGGACCAGCGGTAGTAGTTGTACCGGACGCCATTGCGCTTGGCGTAGTTCTGGTGGTAGCCCTCCGCCGGCCAGAACTTCGCCAGGGGCCGGATCGTCACCTTGATCGCCGCCGCCGGCTTGCCCAGCTCCCGGGCGGCCGCCACCAGGCTGTTGCGGGCCTCGACGGCCTGGTTGGCGCTGGTGGTGAAGATCACGGGCCGGTAGGAATCGCCGCGGTCGCAGAACTGCCCGCCGCCGTCGAGGGGATCGATGTTGCGCCAGTAGGCCCGCAGCAGGGTGTCGTAGCGGATCTCGTTGTTGTCGAAGCGCACCCGGACCACCTCCTGATGGCCGCTTCCCCCGGCTGAGACCTGCCGGTAGGTGGGGTTGGCCCCCTTCCCGCCGCTGTAGCCGCTTTCCACGTCGAGGACCCCGGGGAGCACCTCCAGATCGTGCTCCAGGCACCAGAAGCAGCCGCCCGCCAGCACGGCCTCTTCGGTGGCCGCCAGGACCGGTGCCACCGGGCCCCCCAGGGCAAGCAGCAGCCCCAGCAACAGCGCAATCAGTCGCATCGGGTGTTTCAGGAGAACGGTTCCAGGATCGCCGTCGCGGCACGTTGGGTGACGCCCGGCTCTCCGAGCTTCTGCCTGAGACGAACGTAGCCCTCCTGCACCCGCTCCCGTGCCCCGGAGGCGGAATCGAACAGGGGCAGCAGGGCCGCCAGGATGGCCTCCGGGGTGAAGTCGTCCTGCAGCAGTTCCGGCACGAGCCGTTCACCGAGCACCAGGTTCACCGGGGAAATGTGGGCCACATTGAAGTGGATCACGTGTTTCGCCAGGAACGCCGTGGGCCGACTCACCCGATAGCCGGTCACCTGGGGCACGCCCCGCAGCGCCAGTTCCAGGTTGGCGGTGCCGGACTTGGTCAGGGCGGCATCGGCCGCAGCACAGAGCAGGGGCCGCAGCCCATCGGCTTCAGCGGCCGGGATCACCCGCACCGCCGTGGCGCCGGCCGCCACCATCGTCTCGGCCAGGACCGCTTCGAACCCCGGCAGGCCGGCGGGCAGCAGCACCTGCAGGTCCGGATGCTGCCGCTGCAGCAGGGCCACCGCAGCGGCCATCGGCGGCAGCACGTAGCGCAGCTCCTGCCGCCGCGAGGCGGGGAGCATCAGCAGCACCGGCGCTTCCTGGGGCAGGCCCAGCCGCTGGCGGGCCTCCTGGCGCGAGGGTCGCTGCTGCAGGGTGTCGATCAGGGGGTGGCCCACCCAGGTGACCTGGGCGCCGCGGGCGGCGTAGAAGCTGGCCTCCTCCGGGAAGATCGCCAGGATGCGGTCGGTGAAACCGATCAGCCGGGTGGTGCCACCGTCGCCGAGGCGGAAGGCCCACTCCTGGGGAGCGATGTAATAGGTGATCGGCACCTGGGGATAGAGCCGGCGCAGGCGCAGGCCCAGGTTCACGTTTGCCCCCATGTAGTCGATCAGGACCACGGCATCGGGGGGGTGCTGCTTCAGCCAGCGGCGCACCCTGGCCTGCAGCTTGAGGGTGGGAATCACCAGCGGGATCGGTTCCCACAGGCCGATGGCCCCGAGTTTGGTGGTGTCCGCCAGGAGCCGGGCGCCGGCCCGTTCCATGCGACTGCCCCCGAGGGCCACCACATCGAGGGGCAGGGAACGGCGGGCCGCCTCTTCGTGCAGGGCCTTGACCAGCAGGGATCCCTGCAGATCACCGGACACTTCCCCGGTGCTGACCAGCAGTCGCACCATCAGCGCTGGGCCGGCAGCGGTCCGCGCCGGCCCGGCCCCACCGAGGCCTCCAGAAAGGCGCACAGCTCGTCGGCCGCGGCCAGCAGGGGCCTCTCCCTGGCCTGGCGCAGGGCGGCGGCCAGCACCAGATCGCTGCGGTAGATGAGGGTCCAGAGATCCTGGAGCTGGCGGAACTGGGCGCCGTCGTCGAGCTGGGCCATGCCGCTGCGGCGCAGACCGACGCGGTTCAGCCCCCGGAGGCGGCCGGGATGGCCCTCCACCGTCATGAACGGGGGCACGTCACGGTCGATGCGGCTCATGCCGCCCACCATGGCCAGGCTGCCGATGTGGACGAACTGGTGGATGCCGAGCACGCCACCGATCACGGCCCGCTCACCGATCACCACGTGACCCGCCACGGCCACCCCGTTGGCGATGACGATGCGGTCGGAGAGCTGGCAGTTGTGGCCGATGTGGCTGTAGGCCATCAGCAGGTTGCCGTTGCCCAGCACGGTCCGTTCGCCTTCGGCGGTGGCGCGGTTGATGGTGACGCACTCCCGGATCGTGTTCTCATCGCCCATCACCACTTCGGTGGGGGCGCCGCCGTACTTGAGGTCCTGGGGCTCGAGGCCGATGCAGGCCCCCGGGAAGATGCGGTTGCCCTTCCCCATCCGCACCCGCCCGTCGATCACCACATGGGGACCGATGCGGCTGCCCTCGCCGATCTCCACCTCCGGACCGATCACCGCATAGGGGCCGATCTCCACACCGGGGGCCAGCCTGGCCCTCGGATCGACCAGGGCCGTGGGATGCACGGATGTCGTCATGGCTGCACTCGACATCGCGTCAGTCCACGAGCGAGAACATCAGCTCGCCGGAGCAGACCCGCTCGCCATCGACCGTGGCGGTGGCCTGCACCTTGCCGAAGCGCTTGCGCTTGAGGCTGAGCAGTTCGCAGGTGATCAGCAGCTGGTCGCCGGGTACGACGGGCCGCCGGAAGCGGACGCCGTCGATGCCCGCGAAGACAAACAGGCCCTTGGGCAGGTCCGGCATCTGGGTGACGATCAGGCCCCCCACCTGGGCCATGGCCTCGACGATCAGCACCCCCGGCATCAGCGGCCGGCCCGGGAAATGGCCCTGGAACTGCGGTTCGTTGAAGGTGACGTTCTTGAGGGCCACCGCGCGCTGGCCGGGGATGTACTCGATGACCCGATCCACCAGGGCGAAGGGATAGCGATGGGGGAGCAGGTTGAGGATCTGTTCGCTGCTGAGCACCACGGCCCGGGCCGTGTCCGCAGCGGGGCCGGCGGTGGCAGCGGCCGTGGCGGCCTCGGGAGCGGCGGAGGGAAGAACGGTCAAGGATTCAGTGGGTCGGTACGGGTACGGGCAGGCGGGGCGCCTGGGCCGCAAGGGCCGCAGCCATGGCGGTGTGCAGGCCATGGGAACCGCGGTAGGCAAAGACGTGGGCCCGGGGCAGGCCCACCAGCGCCAGATCTCCCAGCAGGTCCAGCAGCTTATGGCGCACCGGTTCGTCGGCGAAGCGCAGCGGCGGATTCACCCAGTCGTCCCCATCACAGACCAGGGCATTGTCGAGGGCGCCGCCGCGGATCAGCCCCGCGGCCAGCAGCTGCTCCACCTGTTCCCGGAAGCCGAAGGTGCGGGCCGGGGCGATCTCGGACACGAAGCTCTCGGGCGTGAGGTCGAGGGCATAGAGCTGGCGGCCGATGGCGGCCTGGGGAAACTCGATCGCCGCCGCCAGCCGCAACCGCTCGTTCGGCAGGGCCGTCACGAACCCCAGACCCTGGCTGAGGGTGAGGGGCAACGGGGGCAGCGGGGGCTCGACCCGCTCGCCCCGGTCGCTGAGGCCCGCCTCGGCGATCGCTTCCACCCAGGGAAGGCCGGAGCCGTCAAGCAGGGGGATCTCCTCCCCTTCCACCCACAGTTCCGCCTGGCTCACCCCGGTGCCGGCCAAAGCCGCCAGCAGATGCTCCACCGTCGCCAGGCGGCGATCGCCCACCTGCAGGCAGGTGCACAGGCGGGTGTCGCTCACCTGGGTGGGGCCAAGACGCTGCAGGGGCCGCTCCGGCGCGTCCAGCCAGCCCAGCCAGTAGCCGGGCCGTTCGGAAGGGCCGAGGCGGACACGGGAGACGGCGCCGCTGTGCAGCCCGACCCCGGAGCGCTCCACGCAGGAGCTGAGGGTCCAGGCCTGGCGATAGTCGCTGGGCCAGCTGGTCACTAGAACTTCCAGCCCACGCCGAGGTTGAAGCGCCACTCGCCGGTGAAGTCCTGGCTGGCAACCTCCAGGCGCAGCGGGCCGACCGGGGTGGTGACGATCAGGCCGGTGCCGACCGAGAAGCCGGAGCCCGGCTTGTCGAGCAGGCCGCCGAGGTTGCCAGGCACCTTCGTCTGGCTGCCGAAGGTGGTGCCGCCGTCGATGAACAGCTCGCCGCTGACGATGCTGAACAGGGGGAAGCGGTATTCGATGGTGGCCTCGCCGAAGCTCCGGCCGACACCCAGATCGCAGTCGAAGTAGCCCCGCACCGAGTTGCCGCCGCCCAGGCAGAAGGCCTCGTAGGGCGGCAGGTCGCCGATCACCGTGCCGGCGGACACCTGGAAGGCCAGGGCCTGCTTGCAGTCCTCCGTCTCGCCGGCCTTCGGCCGGCAGCCCTTGTAGAACTTCAGCCAGCGCACCGGGATGTAGTGGGTGAAGCTGCCCCGGATCCGGTTGAAGGTGGGGGAATCGGGGCCCACCGAGATGAACTGTTCGGTGCCGATGCTGAGGAAGTTGCCCTGGGTGGGGTTGCGGGGATCGTTGAGGGTGCTCATCGTCGCCGCCAGCCGCAGACCCACCAGCTGGTTGCGGGCGGCGCAGTTGTAGGCCAGGCAGATGATCGAGCTGTTGGGAGCGCTGAACAGCGCGGTGGCCTCGTTCGGGGTGGCCAGACCGAAGCGGCGGGAGGTGCCGGAGAAGTCCATCGGCGTGGCCACCTGGCCGGTCAGCCCCAGCAGCACGGTCCAGGGCGCCCGCTTGAAGGGGTTGCCGCCGTTGAGGGGACGCACGAACTGGATGTTGGCCCCGACGCGCTGGATCAGCACGCTGTTGCCGTCGAACTGGAACCAGCTGAGGTTCTGGCCGCTGGTCTCGGCGGCGATGCGCGCCGCCGTCACCGACGGGAAGACGTCGAGGAGGGGGTTGAACGGCGAGAAGATGTTGTAGGCGACCTGGGTGCCCGGGGCCTGGTAGAAGTCGGCGACGGTGAAGATGTTGCCGTTGTTCTGGCTCTGGAACACCTGGGGGGCGTCCCGGCTGACGAAGGCCTTGAAGCGGAAGGCGGTCCGGTACTTGTCCCCCTTGATCCAGGGGTCGCTGAAGGAGATGTCGGCGAGGCCGCCGAACTGGCCGTAGGTGAAGCTGGTGGAAAGGTCCCAGGCCCGGCCGAACAGGTTGCTGTCCTGCACCTGGATCTGGCCGAAGACCCCCTGGCTCTGGCTGTAGCCCAGACCGCCGGAGAGGGATCCGGTCGACTGCTCGACGACCCCCAGCACGATCACCACCGAGCCGGGATCCTCCGGTTCGGGGCGCAGGGTCACCTTGACGTCGCTGAACAGGCCGGTGCCATACAGGCGCTTGAGGTCGTCCTCCAGGTTGCGGCGGTTGAAGATCTCGCCGGTCTTGATGGAGATCTCACGGGTGATCACCCACTCCTTCGTCTTGCCCTTGATCGGCTGGCCCTTGTCGTTGGTGGCCGATCCTTCCTTGTTGAGGAACTGGACCTCCACGCCCTTGACGGTTCCCTGCCGCACCAGCAGCTGCACGTTGCCGTCGGGCCCGATCCGGGAAGGGCCGGTGACGCGGGCCAGGGAGAAGCCCTGATCGGCATACCACTTCTGCAGCTCCTGCATGCGGCCCTGCAGGGTCACCAGGTTGAGGGTCTTGCCGTAATCGCTGGCGAAGGTGTCCTGCACCACCGTTTCCGGCACCTTGGCGTCGGCGGGATCCAGGCTCACCTTGGTGAGCACCGGGTTGGGCACCACCGAGACCACCAGCCGCACCCCCAGGGGGCCGTCCTGGGGCTGGATCCGCACGTCGGAGAACCAGCCCGTGGCGTAGATGGCCTGGAGATCCTTTTCCAGCTCGCTGCGGGTGATGGCGTTGCCGGGGGTCACCCCCATCACGGCATAGGCCGCCAGCTCGAGGCGCTCACGCTCGGGGTGGTCGGCCAGACCTTCGATGACCACCTCGCTGATCAGCACCCGCGGTTCGCTGGAGGCCGAAGGGGTGGGCGCCGGACCCAGGGAAGGCTTGCCCGGCCGGTCGTCGCGGGCGGCGGGGGGGCTCGGCGTGGCGCCGGGGGTGGCGGCCGGTGCCGGGGTGGCGGCGGGGGCCGGGCTGGCGGGCGCGGCTCCGGGGGCGGGCGTCACCGGGGTGGCCCCGGCCGGTGGGGTGGCGTCCGCCGGGCCGGCGAAGGGATCGGCGCCGGCCTGGGCCACGGAGCCTGCGGGCGGCTTGCCCACAGAGCTTGCGGGCGGCTTGCCCAGGGAGCCTGCGGGGGTCTGGCCCTTGCCGGGGGGACTTTCGGCGGCCCGGGCCTGGACGCCGGCCAGCAGCAGGGCCACGAGCAGGGGCAGGGAGGCGGTCGCCGCCCTGGGCGTGACGCTTCGAAGGATGTGGGGCCTGCCGAGGCGAACGCCAATCATGGATGTCGTCTGCAGAGCGGCCAGGCCGCAAATTCCGCTGACCTTACCCGTAGACCCGCGGTTCGGGACAGACCCCTTGGACCCGTTTGAGGACCTCCCCGTAGGCCTCGACAACACCGCCCAGGTCCTGTCGGAATCGGTCCTTGTCCAGGATCCGCTCCTGGGCATCGCTCACCGCCCGGTTCCAGAGGCGGCAGGTGTCGGGGCTGATCTCGTCGGCCACCACCAGTTCGCCGTCGGCGGTGAACCCCAGTTCGATCTTGAAATCCACCAGTTCGAGCTCCACCCGGGCGAAAAGATCCCGCAGGGCGTCGTTGACCAGGAAGGCCAGTTCCCGGACCGCCTGCAGCTGGTCGGGCGTGAGCAACTGCAGGCGCTCCAGCCGCGCTTCGCTGAGCAGGGGATCGCCCAGGGCGTCGTCCTTGTAGTACAGGTCGAGCAGGGGCGGATCCAGGGGGGTGCCCGCAGGGATCGGCATCTGGCGGCAGAGGGAACCGGCGGCCACGTTCCGCACCACCACCTCCACCGGCACCACCCGCACCGGCCGCACCATCATCCAGTGGTCCCCCTGCAGGCCCAGGTAGTGGGTGGGCACCCCCAGCCGTTCCAGGTGCTCAAACAGCAGGGCGGAGATGCGGCAGTTCAGGGCCCCCTTGCCCAGGAGCTGGGCCTTCTTGAGGGCATTGAAGGCCGTGGCGTCGTCCTTGTACTCGACGGCCACCAGGTCGTCCTGGTCGGTGGCGAACACCCGCTTCGCCTTGCCTTCGTAGAGGAGGGGGCCGGTGGCAGGGGTGAGGGTCATGGGGCAGGGGAAGGGGTCGGGGCCGGAGTCGGAGCCGGGTCCGGCACCGGGAGATCGGCGGCATGGCCGCCCGGATCCCGGGGGGAGCGCAGCCGGATCTCCAGCTGGCGGGTGCGCGCCGCCGCCGCCGGATCCTCGCGCCGCCAGCGCCATTCGCCGTAGGCGTCGTCAATGCGGCCGCTGAGCCGCAGGCGGCGGGCCACGGCCCGCTCCGACGGCAGGGCGGCCTGGGTGTCCAGCAGCTCGGCCACCAGCCCCCAGGCCTTCGCCGCCGCCGCCTGCTCCAGGGCCGCCTCCAGCAGGGCCTCCCGCTGGGACGCCGGCAGCTCCGCCAGCAGACCCACCGCCTGCTGCAGCCGCAGGGCCCCGCCCAGGCCGCCCTGGCGGGCCCGGACCAGCAGCTCGCCGCCGACCCGGGGGAAGCCCCTCGATTCCAGGTGCAGGGCCAGCAGCTCCAGGGCCGAGCGGCTGATCACCGTGCCATCCTCCCGGCGCTGCAGCGGCAGGGCGATGCCATCGAGGGAGGTGCCGCTCTCCTTCCTCAGCCGTTCCAGCGCCAGGGCCGCCCGGCGGTGGTCGAGTCCGGCGGCGGCGGCCCGCCACTGCAGCTGCAGCCACTGCACCCGCTCGGCTCCGGCGGCCGGCCCGTAGCGGTTGAGCACGTCCATGGCCTCGCTGGGTGCCCGGCAGCTGAGCAGCACGTCGGCGTTGGCCAGCACCACCTCCAGGGGCTGGGGGGCCGGATGGAGTGTCAGCAGCCGCTGCTGCAGCTGCCGGAGCCGCTCGAGCTGGTCGGCCTCGGCGCTCTGCCGGCAGGCCGCGTCCAGCTGCTCAAGGTCCCCATCGCGGAGCACGTTGGCGAACTCCTTGTCGGTGAGCAGGGGTGGCTGCTCCTCGACGACCGCCGCCGCGGGCTCCGCCGGCCCGCTGGGGCTGGCCTCACTGGCGGGGGTCGCCGCTCCCGCTGGGGCGGGTTTTGTCACCGCCGCCTCCGGCCCGGGGGCCGCGGCACGGGCTGCCGCCGGCCCGATCCCCGTGAGCACCCCCAGGGCGGCCAGGGCTCCGAGGCCGCCCAGCACGGGCCATCCACGGCTCCGCCGGGGCGCCGGGGGGACGGGGTTCGGGCCGAATCCGCTGGGCGGCACGACGGTCGAGGCGGCGGTCGGGGAGAATGGCAAAGGGGAGTGGCAGCAAGGCTGGTGAGGGCGACCGGTGCAGCACCCGCGCCGGCGCACAACCTAGGGGAGCTCTCCTCTCCGATCCACCCCCGTTCCGCTTCCCCTCCGCCCCATGGCCCCGTTGACCGCTTCCGACGCTTCCCCCCCGTCCCCGGTGCCGGCCCGGATCCTGGTGGTGGGCGGCGGTGGCCGCGAGAACGCCCTGGGCTGGGCCCTGGCGCGCTGCCCGGGGGTCGATCAGGTGTGGGTGGCGCCGGGCAACGGCGGCACCGCCGCCCTGGCGGGCTGCGGCCAGCTGGCCATCGCCGAGACCGACCATGGCGCCCTGGCGGCGGCCTGCCGTGAGCACGCCATCGACCTGGTGGTGGTGGGCCCGGAAGCGCCCCTGGCGGCCGGCCTGGCGGATCGCCTGCGCTCGGAGGGGCTGGCGGTCTTCGGTCCCGGGGCCGACGGGGCCCTGCTGGAGGCCAGCAAGCGCTGGGCCAAAGACCTGATGCAGGAGGCGGGTGTGCCCACGGCGGGGTACTGGGCGGCGACCTCCCGGCAGGAGGCCCTGGAGGCCCTCGAACGCCATGGCCGTCCCCTGGTGGTGAAGGCCGATGGGCTGGCCGCCGGCAAGGGCGTGACGGTGGCCGACAGCCTCGAGCAGTGCCGCGACGCCATCGACGAGGTGTTCGCCGGCCGCTTCCAGACTGCCGCCCCCGGCGAAGGTGTCGCTGCCCCTTCCCTGGTGCTGGAGGAGCGCCTGCACGGCCCGGAGGTGTCGGTGTTCGCCCTCACCGACGGCCGCTCCATGGTGCTGCTGCCCCCGGCCCAGGACCACAAGCGCATCGGCGAGGGGGACACCGGCCCCAACACCGGCGGCATGGGGGCCTACGCCCCCGCCCGGCTGCTGGATGCGGCGGGGCTGGAGCAGGTGCGCCAGCTGGTGCTGGAGCCGATCCTGGCGGCCCTGCGGGCCCGGGGCATCGACTACCGCGGCGTGATCTTCGCCGGCCTGATGCTCACCGAGGCCGGCCTGCGGGTGATCGAGTTCAACTGCCGCTTCGGGGATCCGGAGTGCGAGACCCTGATGCCCCTGCTCGGCCCGGAACTGGCCCGGGTGCTGCTGGCCTGCGCCACCGGCCGCCTGGAGGAGGCGCCGCCCCTGACGATCGAGCCCCGCTGCAGCGCCTGCGTGATCGCGGCCGCCGAGGGCTATCCCGGCGAGGTGCGTCGCGGCGATGCGATCCACGGCGACCTGGGGGACGACCCCGATCTGCAGCTGTTCCATGCCGGCAGCCGCCGCACCGAGGCGGGGCCCGTGGTCACGGCGGGCGGCCGGGTGCTGGCGGTGGTGGCCCAGGCCGACGACTTCGACACGGCCTTCGAGCGGGCCTATGACGGCCTGGGACGGGTGGGTTTCGAGGGCATGGTCTACCGCCGCGACATCGGCCACCAGGTGCGGTCGCGACGCCCGGCGCTGCCATGACCCGCTCCGTTTCCGGCCCCACCCTGGGCGGCAGCGAGGCCGCCGGTGCCTTCAGCCTCTGGCGGGCGCGGCTGCAGCGCTGGTGGGCCGAGTTCAGCCTCCAGACCAAGCTGCTGGCGGTCGCCACCCTCGTGGTGAGCCTGCTGATGACGGGCATCACCTTTCTGGCCCTCAACGGCATCCAGCGCGATGCCCGCATGAGCGACACCCGCTTCGCCCGGGATCTCGGGCTGCTGCTGTCGGCCAACGTCACCCCCCTGGTGGCGGAGGGCAACGACCGCGAACTGGCTTCGGTGGCCGAACGCTTCTGGCAGTCGAGCCGCAGTCTCCGCTACATCTTCTTCGCGGATTCCGACGGGGTCATCTATCTCGGCATCCCGATGGGCGGCAGCACCGGCATGGGCGAGCGCGTGCTCAGCCGGCGCCTGGAGCTGCCGGCCGACATCCAGCGCCGCCCGGACAACCCCCTGATCCGCCAGCACCTCACCCCCGACGGCCAGGTCACCGACGTGTTCGTGCCGATGGTGAGCGACGGGCGCTACCTCGGGGTGGTGGCCCTGGGCATCAACCCCAACGAGACGCTGCTGGCCAGCGCCGCCCTCACCCGGGAGGTGACGGTGGCGGTGTTCATCTCGATCTGGGTGCTGGTGATCCTGGGCTCGGTGTTCAACGCCCTCACGATCACCCAGCCGGTGAAGGAGCTGCTGCGGGGGGTGCGATCGATCGCCGGTGGCAACTTCGAGACCCGCATCGCCCTGCCCGTGGGGGGGGAGCTGGGGGAACTGCTCAACGGGTTCAACACCATGGCCTCCCAGTTGGAGGTCTATAAGGCGGCCAACATCGAGGAGCTCACCGCCGCCCAGGTGAAGCAGCAGTCGCTGATCGCCACCATGGCCGACGGGGCCGTGCTGCTCGATGCCGAAGGGCGGATCGTGCTGGCCAATCCCACGGCCCGCCGTCTGTTCCGCTGGGAGGGCCGCAACCTGGAGGGCAGCGAGCTGGCCGCCGAACTGCCGGACCGGCTGGCGATGGAACTGCACGATCCGCTGGAGAGCCTGATCATCAGCGAGCGGGACACCACCGAAGTGCGCTGCAGCTTCGGTGATCCCCCCCGCACCCTGCGGATCGTGCTCCAGTCGGTGCGGGATGCCAGTGGCGAGAGCCTCAAGGGCATCGCCATGACGATCCAGGACCTCACCCGGGAGGTGGAGCTGAATGCGGCCCAGAGCCGCTTCATCAGCAACGTGTCCCACGAGCTGCGCACTCCCCTGTGCAACATCAAGAGCTACGTGGAGACGCTCCATGACATGGGCGACCTGCTCAGCGCCGAGGAGCAGAAGGAGTTCCTGAGCATCGCCAACGCCGAGACCGACCGCCTCTCGCGCCTGGTCACCGACGTGCTCGACCTGTCACGGCTGGAGTCCGACCGGGTCTGGCAGCTGGAGCCCATGGACCTGGCCCCGGCGATCGAGCAGACCCTGCGCACCTACCGGCTCAACGCCGAGGAGAAGGGGGTGATGCTGCTGTTCGCCGGCGATCAGCACCTGCCTCGGGTCCGGGGCAACTGGGATCTGCTGCTGCAGGTGTTCGACAACCTGGTGGGCAACGCCCTCAAGTTCACCCGCAGCGGCGGCCAGCTGCTGCTGCGCGCCTATCCCTGGCCCGACCACTGCCCGCTGGATCCCGGCGGCGGAGCGGAGCACCATCCCTCCTGCACCCTCACCTCGCGCCTGCCCCGGCTGCGGGTCGAGATCGCCGACACCGGCTGCGGCATCTCCGAAGCCGACCAGGCGCGCATCTTCGAGCGCTTCTTCCGGGTCGAAAACGCCGTGCACACCGAAGCCGGCACCGGGCTGGGACTCTCGATCGTGCGGGGCATCCTCGAGAAGCACGGCAGCCAGGCCCGCATGGCCAGCGAGCCCGGGGTGGGCACCACCTTCTGGTTCGACCTGCCCCTGGAGGAGGCCGACGGTGATGAACTGCGGGTCCAGGCGGAGCGCTCCGCCTCCCTGGCCGAGATCGAAGCGGAGCGAAGAATCCCCGCCTAGGTGCGAAGGGTTGTCCTGACCCAAGGGGGCGACCTGGGTGCCCCTGATCGGGTTCAGCTCTCCCCGTCGACGCTGCGCATGATCCGGCCTAGGTCGGCCCGTTCGTCGGTGGTGATGCGATGGGGAACGCCGCTGATGATGCGCTCGAAGTTGGCGAAGGAATCCTTGATCTCCGGCCCGTTGCCGGTGATCACGAATTCCCGGATGCCTTTGTCGTGCCAGGAGCCGCGCATCTTGAACACGTTCAGGGCCCGGGCCATTTCGCCGCGGATCTCCACATACTGCAGCAGCAGAATGGTGTCGGTGATGGTGGAGATGTGGGAGTCGGTGATCGAATGGCTTCCCATGAACTCCTCGGAGGTGTTGGTGAAGAAGCCAGCGATCTCCTCCTGTTTGGCATAGCCCGTCACCCCGATCACAAACTGCCGGAAGGCGTTATGGCTGACACCCCGAGCCAGGGCGGAGAGGGAGTCGATCGCCATTCGCGACGGCTTGAACTGGCTGATCTCCGTCTTGATGATCTGCAGGTGATCCTCGAGGCCGGTGGATTCCGGATAGGCGCAGATGATCTTGAGCAGACCGTCCTGCTCCATCTGCTCGAAATCGATCCCCCAGCTGGTGGCGTTGCGCAGCAGCTGGGAGCGGGATTCTTCGTAGGCGAACAGGATGGCCCGCTCCTTGCTGCGGCAGGCATCCTCCACGAACTTGCTGACCAGCAGGGTCTTGCCGGTGCCGGTGGCGCCGGTCGCTAGGATGATGGAGTCCTTGAAGAAGCCCCCGCCGCACATTTCATCGAGCCGGGGCACACCGGAGCTGAGGCGCACGTTGGAGGACCGCTGGGTGAGGCGCATCGCCCCCAGTGGGAACACACTGATCCCGTGGGCGCCCATGGTGAAGGGAAACTCCCCCTTCATGTGGGTGGTGCCGCGGAGCTTGAGCACTTCCACCGTGCGCCGCCGCCGTTCCCCCTCCAGCACGTTGCGCAGGATCACCACGTTGTCGGAGACGAACTCCTCGACGCCATAGCGGGCGATGGGCCCGTACTCGTCGACCCGTTCGGTGGTCATCACCGTGGTGACGCCGATCTCCTTGAGCCTGGCGATCAGCCGGAAGATCTCCCGGCGTACCACGGAGATGGCGTCGTACTGCTGGAAGACGGCGGTGATGGAGTCAATCGCCACCCGCTTGGCTTTGTATTTGCGAATCGCGTAGTGGATCCGCTCGATCAGGCCGGAGAGGTCGAAGCTGCCGGACACCTCCTGGCCATCGGGGTCCGGGGAGGCATCGAGGACAAATAACTTGTTCTGTTCGACCATTTCCTGCAGATTCCAGCCGAAGCTGGAGGCGTTGCGCAGGATGTCGAGGGGCGACTCCTCGAAGGTGACGAAAATGCCGTGTTCGTTGAACTGCCGGATGCCGTTGCAGAGAAAATTCAGCGAGAAGACCGTCTTGCCGGTTCCCGAGGTTCCGCTGATCAGGGTCGATCGGCCGATCGGCAGCCCGCCATGGCAGATGTCATCGAAACCTTCGATCCCCGTGGGTAGTTTCTGCATCTGCATCCGATTGGCAGCGGCGTCGTGGTCGTTGGGATCCGGCATCGAAGAGATGGAAGGGCGAGGGGGCGAAAGGGGAAGGGGTTGACGCTGGGATGGCCTGGCCCGGAAGGCATCGGCAGGCCTCGAACAGGGCTCAGGAGGTTTCCGGAGGCGAGGGCACACCGCCGGGTTCCAGATCATCGACGTCGAACTTGAAGTCCTCGGTGAGCTCTTCGTAGAGCAGATCCAGGCCGATCAGCACCCGGTCCCGGTCGGAGAGATCGCCGATGATCCGCCGCACCGGCGGGGGCAGGATCTTCGCCAGGGTGGGGGTGGCCAGGATCTTGTCCTCCTCCGCCAGCTGGGGATTCTTGAGAACATCGATCACCTTCAGGGCGTAGACGCCGCGGAACTCGGATTCGAGGATGTCGCGCAGTGTCTTCAGGGCCCGCATCGAGTTGGGGGTGTTGCCCGCCACGTAGAGCTTGAGGATGTAGGTCTTGCGGAAGGTCATGGCGGAGATTCAGGCGGAGGGGCTGGAGAATTCGGCCGCGGCGGCGGGCACGATGGGCAGGTCGGGCGGGATGGAGCGTCGGTACATTTCGCAGAGGTGGGCCATGACATCAAGGAGGGCCAGTCGGTAGTCCTGGAGAAAATCGTTCTTCTGTCCTTTGAGCATCAGCTGTTTGCGAAACTCCTCGATCAGGTTCACGTGGATTTCGACCATCTTGGTGATCGGGAGATCGGCGAAGAAGGCCGTGTTCACGAAGCTTTCGATCGCCTGGTTGGCCGCGGCGGGGTTCTTGAAGTAGCTGATCAGCAGGTCCCGGTAGGTGCGCCGCAGGGAGTCCAGCAGCTCGCTGCGTTCCTCGGCTTCCAGGTTGCGCAGGAAGCGGGAGGGATCCCGCTTGTAGTAGACGCCCAGGTACCCGAGCCGTCCGTTGAGCCGGTTCGGCAGTTTCCAGCCGTCGGGGGTCGTCGCCCTGGTTTCGCTGCCGGCGGGCAGGGTGTTGCTGCGCAGGAAGCGGGAGACCGCCGCATCCAGGCTGTAGCTCAGCTGCTCCAGTTGGTCGGGGGGGAGGCGGACCTCGGCGTCGTGGAATTTCACCTCGCCGTCCACCGGCCCGATCAGCACAGCCGGCAGCTCCAGGCCCTGGTCGTGGAGGCTGCCGAAGAAGCTGCCATCGACGGCGCCCTCCTCCAGCAGGATCCCGTCGAAGTCCTCGCGGCGCTTCTCCAGCTGCTCCAGGGGCCCGGCGGCGGGATCCACGGGCACCAGCTGGTAGCGACCGCCCCTGAGCCACTGGCCGCAGGCCTCGGCCAGGGCCGGGGTCTGGATGAGGGAGAGGATGTTGAGAACCGGTTGGGGCATCGACCGCTGCGGCGGGGAACTCCCCTGGCCGAGCTGATTCTTGACGGAAGGGAGGCCCGGACGGGAGGATCTTAGTTCTGTCTTTCGATTCCGTGCGTCCAGGCCCAATGGCGGCTTCCTGCCGCCAGCCTGGCCACGCCCCCTGAGCGATGACCCAAGCCCCCCAGAAGGAACCCCTGAGCGCATCCACCACCGATGCCCAGGGCGACGCCACCGGCGCCTACGCCATCGTCGAGGCTTCCGGCCAGCAGTTCTGGCTCCAGCCCGATCGTTACGTCGATCTCGACCGCATCAATGCCGAGGTCGACAGCACCGTGACCCTGGAGAACGTGCTCCTGGTGAAGGATGCCTCCGGCACCACCCTGGGCCAGCCCTACGTGACGGGCGCCACGGTGGAGCTCAAGGTGCTGGCCCATCGCCGCGGCCAGAAGATCATCGTTTACAAGATGCGCCCCAAGAAGAAGACCCGCCGCAAGAACGGCCACCGCCAGGAGCTCACCCGGGTGATGGTCCAGTCGATCAAGGTGGGCGGCAAGTCGATCGCCTGATCGGGCCCCCGGCCTCTCCTTCAGATTCCCCCCGTTCTCCCTTCCCTGCTTTCCCATGGCCCACAAGAAAGGCACAGGTTCGACCCGCAACGGTCGCGACTCCAATTCCAAGCGCCTCGGCGTGAAGCGTTACGGCGGTGAGACCGTCAGCGCCGGCTCGATCCTGATCCGCCAGCGCGGCACCTCCGTGATCCCCGGCGTCAACGTCGGCCGCGGCTCCGACGACACCCTGTTCGCCCTGGTGGACGGCGTCGTCAGCTTCGAATCCATCAAGCGTGGCCTGCGCAACCGCAAGCGCATCAACATCGCCGTCGGCGCCTAGGCCCCGCTCTGGGGGGCGTCCGCCAGTTCGGCGCCGTCCCCCGGCACCTCCAGATAGCGCCGCAGCCAGCCCACCAGCAGGTAGAAGGGCAGGGTGTCGGCCAGGGCCGCCACCAGCTTGAACACGTAGCCGCTGGCGATGAACACGCCCAGCTGGGGGAGCACGGGCTCGTTCGGCCGGATCGGCAGCACATGGGCGGCGTAGTGGCTGATCAGCACCACCGCCGAGGTGTCCACCACCTGGCTGATCAGGGTGGAGCCGTTGTTGCGCAGCCACAGGGCCTTGCCGTTGCTGAAGCGCTTCCAGAAATGGAACAGCCGCACGTCGGTGAACTGGGCGGCCATGTAGGCGGCCATCGAGGCCCCCACGGCGCCGAAGGCCAGCCGGCGCACCTCGAAGAACACCGGCACCCCTTCGGCGTGGGTATCGGCGGGCAGGCCCACAACCCCACCGAATCCGTCCAGGCCCGGCAGGATGCCACCGAGCCAGAGCACCAGGACGATCCAGCCGTTGAGCATCAGACCCACCCACACCACCTGGGAGGCGCGCCGTTCGCCCCAGATTTCACTGATCAGGTCGGTGCAGAGGAAGGTGACGGGGTACGGCAGCGCCCCCACCGCCACGATGATCGGGAAGGACCCGATGCTGCCCAGGTGGAGGAACCGGGTCAGCCCCAGGATGTTGAGCATGCCCATGGTCCCCAGGAAGATGCCGGCCAGCACCAGAAAGGTGACCTCGCGCCGGTCCTGCAGCGTCATCGGCGCCTGAGCATGGGAGAAGGTCCCTCCAGGCTGCCGCCATCGCCTCCGTCGCGCCACGGCTGCGGGTTCCTGGTGCTCGACAAACCCGCCGGCCTGACCTCCCACGACGGCGTCGCCAGGGTGCGGCGGGCCTACGGCCTGCGGCGGGTGGGCCATGGCGGCACCCTGGATCCGGCTGTCACCGGGGTGCTGCCGATCGCCCTTGGCCCGGCCACCCGGTTGCTGCCCTACCTGCCCGGGGACAAGACCTACCGCGGCACCGTCCAGCTGGGCGTGCGCACCGGCACCGACGACCTCGAGGGGGAGGTGCTGGAGCGCTCGGCCGTTCCGCCCCTCGACACCGAGGACCTGGAGCGGGCCCTGGCCCGGTTCCGGGGCGAGATCCTCCAGGTCCCTCCCCAGGTCTCCGCCGTGCATGTGGATGGCCAGCGGGCCTATGCCCGGGTCCGGGCCGGGGAGCAGCTGGCGCTGGCGGCGCGGCCGGTGCGGATCCATGGCCTCGACCTGCTGGGCTGGGACGCCGAGCGCGGCCGCCTGGAGCTGGAGGTGCGCTGTTCCGCCGGCACCTACGTGCGCGCCCTGGCGCGGGATCTGGGGGATGCCCTCGGCTGCGGCGGCGCCCTGGCCAGCCTGCGCCGCACCGCCGCCCTCGGCTTCGGGCTGCACCAGGCGATTTCCCTGGAGCGCCTGGCGAGCGGCCCCCTCCCCCCGCTGCTGGATCCCCTCGACGTGCTGGTGGATCTGCCGCGCCAGCGCCTCGATCCGGCCCAGCTGTCCCCGTGGCGCTGCGGCCGGTCCCTGCCCCGTACGGTGGAGCAGTTGCCCGAGGGGGCGGTCGCCGTGCTCACCCCGGATGGCAACCTGGCCGGCATCGCCCGTGCCGACGGCAAGGGCCTGCTCCTGCCCCGGCTGGTGTTTGACGCCGCCGGTTGAACCCCCTGCGACATCGCGATGGCCGGCCACAGCAAATGGGCCCAGATCAAGCGCACCAAGGCGGTGGTGGACGCCCGGCGTGGGGCGCTGTTCACCCGTCTGGGGCGGGAGATCACCGTGGCGGCCCGGGGCGGCGCCGATCCGGCCGGCAACTTCCAGCTCCGCACCGCCATCGAGAAGGCCAAGGTGGCGGGGCTCCCCAACGCCAACATCGACCGGGCCGTGGCCAAGGGCAGCGGCCAGGGGGGTGGCGGGGCCGACCTGTTCGAGGCGGTGCGCTACGAGGGCTATGGCCCGGGGGGCGTGGCCGTGTTGATCGAGGCCCTCACCGACAACCGCAACCGCACGGCGGCCGACCTGCGGTTGGCCTTCGGCAAGCACGGCGGCAACCTCGGTGAGACCGGCTGCGTCAGCTACCTGTTCGAGCAGCGATCCGTGGTGCGGCTGGCCCTGCCCGCCGCCGACGAGGAGCGCCTGCTGGAGGACCTGCTGGTCCTCGAGGAGCGGGGTGGCCCGGCGGCGGCGGGCTACGAGATCGATGCCGAGGGCGTCGACGTGTTCGGCGCCTTCGCCGACCTCGAAGCCCTCCAGGACGGGCTCCGGGACCTGCAGCTGCCGCTGGCCGGCTGGGAGCATCGCTGGATCTCCTCCCTGCCCTGCCGCCTCGAGGACGCCGCGGTGCTGGCGGCCTGCCTGCGCATGCTGGATGTGCTCGAGGAGCTCGATGACGTGCGCAGCGTCACCAGCAATCTCGAGGCGGACGATGCCCTGATGGAGGCGGCCCTGCCCGGCTGAGGCCGCCCCCTCGCCCAGTGCCTCAGCAGACGGTCAGCCCATGGCCTCGGCGTCGGCGATCACCGTGAGGGCAGGGTGGTGCTGCAGCCAGCTGGCGGGCAGCTCCGGCGTGGGGGGCTCCCCCAGGGCGCGGCGCAGGACGGCCGCCTTCGCGCCGCCGGTCACCACCAGCAGCACCCGGCGGGCCGCGAGGATCTCGGCCATCCCCAGGGTGATGGCCCGTCGGGGGACGGCGTCGGGATCACCCCCGAAGGCGCCGGCGTTCTGGCGGCGGGTGTGGTCGCTGAGGGCCAGGCAGCGGCAGGCCACGGCCGCCCCCGCGGGGGGTTCGTTGAAGCCCACGTGGCCGTTGAGGCCCAGACCAAGCAGCTGCAGGCCGATGCCGCCGGCGGCGGCCACGCTGGCGCCATAGCGACGGGCTTCGCCATCGGGATCGCCGGCCCGTCCATCGGGGAGCCGCACCCGCCCGGGGTCCAGGCCGAGGGGCTCCACCAGCTGGCGGGCCATGGTGGCGGCGAAGGAGGCGGGATCCTGGGGCCCCAGCCCCACGTACTCGTCGAGGTTGAAGCTGCACCAGCCCTGGCGCACCTGAGCTGCCTGGCCTGGCTCCAGGCGCCCCAGCTGCCGGGCCAGGGCGGCATAGACGGGCTCCATGGTGCGTCCGGTGGCCAGGCCCAGGGGCCGGTCCGGCCGCAGCCGATCGGCCAGCAGCAGGGCCGCCACCCGCTCCGCCACCGCCGCCGCATCGGACAGGACGATCGGTGCGATGGCGGCGGCGACTGGTGGGGCGACCGGGGCGCTGGGGGCGTGGCGGCTCAAGTGGCGCCTCAAAGGGAGGAGAAGGGAAGGATCCTGGCCCCCTGGTAGTAGTGCTGGAGGATCTGCCGGTAATCCTCGCCGCGCAGGGCCAGGGCGTAGGCGCCCCACTGGCTCATGCCCACCCCGTGGCCGAAGCCCCGGCCGCTCACCAGCAGGGTCGGCGCGGCCGGCGGGCGGGGGGCCCGCCACGGGGCCTGCACCAGGCCGGAGGCCAGGGAGCGGATCCCCTCGGGGGTGAAGACCCCCTGCAGGGACGGCAACGGGGGCGGGAAGGGGGCGGCCTGGGGTGTCGCCTCGAAGTCGAACCGGGCCAGGGTGCTGCGCAGGCCCAGCCGCTGGCGCAGCTCGGGGCCCGACAGCAGCAGCGAGCCCCCGGGGCCCGTCACCCGGGCCTGGCGGACGCGACCGGAGCTGGTGGTGGAGAGCACCTCGATGCGGAACGCCCCGTCGATCTCGCGGAAGGCCCGGGCGAGCTTGTCGGGCTCGACGCGCAGCTGCCAGACATGCACCGGGCTGGCCTGGTCGTAATCGGGCACGCTCACCAGGTAGGGCATCTGCTGGCGCCAGATCTCGCCGCTGTTCTCCGTGAGGCCGCCACTGCTGCTGTGGAAGACCGCGTTGATCAGGCCGGAGCCGTGCACCAGCACCTGGGAGCGGGTGCTGCGCACCGCTTCGCGGGTGGAGTCGGTTTCGGCCTCCACCCCCTTGTAGACCTGGCTGGAGACGGTGGCCTTGAGGTCGAAGGGCTCCGCCGGCCGGCGCTGGCGCAGGGCGTAGGTGCGGGCCGCCACCGCCTGGGCCCGCAGGGCCGCCAGCGGCCAGCTGGCCGGCATCTCGCTCCCCACCACGCTGGGCAGGTAGCTCTCGACATCAATCAGGTTGATCGCCTGCAGGCGATCGCCCTCGCTGCGCACCAGCAGCCGGCCGCGGTAGCGGCGCTGCTGCAGGGTCAGCACGGCCTCGCCGCTCTCCCCCCGCCCCGGGGCGGGATCGATCCAGGCCTGGCCCGACGGCAGCGCCACCCGCCGGGGCGGCCCGGTCGGTCCCTCCAGCCTGGCCTCCAGGGCCGGGCCGCTGCGCAGCAGTTGCAGCCGGGCCCCCGGGGCCAGCTCCGCCAGGGTGCGCCCCGTGCCGTCGCCGAGGCGCAGGACGGTGCTGCCGGCCTCCAGCTCCAGGGTGGGGGCCTCCCGCAGCAGCACCCGCACCACGGGAGTGGGCTCCCTCGCCTCCAGGGGGACCGCCGCTGAGACGGAGGCGGGTATCAGGGCCAGCGAGAGGCCGGCGCGCCATCCGAAACGGAGGAGGGTCACGAGTGTGCGCGAGCGAGAACGGTTCATTCTGGACGGGTCGTCCTGTCCATGCCATGGCGCCAGCCAGCACACCGGCCGGCGCCGTGGCAGCATGCGCTCTGAGGCAGCCAGGGTGTGCAGGTCACCTTCCTGGGAACCAGCTCCGGCGTTCCCACCCGCGCCCGCAACGTCTCCGCCGTGGCCCTGCGGCTGCCCCAGCGGGCCGAGCTGTGGCTGTTCGACTGCGGCGAGGGCACCCAGCACCAGTTCCTGCGCAGCGACCTGCGGGTGTCCCAGCTGCGCCGGATCTTCGTCACCCACATGCACGGCGACCACGTCTTCGGTCTGCCGGGGCTGCTGGCCAGCCTGGGGCTGGCGGGCAGCTGCGCCGGCATTGACCTCTACGGACCGGATCCCCTGCGCGACTACCTGGAGGGCGTGATGCGCACCTCCTCGACCCGCATCGGCTATCCCCTGCGCACCCACCGGGTGAAGGAGGCCGCCGCCCGCGACATCCTGGTGCTCGACGACGACGACATCACGGTGCGCTGCACGGCGCTCACCCACCGGGTGCCGGCCTACGCCTACCGGGTGGATCAGAAGCCGCGGGCCGGTCGCTTCGACGTGGAGCGGGCCAGGGCCCTGGGCATTCCCCCCGGGCCGGTCTACGCCGAGCTCAAGGCCGGTCGCAGCGTCACCCTCGACGACGGCCGGGTGATCCGGGGCGAGGCCCTGTGCGGGCCGCCCCGGCCCGGCTGCAGCGTCGTCTACTGCACCGACACCGTGTTCAGCGAGGCGGCGGTGGCCCTGGCCCGCGGCGCCGACCTGCTGATCCACGAATCCACCTTCTCCCATGGCGAGGCGGAGCTGGCCATCGCCCGCCAGCACTCCACCAGCACGATGGCCGCCCAGACCGCCCTGGAGGCGGGGGTGAAGCAGCTGGTGCTCACCCACCTGAGCCCCCGCTACGTGGCGGGGAATCCCATGACCCCCGACGACCTGGTGGCCGAGGCCCGGGCCATCTTCCCCGAGACGGTGGTGGCGAAGGACTTCCTCAGCCTCTCGGTGGGGACCGGGGGCTGAGCCTGCAACAGTTCGCGTGATTCCGTTCCGGGGGACCCGTCGCCCGTGATACAAGGTCTCAGTTGCGGTCCGACCGCCATTCCGCCGGCTTCTCCCATGGCCCCCCTCCTTCGCTCAGCCGCCCCGCTGTCAGCCGTCCGTCGCCCCGCTGTCCGTCGCCACGCTGTCCGTCGCACCGCTCCCCTTCGCACCGCCCTCCGTGCCGTCGTCGGGGCGCTGCTGATCCTTCCCCTGGCCCTGCTGGTCTGTTTCGCGGGCCCCGCGGCCGCGGCCCAGTGGACCGCCGAGGACCTCACCGTGCCGGTCTCCCCCGACGGCACCCTGGTGACCTTCAGCGAGAAGGAGGTCAAGACCGGCCGCAAGCTCTTCAACGAAAGCTGCGGCACCTGCCATGCCGGTGGGATCACCAAGACCAACCAGAACGTGGGCCTGGACCCCGAGACCCTCGCCCTGGCCACACCGGCCCGGGATTCGGTGGATGCCCTGGTCGACTACATGAAGGACCCCACCTCCTACGACGGGGAGTACAGCATCGCGGACGTGCATCCCAGCCTGCGCAGCAGCGACGTGTTCGTGAAGATGCGCGATCTGGACGACGAGGACCTGCGCCTGATCGCCGGTTACATCCTGGTGGCCCCCAAGGTCCAGGGCATCCAGTGGGGCGGCGGCAAGATCTACTTCTGATCACCCGGCCCACCCCCAGCCGGTCGGCCCAGGGCCGGCCGGTTTTTTTGTGCCTGGACGCCGGCGTCTCAGGGGGCCGGGGCAGGGAGAGGTGGCGGCGCTGGTGGGGCGAGGTTGCCGGCCTCCAGCGACCCGGGCAGCTTGCTGTACCACCACTCCTGCAGGCCGGGGGCCAGGCGCTGGGGGAACAGGGTGATCACGGTGCGGGTGGGGCGGGCCCCCGGCTGCAGCAGCTCCACGGCGTAGGAGGGGCAGCGGCGGGCGGCCAGGTCGGGCACGAAGCGGCGGCCGACGCGGCGCCAGCTGGGCTCCTTGCTGCGCCAGGCCAGCCGGCAGCAGGGCCAGGGGAGCTCCTCCCGATCGAACAGGCGGCAGCAGGGCCCCAGGACCCGGTAGCTGTACTGGCCGCCGGGGCTGGGATGCTCGCTGCCGGAGGCCAGCACGGTGTCCACCTGAAGTGCCATGAAAAAGCCACCCCTGAGGGTGGCGGAGAAGAACGCGGGGTTCAAGGGGGCGATCCGCGGGGACCGCCCGGCGAGGAGCTCAGTAGAGCTCTTCTTCGGTGTGGGTCTTGATGGTGCAGTCGGAGGTGGGGTAGGCGACGCAGGTGAGGACGAAGCCGGCCTCGATCTGGTCGTCGTCGAGGAAGCTCTGATCCGACTGGTCGACGGTGCCGGAGGTGAGCTTGCCGGCGCAGGTGGAGCAGGCGCCGGCGCGGCAGGAGTAGGGCAGGTCGATGCCCTGCTCTTCGGCGGCGTCGAGGATGTACTGGTCGTCAGGAACCTCGATGGTCTTGTTCAGCCCCTCGCTCTCATTGACGAGGGTGACCTTGTAGGAAGCCATGGAAGAGATTGGAGCTCACAGACACCCGGCAGCCAGGGCCTGTAGGACCCGCCCTTCCTACATCCGACAGGGGGCATTCCCGGCGATCTTGGGCTCGCAGGCCGGGAAGCCCAATCAAAGCCAGGACACAGATCAGCGTGCCTTATGCAACATCCGATGCCGAACGGATCCGCAACAGGCCCCAGCGGTCCTGCTCGACCCGCCCTTCCACCCGCCACCCCGCTGCCGCCAGATCCCTCTCCAGGCCTGGGGCCTGATCCACCAGCAGGCCGCTGAGCAGGCCCACGCCCCCCGGGCTCAGCAGCTGCCCGAACCAGGGAATCAGGGCCTCGATCACCGGCGCCAGGATGTTGCACAGCAGCAGATCCGCTGGACGGCCCCCCAGCAGGGCCACGAGGGCCTCGGCCGACCCCGTGGTGACCGCCAGCGCTGAGGGGGCGTCCGGCGCCGTGGGGGAGGGCCCAAGGCCGTTCAGGGCGGCGTTCTCCCGGGTCGCCCGCTCCGCCAGTGGGTCCGTGTCGGCGGCGGCCACGCTGGTCGCCCCCAGCCGCAGGGCGGCCAGACCCAGGATGCCGCTGCCGCAGCCCAGATCGGCCACCCGCAGCCCCTCCAGGCCCCCACCCAGGCCTGCCCGTTCCCGCTCCCCGGCGAGGGCCTCCAGGGCCTCCAGGCAGAGGCGGGTGGTGGGATGGCTGCCGGTGCCGAAGGCGCTGCCCGGATCGATGCGGATCACCAGCCGCCCGGCCTGCTCCGGCGGCACCTCCAGCCAGGCCGGCAGCACCAGCAGCCGCTCCCCCACCGGATCGGGCCGCCAGTGGCTCTTCCAGCTCAGGCTCCAGTCCTCATCGGCCTGCCGCTGCCAGTGGACCTGTGGCAGCGCCAGGTCGAAGGGCTCCCCCAGCGGAGCCAGGGCCCGCTCCAGCTCCTGGCGCTGGTCGGCGGGCCAGTCGCTCTCCGGCAGCCAGGCCAGCAGCTGGCGCTGCTCCGGCGCCTCGGGGGGGTGCTGCAGCGCCACCCGGGCCACGCCCAGGAGCGGCAGTTTCCAGAGCAGGGACTCCTCCAGTTCGGCCGGGGCGGCCATCTCCAGCCGCCACCAGACCAGGCCCATCAGAGGGTGACCGGGTGGGCGGCCTGGATGCCGTTGATGCCGTGGATCACCGCCAGCAGGCTGGGGGGGATCGGGTCGTCGAGGCTCAGCACCATCACGGCGTCGCCGCGCACGATGCGGCGGCCCACCTGCATTGAGGCGATGTTGACGTTGTGCTCCCCGAGCAGGGAGCCCAGCTGGCCGATGATGCCGGGCATGTCCCGGTGGCGGGTGAAGAGCATGTGACGGCTGGGCGTCACGTTCACCGGGAACTCGTCGATGGTGGTGATGCGCAGCTCGCCGTCGGTGAACACCGCCCCGGTGACGCTGTGGTTGCCCCTGGGGCTGCGGGAGCTGAGCTGCAGCGAACCGCCGGCGAAGTCGCGGCTGGCGTCGTCCTTCACCTCCAGCACGTGGATGCCGCGCTCCTTGGCCTCCAGGGTGGCGTTGACGTAGTTGATGCTGTCGCCCAGGGCGGCCGAGAGGATGCCCTTCAGCGCCGCCACCACCAGCGGCTGGGCGGGGTGGGAGGCGAATTCGCCCTGCAGGCGCACCTCCAGCTCACTGATCTGGCCACCGGCCAGCTGGCTGAGCAGCAGGCCCAGCGTTTCAGCCAGCTGCAGGTGGGGCTTGAGCAGCTCCATCACCTCGGGGGTCAGGCCGGGGATGTTGACGGCGCTGCGGGCCGGCAGGCCCAGGAGCACGTCCCGGATCTGCTCGGCCACGTCGATGGCCACGTTCTCCTGGGCCTCCTCGGTGGACGCGCCCAGGTGCGGGGTGAGGATCAGCCGCTCCTTGACCAGGCGCAGGGGGGAATCGGCGGCCAGCGGCTCCTTGGCGTAGACGTCGAGGGCCGCACCGGCGATGACGCGGTTCTCGACCGCATCGGCCAGGGCCTGCTCATCGATGATGCCGCCGCGGGCGCAGTTCACCAGGCGGGCGGTGGGCTTCATCGTGGCCAGCAGCGCCGCGTTGACCAGGTTCTCGGTGTCCGGGGTACGGGGCAGGTGCAGGCTGACGTAGTCGGCTTCGGCGAACAGCTGGGGCAGGGGCAGCAGCCGCACCTGCAGCAGCTGGGCCCGTTCGGCGGAGATGAACGGGTCGTAGGCGGCCACGTCCATGCCCAGGGCCCGGGCGACGCGGGCCACGTGGGAGCCGATCTTGCCGAGGCCCACCACGCCCAGGGTCTTCTTGTAGAGCTCGTTGCCGACGTAGGTCTTGCGGTCCCAGCCGCCGGCCATGGTGCTGGCGTGGGCGTGGGGCACGTGCCGCGACAGGGAGAGCATCAGCGCCAGGGCGTGCTCGGCGGCGGCGATCGTGTTGCCCTCGGGCGAATTGACGACGATCACGCCGCGGCGGGTGGCGGCGGGCACATCGACGTTGTCGACGCCCACGCCGGCCCGGCCGATGATGCGCAGATGGCTTGCGGCCTCGATCACCTCGGCGGTCACCTGGGTGCCGGAGCGGATCATCAGCCCCTCGTACTCACCGATGCACGCCACCAGCTGCTCCGGGCTCAGGCCCGTGCGCACGTCCACCTGGGCGACCTGGGAGAGGATGTCGATCCCCGCCTGGTCGATGGGATCGGAGACCAGAACCTTCGTCATGTCCGGCAGCGGTGGGGAGGGCGGGGGGTGCGCCCCCAGGGGGGCAGGCCGGAGGTGCAGTGTAGAGAGCGGTGCGGAGACGAGCCCATGTCCCTGAGTGTGGTGGTCGTGCTGGACGACCGGGAACGCCTTTATGCCCTGCGGGATCGCTTGCAGGCACTTCAGCCGCCCCCGACCCGGGTGCTGGCGATCGGCCGTGGTGAGGCGACCATGTCGGACGTGGAGCGGCTGGATCCGGCCACGGCCCGACGGCGGCGCCAGCAATCGATGGTGCGCTGGCTGCTGCCTTTCGGGTTCCTGGCCGGGCTCACCTTCACCCAGATCACCGATCTGCACACGTTCAGCTTCGCCGGGGCCTACGGGGAGCCCCTGATCGGCGGCCTGCTGGGCATGGGCTCCGGCTGGATGGGCAGTTTCGCCGCCGCCGCCAGCGTCAGCTCGGAGGAGGACGACCGCATCCGCATCCTGCGCAACCGGCTCGACGAAGGCTGCTGGCTGCTGCTGCTGGAGGCCCCCGTCGGCCGTGAGATCCCCTGGACCACTATCCAGCTGGCGCGACCGACGGCGGTCGTGCGGCTGGACGACACCTGAGCCCCGCGAGTCCATGCTTCCACGACGGGACCTGCTGGAGGGGAGTCGCCACCCGGAGGAGCTCGGGGCCCTGTTCAGCCTGGCGGAGACGGCCCTGCGCACCTGGGAGCCCCAGGTCAGCGGCTTTCTCGAGGCGGCGGTGCGGGAGGAGGCCGAGGACCGGCTCGGTGCCCTCAGCGAGCTGAGCCTCGCCAGTGACGGCGGCCACCCCGGCGCCGAGCGCCGCTGCCTGCTGCTGGCCCGGACCGGACAGGAGCCGATGGCCCCGGCCCTGCTGGGGCTGGAGATCAGCGGCAACTTCCTCTTTGATCCCGCCGCCGCGGCCGACATGGCCGAGGGACTGGCCGCTTCCGGCGCCGGGGCAGCGGAGCTGGGCGACCTGTGGCTGCGGGGGGATCGGGGCGGGCAGGCCATCGTCAGCGAGGCGCTGGCCCGGCGGCTGGACGGGACCGAGGGCCTGGTGCGCACGGTGCCGGTGCGGTTCGAGGCCAGGCCCATCGAGGCGCTGCAGCTGCCGGCCCGCCGGCTGCCCCGCCAGCTCACCACGGTGGAGGCCTCCCTGCGGCTGGATGCCCTGGCGTCGGCCGGCTTCGGGCTGTCCCGCAACCGCATGGCCACCCTGATCCGGCAGGGGGCCGTCCGCCTCGACTGGAAGGTGGTCACCAGTCCCAGCCAGCCCCTGGCCGCGGGGGCGCGGGTCCAGCTGGAGGGGCGGGGAGAGCTGGAGGTGCTGGCGATCGAAGCCACCAAGCGGGAGCGTTTCCGGATCCGGCTGGAGCGCCATTAAGGGCCCGGCGGCGCAAGTTGACAGGAGGGAAGGCCGGCGAGTAGGAAAAGCTCTGGGTAGAGACGGATCCGACGGATCGACTGTGAAAGGTCAACCGCCGGTGATACTTTCTTCCCGCCGAGGACCATCCCAAGCAACGACAATCCATCCTGATCCTCATCGGGATGTTTGTAGTTGTTGTCTGAAAGTCGGCGCAGCTTCGGTGATCCCGAACTCGGGCGATTAGCTCAGAGGTAGAGCACTACCTTGACACGGTAGGAGTCACTGGTTCGATTCCAGTATCGCCCATTGATTGATTGGAAAGATCAGAATTCTTTGCGGGTTCAGGTGAGGGATCCCCTCGCTGCTACCCTCGGCCGATCCTGTGTATGAGCCTGCCAGCGTGAGCCCCGCCGAGGCCGTTGCACCTCTTTCCTGCGCGGTGGTGGTGGGTCTGGGCCGGTCCGGTCTGGGGGCAGCCCGCCTGTTGCAGGCCCGCGGCGAGACGGTGGTGGTCATCGAGAGCGGTGACACGCCGCAGCACCGGACCCTGGCGGCCCAGCTGGAGAGCGAGTCCATCGCGGTGCGCCTTGGGGTGCCCCTGAGCCTCGAGGCGTTCCGGCAGCTGCCACTGCCTCCGGCGCTGGTGGTGGTCAGCCCGGGCATCCCCTGGAACCACCCGGTGTTGGAGGAGCTGCGCTCCCAGGGGGTGCAGGTGCAAGGGGAGATCGTCCCCGCCTGGCAGGCCAGCGGCAACGTGCCCTGGATCGGCATCACCGGCACCAACGGCAAGACCACCGTCACCTGCCTGGTGCACCACCTGCTGCAGGAGGCCGGCAGGGATGCGCCCCTCTGCGGCAACGTCGGCATCTCCGCCGCCGAGGTGGTGCTGCAGCGGCACCTGGAGCAGGGGCCCAGCCCGGACTGGCTGGTGGTGGAGCTGAGCAGTTACCAGATCGAGGCCGCCCCCGCCATCGCACCGGCGATCGGCGTCTGGACCACCCTCACCCCCGACCATCTGGAGCGCCACGGCACCCTGGACGCCTATCGGGCCATCAAGCGGAGCCTGCTGGAGCATTCCCGTGTCCGCATCCTCAACGCCGACGACCCCGACCTGCGCCATCACGCCGACAGCTGGGACCATGCGGAGTGGATCACCGCCGGCCCCAGGGAGGCCCTGCCCCCGGGCCTCGATCCGGTGCTCTGGATCGATGGCGACGACCAGGTGCGGGGCCGCCAGGGTCCGTTGTTCCCGGCATCCGCCCTGGCGATGCCCGGTGCCCACAACCGCCAGAACCTGCTGCTGGCCGTGGCGGTGGGGCTCCATGCCGGGCTGGAGCCGGCGGTGATGGAGGCCGCCTGCCGCCGTTTCCCCGGTGTCCCCCACCGGCTGGAGCGCCTCCGCAGCCTCAACGGCGTCACCTGGTTCAACGACAGCAAGGCCACCAACTACGACGCCGCCGAGGTGGCCCTGCGGGCCCTGGAGGGGCCCCTGGTGGTGCTGGCCGGCGGCCAGTCGAAGCAGGGGGAGGCAGCGGCCTGGCTCGAGCAGCTGCGGGAGCGGGCCGCGGCGGTGGTGCTCTACGGCGCCGCGCGGCAGGAGTTCGCCGCCCTGCTGGAGTCCAGCGGCTACGGCGGCGTGGTGAAGCAGGAGCAGGGTCTGGAGGGCGCGGTGGCCCTCGCCGCGACGCTGGCGCCCGCGCTCGGCTGCCGGGGGGTGCTGCTCTCCCCGGCCTGTGCCAGCTTCGACCAGTACACCAGTTTCGAGGCCCGCGGTGACCACTTCCGCCGCCTCGTGCTGGCCCTCGACACCGACAGCTGAGGCGGACGCACCATGGCCTGGTGGTTGATGAAGAGCGAGCCGGACGTCTACGGCATCCACCACCTGCAGGCGGAGGGCACCACCCTCTGGGACGGCATCCGCAATTACCAGGCCCGCAACTTCATGCGCGCCATGCAGGTCGGTGATCGCGCCTTCTTCTATCACTCCAATGCCAGCCCCCCGGGCATCGTCGGCCTGATGGAGGTGGTCGAGACGGGGCTGGTGGATCCCAGCCAGTTCGATGCTGCCTCCAAGTACTTCGATCCGGCCTCCAAGCCGGAGGCCCCGCGCTGGGACTGTGTGCGCCTCGCCTATCGCGCCACCTTCCCGGCGATGCTCAGCCTGGAGGCGCTGCGTGAGCAGTTCAGCGTTGAGGACCTGGCGGTGGTGCGCCGGGGCAATCGCCTTTCGATCCTGCCGGTGAGCGACGCCAGTGCCGCCCGGCTGTTCCGCCTGCTGGGGGTGGAGCCGGACGCCTGACGCCGGCCCCGTCAGGTCGCCGGCCCCCTCAGGCCGCGGGCGCCGAGAACGCCTGGTGGCCGGGAAACAGGTTGGCCAGGTAGCAGCGGGTCACCCCGCGGTTGCGGATCCCGTTCTGCACGAGAAAGCCCGCCAGGGCCGCCTGGAACAGCCGGTACTGGTCCCAGTTGGGGTGCTGCTCGATGAACTCCCGCATGGCTTCCAGCAGGGGCGCCGGCACGTCCGCCCGCAGGCTCACCAGAGACTCGGCCCCGTCCAGCGGCAGCAGTGTTCTCGGGCGGGGCATCGCGGATTCCTGGCTGGGCGTGAGCTAGTTCTCCACACCCGAGGGGCCACGTCAAACGTCGCTGCCGGCGGCCACCCTGCCGCCGTCCCAGCCTGAGACACCTGCCGCCGCAGGGACTTGCGAGCATCCCGGGGGCCGCGGTCGCCGCTCAGGAGCGTTGGCGATCCCCTGTCAAGCGGCGGCGGCGACACGGGCCACTTCTCCCCATCCGGGACAGTTGCCCAACGGCGATCGCCGCCGGCCTGGGGAGAAACGGTGCAAAACCGGGGGGTCGGCTGCGGAATCCGCCAACGATCACCAATCCTGATCCCCGTCGGCTTGCTCAGCGGGTCTCAGGCGCTCCAGCGCGGCGCTGAACGCCTCACTGGCGGCGGCGCTCCAGCCCCCTTCGATGCCCCGGCTTCCCGTGGCGGGGGTGAGCACCAGCTGCAGCGTCCAGTGGTGCCGGTCACCGTCCAGGCCCAGCCAAAGCGATCCGACGTCGTCCGCTTCGGGGTCCCCGATCGGCAGCTCCACCTCCATGGCCACGGCCTCCTCCGCCATCAGGACATCGGCCAAGGCCCGGTGCTGGGCTGTCAGGCGCCCGGCCGCCAGCCGCAGGGCGTGCAGCTCGGCGGCGGTCAGTTCACTGGCCCAGCCCTCCCCCCCGATCAGGGCGATGAAGGGAGCCCGGGCCGGATCCACCACCAGCCGCCAGCCCTGGCCTTCGCCGATCTCCACGGCAGATCTCCAAGGAGGGGTGGGGGCGGGGACCCTCAGCCGGGCAGCAGGTCGGGCTGGTCCTGCTCGTCGCTGAGCTCGATGATCGCCCGCTGGACCGGCTTGATCATCGAGTCGTCGAGCAGGCCGTCGAAATCGTCGAAGCGGCGCTGCTTGGCCCGGAAAGCGATGCGAACGGTGGTCAGGTAGCGGTTGCTGGAGTGACGGATCAGGCTCTCCCCCCGCTGGGCCAGTTCCTTGGCGTTGAGTTCGCTGCTCGGCATGCGGGCCTGATCATCAGTCTCACCACCCTAGATCAGCCCGCAGGCCCGCCCTTTCCTGCCGGCACCGGCCTAGAAGGGGAACCATCCGCCGACCCATGCCCGGAACCCTCGCCATCGACCTGGGCAGCAGCACCACCGTGGTGGCCTGGCAGGACCGCCAGGGCCCCCCCGGCCTGCTGCCCCTGCCGCCCTACAGCTGCGGCGATCCCTGCGTGGTGCCCAGCCTGCTGTGGCTGGAGGCCCCCGACGCCGAACGGCCCCTGATCGGCCGGCAGGTGCTCGAGGCGGCCCTGGCCGATGGCGACCACCCCGGGCTCTGCCGGGACTTCAAGCGCCACATCGGAGCCCCGGCATCGGGCCCCTCCGCGGGCTGGCTCAGTGCCGAGAGGGCCGGCGCCCTGCTGCTGGAGGGGCTGTGGCGGGCCCTGCCGGCGGAGCTGGTGCCGGAGCGGCTGGTGCTCACCGCCCCGATCGAGACCTACCGGGGCTACCGGGCCTGGCTGGAGCGGGCCAGCCGCGACCTGGCGGTGCCCGAGCTGGCCCTGGTGGACGAGCCCACCGCCGCCGCCATCGGCGCCGGCCTGCCCCCCGGCAGCCGGGTGCTGGTGGTGGACATGGGCGGCGGCACGATCGATCTTTCCCTGGTGGCCCTGGAGGGTGGCGAGGGGCGGGCGGCGCCGATCGCCCAGCTGCTGCGTTTCGCCGGCCGGGACCTGACCCGCAGCGGTCAGAGCCTGCGCTGTGCCCGGGTGATCGGCAAGGCGGGGGTGGCCCTGGGCGGGCGGGACATCGATCGCTGGATCGCGGCCCACCTCTGCCCGGATGGGCCCGCCGACGGCGTCCTGCTGCAGCTCGCCGAACGGATCAAGTGCCAGCTCAGCGAGGCCCCCGAAGCCCGGCAGATCCAGGCGACGGCCGGGTCCTTCCGGGAGCTGACCCTGACCCGGCCGGCCTTCGAGCGGCTGCTGGAGGAGCGCGGCCTGCCGCAACTGCTCGACGGCCTGCTCGAGGCGGTCCTGGCGGCCGCCCGGCGGGAGGGGCTGGGTCTGGGCGACATCGACGCCGTGCTGCCGGTGGGGGGCAGCAGCCGGATCCCCCTGATCCGTCGCTGGCTCGAGGGCCGCTGCCCCGGTGTGCCCCTGCGGGGCGAGCGGCCGGTGGAGGCCGTGGCCCTGGGGGCCCTGGCCCTGACCCCCGGCGTCCAGGTCCGGGACGTGCTGGCCCGCGGCGTCTCCCTGCGCTGCTGGGACCGGCGCAGCGCCGCCCACCGCTGGCATCCCCTCTTCGTGGCCGGCCAGAGCTGGCCCACGGAGCAGCCCCTGGAGCTGGTGCTGGCCTGCAGCCGGGACGGCCAGGAGGAGCTGGAGCTGGTGCTGGGGGAGCCCCTGCCCGAGGAGCGGGCCGAAGTGGTCTTCGAGGGGGGGCTGCCGGTGCTGCGGGAGCGGCCGGCGGGGGCGGCCCCGGTGCGGCCCTGGTCCCCGTCGCCGCTGACCATCCCCCTGGACTCCCCCGGTCAGCGCGGCGTCGACCGGTTGCGGTTGCGGTTCTCCATCGATGCCCAGGCCCAGCTCCTGGTGGCGTGGGACGACCTGGAGGCCCCCGCCGACGGCGGCCGCAGGGAGCCGCGGCCGCTGGGACCGGTGCGCTGAACCCCAGGGGAAGGGGTGCCCTGGGCGCCCCTGGGCCCGGCCGGTCGCCGCCGTCGTCGGTGGACGCCGACCAGGCTGCCCCCGTAACCGGGCGCCGGTCGCCTCCGTTGCATACAACGGAGGAGCACCGTGCCCTCTCTCCCCCCTTGGCCCTCCGCCGGCACAGACTCCCGCGCTTCTGGCTGGCCATCACCCTGGGTTCGGTCGCCGCCGCCGTCGGCCTGGGCTACTGGTGGGAGCGCCAGCTGCCGGTGCGCCTGGAGCAGGCCTCCGCCACCGGCCGCCTCGACGATTGCCTCCGCTACAGCGAGCAGCTGGCGGCCCTGAGCTGGCTGCCCGGCCGCACCCCCTTCGATCGGGGCCGTTGCCTGCGGGCCAAGGCCGACCAGCTCTGGGGGCAGGAGGACTGGAGCGAGGCCCTGCGGCTGCAGCGCCAGGTGATCAATTCCCGGGCCGGCACCCCCTCCGACCGCGAGCGGCTGGCGCGCTGGCAGCGCCAGCTGAGGACCCTGGCGCGCAACCGCTTCCAGGCCGGCGATCTGCAGGGTGCCCTGGCGGCGCTCGCCCCCCTGGGGGAGGAGCGCAACGACGACGGCAGCGCCATGGGCGACGATCTGCAGGAGATCTGGAACCGCAACCGCTCCCAGCTGGAGCGGGCCACGCTGCTGGTGAAGCAGAAGCGCTGGTGGGAGGCCCTCGACAGCCTCAACCGCATCGACCATCCCTGGTGGCGCCAGCAGAGCGAGCCCCTGCGGCAGGAGGTGAAAAAGGGCCTCGACCAGCTCAAGGGCAAGGACCGGGAGCATGACAGCCATGGGTCCCTGCCCCACACGGTGTCCGGGGAGAAGCTGGATGCCCTGGTGCAGCGCCGCATCGCCGCCGGCATGGATGAATGGCAGGCGTTCCAGGAGGCCTGCAAGGAGCTGGGCGGGAGGGTGGTGGAGGCCGGGCCGGAGAGCGCCTGCCAGCGCTGAGCCCCATGACAGGATGGCCGCGCAGAGCGTCCCGGTGGACATGCAGCCAGGTGATCAGGTCAGGGTGTGCCGCAGTGTGGTCGTCTACAACCACCCCCAGCATCGGGGTGAGGCCTTTGATATGGAAGGGCAGCAGGGGGAGGTGTTCAACGTGCTGAACGACTGGAAGGGGCGCCCGATCAGCCCGACCCTGCCCGTGGTGGTGGCCTTCGGCAAGTTCCGGGCCCACTTCCGTGAGGACGAGCTGGCCACCGTCTGACGTTCACCGTCTGGGGCCGCCACACTGCCGCAACCCTCAGTCCCGCAGGAGTTCAGTCCCGCAGCAGGTAGACCCCCTCCTCGCCGTCGATGGCCTGGAGGCACAACTGGATCGTCTCGTGGCGGGCGGTGGGCACCACCCGGCCGCAGAAGTCCGGCTGGATCGGCAGTTCCCGGTGGCCCCGGTCCACCATCACCAGCAGCCCCACCCGGCGCGGCCGTCCCCAGCCCTGCAGGGCCTCGAGGGCGGCCCGCACCGTGCGGCCGGTGAAGATGACGTCATCGACGAGCACCACCTGGCGGCCGTCCACCGGCACCGGCAGCTGGGTGGCCTCCACCAGACGGGTGCCCACCCGCTCCAGGTCGTCGCGGTGGAAGGTGGGGTCAAGGCTGCCGTGGGCGATCGGATGGCCGCAGATCCCCTCCAGCCGTCCGGCCAGCACCCGCGCCAGGGCCACACCGCGGGTGGGGATGCCCAGCAACACGAGGTCGCGGCTGTCGGCCACCGCCTCCAGCACCTGGGAGGCGAGCCTGTCGAGGGTGCGTCCCAGATCCTGGGTGGAGAGCAGTTCCAGCCGGTCGGAGGGGCCCGTTCCGGCCTGAGTTCTGGCCACAAAGCGTATGGCGTGTAACCAAAGCCTGACGCATCCGCGCCGGAAGAAGGTGTTGTCTGGGTAGGGCTGTAGGTTGGCGTGGCGTTGAAACGTGCAGATTTTCTCGCTGGTGAAAGCAGCTCCCTCCCAGAAGCAGTCCGCCAGCGGCCACGGCGAACGCGTCTCCTGCGAGACGGCTGCTCCCGTCGCCCCCATGGTTCTGGCGATCCTCGATGGCTGGGGATACAGCCCAGAGACCGACCACAACGCCGTGAGGAAGGCGAACACACCGGTGATGGATGCCCTCTGGCACGCCTATCCCCACACCCTGATCGAAGCCAGCGGCGCCGCCGTGGGCCTGCCCGATCACCAGATGGGCAATTCCGAGGTCGGTCACCTCACCATCGGTTCCGGCCGGATCATCCGCCAGGAGCTGGTGCGGATCGGCCAGGCGGTGCGCAGCGGCTCGATCGCCGGCAACCAGGCCCTCAACGACCTGGGTGACACCCTGCTGGCCAGTGGCCGTCCCCTGCACCTGATCGGCCTCTGCTCCGACGGCGGCGTCCACAGCCATGTCGAGCACCTCGGCGGTCTGCTGCGCTGGGCCGCCGGCCGCGGCCTCACCGACGTGCTGATCCACGTGGTCACCGATGGCCGCGACTCCGCCCCCCATGGCGGCCCGGGTTTCCTGGCCCGGATCCAGGCGATGATCGATGAGGCGGGCGTCGGCCGCATCGCCACCCTCTGCGGCCGTTACTGGGCCATGGACCGCGACCAGCGCTGGGAGCGGACCCAGAAGGCCTACCGCCTGCTCACCGAGCCGTCCGAGATCTGCCCCTTCACCCCGGAGGAGGTGCTGAAGGGCTCCTATGCGGCCGGCATCACGGACGAATTCCTCGAGCCGGTGCGCCTCAGCGAGGGGCTGCTGGAGAGCGGCGATGGCCTGGTCTGCTTCAACTTCCGCCCCGACCGGGTGCGCCAGATCATCCGCGCCCTGGTCCTGCCGGAGTTCGACGGCTTCCCGCGGGAGTGGCTGGGCCCCCTCCATGTGGTCACCTTCACCCAGTACGAGCAGGGCCTGCCCGTGCACGTGGCCTTCCCGCCCGAATCCCTCGACGGTCTTCTCGGCCAGGTGGTCTCCGAGCACGGCCTGCGCCAGTTCCGCACCGCCGAGACCGAGAAGTACCCCCACGTCACGTACTTCATGAACGGCGGCATCGAGCAGGCCTTCCCCGGCGAAGACCGCCACCTGGTGCCCTCCCCCCGTGTCGCCACCTACGACCAGGCACCGGCGATGTCGGCCGAGAAGCTCACCGACAGCTGCATCGCCGCCATCGCCCGGGGCACCTACTCCCTGGTGGTGATCAACTACGCCAACCCCGACATGGTGGGCCACACCGGCCAGATGGAGGCCGCCACCGAAGCCATCGCCATGGTGGACCGCTGCGTGGGCCGGCTGGTGGAGGCCACCACCCGCATGGGCGGCAGCCTGCTGATCACCGCCGACCACGGCAACGCCGAGGTGATGCAGGGCCCCGATGGCCTCCCCTGGACCGCCCACACCACCAACCCGGTGCCGGTGATCCTGGTGGAGGGGGAAAAGCGCAAGCTGCCGGGCCATGGCAACGACGTCACCCTGCGGGAGCACGGCGGCCTGGCCGACATCGCCCCCACCCTGCTGGAGATCCTGGGCCTGCCCAAGCCCGCCCGCATGACCGGCACCTCCCTGGTGGTGCCCGCCTCCGTCCCCGCCGCCCGCATCCCCCAGACCCTCGGCGCCTGAGGCTCCGGGCCTGCGGCGGCTAGGCTGGCCCCATGGTCAAGAACATTGTCTCTTCGCTCTGGATGCTCAGCGGTGCGCTGCTGATCGTGAGCGTGCTGCTCCACAGCCCCAAGGGGGATGGCATGGGGGGCCTGGCCTCCAGCGGCGGCTCGATGTTCAGCAGCGCCCGCAGCGCCGAGAACACCCTCAACCGCATCACCTGGACCCTGCTCTCCCTGTTCCTGGGGCTGGCCGTGGTGCTGAGCGCCGGCTGGCTGGGCTGAACCCGATGGACCGCCGCAACTTCCTCTCCAGCCTGCTGGCCCGGCTGGGGGCGCCCCTGGCGGGGCTGCTGCCCTTCCTGCCGGCCGGCCGGGCCTTGGCGGCCGCCAAGGCCACCGATCCCGCCTGGCAGCTGAGCCCGGCGGAATGGAAGAAGCGCCTCAGTCCGGCGGCCTATGCGGTGCTGCGCGATGAGGGCACCGAGCGCCCCTTCAGCAGCCCGCTCAACAAGGAGAAGCGCAGCGGTACCTACGTGTGTGCCGGCTGCCGCCTGCCCCTGTTCAGTTCCAAGGCGAAGTTCGATTCCGGCACGGGCTGGCCCAGCTTCTGGCAGCCGTTGCCCAACGCGGTGGCCACCAAGACCGACTTCAAGCTGATCCTGCCCCGCACGGAATACCACTGCCGCCGCTGCGGCGGCCACCAGGGCCATGTCTTCGACGACGGGCCCAAACCCACCGGCAAGCGCTACTGCAACAACGGCGTGGCCCTGGCCTTCGTGCCGGGCGGCTGAGCCGCCTGTGCCGCCGCAGGCGGCACTGCGAGCGGATCGTGGCCCAGCTGGGCGCCGATCCGCTCACGAGCCAGCTGGCGGTATTCGAAGAAGTGTTCGCCGGCGGCGCAGAGGCCGAGGTAGAGGGCCAGAAGCCGTGGTTGCTGCCGTGCCATCTGCAGCAGCTGTCGCCAGAACTGGCCGCGGAGTTGAGGGCGGCGCAGGCCCTGCTTCCAGATCAGCAGGGCCAGCAGCCGCACCGCCCGGGCCGGTGGTACGTGCATCTGCTGGGAGCAGTGGGGATTGGGGGTGATGGCGAGGCAGTGGTGCAGGCAGCGTTCCAGATAGGTGGTCGGCTCGTACATCCGCCAGATGGCCTGCACGTACTCGCGGCCGATGTCCGGGGCTGGGCGGGAGGGTTTGAAGTTCATCAGGGTGTTCTGGTCGCCGCAGCCGCCATCGGCCTGCGGCAGCAGTCGTCCCTCCCGCTCCAGCCGGGTCCAGAGTGCCGTGTTGGGCAGGGCCTGCAGGATGCCCAGCATCGGCTGGGGAATGGCCGTTTCGGCAACGAAGGCTTCGATACGCTCTCCAGCACCTGATCGTTCCCCGTCGAAGCCAAGGATGAACCCGGCATAGATGAGCAGCCCCGCCGCATTGATGGTCCGGCAGGCCTCCGCGAGGGGATGGCGCGTGTTCTGCTGCTTGCGGGTGAGCTCCAGACTGTCCTGGTCGGGGGTCTCGATGCCCAGGAAGACCCCGAAGAAGCCGGCCCGGGCCATCAGATCCAGGAGCTCGGGCTGTTCGGCCAGATTCACCGAGGCTTCGGTGAGGAAGTTGAAGGGATAGCGATGGTCCTGCATCCAGGGAATCAGGTCATTCAGCAGACGTTTGACGTTGTGCTGATTGCCGATGAAGTTGTCATCCACCATGAAGATGGATCCCCGCCAGCCCAGGTCGTAGAGGGTCTGCAGTTCCGCCAGGATCTGATGGTTCTCCTTGGTGCGCGGCTTGCGGCCGTAGAGGTTGATGATGTCGCAGAACTCGCAGTTGAAGGGACAGCCGCGGGAGAACTGCACCGCCATCATCAGGTAGGCATCCCGCTGCAGCAGGTCGTAGCGGGGCCTGGGGCTGAGGCTGACATCGGGCTTCTCGATGGCCCGGAACATCCCGCTGCCAGCTCCACTCTCGAGGGCCGCCAGGAAGGCGGGAATGGTGATTTCGCCCTCATCCAGGATCAGGTAGTGGGCGCCGGATTCCAGCGCATGCCCCGGCAGGGAGGTGGGATAGGGGCCACCGACCGCCACCTTCTTGCCCATCGCCACCGCCTTGCGGATCAGATGGTGGAAGTCCTCCCGTTGCACGAGCATCGCCGAGAGGATGACGAGGTCGCACCAGTGCCAGTCGTCCTCCGGCTCCTCAGCCACGTTCCTGTCGTGGAAGCGGAGGTTCCAATCCGGCGGCAGCAGGGAGGCCACCGTGAGGATCCCGAGCGGGGGGATGAAGGCCTTCACCCCGGCCATCTCCAGAAACCGGTCGAACGACCAGAACGTTTTCGGGAAGAGGGGATACAGCAGGAGTGCGTTCATCACAACCCGTTCAGAGCATTCCCTTCGAACGTAGGCAGCCGGAACAGAAGCACGTTTCCGTAACGTATGTCTTGCCTCCATTCCCCGGCCTGTCGCTGGAGCGGAAGCGGTGTTCTCTGGCCGTTCTGGCTGATGCGAATCTGCACCAGAAATGCCGCAGGCTCACGGCGAATCTTCGGCTCTCCGTTCGTCGCTGGAACGGAGACCAAGGCAAAAAAAAGCGCCCCCGCAGGGGCGCTTGGAACGGAAGGCGAAGGACCGGAGATCCGACGCTGATCGCAGGGGCGATCAGTAGTCGAAGTCGCCGCCCATGCCGCCACCGCCACCGGCGGGAGCAGCTTCCTTCTTCTCGGGCATGTCGGCCACGATGCACTCGGTGGTGAGCACCATGCCGGCGATCGAGGCGGCGTTCTGCAGGCCGGAGCGGGTCACCTTGGCGGGATCGACGATGCCGGCGGCCAGCATGTCGACGTACTCACCGGTGGCGGCGTTGTAGCCCTCGTTGAAGGGCTTGTTGCGCACGTGCTCGGCGACGACGGCGCCGTTGACGCCGGCGTTCTCAGCGATCCGCTTGAGCGGGGCGGTGAGGGACGAGGCCACGATGGTGGCGCCGATCAGCTCCTCGCCGGAGAGGTGGGCAGCCGCCCACTCCTCGAGGGCCGGGGCCAGGTGGGCCAGGGTGGTGCCGCCGCCGGGGACGATGCCTTCTTCAACGGCCGCCTTGGTGGCGTTGATGGCATCTTCCAGGCGCAGCTTCTTGTCCTTCATCTCGGTCTCGGTGGCAGCGCCCACCTTGACCACGGCCACACCGCCGCTCAGCTTGGCCAGACGCTCCTGCAGCTTCTCCTTGTCGTAGGAGGAGTCGGTTTCGTCCATCTGCTTGCGAATCTGCTCGCAGCGGGCCTTGACCGCCGCCTCGTTGCCTTCGGCGACGATGGTGGTGGTGTCCTTGTTGATGGTGATGCGGCGGGCGGTGCCCAGCATCTCCAGCTTGGTGTTCTCCAGCTTGAGGCCGGCGTCCTCGGTGATCAGCTGACCGTTGGTGAGAACGGCGATGTCCTCGAGCATGGCCTTGCGGCGATCACCGAAGCCGGGAGCCTTGACGGCGGCGACGTTCAGGACGCCCCGCAGACGGTTCACCACCAGGGTGGCGAGGGCTTCCTTCTCGATGTCCTCGGCGATGATCAGCAGGGGCTTGCCGGTGCGGGCGATCTGCTCGAGCACGGGCACCAGGTCCTGCACCAGGCCGATCTTCTTGTCGGTGAGCAGGATGTAGGGCTCGTCGAGCACCGCTTCCATCCGCTCGGTGTCAGTGGCGAAGTAGGGCGAGATGTAGCCCTTGTCGAAGCGCATGCCTTCGGTGACCTCCAGTTCGGTGGTCATCGACTTGCCTTCCTCGAGGGAGATGACCCCCTCCTTGCCCACCTTGTCCATCGCGTCGGCGATCATGCGGCCCACCTCTTCGTCGTTGCCGGCGGAGATGGTGCCCACCTGGGCGATGGCGTTGGAGTCGGAGATCGGCTTGGCGTGCTCCTCGATCTTGCCGACGAGGAACTCGGTGGCCTTGTCGATGCCCTTCTTGAGGGTGATGGCGTTGGCGCCGGCGGCCACGTTGCGCAGACCCGCCTTGACCATGGCGTGGGCCAGGACGGTGGCGGTGGTGGTGCCGTCACCGGCGGCGTCGTTGGTTTTGCTGGCGGCCTGACGGATCAGGGCCACACCGGTGTTCTCGATGTGATCCTCCAGCTCGATCTCCTTGGCGATCGTCACGCCGTCGTTGATGATCTGGGGAGCGCCGAATTTCTTCTCCAGCACCACGTTGCGGCCCTTGGGGCCGAGGGTGACGGCAACGGCTTCGGCAAGGATGTCGATGCCCCGTTCGAGCGCCCGGCGGGCTTGCTCGTTATAGATGATGCGTTTGGCCATGGAAGGCAGGGATTACGGGTTTGAGTTCGATGCAGACAGGTGAAGAACCGTCGGCTCAGTTGACGACGGCCAGGATGTCCTTCTCGGACAGGAGGACGTACTCGTCGGTGCCGAGCTTGATGTCGGTGCCGGCGTACTTGCTGTAGAGGACCTTGTCGCCGACGCCCACTTCAGGAGCCTGGCGGGAGCCGTCGTCGTTGCGCTTGCCGGGACCGATCTGGACCACTTCACCCACCTGGGGCTTTTCCTTGGCGGTGTCGGGCAGAAGGATGCCACCGGCGGTTTTCTCCTCCGATTCGGACACCTTGATGAAGACGCGATCTCCGAGGGGTTTGACCGTGGAGACGCTGAGAGAAACGGCAGCCATGAATTGACGCGATGGATGGACGCGAAGGCAGCGACGGATGACGACCGGGGCCGGCGCGTCGCTGGGATGGGGCGAGTTGGCACTCGCGCCCTTCGACTGCCAACCTAGGTGGCGCCTTCGCTGCGACGCCATCCCCGGGCTGTGCGGGTGACCGAACCCCAGCCGGCCAGGCCCCCTGCAGTGGTAAGGTTGCGCGGCTTCAGACGGGTGGTTGGATCCCGCTGGCACCCCTCCTTCCCTCCTTACCTATGGCTGCTGCCGCTCCCGCCGTCCCTGGTACCAAAGGCACCGTGCGCCAGGTGATCGGCCCGGTCCTCGACGTGGAATTCCCTGCGGGCAAGCTGCCCAAGATCTTCAACGCCCTTCGGATCGAAGGCAAGAATTCGGCCGGCCAGCAGGTGGCCCTCACCGCCGAAGTGCAGCAGCTCCTGGGCGACCACCGGGTCCGCGCCGTGGCCATGAGCAGCACCGACGGCTTGGTGCGCGGCATGAGCGCCCTCGACACCGGCGCCCCCATCTCCGTGCCCGTGGGTGAGGCCACCCTGGGCCGCATCTTCAACGTGCTGGGTGAGCCTGTCGACGAGCAGGGTCCGGTCTCCACGACCATGACCGCCCCGATCCACCGCCAGGCTCCCAAGCTCACCGAGCTCGAGACCAAGCCCCGCGTCTTCGAGACCGGCATCAAGGTGATCGACCTCCTGGCCCCCTACCGCCAGGGCGGCAAGGTGGGCCTGTTCGGTGGCGCCGGCGTCGGCAAGACCGTGCTGATCCAGGAGCTGATCAACAACATCGCCAAGGAGCACGGCGGCGTCTCCGTGTTCGGCGGCGTGGGTGAGCGCACCCGTGAGGGCAACGACCTCTACGAGGAGTTCAAGGAGTCGGGCGTGATCAACGCCGGCGACCTCTCCAAGTCGAAGGTGGCCCTCTGCTACGGCCAGATGAACGAGCCCCCCGGCGCCCGCATGCGCGTGGGTCTGTCGGCGCTCACCATGGCCGAGCACTTCCGCGATGTGAACAAGCAGGACGTGCTGCTGTTCATCGACAACATCTTCCGCTTCGTGCAGGCCGGCTCCGAAGTGAGCGCCCTGCTGGGCCGCATGCCTTCGGCCGTGGGCTACCAGCCCACCCTCGGCACCGACGTGGGTGAACTGCAGGAGCGCATCACCTCCACCCTGGAGGGTTCGATCACCTCGATCCAGGCCGTCTACGTCCCTGCCGACGACCTCACCGACCCGGCGCCCGCCACCACCTTCGCCCACCTCGACGCCACCACCGTGCTGAGCCGCGGTCTGGCCTCCAAGGGCATCTACCCGGCGGTGGATCCCCTCGATTCCACCAGCACCATGCTCCAGCCCGCCGTGGTGGGTGATGAGCACTACCGCACCGCCCGGGCCGTGCAGTCCACCCTGCAGCGCTACAAGGAACTGCAGGACATCATCGCGATCCTGGGTCTCGACGAACTCTCCGAGGACGACCGCCGCACGGTGGACCGGGCCCGCAAGATCGAGAAGTTCCTCTCCCAGCCGTTCTTCGTGGCCGAGATCTTCACCGGCCAGTCCGGCGAGTACGTGAAGCTCGAGGACACCATCAAAGGCTTCAACATGATCCTCGCCGGCGAACTCGACGATCTGCCGGAAGCCGCCTTCTACCTGGTGGGCAACATCGACCAGGTGAGGGCGAAGGCCGCCAAGATCCTCGCCGCAGCCAAGTCCTGATCCGGGAAACCCCATGACCCTCACCCTGCGCGTCCTCGCCCCCGATCAGAGCGTCTTCGACGGCACCGCCGACGAAGTCATCCTTCCCGGCACCACCGGCCAGCTCGGCATCCTCACCGACCACGTCTCCATGCTCACCGCCCTCGACAGCGGCGTGCTGCGGGTGCGGGAAGGGGCCAACTGGCAGTCGATCGCCCTGATGGGGGGCTTCGCCGAGGTGGTGGCCAATGAGGTCACCGTGCTCGTCAACGGTGCCGAGCTGGGCAGCAGCATCAACGCCGCCGCCGCCCAGAGCGATTTCGAGGCGGCCCAGCAGGCCGCTTCGGCGCTGGAAGGCTCCGACCCCAGCCCCGAGAAGGTGAAGGCCCAGCAGGCCCTCGCTCGCGCCCGCGCCCGTCTCCAGGCCAGCAAGGGCGCCTGATCGCGCCCCTGCGGACCGGGACGCCGCAGCCATGGGCAAGGGTCGGGAGCTGGGTCTGCAGCTGCGGGAGTGGATCGCCACCGGTTCCGTCAGCCTGGACAATCCCCAGGCCCTCGCCAACCGTCTGATCGACGCCCTCGGCGCGGAAGAAAGCCTGCGCGGTCCCGTCCGGGACCTGGCCACCCAGCCCCTGCTGCAGCGCGTGCTGCAGCTGCATGGTGGCCCCCAGCGCAGCGCCATCGCCGCCCTCAGCAGCCATCTGGCCGGGATCTATGCGCCGGCTGTGCTGGCCGAACTGCTCGACCTTCTCGAGGCTTGCTCCGGCGTGGCCCCCACCAGGCCCGGCGCCGGATCGCCTGCGGCCGGCACCCTTGCCGCCGGTGTGCGGCCCCTTCCCCTGGGTCGGCTGGAGACCCTGCGGCCCATCGGACCGGGGCTGGCCCTGGCCGCCGCCTCGGCCCCGGTGCTGTTCTGGGCCGGCGGGGAGTTGGAGCGATGGTTCTTCGATCCCTGGGGCTGGAGCAGCGGCGTCGTGCTGGTGGTGGCCCTGGCCCTGCTCCAGGCCCTGGCCCTCGGCCCCCTGAAGCCCCTGCGCCGCCGCTGGCCCCTGAGCCTCGAGGCCAGCGGTGATCCCCACCGCGCCTGGTGCTGGATCACGGCCCCCTGGATCCATGCCGCCCACGGCGAAGCCCTGCTCAACCTGCTGATCCTGGTGATCGTGCTGGGCCGTTCGCCGCTGCCGCTCTCCTCCCTGCTGCTGCGCTATTCGCTCGTTGCCCTGGCCACCACGGCGCCGGCGGTGCTGGTGGCCCGCCGGAACCGGGTGCTGCGGCAGTGGGACGGCGCCTCAGGGCCCATCGCCGGCCTGATCGCCCTGGCTTGCACCCTCAGCCTCCTGCACTGGAAGTCCCATCCCTTCGAGGTGGGTGCGGTGGACATCCCGGCCTGGGTGCTGCTGGTGGTCTACGGGGGGCTGCAACTGGGCTGGCAGCTGCCCCGCCGCGATCCCCAGGACACCAGCACCCCCCTGGCCCGGCTCCTCAGCAGTCCCTGGTGCTGGGGGACCATGGCCGGTGTCGCCTGGGCCCTGGTGACCCGCGCCCAGGAACTGGGCAGGAGCCTGGGCTGGCTCGGCTGAGTCAGCCCGCCAGGGCCCGCATGTACTGCCCCCAGAGCTCGGCCACCAGGGCGCCGGAGGCGGCCTCGGCGGGGCGGTTGTCATCGTTGCCCATCCAGATGCCGGTGAGGATGCGGCTGGAGGGGGAGTAGCCCACGAACAGCACATCGACGCCGTTGTCGGTGGTGCCGGTCTTGCCGCGGGCATCGGCCACCACGCCGGCGGCGCGGCCGGTGCCGCCGCTCACCACCCCCCGCAGCAGGGCATCCATCTCGGCCGCCACCGCCGGGTCGATCAGCTGCTGGGACTGCTCGCCGATCGGTGTGGTGACGCCGGCGGCCGGACAGGTGTCCAGGGAGCGCACCGAGCCGCAGATGCCCAGGTCGTAGATGCGCGTCACACCGTGCAGGGGCACCGAGCGGCCGCCGTTGGCCACCACGGCATAGGCCCGGGCCAGCTCGTAGAGGTAGGTCTCCTTGCCGCCCAGCACCATGGAGAAGCTCTCCTCCATCGGCGTGCTGATGCCGAGCTGGCGGGCCTTGGCCACCACCTTCTTCAGGCCGGCCTGCTGGGCCAGGCGCAGGGCCACCACGTTCTCGGAGCTGGCGAAGCCCGCCGCCACGCTGGTGCTGCCACCGCCGCCCCGGCAGCCGGCCACGTAGGCCAGCGGAGCGCAGGAGACCGCATCGGCGGGTTTCGCCCCCGCCTCCAGGGCCGCCAGGAAGGCGAACAGTTTGAAGGTGGATCCGGGCTGACGCAGGGCCTGCACCCGATCGAAGCTCGAACGGCTGTAGTCGCCGCCGCCGACGTAGGCCAGGATCGCGCCGGAGGCGTAGTCGATCGAGATCAGGGCGCCCTGGGTGAGGCCGGCCCGGCCCCCCGGTCCCTCGAGGAACGTCTTCAGCTGCTTCTGGGCGATGGCCTGCAGGCGCGGATCGATGCTGCTGATCACCGCATAGTTGCCCCGGGCCTCCGGACTGCTGAGGTCGAGGGCGAAGCGCCGCCCCTCCAGCTCTCCGATCACGTAATCGCTGAAGAAGGGGTAGCTGGAATAGGTGGAGTCGCGGCAGGCGGAGGGGTCGATGTTCAGCGGCCGGCGGCGGGCATCGATCAGTGCCTGGTCGGAGAGGTAGCCCTCGGCGTGCATCCTGCCGAGCACCAGGTCGCGGCGCTCCCGGCCCCAGGTGGGGTTCTCGCGGTTGCAGGGGCTGTAGCTGTTGGGGCTCGGCAGCAGGCCCACCAGGAACGCCGATTCCGCCACGTCCAGGGCACTGGCCGATTTGAGGAAGTAGAGCTGGGCCGCCTGCTCGAAGCCCTCCGCCCCCAGGCCCAGGTAGGCCCGGTCGAGGTACATCTTGAGGATGCGGTTCTTGCTGAAGCCCGCCTCCAGCTGCCAGGCCACCCACAGCTCCCGCAGCTTGCGGGCCACCGACACGTCGGTGCCCACGGCCGGGTAGACCATGCGGGCCACCTGCTGGGTGAGGCCGCTGCCGCCGCCGGTGCCCTGCACCAGGGAGCGCAGGGTGCCGAACAGGTCGATGCCGCTGTTCCAGCCGAAGCGCGAATCCTCGGAGGCGATCAGGGCCTGGCGCAGGTGCAGGGGGTAGTCGGCCAGGGTCGGCAGGGCCGTCGAGGAGCCCTCGGCCGCATCGATCTGGCGGCCGTCGGTGGAGAACACCTTCACCGGTCCGCTCACCGAGCGGATCGAGGAGCCCCCGGCGACGGTGGTGGCCAGCAGCAGGCCCCCCAGGGCCACGCCCGAGCCCACCAGGGCACCGATGGCGCCCCAGTGCACCAGCTGCCCCAGGGGGCTGCGGGGATGGCGGTACACCAGGGTCGGTGCCTCCCCCTTGAGTGGGGAGCCGAGCTGGAGCCGGTCCCCGTCCCGCAGGCGGATGGTGCGGATGCGGCGATCACGGTGGAAAAGGCCGTTGGCCGAGCCGAAGTCCTCGGCCCCATAGTCCCGATCACCGGGCCGTTCCTGCTCCACGATCGCGTGCACCCGGCTGACGCCCGTGGCCTCGGCCTGCAGCTCGCAGAGGGGATCCCGGCCGATGCGGTAGCGGCCCCCCTCCAGCACCAGCCGCCGGCGGCACTCACCGCCGATCCAGAGTTCCAGCCAGGCGTCGTGGTGCCTCAGCCCCCCCAGGGCCGCCGTCAGGTCCCGAAGACGGCCGCCCGCGGAGGGGGTGCTCAGGGCCCGCCAGAGGCCGGACCAGCCGGCGGCCCGGACCCGTGGGGTGGCGGTTGCGGTTTCAGGAGCGGTTCTGGTTGAGGCGCTGGGGGCGGTGCTGTTGCCCGGCGACGCCTGCTCCGTCGTCCCCACCATCCCCGGCCCGTCCGCCTTGCTCCCATACGCTACCCGCAGCGATCGGAGCGGCCGGCCAGGTGGAGCAACGCCGGGATCCATGGGCACCCTTCCGCATCTGGACCGCCCTGACCATCGGGGTGTACGCGGTGCGGGCCACCTTCGCCGCCACCTGGGTGGGGGCGATCCCGGGCTGGGTGCTGCTGCTCCTGCTGCTGGTGGCGCTGGCCCTGGCCAGCTGGGCGCTCCTGTTCCCCGGGCGGATCGTTCCGTTCCGGGAGGGGGAACCGGTGGGCTGGTGGGGCCGGTTCCTGGCCGATCGCCGTCTCGGCCGCCGCGGCGGCGGGGTGGACGACTCCCGATGAGCGCCCTGCCCCGCCTGGTGCTGCGTGACGATCCCGGCCGAAGCGTGCCGCTGGATCCCCGCACGCCCCTTTCCATCGGCCGGGATCCGGCCAGCGGCCTCTGCCTGGCCGAGGCCCGGGGGGTCTCCCGCCACCATGCCCTCGTGCGGGTGTCGCGCACCCGGGTGGGCCAGTGGCTGCTCTGCGACCTGGGCAGCGCCAACGGCACCTATCTCGAGGGGGCCCGGCTGAAGGACTGCCGCCCCCTTTCCGACGGCGACGAGATCCGCCTGGGCCTGAACGGGCCGGTGCTGCAGTTCCGCGCCAGCGGCAGCCCACCGCCCAGCGCCCCGCCGGTGGCCCCTGCCGCCACCGCCCCCCGCGGGCGACCGGCAACGCCGCCGGTGCCGACGGCGGTGGCCGGACAGCTGGATTTCGCCGGCCGTTCCCTGCCCCTCGAGCGGATCCGCTCGGCCTACGTGCGCAGCCGGCGTCGCCATCCCCAGGCCTTCAGCTGGTGGCTGCTGCTGTGTCTGGGTGGGCTGCTGCTGCTCCCCTTCCCCTGGCTGTTCTGGCCGCTGCAGGTGGGGGCACTGGCGGGCTGGATCCTGCTGGGTTCCCGCTGGGAGCATCTGCTGGAGGTGACGCTCCAGGACGGCCTGGCCTACCGGCACCGCTTCGACAGCCTGCCGACGGCCCTGGCCCACCGCAACGGCATCCGCCGGGCGATGGCGGCGGCGGCGCCGGCAGGGGGGCGGCCATGAACTGGATTCTGCCGGAGGGCGCCAGCCTCGGCTTCGAGGGGCTGGACGCACCGCTGCGCATCGTCCGCGGCCTCGGGGGCGGCACCCAGGGCCAGGTATACGAGGTGGAGCTGGAAGGGGAGCGGCTGGCCCTGAAGTGGTACCTGCCGGCCTGCATCGGCCGCGACGCCGGCCTGGAGCGGCGCCTGGCGGCCAGCATCCGGGCGACCGCGCCGAATGACGCCTTCCTCTGGCCGATCGCCCTGCTGCGGGCCAGCCCCGCCAGCCGGCCCCTGATCCGCATCCGCGAGGAGAGCTTCGGCTATCTGATGCCCCTGCGGCCCGCCGCCTACGTGGGGGCCAGCGAGCATGCCGCCGGCCGGCTGGCGATCGGCCTGCGCCAGGTGCTGCGGGCCTGCTTCGGCCTGGCCGACGCCTTCCACGCCCTGCACCTGGCGGGCCTCTGCTACAAGGACGTCTCGCTGGGAAACCTCTTCCTGGAGCCCGGCAGCGGCGGCATCCTCATCTGCGACAACGACAACGTCGCGGTGGACGGGGCCGACCAGGGCGCCGTGCTGGGCACCCCGGGGTTCATGGCCCCCGAAGTCCTGCTGGGGCAGGCCCGCCCCGGGGCCGACAGCGACCTCTTTTCCCTGGCGGTGCTGCTGTTCCGGCTGCTCACCCGCCACGATCCCCTCAAGGGTCAGATGGAGCTGGCGATCCGCTGCCTCGACGAGCCGGCCCGCCGGCGCCTCTGCGGCGAGGACCCGGTGTTCATCTTCGACCCGGTCGACGCCCGCAACCGGCCCGACCCGATCGAGCACGCGGCCGCCCTGATCACCTGGCCCATCTACCCCCGCCCCCTCCAGGCCCTGTTCGAGCAGACCTTCTGCCGGGGCATGAAGCAGCCCGCGCGCCGGGCCCTCACCGGCCAGTGGAAGCAGGAGCTGGCCCGCACCCTCGACCAACGCAGCCTCTGCCCGGCCTGCGGCCAGGAGAACTTCCAGGCCGCAGGCGCGCCGGCGCTGTGCTGGAGCTGCGGCAGCCCCCTGCCGGAGCCGATCACCCTGGCCCTGCCCCGGGGCTCGGTGCTGGCCGCCCCGGACAACGAGCTCCACCCCCACCACTTCGATGCCCTGGCCGGGGAGGATCTGCGCCGGCCGCTGGCCCGGGTGGTGGCCCATCCCCAGGAACCCCGTCGGCTGGGGCTGTGCAATCTCTCGGATTCCGCCTGGAGCGTCGAGGCGGCCGATGGCCGCAGCCGGCGGGTGGAACCGGGCGAGAGCTGTAGCCTCGCGGCACTCACCCGGATCCTCACCCCGGCGGGTCCGATCGCCGTGCAGCGCCCCATCCCGCCAGCCCCCGCCGCCTGAGAGATGCCGTTTCCCGACGTCAAGCTGGCCAACCGGCCGCTCCATTTCCTCTACCTCTGCGACTGCTCCGGCTCCATGGCCGCCTCGGGCAAGATGCAGGCCCTCAACCAGGCCATCCGCCAGTCGCTGCCGGGCATGGCGGCGGTCGCCCGGGACAACCCGGAGGCCCGGGTGCTGGTGCGGGCCGTGAGTTTCGCCGACCGTGCCGCCTGGCACATCGAGACCCCCACGCCCGTCGATCAGCTGGAGTGGCGCGATCTGCAGGCGGGCGGCATCACGGCGATGGGGGCCGCCCTGCAGCTGGTGGCGGCGGCGCTCCAGACCCCGCCGATGGAGGTGCGCGCCCTGCCGCCGGTGCTGGTGCTGATCTCCGATGGCCAGCCCACCGATGACTTCGCCGGCGGCCTCGAGGCCCTGCTGCGGGTGCCCTGGGCCCAGAAGGCGGTGCGCCTGGCCATCGCCCTCGGCCACGACGCCGACCTGGAGGTGCTGCAGCGCTTCATCGGCAGCGAGCCGGCGACGGCCGGCCGTTCCCCCCGCCGTCCCCTGCAGGCGGGCAACGCCACCTCCCTGGCCCAGTACATCCAATGGGCCTCCACGGCGGTGGTGGGGGCCGCCTCGATGCCCGCCAGCCGGGTGAGCGAGACGCCCCTGGAGCCCGCGGCGGGCAACATCCCCCTGCCGGATCTGCCCCCCACCGTGCTCGATCCCACCGACGACGTCGGTCCCCTGGTGTGGTGAACCGCTGGGTGGCGCCGGTCGGTGCCAGCCGGGCCGGGGCCGCCCACCGCCGCGCCGGCCGCCCCTGCCAGGACGCCGTGCTCTGCCGCGAGCTGCGGGGCCTCGAGGGGCAGCCGGTGATGGTGATGGCGGTGGCCGATGGCCATGGCGGCCGCCGCTACAGGCGCAGCGAGGTGGGCAGTCGCCTGGCCTGTGAAACGGCCCTGGCGGCGGTGCAGGGCGCCCTGGCCGCCAGGCCCCTGGACGCGGGCCAGGAGGGCTGGCGCCGCTGGCTGGAGCGGGACCTGCCCGAGGCGATCCAGCGCGGCTGGCTGGAGGCGGTGGCGGCCCACTGGCAGAGCGATCCGGGGGAGGGCGGCTTCGAGGCCCTGCTCTACGGCAGCACCCTGGGCCTGGTGGTGATGACCCCCCGGTGGTGGGGCCACACCGGCCTGGGGGACTGGGATCTGGTGCGGGTGGACGCGGACGGCCAGGCCCGGCTGCTGGAGGAGGAGAACGAGCCCACCGCCCTCGGGGAGGCCACCTGCAGCCTCTGCCAGCCCCGGGCGGCCGCCCTGTTCGCCCGCCGGGCGGCCCTGCATCCGATCGAAGGCGGGGCCGGCGACTTTGCCCTGGTGCTCTGCACCGACGGCATCCGCAAGTCCTGTGCCACCGACGGCGACTTCCTCACCCTGGCGGCCTGGCTGGCCCGCGGCGACGGCGAGGCGGATCCCGAGGCGGCCGGCACCCTGTCGGCGGCGCTGGACCGGATCAGCCGCGAGGGCAGTGGCGACGACGTCACCGTGGCGATTGGCCGTGCCTGCAGCCCGGGCGACGGGCCGCCACCACCCCAGCCCCCGCCGCCCGTCGCATCGGCCCCACGCGTCGCTGACCCGATGGCTCCTCCGGCGGCGCCCTGCCCGCCAGCGCCCGGGGCGCCCCCTGCCCGGCGGCGACGCCCGGCGATCGGCCAGGCGGTGGCCATCGGCCTGGCCCTGGCCGGCGTCGGGGGGAGCTGGCTGGCCTGGCACTGGCCCCGCCTCCCGACAGCTCTGCCGGCGGCGCCCGGCTCCCCGGGGCTGCGGGCCGCCCGCCTCGCGGTGGAACGGCTCTGCGGCCAGCCGGACGCCATTCCCCTGGAGCTGCGCCGCCGCCGCGAGCTGTTCGCCGCCCTGCGCCAGGGCCGGCAGGATCCCGCCCCGCTGAAGGCCGCCGCCGCCGCCGATCCCCTCGCCGCCCTGATCGCCGCCGATCTCCCGGCGGAGGATCACCGCGACGGGAAACCCCTGGCGGCCCAACCTGCTGCCGCCCAACTTGCTGCCGCCAGACCCCGCCGCCCCCTGCGGGCGCTCGGGGCCTGCCCCGCCCTGCTGGAGGCCCTCGACCGTCAGTGGGCCGTCACCCCAGCCGCCCCCTCCCCCTGAATCCCATGGCCCTGCGTCTGCTGCTCGACTGCGCCGATCCCCTGGAGTGGGAGCGCTGGCTGCCCAGCGGCCTGTTCCAGGGCATCACCACCAACCCGACGCTGCTGCGGCGCGCCGGCCAGCCCTGCCGCCTCGACCACCTAGCGCGGCTGAGCGAACGCGCCGCGGCCCTCGGCTGCCGGGAGATCCATCTGCAGACCTGGGGCGGCGATGGTTCGCAGCAGCTGGCGAACGGCCGGGCGCTGGCCGCGATCGATCGCCAGCGGGTGTTCGTGAAGGTGCCGATCACCCGGCAGGGGGCGGCGGTGGCGCGCGACCTGATCGCCGAGGGCGTCCCGGTCACCTTCACGGCCTGCTACGAGGTGGCCCAGGTGCTGGTGGCCGCCGCCCTCGGGGCCGATGGCATCGCCGCCTACCTGGGGCGGATCAGCGATCTGGGCCGGGACGGCCACGCCGAGCTGATCGCCATGCAGCGGGCCCTGGAGGGGGTGGGATCCGGCACGCGGCTGCTGGTGGCCAGCCTGCGCCAGCCACAGGATCTGGCCCGGCTGGCCGCCGCCGGTCTGGCCCACCACACGATCAGTCCGGCGATCGCCACCGGCCTGTTCTGCAGCCCGGACACGGCCGCGGCCGCCGCCGGTTTCGAACGGGACGCCGCAGGCCTCTGAGTCCGGGGCCTGGGGCTACGGAACGTGGGCGCTTCAGGGGGCCGTGGGGATCAGGCGGTCCCGCAGAAGGTGACGTCGGGGAACTTGAGCTTGGCTTCCTCGAGGGATTTGCCGCGCCCTTCCTCCTGCCAGTAGTTGATCACCTCGGTGGCCTTGTTGAGGATCTCGACCCGCTCGTTGTCGGTGATCCAGCTCTTGGCCTCCAGCTCACCTTTAAGGGTTTCCCAGGCGTCTTCCCGGGGCCAGAAGAAGTAGGCGGTGAGGGGGCTGGGCCCGCCACCGACGATCTGATCCACCGCCAGGGCGACGTTGTCGGGCAGCCAGAGGATCTTCACCAGGAAGCGGCCCTCGTCGGCCTTGGGGGTGTAGCCCGAAGGGACCCCGTCCTCGTCGATGGTGGCGGTGGCCAGGGCGGCACTGCCGCCGCGCAGCACCGGACGCCCTTCGGTCGTGTCGGCTGCGATGGCCGCCGGGATGGCGCTCAGGGCAGCGGCCTCGGCACTCTCAGGGGCTGTCACGGTTTCGGCGCTCAAGGAGAAACGGCAATTGCCTAACCTACCAGCCGATTCGCAGCAACCCCACTGGCCGCCTCCGCCGTCCCCCGCGCCGTCCTCCTCTTCGACATCGACGGCGTGATCAGGGATGTGGCGGCCAGCTACCGGCGCGCCATCGTCGAGACCGTGCGCCATTTCAGCGGCTGGGCCCCGGAGAGCGCCGTGATCGACGTCCTCAAGGGGGAGGGCCGCTGGAACAACGACTGGCACGCCTCGATGGAGCTGCTGCGCCGCCACGGCACCGACCCGCTGCCCACCTGGGATCGGCTGGTGGCGGTGTTCAGCGACCACTACTTCGGCGGCGATCCGGAGGGAGACCCCTCTCTCTGGCGCGGCTTCATCGGCAGCGAGCCCCTGCTGGTGGACGCCCCCTTCTTCGCGGCCCTCAGCGGCCAGGGGATCGCCTGGGGCTTCGTCAGCGGCGCCGAACCCCCCTCCGCCCGCTTCGTGCTCGAGCAGCGGCTGCAGCTGGTGGCGCCGCCCCTGGTCGCCATGGGCCAGGCCCCCGACAAGCCCGACCCCACCGGCCTGCTGGCCCTGGCGGCCACCCTGGCCCGGGTGCCCCTGGGGGCCGGGGCCCCGCCCGTGGCCTACCTGGGCGACACGGTGGCCGACGTGGAGACCGTGAGGCGGGCCCGCTCCGAGGTGCCCGGCCAGCGCTTCGAGGCCCTGGCCGTGGCGCCCCCCCACCTGCAGCAGGACGGCCGGGAGGCCGAGCGCCGGCGCTACGAGGACCAGCTGCGCCAGGCGGGGGCCGACCGCGTCCTGGATTCGACCCGCGAGGTGCTGGCGCTGTTCAGCGCTCCATCGCCGCCGGCGCCTTGAGGGCGGCGGCCGTGAGCACCTCGTGGCCGTGGTTGGTCACGGCCACGTCGTCCTCGATGCGGATGCCGATCCCCTTCCAGCGCTCCTCGATGGCGGGTTGGCCCTCAGGCACCGCCAGCCGGTCGCTGATGTACAGGCCGGGTTCCACCGTGAGCACCATGCCCGGCTCGAGGGCCACGTGGTGTTCGCCCAGCCGGTAGGCGCCCACGTCATGGACGTCGAGCCCCAGCCAGTGGCCGGTGCGGTGCATGTACAGATGGCGGTAGGCCCCCTGCTCGATCAGCCCGTCCACCGCGCCGTTCAGCAGGCCCAGCTCCACCAGTCCCTCCACCAGCACCCGCACGGCGGTGTCGTGGACCGCTTCGGCGGTCTGGCCCGGGCCCACCGCCGCCACCGCCGCCTCCTGGGCGGCCAGCACCAGCTCGTAGAGGGCCCGCTGCTCACCGCTGAAGCGCCCGTTGACGGGGAAGGTGCGGGTGATGTCGCCGTTGTAGTAATCGCTGAGGCTGCAGCCCGCGTCGATCAGCAGCAGGTCGCCATCCCGCAGCCGGTCAGCGTTGGCGGTGTAGTGCAGGACGCAGGCGTTGTCGCCCCCGGCCACGATGGATCCATAGGCAGGCCCGCGCGCTCCCTGCTCAAGAAAGTGCTGCTCGATCACGGCCTGCACCTGCCGTTCGCTGAGGCCGGGCCGGGCCACCTGCCGGGCCAGTTCATGGGCTTCGGCGGAAATGCGGGCGGCCTCCCGCAGGCGGGCCAGTTCCTCGGGTTCCTTGCGCAGCCGCAGCTCATGGAGCAGGGGGCAGGGGGCCACCAGCCCCAGGGCGGCCTTGCCGCTGCGGGGGGCCCGATCCAGCTGGCGCCCCCAGGCGGCGAGCACCAGGGGCTCCACCTGGGGGTGGCGCCCCACCCGGAAGGCGATTCCCTCGGCGCCGTCGAGATAGTCCGCCAGCCGTTCGGCCAGCTCGCTGCGGGGATGGGCCACATCGGCGCCGAAGTGGCTGACGGCCCCGTCACAGCCCCAGCGGAAGCCGTTCCACACCTCGGCCCCCGGATCCTTCGCCTCGACGAACAGCACGAAGGGGGTCTCGGGCCGGTGGGGCAGGAACAGGGCCACGGCCCCGGGCTCGTCAAAGCCGGTGAGGTACCAGAAATCGCTGTTCTGGCGGAAGCTGTGCTCCACGTCGGCGTGGTGGGTGACCAGCGCCGCCCCCGGGATCACCGCGGCCGCGCCGCCCAGCTGCTGCAGAAACCGCTGGCGACGGCGGGCCAGCAGGGCGGGGTCGATCGGGGGGGTCGGCGGCATCGAGGTGAAGGGATGTACAGCGAGAAGATGGCACAGCCGATTAAATACACGTGATCCCCCCGAACCTGCGCGTGCCGCCCTCAACCGTTTCCATCACCCGCGGATGAACGATCTCCTGCTCCTGGTGCTGGCGGTGGTCGGGATGCTGATGGGGTCCTTTCTGTGTTCGGGGGTGGAGGCGGCCCTGCTCACCGTCAATCCGGTGAAGGTGCATGAGCTGGCCAGCCGCCCCCGGCCGGTGGCGGGGGCCCGGAGGCTGGAGGCCCTGCGTCAGCGCCTCGGCCGCACCCTGGCGGTGCTGGTGATCGCCAACAACGTCTTCAACATCTTCGGCAGCCTGATGGTGGGCGGCTTCGCCAGCGTCGTCTTTGCCCGCTACGGCGTCAGCGGCCCTGCCCTGCCCCTGTTCTCGGTGGCCCTCACCGTTCTGGTGATCCTGCTGGGGGAGATCCTGCCCAAGGCGATCGGCAGCAAGCTCGCCCTGCCGGTGGCCCTCTCCAGTGCCCCGGCCCTGGGGGTGTTCACCACCCTGATGCTGCCCCTGGTGCTGCTGCTGGAGCGGATCCTGCCGGCGATCACCGCCCAGAACGAGATCAGCACCGACGAGGAGGAGATCCGGCTGCTGGCCCGGCTCGGATCCCAGAAGGGCCAGATCGAGGCCGACGAGGCCGCCATGATCGCCAAGGTGTTCCAGCTCAACGACCTCACCGCCCGGGACCTGATGCTGCCCCGGGTGTCGGCCCCCACCCTGGCGGGCCACCAGAGCCTCGATGAGCAGCGCTCCACCCTGCTGCGCCACACCACCGCCTGGTGGGTGGTGCTGGGGGAGGAGGTGGACGAGGTGCTGGGTGTGGCCAGCCGCGAGCAGTTGCTCACGGCCCTGGTGGAGGGCAGGGGGGGCAGCCAGGCCGCCGATCTCTGCGAACCGGTGGAGTTCGTGCCGGAGATGATCCGGGCCGACCGGCTGCTCACCAGCTTCCGCCGCAGCGGCTCCGGTGTGCGTGTGGTGGTCGATGAGTTCGGCGGCTTCGTGGGGGTGATCGGGCCCGAGGCGGTGCTGGCCGTGCTGGCCGGCTGGTGGCGCCGACCCGCCTCCGCCGCGGAGACCGCCCCATGACAACGGCGGCACAGCCAGCGGCACTCGCCGCCCCTCCCGCCGCCGAGCGCTGCCGGCAGCTGCTGGCCCGCTGGCGTGCGGAACTGGTGCTCAGCGGCCGGGAGCAGGCGGCCCTGGCCCCGGAGCTGGCCAGCCTCGACCGCCAGCTGGAGCGCCTGCGTCTGTGCCGGCCGCGGGTGGCGGTGTTCGGCCGGGTGGGGGTGGGCAAGTCGAGCCTGCTCAATGCCCTGCTCGGTGAGGACCACTTCGCCACCGACGTGGCCCACGGCTGCACCCGCCGCCAGCAGCAGCGGGCCTGGGCCCAGCCCCTGGCGGGCCTGGAGGGGGTCGACCTGGTGGACACCCCGGGGATCGACGAGATCGCCGCCGCCGCCCGCTCCCGCCTGGCGGCCCGGGTGGCGGTGGGCGCCGACCTGGTGCTGCTGGTGATCGACAGCGACCTCACGGTGATGGATGCCCAGGCCCTCGACGACCTGCTGGCCTCCGGCAAGCCCGTGCTGCTGGTGCTCAACCGCAGCGACTGCTGGCCGGAGGCCGAGCGGGACGCCCTGATGGCCAGCATCGGCCGGCGCCTGCCGGCGGGGGCCCGCCAGCTGCGGCCCCTGCCGGTGGCGGCCGCCCCCCGGACGGCCCGTCTGCGCTCCGATGGCCGGGTGCGCAGCGAAGTGGCCCCGCCCCGGGTGGAGCCCCTGCGCCGGGAGCTCACCGGCCTGCTGGAGCGCCACGGGGAACTGCTGCTGGCCCTGAACGCCCTGCGGGCCGCCGACCGCTTCAGCCAGGCCCTGCACCGCTGCCGGCTGCGCCATGGCCGCCGCCAGGCCCAGGGTCTGATCGGCCGTTTCGCGGCCCTCAAGGCCACGGGGGTGGCGGCCAACCCCCTGCTGCTGCTCGATCTGGCCGGTGGTCTGGCCTGCGACAGCGCCCTGGTGGTGCAGCTCTGCCAGCTCTACGGCCTGCCGATGACCCGCAGCGGCGCCCGCACCCTGCTGGCCCGTCTGGGCGGCCACAACGCCCTGCTGGGGGGCGCCCAGCTGGGTCTGCAGCTGCTGCTCGGCGGCCTGCGCCAGCTGCTGCTGCTGGCGGCGCCCCTGAGCGGCGGGCTGAGCCTGGCGCCGGCGGCGCCGGTGGCCCTGGCCCAGGCGGCCCTGGCGGTCCACACCACCCGGCGCACGGGCCGGCTGGCCGCCGCCGAGCTGCTGCGCAGCACCACCGCCGCGGGCCAGCCGGGGGCCCTGCTGCGCCGGCTGGTGCGGCAGGATCCGGAAACCCGGCGCTGGCTGAGCGAATGGCAGCAGCAGGGGGGCCAGGGCAGCGCCGGCGGCGGCCTGCAGCCGTGACGACCGCCGGCACGGACGCCCCGTTGACCCGTCTCGCCCTGCTCGGCACCAGCGCTGACCCCCCCACCCGTGGCCACCGGGCCTTGCTGGAGGGGCTGCTGGGCCTGTTCCCCCAGGTGCTCACCTGGGCCAGCGACAACCCGCTCAAGCAGCACGGCGCCCCCCTGGAGGTGCGCTCGGCCCTGCTGGCCGCCCTGGTGGCCGCCATCGACGACCCGCGGCTCAGCCTGGAACAGGACCTCAGCAGCCCCTGGGCGGTGGAGACCCTGGAGCGGGCCCGGGCCCGCTGGCCCGAGAGGGAGCTGGTCTTCGTGGTGGGCAGCGACCTGGCCGGCCAGATCCACCGCTGGAGGCGGGTCGAGGAGCTGCTGGGTGGCTGCCGGCTCGGCATCGCCCGCCGCCAGGGATGGCCGCTGCAGCCGGCGGATCTGGAGCGGCTGCGGGGGCTGGGGGCGACGGTCGACCTGCTGCCCCTGGCGATTCCCCCCAGCGCCAGTTCCCGGATCCGGGCCCAGCCCGACCCGGCCCAGGTACCGTCCGAACTCTGGCCGGTGCTGCTGCAGCACAATCTCTACGGCCTCTCCGAGCCCTGATGCGCCTCGCCCTGGCCCAGCTCAATCCCCTGGTGGGCGACCTGGAGGGCAATGGCCGCCGGATCCTGGCGGCCGCCGAGCGGGCCCGCACCGGCGGCGCCGACCTGCTGCTCACCCCCGAGCTGTCGCTGTGGGGCTATCCGCCCCGGGACCTGCTGCTGCGGCCCGCCCTGATCCAGCGCCAGGAGCGGGTCCTGGCGTCCCTGGCGGCCGCCTGCCCAGGCGGACCGGCCCTGCTGGTGGGGGTGGCCGAGCCGGTGGCCGGCCGGCGCCAGCCGGGGCTGCACAACGCCCTTGCCCTGGTGGAGCGGGGCGGCTGGCGGATCGTCTGCCGCAAGCGCCTGCTGCCCAGCTACGACGTCTTCGACGAACGCCGCTACTTCCTCCCCGGCGACGCCCCTGCGGTGCTGGAGCTGGAGGCGGGAGGCCGCCCCTGGCGCCTGGGCCTGACCATCTGCGAAGACCTGTGGGTGGAGGAGAACCTCCGCAGCCGCTGGCCGGACGCGGTGGACCCGATCGCCGACCTGGCGTCCGGGCGGATCGACCTGCTGCTCAACCTCTCGGCCTCCCCCTTCGGCCGCGGCAAGGGGGAGGTGCGCCAGGCCCTGGCGGCCCGGGCGGCGGCCCGAGTCGGGGTGCCGGTGGTCTACCTCAACCAGGTGGGCGGCAACGACGAACTGGTGTTTGACGGCGCCAGCTTCGTGGTGGACCGGACCGGCCGGCCCCTGCTGCGCCTGGCCTGCGCCGCCGAGGACCTGGCCCTCTGGCAGGCGGATGCGGCGCCGGCCGCCGCTGCAGAGCCGGCCCCCGCGCCGGCCGCAGCGCCGCCGGACCCCTGGGAGCAGCTGCTGCGGGTGCTGGTGCTGGGGGTGCGGGACTACGCGGCCAAGTGCGGCTTCCAGCGCGCCCTGCTGGGGCTGAGCGGCGGCATCGATTCGGCCCTGGTGGCGGTGATCGCCGCCGCGGCCCTCGGTCCCGCCCAGGTGGAGGTGCTGCGCATGCCCTCCCCCTTCAGCTCGGCCGGTTCCCTCGACGACGCCGACGGCCTGGCCCGACGGCTCGGGCTTGCCACCGCCACCCTGCCCATCGCGCCGCTGATGGAGGCCTTCGCCGCCGCCCTTCCCCCCGCTCTGGGGGCGCCCCCGGCCGGGGTCACCGAGGAGAACCTGCAGTCCCGGATCCGCGGCACGCTGCTGATGGCGGTGGCCAACCAGAAGGGGGGCCTGCTGCTCTCCACCGGCAACAAGTCGGAGCTGGCGGTGGGCTACTGCACCCTCTATGGCGACATGAACGGCGGACTGTCGGTGATCGGCGATCTCTACAAGACCACCGTCTTCGGCCTCTGCGAGTGGCTGGATGGCGAAGCCTCCGGCCCCTGCCGGGCCGCCCTCGGCCTGCCGTCCGACGGCGAGCTGATCGGCGCGGCGATCCGCACCAAGCCCCCCAGTGCCGAGCTGCGTCCCGACCAGCGCGACAGCGATTCCCTGCCCGACTACGGGGTGCTCGACCCCCTGCTGAAGGCCTCGATCGAGGAGCTGCACACCCCGGAGGAACTGGTGGCCGGGGGGGCCGATCCGGCGCTGGTGGCCCGGGTGGCCGGACTGCTGCGGCGGGCCGAATTCAAGCGGCGCCAGGCGGCTCCGGTCCTCAAGGTGAGCGACCGGGCCTTCGGCACCGGCTGGCGGATGCCCATCGCCTCGGCCTAGGGTTTGGCCACGATCGCCTCCGGGCGGCAACCCTTCCTGCCCCATGCCAGCTCCCGGCCCGGCACCCCTGGCCTCCCCGATGGCGAGCATCGGTGTGCCCACGGAGATCAAGCGCGACGAACAGCGGGTGGCCCTCACCCCCGACGGCGTCCATGAGCTGGTGTCCCAGGGCATGGAGGTGCGCGTCCAGGAGGGGGCGGGCCTGGGGGCCGGCATCAGCGACGACGATTACCGCGCCTCCGGAGCCCGCATCGTCAGCTGTGAGGATGCCTGGGCCGCCCACCTGGTGGTGAAGGTCAAGGAACCGCAGCCGCAGGAGTTCGCCTTCCTGCGCAGCGACCTGGTGCTGTTCACCTACCTGCATCTGGCGGCCTACCCCGAGGTGGGCAAGGCCCTGCTGGAGGCGGGCACCACGGCGGTGGCCTACGAGACGGTCCAGCTCGAGGACGGCAGCCTGCCGCTGCTGGCCCCGATGAGCGAGGTGGCCGGACGGCTGGCGGCCCAGGTGGGGGCCCACCTGCTGGAGAAGCCCCACGGGGGGCGGGGCGTGCTGATGGGGGGCTGCACCGGCGTGCGGCCGGCGCGGGTGGTGGTGCTGGGGGCCGGCACCGTGGGCTGGAACGCGGCCCGGATCGCCGCGGCGATGGATGCGGAGGTGTTCCTGCTGGATCGCTCGCCCCACCGTTTGCGGGGCCTGGAATCCGACCGTCGTGGCCGGATGACCAGCCTGGTGAGCAGCCGCAGCCTGATCGAGCGGCTGGTGCCGGGGGCCGACCTCCTGATCGGCGCCGTGCTCCTGCCCGGCGGCCGGGCCCCCACCCTGGTGAGCGAAGAGCTGGTGCAGCGCATGCGGCCCGGGTCCGTGATCGTGGATGTGGCCATCGACCAGGGGGGCTGCATCGCCACCAGCCGCGAGACCACCCACACCGATCCGGTGGTGACTATCCACGGGGTGCAGCACTACGCCGTGGGCAACATGCCCGGCGCGGTGCCTTTCACCTCCACCGAGGCGCTGGTGAGCGTCACCCTGCCCTACATCCTGGTGATGGCGGGGCGGGGCCTGCTGGAGGCAGTCACCGACCGGCCCGAACTCCTCTCCGGCCTGAACACCGTGGATGGGGCCGTGTGCCATCCCGGGGTGGCCAAGGCCCTGGGGGTGGCACCGCGCCATCCGATGGCCTGCCTGCGCTGAAGGCCCATCACTGGCGCCCACGTCGATGCTGGGCGCCGAGGTTGACCGGCCGGTCAGCCACTGGAACACGTTCTGGGGCGATCGCGGCGCGGCCGATCCGTTTACGGCTGTGGTTCCCCCCTTGTTGATTGAAGGTGGCCCATGCCGAGGCATTGGATCACCCGGCCAGCAGGCTGGTTTTTCCCTGAATGACCATCAGACCTCCTCGGGTTCAGATGATCTCCACAACGGCAGAAGGCTGGGAGCGTCAGCGACCGAGTTGATGATCCGTTGCCGCTTGGAGCGAGTGGGGAATCAAGTGATGTCAGGGCGTTCCATGCGCTCGTACACCTGAAGCCAAGGTCGGGGCAGGAAGGCGATCCGGAAAGAATGTGCTCTGCAACACAAGTAATCGGGCCTGATTTCGTGAACTTTCATTATGCGTTGAGGGTTTTCTCAGTATGGGACTAGTCTGCTGAAAATCGTATGTGTACCGCCGTGGCTGATGTTTACAGCGGAGTGTGGGAGCTGTTTGCTGCCGGCGGCATCGATTACACCAGCTTCTTCCAGCCCTTCTCCCAGGTGGCCGGTGTGGTGGTGGGGCCGGCACAGGACGTTGTAACGGTCACCTATCTCGACGGCTCCAGCATTGCCTATACCGGCTCCGGCCTGGCCTACGGCGGTCTGACGATCACCGGCACCATCACCGGCCTTGAGGTGCGGGATACCAATGGCCTGTTGGCAGCCCGGATGAGCTCCACGAACGAGCACCCCTTCGCGATCCGCAGCGGTGCCGCCATCTTTGGCGGGGCAACGTTCTTCAACCAGCTGCTCTCGGGCGACAACCTGATCGTGGGATCGGGCAAGGGAACGGCAGGCGCAAGGGAGTTGCTCAAGGGCGGCTTGGGAGCCGACACCTACAGGCCTGGCAATGGGTTCACGCTCATCGACGACCTGATCGGTGCCTCGACGCTTGATCTCTCCGGTCTGGCAGGGCCGTCGACGGTGGATCTGGAAGGCCAGAGGTTCACCGTCGGCGGTGTGACGGGGGCAATGAGCGGCGTTGCCGACGTGATCGGCACCGATGGTGAAGACACCGTCTTTGGTGTCATCGACATCACCTACACGGTGAAGACTGGGAAGGGTAACGACCTGATTCTTGCCTACGACTACAACCTCTCCAAGTTCCAGGGCGGCCACTTCATCGTTGATGCCGGCGATGGGGAGGATGTCGTTTTCGCCAACACGTTCGGCTACGGCGATCTTCAGGGCGGCGCGGGGAATGACACCCTCAAGGGTGGCGGCGACCTTCGCTTTTACAGGTTCAACGGTTTCGAGACCCTGGCCAACACAAACTTCCTGATCGTGCTCACCGAGCAGCTGCGGAACTTTGACCGGCTCACCAATCTCAATGGTTTCAATGGCGGGAACATCGTTATCCAGCTCTACGGCGGTGGCACCGTCGATTTCGAACGCTTGCTGGATCCGGGTCTAAGTGTCACCGCCACAGCGTTTTCACCCGGCACGAACATAGTCGGCTCAGACCTTGCTGATGCCTTTTCCAACAACAATATCGGCGTTGTGGACGGCTTCCCGACGGAAAGTACCTTTTATGGCGGTGGTGGCGATGACATTCTATACAACGACTTCGGCGTAGGCATCGCCGTGTTCAGCGGCAAGATGGCCGATTACACCGTTGAGTTTTCAGGGTTGGCTGGAAGCTGGCGGGTCATCGATAACCGGCCGGGATCGCCGGACGGCACTGATCTGATCCGGTACATCAGCCCGGATGCGCCGGTGCTGCGCTTCGCCGATTACACCGCCTCAGTCAACGAACAGATCGCTTACAAGGCTGATCCAAGCAAGCTCCCCGCCTCGATCTACAACGGCGTCTTGGAGATGTTCGGGCCCGATGGCTTCGACTATCCAGGACTGTTCCCTGCACTGGACAAGGCCAAGTCTCAGTCGCTTTCGATCGCTGGAGATCGCTACACCATCACCTACGCCAATGGTGTGCAACTGGTCTTCACCGGTACGGGGCTGACGCTCAGCGGCACCTTCGCTCCTTCCGGTGGTGTCGTGACGGGCCTTGAGGCCTATGACACGACCGTGCCTGGCGCTCCCCTGCTGCTGGCGAAGTTCTCCAGTAACGAAACAACCGGTCACCTGATGCGGGTTCCCTTCAGCAATCTGCTGCTTGCGGGGGGTAGCCGTGTCTATCAGTTGCTGATGTCGGGCAATAACTACATTGTGGGTGGTCCTAATGATGACGTGATTGTCGACAATCTCGGCTTCAACACGTTCACGGATGTTCCAGGGCGCAGTTTCAATACCTTGGCCTTCGGCCGCAATGTTGACAGCTACGCGATCACCCGTAATGAATTCGGGGTGATCACGCGCGTTGATTATGTTGATGCACCTGGTACATTCCAGATTGAATATCCATCTCCGCAAGATTTCACCGCTGAAATTGTAGGTGCTGTAGGTGAAGAAGCTGGAAAGCCATACGATCCTACTCGGCCGATCACCAATCCACTCCTTAAGGCGATCATTGCATTGTTGGGGGGAGATCCCCACCTTGTTTCTCTCGACGGACTTGGCTATTCATTCCAGAGCGTCGGCGAGTACGTGCTGACCAAAAGCACCTTGCCAGGTGATCCCTTTGAGATTCAGGTGCGCTTTGTTCCCTATATCCCTGGCGCCACCGTAGTGCAGCAGACGGCGACCCGGGTAGGCACTGATCGACTGACCTTTGATGCGACGCGACCCGATACGGTTCGGATCAATGGACTGACGGCCGATTTCTCCGGCGGCCCGCTGCAGCTCAATGGTGGTGTGCTGTTCCAGGATGCCCCAGGCCAGTGGCGCATCGCCTACGACGGCGGTGAAACGCTGACGGTGGATCGCCGTTTTCTCCCTTATCTGACGCTTAGTTTCGCACCCGGATCGGTGCGAACGGGCGATTCGCTCCAGGGGTTGTGGGGGGATTTTGACGGCGACCGTACCAATGACTTCCAGTTGGCGGATGGTACCGTGCTGCAGCGTCCCCTAGGTCAGAACACGCTCTATGGCGTGTTTGCCAATGCCTGGCGGGTGAGGGATGCAACCTCCCTGCTCGATTACGGCACGGGTGAATCCACTGGGACTTACACCAGCACCGTGATTCCGCGCACGTTCTCGATCTCCGACCTGCCGACCGATGTGATCGATCGTGCCCTGGAGGTCGTAAAAGCTGCCAGAATAACCGACCCGACCCTGAGAGACTTTGCCATTTACGACTACATCGTCACGGGCGACACCGCTGCCGTGGATGTGATCGCTAAGGCTGAAGAATCTGGAGCTGGAGCTTACGAAAAAGATGTTTCTGTCGTTCAGCAAAGCTCCCCGCTGATCGGGGTGATCGCCAAGGCGCCCCAGGTGGTTGAGGCCGCCACAGGTCCCACGGCGGTGGTCTTCGAAGCCTTCCGTACAGGTCCCGCGGTGGGTTCCGTGGTGGTGAACTGGGCCGTGGTGTCACCCGGAGCCGGTTATTTCGACCCGGCCGATTTCGCCGGTGGCGTGTTGCCGTCCGGCCAGGTCACGATCCTTCAGGGCGAAAGTGTGGCGGCGTTCACGGTCAATCTGCCGGCAGGCGTGCTCACCACCTCCAGCGAGCTCCTGCGCGTTCAGATCAGTTCCCCGGCCGGTCTTGGTCTTGCGGCGGCCGGGGCGCAGGTGGAGGTGCTCAATGACGCTCCAGCTTCGGCGGCAACGGCGGATGCCGTTTTCCTCAAGCTTGCCGGGCCAGGCACCCTCAGCCATCTCGGTAACGACTGGACGCTCGACCTTGGCGACATCACCCAGAACGCTTCGATCGACCCGATCCGTCTGGCGCTCACCAACGCCGCACCGGCGCGCGGTAACGACCTCTCCGGACTGTTTGGGGTGGAAGGCGCCCTGGCCTCTTTTTCGGGAATCGATCCGCTTGTGAGGCTCACCGGAGGAGGTGTTCGCAGCGGCATCACCGCCAGCATTGACACCAGTTCCACCGGAGCGCTGTCGTCGGTGCTGCGGTTGCAGGCCAAACAGAGCAACGCCACCGGATTTGCCGGTGCCCTGGGCGATGAGACTCTCACCATCCGGGCCAATGTCAAACCACTGGTCACCGTCGTCGACAACGGCGATGCCGTCTTCGCGATCACGGGCAGCCCGGCGGTGGGTTCCACGCTCAGCGCCGTCAAGAACGCTGACGACCCGGATGGCAACGGCGCCTTCACTTATCAGTGGCAATCCAGCGCCAACGGCACCAGCTGGACGCCGATCGGCACCAATGCCAGCACCGTTGCCCTCACCGGCGCTGAGGAAGGTCGACAGGTGCGGGTGGTGGTCAGCTACACCGATGGCGAAGGCTTCGGGGAATCCGTGCAGGCCCCTCCGGTGGCCGTGCCTTTCGTCGACAACGGCGACGCCGCCTTTGCGATCACGGGCACCCCGGCGGTGGGCTCCACCTTGAGTGCCGACAAGAGCGCCGACGATCCGGATGGCAACGGAGCCTTCGCCTATCAGTGGCAATCCAGCGCCAACGGCACCAGCTGGACGCCGATCGGCACCAATGCCAGCACCTATGCCCTCACCGGCGCTGAGGAGGGACGCCAGGTGCGGGTCTTGGTCAGCTACACCGATGGCCAGGGCTTTGCGGAATCCGTGCCGGCCAGCCCTGTGGCCGTGCCCTTCGTCGACAACGGCGATGCGGCCTTTGCGATCACGGGCACCCCGGCGGTGGGCTCCACCTTGAGTGCCGTCAAGAGCGCCGACGATCCGGATGGCAACGGCGCCTTCGCCTATCAATGGGAATCCAGCGCCAACGGCACCAGCTGGACGCCGATCGGCACCAATGTCGGCACGTACGTGCTGACGGCAGCGGAAGCCGGTCGCCAGGTGCGGGTGAAGGTGTCCTATCTGGACGGCCAGGGCTTCAGCGAGTCCGTCAGGGCCAGCCCGGTGGCGGTGCCGGCGGCGCCCACCTACGCCGTCACCACCGGCCCTTCCGCCCTGGTGGAGGGCGACACCCTGACGGCCACCCTGGCCACCACCAACGTGGCGCCCGGCACCCGCTTCTACTGGTCGCTCACGGGGCCGGGGATCACCACCGGCGATGTCCAGGGCGGCCAGCTCACCGGCGAGGGCACCACCGCCGGCGATGGCCGGTTGAGCATCAGCCGGGTGATCGCCCGTGATGCCCTGATCGAAAACGACGAGACGCTGGACCTGCGCTTCTACACCGACAGCGCCCGCAGCCAGCAGGTGGGGCCCACCCGGGCCTTCACCCTCAGGGAACCGCTGGTGGGCAACCCCACCAACGGCAGCGACACCATCATCGGCACCGCGGCGGCGGACATCCTGCGCGGCGTTCCCATCGGTTCCCCCGCCTCGCAGCGGGGCAGGGGCACGATCGATCGGCTCACCGGCCTTGGCGCGGGGGATCTCTTCGTGCTGGGGGATGCGACGGGCGTCTTCTACGACGATGGCAATGCCCGCAGCCAGGGCCGCGGCGACTTCGGTGTGATCACCGACTTCGGTGCCGGTGATCGCATCCAGCTGCATGGCAGCGCCAGCCACTATCTGCTGGGCAACGGCAGTTATCAGGGCAGGACGGGGTTGTTCATCTATGCCCGCAATCTGGAGCGGCCTCTCTCCAGCCAGGTGACCCTCTACGACGAGGCGATCGGTTTCGTGCAGGGGAGCCGCCTAGGCCAGCTCAACTTGGCGAATTCCAGCCAGTTCCTCTACACCGCCCTGTCCACCGCCTAGGCCAGGACCCGTGACCACCGGCGCCCCTCGCCCGGCGCCGTTCCTTCCATCACCACCCCTTCGTCCCATGACTCACACCCTGTTGTCGTCCCTGCTGCTCGGAGGACTCGCCGTGGGCACCACCCTGGCCAATGCCCTGCCCGCCTCCGCTCTGGAGCTGGTGGTGGGAGGCCAGCGCTACGAGCTGTCGTTCGAAGAGATCGCCCCCATCGATCAGCCTGCCTGGTTCGAGAGCCTCGCCAACGGCGGCCGGATGCCCTGGTGGGGCGATGAAGCGAAGGCTTCGCTGTTCGCCCAGCGGGCTGGAGCCGGCCTGGGCCCGCTGGGGCCGGACCTGCCGCTCTCGGAATTCGGACCGCTGTTCGCCTTCGGCTTCGATCAGGGGGATGTGCTGAGCGTGGCGCAGCTGATCGTGCCGCCGGCTGACTCCCAGGGTGTGTTCCCCACCGCTGCCGATGCGGTGTACCGCTTTGCTGTCGGCACTCCGCTGGCTCCCGTCTCCTCGGTGCCCGGTCCCCTGCCGCTGCTGGGTCTGGGAGTGGGCTACGGATGGTCGCGGCGGTTGCGCCGTCGCCTGGCTGAGGCCTCCGGCCCGAAGCACTGACGGGCTGCTCAGACCGTGGCCCGGAAGATCACCGAAGCGGGCTGGCCGCTGAGGGGATCGAGCGGTTCGCGCAACTCCCGGACGACCAGACCATGGCGCTGGAACAGCCCCACCCAGGATTCCAGTGTCCGGAAGAACCAGGGCGCCGGGGTGCGGAAAGCCGGGGAGAAGCCGGCCCAGGAGCCTTCCCGCCAGCCGTCCGCGTAGGGGTGGTCGGTGCAGATCAGCATCGGGTGCAGCGTCTGGACGAGGACGCTGCCTTTGGGTGCCAGCAGGGCTGGCAGAGCCGTGAACAACTCGTCGAGGCTGCGATCCCCGAGCAGGGAGAAGTTGGCCACCACCACGTCGAAGCGCTCGTTCAGGCTGCCGGCGCCGATCTGCTGGTGGGAGAGCGTCCGGAAGCGGGCGCCATCCGGTGCGTCTTCGGCAGCGATGGTGGTGAGTTCGGCCACCGCGTCGGTGCCGAGCACCGCGATGCCCTGGCGGGCGCAGTGGTGGGCCAGCCAGCCCTCGCCGCAACCCAGATCCAGCAGGGTGGCTGGGGCGCAGTCGTCGATCGCCTCCAGGATCGCCCCGTTGGTCACCCGCACCCGGCTGAGGATCTCGCCGCGGCGCACGGCCCGGGTCCACGTAGAGGCATTGAGGACCCAGGAGGCCTGGATCTGCTCCTCCATGAACGCCAGCGCCGGTTCCATAACGTTGGCCGCGTCATCGCCGGCGTCAAGGGGAAGGAGCATGGGCGCGGTCGGAGGAGACGCGGTGGGGATGGGCTGGAGGGTGCCGGGCGGGTCAGCGGAAGCTGCGGTGATGCTCAGGTGAGCCATGGGCGGCGGCCGCCGTCATCGTCCATGGACATGAGAAGCGTAGTCATTGCGGATTGGGCCGCAAGCCATGGGGCTCCAGCCGCCCATCCGGCTGCCGCCATCGGTGGCCTGCGTCGCCCGGCTCAGGCCGCCGGCTCCGCCAGCAGGCCGGTGAGATCCTCGTTGCCGAACACCTGGCGATAGGCGGCCGTGCTGGTGCACAGCACCACCGGTACCGCCACCAGCAGCCCCACGAAGCAGGCCAGCAGGCCCACCAGCACGATGGCGAATTCCACCAGGGCCAGCAGCAGCACCGAGCCCCACTGGGGATCGAGCAGGGTGCGGCCCCGGGTGATGGAGTCGATCGGTCCGCGGCCCTCCAGCAGGGCGATCTGGGCCATGAACTTCTGGTTCACCGCCAGGTAGATCAGCAGCGTGAAGGCCGCCAGGAAGGGGAACACGGCCAGGATCTGGTTGAGCTGGGCGGCGGCGACCCCCACCAGGGCCGCCAGCATCAGGATCGCGATCATCAGGATCCCCAGCGCCAGGCCGTTGCGGAACAGCCGCCAGCTGGCCGGCCCGTCCCAGCGGGTGAAGGTGCCCAGGGCCGGCTTGCCCCCGGAGAGGGCGCTCCAGGCACCGCGGACCAGGCCCGTGGTGCTCCACAGGCTCACCAGCACGCTCAGGATCGAGCCCACCAGCAGGCGGACCACCTGCACTGTCGTCAGCACGGCGGCTTCGTCCGGCTTCACCTCGCCCTGGATCAGCGAGCAGACGCTACTCAGCACCCCCGCCAGCAGGGTGAAGCCGATGAACACCCAGGGGGCCCGGGCGAAGGCCTGCCAGCCCTGCTTCACGGCCTCGATCACCTTCAGGGAGGATCCGCCGCTGGGATCCTGCATCAGAGAGACGGCCATCGCTCGGGAGGGAGTTGCCGGGAGATTAGGCAGCGCCCGACGGGCGGCCATCCCATCGGTGCGAAGCGTTGCATCCGGTGCGGGCGCGGTGGATCGGCGATCAACCCGGATCCAGGAACTTCAGCGCCGCCTGGGTGCGGTTGCTCACCTGCAGCTTCTGAAAGATGGTGTGCAGATACACCCGCACCGTCCCGGTGCCGAGGCCGAGGCTGGTGGCGATCTGGCGGTTGGTGAGACCGCCTGCCATGGCCGCCAGCACCTCCCGCTCCCGTGGTGTCAGCAGCGCCAGGGACGCCTCCGGCGGGCCGGCGGCGGCAGGGGTGTCCCGGGTGCGCAGGGCCCGGGTGGCGGAACGGTCCCACCAGCTGGCCCCCTGTTCGACGCTGGTCAGGGCCGGCTCCAGCAGCGCCAGGGCCTCCGCCTTGTGGAGATAGCCGCTGGCGCCGGCGTCCCACAGCCGCTGCACCCAGCGACCGTCGTCCTGGCTGGTGAGGACCAGCACGGGCAGGTCGAAGCCGTCGCTGATCCGACGGCAGGTCTCCAGCCCCCCCAGCCCGGGCAGGCCGATGTCGAGGACCACCACATCGGCCGGGGCCGCTGCCAGGGCCTCCAGGCCCCCCTCGCCGTCGCTGACCGCCCGCACGGCGGTGACCGCCGGCAGCCGCAGCAGGAAGGCCTCGATCCCCACCCGGAACGCCTCGTCGTCCTCGATCAGCAGCACCCGCATCAGTCCGGCGGCTCCGGCAGCGGCAAGTGGACCTCGATGCTGGCCCCTCCGGCGGGCAGGTTGCTGGCCCGGATGCTGCCCCCATGGGCTTCAGCGATCTGGCGGGAGAGGTAGAGGCCGAGTCCGCTGCCCCGCTGCTCCGGATCGCTCTGGTAGAAGCGCTCGAACAGGTGGGGCAGGCTGGCTTCGGGGAAGCCCCGGCCCCGGTCGCTCACGGTGACCACCGCCTGGTCCTGCTGCCGCTGCAGGTCGATCCAGACGCGCTCGCCCCGCAGGCTGTGGTTGATCGCATTGAGCAGCAGGTTCTCCAGCAGCCGCCGCAGCCGGCCGGGATCCCCCGGCAGGGTGAGGCGGCCTGGGCCGGTGGGTTGGCGCTGGATCAGGGTCACCTCCCGCTCGCGGGCGATCGGACCCACGGCCTCGATCGCCTCGGCGGCGAGACGCCCCAGCTCACAGTTCTCCGCCTGCAGCTGCAGGCCCTCCTGGTCGGCACGGAACAGCCGCAGCAGGTCCTCGATCAGCCGCAGGCTCCGCTCCTGGCTGGCGAGGATGGCGCCGGTGCCGCGCTCCAGCAGGCTCCCCGACGCCGGACCGGCCTCGAGGGCCATCATCCGGGCGGTGGCGATCGTGCCCAGCACGGGGGTCTTGAGGTCGTGGGCGAGGGTGGCGATCATGTCGCGGCGCAGGTCCGCCTGGGCCAGCCGCACCTCCAGATCCACCTGCTGCCGCAGCAGGTGGCGGTTGTGCAGGCACAGGAAGGTGGTCACGGTCAGGGCCAGGCAGACCAGCAGACGATCCACCAGCACGGTTCTCCATTCGCGATCCAGCACCGGCACCACCAGATTCAGCAGGATCAGCCCGCAGCAGAGGGCCAGGTAGCCGAGGGCGTCGCGGCGGTCGCGATGGGGGGCGCCGATCACCAGCGGGATCACGTAGAGGTACCCGATGACGATCTGGGCCGGCGTGGCCAGCTCCAGCAGCAGGATCAGGCCGGTGAGCGCCCAGAGGGGACCCGGAGACCGGGCCAGCCGGCGCAGGCGGCCCGCTTCGCCGGCGGGGCTGGTGTTGCTCATGGCTCCTCGGCGGGGCCCGGCAAGGTGGTGTCGGAGATCAGGTGCAGATCGATGCTGAGCCCCCGCAGCAGCTGCTGCAGCCGTTCCGAGATCGGCCGGCGCAGCAGCGCCTGCCAGCGGGAGCGCAGGCTCTGACCCAGCACGATCTGGGTGATGCGCCGCTCGCGGGCCACCCGGGCGATCGTGCCGAGCACGTCGCTGCTTTCGATGCGCAGAAAGGTGCCGCCCACGTCCTGGCACAGGGTGGCGCAGGCTTCGAGCCGCAGGGTTTCCTCCTTGCTGAGGAAGCGGCCGGGATCCTGGATGGTGAGGGCCAGCAGCGGCGCATCCATGGTGCTGGCCAGCCGGGCGGCGCGCCGCAGCAACCGTGTCGCGCTCGGATAGGCCGACACGCACACCATCACCCGCTCCCGCAGGCCCGCCGCCGTGGGCTCCTCCTCCTCCACCCGGTCGGCCACCTCCCGCAGCGACAGCTCCCGCAGGGCCACCAGATGGCGGCGCTGAAAAAAGTTGTTCAGGGCCTGGGGGACCTTCTCCGGGGCGTAGACCTTGCCCTCCTTCAGCCGCTCCTGCAGGGTCTCGGGGGTGACGTCCACCAGGACGACCTCGTCGGCCTGCTCCAGCACCCGGTTGGGGATCCGCTCGCGCACCACCACCCCGGTGAGTTCGGCCACCAGATCGTTGAGGCTCTCCAGGTGCTGGATGTTGAGGGTGGAGTACACATCCAGACCGGACAGCAGCAGGGCCTCCACGTCCTGCCAGCGCTTCTTGCGTTCGCTGCCGGGGATGTTGGTGTGGGCCAGCTCGTCCACCAGCACCAGCTGGGGCCGGCGCTCCAGCACGGCGGCAACGTCCAGCTCCTCCAGGGTCACCCCCTGGTAGAGCAGCTGCTTGCGCGGCACCTGCTCCATCCCTTCGGCCTGGCGGATGGTCTCCTGTCGGCCGTGGGTTTCCAGCAGGCCGATCACCACGTCGGTGCCCTCCTTGAGCAGCTCACGGCCCTCCTGGAGCATGCGGCAGGTCTTGCCCACGCCGGGGGCCATGCCGATGAACACCTTGTGGCGGCCCCGGCCGCGGCTGGAGCGGATCAAGGGACCAGCTGGTCGAGGGCGAGGTTGAAGGCCAGCACGTTCACCAGCGGCGGCCGCGCCAGGCCCAGCAGCGGCCGGTGGCTCTGCTGCTCCAGAAGGGCCTCCAGGCGGTCGGGCGGCAGGCGGCGGGCGGCGGCGATGCGTGGGAGCTGCTGCCGGGCCGCCTCCAGGCTGATGTCGGGGTCGAGGCCCGAACCGGAGCTGGTGAGCAGATCGGCGGCGGGCCTGGCCACGCCCCGGCCGGCCCAGTCGGCGGCCTCCGCTGCGACCCGTTGGGCCAGGACGGGGTTGCCGGGGGCCAGGTTGCTGGGGCCCGAGCTGGGGGGATCGCCGCCGCCGTAGGCCACCGCGCTGGGCCGGCCCTGCAGGTAGCGGTCGCTTGTGAAGGCCTGCCCGATCAGGGCCGAGCCCACCACGCGCCCATCGACGCGCACCAGGCTCCCCTCGGCCTGCCGGGGGGCGGCGATGCGGGCCAGACCAAGCATCGGCACGGTGATCACCACGACGGTGATCAGCCAGAGCACCAGGGTGAGGCGCAGGCCCTGGCCGAGTCGGGAAAGGGCGTTCATCAGAACTTCTCCGGGCGGACCATGGCGGTGAACAGATAGGCCGAGAGGGCCAGGGTGACGCTGATCAGCAGGGCCAGGGCATGGCTCTGGAGGCTGTCCAGGCGGCCCCGCTGCAGGGGGGCCAGCAGCACGGTGCCGGCGGCGAGCAGCAGGGGCAGCCAGAAGAGCGGTCGCTTGAGCAGAACCATCGGGAAGGGAGTGCAGCGGTGGACGGAAGGGGGGGAGCGGAGCGGTGAACGTCGCGGGCCCGGATGGCTCAGACGAGCCGCAGGGCGCCGATCGCCAGATCGATCGCCTTGATGCCCACGAAGGGGGTGATCACACCCCCAAGGCCGTAAAGCAACAGGTTGCGCCGCAGCAGCTGGTCGGCGCTGAGGGGCCGGAACTCCACCCCCTTCAGGGCCAGGGGCACCAGGGCCGGGATGATCAGGGCGTTGAACACCATCGCCGAGAGGATCGCCGACTGGGGACTGGCCAGGCCCATCAGGTTGAGCGGGCCGAGGCCCACCCCGGCGAACAGGGCCGGCAGGATCGCGAAGTACTTGGCCACGTCGTTGGCCAGGGAGAACGTGGTGAGGGCGCCGCGGGTGATCAGCAGCTGCTTGCCGATGGTCACGATGTCGATGAGCTTGGTGGGATCGCTGTCGAGATCCACCATGTTCGCCGCCTCCTTGGCGGCCTGGGTGCCGGAGTTCATCGCCACACCCACGTTTGCCTGGGCCAGGGCCGGGGCATCGTTGGAGCCGTCGCCGGTCATCGCCACCAGCTTGCCGAGCTTCTGCTCCCGGTCGATCACGGCGATCTTGTCCTCGGGGGTGGCCTCGGCGATGAAGTCGTCGACGCCCGCCTCCCGGGCGATGACACCGGCGGTGATCGGGTTGTCGCCGGTGAGCATCACGGTGCGGATCCCCATGCGGCGCAGCTGGTCGAAGCGCTCGCGGATGCCCGGCTTGATGATGTCCTTGAGGTAGATGACGCCGAGGATGTGGTTGCCGCGGCAGGCCGCCAGGGGGGTGCCGCCGAGCCGTGACACCTGCTCGTAGGCCCCGTCGAGGTCGTCCGGCACGGTGCCGCCGCGGGAGCGCACGAAACCCTTGATCGCGTCGACGGCCCCCTTGCGGAATTCGATCCCGGCGGGGTCGTCGCTGCCGCTCATGCGGGTGCGAGCCGAGAAGTCGAGCCCGGTGGCCTGCTCCGCGGCGAAGGGCAGCACGGCCCCGCGCTGCTCCGCCAGTCGCACGATCGATCGCCCTTCGGGGGTCTGGTCGAAGCAGCTGGCCGCCAGGGCCACCTCCGCCAGCTCGGCCACCTGGTGGCCGCCCACCGGCAGGAACTCCTCCGCCAGCCGGTTGCCGAGGGTGATGGTGCCCGTCTTGTCGAGCACCAGGGTGTTGATGTCGCCGCAGGCTTCCACGGCCCGCCCTGAGGTGGCGATCACGTTGAACTGGGCCACCCGGTCCATGCCGGCGATGCCGATCGCCGACAGCAGCCCGCCGATGGTGGTCGGGATCAGGGCCACAAGCAGCGCCACCAGGGTCACCACCGGCGTGGGTTCCTTGAGGTAGGCGGCCAGGGGCGGCAGGGTGGCCACCGCGATCAGGAACACCTGGGTGAGCACCGCCAGCAGCACCGTCAGGGCGATCTCGTTGGGCGTCTTGGTGCGCTCGGCCCCCTCCACCAGGGCGATCATCCGGTCGATGAAGCCCTTGCCCGGATCGGCGCTGATGCGGATGGTGAGCTGGTCGGAGAGGATCCGGGTGCCGCCCGTCACCGAGCTGGCCACGTCGGAGCCGGCCTCCTTGAGCACCGCCGCCGATTCGCCGGTGATCGCCGACTCATCCACCGAGGCCACCCCCTCGATCACCTCGCCATCGGCGGGGATCGTGTCGCCGGCGCTGACCAGCACCACATCGCCCTTGCGCAGGGTGGAGGAATCCACCAGCCGTTCGCCGCCGGCGGGATCGAGCAGCCGGGCCTGGGTGCGGGCCTGGGTGCGGCGCAGGGCATCGGCCTGGGCCTTGCCGCGGCCCTCCGCCAGGGCCTCGGCGAAGTTGGCGAACAGCAACGTGGCCAGCAGGGTGAGGCTCACCAGGGCGTTGAACAGACGGCCGCTGTTCTCGGCTCCGCCGCCGAACAGATCCGGCCTCACGGTGGCCAGCAGGCAGACGACCGTGCCGCACCAGACCACGAACATCACCGGGTTGGCCGCGGCGGTGCGGGGGTCGAGCTTCACGAACGCCTGCAGGGCGGCGCGGCGCACCAGGCCCTTCTGGCGGGGCCGTGGTGTGTAGCGCCGCTGGTCGCGGCGGCCCCGCGGCATGCGGGGAAAGAGGGTGCGGGCCGGCAGGGAGGTCATGGCGGGTCGAATCAGGTGGCGTGGTGCGGCGATGGGATGGGCGGGGGCGGAGGGCAGCGCGGGCGCGGCGGAGCGGGGCCTGGGGGTTCAGGCCGCCAGCACCAGCCCGTCGGCGATCGGCCCGAGGGCGAGCACGGGGAAGAAGGTGAGGGCGCCGAGGATCACCAGCACCACCGCCAGCACCACCGTGAACAGGCTGGTGTCGGTGGCGAGGGTGCCGGGGCCCGGCGGCAGGGCCGGCTTGCGGGCATAGCCGTCGGCCAGCAGCACCAGGGCGGCGATCGGCAGGTAGCGGCCCCCCAGCAGGCTGAGGCTGGTGCTGAGGTTCCACCAGAGGCTGCCGTCCCCCAGGCCCTCCATGCCGCTGCCGTTGTTGGCCGCCGCCGAGGCGTACTCGTAGACCACCTGGCTGATGCCGTGGGGCCCGGGGTTGCTGATCCCAGCCAGGTCCGTGGCCCCAGCCATGGTGAACGCCGCAGGCAGCAGCACGAACACCGGGTGGATCAGCAGGATCAGGCTGCTCCACACCACCTCCGCCTTCTCCACCTTGCGACCCAGGAATTCCGGGGTGCGGCCCACCATCAGTCCGGTGAGGAACACCGCCAGCACCATGAACACCAGCAGGTAGGCGATGCCGGTGCCCTGGCCGCCGAAGAGCACCTGCAGAAACAGGTTGAAGAGGGTCACCAGGTTGGAGAGCGGCAGCAGCGAATCCATGGCGCCGTTGACGGCCCCCGTCATCGAGCCGGTGGCCAGGGCCGCCCAGAAGGCCGTCAGTCCGGCCCCGAAACGCAGCTCCTTACCCTCCAGGTTCGGGCCGCTGATCCAGGCCGAAAGGGCCGGGTTGCCCCCCTGCTCGGCCGCCATCGCCACGGCGGCCCCGGTGGCCAGCAGCACCGTGACCAGCAGCAGCAGCAGGGTGCTCTGGCGGCGGTTGCCGAGAAACCGGCCGAAGGCGTCGATGCTGGCCGCCGGGATGGCGACCATCGCCCAGCAGCTCACCAGGTTGGAGAGTCCGTTGGGGTTCTCGAAGGGGTGGGCGGAGTTGGCCCCGTAGAAGCCGCCACCGTTCTCGCCCAGCTGCTTGATCGCCTCGAACAGGGCCACCGGGCCGCGGATCAGCAGCTGGCTGCCCCCCTCCAGGGTGGTGATCCGCAGGGGATCGGCCAGGGTCATCGGCACGCCGCAGACGAGCAGCAGCACGGCGAGCAGCAGGCTGCCGGGGATCAGCACCCGGGTGAGGGAGCGGACCAGCTGGCGATGGAAGTTGCCCAGGGGCAGGCCGCACAGGCCGCGGATCACCGCGAAGCCCACCGCCAGGCCGCTGGCCGCCGAGACGAACATCAGGAACTGGATCACCCCCAGCTGGGCGAAGGTGCCCAGGGTCTGCTCGGGCAGGTAGTGCTGCTGGTCGGTGTTGGTGAGGAAGGAGAGGGTGGTGTGCAGGGCCAGGTCCCAGCGCAGGCCGGGCCAGCCCAGGGGGTTGAGCCAGGCGGGCTGGAAGGCCAGCAGCAGGAAGGCCAGGCCTCCGAAACAGGCGTTGGTGACCAGGAAGGGCTGCAGGTAGGCCCAGGCCGTGGCCGCCGGCTGGCCCCGGTCGCCGATCCAGCGCAGCAGCCCCGTCTCCAGCGGCAGCAGCCAGGGGTCCCAGGCGGGCTGGGGGCGGTCGTCGAAGACCTGCCAGAGGTGGCGGCCCAGGGGGAAGGCTGTCAGGACCGCCACCGTCAGGGTGACGGCGGCCAGAAACCAGGGGAGCATCGGGGAGCTGTCCTGCGGTGGCGGCCACCCTCCTGCCATCGGGGCGGCCGCCGCAACTGACGAAAGGCAGGGGTGGGGGCCGGCGGGCACGGCGGCGGCCGCTTCAGGCGCCGCCGCAGCTGTGCTGACTGTCCGGCAGGGTCCAGGTGCCACCGGTGCGCAGGTTGCGGGCCCGGTAGAGACGGCCGCGCCCATCGCCGCGGGGGGCCCCGCTGCAATCCGGCACGAAGGTCAGGCAAAGCTCCACCCGATCCCCTTCCCTGCTGCTGTGGATCGCCGGCACCGTGTCGTAGGAGACCTGGTAGCCCCCATTGGTGTAGCTGACGGCGGAGCCGGAGCCGGCGATGGGGATCTGGACGCCGTTGGCGTCGGCGGCACTCAGCCGGTAGTGGATCTCCCGGATGAACGTCGGGCGGCACTCGCCGAGGCGGCGGGGCAGGGGCGCGGCGGCGGCGGGGGCGACCGGCTGGAGCAGGCCAGCCGCCATCAGGGCCAGCCAGCGGTGGCGGTTCCTGGCCATCAGCGCAACGATCCTGGCGGTCTCCCGGTTGTAGGGCGCCTGCCGCGGCTTGTCAGCGGTGGGCGCCCCGGTCCTGGCCCGTTCACGGGTCGCAAGCCAGCAGGGCTTCGGCGGCCCGTCGGGCATCGGCGGCGGCCAGGGGAGTCCGCTGCAGGAAGGCCACCACCAGGGCGCCTTCGAACAGCAACTGCAGCTGGCGGGCCAGGCCCTCGGGGTCGTCAACAGCGAGATCCCGGCAGAGCCCTTCCAGGAGATGGCGGCAACCCTGCTTGAAGTCCTCGGCCGCCTGCCGGGGCAGATCCTCCGCCGCGGGGTACTCGCTGGAGGCCTTGATGAACAGACAGCCGTGGAACTCCGGTGAGCGCACCGCCTCCTCGAGCCAGTCGAACACCGCCAGCAGGCGCGCCCTGGGGTCCTCCGGTGCCGCGGCGATCCCCTCGGCCAGCCCCGCGGCGATGGCGTTGCCGCGTCGCTCCAGCACGGCGGCGATCAGCTCCTCCTTGGATCGGAAGTGCTTGTACAGGGTCATCTTGGCCACCCCGGCTGCGGCCAGGACCGCGTCGATGCCCACGGCCCGGTAGCCGTGGCGGGCGAAGAGCCCTTCGGCGGTGTCCAGCAGCGCGTCCCGCTTGGCGGAGGTCCTGGTGGGGGCGCCGCTGGCTGGCATGGATTCCGGTGCAGTGAACCCAATCTAGTGAGTAGACAGAAAGGTCTGCTACCTTTGAATGCGCAGACCGGTCTGTCTACTCAGGCTGTCCGCGCCGCCGGCCCCCCCCACCTCCTGACGTCGATGCTCAAGCTCCACGGCCACGAACTCTCCGGCAACAGCTACAAGGTGCGCCTGCTCCTGGAACTGCTCGGATGCGACTACGACTGGGTCCGCGTCGACCTGATGGCGGGCGAGCACAAAGGGGAGGCCTTCCTGGCCCTCAATCCCTTCGGCCAGGTGCCCGTGCTCGAGGCCGACGGCACCAGCCTCGCTGACGCCCAGGCCATCCTCTTTTTCCTGGCGGCCCGGCAGGGCGATGGCCTGTGGCTGCCCGCCGATCCCCTCGGCCAGGCCCGGGTGGTGCGCTGGCTCTCCACCGCCGCCGGTGAGGTGCGCCAGGGGCCGGAAAGCGCCCGGCTGCACCATCTGTTCGGCGTCAAGGCGATCCCGATCGAGCGGGCCACCGAGAAGGCCGCCTTCCTCCTCGACCAACTGGAGCGGCACCTGGCCCACCGGCAGTGGCTGGAGCTGGATCGTCCCACCATCGCCGACATCGCCGTGTTCCCCTACGTGGCCCTGGCCCCGGACGGCGGCATCGATCTGGCCCCCTATCCCAACGTTTGCGCCTGGATCGGGCGGATCAAGGCGCTGCCGGGCTACATGCCCATGAAAGGCCTGGAGGCCTGAGCGGAGCTTCCTCCCATGAGCCAGCACTACCTGCATCGCCATCTCACCCCCGCCGTGGGGGAGGCCCAGCTCCAGGCCTATGGCCAGAGCCAGGTCGTGCCCCCGGCCCCGGCCGCCGATCGCCTCAGTGCCAGGGAGACGGGCTTCATCAGCGCCCGCGACAGCTTCTATCTGGCCAGCCTCACCGAAGCGGGTGCCCCCTACCTGCAACACCGGGGCGGGCCCGTGGGCTTCCTGCGGGTGCTCGACGAACGCACCCTGGGGTTCGCCGATTACGGCGGCAACCGCCAGCTGCTCACCGCCGGCCATCTGCGGCGCGATCCGCGGGTGGCCCTGTTCCTGATGGATTACGCCGCCCGTCGCCGGCTCAAGATCGACGGGGAAGCCGAGGTGCTGTCGCTCGCTGATGATCCCCAGCTGGCGGAGCAGCTGGCACCGCAGGCTGCGGGGGAGGTGGAGCGCCTCTTCCGCATCCGGGTGGAGGCCTTCGATTGGAACTGCCCCCAGTTCATCACCCCCCGGTTCACGGCCGTGGAGCTGGAAGCCCAGCTGCGGCCCTTGCGGGAGCGGATCGCTGCGCTGGAAGATGAGCTCCAGGGTCTGCGTCGGCACCGCTCATGACGATCCTTCCCCACCCCGCTGGGGAAAGGACACATCCAGCACCAGGCAGCCCGCCCCATCGGTGCGGAAGGGGCCATGCACCTCCCCCGGCGGCCGGCTGGCGTAGTGGCCGCTCTCCAGCCACAGGCCGAAGGCCCCATCGAACAGGCGCCCAGCCACGATGAAGATCTCCTCGGGGAAGGGGTGGGCCTTGCCCCCGAAGGCGGCGGTGTCGGCTCCGGGATGGAAGCGCGTCAGCCGGGTGATCTCCCCGGTGGCCGGATCCTCGCTGAGCACCAGCTCCTGCACCTGGCCCTCCAGCCCCTCCAGCCAGCGCCAGCGGTGGGCCTGCTCCGGCGCCAGCGGATTCCAATAGGCGCTGGTGGTCTTGCTCATGGTGGGGTGAGGGGCGTGACGCTGGTGAGAGAGGTGCAGCTGAGGTGGGCGTCGACCAGCGGCGCCAGCCGCCCGGCGTGATGGCGGCCCAGATCATGGTCGCCGCCGTTGATCACCTCCAGTCGGGCCCGGGGCAGTCGCCGCGCCAGGCGCTCCCCGGCGGCAACCGGGCTGAACGGGTCGGCATCGCCCCACAGCAGCAGGGTGGGTGCGGCAACCTCCGCCAAGAGCCCGGAGAGGTCGGTCGTTTCCGTGGCGAACCAGTCGGGGAGGTGGGACAGGCTGGTGCGGAAGCCGGCCCGCCAGTCGGTGGCCCCCAGCTCCGCCATCGGCAGGCCGCCGGACGTGGCGCAGAGCACCAGGTGGGTCACCCAGCGGGGCCGGGCCAGGGCGGCCCGCAGGGCCAGCACCCCACCCATCGACTGGGCGATCAGGGCACAGGGGCGATCCAGCGGCTCCAGCACCAGGGCCAGCAGGTCCTCGAAGCCCTCGACACCCGGCCGGGGCGGGGTGTCACCGAAGCCGGGCCAGCCCAGGTGCAGCCGCTCGGCATGGACGGCCAGCCGCTGCTCCAGGGGACGCCAGAAGGAGGTGTCGCCCGAGGCGCCGGGGAGGAACAGCAACCGCTCGGGCCGGCCGCTCACGGCCAATCCGCCCCCACGCCCACCAGGGCCGCACTCGCCTCCCACAGCCGGCGGGCCAGCTCAGGGTCCTGCCCTTCGGCGCTGGTGGCAGTGGCCTCAAACAGGTGCCGGCCCGGAGCCGTGACGCGGTTGCGGAAGTAGGTGAAGCCGCTGGCGGCGAAGGCGTCATCGCTGGCCAGGCCGGCCAGCAGGGCCCCGGCGTTCTCGACGCTCTCGGTGAGGCGCAGCAGCGAGCGGGCCGCCAGGGCGAACAGCCGCTGGCCCAGCTCGTTCGACTGGCGGCTGTAGCGCCAGAAGCCGCCAGTGCTGGTCGGCGGGATCACCAGCCCCGGGCTCCAGGCGAGGACGGGCCAGGGCGTTCCCTGCTCTTCCAGCCGCCGGGCAAACTCGCGGGCGAACAGCACGTTGCAGAGCTTGCTGTCCTTGTAGGCCTTGTCGGCACTGAACGGAGCCGAGCCGTTCACCATCGTGGTCCCCTCGCCCGGCCGCAGGCCCGCCAGCGCGCCCAGGCCCGCCGGGGCCCCCACCTTGCCCCCCGCGGTGCTGGGGTCGTGCACCTCGCTGGCGGTGACCACCAGCCGCGGGGATCGCCCCGCCGCCAGCAGGGGCCGCAGCTGGTGGGCCAGCAGGACGTGGCCCAGATGGTTCACCCCGAAGCTGAGCTCATGGCCCTGGGCCGTGCGGCGCGGCTCGCCGGCACCGGCGTACTGCAGGCCGGCATTGAGCACGAGCGTGTCGATGGGGGTCCCCTGGGCGAGCAGGACGGCGCCGCAGGCCCGCACACTCTCCAGATCCGCCAGATCGCAGACGGCGGTGGCGGGGGGCGTGCCGGCGCCGGCCTGCTCCAGCACCCGCTGGCTGGCCGCCTCGGCGCTGGCCCGGTCCCGGCAGGGCAGGGTGAGCCGGTGGCCGGCCCGGCAGAGGACCACGGCCGCCTCGAAACCGATGCCGGAGTTACCGCCGGTCAGGAGGATGTGGCGCGCTGCAGCCAAGGGCGGACTCCTGGGGGTGCCGGAAGGGTGCGGCGCCGCCCAAGGCTACGGACGCCGGGCTTCAGTCGACGGCTCAGGACCGCCCGCTCCGGCCCTGCCAGATTGTTCGGTGTGCCCCGATTTCCCCGACGCTCGTTCCTGGCGCTGGTGACGGCCGCAGGCCTGGCGGCGTCCATCGGCGCCGTCGTGGCGTTCCGGGAGCACACCCGCAACGCGCTCACGGTCATCAACAGGAGCGGTCGCATGATCGTGTCCCTGCAGGTGTCCCTTCCCTCGGAGACGCTGCGGTTCCATCCGATCGCCGCTGGGGAGACGGTCAGCCGCTCCTTCCGGATCCAGTCCGATGCCCACTTCGCGATCGAGGGTGAGCTGGCGGACGGCACCCGCCTGCATGCGGCCGAGGGCTATGTCACCAACGGCCAGTACGGGGAAGAGGTGCGGATCGAGGTCGGACCCGGCGGTGCGATCCGGCTGCGCCAGCAGCAACGGGGACGCTGACGCCAGGGTCGTCGTCATGCGTCCGGCCGAGGGGCGCGGCGGCGATCAGAACAGCTTGAACAGGTTGAAGCCCCCACCCTTCTGGGCCGGCTCCTGCTTGCCCTCGCCGGAGCCCGGATCGAGGCGCTCCATGCCCTCCCCCAGAAAACGGGTGGCGGTGGAGCGCCGCTCCAGGCTGAGCCGCCAGGCGGGACTCCCCTGGGAGCTGCTCAGCAGCAGCGTGTCGCCGTAGGCGGTGAACGTGACCATCCCCGCCCCCATCGCCGCCATGGCCTGGGCGCTCACGGCGCAGGTGGTGCGCTCCGGAGCCAGCAGCACCCCGCGCTGCACCAGCCGGGCCGCCTCGGGGGCCCGCAGCTCATCCGGCACGGCGCTGTCGGCCATGGGCAGCTCGCTGGAGGTCCACATCACGATGTCGCCTTCCTGGCGACCCATGCCCGTGGCCGTCGCCTGGTAGCCGAGGGCGGTGGGGATGGTCGGCCAGCTCAGCCGCTGGGCGCCGCCGGCCGGGGTGCTCGTCAGCTTCACCGGCGCCAGGAAGTCGTGGCCGCTGCCCACCTGGAAGCGGATCTCCGGGGCGTAGTTGCTGGCCACCACGTGATTCCCCACCAGGGAGGCCTGCGGCGGCACCGCCGGCGCCTCCTCGCCCGATGGCCAGCGGCCGGAGGTGCCCGTCGGGCCACTGGCCGTCCCCAGCCGCTTCAGGCCCGACAGCACCTGGCGCCGCTGCTCGGTGGTCAGTCCCTGCAGGGTGATGATCTCGGGCTGGCCGGCGCCGGCGCTCTCGGCGCAGCCGCGGAAGATCAGCAGCCGGCCCTTCGCCTCGGGGATGTCCTCCTCCTTCCACTCCCGGCTCCGCTGCCCGGGGCTGTCGGAGCCACTCTTGAGCGGCAGGGCCGTCCCCATCGCCATGGCCGCCGGGATGCGGTGCTCGGCCGTGGGATTGGGGTTGGTCTGCGGGGACTGCAGCCGCAGTTCCAGCTGGCGGCTGGTGGCGCCCATGGCCGGCCGGCCCCCCAGCATCATCTGCAGCATGCCGGCCCCGCCCATCGCCCCCATCCCCGTGGCGGTGGTGGCCTCGATCGTGTAGGTGGCGACGGGCGCCGCCGGTCTGGCACCCGGTTTGGCCGCCGCCGCCAGGGCGGGCAGGGCCTGGCCGGTGCCGAGCAGAAGAACGAGCGGTGCGGCCGCCTGCCAGGACACCCGCGGACCAGCACCCATGACGTCCATGCCGTTGGAAGGACGCACAATCTATGGGCCGCCGCCCCGGACAGGTAGATAACGGGTCGCCCGCCGCCCCTGCGATGGACTCCGCCGCCCCGTCCCCGCTCCAGCGCATCGACCAGGACCTCTTCGATGCGGTGGCCGCCGCCGCCGCCGGCTCCCCTCGACGGCGCCTCAATCACAACTTCCACGCCCCCGCCGACCGGGTGCAGCGCTTCCTGAATGTGCTGCAACCCGGCACCTACGTGCGGCCCCACCGCCACCGCCGCGCGCACCCCGGCGACGGTTTCGAGTGCTTCCTCGTGCTGCAGGGGGCGGTGGGGCTGCTGCTGCTCGGTGCCGGTGGGCGGGTGCTGCAGCACGAGCGGATCAGCGCGGAAGGCCCCCTGCGCGGCATCGAGCTGGCCGAGGGGGTCATCCACACCCTGGTGGCCCTCTCGCCCGATGCCGTGATGATGGAAATCAAGCAGGGGCCCTACGAGCCCGCCGCCGACAAGGACTTCCTGGCTGGCTTTCCCCTGGAGGGAAGCGAGGCCGCGGCGGAGCAGGAGGCGGCCTGGCGGGCCCTGTTCTGACCTGGTGAGGATCAGCCCCTCCCCTGAGCGCTCAGGCCAGATCGGCGCGGCGGCAGAAGCTGCAGTGGCCCCAGCGGGCCATCTCCCCGGCCGGGGCCGGCCGGCCGCAGGCGGGGCAGTCGGCCAGGCCGTGCACGTCGCAGCGGCTCGGATGGACGGCCCACACCTCCGCCTCGCTGAGGCTGCCGGGGGTGGTGGTGGCGCCGGGGTGGTGCTGCTGCACCCGCACGTCCCGGACGCTGAAGCCGGCGCCCCGCAGGGACCCCAGCAATTGGTGGCGGTTGTACTGGAGGGCCTGCAGCCAGGGCCCCGGTGCGGCGCCCACGGTCAGCAGCCCCCCCTGCAGCTGCAGGGGACGGCAGTGGGGGGCCAGCTGGGGCCCGGCGATCCGCGGCCAGTCCCGCCAGAGGGCGGCCAGATGCCCCTCGCGGCGCCAGTCCTGCTGGAGGCTGTCCAGGCAACTGGCCAGGGCGCTGGCCGGCGGCCGGGCGGGCGGCATCAGCAGGGCGACATTTCCCACCTGCCGCGTCTGCACCGCCTCGACTCTCTGGCGGCGGGAGCCGCTGCGGGAGCCACTTGGCTCGGTGGCGCGGCGCTGGCGGGACCGGGAGGGCTCCATCTGTCCACGCTAAGGCCGTGCATCGGCTGGTGATGGAAACCCGTTCCCGGGTTGACGGGGCGAGCAGCTGGGCAAGGCTGAGGCCCGGAGAACCTCCATCCCCGGGGCAGCGCCATGGCCGGCTACTTCGACGACCCCACCCTGATCCGCCAGGTCCCGGTCCTCCGCGCCGCCTATTCCGACCGCACAGCCTGGCTGCTGGCGGAGATCGCCCGGCTGGTCTACGAGAAGCTGCCCGCCGAGGTCAGGGTCGACGAGCTGGTGCTCCGCATCCTCGAATCGGCCCGCAGCCAGCGGGGGGAGGCGGTGGTGCGGGCCCTGGTGGCGGCCGCCATCGAGAACGGCCAGACGGTGGACGGTGTGGTGGTCTCGGCGCTGGAGACGGCCGGCTTCGAACTGCTCGAGGGCATCGCCGTGCAGGGCAGTGAGGCGATTCTGGTTCGCCTGAACCTCCCCTCCGGCCGGGGACCCGACGCCATGCTCGTGCTGGCCTTCCGGGGCACCCAGGTCACCAGCATCCACGACATCAGTGCCGATCTGCGGGCCCACCTGGTGGCGGCCCCCGGCGGCGGCCGGGCCCACGCCGGTTTCCTCGCCGCCTTCGACAAGGTGCGCGCCCCCCTGGAGGCCGCCCTGGCGCGCCATCCGGGTGTCCCCCTGTACATCACCGGCCATTCCCTCGGCGGCGCCCTGGCCCTGGTGGCCACCCGCTACCTCGGCTCCGACAGCACCGGTGCCACCTACACCTTCGGCTGTCCCCGGGCCGGCGATGACGCCTTCTTCGCCCCGGTCCGGACACCCATCTACCGGATCGTCAACGCCGCCGACGGTGTGACGCGCATCCCCTTCGGCTACAGCCTGCTGATCCTTCTCAGCCTGATCCGGCTGATTCCCATCAACGGCACCTTCCAGATCGCCGAGTTCCTGCGGCGGAACTTCTTCGGCTACACCCATGCCGGCAGCGTCGTGTTCCTCTCCGACGCCGCCAACATCCCGGATGAGCAGCAGATCCCCTTCCGGGATCTGAAGGTGGTGATGAGCCCGGAGGCGTTCTGGCGTTTCTGCGTCGTGGTGCGCCGCTTCCTCCTCACCCGGGGCAAGGCGGTGGTCGCCGACCATTCCATGGGCGACTACGCCCTCAAGCTGCAGGCCCACGCCCGGCGCCGCCGCACCTGAGCGCCGCCCCGCCGGGTGTGGGTGCGGCAATCCGCTGAGGGGCGGGGAAGACCAGGCGGCAGGTTCTGGCTACTCTCGATTTCTGCACTGGCCCCGCCTCCATGGGTTTCTTCGATCGGCTGAGCCGTCTTCTGCGCGCCAACCTCAACGATCTGGTGAGCAAGGCGGAGGATCCGGCCAAGATCCTCGATCAGTCCGTGGCCGACATGCAGGCCGACCTGGTCAAGCTGCGCCAGGCCGTGGCCACCGCCATCGCCAGCCAGAAGCGGCTGCAGAACCAGGCCGAGCAGGCCGAGGCCCAGGCCCGCACCTGGTACGAGCGCGCTGAGCTGGCCCTGAAGAAAGGGGAGGAGGATCTGGCCCGGGAATCCCTCTCCCGCCGCAAGACCTACACCGACACCGCCACCGCCCTCAACGCCCAGCTCAGCGGCCAGGCCTCCCAGGTCGAGACCCTCAAGCGCAGCCTCACCGCCCTGGAAGGCAAGATCGCCGAGGCCAAGACCAAGAAGGACATGCTCAAGGCCCGTGCCCAGGCGGCCCAGGCCCAGGAGCAGCTTCAGAACGCCGTGGGCAGCCTGAGCACCAACAGCTCGATGGCCGCCTTCGACCAGATGGAGGAGAAGGTGCTCAACATGGAGGCCCGCAGCCAGGCCGCCGCCGAGCTGGCCGGTGCCGACCTGGAAAGCCAGTTCGCCGCCCTCGAGGGCAGCGATGTCGACGACGAGCTGGCGGCCCTCAAGACCCGCCTCGAAGGCGGCAAGACCCCCATCTCCCTTCCCCTGGAGGGGGGCCCGGCCCCCCAGCTGGAGCCGGTGAAGGTGGCCGAGGTCAATGCCGAGCTTGAGGAACTGCGCCAGTCCATCGACAAGCTCTGAATTCATACAATCGGGCCACCGCTACCCCTAACGCCGTGCCCGCCGACGTCGACTCCCCCGTCCTCGACCTCACCGACGCCAACTTCCAGGCCTCGGTCCTGGAGGTGCCGGGCCCCGTCCTCGTCGACGTCTGGGCGCCCTGGTGCGGCCCCTGCCGGCTGATGGCCCCCCTGATGACCTGGGCCGCCACGGCCTATGCCGAGGCCCCCGGCGGAGCCCTCACCGTCGGCAAGCTGGAGGCCGATCCCAACCCCATCAGCCGCGACAGCCTCAAGGTGCAGGGCCTGCCCACCCTGGTCCTGTTCCGCGGCGGCCAGGAAGTGGCTCGCCACGAAGGTGCCATGGCCCAGTCCCAGCTGAAGGCTTTCCTGGATGCCCATCTCTGAGCGCCTGTCGCGGCTCGGCAACGGCGTCTTCGCCCGCAACGACCAGCGCAAGGCCGCCTACAGCGCCCGGGCCGCCTCCGGCCCCGGCGCCGACGGTTCGCCCCTGCCGCCGCTGCTGGATCTGTCCCTCGGCTCCACCGACCTGCAGCCGCCCGCCGTGGCCCTGGAGGCCATCGCCGCCGGCCTGAGCCGGCCCGAGAGCGCCTCCTACTGCCTCCATGCCGCCACCCTGCCCTTCCGGGAGGCGGTGGCGGCCTGGGCGCGGCGCCGGTTCGACGTGGCGGTGGATCCGGAAACGGAGGTGCTGCTGCTGGTGGGCTCCCAGGAGGGCACGGCCCATCTGCCCCTGGCGGTGCTCAACCCCGGCGACCGGGCCCTGCTGCTCGACCCCTACTACCCGTCCCACATGGGCGGGCTGCACCTGGCCAGCGCTGAACCGGTGCTGCTGCCCCTCGACGCCGACGCCGGCTGGCGGCCCGATTTCGACCGCCTTTCCCCCAGCCAGTGGCAGGACCTCTCGCTGATGGTGCTGGGGTTCCCCCACAACCCCACGGCCACCACCGGCACCCAGGCCTGGCTGGATGGGGCGGTGGAGCGGGCCCTGCGCCATGACGTGGTGCTCGCCCACGACAACCCCTACGTGGATCTGGCCCTGGAGGGGGAGGCCCCCGCCCTGCTGCGCCATCCCGACTGGCGCCGCTGCGGCATCGAGTTCTTCTCCTTCTCCAAGAGCTGGTGCCTCGGGGGCTACCGGCTCGCCTTCGCCATCGGTGCCGAGGCGCTGATCACCGCCCTGCGCCAGCTCAAGGGGGTGGTGGATTTCAATCAGTCGCTGGCGTTGCAGGCCGGGGCGATCGCCGCCCTGGAGCAGGCCCCCCACTGGCCCGAGCAGCTGCGCGGCGTCTACCGCGAGCGCCGCGACCGCATGGCCGCCGCCCTCGAGGCCCAGGGCTGGCCGGTGCGCCTGCCGTCGATGGCGCTCTACCTGTGGCTGCAGATCCCCGAGGTGGCCCGGGCCCGGGGTCTGGATTCGGAACGCTTCTGCGCCGCCCTGCTGGAGGGCACCGGCGTCTGCCTCACCCCCGGCAACGGCTTCGGCCCCGGCGGTGAGGGCTGGCAGCGGCTGGCCCTGGTGCATCCGGCCGGCGACCTGGAGGCCGGTGCGGCCCGCATCGGCGACTGGCTGCGGCGGTTTTGATCGGCGCGATCGGGGCCCTGCGGCGGCGGAGCCCCCTGGCGCCCACGGATGCCCTGATGGCGCTGGCCCCGCTGGAGCCGGTCTCCTGGCGGTTGCGGGGCCTGCCGGTGTGCGCCAGCACCGAAACGGAACTGGATCGCTGGCTGGCGCAGGATCCCCTGCTGGTCGGCGACGCCCCCCTGCCGGCCCCCCGGGCCGTGATCGCCCGACGGCAGCGCTTCGGCCGCGGCCAGCAGGGCCGCCCCTGGCGTTCCCCGTCCGGGGGGGTCTGGATGAGTGCGGCCCTGCCCTGGCCGGCGGTGGCGGCGACGGCGGCGGCCCCCGGCCTGGCGGTGGCGGTCGGGCTGTGTCTGCGGCTGGAGGCCCGGGGCCTTCCGGTGCGGCTCAAGTGGCCCAACGATCTGCTGCTGCCCGGTGGGGGTGGGGGCGGGCCCCGGAAGCTGGCGGGCCTGCTGCCCCGCCTGCGGCTGCGGGGGGGCACCTGCCGCTGGGCCCGGATGGGGGTGGGGCTCAACGTCGCCAACCGACCGCCCGACGGTGCCGTGGCCCTGGCGGAGCTGCTGGGAGCCGGCCGCGCCGATCCCCTGCTCTGGTGCGGGGAGGTGCTGGCGGCCCTGGAATGGGCCATGGCCTGGGCCGGGCGGCCCCAGGAGGTGTGCCGGCAGGCGGAGCGCCGCCTGCATCTGCCCGATGGCCCGATCCACCTCGACGGCGTCGACTGGCGGCCCGCCGGGCTGGCGCCCGACGGCGGGCTGCGCCTGGTGAACGGCAGCGCCGAGCGGGTGCTGCACCGCTTGTTCGGCGCCGGATGAGCACCCCCCGTACACTGTCCTTCGGCAATCCCGGCGCCGGGTCGTCCCCCTGCACGCCCCCCGGCGCCCCCTCCTGACATGGCTTCCCAGCCCCTCACCGTCCTGACGGCGCTCGGCGCTGGCGCCACGGCCACCTGGCTGGCCATGCCGCTGGTGCTCGCCCAGGCCGTTCCCGTCCTTGAGCCGGCGGATCAGGCGGCCCCGGCACCAACCCCGGTGCAGCGTCCCTCGGTGCGGATCGCGGCGCCGGTGACCCGCCCCGAGTTCCAGGCCCCGGTGCAGCCCCTGGCCCCCCCGCCCCCGGTCACCGGGGAAGCCCCCCCGCCGACCTTGCGGCCCGGAGCGGCGGAGCGCCGGCCGGAGCCGGCCCGGCGCTTTGATGCCTCCCTGGATGCCCTGGTGCGGGAGGGGGTCGTCACCCCCGGCGAGCGGGTGCGGGTGCGCGGCTCGCTGCTGTCGCCGCAGGAGGCCGCCACCCGTCATCGGGCCTGCAAGGCCGGCGCCCTCTCCGCCCAGGAGTGCAGCACCGGGGTGATCATCATCGGCCGCGGTCGCAAGGATGGCCTCAGCGACGGACTGGGCGAGGGGGATCTGGTGGCCGGGGGCCGCGGGGCCGGTTTCGGCTTCGGCTTCGACGCTTCCCCCCTGCCGCCGATCACCGTGCCCGTCAGCGCCCTGCTGACCGGCGCCGGCGGCAGCTTCCGCCTCACCGACGTGTTCCGCGTCACCCCCCGCCCCGCCCCGATCATCGGCAACGGCAACCAGCGGCTGCTCTTCCCCCTGATCGGCTCGGCCGTCACCACCAGCGGCTTCGGTTATCGCCTGCATCCGGTCCTGGGCAGCTGGCTGATGCATTCGGGTCGTGATCTGGCGGCGCCCGAGGGGACGCCGGTGGTGGCTGCCCTGTCGGGACGCGTCGTCAGCAGCGGCCTGGCCGGCGGCTATGGCCTGGCGGTGGAGCTGGAGCACGACCGGCCTCGGCGCCGCACCCTCTACGGCCACCTCTCCGAGCTCTACGTCAAGGACGGCGAGATGGTGCGCCAGGGCGAGGTGATCGGCCGGGTCGGCAGCACGGGCCTGAGCACCGGTCCCCACCTGCATTTCGAGCTGCGCCTGCCCCAGGACGGCGGCTGGGTGGCCACCGATCCCGGTGATCTCGATCCGGGTGGCGGCCTGTTCGCGGGCCTGGGCGGCGCGGACGGCAGCGGTCCCACCGATGCGGTGGCCCTGCTGATGGGTCAGCTGATCGCCACCCTGGAGCGTCCCCGCTCCCCCCTGCCCCTGCCCGGCGAGAAGCTGGGGGTGCCCCCAGCCGCCCGCCCGACCCCGGGCTGAGGGTGCCTCAGGCGCTGATGCGGCCGTCGCGGAAGTGCACCACCCGGTCGGCCCTGGAGCCGACTTCGGTTTCATGGGTCACCAGCAGGATCGTGATCCCCTGGGCATTGAGGTCCCCGAACAGACTCAGCACCTCCTCGGTGGTGTGGGAGTCCAGGGCGCCGGTGGGCTCGTCGGCCAGGAGCATGGCCGGCTCGTTGATGATCGCCCGGGCCAGGGCCACCCGCGGCTGCAGGCCCCCGGACAGCTGGTTGGGCTTGTTCTCCAGCCGGTGGGAGAGGCCCACCCGATCCAGGGCCGCCAGGGCCCGCTGCCGCCGCTCCTCCCGGGGGACGCGGGCGTAGATCATCGGCAGCATCACGTTGTCGATGGCGCTCAGCTGGGGCAGCAGGTGGAACTGCTGGAACACGAAGCCCAGCTGCTGGTTGCGCAGGTCGGCCAGCTCGTCGTCGTCGAGGCTGTCCACATCGGTGCCGTTGAGCCGGTAGCTGCCGGAGCTGGGCCGGTCCAGGCAGCCGAGGATGTTCATCGCCGTGCTCTTGCCGGAGCCGCTGGCCCCCATCACCGCCAGGTAGTCGCCCTGCTGGACCGTCAGGGAGAGGTCGTCGAGGGCGCGCACCTCGGTGTCGCCACTGCCGTAGACCTTCGACACGTGGACCAGTTCGGCCACCGGTGGGGGGAGGGACTCCATGGCCGTCAGGCTAGGAAAATCTGCCCCCGCCTCAGCCCAGAGGGGCGATGGCCGTGGCGGCGATGGCCTGCTGCAGGATCGGCGTGCCGGCAACGGTGGAGCTGGCCCAGTCGAACAGGGGGCTGGAGAGCACACCGCCCACGGCGGTGATCACCACGCAGCCCACCAGGGCGGCCCGCAGGGGCTGCATGCCGGCCAGGTTCCAGGTGATGGCGGGGTAGGCCTTGACCACATCAGAGGCCTCCTGGGGTTCCTTCACCACCATCATCTTGATCACCGAGATGTAGTAGTAGATCGACACCACCGAGGTGACCAGACCGACCACGACGAGCAGGTATTGGTGGTCGGCCCAGCCGGCGAAGAAGAGGTAGATCTTGCCGAAGAAGCCCAGCATCGGCGGGATGCCGCCGAGGGAGAGCAGGCACAGACTCAGCCCCAGGGTGATCAGGGGATCCTTCTGATAGAGGCCGGCGTAGTCGGCGATGCGGTCGCTGCCCGTGCGGAGCGAGAAGAGGATGATGCAGGCGAAGGCGCCCAGGTTCATGAACAGATAGGCCGCCATGTAGAGCACCATCGCCGAGAAGCCGTCCTCGGTGCCGCACACCAGGCCGATCATCACGAAGCCGGCCTGGCCGATGGAGCTGTAGGCCAGCATCCGCTTCATCGAAGTCTGGGCCAGGGCGACCACGTTGCCCAGCACCATGCTGAGCACCGCCAGCACGGTGAACAGGAACTTCCACTGGGCATCGAAGCTCTCGAAGCAGCCCACCAGCAGCCGCACCGCCAGGGCGAAGCCGGCGGCCTTCGAGCCCACCGACAGGAAGGCTACGACGGGGGTGGGGGAACCTTCATAGACGTCAGGTGTCCACTGGTGGAAGGGCACGGCGGCGATCTTGAAGGCCACGGTGGCCAGCACGAAGACCAGGGCCAGGGCCGTGATCGGGGAGGCGCTGGTCTGCAGGGCCAGTCCGATGGTGGCCAGGCTGGTGGCACCGCCGCTGAGGCCGTAGAGGAGCGAGGCGCCGTACAGGAACACCGCGGCGGCGGCCGATCCCACCAGCAGGTACTTCAGGGCCGCCTCGGAACTGCGGGCATCCCGCTTCATGTAGCCCGCCAGCAGGTAGCTGGCGACCGAGAGGGTCTCCAGGGAGATGAAGATGCTGACCAGGTCGGTGGAGCCGCACAGGAACATGGCCCCCAGGGTGGCGGCCAGCAGGATGGCGGCGTACTCCCCCATCGGTGTGCCGCTGCGCTCCACATAGCGCCAGCTCAGCAGCAGGGAGATCAGGGTGGAGGCGGCCACCACCGCCCGGAAGGCGATGGCCAGGTTGTCGGCCAGGAAGGAGCCGAGGAAGGAGGGCTCCAGGGGGCTGTTCCACTGCAGGGCCAGCAGCACCAGGGAGGCGCCCAGGCCGCCGTAGCAGATGGGGGGCACCCAGCGGCTGGCGGCCTTCTCGCCGGCCAGGTCGACGACGAGACAGACCACCAGGGTGAGCAGCACGGCCGCCTCCGGAGCGATCGCTCCGGCGTTCAGCTGCAGGGCCAGGGCGCCGGTGCCAAGACCCGAGACAATGGCCTCGGCGGCGGAAGCGGCGGTGGTGGCGGCAGGGATGACGGAGCTCGCTGCTGCCAGAAACAGGTCGGCCACAGGGTTCGGGTAGGCGCGCGATGTGGCGGACTGTAGCCGCCATCTGGAAGGGCGGTCTGGTGCCCGGATACCCGCAGGGCCCGTCGATGCGATAAAGAAGGAAGCGGTATCGCGCCTTCCCGTGGCCCACACCCTGGTCATCGTCGAGAGCCCCACCAAGGCCCGCACCATCCGGGCGTTCCTGCCCAAGACCTTCCGGGTGGAGGCGTCGATGGGACACGTGCGCGATCTGCCCAACAACGCCAGCGAGATTCCGGCCGCCCACAAGGGCGAGAAGTGGGCCAACCTCGGCGTCAACACCGCCAACAGCTTCGAACCCCTGTACGTGGTGCCGAAGGACAAGAAAAAGGTGGTCAAGGAGCTCAAGGACGCCCTCAAGGACGCCGACCAGCTGCTGCTGGCCACGGATGAGGACCGGGAAGGGGAGAGCATCAGCTGGCACCTGCTCCAGCTGCTCGGGCCGAAGGTGCCGGTGAAGCGGATGGTGTTCCACGAGATCACCAAGGAGGCGATCGGCCGCGCCCTCGACCAGACCCGTGACCTGGACATGGAGCTGGTCCATGCCCAGGAGACCCGGCGCATCCTCGATCGTCTGGTGGGCTACACCCTCTCGCCCCTGCTCTGGAAGAAGGTGGCATGGGGCCTCTCCGCCGGCCGGGTCCAGTCGGTGGCCGTGCGGCTGCTGGTGCAGCGCGAACGGGCCCGGCGGGCGTTCCGCAGCGGCAGTTACTGGGATCTCAAGGCCCGCCTGGAGCAGACGGCCTTGCCCTTCGAGGCCAAGCTCACCCACGTGGGGGCCGAGCGCATCGCCGGCGGCTCCGACTTCGACGAGACCACCGGCGGTCTCAAGACCGGCAGCAAGGTGAAGCTGCTCAGCGAGGCCGAGGCCTCCGCCCTCAAGGCCGCCGTGGAAACCTCCCCCTGGCGGGTGGCGGCGGTGGAGGAGAAGCCCACGGTGCGCAAGCCCGTGCCCCCCTTCACCACCAGCACCCTGCAGCAGGAGGCCAACCGCAAGCTGCGGCTCTCGGCCCGCGACACCATGCGCACGGCCCAGGCCCTCTACGAGCGGGGCTTCATCACCTACATGCGCACCGACTCGGTGCACCTCTCCGACCAGGCCCTGACGGCGGCCCGCAACTGCGTCGGCGCCATGTACGGCAAGGAGTTCCTCAGCCCGGCGCCGCGCCAGTTCAGCACCAAGGCCCGCAACGCCCAGGAGGCCCACGAGGCGATCCGGCCCGCCGGTGAGAGCTTCCGCACGCCGAAGGACACCGGCCTCGACGGCCGCGACCTGGCGCTCTACGAGCTGATCTGGAAGCGCACCGTGGCCAGCCAGATGGCCGATGCCCGGCTCACCCTGCTGGCCGTCGACATCGAGGCGGCGGGTGCCACCTTCCGGGCCAGCGGCAAGCGCATCGACTTCGCCGGTTTCTTCCGTGCCTATGTGGAGGGCAGCGACGACCCCGATGCGGCCCTGGAAGGCCAGGAAGTGCTGCTGCCCTCGCTCGCCGTCGGCGACGCGCCCCTCTGCCGGGGCGTCGAGGCCCTCGGCCACCAGACCCAGCCCCCCGCCCGCTACAGCGAGGCGGCCCTGGTCAAGACCCTGGAGAAGGAGGGCATCGGCCGGCCCTCCACCTACGCCAGCATCATCGGCACCATCGTCGACCGGGGTTACGCCACCCTGCAGAACAACTCCCTGACCCCCAGCTTCACGGCCTTCGCCGTGACGGCCCTGCTGGAGGAGCACTTCCCCGACCTGGTGGACACGGCCTTCACCTCGAAGATGGAGCAGACCCTCGACGAGATCTCCACGGGCAAGGTGTCCTGGCTGCCCTACCTGGAGGGCTTCTACAAGGGGGAGAAGGGCCTGGAGACCCAGGTGCAGCAGCGGGAGGGCGACATCGACCCCGGCATCTCCCGCACGGTGGTGCTGGAGGGCCTGCCCTGCGTGGTGCGCATCGGCCGCTTCGGCGCCTACCTGGAGACCAAGCGGGTGGCGGACGACGGCAGCGAGGAGCTGCTCAAGGCCACCTTGCCCCAGGAGATCACCCCGGCCGATCTCGATGCCGAGAAGGCCGAGCTGCTGCTGCGCCAGAAGGCGGAGGGGCCCGAGTCCCTCGGCGAGGACCCCGAAACCGGCGAGCAGGTGTATCTGCTGTTCGGCCAGTACGGCCCCTACGTGCAGCGCGGCCAGGTGAGCGAGGAGGTGCCCAAGCCCAAGCGGGCCTCCCTGCCCAAGGGGGTGAAGCCCGAAGACCTCAGCCTGGAGGACGCCCTCGGGCTGCTGCGGCTGCCCCGCCACCTGGGCGAGCACCCCGACGGCGGCAAGGTGCAGGCCGGGCTGGGGCGCTTCGGTCCCTATGTGGTGCACGACAAGGGCAAGGGCGAAAAGGACTACCGCTCCCTCAAGGCCGAGGACGACGTGCTGGCCGTGGGGCTGAGCCGGGCCCTGGAGCTGCTGGCCATGCCCAAGAAGGGCCGCGGCGGCCGCACGGCCCTGAAGGATCTCGGCGTGCCCGAGGGCGCCGAGGAGGCCATCCAGCTCTTCGACGGCCCCTACGGCCTCTACGTCAAGCAGGGCAAGGTGAACGCCTCCCTGCCGGAGGGCACCACCGCCGACACCATCAGCCTGGAGCAGGCGGTGGAGCTGCTGGCCGCCAAGGCCGCCAGCGGCAAGGGGGCGTCCCGGGCCCGGGCCGGGACCAAGGCGGCCGCCAAGCCCGCCGCCAGGAAGTCCGCCGCCAAGACGGCAACCACCAAGACGGCAGCCACCAAGGCCCCCTCCACCAGGACCGCGGCCGCCAAGGCCACCGGCACCACCACCGCCGCCGCCAAGAAGCCCCCCGCCACCACCAAGTCCGGTCGCCTGCGGGCCAGCGCCGTGCGGGTGATCAAGCCCGCGGCCAGCTGATGGCCCATCCCCGCCCCCCCCTTCTGCTGGCGGGACCCCTCCTGACCCTGCCCCTGCTGCTCTCCGCCTGCGGCGGCACCCCCTTCGGCGACGCCCTCTCCCGCAGTTTCTCGCGCGCTCCGGCGGCTCCCGCCGCTCCGGCCCCCGTCAGCCGGACCACCGCCCCGGCCACGCCGGCTCCCACCCCGACCGCCCCGAAGCCTGCGGCCGGCAAGGAACCTCCCGTCAGCGGAGCGACAACGCTGGACGGCCCGGCGGCCGCTGCCCCCCCGGTGGCCCCCGCGGCCCCGGCCGTCCGCCCGGCCCCCTACCGCGTCACCATCCGCCTGCCCCAGGCCGATCCCTCCGCCCCGGCCGAGGTGGTCACCAAGGCGCTGCGCGCCGCTGGTGTGCCCTTCGAGGTGGAGACGATCGAGCGCATGCCTTCGGCCGGCTCCGGGGCCGCCGAGACCCCCGCGGCGGCGGCCGGCGCCGCCAACGGCACCGCCCCCGCCACCTCCCGACCGGCGCCGGCGCCGCGCTGACCCGATGACCCCTCCCCTCCGGCGCCAGCTGAGCCATCGCCAGGCGCGCCAGCTGATGGACACCGCCTACCTGGCGGCCGCCACCGCCCTGCTCTGGGTGGCGCTCTACTACCTGCCGGTGGGCAGTCCCCTGTTCCGCCTCGCCCTGCCCCTGCCCCTGGCCCTGCTGCAGCTGCGCCATGGCTGGCGCTGTGCCCTGGAGGGCGTGGTGGTGACGACCCTGCTGCTGGTGGCCCTGATGGGGCCGATCCGGGGGCCCCTGGTGCTGTTCCCCTACGGCCTGCTCTCCCTCTGGCTGGGCTGGGGCTGGCGTCGCCGCAGCAGCTGGTGGCTCACCCTGGGGGTGGGCGGCCTGATCGGCGCCGCCGGCTTCCTGGTGCGGGTGGCCGTGCTCTCGGTGCTGGTGGGGGAGAACCTCTGGGTGGTGATCACCACCGCCGCGGCCAACCTCCTGGACCGGCTGGCGGGGGTGGTGGGTCTGGCGGGCGGCTTCGACCTCGACCAGGTGCAGGTCGCTGCCCTGCTGCTGGTGCTGCTCCAGAACCTGATCGTGGTGCTGGCCCTCCACGCCGTGGCCTACTGGATCTTCCCCCGCCTCGACCAGCCGATCAGCGAGCCGCCGCCGGCCCTGCGCGGCCTGGTGGCCCTCGACCCCCTTTGAGCCTGCCGGGGCGGATCGCCGGCTCCACGGCCGCCGCCGAAGCCTGGGGCCGGCCCTGGCGGCAGGGCTGGCCTGACGCGGAGGTGCTGGTCCTGCTGGCGGGCACGGCCACCGCCGCCGTGCCCGGCATCTCCGCCGCCGGCGCCACGCCCGCCTCCCGCCGCCGCACGGCGGCCGCCGATGCCGAGCTGCTGGTGCTGGGCCCCGCCGGCGAGCGTCCCCATGCCCTGCCGCCCCTGCCCGCCGGGGTGTCCCCCGCCCTGATCAGCCATGTGGTGCTCCGGGAGCTGGGCCTGGTTCCCCTGCTGGTTGACCTGGGCTGCCCGGTGGCTCCGGCGGTGCCCCACCTGCGGCTGCCGGGGCCGGCGGGGGCCGGGCCGGCCCGCTGCCTGAGCGGGGGGGCGGCCCTCGATCCGGGGCGGCTGGAGGCCCTGCTGGCCCTGGGCCGCCGCTGGGGGGAACGCCTGCCGGCGGGACGTCCCCTGTTGCTGGCGGAATGCGTGCCCGGGGGCACCAGCACCGCCCTGGCGGTCCTGACGGGTCTGGGGGTGGCGGCCGATGGGCTGGTGAGCGGCAGCCTGCGCCACCCCGACCACGGCCGCAAGGCGGCCCTGGTGGCGCGGGGGCTGGCGGCGGCGGGCCTGGAGGGCGGCGATGGCGCCGCGGCCCGGGTGGCCGCCGCCGTGGGGGATCCGATGCAGCCCCTGGCCGCCGCCCTGGTGCTGGCCGCCGCCGCCGCCGGCCGGTCCGTGCTGCTGGCGGGGGGCAGCCAGATGGCGGCGGTGCTGGCCCTGGCCCTGGCCCTGGCGCCCCCGTCCCTGCGCCCGGCGGTCGCCGCCGCCGCCGCCGTGGGCACGACCGCCTGGGTGGCCCATGAGGCCGACAGCGACCTGGCCCTGCTGCTGCAGCGCATCGGGGCGCGCTGGGGGGTGGAGCCCCTGGCCTTTGCGGCCGACCTGCGCTTCCCCGAGCCCTGTCACCCGGCCCTGGCGGCCTATGAGCGGGGTTACGTGAAGGAGGGCGTGGGGGCGGGGGGGCTGGCCCTGCTCTGGCAGCTCAGCGGCCGCTCCGCCCCGGCCCTGGCCGACCTCTGCGACCAGGCCTGCGTCACGCTTCTGGGGCCGCCGCCGCCTACGGTCCGCTGAATGGGTGCCCCCTTCTCCCCACCGCCGACCCCGGCCCTCAGCCGCCGCACCCTGCTGCGCCTCGGTGCCGCCTCCGCCCTCACCCTGCTGGCCGGTTGCGACCGCCAGGAGACGGTGTTGCTGGCCAGCCGCGGCGACCTGCCCGCCGCCTGGGCCCGGCGCCTGCCCAAGCCCTGGCGCAGCCAGCTCCTGGAGGATCCCGCCCAGGTGCTGGCCCGGGCGGCCGCTCCCCTGACGGGTCTGCTGCAGCTCAGCGATGGCTGGGCCGCCGAGCTCAGGCCCGCCGACCTGCAGCCCATCGGCACCCCGGCCCTGATCGAGCGGCTGGCGCCGATGGCGGCCCCGCTGGCCAGGCTCCATGGGCCGACCGGCGCTGGCCCCCTGGCCTTCCCCTGGTCCTTCGGCCCCTGGGTCCTGGTGCTCCGCAGTCGCCCCGACCTGGCCCGGCGCCGGGATGAGGGCTGGGATCTGCTGCTCGACCCCAGCCTGGCCGGCCGGCTGGTGCTGCCCTCCTCCCCCCGGGTGACGATCGCCCTGGCCGGGGAGGACCCGGAACGCCTGCGGCGGCTGCGGCGCGCCGCCCTGGCCTATGACGAGCGGGACGGGCTCAGCCTGCTGCTCACCGGTGAGGCCGAGGCCGCCGTGCTGCCCCGCCAGCGGGTGGTGGGCCTGCTGCGCCGGGATCCCCGTCTCCAGGTGCTGCTGCCCGAGAGCGGCTCTCCCCTGACCTGGAACCTGCTGCTGCGGCCGGCCGGCCCGCATCCGGAGCCGCCCCTGGAGTGGTTGGGGGAGGCCCTGGAGTCCCCTCTGCTGCCGGCCCTGCTGGCGGGCGGCTGGGTGCCGCCCCTGCCCAGGGAGCAGCTGCAGCGGGCCCTGGCGGACTTCCCGGCGGCCATCGCCGCCCTGCTGCTGCCCCCCCAGCCGGTGCTGGAGCGCTGCTTCAGCCTGGCGCCCCTCACCGCCGCCGAGCGGGCGGCGCTGCAGCGGCTGTGGGATGGGGCCGCCCCGGTTCCCGCCGCCTGATCCATCCGAGCACCCATCCGAGCAGCGAGCTGAACGTGCTCAGCCCCATAGGCGCCGTCGCGGGGCGGCCGCCAGTCGGCGGTGGGTGTCCGCCAGCAGGTCGGGGATGGGCAGCTGCAGCGGACAGCGGGGCAGGCAGGCGCCGCAGCGGCCGCAGGCGGAGGCATCCACCGCTTCCCACCAGTGGCCGGCGCGGCCGATCAGGTTGTAGCGCTCCGTGGCGAAGGGCTCCATGCCATGGCCCACCGCCAGGTTGCGCAGCCGCAGCAGGGCCGGAATCGGCACGGCGTTGGGGCAGGGCAGGCACTGACGGCACTGGCCGCAGCGGTCGGCCCCGAGCCGCTCCCTCCCGGCCGCCTCCAGGCGGGCCAGGGCCGCCGCCAGGTCGCGCCCGTCGCTGGTGGTGCCGGCGTCGGCCAGGTGCACCGCCCAGGCCAGGTCCGCCGGCACGGCGGCCCCCAGGGTGAGGGTGCTGATGCCTTCGGCCAGCAGGAAGCGGTAGGCCAGCTCCAGCGGCGCGAAGGGGGCGCAGTCGGCGACCAGCTCGCCGGGAGGGTCATGGAGACGGCCGCCCTTGTCGGCCGGGGAGATGGCCATCACGCCGATCCCCGCCGCCAGGGCGGCCCGGGCCAGGGGCAGGCGCTCCTGGTCGAACAGATGCACGTGGAGGCTGCAGAAGCCGAAGCGGCCGCTCGCCAGGGCCGCGTCGATCAGGGCCGTGTCGCCATGGCTGCTGAAGCCCACCTGCCCCACCAGCCCCTCTCCGGTGGCCCAGGCCAGCAGGTCGGCCCCTGGCCCCGAGAGGGCCCAGGCCAGATGCTCCGGCCGGTTGAGGCCGTGCACCGCCAGGTTGTCGAGCCGCTCGACCCCCAGCCGCCGCAGGCAGGAGCGCAGCTGGGCCCGGCCGTCGTCCAGGTCCGGTCCCGGCAGCAGCTTGCTGGTCAGCACCAGGGCCGCGCGGCCGGCGGGATCCCGCTCCCCCAGCTGCGCGAGGGCCCGACCGAGAAATGCCTCGGCCGGGCCGTAGGCGGGGGCCGTCTCGATGTGGTTGATGCCCGCCGCCACGGCCGCGTCCAGCACCGCCTCCATCACCGCCGGGGAGTCCAGGGCCCGCATCGTGCCGAGGGTGAAGGCCGACACCGGCCGCCCCCGTCCGAAGGGCCGCCGTCCTGCAGCCAGCGGCGTCACCGGCGGCTCAGAGGCCAGGGGCGCCGGCCTCGGGACCGTCCTCCGGGCCCGGATCGGCCTCGGCGGCGGTGCGGCCGATGTGGCGGATCAGGTCGGCCGGGGTGGTGCGCTCCAGGAAGCGGCGGAAATCCTCCTGATCTTCGGCATCGGCCTCCGCATCCACGGGAATCGAGGCGTCGGCGACCACCTCCTCGAGCATCCAGATGCCGCTGTCGGTGCGCAGGGCCAGGGCGATGGCGTCGCTGGGCCGGGCGTCCAGTTCCAGCAACTGGTCCGTGCCGTTCTGGAGCTTGAGGACGGCCCGGAACGTGTTGTCCTCGATCGTGTGGATGATCACCCGCTCCAGCCGCAGGCCGCCGGCCTCCAGCAGGCTGGCCATCAGGTCGTGGCTGAGGGGCCGGGGCGGCCGCTCCCGGTTGAGGCCCGAGAGGATGTTCTGGGCCTGGGCCTGGTCGATCCAGATCGGCACCTGCCGGCGGCCGGAAGGGTCCCGCAGCAGAACGATGGGGCTGCGGCTGGCCGCATCCAGGGCGATCCCGGCGACACGCATTTCAACCATGGTCGGGCCCGTCCCTCGCGCGTGTTGGTCCCCGTGAAACGATTATGGCCAGTGCCGCCGCCTCAGGGGATGTTCACCGGATTGGTGCAGGCCATCGGCAGGCTGGAGCGGAGTCCGGCCGGTGTGCGGGTGCGTACCGACCTCGGCCCCCTGGCCCTGGGGGACAGCGTTGCCGTCGACGGGGTCTGTCTCACCGTGGCCGAACGCCTGGCCGATGGCTTCCGGGCCGATGTCAGCGAGGAGACCCTGGGCCGCAGCACCCTGGCTGGGCGGGCCGCCACCGGCAGCCGGGTGAACCTGGAGCCGGCCCTGCGCCTGGCGGACCGGCTCGGGGGCCATCTGGTCAGCGGTCACGTCGATGGCCTCGGGGAGATCACCGCCATCGAGCGGCAGTCCGGCTCCTGGCGGCTGGAGGTGGCCTGGCGGGATCCGGCCTACGGGCGCTACGTGTGCGAGAAGGCGAGCGTGGCCGTTGACGGCATCAGCCTCACGGTGGCGGGCTGCGAGCCCGACGGCAGCCGCTTCTGGATCGCCGTGATTCCCACCACCTGGACCGGCACCACCCTGGCGGAGCGCCGCGTGGGGGACCCGGTCAACCTGGAGGCCGACCTGCTGGCCAAGTACACCGAGCGGCTGCTGCGGCCTGCGGCGGCGCCGCCCCAGGCCACCCTCTCCTCCGCCTGGCTGGCGGAACACGGCTGGGGCTAGGTGCGGGGGCGCGGCTTCGCTGCGGCCGATCGGCTGCGACGGACCGGCAGATGCTGCGACAGATCAAGCTGCGTTGTCAGTGGAGGGCGCCACCGTCACGCTGGCCACAGTCCGAACGGTGCCGATGTTGACCCCCGATGCCCCCTCCTCCCGCCAGGCCATGGGGGCGGCCCTGCGCGCCTTCACCCTGGCCGAAGGGGTGATGCTGATCGTGCTGGGGGTGCTGGCCCTGGTCTTTCCCGTGCTGGCCTCCAAGTGGGTCACCGCCGTGGTGGCCATCGCCTTCCTGGTGGGGGGCCTGGTGGGCTGGATCAGTTCCCTGCTGCGCTCCCCGGGCCTGAGCCGGGCGATCACCTTCTGGCGCCTGGTGACCTCCACCCTGTTCCTGGTGCTGGGGGTCTGGATGATCCAGCAGATGGCCTCCGGTCCGGCGGCGGCCGCGATCCCGATGGCGGGCCTGGCCCTGGCCATCGGCGTGGTGTTCCTGGTGGAGGGGATGGTGGAGGTCCTGGTGGCGACCTCCCACCGTCACATCGCCGGCTGGCGCTGGGGACTGGTGAACGGCCTGGTGACCCTCGCCCTTGGGCTGCTGATCCTCACCATGAAGTTCTGGAGCCTGCTCTGGGTGGTGGGCACCCTGGTGGGCATCAGCTTCCTGTTCAGCGGCATCGACCTGCTGCGCTTCAGCGCCAGCTTCCATCCCGAACAGGACTGAGGGCCAGAGCAAGGCTGGGGGCCAGAGCAGGACTGGGTGCGCCGGAGGCTCGCGGCCGGCCTCAGGACGGGCCGTCCGTGCTCGTCGCGCCGTCGAGGGGCAGCAGCCAGATCGAACCGGTCTCCTTGTGGATCTCGATCCGGAACTCCTGGCCGGGCTCCAGCCCCATGCGGCGGGTGTAGGCCTGACCGATCAGCAGGTTGCCGTTGCCGTGGACCCGGGTGCGGAACTCGGCCTGGCGCCCCTTGCCCACCCCGGCTGATCCGCCACCGGCGCTCGAGGGCACGGGGTAGCCCTTGGCGGCCACCAGGGCGCGATAGAAGTTCTTCCTGAGCACCCGTCCGCTCGGCCCCACGTAGCCGCAGGCCCGGGCGATCTGCTCCTCCGGCCGGTTGCTGAGGGAACGGGCTCGCTCCAGCAGAGCCTGGCCCTCCAGCATGACCGCGCCGGCTGAACTGTCCTCGTTGGCTGGTCCTTTCTGGGCACCCATCAGCCGGTCAGACGGAGACTTCTTAATTGATTGTGCCGATCCTTGTGCTGATCGGGCAACAGTCAGCGAATCAGAGCAGGTAAAGAATCCCGTAAAGCACCACCCAGATGCCGTCGACGAAGTGCCAGTAGAGCTCGGCGGCCTCCAGGCCGAAGGGGTCGGCGCTGGTGACGCGACCGCCGTTGCGCGTCTGCACCCAGACCAGCAGGATGCAGATCACCCCCAGGGTGACGTGCAGTCCGTGGAAGCCCGTCAGGGCATAGAACGTGCTGGCGAAGAGGTTGTCGGTGAGGCCGAAGGGGAGGGTGAAGTACTCCACCATCTGGCCGGTCAGAAACGCCGCCCCCAGGGCCGCGGTGAGCAGCAGCCAGTTGCGGCAGGGCCCCATGCGACCCAGCAGCAGATTGCGGCCGGAGCGGTGGAAGGTGTAGCTGCTGACCAGCAGCAGCATGGTGTTGATCGATGGCAGCAGCAGTTCCAGCTCGTAGGTGGAGCCCGCCGGCAGGGGATTGACCGCCCGGAAGGTGAGATAGGCGGCGAAGAAGCCGGCGAAGGTCATCCCGTCGGCCACCAGGAAGGTGGCCAGGCCGAAGAGCCTGAGATCCGCATGGCCTTCATGGGCCTCGGCGACGGCCGCTTCGGCCGCGGTGGTGCTGCTGGTGGCGAGGCTGGTCATGGGCCGGACGATGGATGGGGGCGGAGGGGGCGGGGAGAGACGGTCAGCGGCGGCCGGCGCCGCTCCAGAGGTCCCGGCCGGTGGCGGCCTCCAGGCTCAGGGTGTCTTCGTCGACCCCGTAACCGTAGGGGTGCTTCACCAGTGGCGCCTCACCGAGCCAGTTCTCCACCGGTGGCGGCGAGGAGGTGAGCCATTCCGGCGTGAGGGCGTTCCAGGGGTTGTCGCCGGCCACCTGACCGCGGAAGGCGCTGACGATCACGTTGTAGAGGAAGGGCAGGCTGCTGACGGCCATCAGCAGGGCTCCCACACTGCTGATCTGGTTGAGGGTGGTGAAGCTGGGGTCGTACTCCGCGACCCGCCGCGGCATGCCGTTGAGGCCGAGCCAATGCTGGGGGGCGAAGCAGAGGTTGAAGCCGATGAAGGTGAGCAGAAAATGCAGCCGGCCGAGATCCTCGTTGAGCATCCGGCCGGTGAACTTCGGATACCAGTGATAGACCGAGGCGAAGATCACGAACACCGTGCCGCCGTAAACGATGTAATGAAAATGGCCGACGACGAAGTAGGTGTCGTGGACATGGATATCAAAGGGCACCTGGGCCAGGGCGACGCCGGTGATGCCTCCGAAGACGAAATTGACGATGAAGGCACAGGAGAACAGCATGGCGCTGTTGAGGGCCAGCTTGCCGCCCCAGAGGGTGGCGAGCCAGTTGAAGAACTTGATCCCCGTGGGGACGGCGATGAAGGAGGTGGCGATCGTGAAGAACAGGCGCATCCAGGGCGGAGTGCCACTGGTGAACATGTGGTGGGCCCAGACCACCAGGCCGAGCACCACGATGGCCAGGATCGAATACACCATGGTGGTGTAACCGAACAGGGGCTTGCGGGCGTGGATGGGCAGGATCTCGCTGACCAGACCGAAGGCCGGCAGCACCATGATGTAGACGGCCGGGTGGGAATAGAACCAGAAGAGGTGCTGGTAGACCACCACGTTCCCGCCCAGGGCCGGGTTGAAGAAGCCGGTGTGGGCGACGATGTCGAAGCTCAGCAACAGCAGGGTGCCGGCCAGGACGGGGGTGGAGAGCACCACCAGGATGCTGGTGCCGAGCATCGCCCAGCAGTACATGGGCAGCTGCATCAGCTTCAGGCCGGGCCGGCGCAGCTTGAGCACGGTGGCGATGAAGTTGATGCCGCCGAAGATTGAGCTGCCCCCCAGAAGCAACACGCTGACGATCCAGACCACCTGTCCCAGGGCGGGGGTGGTGATGCTCAGGGGTGGGTAGGCCGTCCAACCGGACTGGGCCGCCCCGGTGATGAAGTAGCTGCCGATCAGCAGGATCCCGGCCGGCGGAATCATCCAGAAAGCCACGGCGTTGAGCCTGGGAAAGGCCATGTCCCTGGCGCCCACATAGAAGGGAATCAGGTAATTGCCGAAGGCACCGTTCACCACCGGCACGATCCACAGGAAGATCATCACGGTCCCGTGGAGCGTGAGGACTTCGTTGTAGGTTTCCCGGCTGACGAAATCCGAGATCGGGCTGGCCAGTTCGGCGCGGATCACGCCGGCCAGGGCTCCCCCGATGAAATAGAAGAGGAATCCGGTCACCAGATACTGCAGCCCGATCACCTTGTGATCCAGGCTGAAGCTGAAGTAGCGCAGCCAGCCCTGGGGCTGGAGGCTCTCCTGGAAGTCGTTGGGGGAGGCGACGGTCATTGGGCTGGTGGGTGCTGCGGGCGGAGTCGGGATCGGGGAGCGGCGGCTCAGGCGGTGGGGGTGCCTGCGGCGCTGGCGACCGTGGCCGTCACGGGGCTGTTCTTCTGCAGCCAGGCGTCGTAGGCATCCGGTTCGTGCACCACCACGGTGGAGCGCATGCCCCCGTGGTACGGACCGCAGAGCTCGGCGCAGATGATCGGGTAGCTGCCCGCCTTGGTGGGGGTGAAGGTGAGCACAGTGGGCTGGCCCGGGATCACGTCCTGCTTGAGCCGGAACTGGGGCACCCAGAAGGCGTGGATCACGTCGTTGGCCTTCATGCGCAGCTCCACCGGCCGGCCGTTGGGCACGTGCAGTTCACCGCTGGTGATGTCGCCTTCCGGGTAGTGGAAGATGAAGGCGAACTGCATGGCCGTCACCTCCACCGGCAGGACATCGGTTTCGCCGGCCGTCGTGCCGATGCCGCCCCAGACCCGGGGAGCCTTCACAGGGGCCGTCGCTTCCAGGGAGGGATCCGCCGTGGTGACGGACGCTTCCATGGTTTCCATCGCCGGCATCTGGTGCATGGCGGAGTGGTCGTTGAGGCTGCTCATGCCCCCCATGCGCTCGTAGATGTCGTAGCTGTAGATGCCGACAAACAGCACCACGATCGCCGGGATCGCGGTCCAGACGATCTCGAGCAGCAGATTTCCCTCGATCGCCAGGCCGTCGGTGTGGTCGCCGCTGCGGCGCCGGAAGCGCACCAGGCTGAACAGCACCAGGCCGACGATGCCCAGGAACAGGATCGTTCCGATGCTGAACAGCACCCGGAACAGGGAGTCGTAGACAGGCGCGTTGGCGCTGGCGTCGAGGGGCAGGAGGTCGACGTTGTAGCCCACCCACAGGCCGGACAGGACAAGCGCCATGCCCACCAGCAGGGTGACCAGGGAGGAGGGAATCGGCACGGGGACGGCGGCGGGGAGCTGGCGGGGGGGCGGTCGGGACGAGGGTGCTGCGGGTGTCGGGAGGGTGGAAGGCTCCTGAGCTGAACAGCTTATGGAAGCCCGTTCGCGCGCCGCGCGTTCGTTGTAACCAGCGAAGCAATTTCGGAGAAATTTCACATTCACTTCGGGCGATGTGCTGATTCGCACATCTTTCAATGCGGCCAAACTTCCTGACCCGCCAAGGCGCCCACCAAGGCGCCTGCCCGAGCCCCCCCATGGCCGTGGCCCCGGGGCGCTGCCGCCGCTGCCGGCCTGCGGTGCAGCCCGCTGCGAACATGCACCTCACCCACGCCCGGCTGCGGTGCGATCGGCGGCCGGGATCCCGTGATTCCGCGGCGCACACCCCAGGCCGCATCGGATCGGAGCCGCGATGCCCTTCACCCACGAGCAGATCCAGAGGCTCCGCCACCGCCACCGCGGCTACATCCTCACCCTCGCCACCGAGGTGTCGCTGATTCTGGTGCTGCCGTTCTGTCAGTCCCATGCCTGGCTGCTTTCCCTGCTGCTGATCGGCCTGGCGGTGGTGTTGATCACCACGGTGACGCGCTACTCACCCCTGATCAGCACGCGGCCTCTGTTCTATGGGCTCGGTGGCCTGGCGCTCGCCCTGGAGGTGGTGTGGCATCTGGCCCTGGCCTTCGATCCACCGCTCGGGCGCCTCATCACGGTGCCCCATGTGATCGCCTGGCTGCTGTTCTTCCTGGTGGCGCTGGTGCGCAAGGTGAAGACCCTGGTGCGCGAGCCCTTCGTGACGCTGGCCGTGGTGATGGGCGCCACCTCCGGCTACCTCCTGGTCGGCATCGCCGGTGGCGTGATGCTGGTGGCCCTGTGGGTCCTGCATCCGGGCGCCTTCGACCTTTCCGCCCTGCCGGTGCTTCAGGATCGCAACGCTGACGCCGTGGCCATGGCGCCGGCGCTGATGGCCGCCTCGTTCATGATCCTGACCAGCGTGGGATCGGCGGTTCTGCGCAGCAGCGACGTGACCGGCCAGGTGCTCACGGTGGTGATCACGATTTCGGGCCAGCTGTACATCGCCATCCTGATTGCCCTGATCCTGGGTCGCTTCCACAGCAGGCCCCCGCAAGGAAGGGCGTTGCCGCCGTCCCGTGCCCATCGGGAGGGCCACCAGCCTCCGCGTCGCTGACCCGGGACGAAACCAGGCAGGCCCCAACTCCCCTGTCGGCCAGGCGCTGTTCCCTGCCGCTGATGGGGCCCGGGGCTGGCAGACAAAGGGGCATCCCCTGAGTCAGGGCCGTACGCGCGCCGCGGTTTCGTTGTAGCCAGAGAGGCAATTTCGGAGAAATTTCACATTCACTTCGGGCGATGTGCTGATTCGCACATCTTTCAATGCCCGCTAACTTGGGCACCCGGAAGAGCATTCATTCATGGCCGTGGCGCCGTCCGCGCAACCCCTGCCCCAGCCCCGGTCGGCCACCGGGGCTGGCTGGCCGTTGCGCCTGGTGCCCCTGCTCACCGCCCACCTCGTCGTCGCCCTGGTGGCGCTGGTGGCCATCGGTGGCGCCACCCGGGTGATGCAGGCCGGTCTGGCCTGTCCCGACTGGCCCCTCTGCTACGGCGTGCTCTGGCCGGGCCGCCAGTGGAACCTGCAGGTATTCCTGGAGTGGTTCCACCGCCTCGACGCCTTCCTGGTCGGGGTGGCCCTGCTGCTCCTGTTCGCCCTCAGCCTGCGGTTCCGCTCCCGCTTCCCAGGCTGGCTGCCCTGGAGTGCCGGCCTGGCCCTGGTTCTGGTGGCCATCCAGGGCGCCCTGGGGGCCCTCACGGTGCTCAGCCAGCTGGCCGCCCCCACCGTCACCCTGCACCTGGCCGCGGCCCTCAGCCTGGTGCTCCTGCTGAGCGCCATGCACCAGGGGCTGGAGCGCAGCTCCGCCGTCGCGGCCGCCCCCGTGGCCGGCGATCTGCCGCCCTGGTGGTCCCCCCTTCCCGTCCTGGGCGCCCTGCTCGTCGGCGCCCAGTGCCTGCTGGGCGCGGCCATGGCCAGCCGCTGGGCCGCCCCGCTCTGTCTGCAGGCTGGCGAGGGCTGCCACTGGCTGCTGTTGCACCGCCAGGGGGCCTATCCGGCGGCGGTGACGGTGCTGCTGGTGGCCGCCGTCTCCCTGGCCCTCCCGGCCGGCCACGGCCGGAGCAGGGGACTGGCCTTCGCCGCCGCCGGCCTGGTGGTGGTCCAGGTGGTGCTCGGGGTGCTCACCCTGCGGCTCCAGCTGGCCGTCCCTGCCGTCACCATTGCCCACCAGCTCACCGCCGCCCTGCTGGTGGGGGTGCTGGGTGGGCTCTGGGGACTCTCGTTCCCGTCCCCTTCTGTCTCTGCCCGTCTCGAGGTGGCCCATGGTTAGTGTCAGCGCCGTGGCGGCCATCGCCGCTCCCTCCGCCCCGGTGGCGATCCGGCCTTCGGTGAAGCTCCCCGCCTGGCTGGAGGTGGCCAAGCCGCGGCTGATCCCCCTGCTGCTTGCCACCACGGTGGGCGGCATGGCCCTCACCGCCGCCTGGCCGCTCGACCCCCTGCGCCTGCTCTGCACCCTCGTGGGCGGTTCGATGGCCTCGGCGGCCGCCGGGGTCCTCAACTGTCTCTGGGAGCAGGAACTCGACGGCCGCATGCAGCGCACCAGCCGCCGTGCCCTGCCCTCGGGCCGCCTGGCCCAGCGCCAGGCCTTCGGCCTCGCCGTGGCCCTCACCATCGCCTCCGTGCTGGTGCTGGTCCTGGGCGTCAACGCCCTGGCCGCGTCCCTGGCCCTGCTGGGCCTCTGCAGCTACGTGCTGCTCTACACGGCCCTGCTCAAGCCCCGCACCACCCAGAACATCGTCATCGGCGGCATGGCCGGGGCGATCCCCCCCCTGGTGGGCGCGGCCGCCGCCACCGGCCACCTGGGCTGGAGCAGCTGGTGGCTGTTCAGCCTGGTGATGGTCTGGACACCGGCCCATTTCTGGGCCCTGGCCCTCCTGCTGCACGAGGACTACCGCTCCGTCGGCATTCCGATGCTGCCGGTCGTGAAGGGTCTGACGGTCACGGCCCGGGCCATCGGCCGCTACAGCTGGGCCACAGTGGCCCTGAGCCTGGCGGGGGTGGCCGCCCTTCCCAGCGGTGGCTGGCTCTATGGCCTGCTGGTGCTCCCCTTCAATGCCCGGCTGCTGCAGCTCAGCGCCAGCCTGGGGGAGGATCCCGGCGATCCGCGCCGGGCCCGCAGCCTGTTCCGCTGGTCGATCTTCTACCTCTTCGGCATCTGTTTGCTGCTGGTGCTGGCACGCACGCCCCTGGCCAGCGCCGTCCACCCGGCCGCCCTGCTGGCCGCCGCCCTCCATCTGGCCCCGGCTGCGGCTGCCTAGATTGACCTGGCTTCCAGCCCTTCGCGATTGATCCCGGCTTGATCGAGCTCGAGCACCTCAGCAAGCGTTTCGGGGGCCGCAAGGGCGCGCCCGTCCAGGCCCTCGACGACCTCTCCCTCAGCGTGCCGGCGGGTTCCCTCTACGGTCTGCTCGGGCCGAACGGCGCCGGCAAGACCACGGCCCTGCGGATCCTCTGCACCCTCCTGTCTCCGGATGCCGGCCAGGTAAGGGTGGCTGGGGTGGATGCCCTGGCCGAGCCCCGGGCCGTCCGGCGCCTGCTCGGCTACGTGGCCCAGGAGGTGGCGATCGACAAGATCCTCACCGGTCGGGAGCTGCTCCACCTCCAGGCCGCCCTGCACCACATGGGGGCCGCCGACCGCCTGGAGCGCACCGCCGAACTGATCGAGCTGCTCGCCATGGGCGACTGGATCGACCGCCGCTGCGGCGGCTACTCCGGCGGCATGCGCCGGCGCCTCGACCTGGCCGCCGGCCTGCTGCACCGCCCCAGGGTGCTGGTGCTCGATGAACCCACGGTGGGCCTCGACATCGAGAGCCGCGCCACCATCTGGCAGGTGCTGCGTCAGCTGCGGGACCAGGGCACCACGGTGCTGCTCAGCAGCCACTACCTCGAGGAGGTGGATGCCCTGGCCGATCGCCTGGCCATCATCGACGGCGGCCGGGTGATCGCCGAAGGCACCCCCGCCGCCCTCAAGGGTGCCCTCGGCGGCGACCGGGTGACGCTGCGGGTGCGGGAGTTCAGCGACGAACAGGAGGCGAGCCGGGTGCGCGACCTGCTCCAGGCCTGCCGCGGCGTCCGCCAGGTGGTGGTCAACCGGGCCCAGGGCTACTCCCTCAACCTGGTGGTGGAGGACAGCGGCGTGGTGGAGACCCTGCGGCAGCAGCTGGCCGAGGCCCAGCTGCCGGTGTTCGCCCTGGCCCAGAGCCGCCCCAGCCTGGATGACGTCTACCTTCAGGCCACCGGCCGCACCCTGAGCGATGCGGAACTCTCCGTGGCCGGTCGCCGCGACCTCAAGGAGGAACGCAAGCAGTCGATGCGATGACCCGCACCCCCCCATCCCCATGACCAGCGCCAGCCCCTCCCTGACCCCCCTTCCCGCCGCCAGCGGTGAACCGTCGGCCCTGGCCGAGATCACCCAGGAGACGCTCGCCCTCACCCGCCGCCTGTTCGTCCAGCTGGCCCGGCGTCCCTCCACCCTGGTGGCCGGTGTGCTCCAGCCCCTGATCTGGCTGGTGCTGTTCGGTGCCCTGTTCGCCAACGCCCCGGAGGGTCTGCTGCCCGGCGGCATCAGCTACGGCCGCTTCCTGGGGGCCGGGGTGATCGTGTTCACGGCCTTCAGTGCCGCCCTCAACGCCGGCCTGCCGGTGATGTTCGACCGGGAGTTCGGCTTCCTCAACCGGCTACTGGTGGCGCCGCTGCGCTCCCGCAGCTCGATCGTCTTCGCCTCGGTGCTCTACATCACCAGCCTCAGCCTGGTGCAGAGCCTGGCGATCATGGGCACCGCGGCCCTGCTCGGCTACGGCTGGCCCGGTGGCGCGGGGCTGCTGCTGGTGCTGGTCACCCTGTTGCTGCTCGTCTTCGCCGTCACCGCCCTCAGCCTCGGGCTGGCCTTCGCCCTGCCGGGCCACATCGAGCTGATCGCGGTGATCTTCGTGGCCAACCTGCCGCTCCTGTTCGCCAGCACCGCCCTGGCGCCGATTTCCTTCATGCCCCCCTGGCTGGGCTGGCTGGCGGCCCTGAATCCCCTTACCTTCGCGATTGAACCGATCCGCGCCGCCTACGCGGGGTCCTTCCACCTCACCGACGTGGTGCTGGTGGCTCCCTACGGATCCCTCTCGGCCCTCACCTGCCTGGCCATCCTGGCGGGCCTGGCCGCCGGTCTGTTCCTGCTGATCCGCCCGATGCTGGATCGCAAGCTCACCTGACGCCCCGCCCCGTGTCCCTGCCGCCCCCCCGTCCAGAGCTGTCCAACCTTCTGCTCGAGGCTATCCGCCGCAGGGATGCCGCCACCGTCGCCCGCCTCACCGGCCAGTGGGCCCACCGCCATGGGGTGACCTCCCTGGAGAATTTCCGCACCGGCAGCGTGGTCGCGGAGGCGGGCTGGGAGGCCGGCGACTGGCTGCTGCAGCACATGGACGCGGCGATGGCCCCCGCCAGCGTGACCATGGCCGAGGCCTTCGCGGCCCTCGAAGATTCCTTCTCCGGCCCCCCGCAGCCCACCCCGATCACGGCCGTCCCCAGCCCCGTCATCCCCATCACGGTCATCCCCGTGGCGACCGACCCTTTGGCGAGCGAGCCCTTGGCGGACGCCAGCGAAGAGCCACTTCACGCCCCCGCTGTCGAGGCCGAAGGGGCGGCTGGCCTGTCGGAAGCCATCGCCTTGCACCCCATGACCCCGAGCGCATCGCCGGCTCCGGCGCCCTCCACCCTGGCCGACCTGCGCTGCTGGCTCTCGGCGGCACCGCAGCATCGCCGCGCCAGCTGATCCCCGACCCCCTGCCGCCGCCCATGCCGTCCTCCCGTCCCCTGCCTGAACGGGCCGCACTCGGCGGTCGGCTGATCGTCTCGGTGCAGGCCCCCGAGGGCTCCCCCCTCCGCGACCCGGCCGTGATCGCGGCGATGGCGGAGGCCAGCCTGCTCCAGGGGGCCGCCGGTGTGCGGCTCGAGAGTCCGGAGCACATCGGCGCGCTGCGGCGCCGCTGCCCCGACGCCCTGATCGTCGGTCTCTGGAAGCGCAGTTTCCCCGGCAGCCCGGTGTACATCACCCCCGGCTGGGAGGAGATCCGCGCCGTCTGGGCGGCGGGAGCCGATGTGGTGGCCATCGATGCCACCGATCGCCCCCGGCCCGACGGCCAGGAGCTGGAGCCGCTGATCGCACGGGCCAGGCTGGAGCTGGGGGCTCCGCTGATGGCGGATGTGGACAGCGTGGCCAACGGGCTGCGGGCGGCGACCCTGGGCTGCCAGTGGGTGGGCACCACCCTCTACGGCTACACCGAGGCCACCGCCTCGCTGGCGCCGCCGGCCTGGGACCTGCTGGGCCCCCTTCGGCGGGACCTTCCTGAAGCGGTGGCCCTGATCTGCGAGGGGGGCATCGCCTCGAAGCAGGAGGCGACCCGTGCCCTGGGTTGTGGTGCCGATGCCGTCGTGGTGGGCACGGCGATCACCGGCGTGGATCTGCAGGTGGCCGCCTACGTGAAGGCGATGGCCGGCTGAGCCCCAGCCCAGCCGGCCATCGCCGGCTCCGGGGGCTCACATCATGCCGGGCATGCCCATGCCGCCCATGCCACCCATCCCTCCCATGCCGCCCATTCCACCCATGCCGCCGTCGCCGGCGGGGGGAGCGGGGGGTTCCGGCTTGTCGGCGATCACGGCCTCGGTGGTGATCAGCAGCGAGGCGATCGAGACCGCATCCTGCAGGGCGAGCCGCACCACCTTGGCGGCGTCCAGGATGCCGGCCGCCAGCAGATCCTCGTAGCTGTTGGTGAGGGCGTTGTACCCCTTGCCCTGGCTGAGCATCTGCTGCACCACCACGTCACCGTTGGCGCCGGCGTTGATGGCGATCTGGCGGGCCGGGGCCGCCAGGGCCCGCTTCACGATCTCCACCCCGGTGCGGACGTCGCCCTCGCAGCGGCTGGCCAGGGCTCCGAGTTCCTCGGTGAGCTGCACCAGGGTGCTGCCACCGCCGCCGACGATGCCCTCATCGATGGCGGCCCGGGTGGCGTTGAGGGCGTCCTCGATGCGCAGCTTGCGGTTGCGCAGTTCGGTCTCGGTGGGGGCCCCCACCTTGATCACCGCCACGCCGCCGGCGAGCTTGGCGATCCGCTCGTTGAGTTTCTCGCGGTCGTAGTCGGAGTCGGTGGCCTCCAGCTCCCGCTTGATCGCGGCCACCCGATCATTGACGGCGGCGCGCTGGTCGTCAGCGGCCACGATCGTGGTCGTGTCCTTGCTGATGGTGATGCGGTGGGCATGGCCCAGGTCGGCCAGGGTGGCCTTGTCGAGGGTCATGGCCCGGTCCTCGCTGATCACCGTGGCGCCGGTGAGGATGGCGATGTCCTCGAGCATGGCCTTGCGGCGGTCACCGAAGCCCGGCGCCCGCACGGCGGCCACCTGGAGCACGCCGCGGGTCTTGTTGACCACCAGGGTGGCCAGGGCCTCACCTTCCACCTCCTCGGCCAGGATCACCAGGGGCCGGCCGCTTTTGGAGACGGCCTCCAGCACCGGCACCAGGTCGAGGACAGTGCTGATCTTGCGATCGGTGATCAGCAGCAGGGGATTGTCGAAGGCGCACTCGCGCCGGTCCTGGTCGGTGACGAAGTAGGGGGAGGAATAGCCGCGATCGAAGGCCATGCCCTCGGTCACCTCCAGTTCGGTGGCCAGGGATTTGGATTCCTCCACGGTGATCACGCCGTCGGCGCTGACCTTCTCGACCGCTTCGGCGATCATCCGGCCGATCTCCTCGTCGTTGCCGGCGCTCACCGTGGCCACCTGACGGATGGCGTCGCCCGCCACGGCGCGGGAGCGCTCGGCGATGCCCGCCACCACCACGGCGGTGGCCTGCTCCATGCCGCGGCGAAGGGCGACGGGGCTGGCGCCGGCGGCCACGTTGCGCAGGCCCTCATGCACCAGGGACTGGGCCAGGACGGCGGCGGTGGTGGTGCCGTCCCCGGCGGTGTCCTTGGTTTTCGAGGCCACCTGCTGGATCAGCTTGGCGCCCAGGTTCTCGAAGGGATCCTCGAGTTCGATCTCCTTGGCGATGGTGACGCCGTCATTGATGATGTCGGGGGCGCCGAATTTCTTCTCCAGCACCACGTTGCGACCCTTCGGTCCGATGGTGACCTTCACCGCATCGACCAGGGCATTGACGCCCCGCTCGAGGGAATCGCGGGAGGCATCGGCGAACTGGATCAGTTTGGCCATCGACGGGATCACATCAGGAGCATCCGTCGCAGCGTCCCACAACGACCCCGCCGCAGGCACCCGCCCCTCGGTGGGGAAAGCCGAATGTCCCGTTCGGGGACGGCTGCGGCCCCCCGCCGCAGGAGGTACCTTCGATCCATGGAAGACCTGCTGCAGCAGACCCTCGACAGCGCGGCCACCGAATCGGCCCTCGTCCCCAGCACCAACGCCGACGGCATGGTGTTTCTGCTGATCGCCGCCCTGGGCCTGCTGATGGCCCTGGTCTACGTGCCGATCCGCCTGTTCCTCACCCTCACGGCCCGGAGCCGCCGCCTGCGGCTGCTGCAGCGGATCCGCAGGCTGCGGGAAGACCTCGCCCAGCCCCTGGCTCCGGAATCCTGAGCTGCGCTCAGCGCATCACCATGCCGCCATCCACCTGCAGCACCTGGCCGGTGATGTAGGCCGCCGCCGGATCGGCCGCCAGGAAGCGCACCGCCCCGGCCACCTCGGTGGGCTGGCCCATGCGGCCCAGGGGGATGGCGGCGAGGATCGGCTCCTTGTCGAGGTCCTTGGTCATGTCGCTGTCGATGAACCCGGGCGCGACGGCGTTGACGGTGATGCCGCGGCTGGCGAATTCGGCGGCGGTGCTGCGGGTCAGGCCGATGACGCCGGCCTTGGCGGCGCTGTAGTTGGCCTGTCCGGGGTTGCCCATCAGGGCCACCACCGACGTGATGTTGATGATGCGGCCGCGGCGGGCCTTGAGCATGCTGCGGCTGACGGCGCGGGTGCAGAGGAACACCCCGGTCAGGTTGAGGTCGATCACGCTCTGCCAGTCGGCGGTCTTCATCCGCATCAGCAGGCCGTCGCGGGTGATGCCGGCGTTGTTGACCAGCACGTCGAGGCGCCCCTCCGTGTCCAGCACCGCCTTCACCATCGCCTCCACCGCCGCCTCATCGGCCACATCCGCCTGATGGCTCCAGGCCCGGCCCCCGGCCGCGGTGATCGTCGCCACCAGTGCCTCGGCGGCCTCGGGTGAGCGGGCGTAGTTCACCACCACGGTGGCTCCCGCCAGCGCCAGGGACTCGGCGATGGCCCGGCCGATCCCCCGGCTGGCTCCGGTCACCAGGGCAACCTGACCGGAGAGGGGAGCGGCGCTGGACATGGGGGCGTAAGCAGGGTGAGGCGATCGTATGCCTGTCGGCTCATTCGGCCATCTGGTCGGCACTCTCCAGGGCCGGCCCGAGCACATCGGCGAAGCGCTGCAGCTGCTCCTTGCTGCCCATCACCACCAGCAGCTGGCCGGCCTCCAGGCGGATGTCGCCGCCGGGGTTGGTGACCAGCGTGGCCTCCGCGGTGCCGTAGGTGGTGCCCCGGTAGGAGTAGGGATTGGCCACCGCCGGCGGCGGCGTGCGGATGGCCAGCACCTGGGCGCCACTGCGGCGGCCGAACTGCATCTCCGCCAGGCTGCGGCCCTGGAGCTCCCCCAGCCGGGAGGGGTCGTCCGTGAGCTGGAACTCCTCCACCTCGCAGTCGGAGCCCGCCAGGAGCTCCATGAAGTCGACGGCGAGGGGCCGCAGGGCGGTGGCGGCCATCACCCGGCCCCCGGCCACGTAGGGGCTCACCACCTGGTCGGCGCCGGCCAGGCGCAGCTTGCGGCCTGCCTCGGCGCTGTCGGAGCGGGCGATCAGCCGGCAACGGGGAGCCAGTCCCCGGGCGCTCAGCACCACGTAGAGGTTGGCGGCGTTGCTGGACAGGGCCGCCACCAGGCTGCGGCATTGATGGATGCCCGCCTCCAGCAGGGTCTCGTCGAGGGTGGCGTCGGCGAACAGCACCGGCAGCCCCCGCTCCTCCGCCGCATCCCGGCAGCCCGCGTCCATCTCCACCACCAGCAGGGGGACCTTCTCTCGGATCAGCTGGTCGGCAATCTCCTGACCGATGCGGCCGTAGCCGCAGAGAATCACGTGGTTGTTCATGCTTTGGACCCAGTTGCGGAAACGGCGCTGCCGCAGGCGCCGGAAATAGCCGGTTTCGGAGAGGCCCACCAGGTTCTGCACGGTGAGCTGCACCACCACGAGCCCTCCGGCGATGGAGAACACGGTGATCAGCCGACCGGCGGTGGAGAGGGGATGGACCTCCCCGTAGCCGATGGTGGCGATGGTGATCGCCACCATCCAGTAGCAATCCCCCCAGTCCCAGCCCTCGGTGATCCGATAGCCGAGGGCACTGGCGTTGACCACCACCAGCAGGGCGATCAGGGGGGTGAGCCAGGGCCGGCGCGCCCGGGCGGAGGGGGGACGCTTCCTGCGGGCGAACCACAGGCGACTCATGGGCGTGGCTCAGCCCAGGCCGAGGGCCTTGAGCACGTCGTTGCTGGGGAGCTCACGCAGCTGGCCATCGGAACCCAGTCCTTGTACTCCGGCGCGAACCGGAAGGCTGTCGCTGCTGCGACCCAGGGCCACCACCGGTGTGCCGCTGAGCAGGGCCAGTTCGATCGTCACCGGATCGCTGGCCAGCACCACGTCACTGGCGGCCACCAGGGCGGCCCGGCCGGGGATCTCGGCCCCCGATGGCGGCGGCACCTGCCGGGAGCGCAGGCCGGGGAGGGTGGCGGCGATGCGGCCGGGCAGCTCCTGCCAGGCCGTTTCTGGCCAGTCGCCGGGGCGGCCGGAGGGGGCCAGCAGCAGCATCGGCCCGTCACCCGCCGGCAACGTGGCCATGGCCTCGTCGAGGGCGGTCCGGGGGAGGGCCAGGCGGAAAGCGGCGGCCTCGAGCTTCACCCCGATCGGTCGCAGGTAGGCCGCCAGGGCCTGGGCCCGCCAGAGACCCTGGGGCACCTGCACCTTCTCGGTGGCGGAGAAGCCCCCGGCCGCCATCCGGTTGGGGATGTGGCTCATCGAGAGCATCAGGTCGACCTGGCGACCGGCCGCCAGGTTGATGCAGGCCTGGAAATCGGGCTCCCGCACCGACCCCAGCAGGTTGGCCCAGTCGGCCAGGGTGGCGTCACTGAAGTTGAAGGGGATCACCTTCTCCACCGCCGGCAGCAGCTTCCAGAGGCCGGCCAGCGACGGGTGGCAGACCACCTGGATCTGGAACCGGAGCTGGTCGGCGGTGGCCGCCACGGCCGGAAGCGCCTGCAGCTGGCTGGCGCCGTCGCCCGGGATCAGAAACAGTGCGCGCATCGGGCGTTCGGTCGGGCGGGCCTCGCGGCCTGATTGTATGGAGAGGACCCCAGTGTTCCGCCCGGGCGGCCCATCGCTTGTGCATTTGCTGATCGCCGCCGCCGGCAGCGGGCGCCGTATGGGCGCCGCCACCAACAAACTGCTGCTGCCCCTGGCCGGACGTCCCGTCCTGGCCTGGACCCTGGACGCCGCCCTGGCCTGCGGGGCGATCCGCTGGATCGGGGTGATGGGCCGGCCGGAGGACGAGGGGGCCATCGGCGCCATCCTGGCCGCGGCGGAGCCCCGCCGGTCCCTGGCCCAGCCGGTGGCCTGGATCGTCGGCGGCGACACCCGCCAGGAGTCGGTGCGGCGTGGCCTGGAGGCCCTGCCGGCCGAGGCCGAGGCGGTGCTGATCCATGACGGCGCCCGTTGCCTGGCGGAACCGGACCTGCTGGAGCGCTGTGCCACGGCCCTGAAGGAGGCCATGGCCGAGGGGGCCGGCATCATCGCCGCCACCCCCGTCACCGACACCATCAAGCAGGTGGATGGCCGCGGCCTGATCACCGCCACCCCCGAACGCAGCGGCCTCTGGGCGGCCCAGACGCCCCAGGGGTTCGGGGTGGCCCAGCTGCGGGAGGCCCATGGGCGGGCCGAGCGCGAGGGGTGGAGCGTCACCGACGATGCCGCTCTCTACGAGCGCCTGGGGCTGCCGGTGCGGGTGCTGGAGGCGCCCCCCTCCAACATCAAGCTCACCACCCGCTTCGATCTCACCATCGCCAGCGCCGTGCTGGCGGCCCGCGGGGCCTGAGGCCGCCGATGGACAGCGCCGCCCAGCTCGAGACGATCGCCGCCCGCTGGCAGGGGTCCTTCCACAACCGGCGCCAGGTGGCCGCAACCATGGCCAGGGGCGGTCCGGAGGCGCCCGAGCTCACCCGGGAACGGCGCACCCTGGTGGTGGAGCGGCTGCAGGCGCCCCAGCTGGGGGAGCTGGTGCTCTACTTCCAGGAGTTCCGCGCCAGTGCCCCCCAGCGGGCCCACCGCCAGCGGGTGGTCGTGCTCCGGGTGGATCAGGACCGCGGCGCCGTGAGGGCCGAGCAGCTGTTCTTCCGCGGCGGGCCCACCTACGACCGTCCGCCCCTGGCGGCCGCCCTGGCGGCGGCCCTGGGACCGGAGGACTTCGATCGCCATCCGGGCTGCGACCTGTTCTTCGAAGCGGAGCCCGCCCATGACCGCTTCCGCGCCCGCATGGATCCGGGCACCTGCCGCTATCACCATCCGCAGGACGGCGAGGTGTGCGCCGAATTCGAGATGCTCCTTCATCCCGACCAGCTCTGGTACCGGGACCGCAGCCTGCGGCTGGCCGATGGCTCGGTGCGGGGCGAGGTCGACGGCTTCAGCTGGCTGCTGTTCGACCGGGATGAGGCCGCTGCCGAGCTGCCGGCCCTGGTGGGGCAGCAGGGCGTGTGGCGCGGCAGCTTCCGCCGCTATGACGCCGGGGGCGGCCTGCTCGAGACCTTTCCCAGCACAGTCACCATCCGGGTGGTCGAGGAGGCTGGCCACTGGCGGTACCACCAGAGCAACCTGCTGGGCCCCGAGGACGCGCCGCTGCGGCGCATCGAGGCCCGGGGTGAGATCCATTCCGGCCGGGTGTGGTTCGCCAGCGAGCGCTACCGGGGCTGGGCGATGGACCTGCCGGGGGAGCAGCCCGCCGCCGGCAGCCTGCTGGTGATGCATCCCCACGACCCCGCCGACCCCGAGGTGCACGAGATCATCAGCTGCAGCCCCGATGGCCGCCGCCGTTGGCGGGTCGCCCAGATGCTGAAGGATGGCCGGCTGGTGGGGCGGACCGCCATCGACGAGGAGAGGCTCACGGGCGACTGACGGGTCAACGGCCGCCATCGATGAGGCTCAGCCGGCCCCGGTCGCCGTCGAGCCGGGCCCGCACCCCCAGGGGCAGGGCGGCATTGACGTCGCCGTGGCCCACCGGCAGGCCGGCCAGCACCGGGATCCCCAGATCGGCCGTGCGCTCCCTGAGCACCTGCTCCAGGCTGAACCGGGAGCCGTCGCCTTCGGGGTCGGTGGGATCGCCGCAGCCCTCGAAGCTGCCGAAGCCGATGCCCCCCAGCCGCTGCAGGGCGCCGCAGAGGCGCCAGTGGGTGAGCATCCGGTCGATCCGGTAGGGCGCCTCCCCCACGTCCTCGAGGACCAGGATTGCCCCGTCCAGGTCGGGAAGGTGCGGCGTGCCCAGCAGGTGGGTCGCCACGGTGAGGTTGGCGGCCAGCAGCGGCCCCTCCACCTGGCCGCCCACCCAGGGCTCCCCCTCGAGGTCGGCCAGGGGCTCGCCGAACAGCAGGGCCCGCAGCCGCTCCCGGCTCCAGGCCGGTTCGGCGGCCAGGGTGGTGAGCAGGGGGCCGTGGATGGCGCCCCCCTGGCCCGTCGCCAGCCGGTGCCACAGCAGGGTGGTGACATCGGAGAAGCCCAGCAGCCAGCCCCCTGCCGCCTCCAGCGGCTGCTCCAGCAGCCGGGCCGCTCCCCAGCCCCCCCGCACGCAGGCCAGCAGGGCCGCCGGCGGTCCCGGGCCGGTGTCCGGTCGCAGATCGTCGGCCCTCTCGGTGTCCCGGCCCGCCAGATACCCCCAGCGGCGCGGCGGCAGGCGGGCGGGGTCGTCATCCAGTGCCAGGCCCCAGCTGGCCAGCACCTCCAGGCCCGCCTGCAGCCGTTCCAGGTCCGCCAGGGCGGAGCTGGCGGCCACCAGCCGCACCCGGTCGCCCGGACGCAGGGCCGGTGGCTGGTGGGGCGGCGGCTGGGGCGCTGGGGCGTCCATGGCGATCAGGCGGCGGTGGAGAGCACCACCGCCAGCAGCAGCAGGGCACCGAGCCGCACCTGGACGGCGAAGTGGCGCCCATAGGCGCTGCGGGGCAGGTCGGGGCGCCGCAGCCGGGCCGCCTGCTGCTGCATGGCCAGGGCGGCGACGGTCCAGGGGAGCCAGAACGGCAGGCCCGCCCGCCCCTGCAGCAGCACCGCCAGGGCGAGGGCGGCGCAGGTGAGGCCGTAGCAGAGGGCCACCGCCAGGGGCGCCTGGGCCCCCAGGCTCAGGGCGCTGCTGCGCACCCCCAGGCGCCGGTCGTCCTCCCGGTCGCTCATGGCGTAGACGGTGTCGAAACCGAAGGTCCAGCTCACCGCCGCCAGCCAGGTGAGCAGCAGGGGCCAGCCCCCGGCGCTGCCCTGCAGGCTGCCCTGGGCGGCGGCCCAGGGCAGCAGCACGGCGAAGCCCCAGCAGAGGGCCAGCACCAGCTGGGGGTAGGCGAACCAGCGCTTGGCGGAGGGGTAGAGCAGCACCAGGGGCAGTGTTGCCAGGGCGAGGCCCACGCAGAGCACCCGGCTGGCGGCGGGCAGGGCCAGCAGGGCCGCCAGCGCCACCGCCAGGCAGAGCAGCAGCAGCACGGTCGCGGTGCCCACCCCGAGGCGGCCATCGGCCAGGGGGCGGTGGCGGGTGCGTTCCACCAGGGGATCGATGCGCCGGTCCCAGAGGTCATTGGCCACGCAGCCGGCGCCGCTCACCGCCAGTCCCCCCAGCACGATCCAGGCCACCAGCAGGGCCGGGGGCGGCACGGCCGGCCCCAGCCAGAGGGCCCAGCCGGCGGGGATCAGCAGGATGAGCCGGCCGCTGGGCTTGTGCCAGCGCAGCAGCTCAAGCCAGGCCGGAGCGCGGCCGGGGGCCATCGGGACGTTCACCGCGGGCAACGGTCGGATGCCGGCACCCTATCCAACTCCTGCGGGCCGCGTTCCGGTGGCGGCGTTGCCGCGGCCGGATCCGGAGCGTCGCCCGGTGGCAAAGTGGCGCCGCCGCCTCCCGGGCCGACCCCCATGCCCCCGATTCCCGATCCGGCGTCCGCCGCGTTGGCTTCGGTCCCCGTTCCCACCGCCGGTGGGGAACGGCGGGTGGCGGCCATCGACATCGGCACCAATTCCATCCACCTGCTGGTGGCGGCGATCGACCCGGTCCTGGGCAGCTTCTCGGTGGTGGTGGCGGAGAAGTCCACCACCCGGCTGGGGGAGAGGGATCCGGAAACCGGTGACCTCACCCCCGAGGCGATCGAGCGCGCCTATCTGACCCTGCGCCACTGCCGGGACCTGGCCACCAGCCACGGGGTGGAGCAGATCGTCACCGCCGCCACCAGCGCCGTGCGGGAGGCCCCGAACGGCCGGGCCTTCCTGCAGGGCCTCCAGGACCAGCTGGGGCTGGTGGTGGATCTGGTCAGCGGGCCCGAGGAGGCCCGTCTGATCTACCTGGGGGTGCTGTCGGGTCTCTCCTTCGGCGACCAGCCCTACTTCATCCTCGACATCGGCGGTGGCTCCACCGAGCTGGTGCTCGCCGACGGCCGCGATGCCCGCGCCCTGACCAGCACCCGCATCGGCGCGGTGCGGCTGCAGCGGGAGTTCTGCCGGGAGGATCCCCTGACGCCGGCCCGCCGGGGCTTCCTCGAGGCCTACATCCAGGGGGCGATGGATCCGGCCGTCGCCGAGGTGAAGCGGGAGCTGCGGCCAGGGGAGAAGCCCGTCCTGGTGGCCACCAGCGGCACTGCCATGGCGATGGCGGCCCTGGCCTCCGCCCAGGATCCCAATCCGCCCCTGAAGCTCGACGGCTATCGCCTCGGCCGGGCCCGCCTGGACGAGATCGTCGAGCGGCTGGTGGCGATGACCCCGGAGCAGCGCCGGGCCCTCACCGCCATCAACGAACGCCGGGCCGAGATCATCGTCCCCGGCGCCTTGATCCTCCAGACCACGATGGAGATCCTCCAGGTCCGGGAACTGGTGGTGTGCGAGCGGGCCCTGCGGGAGGGGCTGATCGTCGACTGGATGCTGCGCAACGGCCTGCTGGTCGACCGCTTCACCTTCCAGAGCACGATCCGCCGCCGCACCGTGCTGCACCTGGCCCGCACCTACCGGGTGGACAAGGGGCGGGCCGACCGGGTGGCCAGCCATGCCCTGAGCCTCTACGACCAGACCCGGGGCCTGCTCCACGATGACGACGGCGATGGCCGCGCCCTGCTGTGGGCGGCGGCCCAGCTGCATGCCTGCGGCAAGCACGTCAACATCGCTGCCTACCACAAGCACACCTGGTACCTGATCCGCCATGGGGAGCTGCTGGGCTATTCCGAGGCCGAGCACCTGATGGTGGCGGCGATCGCCCGTTACCACCGGCGCAGCCTGCCCAAGAAGCGCCACGAGTCGTGGCAGCTGATCGAAGCCGGCCAGCACCGTCACACCGTGTTCACGATGGCCCTGCTGCTGCGGCTGGCCGCCGCCCTCGATCGCCGGCCAGCCCCCGGCATCGCCGCGATCACCGTTGCAGCGGACACCGACCGGGCCCTTCAGCCCCGTGGCTTCACGATCGGCCTGCAGGCCGGGCCTCCGGCCGCCGGGGAGCCACCCCTGGATCTCAGCCTGGAGGAGTGGAGCCTCCGGTCCTGCGCGGATCTGGTGCTGGAGGCCACGGGCCTGCGACTCACGGTGACGCAGGCGTCGCCCTGAAGGTGCGCCACACCACCTGATCGATCCTGCCGAGGGTCTGGGGCGCCTGGGTGCCGGCGGTGACCGTCACCAGGTCGGGCCGGCCGGCCAGGACCCGCAGGTCGCTGCCCAGGGGGAAGCGTTTCTCACCGCTGAAGGTGCCGCGGAAGAGGGTCTGGCCGGCGGCCGTGCGCACCTCCAGCCAGCTGGGCTGGCGGCTCTTCAGCAGCAGCTGATCCGGGGCCGGCCGGGGCGCCGCCGGGGCAGAGGCCGGGACGGTGGGTTGGCCGGAGGCCGTGGCCTGGCCGGGGGACGCGGTCGGTGCGGGGACTCCGGCGGCCGGTGGGGAGGGGACCCGGCCCTTCAGGGCCGCCACGGCGACGGCACCGCCGCCCAGGAGAACCAGAACCGCCCACAGCCAGCCGGGGGGGCCGCTACGGCGGGCGGGGGCCAGCGGCGTGCGGAGCTTTCGCTGCACCGGCCTGGCCGGAGGGTTGCGCCCCAGGCGCATCAGGCGGCTCTTCTGCAGATCGCTGATCTGCTGGCTCACGTCGATCCCCAGGGCTCCCGCCACCCGTTTGGCCTGGGCCACCACGAAGACCGCCTCCGGCAGGTGGCGGTGGTCGCCGGTCTCGAGGGCCTCCAGTTGCTCGCTGCCCAGCCGCAGCCGGTCAGCCAGGTCCTCCAGGCTCAGGCCCTGATCACGCCGGGCCGTGGCCAGCCGTTCGCCCAGCTGGATGAGTTCCGGGATCGGAGCGCTCCAGTCCTCTGCGGCCATGGTTGCGGCAGGAGATTCGGGCAAGGACAGGGTCTCCTGAAGCGCTGCGTAGCCAGCAGTATGACGAGCGATCCCCATGGCGACCACCAACCCGTCGATGGGGACCCTAGGGACCGGGAAACCGGTTGGAAGACATGGGCGATACTGGATTCGAACCAGTGACCCCTTCCGTGTGAAGGAAGTGCGCTACCGCTGTGCTAATCGCCCGTTGTTGCGGCCGACACCCCTTCAACGCTGAAAGTGGTTCTTTCTGCGGCTGAGAGTTCCGACCCGGCCCGTGGGCCAGAACCCTCCTACACGGTCGCCGAACTCACTGTCAAATGCAGCCGGCGCGCACCCGTCCCACGGCTCCCGGGTCGAATTCGATGCTCGCCGGTCCGGTGAACAGATCCGGTTGCAGGTCCCTCAGGGCCTGGGCGTCCCGGTCGAGGCGTTCCTGGGCGGCAGCGGCGCGGGCATCACGCCGCTGCCGCCACCGGGCCCGCTCGCCGGCCACCTGCTGCTCCCAGGCGCCGAGGGCCTCCTCGTAGCGTTCGCGGTCGAGCCGCTGGTCCTCCGGGCGGTACCGGGATTCCCGGCCGTCATCCAGGGGCTGGGGGGGCGCCACGCTGGGCTGGAAGGGGATGGTGCCGGCCGCTGCCAGCTCCTGTTCGGCGCTGCGCAGGGACTCCATCAGGGTGGTGATCCTCCGCTGGCGCCGGCGGCAGGCGTCCAGGGCCTCACGCCGGGCGGCCGCGGCCTTCTCCATCGCCGCCCGCTCCATCGCCAGGCTCCGATCCGTGCCGGGCAGGCAGCGGAGGTAATCCACGGCCGCCGCGAGCGGATTGCCGGCGGCGGCGCTGAGCCGGCGGCAGCGCTCCCGGCCGGCCTCGCTTACTCCGGCCACCTGGCAGCCGCCGGCCAGCAGGGTCAGGCCCAGCAGCACCGGCAGCAACGGCCGGCATCGGCTTCCACGGGAACTGGCCATCGCCCTCGAAACGCCCCTCGGAGGCACACCGCATCCATTGTCGCCACCGCCCAGGCGCTCCGATGCCCGACGCAGCCGCCCCCTACGGCGGCACTCGCACCACCCGGAAGGTCAGGTTGAGCCGTGGGGCGTCCACCTTCAGCCGCCGCGGCAGCCCGTGCTGCCAGTGGCGCTGGGTGGGCGGATCCATCAGCAGCAGGTCCCCGTGGCCCAGTTCCACCGCCATGGTCGGGGCGGTGTCCCGGCGGCGGGGGCGAAACCGCAGCGTGCGGCTCGCCCCCAGGCTGAGGGAGGCGATCGGGGCGTCCGGATCGAGCTCGGCCTCGTCATCGGCGTGCCAGCCCATGGCATCGCGGCCGTCGCGGTAGAGATTGAGCAGCAGGGAATTGAACTCCCGCATCGCGGCCTCCCCCACACGCCGGCGGATGGCGCCGGTGAGGGGGGTCCAGGGCTCGATGGCGTTCTGCAGGCCCGAGTAGCGGTAGCCGCAGCCCTGGTCGGCCATCCAGCAGGTGAGGCGGGGCATGGCGTGGCGACGGCCGTAGACGGTGATGGACTCCTGCTTCCAGGGCACCTCCTCCAGCAGGGTCCGGAGCCAGCCATCGGCCTCCGCGGCGCCCACCCAGCCCCGCCAGTGGCGCAGGCAGGGGGCCCCCTCTGTCACTCGGCGCCGCCGCGGAACAGGTGGTTGTGGCTGGCGGAATAGAGCAGGGAACGGGCACCGTCGGCGTCCCGCAGCGCCGGACTCACCACATAGAGGGTGGTGCGGATCAGGTTCCGCTCGCGGCTGACCCGGGCCATCGCCTCCAGGGGCACCACCGTGAGCCACTGGTCGGGCCAGCTGACCCGGTAACCGATGGCCACGGGGGTGTCGGCCGGGTAGTGCTGCAGGAGTTCCCCCTGCACCTCCTCGACATGGCGGGCGCTCAGGTACAGGCACAGGGAGGCCTGCAGGGCGGCGAGTCGGGCCAGGGATTCCCGCTCCGGCACGCCGGTGCGCCCGCCCGCCCGGCTCAGCACGATCGTCTGCACCCGGCCGGGGATGGTCAGCTCGGCCCCCAGGGCGGCGGCGGTGGCCTGGTAGGCGCTCAGGCCCGGCACCACCTCCACGGCCAGCCCGGCGTCGGCCAGGCGACAGATCTGCTCCTGCAGGGCGCCGTAGAGGCACGGATCGCCGTCATGGAGGCGCACCACCCGCTGCCCCGCCTGGGCCCGCTCCAGCACCACGGCCATCACCTCCTCGAGGGTGAGGGTGCTGGTGCGGACGCTTTCGCAGTCCGGCGGCGCCAGGGCGGCGATCTGGGGGTTCACCAGGGAGTCGGTCCAGACCAGCACCTGGGCCGATTCGATGGCCCGCGCGGCCCGAAGGGTGAGCAGGTCCGGGGCGCCGGGACCGGCTCCCACGATCTGGACGGTGGCTGTCATGCGGTCAGGCCGGAGGGGTCGGGGAGGGGACGGCGGAAGCGGTAGAGCCAGAGCAATCCCGCACCCCCCAGCAGGATCAGCAGCAGGCTCATCAGCTGGGCCATGCGCAGGCCGCCGCTGCAGAAGGGGGGCTGGGAGAACAGGCAGAGGGGATCGAGCCGCAGCCCCTCGATCCAGAGGCGGCCGCTGCTGTAGGCCATGAGGTACACGCAGCTCAGGGCACCGGCCGGCACCCGCAGGCGTCCGCTGCCGCCCAGGCGGAACAGGACCAGGAGCAGGGCGCAGACCCCCAGGTTCCAGAGCGACTCGTACAGGAAGGTGGGGTGGAACGACGCCTGCTCCAGGAACTCCTGCGGCCGTTTGGCCATGGGAATGGTCAGGGCCCAGGGGAGGTTGGTGGGCAGGCCGAAGGCCTCGGAGTTGAAGAAGTTGCCCCAGCGCCCGATCGCCTGGCCCAGGGCCACGGCGGGGACGAGTACATCGAGCAGCGGCCAGAAGGCCTGGCGGCGCCAGCGGCAGAAGAGCACCGTCACCAGGGTCCCGCCGATCAGGGCGCCGTGGATGGCGATGCCGCCACGCCAGATGGCGAAGACGTCGGACCAGTCATTGCGGTACTGGCGCCATTCCAGTGCCACGTAGTAGATCCGGGCGCCCACAACAGCCCCGAGCACCATCAGGGGCAGCAGGTCGGCGATCAGGGCCGGGTCGATGCCCCTGAGGCGGCCCAGCCGGGTGGCCAGGAGCAGACCCAGCAGCACCGCCAGGGCGATGAGCAGGCCATACCAGCGGACGGAAACGGGACCCAGCTGGAAGATCAGGGGTCCCGGGGACGTGAAGAGGCCGAGAGGAAGGCTCAGAAGCCCTCCGCCGCCTGGACCTTCTCCACCTGGCGCTTCTTGAGCACCAGCATGATCTGGGCGAGGGCCACGGCGGCGAAGAAGGCGAGCAGCCCGTAGATGCGCACTGGGTTCTGAAGCACCACCTCGGCGTCGATCTGGCCGAAGCCACCGACGTTGGGATCATTGGTGATCGGGGCACCGGCCTCGACGGCGTCGCCGACGGCGACGGTCAGGGTGGGTCCGGCGGGAACCGTCTCGGTGACGCTGCCGGCGGCGCCGGTGATTTCCACCACGGTGGCGCCGTTGGCGTCGGTGGTGATGGCGCTGACCGTGCCGGCCGCCGGGGCGGTGTAGACGGTGTTGTTGGTCTTCTCACCCTGGGGGGTCACCTGGCCGCGGCCACGGTTGGCCCCGATGTGGACCTGGTACTTGCCGAAGTGGATGGCGCTGTCGGTGGCCGGGTCGGGGGAGAGGATCGGGAAGACGATCTCCTGGTGCTGGTCACCGGGCAGGGGGCCCACCAGGAGGATGTTGGGCTGGTCGTCGCTGTATTGGGTGTAGTAGATGCCGGCGGTCTCCTCCTTGAGCTCATCGCTGAGGCGGTCCTGGGGGGCCAGGGTGAAGCCGTCGGGGAGCATCACCACCGCGCCGACGTTCAGGCCGGCGGGGCTGCCGTTACCGGAGACCTGCTGCACCGAGGTGTCATAGGGGATTTCGACCACGGCCTTGAACACCGTGTCGGGGAACACCGCCTGGGGCACCTCCACCCGGGTGGGTTTCTTGGCCAGGTGGCAGTTGGCGCAGACGATCTTGCCCGTGGCCTCACGCGGCGTGGCGTAGTTCTGCTGGGCCCAGAAGGGGTAGGCCCAGCTGGGGCTGGCCCCCAGGAGCACCACCCCCAGGGACAGGCTGAGGGTGAGCAGGGTGCCGAACAGGGGGGAGAGGAAGCGGCGCATGGGGGTGGAGGTGGCGGGCGTCGGAGAGGAGAACGGGGAGGGGATTCAGGCGCCGATCAGGCCCACCAGGCCTTTTCGCCCGTGCGGAAGTCGGTTTCGGTCCACTGGCTGAGGAACACGTTGTCGTTCTCGACGCTGACGTGGGCCAGGGCCAGGGAGAGGGGCGCCGGGCCGCGCACCACCTTGCCGGTGGCGTCGTACTGGCTGCCGTGGCAGGGGCAGATGAAGCGGTTGGCGCCGCTGTTCCAGGGCACCACGCAGCCCAGGTGGGTGCAGATGGCATTGATGCCGTAGTCACCGATGGCCTCGCCGCCTTCGACCAGGAGGTAGGTGGGGTCACCCTTGAGACCCTGCACCAGGCTGCGGTCACCCTCCTTGTGGGTGGCCAGCCAGCCGGTGGCGGTGACGCTGTTGCCCAGTTCGTCCTTGGCGGTGACGCCGCCACCACTGCCCGCGGCCTTCGGCGGGATGAAGTAGTTGACGACCGGGTAGAGGGCACCCAGGGCCACCCCCGTGACGGAGCCGAAGGTCAGCAGATTCATGAACTGGCGACGGCCCATGCCGGGCACGTCACCAGAGGCACCGCCGTTCGAAGAGGCCGCAGGGATCTGGGTCATAGGGAACGGCGCGGTGTGACCGATTGACGTGGCGCCCATTATGAACCTTGCCCTTCCCGCCCCGGGTCCGAGCCGCACCCGGCCGAGACCGGCTGCAACATGCTGTTGTGGAGTGCGCCGTCCGCCATGACCTCACCGGAACCGTTGCGGCGGGAGGAACTGCTGGAGCTGCTGCGCAGCCGCTGGCAGGCCTCCTATGACCTGCAGCTGGTGCAGCGCCGCGGCCGCCTCTACCTGCATGTGATGTGGGGCTATCTCGAGCAGCAGTCCTTCCCGCTCACTCCCGAGGCCTACGAGGCCCATCTCGAGGAGCTGGTGGGCTCCCTCAACGGTCTCGGCGTGGCGTCCCAGGTGCGCCAGTGGCTGCGGACCACGACCGACAAGCCCCGGCTGGGCAAGGCCCTGTCCCTGCCCCTGGAGCTGCCGGCGGGGCGCGCCAGCGAGTTCATGCTCTGAGCCCCGGCCTGGCGCCGGCCGTTCAGGCGGAGGGGGACGGGGAGGGCCGCAGTCCCTCGGCCAGGGCCACCAGGGCCACCCCCAGCAGATAGAGCGCCGTGATCGCGCCGGTGAGCAGCAGCATCGTGATCGGGTCGGTGGAGGGGGTCAGCACCGCCCCGGCCAGGGCCGCCACCAGCACCACCCAGCGCCAGGCGCCCAGCATGGTGCGCCAGTCGATCAGCCCCAGGGCCCCCAGCAGCAGCTGCAGCACCGGCAGCTGGAAAGCCAGGGCCGTGGCCACCATCAGCAGCAGCACGAAGTCGAGGTAGCGCTCGATCGACCAGATCGGCTCCACCACATCGGCGCCATAGGAGACCAGGAAGCGCAGGGCGGCAGGGACCAGGGCCCACCAGGCGAAGGCCAGACCGGCCGCGAACAGCACCGTGGAGCCGGCGACGGCCGGGGCCACCAGCCGCCGCTCCCGCCGGGTCAGCCCCGGCAGCACGAACGCCAGGACCTCGAAGATCACGTAGGGCAGGGCCAGGGTGAGCCCCGCATAGCCGGCCACCTTCAGCGACACGAACAGGAATTCGCCCGGGGCCAGCTGCAGGAAGCGGATCCCTTCGGCCGGCACCTCCAGCAGCCGCACCAGCGGCCGCACCGCCAGCAGGCAGGCGGCGGCGCCGACCACCACCGCCAGCAGGCTGCGAAGCACCCGCCGGCGGAGCTCCTCGAGGTGCTCCACCAGGCTCATGTGCACCTCGCCGGGGAAAGTGTCCTCGGGGATGGGCTCGCTCATGGCTGTTCCGTTCCCGGCAGCCTAGGGGGCGCGGCCAGCAGACCTGCGGCCCGCTCGGGCACCGCCCACAGCACCTCACCCCCCCGGTGGCGCACCGTGCCGGGGCCGGCGCCGGCGATGCGCTGCAGATCCGTGGTCGGCACCATCACCACCGGCACCCGGCCGTTGGCCCGGCCGCGGCTGAAGTGGGCCGCCAGGTCGGCCGCCTCCCGCAGGTCCGCGTCGCTGGGGGTGCCCTCCGAGCCCTTCAGCACCACGTGGCTGCCCGGACACTCCTGGGCATGGAACCAGAGGTCGCCGCGCCGGGCCTGCTGCAGGCTGATCCATTCATTCTGGCGATGGTTGCGGCCCACCTGCAGCCGCAGGCCACCGCTGCTGCGCAGCTCCAGCGGGGCCGGAGCGCCGCCGGCCGCCCCGCGTCGGACCCGCCGGGAGGGCCCGGGCCCCTGGCCCTCCCGGGCGGGCAGCAGGACGGGGAGGTCCTCCTCCACGGCGGCCAGCTGGGCTCCGTTCTCCGCCTGTTCCAGGAAGGTGAGGCTGGCTTCGATGGCGGCCAGCCGCTGCTGGTGCAGCTCCAGCCGCGGGGTGATCGCGGCCACGGACCGGCGCAGCTTGCGGGCCCGGCGGTACAGCCGCTGGGCTTCGTCGATCTCCTCCCGCGAGGGCGACGGCCGGCTGAGCAGGCCGTCCGCCTGGCGCTGCATCGCGTCGCTGCCGGGCACGGCCTCCAGCAGGCTCTGCTGCTGCTCGGCGTTGCGGCGCTCCCGGGCCGCGGCGTTCAGCAGCCGCTGCCGCAGGCTGGCCCGCCGCTGCTCCAGCTCCCGGCGCCCCAGGCGATCGGTGTAGTAGCCCGCCAGCCCCCGGTTGATCACCCAGTCGTCGTCGGCGGTCGGCGGCCCTTCAGGGTCCCAGCAGCGGTAGTCGCTGGGGCCGCCCCAGCCCAGCTGGAAACGCTCCTCGGCCACCGTCTGCAGCCAGAGCCGCCAGCGTTGCCAGAGCCGCTGCCACGCCTCCACCTCCAGCTCCTGCACCGGCAGGGCCAGCCCGTCCTGCGCCAGCTGGCGGGCCAGGGCCGGGCCGACGCCCTGGTAGGCGCCCATCAGGGCCTCGCCGACCGTCTGGGGCAAAAGGCCAAGGCGCCGCCGCCAGGAGGCGACCTCCTCCTCCAGCCGGGGCGGTTCGCCTGCCATGGGCGGCGGCGGCTGGTAGGGATCGCCGGTGCCGATCGGCCGCAGCCGCGATCGGTCCTGGCGCACCTGGCGGGCCAGGGCGATCACCCGCTGCTCCTCGTCGAGCAGGAACAGGTTGCTGTGGCGCCCCATCAGCTCGAGCACCAGCTGCCTCCGGATCGGCTCGCCGGGCCTGGGGGCGAAGCCCAGGACCACCACCCGCTCCCAGCCCTGCTGCTCCAGGCTCACCAGGGCCAGACCCCGCAGGCCGTGCTGCAGCTGCTGGGCCAGGGTGCTGCCCTCCCCCTGCCGCAGGGGTGGCTCGACCACCAGCAGGCGCGGGGCCTCCGGCAGCCAGCTGAGCTCGAGCCAGGAGGTGCCCCGCAGGCTGCGCAGGCCCAGCTGCAGGCGGTGGGCGTCGGGCTGCTGGGCCTTCTCGAAACGGCTGGGCAACAGGCCGCGGCGCATCTCGGCCAGCACGGCGCGCAGGCTGGTCACATCCATGGCCTGGATGGACGGGGATGGGGCCATCGCCTCCTCTATCGCCTCAGATGCGTCCACCCCTACTGTGCGCCCCAGCGCCAGCGATCCATGGACTCCCCCCCCTCCACCGGCCGGCTCACGGTGATCACCGGCCCCAGCGGGGTGGGCAAGGGGACCCTGGTGGCCCGGCTGCTGCAGCGGCACCCCGCCCTGTGGCTGTCCGTCTCGGCCACCACCCGCTCACCCCGGCCCGGTGAGATCGACGGGCAGCACTACTTCTTCCTGACGCGCCCCGACTTCGAGGCGCGGGTGGCCAGCGGCGGCTTCCTGGAGTGGGCCGCCTTCGCGGGCCACCTCTACGGCACCCCCCGGGACCCGGTGGAGGCCCATCTCGCCCAGGGGCGGCCGGTGCTCCTGGAGATTGAGCTGGAGGGGGCCCGCCAGGTCAGGCGCAGCTTCCCGGCGGCTTTCCAGCTGCTGGTCAAGCCGCCCAGCTTCGAGGAGCTGGAGCGCCGCATCCGCGGCCGCGGCACCGACGCCGACGAGGCCATCGCCAGGCGTCTGGCCCGGGCCCGGGTGGAGCTGGAGGCCGAGGCCGAGTTCGACGCGGTCCTGGTGAACGGAGATCTGGAGGCGGCGGTGGCCGCACTGGAGCGGATCGTGGGCCTCGACGCCCCGGCCCCGACCGCTCCACCGGCGTCCTGAGCGGCCACGAAAAAGGGCGACCCGTGGGCCGCCCTGATGTCCTTGCTTGAAGCCTTGCTTGAAGCCGGGCTGGTGGGGCCCGCTTCAGAGCGGGTGGAAGAGCAGGTCGGGGAAGAACCGGTTGAACTCAATCATGATGCCGGCGGTGATGCCGAACCAGATGGCGGCGAACACCGGGGCGGTGGTGAGGAACTTCTTCATGGCGGGGAAGTCTGGCGGGACGTTGGGGGTGGGGTAAGGCCAGCGCGGAAGGGATGCTGGCCTTTGCTTTGGATCCGGGAACTCAGCGGGGGGAGACGGTCACCTTGCTGTCGTCCTCAAGCAGCTTGCCGCTGGTGAACTCCTTGAAGGCGGCCAGGGGCCAGGTGGCGGCGGCGAGGGTGCTCTTGAAAGCCAGCGAGAGATCGATCTGGATCTCCTTCATGTTGGCGTCCTTGGCACCGCTGACGGCCTGCAGATAGGTGCGACCGGCCCAGCCGATGCAGCCGGCGATGTACAGGAAGGCGATGCCGGGGATGGTGAAGTCACCGGCGTGATTCCATCGGCCGTCCACGATCAGGTGGGGCAGGCCATCGGTGCCGCACAGGGCCTGGCCGTACATGGCGAAGCGGGCCTTGGCCTGGTCGGTCTTGGCGCCTGCGGCGCGCTGCTGGAACCGGGCATTCTCGCTGCAGGGCGTGAGGCCGCCGATGTCGGCCCGGGCCGAGGGGGCGAAGCCGAAGAGCAGGAACACGGACGCGACCAGGGCGAAGAACCTGACGGCGAACGAACGGCTGGAAGGAAGACGGCGCATGGAGAGGGGCCGCGGGGGAACTGCCGCGGGGCAGGATGGCTCGTGCGGACAGTAGGGGAGCTCCCCAGGGAGCATGCGCACGGTTCTGGCCCTCGAAACAAGTTGTGACGAGTCAGCGGCGGCGATCGTGGCCGGTCGGCGGGTGCTGGCGGGGGCCGTGGCCTCCCAGATGGAGGAACACGCCCGCTGGGGCGGGGTGGTGCCCGAGATCGCCTCGCGCCGCCACGTGGAGGCGCTGCCGGCCCTGATCGCCCGGGTGCTGGAGGAGAGCGGTCTGGCCATGGCCGACCTCGATGCCGTCGCCGCCACGGTCGCCCCCGGCCTGGCCGGGGCCCTGCTGGTGGGATCGGTCACGGCGCGCACCCTGGCGCGACTGCACGGCAAGCCCTTCCTGGGGGTCCACCACCTGGAGGGGCATCTGTGCTCGGTGCACCTGGGCGATCCGCTGCCGGCGGGTCCCTACCTCGTGCTGCTGGTCAGCGGCGGCCACACCGAGCTGATCCGCGTCGATGGCCCCGGGGCCTACACCCGCCTGGGCCGGAGCCGCGATGACGCGGCCGGTGAATGCTTCGACAAGGTGGCCCGGCTGCTCGGGCTGGGCTATCCGGGCGGACCGGCGATCGAGGCGGCGGCGGCCGATGGCGACCCCGGCCGCTTCCTCTTCCCCAAGGGCAGGGTCTCCCTTCCCGGGGGGGGCTTCCATCCCTACGACTTCAGCTTCAGCGGCCTCAAGACGGCGGTGCTGCGCCAGGTGCAGCGGCTCGCCGCCGAGGGCGCTCCCCTGCCGGTGGCCGACCTGGCGGCGAGCTTCGAGCAGGGCGTGGCCGAGGTGCTGGTGGAGCGCAGCTGCCGTTGCGCCGTCGAAGCGGGCCTGGAGACGCTGGTGCTGGTGGGGGGCGTGGCCGCCAATCGGCGGCTGCGGTCCCTGATGGCGGAGGCCGCCACCGCCCGCGGTCTCTCCTGGCGCGTCGCGCCCCTGGCCTACTGCACCGACAACGCCGCCATGGTGGGCCTGGCCGCGGTCGAGCGGCTCGAGGCGGGGGGGAGCAGCGGAATCAGCCTGGGGGTGGCAGCCCGCCTCCCGCTGGAGCAGGCCGGGGGGCTCTACGCGCCACAGCCCCCCTTTTGATGCCCCTATGGTGGGGAGGTCGCCTCAGGTCCGGCCCCATGGCCCCCGCGAATCCCCTGCCCCTTGAGCAGGTCGAATCTTCCCTCAGCGACACGGAACCCGTGTCCCAGCAGGAACTCAACGCCTGGCGGCGGGGATTCACTCCCCAGGCCGAGATCTGGAACGGCCGTCTGGCCATGCTCGGGCTGTCGGTCGGTCTGGGCGTTCTGCTGCTGGTGCGGCTGGCCGGAGGCTGAGCTCCGGTTCGCGTTTTCGCAGGGCAAGTCTTCCGCCCGCATCTTTTGCAGGCTGCCTGCTCAGGCCCCTGCAATCCCTGGTCTCAGGTCCGCCCTCGTAGCGTCTGGGCCAGTTCGCCGGGGCGGAGGCTGGCGGCGAGGGCGTCTTCCGGATGGACCCTTCCCGCTGAGACCAGATTCGCCAGGTACTGGTTGGAGGTGATCATTCCGTCGAAGCCGCTGCGGGCCATGATCGCCTCGATCTCATCGAGATTGGCCCGCAGGATGTAGTCCTTGCAGGCATCGGTGTTGATGAAGACGTCGTGGAACGACGCCCTCTTGCCATCCACCGTCTTGATGAGGCCCTGGGAGATCACCCCAAGCAGCGAATCGGCCACCGATCGCCGGACGATCTCCTGTTCGTCGGGGGGATACATCCCCAGCATGCGCTCGACGGAGCGCACCGCCGAGTTGGTGTGCAGGGTGCCCAGCAGCAGGTGGCCGGTCTGGGACGCTTCGATCGCCGTGGTGAGGGTGTCCTGGTCGCGGATCTCCCCCACCAGGATCACGTCGGGATCCTCCCGCAGGGCGGCGCGGAGGGCGGTCTTGAAGTGGCGCGTGTGGCTGCCCAGTTCCCGCTGGCGGATCAGGGACTGGCGGCTCTGATGCACGAATTCGACCGGATCCTCGATGGTGAGGATGTGGCGCTTCATCGTGCTGTTGATGTGGTCGATCACCGCCGCCAGGGTGGTGCTCTTGCCTGATCCGGTCGGGCCGGTGACCAGAAGCATGCCCTTGGGACGCTCGGCCAGATCCTTGAGCACCGGCGGCAGGTTGAGCTCGTCGATGGTGGGAATGGCCTGGGGAATCAGCCGCAGGACCATCGCCGGACCCTGCAGGGATTCCAGCAGGTTGATCCGCACGCGCACGAAACCGAAGGCGTAGGAGCCGTCGTATTCCTTCTGCTGAAAGAATCGATCGATCTGGGCGGGCTCCATGATCTCCCGCAGCCAGTCGCGGAAGGTATTGCCATCGGTCACGCCCAGCCCGGCCAGGATCATGTCGCCGCGGCTGCGGAAGCGGGGCTGCTCACCGACGCCGAGGTGGATGTCGGAGAAGTTGCGTTCGAACGCCACCCGGACGATCTGCTCGAGGGTCGGCGGGGATCCCCCCTCGCCCGACATCGGCGTGCCCTGGATGGAAAGGGAGGCCCCTGCCTGCAGGCTCACGGGGGGCGGCGGTGGTGGGGCCTGGGGCATGGAGGAACGCGGCTGAAGCGCGGGGCGGTCCCGCTGGTCGATGGCGTCGGTCGGATCGATGGTGTCGGATCTGTCAGGCGAATCCTCAGGACGAATCCGTAGGCCGAATCTTCAGGTCCTCAGGGCGAATTCGCCGAAGGCTGTGTCGCTCCGCGTGGATCCTAGTGGCGGATTCGTGTCGGCGGACAGTGGGGCGACCGGCGCCCCGCCTGGTCGGGGAGCGACGAACCGAGGCTGCCTAGGATCGTCCTATCCGCTTCGGCCCGTGTCCCCACAGCCTCTGGTCAGCATCGTTCTGGGCACGCGCCCCGAGGCCATCAAGCTGGCTCCGGTGATCCTGGCCTTCCAGCGGTCGCAGGACTTCCGCACCCGCGTTGTCCTCACCGGACAGCACCGCGAGATGGTCACCCAGGTGATGCACCTGTTCGGTCTGGCCGCCGACCATGACCTGGCCCTGATGGCCCCGAAGCAGACCCTCACCCATGTCACCTGCGCGGCCCTGCAGGGACTGAAGCAGGAGTTCGAGGAGCACCGCCCCGATCTCGTGCTCGTCCAGGGCGACACCACCACCGCCTTCGCCAGCGCCCTGGCTGCCTTCTACGAGCAGATCCCCGTCGGCCATGTGGAGGCCGGCCTGCGCACCGACGACCTGCTCGATCCCTTCCCCGAGGAAGCCAACCGCCGCCTGATCTCCCAGCTGGCTCGCCTCCACTTCGCCCCCACCCCGCAGTCGGCGGCGAACCTGAGGGCTTCGGGGGTGGTGGGCGAGATCCTCACCACCGGCAACACGGTCATCGATGCCCTGCTGCTGATGGCCAGCACGGCCCCCGACTGGGATCTGCCCGGCCTGGACTGGCAGAACCAGCGGGTGCTGCTGGCCACCGTGCACCGCCGCGAGAACTGGGGCGAGCGTCTCCAGGACATCGGCCGTGGCTTCCTCGCCCTGCTCGAGCGTTTCCCCGACACCGCCCTGCTGCTGCCGCTGCACCGCAATCCCACGGTGCGGGAGCCCCTGCAGGCCCTGCTCGGCTCCCATCCCCGCGCCTTCCTCATCGAGCCGCTCGACTACGACCGGCTGGTGGCGGCGATGCGCGGCTGCACGCTGCTGCTCACCGATTCGGGCGGCCTGCAGGAGGAGGCCCCGGCCCTTGGCAAGCCCGTGCTGGTGCTGCGTCGCACCACCGAGCGGCCCGAAGCGGTGGCGGCGGGCACGGCGAAGCTGATCGGCACCGACAGCGAGGTGATCCTGGCGGAAGCCAGCCGGCTCCTGGACGACCCGGAGGCCTACCAGGCCATGGCCCACGCCCACAATCCCTTCGGTGACGGGGCAGCCAGCGGCCGGATCGTGGAGGCGGCGCGCCGCTTCCTGGGCCTCGCCGCCGCCTAGGGCCGCTTCTTGGCCCAGGGCGGCAGGTCGATGAACACCCGGGTGCCGCTCTCCAGGCCCGAGAGGATCTGGGTGTCCTTGCCGCTGCTGGCCCCCAGCTCCACCGGCTGGAAGGTGGGTTCCTGGCCCTTGCCCACCAGCAGCACCCCCGGCCGGCCGTCCTCCGTGACGATGGCGACGGTGGGCACCACGGTCCGGGCCTGAAGGGTGCCGGTCTGGAAGTCGATGTCGACGGTCATGCCGATGCGCAGTTCCGGGGCCGGATCGGTGAGCTGGAGCTTCACCTCGAAGGAGGTGACGTTGTTCGTCTTCACCGCCCGCGGGGCGATCTGACGCACCCTGGCCTCGAAGCGACGGTCGGGGAAGGCATCGACGCGGACGCTGGCGGGCAAGCCCACCCGCAGCCGGCCGATGTCGCTTTCGGGCACCTTGGCGATCACCTCCAGCCCTTGGGAGAGCTCCACGATCGAGGAGCTGGTGGCGCCGGCGGTGGCCGAGGCGGTGGTGGTGGGGGTGACGAAGGCGCCCGGTTCGGCGTAGCGCTGGCTGATCACCCCGTCGAAGGGGGCCCGCACGATCAGTTCGTCCTTCTCCACCATGCGCTGCCGGAGCCGTTGCCGGGCGGCGGCGGTGGCGAGGCGCCGCACCTCCGCCTCCGAGCGGAAGCGATTCATGGTGTCGAGGCTGATGGCCCCCTGGCGGAACAGGGGTTCGTTGCGGCGCAGCTCGCTGTCGCTGCGGCGCTGTTCCGACTCCGCCGACTGGACGTTGGACTGCAGCTCCATCAGCCGGTCGCGCAGGTCGCCGTCATCCATCAGGGCCAGGGGCTGGCCCCGGCGCACCGTGTCGCCCTCGTCGACCATCAGCTGCAGCAGCACTCCCTGCCGCTTGGGACTGACGTTCACCCGCTGGACGGCATCGAGTTCGCCGCTGGCGGTGATCACCCCGGGCAGGGAGCCTTCGCGGGCCACCACGGTGAAGGGGGCCAGGTCGCGGCTGGCCTGCAGGCGCTGCCGCTGCCAGATTCCGGCGGTGGCGAGCAGGGCCAGGCCCACGGCCAGGCCGATCCAGAGACGGCGGCGGCGACCGCGGCGCCGGCCTTTCACCGGCATCGCTGTTGGCGGGGGCGCCTCCCGGGTCGGAGCGGGGGCCGGCGGCAGGGGGGTGATGGCGGGAATGGGCCGGCGGATCGCTTGGGACAGTTTCGCGCGCCTGCGTGGGGGTTGTGAATGGCGGGAGACCGAAGGTCCCCGTCCGGGTGCCCCCTACATTTCCCCCATGCTCAAAGCCGGAATCGTCGGGCTGCCCAACGTGGGCAAGTCGACCCTCTTCAACGCCCTGGTGGCCAACGCCCAGGCCCAGGCGGCCAATTTCCCCTTCTGCACCATCGAGCCCAACGTGGGGGTGGTGGCGGTGCCCGACGAGCGCCTGCAGAAGCTGTCCGATCTCTCCAGTTCCAAGGAGATCGTCCCGACCCGGGTGGAATTCGTGGACATCGCCGGACTGGTGCAGGGGGCGAGCCAGGGGGAGGGGCTCGGCAACAAGTTCCTGGCCAACATCCGCGAAGTCGATGCCATCGTCCACGTGGTGCGCTGCTTCGAGGACGACGATGTGATCCACGTCTCCGGCAGCGTCGATCCGGTGCGGGACGCCGAGGTGATCAACCTGGAGCTGGGGCTGGCGGATCTGGCCCAGATCGAGAAGCGGCGCGAGCGGCTCAAGAAGCAGATGCGCACCAGCAAGGAGGCCGCCGCGGAGGATGGCGCCCTGGCCCGCCTGCAGGCGGAACTGGAGCAGGGCGGCGCCGTGCGGCGGGTGACCTTGAACGAGGAGGAGCAGGCCCTGGTGTGCAACCTGGGCCTGCTGACCGGCAAGCCGATCATCTATGCCACCAACGTCAGCGAGGATGACCTGGCCGCCGGGAATGCCTGGGTGGCCGCCGTCGAGGACCTGGCCGCCCGCGAGGGCGCCGAAGCGGTGCGCATCTCCGCCCAGGTGGAGGCCGAACTGGTGGATCTGGCCGCCGAGGAGCGCGCCGACTACCTGGCCGGGCTGGGGGTGAGCGAAGGCGGTCTGCAGAGCCTGATCCGCGCCACCTATCGCCTGCTGGGCCTGCGCACTTACTTCACCACCGGCGAGAAGGAGACCCGGGCCTGGACGATCACCGCCGGCATGACGGCCCCCCAGGCGGCCGGTGTGATCCACACCGATTTCGAGCGGGGCTTCATCCGCGCCCAGACCGTCGCCTATGGCCAGCTGCTGGAGGCTGGCAGCCTGGCCGAGGCCCGCAACCGGGGCTGGCTGCGCAGCGAGGGCAAGGAGTATGTGGTGGCTGAAGGGGATGTGATGGAGTTCCTGTTCAACGTCTGACGACAACCCCGTGGCCACACCCGTCGGTTTCATCGGCCTCGGGGCCCTGGGCGCGCCGATGGCCGCCAACCTGCTCGCCCGGGGCTTTGCGCTCACGGTCCACAACCGCCACCGGGAACGGGAGCTCCCCCTGGCCGCCGCCGGGGCCGCACGGGCGGCCACCCCGGCGGCGGCGGCCCGCGGCGCCGCGGTGCTGGCCCTCTGCCTGAGCGACGACGCGGCGGTGGCGGCGGTGCTGCTGGGTGAGGGCGGCGACGGGGCCGTCGCCGCCGTGGCCGGTCTGGCGCCCGGAGCCCTGGTGGTCGATTTCTCCACCATCGCGCCGGGGACCTCCCGGGCGATGGCCGACGCCCTGGCCGCTCGCGGCGTGGCCTACCTGGATGCGCCGGTGACCGGCGGCACCGAGGGGGCCCGGGCCGGCACCCTCTCGGTGCTGGTGGGGGGAGCGGCTGCCGACCTGGAGCGGGCCCGGCCGGTGCTGGAGGCCGTGGGCCGCACGATCACGGCCATCGGCCCGGTGGGGGCGGGCCAGGCGGCGAAGGCCGTCAACCAGGTGCTGGTGGCGGGCAGCTACGCGGCGGTGGCCGAGGCCCTGGCCCTGGGCCAGCGGCTCGGTCTGCCGATGGAGGAGGTGCGGCAGGCGCTGGTGGGTGGGGCCGCCGGCTCCTGGGCCCTGGAGCACCGCGGCGGCGCCATGCTGCGGGGCGAGTTCCCGCTCGGGTTCCGCCTGCGGCTGCATCGCAAGGATCTGGCAATCGCCCTGGAGGCCGCCGCCGCCGGGGGGCTGGGGCTGCCGGTGGCCAGCCTGGTGGCGGCCATGGAGGACGACCTGATCGCGGCGGGCCATGGCGATGAGGACGTGTCGGCCCTGGCCCGCTGGTTCAGCGCCGGCTCCCGGTAAGCAGCCCTGGCTCCCTACCTTGGTCCGGCTCCTGTGGTGGTGGCCGCGAGGCCGAGGGCTGAATGCTTGCTTCGCCCCATACTGCGCCCCTTGCTGGGGCCCCGGCCTCCGCGATCGAACTGCGGGCGCTCAGCAAGCGATTCCAGGAGGGGGAGAGCGAACGGACGGTGCTGCAGGCCGTCGACCTGACCATCGCCCCCGGCCAGTTCGTGGTCCTGCTGGGTCAGAGCGGCAGCGGCAAGAGCACCCTGCTGCACCTGATCGGCGGCATCGACACCCCCTCCTCCGGCAGCGTGGGGATCGGCGGGGTGGACCTCACGGCCCTCGACGAGCGCAACCGCACCCTGTTCCGCCGCGACCACATCGGCTTCATCTTCCAGTTCTTCCATCTCATCCCCACCCTCTCGGTGCTGGAGAACGTCACCCTTCCCGGTGAGCTGGCGGGGCGGCCCCGGCCGGCCCTGGAGTCGGCCGCCCGCGACCTGCTCGGCCGGGTCGGTCTGGCCGACCGCGCCTCCACCAGGCCCGACCGGCTCTCCGGCGGCCAGCAGCAGCGCGTGGCCATCGCCCGTGCCCTGCTGCACCAGCCCCTGCTGATCCTGGCCGACGAGCCCACCGGCAACCTCGATGAACACACCGGCGAGCAGGTGCTGCAGCTGCTGATCGACCTCACCCGCCAGCAGGGCCGCACCCTGATCATGGCCACCCACAACGGGGCCATCGCCGATCGGGCCGACCGGGTGCTGCGGGTGCAGGAGGGCCATCTGCTCGAAACGTCCGCCCCTGCGGCTGCGGTGCCGGCATGAGCCAGGGGGATGCACCGCCCGAGGTCCGCAACGGGCCCCTGTGGCGCCTCGCGGCCCGGCGCTGGCGTCGCCGCCCGCTCCAGTACCTGCTCTGCATCCTGGGCATCGCCCTGGGGGTGGCGATGCTGGTGTCGATCGATCTGGCCAGCGGCTCGGCCCAGCGGGCCTTCTCCCTCTCCACCGACGCCATCACGGGCCGTACCACCCATCGCCTGGTGGCGATCGGGCCCGCCGGGGTCCCCGACGCCACCTTCGTGGAGCTGCGCCGCCGCTTCCCGGAGATCGCCGCCGCACCGGTGATCGAGGCCTACGGCCGGGCCGAGGAGCTGGACGGGGAGCTGCTGCGGGTGGTGGGGGTCGATCTGTTCAGTGAGGGTCCCTTCCGCGGCCTGCTGGGCGGCGACGGCAATGGGCAAGGGGGCGGCGGCAACACAGGGGGCAGGGGGTTCGTGCCCTTCCTCACCGAGCCCGGCACGGCCGTGATCGCCGCCGACACCGCCGCCCGCTTCGGCCTCCACCCCGGCGCCGCTGACGGCTCCGGAACCCTCCACCTGGATCTGGCCGGGCGGACGTCGGCCCTGCGGCTGGTGGGCAGCGTCAGCAGTGATTCGGCCCTGGAGCGCCGGGGGCTGGAGACCCTGCTGCTGGTGGACATCGCCACCGCCCAGGACCTGCTCGCCCCCGCCGGCGCCGCTGCGGCCCCGGCCCTGGGCCACATCGACCTCATCCTGGAGGGCCCCGCCCAGGAGCAGGCCATCCGCGCCTGGTTGCCCGCCGGGCTGAAGTTGGAGACGGCGGCGGCGCGCGGCAACGCCGTGCAGCAGATGACGGCCGCCTTCGAGCTCAACCTCACCGCCATGAGCCTGCTGGCCATGGTGGTGGGCATCTTTCTCATCTACAACACGGTCACCTTCAGCGTGGTGCAGCGCCGCAGCCTCTTCGGGGTGCTGCGTTGCCTGGGGGTGACCCGGGGCCAGCTGTTCACCCTGATCCTGGGGGAGGCGGCCCTGTTCAGCCTGGTGGGGTCCCTGCTGGGTCTGGTGCTGGGGGTGGTGCTGGGGCGCACCGTCGTCGGCCTGATCACCCAGACGATCAACGACTTCTACTTCGTGGTCTCGGTGCGGCAGATCAGCCTGTCGGGGTTCACCCTGGCCAAGGGGATGCTCGTGGGGGTGGCTTCGGCCCTGGTGGCCTCGGCCCTGCCCGCCTGGGAGGCGATGGCCACCCCACCCCAGATGACCCTGCAGCGCTCCAGCCTCGAGGCGGGCTGGCAGCGGCTGCTGCCCTGGTTCCTGCCGGCGGCCGCCCTCAGCGGCGGGCTGGGGGTGCAGCTGCTGCGCTGGGACAGCCGGGGCCTGGTGCCCGCCTTCGCCGGCCTGTTCGCCCTGCTGATGGGGGCCGCCCTGCTGATGCCGCCGGTGCTGGCCGCCGTCATGGCGGCCCTGGGCAGGGCCGGCGGCGGCCTTGGGGTGGTGGCTCGCCTCGCCCCCCGCGACATCCTGCGCTCCCTCAGCCGCACGGCGGTGGCGGTGGCGGCCCTGATGGTGGCGGTGTCGGTGATCGTGGGCCTCTCGATCATGATCGGCTCCTTCCGGGGCACGGTGGTCACCTGGCTCGACCAGACCCTCCAGGCCGACCTGTTCGTCTCCCCGCCCAGCACCACGGCCAACCGGGTGCTGGGCAAGGTGGATCCCGCCATCGTCCGGGCCGTCGCCGCGCGCCCCGACCTGCGGGCCCTGGTCACCTTCAACAGCTTCGACGTGCACCTGGTCGACCAGGACCGGGACATCACCCTGATCGCCGCCGGTGGTGACGTCTCCGCCGGCCGGCGCCCCTACGCCTGGGTCCGCCCGGGCGTTGACGATCCCTTCGCCGCCCTGGCGGCCCGCGAGGGGGTGATCCTCTCCGAGGCCGTCTACCTGCGCGACGGCCAGGGCGCCATCCCGGAGCAGGTCAGGCTCGAAACCCCTGACGGCGAGAGGAGCTTCCCGGTGGTTGCCGTCTTCTACGACTACTCCTCCGATCGCGGCAGCGTGCTGATGGACCGCGCCGAGGTGGCGGAGCTCTGGCACGACGACAACGTCGCCTCCCTGGGGCTGTTCCTGGCCCCGGGCGTGGAGCCCGAGGCGGTGGCCGCCGAGCTGCGGGAGGGTTTCCGCAGCCGCCAGAGCCTGCTGGTGCAGACCAACGGCGCCCTGCGCCAGGGATCGCTGGAGATCTTCGATCGCACCTTCGCCATCACCTGCGCCCTGCAGCTGCTCACGGTGCTGGTGGCCTTCATCGGCATTTTCAGCACCCTGATGAGCCTGCAGCTGGAGCGGGGCCGGGAGTTCGCTGTGCTGCGGGCCGGCGGCATGACGCCCCTCCAGCTGGGGCGCCTCACCCTGCTGGAGACCGGCCTGATGGGTCTGCTGGCCGGCACCTGCTCGATGCCCCTGGGCTATGGGCTGGCCTGGGTGCTGGTGCATGTGATCAACGTGCGCTCCTTCGGCTGGACCCTGCAGATCGCCCTGGAGCCCCGCTTCTTCGTCCAGTCCCTGCTGGTCGCGGTGGGGGCGGCCGTGCTGGCGGGTCTCTACCCGGCCCTGCGCCTCGGCCGCATGAACATCAGCGAGGCCCTGCGGCAGGAATGAAGCACCCCCATCCCCTGCGCACGCTTCTGGCCCTGGTGGCCGTGTTTCTGCTCAACCTGGCCGGAGCCGCCCCGGCCGGGGCCAGCAGCGGCATCCGCTGGGGGGAGGCGCCGGAGCCCGAGGGATTCGTCCGGGCTTTCACCCCGAGGAACTGGCAGTTCCCCGCCGACTTCGGCCCCCATCCCGAGTACCGGACCGAGTGGTGGTACTACACGGGCAACCTGGAGTCCGACGACGGACGCCCCTTCGGCTACCAGCTGACGATCTTCCGCCAGGCCATGGCCCCAGCCGCCCCCGAAGGCTCAGCCGCCCCCGAAGGCTCAGCCGCCCCCGACTCCGCCGGAGCGGCGGCGGCGAGCGCCGGCTCCCCCTGGCGCACCCCCCAGGTCTTCTCCGCCCATTTCACCGTCAGCGACATCGCCGCCGGTGCCTTCCACCAGGAGGAGCGCTTCGCCCGTGGCGCCCTGGGCCTGGCCGGCGCCGAGGCCGATCCCTACGCGGTCTGGCTCAACGACTGGCGCATCAGCGCCGAGGGGCCCGACCGGGTGCGGCTGCAGGCCGCCACCGACGCCATGGCCATCGATCTGAGCCTCACCCAGAGCCGGCCCCCGGTGCTCCAGGGCCAGGACGGCCTCAGCCGCAAGGGGCCCGAGGCGGGCAATGCCTCGCACTACTACTCCCTGGTGCAGCAGCCCACCGAGGGCTCGGTCACGGTGGCGGGCCGTCGCCATGACGTCCGTGGCGTCAGCTGGAAGGACCATGAGTTCTCCACCAGCGTGCTCAGCCCGGGCACCGTCGGCTGGGACTGGTTCTCCGCCCAGTTCGAGGACGGCTCCGCCCTGATGCTGTACGGCCTGCGACGGGAGGACGGCGGCAAGGAGCCCTTCAGCGGCGGCCGCTGGATCGCCGGCGACGAGGCGGTGGAGCTCGGCGCCGACGACTACACCCTCACGGTGAAGCGCACCTGGCGCAGCCCCCACAGCGGTGCCACCTACCCCGCGGCCTGGACGCTCACGATTCCACGGCTGGAGCTGGAGCTGGCGATCACGCCCCAGATGGCTGACCAGGAGCTGACCACGGCCTCGGCCACCTACTGGGAGGGGGCCCTTCGCTACGAGGGCCACCGGGGCGAGCGGCCGCTGCGGGGCCGCGGCTACGGCGAACTCACCGGCTACGTCGACCGCCTCGATGGCCTGCGGGGTGGGTGATCGGCGAGGATGGCCCCAGCAGGAGCGAAGGGCCATGGCAGCAGCGGACCATCCCGGGATCCCGTCCCCCCCTTCGGAGGAGGCCGGCGACGCCGCCGCGGCTGCCGCCGAGCATCCCCACAACTTTGAGGTCCAGAAGGAGATCCACCGCCGCATCCGCAACGATCCGGATTACGACGACTGGGAGTACGGCACCGAGCCCCTGCCCCACGAGGCCTGGGTGGAGCGGCAGGCCGCCGCTTCAAAGGAGCGCCCGGCTGGGGCCTAGGCCCCGCACCAGCGGCAGCCCCCCCAGGCAGGCCAGGGCCATCAGCAGCCAGAGTCCGGCGCCATGGCCCTGGCCGTCCAGCAGCCGGCCGGCCAGCAGGGGCGCAGCGAAGCCGCTGATGGCGAAGCACTGGGACAGCAGCGCCAGGGCCAGGCCCTGGTGCTCGATCGGGCTGCGTTCCACCACCGCCTCGGTGGCGGTGGGCAGGAAGCAGGCGATCCCGAGGGCCAGGGGCAGCTGGGCGAGCAGCAACAGGGCCAGACCCCGTTCGCTGAAGGCGGAGGCCGCCAGCAGCAGATTCCCGGCTGCGAAGCTGACCAGGCTCAGGGTCAGACCCGTCGTCACGGGCCGGCGGGCGAGGGCCTGACCCACCGGCCACTGGAGCAGCAGCAGCAGGGCCAGCTGCAGACCGATGGTGAGGGCACCGAGGCTCACCGGCAGGGCCCGGCGCAGCAGGCTGCCCCGCACCAGCTCCAGGGGCAGGGCGCTCTGCATCAGGGCCGGCATCGCCGTGGCCAGCACGGCGACCGCCAGCAGCGGCGCCAGGCCGGGCAGCCAGGGTCCCCAGGGGCTGGGATGGGCCAGCCGTTCCCTGGGCCTGGGATCCGGCAGCCCCTGGCGCGACAGCACCAGCAGCAGCACCAGCATGCAGCCGATGTCCACGGCGTAGATGCCGCGCAGCCATCCCCGCCAGGCGAGCATGGCCCCCACCAGGGCCCCGCCGGCAATGCCCAGGGCATCGCCGCTGCGCATCAGGGCGAAGGCCCGGCCCGAAGCCACCGGCGCGCAGCAGAGCGGTACCGCCAGCTCGATCGCGGGCCAGTAGAAGCCCACCGCCATGCCGAGCAGCGCCTGCCCCTGCAGGTAGCCGCCAAAGGAGCCGGCCCCCATCAGCCGGGCGTCGCCGGCGATGGCCATCAGGGCCGCCAGCAGCACCGGAACCGCGCAGTTCAGGCCCCGATCCAGCAGGACACCACTGAGGATCCGGCCGAAGGTGCCCGCCACCGCGGCCAGGGCCAGCCCTTCGGTGACGCGACCGGCGCTGAAGTGCTCCTGGTGGAACACCATCGGCGTCAGATAGAGCACACCGCCCGCCCCCAGCATGGCGATCACGCGGATCAGGGCGAGATGGCGCAGGGCTGCTGGAAACTGGGTGCACCAGGACCGCGCCCTGGCCCTCCCCTGTGCCTGTTCCACTCCGCCTTCGTCCGTTCAAGGGTCTGCTGGCCAGTCTGCTGATTGCCGGGACGGCCCTGGCGTCGCCGGTCGCGGCGGCGGAGGTGCTGGAGCTCCGCTTCGACGGGCTGGAGCTGCCGGTGAACCTCGAGCAGCTCGATGGCTGGACCCGGAGCCCGGCCGGCCGGACCGGCGGCGGCGGGGATCTGGCGGTCTGGCTGGATCTGCTCGATCCCCGCAGTCGCCAGGACCTCAGGATCCTGCTGCGCGCCCCCCTGCTGCGGGACACCAGCTTCGGCCAGCAGCTGCTCGACAGCTGGGCCGGCAGCCAGATGATGGCCCGCCTCGGTGACCTGCTGACCACGGGCGACGGCCGCAGTACCACCGCGGTGCTGCAGACGACGCTGCGCCGGCTGCTGGAGTCGCGTCAGGACGTCTCCACCATCGGCCTGCTGCGGGCCCTGCCGGTGCAGCGGCTGAGCCTCCAGCTCGACGGGCTCTACGAGCTGGCGCTGCAGTGGCGCCAGCAGATCGACCTGCAGCGGCAGGCCCTGCGGCGCCTCCAGGCCCTGGCCCTGCCGGAGCGCCGCACCGTTCCCCTGGCCTTCGCCGATCGCACCCCCCTGAGGCCCCGGCGGCTGGGGCTGGCCGTGGGGCACCGCCAGCAGCCCCTGCCGCTGGAGGTCTGGCCGGCGGCGGCGCCGGTCCCTGGCCGGGGGACCCCGGCCCTGCAGCGGCCTTGGCTGCTGATGATGCCCGGCCTGGGGGGGAATGCCGACCAGTTCGGCTGGCTGGCCAGCGAGCTGGCGGAACGGGGCTGGCCCGTGGTGGTGGTGCAGCACCCCGGCAGTGACGGTCCGGCCCTCAAGGCCGCCCTCGACGGCCAGCGGCCCCCACCGGGCGCCGAGACCCTGGCCATCCGCCTGGCCGACATCGAGGCGGTGCTGGCGGCCCAGCGCCGGGGCGAGCTGCCGGTGCGGGGCCGGGGGGTGGTGCTCCTCGGCCACTCGATGGGGGCCCTCTCCGCCCTGCTGGCGGCGGGGGTGATGCCGGAAGCGGGCCTGGCCGGGCGCTGCCGCAAGGCCCTCGACCGCCTGCCGATCGCCAACCCTTCCCGGCTGCTGCAGTGCCAGCTGCCCAGCACCGAGTTGCCGGAGCGGTCCTCTCCCCCCGCCGACCTGCAGGGACTGGTGCTGCTCAACAGCTTCGGCAGCCTGCTCTGGCCGCGGCGGGGGCTGGCGTCGCTGGGGGTGCCGGTGCTGATGGTCGGCGGCAGCCTCGACCTGGTGACGCCGCCGCTGGAGGAGCAGCTGCGCCTGTTTCTCCAGGGCAGGGATCCCCGCAGCCGGCTGGTGATGGTGGAGGGGGGCAGCCATTTCTCCCCCGTGCGGCTCATGCCCACCGATGAGGTGCTCTTCCGCCTCGATGAGGAGCTGGTGGGAGTGGACCCGGCCCGGGTGCAGTCGGCGCTGCTGCGCCTCACCACCGAATACCTCCAGACCCTGGAGCAGCCCCTATTGCTGCCGGCCCAGCGTCGGGTGCAGGAGGGCGTGACCCTCGACGTGCTCGACGCCGCCGCCGCCCGGCGCTGGAAGGCCGGCCTGAAGCCCTGAGGCTTCGGCTCAGGCCGGGAGCTCAGAAGCGGATGCGCGGATCGAGCAGGGCCACCAGCAGGTCCACCACAACGGTCACCAGCACCACCAGGGCCGCCACCACCACCACGATCCCCTGGACCACGGGGTAGTCGCGCTGGGCGATCGCCTCCTGCAGCCGGAAGGCGATGCCGGGCCAGGAGTAGGTGACCTCGATCAGCAGGGCGCCGCCGATCAGGGAGGCCACCGTGATGCCGGTGATCGTCAGCACGGGCAGCAGGGCATTGGGCAGGGCATGGTGCAGCACGACCCGCCGCTCGCTCAGCCCCCGGCTCCGGGCTGCCTCCACGTAGTCGGAGCCGAGGGCACGACGCAGGTTGAGCCGCAGGGCATTGGTGAAGATGCCGCTGAGCAGCAGGCCCAGGGTGGCCGCCGGCAGCACCAGGTGGCGCAGGCTGCCGGCCAGCTGGGCCCAGTCGCCCGCCCGGAGGCTGTCGAGCAGGTAGAAGCCCGTGCCTTCCGGGGGCATCAGGGTGGCAGGGAAGCGTCCCCCCACCGGCAGCCAGCCCAGCCAGACGGCGAACACCAGCTGCACCACCATCGCGGCCCAGAAGGGGGGCAGGGCGTAGGTGCTGATGCCGTAGAGCCGGCCGGCCAGATCGATCCGTCCCTCGGGACGGGCGATGCCGCTGAATCCCACCGCCAGCCCCACCACGGCGGCCAGCACCAGGGCCACGACGCCGAGTTCCAGGCTGGCGGGCAGGGAGGCCTGGATGATGCCGGTCACCGGTTCGCCGTTGGTGAGCGACGTGCCCAGGTCGCCCCGCAGCAGATGGCCGAGGAACCGGCCGTACTGCTCTCCCAGGGGCAGATCCAGACCCAGCTGGGCCCGCAGGGCGGCGCGGGCCGCCTCCGGGGCGCGGGTGCCCAGCAGGGCGTCGATCGGATCCCCGGGGGCCACCCGCAGGAGCAGGAACACCAGCGAGGCGATCAGCCAGAGCATCACCGGGGCCAGGGCCAGGCGGGAGGCCAGGTAGCGCGCCAGGTCGGATCGGAGGCTCATGGCAACCGGCCCGCGGCGGCGGCAGGGAGACGGCGCAGCTCGCCCAGCATCACCCGGCCAGACCCATCGAAGCGGGGCCGGCTGACACCCGGCTGGCCCCAGGCGACCGGAGCACTCAGCCACACCGGCAGGTAGGGACTGGCGGCGGCGACCCGGCGCTGGATGGCCACCAGCAGGGCGATCCTCTCCGGGCCGTCCAGCTGGCTGCTGCGCTGCAGATCCTCCTCCAGTCCCGGGGCGGTCCAGAAGGTGCCTCCCAGCACGCTGTTGCCCTCCAGGCAGCGGTCCCCCTCGGCCTTGCTGCAGGACAGCAGCGGCATCAGGAAGTTCTCCGCATCGGGGTAATCGCCGATCCAGTCGTAGAAGAGCATCGTCAGGGCGCCTTTGTCGAGCTGGGAGTAGGCGGTGGTCGACTCCATGCCGCTCACCTCGAGCTTCACGCAGTCGCCCAGGTCCCGGCGCAGCTGGGCCTGCCAGGTGAGGGCGAACAGCCGGTCGGTGGGGATGTCAGAGCGGTAGGTCAGCGGCAGCGTGAGCACCCGGCCGCCGCAGTACCCGGCCTGGCGGTAGAGGGCGCGGGCCCCGGCGGGGTTGTAGGCCGGCCAGGCGGTGGGATCGGAGCCCGGCAGATCGGGGGGGACCAGCTGCCGCTGGGGGGAACGCAGGCCCAGGGTCACCCGCCGCACGATGGTGGCCCGATCGAGGCTGCGGGCCACGGCCTGACGCAGGCCGGGCCGGTTCAGCGGTGGCTGGTCGGTCAGCAGAGATACCAGGCTGAGCTCCTGGGAGGGGCCGACGGCCTGCCGCAGGCGGCCAGCCTCCGCGTCCCGCTTCAGGGCCTGCTGGTGGTCGATCTCGAGGCCGGTGCTGAGCAGCAGGTCCACCTCGCCGCTGCGCAGGGCCCCGAACAGGGCGGTGGAGTTGCTCAGGGTCACCAGATCGATGCCCCCGTTGGCCGGCCGCCGGCCCCAGTACTTCGACCAGGGCACGAGCCGCTGCTGCTGGCCGCCGAAGAAGGCCAGGGCATAGGGGCCCGTGCCGACGAAGCGGTCGTTGAGGGGCTTGTCCCGGTGTTGCCGGTAGGCGGTGGGAGACACCGGGGTCAGGAAGATGGCGCTGAGCAGCCGCGGCAGGGGGCTGAAGGGGCGCTTCAGCACCAGCTCGATCTCGTAGGGCGCGGTGACCCCCACGCTCTCGACCCGTTCGCCCAGCTGGTAGCCGAGGGTGCCGATCGCCATGAAGCGCCGCAGGGAGAAGGCCATGGCGGCGGCATCGAAGCGGGTGCCGTCGTGGAACAGCACCCCCCGGCGCAGGGGGATGCGGGCCCGCAGCCCGTCGGGGCTCAGCACCGGCAGGGCCGTGGCCAGCCGCGGCTCGATGCGGCCGCTGGCGTCGATGGCGTAGAGGGGGTCCCCCAGGCCGCTGAGCACCTGCATCACGCCGATCCGGGAGGCCTGGACCGGATCGAGGGAATCGATGCGGCTCTTGGTCGCCACCACCAGGGACCGGCGGGATCCCGATGGCTGACAGCCCACCAGCAGCGGCAGGGCCAGCAGCAGGGTGGCGAGGGCGGTGGCCATCGCGGCAGGCCCGCGTCCTGTTCTGCCCCTGGTCGTCGGCAAGACCTTGCGATCCGGTGGGGCCCATTCAAGCGGCCTGTCCAGCACGGCTCCGGCGGGGACGTTCAGGGGGCCCGCCGGTTGCTCCTGGGCCGCCGCCCGCGCAGGATCTCCAGCTGTCGGATCAGCTGCTGGAGCAGGGTGAGGGAGGCGCCAGGCCGCTGGGCGCCGGCGGCGAAGGCCGCGGCGAAACCCACCGAGGCGATGGTCACCCGCGCCACCCCCTGGCCGAGGGCCCAGACGTCGGTGGGGGCGGGCCCGCTGATCCGGCCGGAGGCGCGGGTCTCCGTCTTCTGGAGTTCTTCGAGCAGGCTGCGCTTCAACTCGTTCAGGGGCAGGCTGAGGGCCGCCGGGGGCAGCTGGGGCCGGGGGGCCTGGAGCCGGGAGAAGCGGGCCTGCAGGTCGTCAGGGCTGGTGGCGGCCTCGATGGCCTGCCGGATCCGTGTCACCCGTTCGTCGAGCACGGTGCGCTGCATCGCCTGGGTGCCCTTCGCCTGGGAGAGGATGCGCCAGGTGGCGACACCCTGCAGGGGCACCAGCAGCAGGAAGGCGAACACCGCCACGATGGCCCACTGGCGGGCGATGGCCAGCTTCGCCCGCAGGAAGCCGTTGGTGGGCTCGATGAAGAGCCCGAGGTGCAGCAGCAGAAACCCCAGCAGGGCCAGCAGCGAGGTGTTGACCATGCGGTTGGTGAACCGCAGCTGCCAGGCGGGACTGAGGAGCTGGAGGGGCAGGGAGTCGACCAGGACGAAGGCCAGGAACACCAGCAGCAGGCCGGCTCCGCTCCAGGCGAACAGGCGACTGAAGCCGGCGATGGTCTCTTCGCGGCTGGGGGAGTGGTCAGGCATCCGTGGTCCGGGCTGGACGGGGTGGTGAGGCTGGCCAGCGGCCCAGACCTTAGGGGGCCCCACCGACGCCGTCAGGAGCCCGGCGGCAGGGGGCTCCGACCGCCCCATCCGGCCGACTTAAGGACAATCCCTGCAAGCCTGAAGGCAAGCTGATAAGCTGGTGAGACAGTACAGGTTCTTCATGGTGCGTTTCCTTGGGATCGCTCCCCTCGGCCAGGGGCGTTTCCGCCCCTCCGTCCACCTCTACCCTCCCCTCCTCCTGCTCGGCTGCCTCGTCGCCAGCACCGCGGCCCCGGCCGTTGACAGCTATGGGCACGATGCCCTGGCCGAGCTTCAGGAGCTGCGGGAGCTGCTGGTTCCCGGCTTCGGGCGGGAACCTGAGCTTCTCATTGGCGTCGGTGACATCACCCTGGGCAACCCCGTCACGGGCACGGTCGTGCCGGCCTTCCAGCTCAGCTTCGGAGAGGGCGCCCTCATCGACGGCTTCGTCGTGCCGTCGGGCTTCTTCCTGGCGCGCTCCGGCGGCGCTCCCGGTGGCTCCGGCTTCCGCCTGACGAGCCCCCTCGCCTTCCGCTGGACGGGAACGGCCTCGACCCCGCCGCTGCAGCTCACCTGGCAGGCGGGAACGCTCTTCGACAACGTCTTCGACGGCGCCACCGGTTCCTTCGTTCCGTTCCGGATCGTCCCCGCACCGGGGGAGACCCCCGCCACCGAACCCCTGCTCGCCCTGTCGGCCGAGCCCGTCGAGAACACCGCCGGCCCCGATGGGGGGGACGGCCCGTTCGAAACGGCCCTGCTTCCCCCAGACCCGGAGACACCCTCTGGCGAGCCGCCCGGCCAAGGCCCCGGCGACCAGCCCGGTGATGGCGGCAACGGTACCGGCGGGCAGGATCCTGCTGCTGAGGCTCCCGACCCGGCTTCGGTTCCGGGTCCCCTGCCGCTGGCGGGTGTGGCCATCGCCTGGCGTTGCAGCCGCCGGCTCAGACAGCGCCTGCGGCAGGCGGGCTGAATCAGGGGCGCCGTGGCCTGCGGCGACGCTGGCCGAACGGCGACTGGCTCCACCCCGAGATCCTGTCCTGGAGCGTCAGGGGGGAAGGGCCGAACTGGGCTCCGGCGGCGAAGCCGATGAAGAAGCCGATTGAGGCCACAAGCGTGCGCGCCGCGTTCTGAAGGGCTCCCCAGATCTGGGTGGGCGCTGTGCTGCTGGCGATGCGGTCGGCGTAGAGATTCTGGGAGCGGGCGAGATTGTCGAAGATGGCTTTCTTGACATCGGCGAGGGGCCGGGAGAAATCTTCGGGTGCGAGCTTCAGGCGGCCCCCCTCCAGCTGCGAGAGCTTCTGCTGCAGGTCGGCAGTGCTGGTGGCGGATTCGATGGCCCGCTTCAGGGGCGCCACCCTCCGGTTGGCCTGCTGGATCAGGGTCCGCTGGTTGGTCTTGGCCTCGCTGTACGCCTTCCAGGTGGCGAAGCCCTGCAGGGGAATCAGCAGCAGAAAGCCGATGGCGGCGGCCATCGCCCACTGGCGCATGCTGAGCAGCCGTTGCCGCATGCGGACGTTCGCGGGATTGAGGATCGCGGCAAGGTGAACGCAGGCGAATCCCACCAGGGGAATCGACCCCAGGGACAGGATGCGCGCCACGAAGCGAAGCTGCCAGTTGGGGTTCAGCAGCTCGAAGGGCAAGGAATCCACGATGGCGTAGCCCAGGAAGACGAGAAAGAGGCCTTTCCCGACCGCCATGAGCAGGTCACTTCCCGCGATCCGTGTCGCGGCTCTCTCGTCGATGGGTCCATCGTCCGGACCGGCGGCCGGGTCGATGGTCTTACCGGTCAGGGGATCGAGCATCGTTGGGTGGAATCCTGTCGGCAGGACATGGAGGTCGGGGCAAAAATAGCCCCCCCGGGACGTCCGATCGTCCGCACCAGCAGGACGGCTGGCTACAGGGTCCTCAGACAGGCGGCCACTGCCTGCACCTCTTCGAGGGCCTCGATGGCCGCGAGGGCTTCGCGGAACCGCGCTTCCAGCACCTCATGGGTGATCGTCACGATTTCGGCGCCCCCCCCATGGCCGGCGAACTGAACGATCGACTGGATCGAGACGCCCGCATCGCCGAAACAGGTGCCGATCTTGCCGATGACGCCGGCCTCGTCACGGGTGCGCAGGCGCACGTAGTTGCGGTGGCTGGTGCGTGAGCCGTCCACCAGGGTGCAGCGGCGCCAGCGGCTTGCGGCCAGGAGTGGATCGAGGCCCGCCTGGGGCCCACTCACCTTGCGGATGCCGGCGATGTTGAGGATGTCGGCCACCACCGCAGAGGCGGTGGGGCCCGCCCCCGCCCCCGGCCCGTAGAACATCACCCGACCCACCGGGTCCCCTTCAACGAGGATGGCGTTGTTCACCCCGTGGACTCCGGCCAGGGGGTGGGACTTGGGCAGGAGGGTGGGATGCACCCGCACGTCCAGCAGCGCACTGCCATCGGCGTTGTCCCCCACGTGTTCTGCCACCGCCAGCAGCTTGACCACGAAGCCCAGCTGGGCGGCGTAGGCCACGTCACGGGCGTCCAGCCGATCGATGCCCTCGGTGGCGATGCCGGAGCGGGACACGGTTCCTCCGTAGGCCAGCCCAGCCAGGATGGCGATCTTGTCGGCCGCGTCTCCGCCCTCCACATCGGCCGCCGGGTCCGCTTCGGCGTAGCCGAGCGCCTGGGCATCGGCCAGCACCTCCCCATAGGCGGCGCCCTCGTCGGCCATGCGACTGAGGATGTAGTTGGTCGTGCCGTTGATGATGCCGCTCACGCGCCGGATGCGGTTCCCCCCGAGGGACTGCTTGAGCGGCTCGATGATCGGTATGCCCCCTCCCACGGCAGCCTCGATCAGCACATACACCCCACGCTCGGCGGCGGCGGCGGCGATCTCCTCGCCGTGGCGGGCAATCACCGCCTTGTTGGCGGTCACCACGGACTTTCCGGCGGCGATGGCGCGCAGGATCAGCGTCCGGGCTGGCTCCAGACCCCCCATCACCTCCACCACGATGTCCACAGCCGGATCGTCCACCACCAGAAGGGGATCGGTGACGAGGCACCCTGGGGGCATGGTCACGGGTCGGGCACGCTGCGGATCCCGAACGGCCACCCGGCGCAGGCAGAGGTCCGCCACCATCGGGTGGCGCCCCTCGGGGCTGGTGAGGATGGAGGCCACACCGGCTCCCACCGTGCCCAGTCCGAGCAGGCCAACACCGATGGTCATGGGGCGGGATCCAGGAAAGCGTTGATAGTAGAAAGCCCCCTACCGGCAGCCGCCGCCGGTCGGGGCCGTAACCTTCCGATCAAGCGGCCGTAAGGGCTTGGATGCCCGTAGGGAGCCCACTACGGAACGGAGTGGTCGAGGGCGTTGGACCCCCTGGACAACCGTCCCTCAAGACGACGCCCATCAACGCCGAGGAGGCTAAAAGGTAATGAAAACTACGGCTTCTCGTTTCTCCAGCGGCAAATGACAGTTGGATTTCTCACATTCTGATGAGGTTTGAAATCACAAATTTGGAAAGGAGTCTGAATCTCTCCCTCTGAGTGCTGGGATCAACTTCGGTCTCGTGTGCTGGGCGAATCCAGCCACTGGGCCCAGTAAGATCGTTTTGAATCCAAGTATCCCTGTGATGGACTGGGGCCCTTCCTGAAAGAAAAAGTGGAGACAGGGTTAACCCGAAGATGGTAACGATGGAAAAGCTAACTAAAGGTTAACCTGCAGACCGACACCGTTAGTTTGTGCCAATGACAGAGCCGCACACTTGACGTTGCGCTCCATTGCGAGGAACATCGTTTGCATACTTTTTGAGGATTGCTGATCCCAATGATGCGCGGCTCCGGCAATCCGAAAAAGCGATTCGGCCATTCCAATCAGCATTCCTCTTTCCCCCCCATGACTTCGACCCTCTCACGGCCTTCCGTTTCCGGCTCCTCTGGATTCCCATTTAGCCTTGGATTTCAGACAAGGAAGCAGCATTCACACGCCATCTGCAGGATCGGCGACTTCCGGATCGTTGACCCCCCCTTTGCCATCCCCCAAGAGCAGCTGTTCACCTTTCTTGTCGGCATCTTCGCCCGGGCTGCTGTTGCCCAAGGGGAACACACTTCCTTTGAGTCCGCAAGGGCTCTCTACGCCAAGCTGTTCGACCGCTTCGGTTGCAGCCCCAAGCAGCTGTCACGTCGGTTCACCTACACAGAGGATTTCCTGCTTCCTCCCGAAGAATGGAAAGTGTTTGACCCTGAGGATCCTCTCAGCCTGGGGGGGTGGAGCCGCCGTCGCGAAGCCTTCAAGCGCTACACCAAGCAGATTTTCGAGGACTTGTTCGCCGGCCAGAGAGTGAAACCCTCCAATCTTCTGCACGTCACCTGCACGGCCTACGAATCTCCCAGCGCTCCCCAGCTGCTGGCCAGCTCCCAAGGCTGGCCCTCCACCACGGTCACCCAGGTGTACCACCACGGTTGCCACGCTTCGGTACCCGCCCTGCGCGTCGCTTCCGGGCTGGTGGCCGGTGCCATGGCCCAGGGCCGACCTGAGGAAGCGATGGTGGATGTGGTGCATACGGAACTGCACACCCTTCACGCCGATCCGGTTCGACGGACGCCGGATCAGATCGTTGGCCACAGCCTCTTCGGTGATGGGGTCATCGCGTACAAGATGTGGTCGCCAGAAGGTTCCAGCAGGGGATCACGCCGATCGTTCGAGTTGCTGGCCACCCATGAGTACATCATCCCCGAAACAAGCGATCTGATGCAGTGGAGCATTGTCGACAGTGGCATGCACATGATTCTTGACAAGGCCATCCCCGATCGGATTGCTGCACATGTCAACACCTTCGTCCACGACCTCTACGAACGGGCTGGACTGATGAAGTCTCGTGACTTTCCTGATTCCCTGCTGGCCATTCATCCAGGCGGTCCCCGGATTCTGGATAAGGTCAGAGATGCCCTGAATGTCTCGGAAGAGAAGATGGCCTGGTCACGCAGGATCCTGCTGGAACGCGGCAATCTCTCCTCGGCGACCGCCCCCCACATGTGGGCCGACATCCTCTCGGATCACTCCATTCGCTCCGGAACTCTCGTCACTACGATCGTTTTCGGACCGGGGCTGACGGCGGCTGGAGCCATCCTGCGAGTGGTCTGAAGCCGGAGGCTGGCAGAAGGAATCAACGATTCCTTGGAAAATGGATACGACGAAGAGTGGTTGGAGATACTCCAGCCACTTTTTGCTTGGCAGGTAACTGGTCACGAATCTGCCCCCCTTTCTCGGACCGGGACTGCGGGAATCGACCAGGAAACGCACCAGCCACACCTCCGAACAGAGCATCCGCAAGCTCCCGTCGAAGGCTTCGCGCACCTTGCGGTGCGACGGGAAACGTCTGAACGCCTGGCCTACCGCGTACGCGTACTGCGGCGGGAGGAGGGCCTGAAACGCCCTACACCGAGAAAGCAGAAACCAGAAGCATGCCCAGTCCGCTGACGGCTGAGTGCGCTGGCCTGGGCTTCTGCGAAGCCGTTGGACTTCCGCCTTGACAACGGGCCGGAGTTCCGTGCCCATGCGCTCAGGCGCTGGAGCGAGAGCAGCGCTGCGGGAACGGGCTAGATCGAGCCAGCGGGTTCGTCGACAACGGACGGTTCCGGGATGAGCTGCTCCAGACGGAACTGGCTGACCACTGGAGACGGGAGTGCAACACGCTCAGGCCGAAAAAAAGGTCACATCAGTGGTGGGAGATTCTCCAACCACTGATGTGACCTGCCAGGTAACCAGGAACGAATCAGCCCCCCTTTTCTGCGATGAGGAGAACTTCATCACAGGGCAGGGGGACATCGCGAAAGGCCTTGAAGCCGCAACCTGCGGCGATCTCCCGCAGCTTACTCGTGCTGTAGAAGCGCCCTTTCCCGCGGGCCAGGGCAAGAAAGTAGATGCCCATCAGGCTGTTGATCAGGGGGCCGCGGCCGTGGTCGGCGGTGACGGGGGTGAACACCACCAGTTTCCCCTTCGGTGCGAGCGCTGCGCGCGCCTTTGCGAGCAGGCCGCTGATTTCCTCAGGCGACAGGATATCGATCACATGGGCGCAGAGGATGATGTCGTACCCCCCGGGAAGGGGATCCTGCAGCAGATCCACGCCGACCGTCTGCAGGCGGGAGGCGTGCGGATGGCTGGAGAACGACTGGCTGGTCCGCTCAATCACCACCGGAAGATCCGCCACCGTGACCTGGGCCTCCGGATGGTGCGTGGCGATGGCCATGGACAGGTCGCCGTCCCCACCACCGAGATCCAGGATCTTCACGGGGCCGGAGAAGACACTGTGGCGGGCGACGGCCTCCCGGTTGATGCTGCTGTAGGCCCGCATGAACTTCGAGAAGATCGGGCCGTTGACCGGATCGTTGGCCACGGCTGCATAGAAGTTCTGCCGGTCATGGCCGTACAGCCTGGTGAGGCCTTCCGGCTTGCCGTTCCGGACGCTGTCCTCCAGGGACAGCAGGGCGGGGGCGATGACGGTGTCCGAGTAGTCGAGCCAGGAGCGGAGGAAGGCCCCCTTCCTGAGCAGTGGGCTGTAGGCGTGCCGAACCCTCCAGCCGCGGCCGCTGCGGGACAGCAGACCGGCCCCCGACAGGGCCTGGAGAAGGATGTCCACCCCGTCAGGTGAGCAATGGCAGAGGGTGGCCAGCTCCAGGCCATCACTGCCAGGGTGATCGATCAGGGCATCGAGAATCCCGGTGTTGGCGGCTGCCACCAGGGATCGCTGGGCGAGTGTGCCGGAAATGGTTCGTTCCAGAGGCGCGGGATCCGCCACGAGCCGTTGCAGCATTCGGCGAAGGCCGCCCGTGAGCGTGCGAGCCGGTTGGGCGGTGGCTGGGGTGATCGGCAGGGCAATCATTGTTTTGTAGGGATCGGCAGCGGCTCCAGCCTTGTCGGTTCGGAAGACAGACTGAAAAGGACTGGAAGACCCCTTGAATTGGATGCTTCCGAAGTTCTGCAATTTGCCCGCTTTGTCAGATTTAATCTAGGGCAATCTTGTCCTGGGAATATGAAAATTGCCGGGAAGGCTGCATCGACTTCTCCCGAATACGGATGAAATCAAACGGTTAGCTGGCAGTTGGTTCCCCGGATCCGACCCCCGATCCGGGGAGGGGCAGGGCGCTCACCCCGTGGATCCCGGACCTGCCGACGGGCCCGAAGGGGTCTGGCCACCGCCCTTCACGGGCGGCTCCGTCGGCCCCTTGGGGCCTGTCTCCGGCCCCGGGGGAGCGCCGCTTCGTCCCTGGGCCGCCGCCTCCGCTCGCCCGAGGGGGTTGTTGCGGTTTTCTAACAGGCTTCCACAGGATCGGTTAAGCTCCCATTCATGCCCTACTATGCGGTTGCCTCGTGCACCGTGACCTCCCCCATGGCACCTACTCTCCAGGCTCTCCTTAAAGGAAGGGCCGCTCTGAAGTTCATTCTCCCAGCGGCTGCCATCACCGGCGCCCTCACGATCGGCGCCCCTTCCGCCAAGGCCCTTACCGGCTCCCTGGCGTTTTCCGGTGGTACCGGCAACTTTGCGACCCAGGTCAACGTCACTGACCCCACGGACACCTTCTCGGTCCTGTTCAACCCACCCCCCGCAGTTGCTCTCGCCAGCTCCTCGAGCGGCCTTTTCGTCCCCCCCTTCACTGGCTTTGACGTCCTTGGAGTGACATCTCCAACGGTCCTGTTCAGCTTTGAAGCTCCTGTGGCGCCCGGGGCAGCTTTCTACACCATTGGCTCGAATGCTGCTTTCTCGTTCTCCAATGGAGCCACCGTTGGCCTCTTTGCCGGCGACCGCTTCCTGGTCACCCAGTCAGCCCCTGTCGCTGGAATCTTTACGGTTAACGTAGAGCTCCAGCAAAATCGTCCCCCGGCTGGGACTGCTTTCGTGAGTGGCCTTCCGGTGCCTGTGGTCGTCACCGGCGGTGGCTTCACCTTCCAGGACACCTCTGCTGCCACCCCGGGTTCCTATTCCGCTCAGGTCGACGTTGCCAATACGGCAGAAGTTCCTGGCCCTCTGTCCATCCTCGGTGCCGGTGCCGCCTTCGGCTACTCCCGTCGTCTGCGCAAGCGCGTCAAGTCGGCCGCCGTTTCCACCTGATTCGGCCGTCCCCCTGGGCTAATCGCCCATTTTTCCTGACCCTGCTCGGAAGAGCAGGGTCTTTTTTTTATGCATCCATGGGCCTGGACGTCATCCTGGGCAGGGCGGCTCCCGTTCTGCCAGGCCCCCCCTCGCGTTCAGCTGGAGGGTTCGGCCGTCAGGCGGGTGGCCCCCAGCCGTGCCGCCTGGGCCTGCATCGTGCGGAAGATGTTCAGGAATCCGTTGGCCCGGGACGGGGTGAGGCTGGCTTGCAGGCCCGTGGCGGCCAGGAAGGAGGGATCGATCGCCGTCACCTGCTCCGGCGTCAGATCGTCCATCCCTTCGATCAGCAGGGCCAGCAGCCCCTTGGTGATCTGGGCATCGGAATCTCCCTGCCAGTGCAGGGTGCCGTTGGCCAGCTGCCCCACCACGTACACCTGGGAGACACAGCCCTTCACCTTGAAGGCCTCCTGCCGGAAGTCCTCGGGCAGAGGCGGAAGCTTCCTGGCCAGCCAGAGCACGAATTCATAGCGGCGTCGGGGATCCTGGGTGCTGCTCAGGCGATCCACCAGACGATCAAGGGTCGGACTGCCGTAGCTCATGGGCCGATCCTATCGATTCAGGATCGCTTCCCACCACGTGTGGCAAGGCCCACCCCACCGATCAGGGCGAGGCCGGTGAGGGCCCAGGGGAGCGGACCACCCCAGTGCTGCAGACGATGCTCCAGGCCGGCGGCCTTACCGGTGGAGCCGGAGGGGGCGGGGGATCGGACGGCATCCTCAGGCGAGAGATAGTCCCGGTGCCCCGGCCCCGCATCCACCTGGATCTCCCAGTCGCTGCGGGCTCCCGGCGGAAGCTTGAAGGTGAGGCGCCCGTCGGAGCCTGTCTTGCCGATGGCGATGGCCTCACCTCCATTCGGCATCAGCAGCCGGACGGTCGCATCACGGGCTGGATCCCCGCTGGAGAAGTGGCTCTCGAGCTCCAGTTTCCCGCCAGCGGCGGAAGGGAGATAGTCGAGTGTGCTCTCGATCGCGTGGGCCCGGGCGGCAGGGGCTATCAAGGCGGCGGCCCCACCCAGGAGGGCCAGAAACACGACACGTCGGGCCATGGGAAACCTCAGGAGGCTTTCCAACGACTATCCCGCATTTTCCCCGCCTGCACCATCCGGGCCATCGAGCTCACCATCATCGAGAGGGCGTTGTTGTCGTCGCTGCGGTTCTGAAGCTCGGCCGCCAGCACCCTTTCGGCGGCAGTGAGGGCCAGGCTGTCGTCGCTCCGGCCCGGGTGACTCCGGGATCGGCAGCCTCTGGAGGTCAGGTCCAACAGCGCAATGGATCACTTTGTGGATCTTGGCAAAGGGCGCTCGCTCCTGCTTTCACCGGCCCCGTTGGTTCATGGGTTGCAATGTTCCTGGCCGCCAACCCGATCCAGTGCAGGCCCTCCTCGTCGAGCCAGCCGGAGAACGGAATGTCCCAGGGATCCGAGGGCAGCGTGGCGGCGACGCAGGCCGCCGGCAGAACCGCCAGGGCCGGCACGGCCCGCCAGCGGGGATCGGCCCGCAGCCGGTCGTACCAGCCTCCGCCCGATCCGAGCCGCAGCCCTGCGGGGGACACCGCCAGCGCCGGCACCAGCAGCAGGGCCAGGGCCTCCGGCTCCAGCGGGGTGCCCTCCAGCGGTGCGGCGATGCCACAGGCATCGGGGCCCAGCGGCTCCCCCGGGCTCCAGGGGAGATAGACCAGGCCCACACCGGGGCGGACGGCGGGCAGGGCCAGGGGCCCGGGCACCTGCTCCGCCAGGATCCTCAGGTCAGGCTCCTGGGCCAGGGGCCAGTAGAGCCCCAGGTGCCGGTCGGGCGGCACCTGGCCAGGCAGTTCCCTGCGGGCGACCGCCACGATGCCGGCGGCCGCCTCCGGAAGGCACAGCCGGCGTGTGCGGCGATAGCGCCGCCGCAGCTGGGATTTCTCAAACCCCTCCATCCCCGGGTGCATGGCTGACGATCAGGATCGCCCATCACCGGCCGTCAGCGCTGAAACCAGCCGGTCAGCGCCACCGCCAGGGCGTCGGCGGCGTCGTCGGGGCGGGGGGGGTGCTCCAGATCCAGCTCCCGCATCACCGCCGCCAGCACCTCGTCCTTCTCGGCGTGGCCCGAACCCGCCAGCGCCAGCTTGATCTGCATCGGCGGGTACTCCACCACCGGGATGGCGAAGCGGGCCAGGGTCATCATTACCACCCCCCGGGCCTGCACCACGGAGATGGTGGTGCTGGAGCGGTAGAAGAAGAACTTCTCCACCGCCGCCAGCTGGGGCCGCCAGCGGCGCACGATCACCCGCAGATCGCGGGCGATCTCCACCATGCGATCCCCGTCACTGCGCCCGGGTTCGGTGCGGATCATGCCGCAGTCGAGCAGGCGCTGGTGGCCGGCGCCCGCGGCGGAGCGACCCTCCACATCGATCACCCCGTAGCCGACGCGTGCCAGGCCGGGATCGATGCCAAGGATCCTCACGCCACGCCCCTCACCCCGCCAGGGCCAGCTGGAAGGCGGAGGGGTCGCCGGCGGGGCGGTCGAACACCTTGCAGAACGTCTTCACCACCCGCTCGCCGGAGTCGATCTGCTCGAGGGGGTCCTTGCGCAGCCGGTGCCGCAGGCAGCAGGCCACCACCCGGGCCACGTCGTCGTCGCTCACCTCGAGATGGCCTTCGAAGGCCGCCAGGGCCCGCGCGGCCCGGTTGGTGACGATGTCGCCCCGCAGGCCGTCCACATCCAGTTCGCCGCAGACCGCCGAGATGCGGATGCGCAGGTCGTCGTCGATGGCCACCTGGGGCAGCCGCTCCTGGGCCTCCACCACCCGGGCCTGCAGGGCTTCCTGGGTGCTCTGCAGCCGGTCGCTGAAGCTGTCGGGATCGGCATCGAAGCTGGTGCGTTGATCCACCACCTGCACCCGCAGCTCGGGATCCCGCACCGTGCGCACCTCCACGCTCATGCCGAAGCGATCCAGCAGCTGGGGCCGCAGCTCGCCCTCCTCCGGGTTGCCGGAGCCGATCAGCACGAAGCGGGCCGGGTGCCGCACCGACACCCCCTCCCGCTCCACCGTGTTCCAGCCCGAGGCGGCCGAATCCAGCAGCACGTCCACCAGGTGGTCATCGAGCAGGTTCACCTCGTCGACATAGAGCAGGCCGCGGTTGGCCTTGGCCAGCAGCCCGGGCTCGAAGGCACGCACGCCCTCGCTGAGGGCCTTCTCGATGTCGATCGTGCCGCAGAGGCGGTCTTCCGTGGCCCCCAGCGGCAGGTCGACCATCGGCACCTGGCGGGCCTCCACCGGCAGCTGTTCGCCCCGCTCGGCTCGCTGGCGCACCTCGCTGCTCTGGAGGTCGGGGTCGCTCGGCGAGCTGTTGTAGGGGTCCCCCGCCACCACGTCGATCGCCGGCAGCAGATCGGCGAGGGCGCGGATGGTGGTGGATTTGCCCGTGCCCCGGTCGCCCATGATCATCACCCCGCCGATGCGGGGATCGATCACGTTGAGCAGCAGCGCCAGCTTCATCTCCTCCTGACCCACGATGGCGGTGAAGGGGAAGACCCTGCGCTTCCTGGTTGGCGTCACGGACGGCTTGCGGGCGGAGTTCCGGATTGTTTCACAGCCGCCCCTGGGGCCGCCCCCGGGGCCACCGGCCTCGCCACCGGAATCAGTGACAGCACCTGGGGCGGGGTGGCGTCGGCCGGGTAGATCAGCCGCACGCGCAGCTGCCGTTCCTGGCCGGGGCGCAGGCTCACCGTGCCCAGGGGCGGGCCCTCCTGGCCTGCCCGCAGCACCAGGTGGAACCGGCGCCGCCCCCCCGGGCCGCCGGCCTCGTTGTCGAGGCCGCTGACCTCCACGGTGCCCCGGAACATCACCGCCCGCGCCGGGGTGGTGTTGAAGCGCAGGCCGCCCAGGGGCTGGTCGTTCTTGATCGGCGATTCCAGGGCCAGGGCGAGCTGCACCGGCCGGGGGGTGTCGTTGCGCAGCGGCAGGCTGAGGTCGTAGGCGACGCCGTAGTTGCCGTGGGCGGCCCAGGCGGTGTCCGGGTAGAAGGCGCGCAGGGGGGCGGTCTGGACCTGGCCGGTGCCCAGGGTGCCCCGCTCCAGCGAGGCGATCGGCCAGGAGATCGGCGCCCGGCTCACCGAGAGGGTCGTCCGGCCCGGATCGGTGATCCGCCCCTGCCAGGCGCTGCCCTCCTGGACCCCGCTGACGCGCGAATAGATCATCGGGCCGCTGGCCCCCCGGGGGCTGGGGCTGTGCTCCTTCGGGCTCAGGCCGCCCTGCAGCAGGCGCTGCCAGACGGCCGGATCCGGCGGGCGATCCACGGGGCCGAAGGCCGCCAGGGTGGCCACGTCCACCGGCCCGTCGCTGTTGAGGCGCAGCTGCAGGTTGAGGCCGTTCAGCAGGGGGTCGAGGCCGCGCACCGGCAGGGGCAGCACCATCAGGGTGCTCAGCTGCCCCGGCGGCAGGGTCCAGCCCTCCGGCACCAGGGGGCTGCGCTGGCGGGCGAGCAGCTCGGTGGCCACCCGGCTGCCGGGGCCGGCCCAGATCGGTGTGCTGCCCTGCTCCATCAGCGCCGGCAGGGGCAGGAAGGGGGCCGAGGGCTGGTCGGGGTTCACCGACTGGGACAGGGCGGTGGAGCCCGCCACGGTCCGCAGCTTCACCGGGACCTTGCCCCGCGGGGCCGCCACCACCGCCACCCAGAGGGTGGAGTCGAGGCTTTCGGGGGTGCCGGCGTAGATGTGATGGCTGAACAGCTCGAAAGGGCCGCTGACGGCCGCGTTCAGGTGCGCCGCCGGCACGCCCAGGGGCCGGCCGTCGTAGCCCTTCCGGCCATCGAAGGTGGACAGGAGGATGCCGGGCCCCTTGATCACCTCGGGGTTGTTGTCGTTCAGCATCGGCACGGTGTCCAGCCGGCCGGGCAGGGGCGCCACCGTGCCCGGGCGCAGCACCGGCGGGGCTGGGGCGGCCTGCGGCGCTGGGGCTGCCTTCGGCGCTGGAGCGGGGGAGGGTTGCGCATGGGCCACCAGGGGGACGCCCAGGGCGGCCAGCACGAGGGCGCGGATGGGGGCGTTCATCAGCGTTTGATGAGGGTTTTGGTGATGGCCCCGGCCATCGCCCGGATCAGCTCGGCGGAGCGGGGATCGTTGAAGGGACCCTTCACCATGAAGGCCGCCACGGCCCGCTGGCCATCGGGCAGCTGGATCAGCGCGGCATCGGCGTAGGCGATGCCGATGTCGCCGGTCTTGTTGTAGACGGTGATGCCCTCGGGCAGAAGCTCGCTGTCGGGATCGGAGGAGTCCTTGCCCATCCCCATCAGCAGGCCGAGGGGGATCAGGGTGTTGGTGCGGGAGGTGGACATGATCTCCCGGAACAGGTCGCGGGCCCGGGGCGTGAGCTTGTCGCCGGTGTCCACCAGGGCGATGGAGCGGGCGAGATCGCGGGAGCTGGTGGTGTTGGTGCCGTCAAGATCCGGCAGCCAGTTGTTCACCACCGTGGCCGTCAGGCCGAGGCTGCGAAACCGCGTGTTGAGGTTGGTCTTGCCGCCCAGACGGCGGATCAGCAGGTTGGTGGCGGTGTTGTCACTCACCCGGATCATCTCCGTGGCGGCCTCGAAGAAGGGGAAACGGGTGCCCAGGGGCTTGTTGGCCATCCAGCCGGCGCCGCCCCCCACCACCTCCTTGGTGAGCGGCATCGGCTCGTTCCAGCGCAACTTGCCGCCATCGAGATCCTCCAGGCTGGCCAGAAGGATCGGCACCTTGATGGAACTGGCCGCCGACAGGGGCAGGTCCGGCTGCATCTGGGCGAAGCGGCCGTCGTCGAGCACCAGCAGGAAGGCGCTGGCGGTCAGCCCTTTCTGGGCCGCCGCCAGGCGGGTCCACTGCTGGCTGAGGCCGACGAGTTCCTGGCGCGGTTCGAACCGTCCCAGGGCCATGGGGCCGGTGCCCGGTTTCTTCACCACCGGTGCTGCCGGTGCGGGGGTGCCCATCGCCCCCTGAACCAGGCGGGGCGCCATCAGTTTCAGGGCGGTGCCCACGATCACGCCCAGACCCACGCCCAGCACGATCAGCCGCAGCACCAGCCCCACCGGGCGGAGCCAGGGGTTGCTGCTGCGGGGACGGGATGGACGGCCAGCACTCACGGAAGCAGGACTCTGGGGCGATGCCCGACGCTAGTGGTCCTGGGACGAAGGGAAAGGGCGACGGCTCGCCCAGCGCAACTGGCACACCATGCCCCGCAGCAGGGCCACCTCCGGGCCACTGACCTGACCGCGCTGCAGCAGGGCCCGCAGCTTGGCCATGCGGGCGGCGGCGGTGTGGGGCAGCAGGAAGCCGACCTCCAGCAGCAGCTCCCGGGCGTCGTCGAGCATGGCCTCGAGCACCCCCCGGGGGCAGGGGGCTTCTCCGATGGGAGCCTGCGGGGCCGGGGCTGGCACCCCCGACGGGCCGCGCCGCCCGAGGCGGTGCAGGTCATGCAGCACCACCGCCACGGCATGGGAGAGGTTGAGGGAGCCGTGGGGGGTGGGGGTGGGAATCTGCAGCAGCCGGCCCGCCTGCAGCAGTTCGTCGTTGCTCAGCCCCCGGTCCTCCCGGCCGAACACCAGCGCCGACGGCAGGGCCGGGTCACCGGCCAGCAGCCAGGCCAGGGCGTCATCGGGGTCCTCCAGCGGCAGGGGCTCCCCCTCCGGACGGCCACTGGCGGCCACCACCCGTCCGCAGTCGGCCAGGGCGGCGGCCAGGGTGGGAAAGACCGTCGCCTGCTGCAGCAGGGGCAGACCCTTCACGGCCATGAGACGGGCCTCCTCGCCGAGGGGATCGCAGCGGGGGGCGACCAGGCGCAGATCCTCGATGCCGTAGTTGCGGCAGAGCCGGGCCACGCTGCCCACGTTCAGGGGGCCGGCCGGTTCCACCAGGACCAGCTTGGGGCTCAAGGCAGGGAGTGCAGGAACGCCAGCAGATCGGCCATGGCCTGGGGTTCGGGCTGGAAGCTGGGCATGGGCGGGGTGCGGCCGCTGACCACCTGCTGGATCAGCTGGCGATCGTTCTTGCGCCGGTCGACCCCGTGCAGATCCGGGCCCACCAGCCCCTGGGCGGCCAGCCCGTGGCAGCCGGCGCAATTGAGGCGGAACAGGCGGCCCCCGTCGGTGGCCGAGCCGGTGAGCTCGAGGGTCTGGCGGGTGTAGGGATCGCTGCGGGCCGCCGGCAGCACCACGACCACCAGCAGGATGCAGGCGACCGCCGCCAGCGTGGCCAGGGCCGCCACCAGGCTGCGGCGTTGGGCGGGGGGCTCGCCCCCGGAGACGGGCTGCTCGGCCCCCTCAGGGGGCGTCACGGCGGCCGGGGTGGTGGGGGACGGACTGATCACAGTGCTGCGGTGGGTCTCGCGTTGCCGGCGGTGGTCGTGGAAGAATTGTGCATCGCCAGAACCGACTTCCCCTCCATGATCGAACCCCTCCTCTGCGGCATCGTGCTTGGACTGATCCCCGTGACGCTCGTGGGGCTGTTCGTGGCGGCCTGGAACCAATACCGCCGGGGCAGTGCCCTCGGGGGCTGAGCGTTCGTTTCGACACACCCTAGCCAGTCCGGCCGCCCGGTTCCGAAACGGATCAGCGGGCCGCAGGACTCGGCTTCCAGCGCGAGGCCCACCACCGGGACCCGAGCGGACTGTTCGGCACGGATCGGCGCCGGCTCCAGCCGTGAACGGCTCAACCTGAAGACCAGCACCATTCAGACGGAACGGTGCTGATGCTTGGGTTGGCCCCATGGCTGCAGAAGATCTGCATCATGTGGATGGCGTGGTCATGAAGTCACCCTGATGGGGTGACTCCGGGCCCCTGGCCATCACGTCCCAGGCCCATCCTGGGGCCCTGGGATGACATCCCGGTGCGGAGTCCGCGCTTCCTAGCAGCACCACCGTGCTGCCGCCGTAGCGCCGCTGATCGCGGGCCTGCCAGCCCGGCGGCAGCTCAGGCACCGCGTCGCTGGCGCACTCCCACACCAGAATCCCCCCCGGGGCCAGCCAGCCGCCCCTGAGCACCGCCGCCGCGATCGGCGCGTACAGGCCGGCGGCGTAGGGAGGATCGGCGTAGATCAGGTCGAAGGGGCTGGGGTCGGTGCGCCCCAACCAGCGCAGCACCTCATCGCCGTCCACCCGGCAGCGGGGGGGCTCCGGGGCAGCCGAACGGCCCTGTCGCACCAGCTCCAGGTTGGACCGGGCCACCGCGGCGATGCGGCGATCCCGCTCCACGGCCACCACCTCGGAGGCGCCGCGCTGCAGGGCCTCGCAGGCCATCACGCCGCTGCCGCAGCAGAGATCCAGCCAGCGGCTGCCGGGGACCCGGTGGGCCAGCAGGTTCATCACCGCCAGCCGCACCCGGGCGGCGGTGGGCCGGGCGGTGCTGCCGGGGGGGCTCTGCAGCCGGCGCCCCCCGCTCAGCCGCAGCGTCACAGGGAGCTGACCCAGTCGATCCAGCGGCGCAGCATCGCTTCGCCCACCGGACCGGACTTCTCCGGGTGGAACTGGCAGGCGGCGATGGTCCCCTGCCAGACCGCCGCCGTCACCGGGGTGCCGGCGTAGTCGACGAGGGCCGTGCTGGCTGCGGCCTCAGCCGGCTCGGCGGCGAAGGAGTGCACGAAGTAGACCCAGGCCTCCGGCGTGGTGGCCGGCAGCAGGGGGCTGGCGGTGGCCGGGATCAGGGGGGCCCAGCCCATGTGGGGCAGGGGGTGGCCCGCCACCCGTGGCAGGGAGCGCACGCGGCCGGCCAGCACACCCAGCCCATCGGCTCGGCCTTCCTCGCTGGCCTCGAACAGCAACTGCAGACCCAGGCAGATCCCCAGGAGCGGGCGGCCGCTGGTGCAGGAGCGGCGCAGGGCCTGCTCCAGCCCGGCCGAGCGCAGCCGCTCCATGGCCGGGTCGAAGGCACCCACACCCGGCAGCACCAGGGCGTCGCAGGCCTCGAGGTCGGCAGGGCCGTGCACGCTCACCAGCTCGGCACCGAGCCGCGCAAAGGTGCGCTGCACCGAATGCAGGTTGCCCATGCCGTAGTCGATCAGGCCGATGCGGCTCATGGCTGGCTGACGCTCGGGACCCGCTCAGCCGGGTGCTCCAGGGCCGCTGAGGCCGGCAGGTCGAGGCCGTTGAGGTGGTCGATGAACTGGTAGAGCCGGCCGACGCGGCGCTTGTCGAAGCGCAGCCGCAGGCAGGGCCGCAGCAGGCCGTTGTCGTCGACGCCCTCGCCGATCTGGATGGCACCGTCCTCCAGCAGGTCGGCGAAGCGGCGGTTCAGCTCCGGCAGCAGGGTGCGGGGCACCTCGGCGTTGAGCAGCAGCTCGATGCGGTCCTGGCCGAGCTGGGCGCTGTGGAACACCCGGTAGAACCGGCAGATGTGGGCCACGGCGTCCTCGGCACTGGAGGCTTCCACCATCAGATCCACATCCTCCGGCGAGATCAGTCCCCGGGTGGCGAGCTCCTGGTGCACGTTGCGCTTCCAGACCTTCCAGAAATCGTCGCCATCCGGGGAGAGCAGCACCAGGGGAATCGGCGACGTCCGTCCTGTCTGGATGAGGGTGAGGCACTCGAACAGTTCATCGAGGGTGCCGAATCCCCCGGGCATCACCACGAGGGCATCGCTCTCCATCAGGAAGAACAGCTTGCGGGTGAAGAAGTAGCGGAAGTAGAGGAGGCGCCCGTCGCAGGCGCTCACGTAGGGGTTGGGATGCTGCTCGAAGGGCAGGTCCACGTTGAGCCCGATGCTGTGCTCGCAACCCGCGCCGCTGTTGGCCCCCTCCATGACGCCGGCCCCGGCTCCCGTCATCACCTCGAATCCGGCTTCCACCGCCTGGCGGGCGACGCCCTCGGCCAGCAGGTAGCAGGGATCGTCGCGGCGGGTGCGGGCGGAGCCGAAGACGCTGATCTTGCGGGCGCTGCGCCTGGGGCGGAAGACCTCCAGGGCCTCACTGATGTCGGCCAGACAGCCGGCGATCAGGCGCCACTCCTCCTCCTCCTTCTCCTGCCGCGCCACCTGGAGCAGCGACACCACGGCACGCTCGATCTGCCGGCGCTGGGGGTGGCCCCGGAGGGCTTCGGCGAGGGCCTGAAGGGGGCTGATGCCCGCCGCCGGCGGGGGGTTCGGGGGGAGGGGCGGCGTCAGCGGAGCAGTGTCAGAGGTATTTGGAGATGGTGCCCGACAGGGTGTTCTTGGGAACGGCACCCACCACGGTGTCGACCTTCTGGCCACCCTTGAACAGCATCAGGGTGGGAATGCTGCGGATGCCGTACTGGCTGGCGACGTTGGGATTCTCGTCGGTGTTGAGCTTGTAGACGCGGATCTTGCCCTCGTATTCCTTGGCGATCTCATCGACGATCGGCGCCACCATGCGGCAGGGGCCGCACCAGGGTGCCCAGAAATCGACCAGCACGGGCACATCACTCTTGAGCACGTCTTGCTCGAAGGAGGCGTCGGTGACGGCAGCGGCGCTGGACATTCCTTGCAGACTCGGGATGTAGTGAATCTAGCAACCGGGTTCGGCCGCCCTTCCCGGGAATGGGGTCAGCGTTGCAGGCCGTAGCGGAACCCGGTGCCCCGGGCGGACCGCCGCCTCGAACGGCCTCCCGGGGAGGCAAGACCGCCGGGAGGCGGCGGGAGAAGACAAAAAGCCCGGACACGCCGGGCCGGGGGGTGTGAGGAGTGTGCGAGCCGGAGCCCCCACATCCAGAGGTTAGCCCCCATCTCGCCTTGAGGCCGTGGCGTCCAGACCTGGGACGACCTACTTGCCCATGCCCAGCTGCTGGGCCTTCTGGTACACCTTGCCTTCGGTCAGGAGGGATGGCGCCACCACCACCTCCACCTCCCGCATCTCCTTGAGGGTGCGGGCCCCGAGGGTGCCCATCGAGGTGCGGATGCAGCCCAGCAGGTTCTGGGTGCCGTCGTCGAGGCCGGCCGGGCCGCGCAGGATCTTCTCCAGGCTGCCGGTGGTGCCCACCTTGATGCGGGTGCCCCGGGGCAGCACCGGACTGGGGGTGGCCATGCCCCAGTGGAAGCCGCGGCCGGGGGCCTCGGCGGCCCGGGCGATGGGGGAGCCGATCATCACCGCATCGGCCCCGCAGGCCAGGCACTTGCAGATGTCACCGCCGGTGACGATGCCGCCATCGGCCACCACCGGCACGTAGCGGCCACTCTCCCGCTCGTAGTCGTCCCGGGCGGCGGCGCAGTCGGCCACGGCCGTGGCCTGGGGAATGCCGACGCCGAGCACCCCCCGGGAGGTGCAGGCGGCGCCGGGGCCGATGCCCACCATCACCCCGGCGGCTCCCGCCCGCATCAGCTGCAGGGTGACGTCGTAGGTGACGCAGTTGCCGATCACCACCGGCACGCCGAGGTCGCGGCAGAGGGCGGCCAGGTCGAGGGTCTGGCGGCCTTCCGGGCCGATGTGCTCGGTGGAGACCACCGTGGCCTGGACGAAGAACAGGTCGGCGCCCGATTCCGCCACCGCCGCCCCGAAGCGCAGGGCGGCCACCGGGGTGGCACTCACCGCCGCAATGCCGCCGCCCGCCTTGATCTCGGCGATCCTCTGGCGCACCAGGTCCTCGCGGACCGGCTGGCTGTAGAGCTCCTGCATCAGGCCGACGAACTCCTCGCGGCCCACCGAGGCGATCTTTTCGAGCACCGGTTCGGGATCGTCGTAGCGGCACTGGACCCCTTCGAGGTTGAGCACCCCGAGCGCCCCCAGACGGGTGAGCTCGATGCACATGCCCACATCCACCACCCCGTCCATGGCGCTGGCGATGATCGGGATCTCCCGCTGGATTCCCCCCAGGCTCCAGCTGCTGTCGGTCACCTCGGGATCGACGGTGCGACCGCCCGGGACCAGAGCGATCTCATCGATGCCGTAGGCGCGGCGTACGGTCCGGGAGCGACCGAGCTGAATGTTCACCGTTGGACGGACACAGTGGGCACAAACTATCAACCGGTCCGCGACGACCCCGGCCCGTGTCCGTGCTCCGGATCACTCCCGGCCGCGGAAGTCGTTCCAGCGGCGGCTCCAGTCGGTGAAGACCTGGTCCCGGTCGCTCTTGCGCACCAGCCGGGTGGCGGTGAACCGGAGCGCGGCGATCAGACCCACCAGCTCCAGCAGGCCGCCCACCAGGGGCAGGCTGTCGAGGGTGCCGATCAGGGAGGCGTAGACCCGCAGCAGCAGCACCACCCCGATCAGAATCGCCAGCCCCTTGAGGGGGCCGCGGAAGCGCTGCCACTGGGCCTGCAGCTCGCCGCTGCCGAGCCAGTCCTTGATCTTCTGCAGCAGTAGATCGAATTCGCCGCCGCCCTCGCCGCCCGTCTCGGCGGAGCCCTCCAGGGGGGGCACCTCCAGGGTGGCGGTGATGCCGGGTTCCGGCTCGCTCACCGGGGTGGGCACCGGCGCCGGGATCTCGCTGTCGGCTTCGGCCAGGGGCTCGAACCCGGCCAGGATCGGTTCCGGTTCTGGTTCCGGGCTCACGCCGAACGGCTCGGGGGTCACGTGCTCCGGCTCGGGGGTCACGGCAGGTTCCGTCGCCCATGGCTGCGGCGACGGTCCGTTCTCCTGGGCCTCGGGGCTGGAGGGGTCCTCGGGGCTGGAGGGGGGCTCGGGGCTGAAGGGGGTCTCGGCCATGGCAGGCGCCGGCAGCTCACGGCGGAGCTTACGGCCGTTTTCCCCCACCGCCCCGGAGGTGTGCAGGGAGTTCAGCTGTCGAGGGGAATCAGCCCACCGCGGCCGGAGAGGGGACGGACCGGCAGGCGCAGGGGAAAGCGGTCCTCCTCGAGCCAGGTGATCAGCTCGGCGCCGATCGCCTCGGCCAGCCGTGGGCTGTGGGCCGGAGCGGCGGTGACGCGGCGCCCCTCCACCTGGATCCGGCCGGACCTGAGCCGGGCGTAGCTGACCGAACCGAGGCGGGGCCGCAGACGGCGCGGAACGGAGACATCCAGCACCGGCGCCTCCAGGTCCTCGTCGCCGCAGGCGGCCTGGCGGGCGACCGCTTCATTGATCAGGGGGATCGGAGCCGCCAGGCCCACCAGCAGGGCGGCTCCGTGGCCTTCGAAGAAGCAGGGCCGCAGCCATTCGGGCCGCAGGCCGTGCAGATCCACGCTCACCGCCGCCACCGCCCCGGGGCTGAGGGCGTGGCCGGCGGCGGAGCGGGGCACGCCGGGCTGGTGGCCGCTGCCGCTGCCCACCACCCAGCCGATGGCCCCCGCCACCAGCACCGGTGAACCCGGCCCCAGCAGCGCCAGCCCCGGCATGGTCAGGCCGATGCTGCCGGCACCGCCGCAGCTGTGCAGGGCATTGCTGAACGGTCCCAGCACGGGGCCCCAGGGGCTGCGCAGCACCCCTTCGGCGCTGCTCACGGCCACCAGGCCGTTCTCGGTGATGCCCCGGTGCAGCAGCAGCCGGCCGGAGCCGATCCGCTCCAGATCCAGCTGGGCCTGCAGGTCCCGGCGGGGATGCAGGGCGGTGATGTCCCCGGTGGCGGCGAGGGTCAGGCTCCCGCCCCGCAGCAGCCGGTCGAGCAGGTGGGCTCCCCCCTGCCGCTGGGCTTCCCCGAGCCCGCCGCCGATGGGCAGCACCAGGTCGCCGCCGCCGCCGCCGCTCTGGGCGCCGAGGGACTCCAGCTGGGCGTCCCGGAAGCGGATCGGCGGATCGCTGGGGCCGATGTTGAGGTGCAGGCTGCCCTGGTCGGTGAATTCGGCATTGGCCGCCACCACCACGTCGGTGGCCGCGTAGGCCTCCGCCAGCCCGGCCTCGGCCACCAGCCGGCGGAAGTCGGCGGCGGCCCTCACCCGCAGCACACCCTTGCGCTGGCGCTGGCGCAGGGCCGATTCACTCCGGGCCGGCAGGGTCATCGATAGAGTGGGTTGTGCCCCATACGGTCTTGCATGGCGGATCCAACCGGACCCGGTGAATCCGACGGACGGATCATCCAGACCGACCTTCGCAATGAGATGTCGCGCTCCTACCTGGAGTATGCGATGAGCGTGATCGTGGGCCGGGCCCTGCCCGATGCCCGCGATGGCCTCAAGCCGGTGCACCGGCGCATCCTCTACGCGATGTACGAGCTCGGTCTCACCAGCGATCGGCCCTACCGGAAATGCGCCCGCGTTGTGGGGGAGGTGCTCGGCAAGTACCACCCCCATGGCGACACGGCCGTCTACGACGCCCTGGTGCGCATGGCCCAGGACTTCTCGATGCGGATGCCCCTGATCGACGGGCACGGCAACTTCGGCTCGGTCGACAACGATCCGCCGGCCGCCATGCGGTACACGGAATCGCGCCTCCAGGCCCTGACCACCGACAGCCTGCTCGAGGACATCGAAGCCGAAACCGTCGACTACATCGACAACTTCGACGGCTCCCAGCAGGAACCCACCGTGATGCCGGCCCGGGTGCCGCATCTGCTGCTCAACGGCTCCTCCGGCATCGCCGTGGGGATGGCGACCAACATCCCCCCCCACAACCTCACCGAGCTGATCGACGGTCTGCTGGCCCTGATCGACGATCCGGAGATCGAGGACCGGGCCCTGATGGCGATCATCCCCGGCCCCGATTTCCCCACCGGCGGCCAGATCCTCGGCCGCCGCGGCATCCGCGAGACCTACACCACCGGCCGTGGTTCGATCACCATGCGCGGCGTGGCCTCCATCGAGACGGTGGAAGCCAAGGGCCGCCCCGACAGGGATGCGGTGATCATCACCGAACTCCCCTACCAGACCAACAAGGCCTCCCTGATCGAGCGCATCGCCGAGCTGGTCAACGACAAGAAGCTTGAGGGCATCGCCGACATCCGCGACGAAAGCGATCGCGACGGCATGCGCATCGTGATCGAACTGCGTCGCGACGCCTACCCCCAGGTGGTGCTGAACAACCTGTTCAAGCTGACGCCGCTGCAGAACAACTTCAGCGCCTACATGCTGGCCCTGGTGAAGGGCGAACCGGTGCTGCTCACCCTCGGCAGGATGCTGCGGGTGTTCCTCGAGTTCCGCATCGAGACGATCGAGCGGCGCACCCGCTACTTCCTGCGCAAGGCGGAGGAGCGCGACCACATCCTGCAGGGCCTGCTGCTCGCCCTCGACCAGCTCGATCCGATCATCGCCCTGATCCGGGCCGCTCCCGACACGGCCACCGCCCGGGCCCAGCTGCAGGAGCGCCATGGCCTCAGTGAGATCCAGGCCGACGCCATCCTGCAGATGCAGCTGCGGCGTCTCACCGCGCTGGAGGCCGACAAGATCCGGCTCGAACACGACGACCTCGTCGCCAAGATCGCCGACTACAAGGACATCCTCGGCCGCCGGGAGCGGGTGCTGGGGCTGATCCAGGAGGAGCTCCAGGTCCTCCGCGCCCGCTACGACTCCCCCCGCCGCACCGAGATCCTCGACCTCGAGGGAGGTCTGGAGGACATCGACCTGATCGCCAACGAGCGCTCGGTGGTGCTGCTCACCGAGAACGGCTATCTCAAGCGGATGCCGGTGAGCGAGTTCGAGGCCACCAGCCGCGGCACCCGCGGCAAGGCCGGCACCCGCAGCCAGGGTGAGGAGGCGGTGAAGCTGTTCATCAGCTGCAACGACCATGACGCCCTGCTGCTGTTCAGCGACCGGGGGGTGGTGTATTCGATTCCCGCCTACCGGGTGCCGATCTCCAGCCGTTCCGCCAAGGGCACGCCGATCGTGCAGCTGCTGCCGATTCCCCGCGAGGAGGCGATCACCTCCCTGCTCGCCGTGAGCGCCTTCGACGACGACGTCCAGCTGGTGATGCTCACCAGCGGCGGCTACATCAAGCGCACCCGCCTGTCGGCCTTCAGCAACATCCGCTCCAACGGCCTGATCGCCATCTCCCTCGAGGACGGTGACGCCCTGCGCTGGGTGCGGCTGGCCCTGCCCGGGGACAGCGTGCTGATCGGCTCCCTCAAGGGGATGACGATCCACTTCCGCCTCAGCGACGAGGAGCTGCGTCCCCTGGGCCGCACCGCCCGCGGCGTGCGGGCCATGAACCTGCGACCCGGCGACGAACTGGTGAGCATGGATGTGCTCACGGCGGAACTGGCCGACCGGGTGGCCAGCACGGCCGAGACCGGCGCCGACGAGGAGGAGGGTGACGAGGTCGCCCCCAGTGAGGGCCCCTGGGTGCTGGTGGCCAGCGCCAGTGGCCTCGGCAAGCGGGTGCCGGTGGATCAGTTCCGGCTGCAGCGCCGCGCCGGCATGGGTCTGCGGGCGATCAAGTTCCGCCGCGACGGCGATGTCCTGGTGGGCCTCAAGGTGCTCGGGGCCGGCGAGGAGTTGCTGCTGGTGAGCGAGCGGGGGGTGATCGTGCGCATGAAGGCCGACGCCATTCCCCAGCAGTCCCGGGCGGCCACCGGGGTGCGGCTGCAGAAGCTGGATGCCGGCGATCGCCTCACCGAAGTGGTGCTGGTGCCGCCGGCCGCCGAGGAGGAGGAGCTGGCCGACGGGGCCGCGGTGGACACCGTTGATGCCACCGCCGGCGCTGCACCGGCGGATGCGCTCCCGACGGACGCCCCGACGGACGCCCCCGCGGCCCCGGCCGACGAGGAGCCCACTGACGACTGAGCCCACAGTGACAACTGAGCCCCCCGGCGGGCTCAGCGCTGGCCCAGGGCCCAGAGCAGCAGCACTCCGTAGCCGGCCAGGCTGGCCAGCTGCAGCCCCAGCTCCAGCCGCTCGATCCGGTGTTCGAGCCGTGGGCGGTCCGGCCCGCTGCCGTCGCTGGCGAGGCGATCCAGCCGGTTGGCGCACCAGATGAACTCGCAGAAGAACACCAGGGTCACCAGGTAGGAAAAGGCGTAGAGGCCATCCATCACGGTGAGATAGGGCAGGGACGGCAGGGAGTCGCGGTAGGCCTGCTGCATGAACACCAGCGTCAGCAGGATCACCGGCGGGATCGCCAGGCGCTCGGAGCTGAAGCCGGCCCGCAGGTTGGGGGTGAGCAGCATCACCACCATCGTGATCGTCAGGGGCAGCAGCCATTTGACCAGGGCCGCCCAGCCGATCGGGTCATAGAGAAGCTCCATCTCCACACCGCCGCGGCTGGGGAACAGGCGCCAGCTGCGCAGCCGGTAGCCGTTCATGTTGCTGCGGCGGCTGACGCCGGAGGCGGCGCTGTCGGCCTCCAGCCGGATCCTGGGCGGGTCAGGGATCGTGGCCGGAAAGCTGGGGTCAGGCACCAGTCGGATCTGCAGGGGCAGGGTGCCGAAGGGGTAACCCCGGTAGTCGATCTCATCGGAGTAGAAGTTGCCGTTGAAGCGGTAGTCGCGGCCCAGATCCGCCCCCAGCCGCAGCGGACCGCTGCTGGCCTCCAGCAGGGAGTCCCACGGCTCCACCAGGTTCTGGAAGCGCACCAGCGTGAGGGGATCCACGTCGGCCGCCAGCCACCGCCCCATCACCGCCGCCGGTGCCGACAGCCGCAGCGTCCCCTCGACGCTGAAGGTCTTCTCCCGCGAGGAGAAGCGGTAGACGTTGTCCACCGCCATGGCGACCCGGATCGTCACCCCGGTGGGCGTCGCCGCCGGGGGCGGCACCGGCCCCCCTGCCCCTGCCGATGGCGCCGCGGCGGAACCCGAACCCGCCAGCAGGGCCAGGCTCAGGAGCAGGCCCAGGCAGGCCAGCGTCGCCAGCCGCCAGCGAGCGACGCCGCGCATGGCCGTGGTGCAGGATGAGCCATCACCGTACCGGCGAGATGGCGAGGGACGTGCTGGTGCTCGGCGGCGGCCCCGCCGCCCTCTGCATCGCAGCGGCCCTGGCGGACGAGGGGCTCGCCGTGGCGCTGCTGGCGCCCGACGATCCCCGCGCCCCCTGGCCCAACACCTACGGCATCTGGGGCGACGAGGTGGACGCCCTGGGCCTGGGCCATCTGCTGGAGCACCGCTGGAGCCATACGGTCAGCTACTTCGGCGCCGGCGATCCGGACCCGGCGGCCGCGGCCAACCTCCCCACCGTCCATCACCGCGATTACGGCCTGTTCGACCGCGAGGCTTTGCAGCGGCACTGGCTGGAGGCCTGCGGGCGCGGCGGGGTGGAGCTGCTCCAGGGGTTGGCCAGCAGCTGTGACGCCTCCGGGGCGTTGAGCGCGGTGGAGCTGGCGGATGGGCGCCGGCTGCAGGCGCGACTGGTGGTGGACGCCACCGGCCATCAGCCGGTGCTGGTGAAGCGGCCCGACCGGGGCCCGGTGGCCGGCCAGTCGGCTTATGGCGTCATCGGCCGCTTTTCGTCGCCGCCTGTCGCGCCCGATCAGTTCGTGCTGATGGACTACCGCGGCGACCACCTCAGCGAGGCGGAGCGGGCCGAGCCCCCCACGTTCCTCTATGCCATGGACCTGGGCGGCGGCCGCTTCTTCGTCGAGGAGACCTCGCTGGCCCTGGCCCCCCCGGTTCCCTTCGCGGTGCTCCGGCAACGCCTCCACCGGCGCCTGGCCCAGCGCGGCGTGCGGCTGCTGGAGGTGGAGCACGAGGAGTTCTGCCTGTTCCCGATGAACCTGCCCCTGCCGGATCTGCAGCAGCCGGTGCTGGGCTTCGGGGGAGCGGCGTCGATGGTGCACCCGGCCTCGGGCTACATGGTGGGTGCCCTGCTGCGCCGGGCCCCGGCGGTGGCGGCGGCGGTGGCGGCGGCGATGGCCGACGCCGATGCCACCTCGGCCCTGCTGGCCCGGGCGGGCTGGGGCGCCCTGTGGCCCCCGGCGCTGCGCAGCAAGCACGCCCTGTACCAGTTCGGGCTGGGCAAGCTGATGGGCTTCTCCGAAGCCGAGCTGCGCCAGTTCTTCGCCAGCTTCTTCTCCCTGCCGGGCCCCCAGTGGTACGGCTTCCTGGCCAACACCCTGGACGTGCCGGAACTGCTGGCGGCCATGCTGCGCCTGTTTGCTGTTTCCCCCTGGGCCGTGCGGGCCGGCCTGCTGCTGCCGCCGCGCCGCCCCTAGGCCGGCGGCGCCAGCCCCAGCACCTCGGCGCTCTCGCTGCGGATCCGCCGGCAGAGGTCGGCGTCGCTGCGGATCGAGGCGCCGTAGGAGGGCAGGATCCGCTTCAGGGTGTCCTGCCAGCCGTCGGGCAGCTTCTCGCGGAAGCAGGAGTGGAGGATCTCCAAGGCGATCGCCACGGCGGCCGACGCGCCGGGGGAGGCCCCCAGCACGGCCACCAGGGAGGTGTCGGCGGCGTGCACCACCTCGGTGCCGAACTGGAGCACCCCGCCGCGCCGGGCATCGGCCTTGATGATCTGCACCCGCTGGCCGGCCACCGCCAGGGTCCAGTCGCTGGGGCGGGCGGTCGGATAGAAGTCGCGCAGGGCGGCGAAGCGCTGTTCGGCGCTGGCGAACACCTGGCCGATCAGGTACTGGGTCAGGGGCAGGTTGTCCCGGGCCACCGCCAGCAGCGGCAGAAGGTTTCCTGTCCGCAGGGAGCGGGGCCAGTCGCAGAGCGAGCCGCTCTTGAGGAACTTGCTGGAGAAGCCCGCGTAGGGCCCGAACAGGATCCAGTGGCGGCCGTCGACCAGGCGCGTGTCGAGGTGGGGCACCGACATCGGCGGTGAGCCGGCGGCCGCCATGCCGTAGACCTTGGCGTGGTGGCGGCTGGCCACGGCGGGATCGCCGCAGCGCAGCCAGAGGCCGCTGACGGGGAAGCCGCCGTAGCCGCGCCCTTCCGGGATTCCCGATTTCTGCAGCAGGGCGAGGGCGCCGCCGCCGGCCCCGAGAAACACGGTGCCCGAATCAATGAGCCGGACCTCCCCCGTCGTCCGGTCGCGGGTCTCGAGGCGCCAGCCACCCTCCGGCCGCCGCCGCAGGGATTGCACCGCCGTGGAGAACCGCGCCTCAAAGGCCCCGCTGGCCCGCAGGTGATCCAGCAGCTGGCTGGTGAGGGCCCCGAAGTTGACGTCGGTGCCGGCGGCGATGTGGGTGGCGCCGATCGCCTGGGCCGGATCCCGGCCCTCGATCAGCAGTGGGGCCCATGCCGCCACCTGGGCGTGGTCCTCGCTGTAGGCCATCCCCCGGTAGCAGTGGTGGGCCGCCATCTGCCGGTGGCGTTCCCGCAGGTAGGCCCGCCGCTCCTCCCCCAGCACGAAGCTCATGTGGGGCACGCCCTGGATGAAGGCCCCGGGGGAGCCCAGGGCCCCGTCCTGCACCAGATGGGTCCAGAACTGGCGTGAGAGGTCGAAGGCTTCGTTGATGTCGAGCGCTTTGGCGAGGCTGATCGAGCCGTCCGCCGCCATCGGCGTGTAATTGAGCTCGCAGTTCCCCGCGTGGCCCGTGCCGGCGTTGTTCCAGGCGCTGGAACTTTCCTGGGCCTCCCGGGGCAGGCCCTCGACGAGCAACAGACGCAGGTCCGGCCGCAGCTGCCGCAGCAGGGTGCCCAGGGTGGCGCCCATGATCCCCGCCCCGACCAGGGTCACATCGACGGTGGTCAGGGTCACGGGGTCTGCGGTGGGATCGGTTCGGCCAGCAGGCCGGGCGACACGGTATCCGATGGCCGTCGGCGCCTGGCAGCATGGATCCTGTTGCGCCCCCGTGCCGCGGGTGAGAGCAGTGACGCAGGCTCCCCTGGCCATCCCCGATGGCCCGGCCGCTGGCGCGGGCGACGCCCAGGCCTGCCGGCAGGAACTGCTGGGGCTGCTGCGGGGTGGATCTCCCGGCTCCTCGGCCCCGGCCGCCCGACGCATCGAGGCCCTGATCGAGCGACTGGAGCGCCTGCAGCCCGCCGACCTCACGGCCCAGGCCGCCCAGCTGGCGGGGGTGTGGGAGCTGCGCTGGAGCAGCAGCTCCCTGCCCTATCTCGCGGTCAGGCCCTGGCTGGAGAATCTGCAGTTGCTCGATCCCGCCGCCGGCCGTGCCCTGAACCTGCTGCGGCCGGCCGGACCCCTCGGCCCCCTGGCGGGGATCGCCGTCCAGGCCAGCATCGCCGTCGCCCCCGAGGCCCCCCACCAGCGGGTGTCGGTGCGGTTCGAGCGCGGCGGCTGGTTGGGGCCCAGGTTCGGCGATCAGCGGCTGGAGCTGTACCGGCAGGTGCGGCAGAGCTTTTCCGCCTGGCTTGATGTCACCGTGCTCGATGACGCGCTGCGGGTGAGCCGCGGCCAGAACGGCACCCTGTTCGCCCTGGTGCGGCGGCCGGACCTGGCCCTGGCGGCATTTCTGGGCTGAGGGCCCGAAAGCCCCCCCTCACCAGCAGCCCCCGTCGTCATCGCCGTCCTCGGCCGCTTCGGGTGGCCAGGCCAGGTGCACCACCACCGGCGCATGGTCGCTGGGCTGCTCGTTGCCGCGCACCCCCTTGTGGATCACACAGCCCGTGGCGCAGGCCAGCAGCTCCTCGGAGAGATAGATGTGGTCGATGCGCCAGCCGCGGTCCATGTCCCAGGCGCCGGTGCGGTAGTCCCACCAGCTCCAGTGCCCGGCATCCGGTTCGAAGACGCGGAACACGTCATCGAGGCGATCGCCCAGGGCGTCCCTCAGGGCCTGCCGCTCCGGCTCGCTGGCCATGATCCCGCCGCTGAGGCGGTCCGGGTCGTGGATGTCGCGGGCCTCCAGGGCGATGTTGAAGTCGCCCACCATCGCCAGGGGTTCCCCTTCGGCCTCCTGGACCTCCAGGTAGCGCCGCAGGCACCCCAGCCACTCCAGCTTGTAGGGGTACTTGTCCGAGCTCAGGGCCGAGCCGTTGGGCACGTAGAGGTTGAGCACTCGGACCCCTTCGATCCAGGCACAGATCACCCGTTTCTGCTCCCCTAGGCCCTCGGCCGCCGGATCGTCCGGCAGGAGGGCGGCGAAGCCCACCCGCACGTCCTCGATCGGCAGCCGGCTGAGGATGGCCACGCCGTTGTAGGCCTTCTGGCCGCTGATCACCGCCCGGTAGCCCAGGGCCTCGAAGGCGGCGTGGGGGAACAGCTCGTCGGCCACCTTGGTCTCCTGCAGGCAGAGCACGTCGGGCGCTTCGGCCTGGAGCCAGGCACACACCTGATCGAGCCGGGTGCGCACCGAGTTGACGTTCCAGGTGGCGATCCGCAGGGCCATGGCGACGGGGCGGGGAACCGGCAAAGGGCCCTTATCATGAAGCTCCTGGTGATTCGACCCTCCGCCGGCAGGAGCCATGAACCGTTCGTTTTCTCAGCGTGCCTGCGCCGCCGGCGTCGGGGCCCTGGCCCTGCTGATGGCCGGTGAGGCCCGGGCCCAGCAGGCCGGCTACGGCCAGACCCTCGGCACCAGCACCCAGGAGCGTCAGCTCTACGACTACGGGCCCAGCAAATCGGGAACCGGCAGCGGTTCGATCCTCGACAGCACCAATCCCCTCGACCTGCTGAACAAGCTGAAGCGCAGCACGGCCCTGGACGACGCCACCCCTCCCAGCTCGGCTATCGATCAGGCCCTCAGGGACTTCGACGCGAAGGCACCGAAGACGACGCCGTCGGGGTCGGCCGGGCAGTTGCAGGGGATCTGAGCGGCTCCAGCCCCCAGCTGGCCGCCAGTTTGTCGAGCCTCGGATCCGGCTTGTCGGGATCGGGGCTGCGCAGCCGTGCCTGGGCCAGGGCCTCCTGGGCCCCCTTGGTGTCCCCCTGGTCGTGGCGCAGCATGGCCAGCCCCAGCAGGGGGCGCTGGTCCTGGGGGAACAGGTTGGCCAGCTGCAGGTAGGTGGCCGCTGCCGTTGCTGCCTGGTCCCTTTTGAGCTGCAGTTCCGCCAGCAGCAGGCCGATGCCCAGGGCCTCCGGCCGCACGTCGGGTTTGATCGCCATCCCGTAGGCCGCCTTGACGCGGGCCTCGGCGGCAGCGCCGCGCCCCTGCTCCAGGTTGAGCAGGCTGAGCAGCTGGAGGGCCTCCACCTGGGTGGGACGCAGGTTGAGGATCTGACGCAGCTCCCGTTCGGCGCCGCTGCTGTCGCCCTGGTCGCGGCGCAGCTCGGCCAGCATCAGCCGCAGGGACCAGCGCTCGGGCTCCCGGTCGGCCATCGGCTCGAGCAGGCCGACGGCTTCCCCCTTGCGATCGAGAGCGACGAGGAGCTCCAGCAGCCGTTGACGGTCGGCCGGGGTGGCCTCATCGGCGTCGAGCCGCAGCCGCAGGCGGGTGGCCTCCTTGGTGAGCAGCGTCCGCTTCGGATCGGCGCTGGCCTGGGTGGCCGACTGGCGGTGACCCAGCCACCAGCCTCCCCCGAGGGCCAGGATCCCGACCAGGCTGACGGCCAGCAGCGACCAGAGGCCGCTCAGGCTTCGGTTCGGGGAGGGCATCCGTTGACGGTGTGGGCTCGGTGTCGCGACCGAGTCTGGCCTGGGCATCACGCTTCCGCTGCTGCTTACATTGACCCGGGCCAGTCCAGGTACCGCCACGGGGTTTTTCCTTCCACCATGCGCCAGCATCCCATTTCCCCGGTCACCGAGCCGCTCCAGTACCGGGCCATCGGAGTGGTGCGCGGGTCCTACGTGCCGGCCGATCCGGCCCAGCTCACCCGGGGCGTGATCCGCACGGCCGAGGGAACCGAGATCGAAGCCGTTGTGCTCGGCCGCCTGCTCACCCTGATGCGCCGGCATCTCGACCTCGAGACCCCCCATCTCTGGGTCGTCTACCCCCGCTCCCGGGAGGAGAACCAGCTCCACCTGCAGATGGTGGGGGTGTGGGAGCCCAGCACCCTCTCGACGCCGGGGACGGAGGCCGCCGCGCCGGCCGCCCCGGATCCTGAAGCCGATGGGCCCGAAGCCGAGGCGGCCTCTGCCGCCGACCAGCTCCCCGAGGGCGACGACTACTTCTCGATCCGCGGTGAGCTGATTTTCACCCGCCCCGAGACCGGGGATCTGGTCATCAAGGTGCGCCAGCAGCCCCGCCCCGACGGCAACCGTCCGGTGCCGTTCAAGCTCCAGCTGCGCGGTGAGATTCCCCTGGAGCACCTGCGCCATTTCGTCGCCCTCGACCTGCGGCGCCAGGGCCAGCAGCTCGCCGTCGAGCGTTTCGAGGTGATCGGCCCGGTGGCCCAGCGGGGCAACCGCGGCGGTCGGGGGGCCCGCCGACCCGGGGCTGACAAGGGCGGCCCGGCCAAGCCCAAGGGCCATGACCGGGCCGTGACCCGCCAGGGCCGCTGAGATGACCAGCGGTGCCTTCACGGCCGGGGTCGTGGTGCTGCTGCTCAGTCTTGCCGCCGTGGTCGGTCCGCTCGTCGGACTCTCACCCTGGTGGGTCACCCTGCTGGTGGCCCTGGGCCTGGGCTCCCTGACGGTGGATGCGGCCCGCTTCGGCGGTCGGGGCGGCCACCTGCTGGCCGAAGCCCTGCCCGGCGGCCAGGGGCGCCTGCGCCGCATCGCCGTGCACGAGGCCGGCCATGCCCTGGCGGCCAACAGTGACGGCCTGGCGGTCCGGCGGGTGCTGGTGGGCAGCCTGGCCTGCCTGCGGGCCGGCGTCGACAGCGGCGGCTGCACGGAATTCGCCCTGCCCGAGAGCGTGAGGCTCTCCGCCGAGGACCTGCGCCGCTGGAGCCGGGTGCTGCAGGCCGGCATGGTGGCCGAGACCCTGGTCTACGGCGACAGCGTCGGCGGCGATGACGACCGGGCGCTGCTGGGCCGTCTCTGGGGCCTCTCCGGCTTCGACGTCGAGATGGCCCGGCTGGAGCAGCGCCGGGCGCGCCGGGAGGTGGAGCAGGCCCTGCGGGCACGCCGCGCCGAGATCGAGGCCGAGGCCGACCGGCTGCTGGCGGCGGCCCCCCGGTTCGGACGCCGGTCCCCTTCATGACCCTGGCCCTGCTGGATTGCCCCACCGGTCTGGCCGGCAACATGCTGCTGGCGGCCCTGCTGGACCTCGGCCTTGCCCCGGAGGTCATCGCGGCGCCCCTGGCGGCCCTGGGGCTGGAGGGCCGCTACCGGCTGCGGATCGAGGAGCGGCGCAGCGCCGGGCTGCGCGGACTCCATCTGGCCGTGGAGTCGCTGGAGCCCCAGCCGCACCATCGCCCCTGGGGTGCGTTGCGCGGGCAGCTCCAGAGCGCTCCCCTGGAGCCGGCCCTGCGGGAGCGCGTGTTGGCGGTGTTCGGTCTGCTGGCGGAGGCGGAGGCGGCGGTCCACGGCCATGCCGCCGAGGAGGTGGAGTTCCACGAGGTGGGAGCGATCGATGCCCTGGTCGACATCGTCGGCGTCTGCGCCGGGCTGCTCCATCTGGGGGTGAAGCAGCTCGTCTGCGGCGTGCCTCCGGCGGGTCACGGCCGTGTCGTCACCGCCCACGGGGCCCTGCCCCTGCCCGCTCCCGCGGTGCTGGAGATCGCCCGTTCCCGGGGCCTGCCGCTGGGCTCCAGCGAGGGCTTCCCCGCCGGGGAGCTCACCACCCCCACCGGGATGGCCCTGGCGGCCTGCTGGGCCGACCGGTTCGGCCCCTCCCCCGCGGCCGTGCCGCTGCGGGTGGGGGTGGGTCTGGGCAGCCGTGAGCTGGATCGGGCCAACCTGCTGCGCCTCACCCTGGCCCGTCCCCTGGCGGAGGCTGGTGCGGTCGGGGGCAGCGAGGGGGGCGAGCTGCGCGAAGCCCTGCTGCAACAGCAGGCCCAGATCGACGACGCCACGGCCGAGGACCTGGCCTACCTGGCCGAGGCCCTGCGCCGGGACGGGGCGCTGGAGGTGTTCAGCCAGCCGGTGGCGATGAAGAAGGGCCGCACCGGCACCCTGATGACGGCCCTGATGCCCCCGGAGCTGGGGCCCAGGCTGCGCCGGGTGTGGTGGCGGCACGGCACGACGCTGGGGGTGCGGGAGCAGCTGCAGGACCGCTGGATCCTGCCACGGCAGAGCGAGACGCTGGCCACCCGGCTCGGGCCGGTGCGGATCAAGTGGGCCACCCTCCCCGACGGCCGCCGGCGGGCCAAGGCGGAGCACGCTGACCTCGTGGAGCTGGCCGCACGCCTGGGTCGCTCGATCGAGGAGGTGCGCGACGAGGTGCGCCGGGCCCTGGCCGCCGACGGTGGAGCCCCATGAGCGCCTGGTCCCGCCAGCTCCTGGGCCTGCGCCAGCGCCTGGGGGGCGGCCTCGGCGCCCTGCGGCGCCGGCTGCCGGCCCTGCCCCCCCTGCCCGGCGGTCTGCGCCCCTGGATCACCCTGGGCAGCATCGGTTTCGTGATGGCGGCCCTGCTCAGCCACGGTCGCCAGCTGGTGCAGCTGCGGCTCGATGGCCAGGGCTGGCTGTGGCTGCTCCTGGGCGTCGGCGTGAGCCTGCTCAGCCTGGTGGTCAACGGCCTGGCCTGGGGCGTGGTGCTGCGCTGGCTGGGTCTGCGGCTCGACTGGGCCGCGGTGGTGGAACTGCACGTGGCCAGCAACCTGCGCAAGTTCCTGCCCGGGGGCATCTGGCACCTGGCCTCGCGGGTGCAGCGGCTGCGCAGCGAGGACACGCCCCTGGCCGCTCCGGTCGGCACAGCCATGGCGCTGGTGGCGGTGCTGCTCGATCCCCTGGTGGCGGCGGTGGCGGCGCTGGCGTTGGTGCCCCTCGGCGGCTGGCAGGGCGGGCTGGGCCTGGTGTGTCTGCTGCCCCTGGCCCTGCTGCTGCCCCGCTGGCTCGACCCCCTGCTGGTGCGGCTGGAGCGGCGCCGGGCCCGGGACCTCGGCCTGGAGGAGGAGCTCAGGCAGGAGCTGCCGCTGGAGCGGTCGTCTGTGCTGCGGGGCTATCCCTGGCCGCCCCTGCTGGCGGAGATGGCCTTCGTGCTGCTGCGCTTCGCCGGCTTCTGCTGCTGCATCCAGGCCTTCGACCTGCCGCTGGCGAACGATGCCACCGTCTGGCTGGCGGGATTCGCCCTCGCCTGGACCGCCGGCCTGGTGGTGCCGGGGGCGCCTGGGGGCCTGGGGGTGTTCGAGGCGGTGCTGCTGCTGCGGATGGGGGTGGCCCTGCCGGAGGCGCCGCTGCTGGCGGTGGCCCTCAGCTACCGCCTGATCGTCACGCTCACCGATCTGCTGGGGGCCGCCCTGGTCAGCCTGGACGGCAGCCTGGCCAGGGGAGCGTCGTCCGGGACTTCCACGTCGGCCAGCACACCCACATCCGACACCCCTTCTCAATAGGCCCTAGTGTTGCGAAGGTCTGGGATCGCGTGGTGAACACTCCCCCCACCGGTCTGGCCCAGCCCAGCAGCCTGCGCACCACCCTGAACGACCGGGGCCAGCGGCTCACGCCCCAGCGTCAGCGGGTGCTGGATCTGTTCGAGCGGATCGGCGAGGGCAGCCACCTGAGCGCCGAGGAGGTGCACCTGCGCCTGGTGCGCAGCCAGGAGCGGGTGTCGCTGGCCACCGTCTACCGCACCTTGCGGCTGCTGAGTTCGATGGGGCTGCTGCAGGAGCTGGAGCTCCCGGAGGGGGGGCGCCGCTTCGAGCTGGCCGGAGACGCCCACCGGGACCATCACCATCTGGTCTGTGTCCGCTGCGGCCGCACCGAGGAGTTCGTGAGCGGCGCCGTGCTGGCCGCCGGCGAGGCGGCGGCGGGGTCCTTCGGCTTCCGGCTGCTGGAGTGCGTCCTCAACGTGCGGGCCCTCTGTCCGGCCTGCGCGGCTGAGGAGCAGGGCTGAGGGGGGCGCCGGGGCCGAGAAGCGGCAGTTGCAGCTGTTGATCGGCCCAGTGGGCCGCCAGGGCCGCCAGCAGGCTGGACCGGTCGCCACGGATACGGAGCATGGGGTGGAAGGGTGGGAGGTTGATCCCCAGGCTGGGGCCAGGCCCCTGGGCCAGCGCGATCCATGGCACGGTTCCAGGCAGCGGATGACACCAGCTGGAGGTGCGCAGCTCTTGAAGATCCGTGCCAGCGACCCCTCGAGCCCCCTGGACGGTGGGCGTGCCTGGACGGGGAGACGCATGATTCCGTCTTCCCGGGCCCGACTGCCGCTGCCGCCTTGATCGAACCCCATCCATCCACGGGGCCCTGGCCATGAACCGCACCGGCGCCCCAGACCCCCGTCCCGTACATCAGCTCCTGCTCTCCCTGCTGGCAACGGAAGCTCCCGTCGCGAGCTGGTACGAGCGGGTGCTGCCCTGCAGCGGCACCCTGCCCCAGCTCACCAGCCGCTGGCGGGATCGGCGCGCCGTGGTTGCCGTGGTGGCGGCCTTTCGCAGCCTGGGCCAGGTGATCTTCATCAACAATCCGCTCAGTGGCCTGCTGTTGCTGCTGGCTCTGCTGCTGCAGTCGCCGACGGTGGCGCTGTTCGCCACCTTCGGAATCGCGGCGGCCCACCTGGCGGCCAAGGCCCTCGGCAGTTCCTGGGACGACCGCCACAACGGCATCTACGGCTTCAACGGAGCCCTGGTCGGCAGTGCCATCGCCACCTTCGCCGATCTGGCCCCTCCCGGAGCGGCTCTCCTCTGGACGCTGGCGGCCCTGGCGGGTGGGGCGCTGAGTGCCGTGCTGGTCCACGGCCCGGGCCGTCGTCTGCATGCCGCCACCGGCCTGCCGCCGATGACCCTGCCCTTCTGCCTGGTGACCTGGGGGTTGCTGGCGCTGGTCACCCTGGCGGATGTGCCGCCGCTGCAGCTCCACAGTCCTGCGATGGTGCCACCGGCGGGTTCGGCCCTGCAGGCCTTTCTGCTGGCCCTGCCGCGGGGCTTCGGTCAGGTCTTCTTCTGTGGTGATCTGGCCAGTGGCTGGTTGGTGCTGGCGGCCACGGCCGTGGCCAGTCCGATGGCGGCCGGGGTGGGTCTGATGGGGGCGGCGATCGGGGCGTTGGCGGGCCTGGCCAGCGGTGCCGCTGGCGCCGTCGGCCTGGGCCTCTGGAGCTACGACGGCGTTCTCAGCGCCATTGCCATCGGTGGCATCTTCCATGCCCCCACCAGGCGCAGCCTGGGGGTGGCGGCCTTGGCGGCCCTCGCTGCCAGCCTGCTCACCCAGCCACTGGAGCGGCTGATGCCGCTCGGATTGCCGGCTCTCACGCTGTCCTTCATCGTCGCCACCCTGGCCACCCTGCTGGTGGTGCGCCGGGCGCTGCCCACCGTTGTACCGGTGGCGCTGCATGCGATCCTCACGCCGGAGGAGCATCTGCAGCGCTATCTGGTGACCCGGCGGCTGCTGAACGATTTCCGCTCCCGTCTGCGCGGGGCCGTGGGCGGAGGCGGCTGGACCAGCCTGGCCCCGTCGGCGGATCCGGCGCTGCTGGGGAGGTTCGAAGAGCTGTTCGAGCGCCTCGACCGCGACCGGGACGGTCAGCTGAGCCTGTCGGAACTGGTCGACGGAATCGAGCAGGTCCCCAGCGACCCTGGCCAGGGCCCCGGCGACCCTGCGGCGGCCCTGGCCAGGGTGCTGGCGGCCATGGATCTCGATGGCGACGGCACGGTGGACAGGGCCGAGTTCATCGAGGTGATGCTGCGCCTGCGCCGACTCCGGGATGGACAGGAGCGGCTGAAGCGCTACCTGATCCCCGTCGATGTGGATGGCGATGAGCGGCTCGACCCCGGCGAGATGGATCGGCTGCTGAGCAGCATCGGCCAACCACCACTCAATCGGCTGGAGCAGCGGGCGGTGTTCGGGCCTGAGCTTTCCGGGCTGACCTGGCACGGCTTCTTCGATCGGTTGCTGCTCACCTGAGGGTCTGGGGGCCGCCGTTCCGGCCGAGCGGCTTCGCAATCACCAGCTGCTATTGAGAATCGCTTGCAAAAGGGGCGGTGGGGCGTCTAGGTTGCGAGCAGTTCGCAATAAGGCCGCTCCCTTCGCCCGATGCGCTACCGCTTCCTTCCCGACGATCCCGCCAGTGCCGTGCGCATGCCCGCCGGCCAGACGGTCCTGCTCGACCCCACCCCACGCCCCGGCGGTTCCTGCCTCGAGGTCCTCGACGGCATCGCCCGCGTCTACTGCCCCTGTGAGGAGACCGAGGGTATGACCCTGGCCTTCCTGCAGCCGGGCGACCAGCTCCGCACCGACCGTCTCTGCAGCGAGGGCGTCTGCGTCGAGGCCCTCACCCCCCTCTGCTTCCGCAGCGACGCCGAGCCCCTCGAAGGCCATGGCTTCGATGCGGTCAACGAGTG
>CALRND020000006.1:0-230963 GCA_943369455.1 Synechococcus sp. UW140
ACCGCCCTGGGCGTGAGCACGATGGCCTTCAACCTGAACGGCTTCAACTTCAACCAGTCCATCCTTGATGGTCAGGGCCGGGTGATCAACACCTGGGCCGACGTGCTCAACCGTGCCGGCCTCGGCATGGAAGTGATGCACGAGCGCAATGCGCACAACTTCCCCCTCGACCTGGCTGCTGCCAGCGCCACCCCGGTGGCCCTGACCGCCCCGGCGATCGGCTGATCCTCAGCCTCTGGAATCCCCCACCGGCTGCTGCCGGCATGGCCCCCTCGCTCACGCGAGGGGGTTTTTCGTTTGTTTGGTCATGGCGCCGGCGCCGGGGGATGAGCGCGATCGTCGACGCAGGAGAAAACTGCAAGAATGTCGTCGGTCACAAAAACCCGTTGAGGGTATACTCAAACGCACAAACGTCAAACGCACAAACGGTAACCGGCACCAGTCATGCCTGATCTCCAATGGAACAAAGATTCATGGGATCATGCCTACGACTGGGCCAGGCTCGGTGAAGAATGGAGCGAAAGTTGGGGAGGCAGTGAGGCCCAATGGTTTGGCACTTTATACCCTCGTTTACACCGCTTTCTGCCGGCAGGCAATCTACTCGAGATCGCCCCTGGCTATGGGCGATGGACACATTACCTCCTCAGGTATATCCAAGGAAGCTACCTTGGCATAGATCTTTCTGAGGCCTGCATCACATCCTGCAAAGAACGCTTTTCGGGACTTGACAATACAAGCTTTGCAGTCAACGACGGCCTTTCCCTTGGCGCCGCCGAGGATGGCGATTTCGACATGGTCTTTTCGTTCGACTCGCTGGTCCATGCCAACCTGGATGTTCATCAAACCTATATCCCTCAGATCATTCGCAAGCTAAGGCCAAACGGCATCGCCTTCATCCATCACTCGAATTGGGCTGATTGCGGCTCAACCGAACCAAATAACCATTGTCGTGCAGAGGACGTCGGCGCTTCAGATTACGCTATGATCGTCAAAGAAGCAGGAGGAGAAGTTCTACTCCAAGAGTGCGTAAACTGGGGATCCAAAGAAATGATCGATGCTTTCACCGTTTTCCAACCAGCCAGCAAAGAAAGTCCAACACCCGAAGCGATAATGATTGCCAACGACGACTTCATGCTGGAGGCTAATATCATTCGCACCATGCAAAGTGCCTACTCGCGCATTCCTCGTGCCCGCAGCTGAGAACACGACAAACTCTCCTCTCACCGGCTCTGTCCTGACCGCTGATATCAGCAGTCTGTCTCTTGCCTCAAGCAGCTTCTCAGGCCTTGCGCCAGACCACCGCCCGGCGGCGGCGGGGATAGAGCTCACAGCAGAGGGGACAGACCGTGCCATCGCAGCCGCGGGCCGTGCAGAACTGACGACCGTAGAAAATGATCTGCAGATGCAGCCGGTTCCAGGCCTCTCGCGGGAACAGGGCTTTGAGGTCTCTCTCTGTCCGCTCCACGCTGATACCGCTGCTCAGGCCCCAGCGCTGGGCCAGGCGATGGATGTGCGTATCCACCGGGAACGCCGGCACCCCGAAGGCCTGGGCCATCACCACGCTGGCGGTCTTGTGCCCCACGCCCGGCAGAGCCTCGAGCTCGGAGAAGCTGCGGGGCACCTCACCGCCATGGCGCTCGATCAGCAGTTCCGCGAGCCGCCGGACGTTGCGGGCCTTGGTGCGGGCCAGCCCCAGCTGGCGGATGTGCCCCAGGATCGTCTCCTCCGGCAGGGCGGCCATCGCTGCCGGATCGGGGCCCGCAGCGAACAGGGCCGGCGTGACCTCGTTCACCTTCCGGTCGGTGCACTGGGCGCTGAGCAGCACCGCCACCAGCAAGGTGAAGGGATCGCGGTGATCGAGTGGCACGGGGGTGTGGGGATAGTGCTCCTCCAGCCGCTGGCGGATCAGTTCGGCCCGCTCCTGCTTTCTCACCCTGTCCCGACAACTCCGAGGGCGACGCTAGGAGCGCTGGCTACGGGAGCGGAAGAGCCCGCTTTGTAGGCTCCCCCCAGCGCACGCAGTCCATGGGCAGCAGCTTCGGCCAGCTCTTCCGCATCCACACCTTCGGCGAATCCCACGGCGGTGGCGTGGGGGTGATCATCGATGGCTGTCCCCCCAGGCTGCCGCTGGATCTGGAGCAGATCCAGGCCGATCTCGACCGGCGCAAGCCCGGCCAGAGCCGCATCACCACCCCCCGCAAGGAGGAGGACCGGGTCGAGATCCTCAGCGGCCTGCTCGACGGGGTCACGCTCGGGACGCCGATCGCCATGGTGGTGCGCAACAAGGACCAACGCCCCCAGGACTACAAGGAGATGGAGGTGGCCTTCCGGCCCTCCCATGCCGACGCCAGCTACCAGGCCAAGTACGGCATCCAGGCCCGCAGCGGCGGCGGCCGCGCCTCGGCCCGGGAAACGATCGGCCGGGTGGCCGCCGGAGCGGTGGCCAAGCAGCTGCTGGCCCGCGCCCACGGCACCGAGGTGATCGCCTGGGTGCGCCGGATCCACACCATCGAGGCCCAGATCGATCCCGCCAGCGTGAGCCTGGAGGCGGTGGAGGCCAACATCGTGCGCTGCCCCGACGCCGCCACCGCCGAACGGATGATCGAGCGCATCGAAGCGATCGGGCGGGAAGGGGATTCCTGCGGCGGGGTGATCGAATGCCTGGTGCGGCGGCCGCCGGTGGGTCTGGGCATGCCGGTGTTCGACAAGCTGGAGGCGGATCTGGCCAAGGCCGTGATGTCGCTGCCGGCCACCAAGGGGTTCGAGATCGGCTCCGGCTTCGGCGGCACCCTGCTGCGCGGCAGCGAGCACAACGACGCCTTCCTGCCCAGCGAGGACGGGCGCCTGCGGACCGCCACCAACAACTCGGGGGGCATCCAGGGGGGCATCAGCAACGGGGAGGAGATCCAGCTGCGGGTGGCCTTCAAACCCACGGCCACGATCCGCAAGGAGCAGCAGACCATCGATGCCACCGGCGCCGCCACCACCCTGGCGGCGAAGGGACGCCACGACCCCTGCGTGCTGCCCCGGGCCGTGCCAATGGTGGAGGCGATGGTGGCCCTGGTGCTGGCCGATCACCTGCTGCGTCAGCAGGGCCAGTGCTGTCTCTGGTGATCGGCCCGCTCAGGGCCGCTGCGGCAGTGCCTCCAGCACCTGCCGCAGCGGCTCCTGCCCCGACGCGACCAGCGACGAGCCCAGGGCGACGGCATCGACCCCGGCCTCCAGCCAGGGAGCCACATCGCCCGGCTGCAGACCGCCGGCGGCGATGCAGAAGGGAAGCGGTGGGCCGAGGGGATCCCGCAGGCGTCGCCAGTAGCCGATGCCGACGCTGGCGGCGGGGAACAGCTTGACGATCGGACAGCCCAAGGACCGGGCCCGGTTCACCTCGGTGGGCGTCATCACTCCGGGGACCAGGGCGAAGCGGGCCATGGCCGCCGTCTCGAGCAGCTCCGCGTCGAGGACGGGGGAGACGCCATAGGCGAAACCCGCCTCCACGGACGCCGCCAGGGCCGCGGGGGTGCAGATCGAGGCCGCCCCCAGCAGCAGCTCGGGGAACGCCTCGATCAGCCGCCGGCATTCGGGGATCCAGCCCGCCGAGGGCCCCCAGGCGATCTCCACATGGCGCACCCCCAGGTCGGCCAGCTGGCCCAGCTGGGGGGCCAGGAGCGCGGGCTGCTCAGCACGAAGCACCACCAGCAGAGGCTGGTGGTGCAACGACTGGATCAGGGACTCGCAGGGAGGCCTAGACGTAGGCGGCCACCGTCACATCGCGGGAGATGAGCAGCTCCTGGAGCTCCTCGGCATCCACCGTCTCCTTCTCGACCAGGAGTTCGGCCAGCTCATCAAGGACGGCCCGGTTGGCGAGCAGCACCTCGGTGGCGCGGCGGTAGGCGTCGGCGACCAGCTGGGAGACCTCCTCGTCGATGGCGGCGGCAGTGTCCTCGGAGAAATCGCGCTCTGCGGCGATGTCGCGGCCGAGGAACATGCCCCCCTGGGCGCGGCCCAGGGCCACCGGCCCGAGGCGGTCGCTCATGCCGAAGCGGGTGACCATCTGGCGGGCGACGCGGGCCACCTGCTGCAGGTCATTGGAGGCCCCGGTGGTGACTTCGTCCTCGCCGTAGACGATCTCCTCGGCGACCCGGCCACCGAGGGCCACGGCCATCTGGTTCTGCAGGTAGGAGCGGGAGTAGAGGCCCGACTCCATGCGCTCCTCACTGGGGGTGAAGAAGGTGAGGCCGCCGGCCTGGCCACGGGGAATGATGCTGATCTTCTGGACGGGGTCGTAATCGGGCATCAGGGCGCCCACCAGGGCGTGGCCGGACTCGTGGTAGGCCACCAGGCGCTTGCGGCGCTCGCTCATCACCCGGTCCTTCTTCTCCGGGCCGGCCATGACGCGCTCGATGGCGTCGTTGACCTCATCCATCGACACCTCGGTGAGCTGGCGGCGGGCGGCGAGGATGGCCGCCTCGTTGAGCAGGTTGGCCAGGTCGGCACCGGTGAAGCCGGGGGTGCGGCGGGCCACCTTGTCGAGGTCGACGTCCTTGGCGAGGGTCTTGCCGCGGGCATGGACCCCCAGGATCTGGAGGCGGCCGGCGTAGTCGGGACGGTCGACCACCACCTGGCGATCGAAGCGACCCGGCCGCATCAGGGCCGAATCGAGCACGTCGGGGCGGTTGGTGGCCGCGACGATGATGATGCCGGTGTTGCCCTCGAAGCCGTCCATCTCGGTGAGCAGCTGGTTGAGGGTCTGCTCCCGCTCATCGTTGCCACCGCCGAGGCCGGCGCCGCGCTGGCGACCCACGGCGTCGATCTCATCGATGAAGACGATGCAGGGGGCGTTCTTCTTGGCCTGCTCGAACAGGTCGCGCACCCGGCTGGCACCGACGCCCACGAACATCTCGACGAACTCCGAACCGGAGATCGAGAAGAACGGCACACCCGCCTCACCGGCCACGGCCTTGGCCAGCAGCGTCTTGCCGGTGCCCGGAGGGCCCACCAGCAGCACACCCTTGGGGATCTTGGCGCCGACGGCGGTGAAGCGGTCGGGGTTCTTGAGGAAGTCGACCACCTCGGTGAGCTCGAGCTTGGCGCCCTCGATGCCGGCCACGTCACCGAAGGTGACCTGGGTCTGGGGTTCCATCTGCACCCGGGCCTTGCTCTTGCCGAAGTTCATGGCCGGGTTGCCGCCGCCGCCCTGGGCGCGCCGCAACAGGAAGAAGAGGCCGCCGAGCAGCAGCAGCGGGAAGATCAGGCTGCCGATCGCCTGCTGCCAGGCCGCCGGCTCCCGGTTGGGCTGCACGGCGATGTCGACGTTGTGGTCGGTGAGCAGCTTGAGCAGGTCCTTGTCGGGGGCCAGATTCACCACGGCGCGCTGGCCGTCGTTCTCCACCACCTGGGCGGTGCCGCGGTCGGGGGAGATCAGCACACGGGAGATCTCGTTGGCCTGGACGGCCTCGACGAAGTCGCTGTAGCGCAGGGTGCGGGGGGCACGGGCCGGGTCCGGGCGCTCCAGGAAGGCGGTGCCCACGGCGATCATCACGATCACCAGGAGCACGTAGAGCCCCGCGTTGCGCCAGCGTTTCTTCACGGCCCTGTCTCCTGTGTGAGAGTGAAAGTAACAGAATGTTAATCGGCGTCCGGGGTCGGACGGTGCTCAGGCCGCGGCCCTGAGCACCTCCACCACGCTACGGAAGGCGAACCATTCCGGGATCTCCTCACCGCCGCGCAGCATCTGGCGGAACTGGGTGCCGCTCAGCTTGCGGATGTGCAGCCCCCGGGCCTGGGCGTGCTCGGCGGTGACGTAGCCCTCCTCCTCGGTGTAGACGAGGTTGAGGGACGGCACCGTCTCCATGCCGAGTTCGGTGGCCTGGTCACGGGCGAAGTCCTGGGCCTCGTAGGGGCCGTAGAAGTCCTCGCCGGTCAGGGACGATTTGCAGCCCGCCATGTCGCGGCCGATGATGAAGTGGGTGCAGCCGTAGTTCTTGCGGATGATCATGTGCTGCAGGGCCTCCCGGGGGCCGGCCATGTGCATCGCATAGGGCAGGTAGGCCCAGCGGATGCGGGGGTTGTCCACCTCGGCGGCCAGGCGCTCATAGGTGGCGAAGCGCACCTCTCCGGCGATGTCGTCCTCCTGGGTGGGTCCGCAGGTGGGGTGCACCAGCACCACCCCCCCCTTGCTCACGTTGGGGGCCTCAAGGGCGCGGGTGAACAGTTCGTAGTGGGCCCGGTGGATGGGGTTGCGGCACTGGAAGGCCACCACGTCCTGGCCCTCCGGCAGGGTGGCGCGGACCGCCACCGGCGTGCTGCAGGGGAAGACACGCTGCGGCAGGGCCAGGCCCTGGAGGCGCCCGCCCAGGTAGTAGCGGCCGCGTTCGGTGGCAATCATGCGCACCGCCGGGTGCTCCAGGGAGGTGGTGCCGTAGCAGCCCTTCGCCTCAAGCACCTTGTCGGGCTCCCAGCGGCTCTCGACGGTGAGCACGGCCAGGTCCTGGCCCTGGTAAGTGAGCAGCAGACGCTGGCCCACGGCGACAGAAGCGTCGTCGGTGTCGAAGACGATCGGCAGGCCGAACAGCAGGCCGCTGGTGGTGCGGTGGCCCGCCACCACCGCGTCGTAGTCCTCCTGGTGCATGAAGCCGCGCAGGGGCGAGAAGCCACCCACGATCAGCAGCTCCACATCGCAGGCGTTGCGGTGGCTGCACTCCAGCACCTTGTCCACCGTGGCGCGGGCCTCCTCCACCGCCGCGGTCCGCTGGTCGGGCGGCACCATCAGATCGACGAGGCTGCCGCCGTGGGGGGCAATCAGATCGGAGCGGGCGGCGGTGTTGGCGAGCGTCATGGCGACGGGCCGGGGCTGCACAGGTAATCAGTCCATCCTCCCAGACCAACCTTCGGCCATGAAAAAGGGCGGCCATGAAAAAAGGGGCCCGCGGGCCCCTGGGATCAACGGCTTGTCGAGAGCGGAGCCGGGGCAACCCGGCCCGGGCCTCAGACCTCCTCGAGACGGCCGTAGAGCTCGCCGGTGATCTTGACGTCGACGACGGCCTTGGTGCCCATGTCGGTGTCCGAGGGCTGGATGGCGGTGAACACCCCGGCGAACTCGCCGGTGCTGGGATCGACCTTGGTGATCGAGAGATCCATGGTGCCGGAGCCATCCACGTAGCGCTTGACGGTTTCCCCGGCGAACTCATCACCGGCCGGAACCAGACCCACGGCGCTGCTGTAGCCGGTGGTCAGGCCGCGGCCCTTGGGATCGAGGAAGTTGCTGGTGCGGTAGCTGGGGGCGCGGTACTCGCCCTTGAGGTCGGTGCTGGTGGAGAAGGAGGTGCCGGCGGAAGAGGCCTTGAGCTCCTTGCTGGAGAACATGAAGGGCACTTCCTCACCGCCGGGCATCAGCACGGTGATCGGCTGGAAGTCGATGCCACCCAGCTCCTTGAAGCTGAGCTTGTCACCGCTGACCTTGAGGTCGCCGTAGACCTGATCCAGGCTGGAGGTGTAACGGGTGAGGATCTTGCCGGCGACGAACTGGGCTTCCTGGCGCTTGTTGGCGGGCTCCCCCTTCACGAAGACCTCGGAGGGATGCATGCAGATCTCCTTGAGCTGGTAGGTCGCCGAGGGATCCAGGGAGATCGTGCCGCGCGCGGAGTCGGGCAGGGTCGGGCAGTCATTCGCCAGACCGGTGTTGTGGATGTCTTCGTAGGTGAGATTGGCCCGATCAACGGCCTTGGCCCCGCCGCTGCATGCGGACACCAGGGTCAGGCACAGAGCCAGCACGAGGGCCAGCAGGGGACGGAAACGCATGGGGAGAAGCCGCAGAGACGGAACGGGAACTGGGCTGGCCGGGATCCTACCGGTGCAAAACGCCCATTCCAGGTGGCTTGCATGGGCTCTCAACAACCTGTATGAGAGGGAGATGTCCCTGAGCCGCACCCACCCGATCGACGACTCCACGCCCTTCGCGCCGCCGTCTCCGGGACCCGCCGCGACAGCTTCGGCCCCACCGACGTCCGCCCCCGCACCCGAGCCAGCCTTCGACCCAGCCGCCGACCCCGAGCTCCAGGGGGCCCTCGACACCCTGCTGAGGATCGCCGAGCAGCGCGCCGAGCAGCCCGAGGCGCTGCTGGATCTGCTGCGCCGCATCGAGCACCTGCACCGCACCATCCAGGACGGCCCCTTCCGCAGCAGCCTCCCCAGCGACCGCAACGGCCTGTTCACCCTGCTCTCCGAGATGGAAAGCAGCGGCGGCTGGCCCTACATCCCCCGGCTGCAGCTGCGCACGTTCATGGATCTGCTGGCACCCGAACCGGAGCCCTGAGCGCCGCCGCTTCCGCCAGCGCCGAGAGCAGGCGGTGGGCCAGGGCCAGCTTGCCGATGGGGCCCAACTGGCGTTCCCGCTCACCAGGACCGAGCAGCCAGCCTTCGTTGCCGGCTGCGCCGAACCCCGCCCCGGCCCGATCGATGGGGTTGGCGAACAGCAGATCGCAGCCCTTGCGGGCGAACTTGGCCCGGGCCTCCGGCAGCACCTCGCCGGTCTGGGCGGCGAACCCCAGGATCGCCTGGGCCGGGGGGCGGCGCCGCACCAGGGCCGCCAGCAGGTCGGGCACCGGCTCCCAGCCTCCGGTGAGGGAGGCCTCCAGCGCCTCCTTGGGGAGCTTGTGGTCCTCCGGGCTGCGGCGGCGGTGGTCGGCGACGGCGGCGGCCATGGCGATGGCATCGGCGCCGTCCTGAAGCCGCAGCAGCGCCGCTTCCAGCTCAGCCGCCGTGACGACGGGGTGGCATTGGAGGCCCTCCAGCCAGGCCGGATCGACCGCCAGCGGGCCATGGACGAGGTCGACCGTGGCGCCGCGCAGGCGGGCGGCCTGGGCCAGCAGCACCCCCATGCGTCCGGTGCTGGGGTTGGTGAGGCAGCGGGCCGGATCGAGGGCCTCCCGGGTGGGGCCGGCACTCACCAGCAGGCGACGCCCTGCCCAGTCGCGGCGGCAGCCGGCCACCAGCACCGACTCCAGCGCCAGCAGCAGCAGCGCCGGATCCGCCATGCGTCCATCGCCCACCCGGTCGCAGGCCAGCAGGCCGCTGCCGGGCTCCAGGGGCAGCACCCGCTCCCAGCCCTGCAGCTCGCGCCAGTTGCAGCGCACCGGAGGGGCGGCCCACATGGCGCTGTTCATGGCCGGGGCCGCCACCACGGGGGCCTCGCAGGCGATCAGGGTGCTGGCCAGCAGGGTGTCAGCCATCCCGTGCACCCAGCGGGCCAGGCTGGTGGCGCTGAGCGGGGCCAGCAGCACCACCTCGGCCCACTCGGCCAGGGCGATGTGCAGCGGCCTGGACTCCCGATGGCTCCACTGGTCGGCTTCGATGTGGCAGGGGGAGCGGCTGAGGCTGGCCAGGGCCACCGCACTCACCAGCCGCTCGGCGCCGGGGCTGAGCACACAGCGCACCAGGGCCCCGCGCTGCACCAGGGCGCTGACGACCTGGGGCAGCTTGACCGCGGCGATGCTGCCGCTGATCAGCACCAGCACGCGCCGCCCGGCGAGGGGATCGGTGGGGCTGCCGGGAACGCCCGTCAGATCCTCTCGCCGCTCCCCGGCGTCCTCCTCACTCCTCATCGAAGGGTTCCTGATCCACCAGATGGACGTAGGGCCGGATCAGGTCGGGGCGGTGGATGGCCAGGGCCCGCAGCAGGTGCCAGTCGGCCAGGCCCGCGAACGGCGTGGGGTAGTCGTCGTCCTCGAGCCGCCGGGCGAGTTCGGCGATGGAGGCGTCGTCGAAGGCCGCGAGCTGCTCAGGGGTGATGGACAGGCTGGAATCAACCAAGGGGGCGGCCGGGAAGGGGGACGGGATGGTGATAATGGCGATCGAAGGGGAATTAGCTCAGCTGGTAGAGCGCTGCGATCGCACCGCAGAGGTCAGGGGTTCGAGTCCCCTATTCTCCATCCACCATTCTCCCCGGCCGGGCCTCCCGACGTCCTGCGGGGTGTCCCAGCGGCCCCCGGCCCAGCACCGAACCGTCCCGATCCCCTGCCGATGAACTGGAGCAGCGACGCGGAAACCAGCCTGAAGGAGATCCCGTTCGTGGTGCGGCCGATCATCCGGCGCAAGATCGAATCCCTGGCCCGCGAAGCCGGTCTGGACGGGGTGGATCTGGCCTTTTACCAGCAGGCCCGGGAGCGCATCGGGAGGAAGTGAATCGGCGATGGGGTAAAAGAGGGGGTTGATCAGGGGCCCGCTCAATGTCGCAGTCCAAGCGCGAACAGGTTGTCAGTCATCTGCGCTACATCCGCCAGGAGCTGCGGGAGATGCACCAGGGCGTCATGGAAGACGGCCTGCTGCCGGAGGCCGGTGAGGTGCGGGGTGTGATGGCCCAGATGGAGGCCCTGCTAGAGCTGCTGGAAGGCAAGGGCTCGCGCAAGAAGGACGGGGACGGCTGAATCGGGACGTCTGAGAACGACCACGCCCCCCGTCAAGCCCCTGCAGGGACGCTCCGGTCAGCGGCTGCCCCCCCTTGCCCGACCCGCTGGAGATTGGTTTGCTGGTGTCGTCCCCATCACCCCGCCCGGGCCTCGGCCTCGGGCTTTTTTATTGGCATCCCCTATCGGTGGGGGGAAAATGCTGTCAAGACGCCAGAGATGGTGTAGACAAGAGATCGCAGGGAATGGGCCGGGTGATGGGGATCACCGCCAGCGGCTTTCCACCCTTGGGTGGTGAGCCCCCTGCTCCCCTTTCCACCCAGCGGCAGGTTCGCACCGTTGCCTCCCCGCTTCCAGCAGACCCGATTCCAGCAACGGATCACCCAGTCCGGCAACCTCCTGGAGGCCTGGGCTGAAAACCCCTGGCGCCGTCTTTCCCTGCTGCTGATCGTCCTGCTGAGCGGATTCGTGATCGGCGGCAGCGTCGGCTCGATCACCGGAGCCCTGTCCCTGTTCGATCCCCTTGGCGCCCTGGTCTGCGTGCTGGCCATCGAAGTGGCGGCCCGGCTGCGGCGCAGGCTGCTGAGCCAGCCGCTGAAGCTGCGGCTGCAGGTGCTGGACATGGCCCGCATGGGCCTGCTCTACGGCCTGCTGCTGGATGGCTTCAAGCTGCTCTGAGCCCTCAGGCCGGCTGAACCCTCAGACAGCGGCGAGCAGATAGAGCAGGGCCATGCGGATGGGGATGCCGTTGCGGACCTGCTCTTCCACCAGGCTGCGGCCGGGGTCGTCGAGCAGCTCACCGGCGATCTCCACCCCCCGGTTCACAGGGCCCGGGTGCAGCACCGGCACGGCCTCGCCGCAGAGGGCCAGGCGCCGGTGGCTGAGCCCGTACTGGCGGTGGTAGGTGTCCAGGCTGGTGAGCAGGTGCTGCTGCATCCGCTCCTTCTGCAGGCGCAGGGTCATGACGGCGTCGGCCCCGGGCAGGGCCTCCTCCAGACGACGCTCGACCCGCACCCGGCCCCGGGCGGCCACCGGATCGGCCCCCTGGCCCGGCGGTGGGGCCAGCACGAAGTCGGCGAAGCAATCGGGCAGCAGGGTGGCCGGCCCGCAGAGCACCACGTCGGCGCCGCAGGCGGTGAGGGCCCAGAGGTTGGAGCGGGCCACCCGGGAATGGAGCACGTCGCCGACGATGACGATCCGGCGGCCCCGCAGGCTGGCGGGGGAGGGGGCCTCGGGTTCGAAGTGGCGCGCCAGGGTGAACAGGTCGAGCAGACCCTGGCTGGGGTGGCTGTGCAGGCCATCGCCGGCGCTCAGCACCGACACCTTCTCCCCGCAGCGGTCGAGATCGCGGGCCAGGCTGTGGGGCACCCCGGCGCAGCGGTGGCGCACCACCAGGATGTTGGCGCCCATCGCCACGTAGGTGCGGGCGGTGTCCAGCAGGCTCTCCCCCTTGCTGAGGGAGCTCGACGACGGGGAGAAGCTCTGCACTTCCGCCGAAAGCCGTTTGGCGGCCAGCTCGAAGCTGCTGCGCGTGCGGGTGCTGGGCTCGAAGAACAGGCTGGTCATCAGCCGGCCCTGGAGGGCGGGCAAGCGGCGCGCACCCGCCACCGGCAGGGCCCGGAAGCGCTGGGCCAGTTCGAGAACGGTGGCGAAGTCGTCGACCGAGAAGGACGCCAGGTCGAGCACGTGGCGGTGACTCCAGCCGCTCAAGGCGTTCTGCTCCCGTCAAACGCTCCAACCGTAGAGGCCAGCAGGGCGGTGAGCCCATCGTGTCGGGGTGTGCGATCGCCGCGGGCCCGCCGGCTGACGCTGCGGCTGGCGCGCAGGTACCAGCGCCAGGGCAGCTCCTGCCCCTGGGAGACGCCGATGCGTTGGGTCTGCAGCAGCGGCGCTTCCGCCTGGACCCCCGGCCCCTCCAGCAGCGCCGCCAGCGCCGGCGGCCGCGCCGCCAGCCACAGGCCCGAGGCCGGCTCGGCGATCTTTCCGTCCTGGCGGCGGTCGATGGCGAAGCAGTTGGCCAGCAGGCCGGGCCCGGCCGCCGCCCGCTCCGGTCCCCCCGGCAGGGCGGCCGCCCGCAGCAGCACCCCGTTGGCCCAGTCCCGCCGGCCGGTGACCACGTTGACGCAGTGGTGCACGCCGTAGGTCAGGTAGACGTAGAACCGGCCGGGCTCCCCGAAGAGGCTGTCGTTGCTGGCCGAGCGGCGGCGGTGGCCGTGGCAGGCGGGCTCGCTCTGGCAGTACGCCTCGGTTTCGACGATCACCCCCCACAGGACAGCGCCCGATGGCTGGCGCCGCAGCAGCAGGCAACCGATGAGCTCCGGGGCCACCACCTCGGCGGGCCGGGCGAAGAAGGGCGCCTCGATGGCAGCGGTGGATGGGGCGCTCACGGGCGGCACCGCTGGGGAATGGTGCGGGGAAGCGAAATGGTGCGGGGAAGCGAACCGTGGTCACCCCGGGCGCACCGTGGGGCAAGAGCGGGGCCACAGTGGTGGGAGCCCTGCCTCGCCAGGGGCTTGCCGATCAACGGATCAACCATGGAAACCGCCAGCTTCAACCTCGGCACCGTCCTGCTGGCCGTCAGCGGCCTGTTCGTGCTGACCACCCTCTTCTTCGGCACCAAGGGCGGCTACTACGACACCGACGATTACGACGGCAACGGCACCGCCCACTGAGTCCGGCCCACCGGCGGCCATCGGGCCACCGATCAGGAACGTCCCAGCCGTTCGGCCTCGGGACAGTCGCCGGTGGTGGGCAGGTCGTCGACATCGGCGGAGCGGCTCACCGAGGCCAGCCGGGTGCTGACAGCCCCGATCGAGGCCAGCCGGACGCTCTCCTCCCAGCTGTGGCGCTCGTCACCGTCCTCGTCGTCGTAGCGGAAGGTGACCAGATCGCCTTCGATCTCCACCACCAGGGCCCGCTCGATCAGGCGCTGCTGGTCGACCAGATAGACCCAGACCGGTCGCTGCTCCTGGCGAAATCGGTCGAGCTTGCGATGCAGCATCGTGACGCCGCGGATAGGGTCGATCCTAGGCAGCACGGCGCCGGCCGCCATGTTCACCATGACCCGATCGATGCCCAGCACCGCCCCAGGCCCCAGCACGGTTCCGGGCCCCGTCGCCACCACCGAGGAGATCCGGCTGCAGCTGCGCAGCTGGCCCGAGGTGGAGGACTACCTGGGCCGCTGCCGGGGGGTGATCGTGCCGCTGGGGTCCACCGAGCAGCACGGGCCCACCGGTGCCATCGGCACCGACGCCCTCACCGCCGAGGCCGTGGCCCTGGAGGTGGGCCGCCGCACCGGGGTGCTGGTGACCCCCGCCCAGGCCTTCGGCATGGCCGAGCACCATCTGGGCTTCGCCGGCACCATCAGCCTGCAGCCCTCCACCCTGCTGGCCGTGCTCCATGACGTGGTGCTCTCGCTGGCGCGCCACGGCTTCGAGCGCATCTACGTGATCAACGGCCACGGCGGCAATATCGCCACCGCCCGGGCCGCCTTCGCCCAGGCCTACGGCACGGCCGCGGCCCGGGGCCTGCCAGGCGCCGAGCGGTTGCGCTGCCGTCTGGCCAACTGGTTCACCGCCGGTCCGGTGATGCGCGAGGCCCGCGATCGCTACGGCGACCGGGAGGGGCACCATGCCACCCCCAGCGAGATCGCCCTCACCCTGCACCTGGAGCCCAGCCTCAACGCCAAGCAGCGGCCCCTGCCGGAGGCGGCCCCCGCCGGACCGATCCACGGCCCCGAGGACTTCCGCCGCCGCCATCCCGACGGCCGCATGGGCTCCGACCCGTTCCTGGCCACGGCCGACGACGGCGCCCGCTTCCTGGAGCTGGCGGCGGCGGCCCTGGCCGACGACCTGGCCGCCTTCCTGGGGCCGGAAGGGGAGGCCGGCTGAGGCGGCGACGGCCGCGGCTAGGTTCGGACAACGACGACGAGCGCGACGATGGAGCGGATCACGGCCGAGGATGTGCGCAAGGTGGCCCAGCTGGCCCGCCTCGCCCTGCCCGAGGAGCGGATCGCCACCTACACCGTTCAGCTGGAGCGGATCCTCGACTACGTCGCCCACCTCGAGCAGGTGGACACCGAAGGCGTGCCCCCCACCACCCGGGCCGTCGAGGTGGTCAACGTGACCCGGCCCGACGCGGTGGACCCGACGCCGGTGCGTGAGGAGCTGCTCTCCCTGGCGCCCCAGCGGGAGGGGGATTTCTTCCGCGTGCCCAAGATCCTGGGCGACTAGCGCACCGGTGAGACGGCGGTGCGGTGCAACAGCTCCAGCACCCGCCGGCGGGCATGGCGGGTGGGCATCAGCCTGACGATCGGCCGCAGCCGGCTGCGACGCTTCTTGTGGGAGCGCACGCCGAGGAAGATGTCATAGAGGAAGTTGAGGCCGTCGGTACGGCTTTCGAACAATCCCAGCCTCTGGGGTGAACCTTTGGCATCCAGAATCGGCTTGGTGGCGTGATACGCCGGCTGGTATTCGAACCAGGGGATCGACGGCCAGAGATGGTGGATCAGGTGATAGTTCTGGCCCATGATCAGCCAGTTCATCAGCCTGCTGGGATAGACGCGGGCGTTGTGCCAGCGGTTGCGGGACTGGAAGGGCCGGTGGGGCAGGTAGTCGAAGAACAGACCGAGGGTGACGCCCACCATCAGGGCCGGGGCAAACCAGCAGTTGAAGACGAACGGCAGGAAGTTGTGCTGGGCGGCCGCCACCACGATCAGCACGAAGATGGTGCGGGCCAGGACCCACTCGAACAGCTCGTTGTGACGCCAGAGGCGATGGCGGAAGAAGAAGACTTCGTGATAGAAGAAGCGCGGCGCGATCAGCCACAGGGGCCCGAAGGTGCTGACGATGTGGTCGGGATCGAGCTTGGGATCGTTGACGTGGGCGTGGTGCTGGAGATGCACCCGGGTGAACACCGGAAAGCTGAAGCCCAGCAGCAGGGCGGCGCCATGGCCCATCACCGCGTTCCAGATGCGGTTGGGATGGGCGGCGTTGTGGCAGGCGTCGTGGATGACGGTGCCCTCCAGGTGCAGGGCCAGGAAGCCCAGGGCCAGCAGGGGCGGCAGGGGCCAGCCGCCCACGAACCAGCCCCAGATCGTCAGGGCCGCCAGGCCGTAGCCGGCCAGGAACAGGCCCACCGTCGGGTTCCAGGCGGCGGGGGGATCCAGGTACTCCCTGGGGACACTGAGGCGAGGCACGGGCGTGGTCGAGGCCACGGGGGAGGACGCGGGTGCCAGCGTGTCTGTCATGGCCTGGGCCAGGTCCGGATCCCCGAGGGAGGACCCAGATTACGGAAGACGCCCCGTCGGCGCGACAGGAGCCGGAACGGCGCCATCACGGCTGGTTGGCAGCGACCGGCAGGGTGCGCAGGTTGGCGGTGACATCCACCAGGGGGAACTCGGTGTCGCCCCAGCCATCGGGGGGCATCAGCGAGGGCGCGTTCGGGCCCGGGGCCGCGGCGGCACCGGCGGCGAAGGCACCGTCGGTCCAGGCCAGAAGCAGACCCCGCAGGGCACCGCCCCCCTGCGCGTAGGACGAGCGCAGGTTGAAGTGGTCGCCATCCTTGGCCAGCACCAGCCGGTGGCCGCCGCCGGCGTTGCGCGCCTCCATCGCCATGGGCCTGAGAGCCTCGGGCCCCGAAGGCACCACCCAGTCGCGGCTGCCGCTCACCAGCAGCACCCGGCCGCCCATGGCCTTGGCCGATCCCTGGTCGAAGAGCAGCGACATCGGCGGGCTGACCGCCACCACCGCCTTGACGCGGGGGTCGGCCAGGCCGGCCTGGTCGGCGGAGCTGAGGAAACTGCACTGCAGCACCCAGCTGACATTGCGGGCCGGATTGGTGACGTCGTTGCAGAAGCGCTTGAGCAGGGCGGCGCTGGGCCGGGCCCCGGCCAGCTGCAGCACCGTGGTGGCGCCGTAGGACTGCCCCATCGCCACGACGGCATCGGTGCGCAGACCGGCCGGCAGCCCCAGGCTGCCCGCGGCGGCCGCATCGATCACCGCGGTCATGTCCATGGGCCGCAGCTTCAGGTCCTCCGGCTTGGGCGGCGGCACCTCGCCGGAGAGCATGGCCTGCTGCTGCGACTTGTCGCTGCCGGGGTGGCGGGGCAGCAGCACGGTGTAGCCATGGCTGGCCAGGTGCTTGCCCCAGCCCTCGAAGCTTTCCGGGTCGTCCCAGAGGCCATGGGAGATCAGGACCAGGCGACCGTTGGCGCCGGTTTCCGGCTGGATCGTGACCACCTGCAGGGGCTTGGGGCGGTGGATGACGGGGATCGCCAGCTCCTGACGCTTCACCGCCAGCGGGCCGGCCTGGCTGAGGGCCTGGTTGATCCCGGCGGCGGGCAGGGAGGTCACCAGGTCGTTGCCCAGGCGTTGCTGGCTGGTGAGTCGATCAATGGCGAAGACCACCCGCTGCAGCTCCACCTTTGCGCTCTTGCCGGGCAGGGCCTCGAGCACCTCCAGCAGGTTCAGGCTCCCCTTCGCCTGGCTGCTCGCCAGGGAGGTCGCCAGCTGGCTGGAGTCCAGCGGCTGGCGCACCCCCTCGACCAGCACCACCGAAGAGATCCGCAGCATCACCTGGTTGACCAGGGGCGAACCCACCGACTGCTCGGCGAGGGCCTTGACCGGCAGGGGCAGGGGCGTCTGGAAGGCCTCCACCAGCCGGCGGCCGATGGCGCCGTTGGTGGCCCGATCCAGCTCGGCGAGGTCACTGTCGCCGGAGAGCAGGCTGCGCTGATCCCTCAGTTCCCTGAGCTGGATGGTGAACGCCGTCTCGAGCAGGGGCAGGCTGAGCTGGATTTCCTCGAGGGCCCGGGCCGGAGCCGCCGCCGCCAGCAGGGACCCCGCACCCAGGAGCAGCGCCGTGAGCTGGCGGAGAGGGCTCTTCATGTAGGCGATTCCGTTGATGGGCAGCGTAGGTGTGTCCTCGAAGACGCCACCATGGGCGACGTCGCGGTCGCCACCGCCAGCCGATCAGGGGGAATGCCCACCGGGGGACTTGAACCCCCACGACCTGAGCCACTGGAACCTAAATCCAGCGCGTCTACCAATTCCGCCAGGTGGGCGCCTGATGGACTCTAGACAGGTCGGCCGGCGCCAACAGGCGGGATCGGCCCCCGGTCGTCAGCGCCCAGAATGGGCCCAGACGTCGCCCCGGCCATGCTTGCCACCCTCGGAGGCCTCCTGGCCCTGCTGCTGGGGCTGCTGCTGCTGCTGCTGCCCCTGCTGGCCTCCGAACTGAGCCGGGCGAGGGATTCGGTCTGGGGGGCGGTGGTGCTGCTGCTGGGCCTGGTGCTGGTGACCAGCGCCGATCGGCTCACGGGCGCGCCGATGCTGGCGGTGCTCTGCGGCGGCCTGCTGATCGGCCGGCTCGGGGTGGAGGTGGGCCAGGGCCGCTGGCGCCTGCTCACGGACGAGGAGCGCCAGCGGCTCTGGTCGTTGGAGCGCTGGCAGACAAGCCTCAGCCAGCTCGGCGCCTCCCTGGCGCGGCTGCTGCAGCTGGCCGGCGGCATGGCCAGCGGTCTGGGTGCCTGGCTGGCGGAACGGCGCGCCACCCGCCCCGCCAGCACCAAGAAGTGGGTGCGGCCCGAAGCGGACAACCCGGAGGTGACCCCAGCCGAAGACCCCGCCACCGCGACCGCTGAAGTGACCGCGGCGACGGCGGAAGTGAGCGCGGCGACGGCGGTGGCGGAAGCTGCTGAGCTGGAGCCTGAATCGGACACGGAGCCTCAGCCCGACGATGGCCCGCTCGTGGTGGACGGCTTCGAGGCGATCGACGCCCTGCTGGAGCAAGCGGTCCCGGAAGCCCGCCTTACGACGAAGCCGGACCCCGTCAGCCCCACGGACCCGCCGCAGCCGGAGGAGGGTCTCGGCGAGGCGGGATAATCCAGCCTTCTCGCGCCCCGGCGACGTGACGGCAAGCCCGGCGTCCTACAAGGACACGCTCAACCTGCTGCAGACGCCCTTCGCGATGCGGGCGAACGCCCGGGTGCGGGAACCGGAACTGCAGGCCTTCTGGAAGGAGCGCGATCTCTACGGACGGCTGAGCCGCGGCAACCCCGGCGCCCCCTTCACCCTCCACGACGGCCCGCCCTACGCCAACGGCGCCCTGCACGTGGGGCACGCCCTCAACAAGATCCTCAAGGACATCATCAACAAGCACGCCCTGCTGCAGGGGCGACGGGCCCGCTTCGTGCCGGGCTGGGACTGCCACGGCCTGCCGATCGAACTGAAGGTGCTGCAGGGCCTGGACAGCGAGGAGCGGCGGCAGCTCACCCCCACCGACCTGCGGCGCCGGGCCCATGCCTACGCCCTCGAGCAGGTGGAGGGCCAGATGGGCGGGTTCCGGCGCTGGGGCATCTGGGCCGACTGGGACGCGCCCTACCTGACGCTGCAGAAGCCCTACGAGGCCGCGCAGATCGGGGTTTTTGGCCGCATGGTGCTGGCCGGCCACATCTACCGCGGTCTCAAGCCGGTGCACTGGAGCCCCAGCTCCCGCACCGCCCTGGCCGAGGCCGAACTGGAGTACCCCGACGGCCACACCTCCCCCAGCGTCTACGTGGCCTTCCCGGTGGTGGAGCTGCCGGTGGCGCTGGCCGCGAGCCTGGCGGCCGCCGGCATCGACGGCCCCACCGATGCGGCCCACCGGGAACAGCTGTTCGTGGCCATCTGGACCACCACCCCCTGGACCCTGCCGGCCAACCTGGCGGTGTCGGTGAATGGCCAGCTGGATTACGCCATCTGCCGCGACGGCACCACCAACGGCGGCACCCCCCGCTACCTGGTGGTGGCCGCTCAGCTGGTGGAGCAGCTGCGCACCAGCCTGGCGCGCCCGCTCGAACCCCTGCTCACCCTCAAGGGGGCCCAGCTGGAGGGGATCCTGTACCGCCATCCACTGCTGGATCGCACCAGCCCCGTGGTGATCGGCGGCGACTACATCACCACCGAAACCGGCACCGGCCTGGTGCACACGGCCCCGGGCCACGGGGTCGACGACTTCCACACCGGCAACAAGTACGGCCTGCCGGTGCTCTGCCCGGTGGATGAGGCCGGCACCCTCACCGCCGAGGCGGGCCCCTTCGCCGGGCTCAACGTGCTCAAGGATGCCAACCCGGCGATCATCACCGCCCTGCGGGATGCCGGCCTGCTGCTGGCCGAGCAGCGCTACGAGCACCGCTATCCCTACGACTGGCGCACGAAGAAACCGACCATCTTCCGGGCCACCGAACAGTGGTTCGCCTCCGTCGACGGCTTCCGCGCCCAGGCCCTCGAGGCGATCGCGGCGGTGGAGTGGCTGCCCGCCAGCGGCCGCAACCGCATCGAGGCGATGGTGCGCGACCGGGGCGACTGGTGCATCTCCCGCCAGCGCTCCTGGGGGGTGCCGATCCCGGTCTTCTATCACCGCGAAACCGGTGAGGTGCTGCTCAATGCCGACACCCTGGCCCACGCCGAGGCGCTGATCGCCGAGCACGGCGCCGATGTCTGGTGGGAGCGGGACGAGGCGGGCCTGCTGCCGCCGGCCTGGGCCGACCAGGCCGACCAGTGGCGCAAAGGCACCGACACCATGGATGTCTGGTTCGACTCGGGCTCCTCCTGGGCCGCGGTGCTGGAGGGCCGGGGGCTGGGCTACCCCGCCGATCTGTATCTGGAGGGCTCCGACCAGCACCGCGGCTGGTTCCAGAGCAGCCTGCTCACCTCGGTGGCGGTGAACGGCCAGGCCCCCTACCGCCGGGTGCTCACCCACGGCTTCACCCTCGATGAGAAGGGTCGCAAGATGAGCAAGTCACTGGGCAACGTGGTGGACCCCGTTGTGTTGGTGGAGGGCGGCAAGAACGAGAAGCAGGAGCCGGCCTACGGCGCCGATGTGCTGCGGCTGTGGGTGAGCTCGGTGGATTACTCCGCCGACGTGCCGCTGGGGCCTGGGATCGTCAAACAGCTGGCGGACGTGTACCGCAAGGTGCGCAACACGGCCCGCTATCTGCTGGGCAACCTGCATGATTTCGTGCCGGCGGAGCATGCCGTGGCGATCGAAGACCTCCCCCTGCTCGATCGCTGGATGCTGCAGCGCACCGCCAGCCTGATCGAGGAGGTGAGCGCCGATTTCGAGCGCTACGAGTTCTACCGCTTCTTCCAGGCCCTGCAGAACTTCTGCGTGGTGGACCTCTCCAACGTCTATCTCGACATCGCCAAGGACCGCCTCTATGTGAGCGCGGCCGGGGATTTTCGGCGCCGCAGCTGCCAGACGGTGCTGCACCTGGTGGTGGAGCGGCTGGCGGGACTGATCGCGCCGGTGCTCTGCCACATGGCCGAGGACATCTGGCAGAACCTGCCCTACCCGGTGGCCGAGGCCTCGGTGTTCGAGCGGGGCTGGCCCACGGTGCCGGCCAGCTGGGCCGCCCCCGAGCTGCTGGCGCCGATGCAGCGGATCCTGGCGCTGCGCGCCCAGGTGAACCGGGTGCTGGAGGGCTGCCGGGGCCGGGGGGAACTGGGCGCCTCCCTCGAGGCCCAGGTGCACCTGGAGCTGGTGGAGGCGGGGCCGGACGCGAGCCCCCTGCAAGAGGCCCTGGCCCTGGTGGACGCCAGCCCCCATCGGGGGGTCGACAACCTGGCCGACTGGCTGCTGGTCTCGGCCCTGCGGGTCGGCGGAGCTGAGCCGAAGGAGCCCCTTCTGGCGGAGACCGAGGAGGAGGGTGTGCGGGTGCGGATCGCGCGGGCGGCGGGCCAGAAATGTGAGCGCTGCTGGCACCACGAGAGCGACATCGGCCAGCACCCGGACCATCCCACCCTGTGCGGACGCTGTGTGGGGGTGCTGGAGCGCCAGGGGCTGGCGCCCGCCTGATCAGCGGGGCCAACCTGATTCGATGGGGCCGGGTCAGACCAGCCCGAAGGGACTGAGGGCTTTTTTGGCCGCGATCTTCAGGGGCAGCGGAATGCCCCGCCTGGGGAGCTTGCGCACGACACGGGCCGCCAGACGGCGCGAGCGCACCGCCAGCGAATGGGACTGCAGCAGGGGATAGGGGGAGCGCTCCCGCAACAGCTCGATCAGCCAGGCCGCCGCTGCCGGATCCTGGGAGCCCGGCTCCAGGGCCACCTCGGCCAGGCGGATGCGCTCAGCGAACTCTGCCACCATGGCCCTGTAGCCGCAGGCCTCGGCGACGGGCCCATGGGAGGCGTGAACCCGGGCGAACTGCTTCAGCGACTTGCGCTCCAGCAGGGCGGCGTGGTCGAGGAGATCCTCGATGTCGTTGGCGATGCGCACGACGCTGGCCTGGGCGCTGACGATCGGCAGCTCCTCGATCACCGGCGGGGGACCCGGGGGATCGGCGGAGCCTGCGGCCGTGGCCGCGGCGTAGGCATGGGCGATCGCCTCCACCTTGCGGCCCACCAGTTCCCGGAGCAAGGCCCGGTTCCGTTCGGTGGGGGCCAGATGGCGGCCGGAGGTGGTGTTGGCCATGTAGATGGCATGCAGCAGGGACGCCTTGACCAGATCGAAGGGAGCGCCGTGCACGACCAGGACACTGGCGGTCCGGACGACATGCTCCTGGAAGGTTTTCTTCGAGCCCCGGAAGGAACCACCGTGCAGCTCGGCGGCGACATCGAACACCCGGTTCAGCTCAGCGATCTCCTGCGGGGAATGGCCCTGCGCCAGGCACTGCCGCACCAGCAACGGAAAGGAGTGCACGTAGGGATAGGCGTGGCTGTCCACGGCCTGGCCCGGTGCGGCAGCGGCCGGGCCGGGCCGGGGGCTCACCAGCTCCATGCTGCCGATCTGGCGATTGAGGAAGGAGGTCATGCTCTGGAGGGAGCGCAGCTTCCACTTGCTGGAGAGGTGGGCCACGTCGCGGGCCGCCACCTCATGGCTCCAGCGGCGGCGGAAGGGCTCGATGTCGCAGAGCCAGTAGGGGGATTGCTCGTTGGCGTAGACATAACTGACAACGGACTGCGGCTCGAAGATGACCCGATAGTTCGCCTGCCTGGCCACCATGGCGATGTCGATGTGCTCGTTCACCTGGAGGTAGGCCTCATCAAGGGGGCCCACCTCCTGCAGCATCTTCATGCTGAGAAGCATGCAGTGAAACTCGCCGAAATCGGAGTCACCGCCCTTCAGGGTGCCGGTGATGCTGGAGGCCGAAGCATTGGCGAACAGATGTTCCTCGTTGTATTCAATCTGGCCATCCTTCTCCGAAAGATGGTTCTTGCCGCCGGCCATGTGGATGCGATCCGCCGACAACTCACCCATCAGGTAGAGGGGGAACACGATGCCCGCTCCGGTGCGCTCCGCCGTGGCCACCAGGGTCTCGATCCAGCCCCTGGTGACGAGCACATCATTGTCGATGAAGCACACATATTTCGTCGTCACCGCCTGCAGCGCCTGGTTGCGCAGCTGGTTGGGGGTGCCGAGACCCGCCGGGAACAGCGTCAGTTCGCCGCGGGCCTCGGCCGCTTCCAGCTCCCGGCGCACCGAGGGCGGGGACTGGCTGTCGTGGTAGTGGAGGGCAAAGGGGTAATCCCGGTGCTCCAGGATCGAGCGCAGCGAGCGGGAGGCAAAGCTGTGACGCTCGCGGAAGACCACGACGACCGTGACCAGGGGAGACGTTGAGGAACCGCCCGGGCTGGGCTGGCCGGCGTCGGCTGATTGGGGAGCACCCACGTCACCACCACGTTCGAGAAAGCTGCGTACGGCAAAGCTTCGCGAGGCAAAGCTTCGCGAGGCAAAGCTGCGTACGGCGGCGTTCATCTGTTGCCTATCGAAAGCCTGATGTCGATGATAACATACGTTTCAATGTTGCTTTCCAGCGTGCCGAATCCCGTGCCAGCTTCCGCGCCGCCTTGATGCATGGCCAAACTCTCCTGGCAGGACTTACTGAACACGCCGGCCTTTCTGATCAATCTCGATCGCCGGCCTGAGCGGTGGGAGAGCAGCCGCAGCCAACTGGAATGGGCAGGATTCACGGACGTGCGTCGCTGGTCGGCCTTTGACGGTGCGACGGGAAACGCCAGGGAGAATTTACGCCGTTTCGGCATCGAACAACTGGCGGATCGCGAACACTTTCTCAGCCAGCCCGGCTCCCAGGGCTGCGCCGTTTCGCAACTGATGCTGCTCCAGCACATCATCGATCAGGGGTATCCACGGGCCTGCATCTTCGAGGATGACATTCGCTTCTCCCAGTGGTGGCACGAGCTGGCGCCGGCGTTCCTGAGACAAACGCCCCGAAACTTCGACCTTCTCTTCCTGGGCTCCCAGATTCAGTACGATTTTCTACCCCGCTTGCATCCAGCGCGGCGACTGAATCGCTCCCGAACACTCACACGCCTGAGCCAGAAAGCCTGGCCCTGGCCCTCCCATCGGCTAGGGGATGTGGTGCAGGGGCCGCTGATGTGCCTGCATGCCTTCATGATCACGCGGCAGGGCTGCCAGGAGTTGCTGAAGTTTCTGACCACCCAGAGCGTCGGCCTCTACATCCCGGATTGCATGATTCACGACGCCATGGCCGGGCGGTCGCATGTCTCGAGATTCCCGCTGCGGTGGTATGCCTGGAACGGCAATCGTCACCCTGCCCTTGTGGAGGAACGGGGCACGAATCCCCACTGGATCCGACGGAACTGCGGCCTGGTGTACCAGGAGGAAAGCTTCGGCACGGACATTCAACCGCGCCCGGAGCCATCGCCGAACTGAGGCTTTGGCGGCAGAACGCCCTGGGCAGGTTGGGGCGTGTCCTTCATGGGGGGAACCAGGCGGGCGCCGAGGCTGAAGGCCCCCGCCAGCAGACCGGCCAGGGCGATCGCCACACTCCACAGCTGCACCGGACGCAGGGCACCGACCAGGTCGAGCACGGAGAGTTCCGCCGGGTTGAGCCCCCGCAGGACTGGCGGCGACCCGGCCACCGGCGCTGAGGCCAGCACCTTCTCTTTCCAGTCGGCGAGCACGCCGTTGAATTCATTGGTGCCCAGCGCCATCGCCTCCAGCGGCACGGTCTGCACGTACCAGTCGTAACCGGCTTCGAGCAGGCCTTCGGGCTTGAGTCCTGCCTCCACGATCACGAGCAGGGGCAGATGCTTCGTATAGGCCATCGCCGCTTCGATGTGATTCCACGGGGTCGGCAACCGGACGTCCGCGAGGCTGACCTGGCGCGGACCACCGCGCCTGTCGACGCCGGCAGGGAAGAAGCTGCGCTCCAGGGCGATGACGACGATCCCGGAACACTTGTCCATCAGCTCGGTGATGGCCTTCAGCGGTGCATCGGCACTGAAGGTGTTGCGGCCGACGGTTTTAGGAATCAGGGACTCACTGCGCAGGCGATCTTCGATCGATCGCACGAAGGATTCCTGCTCCGCCGTGGCTGTGGCACCCACACTCACGAAGATGAGTTTCTCCTGCATTCCACGCCACGACGCTCTGATCGGAGCCTAACGATGCCCCCTCCGGCACGCCCGCCCCGATGCGGCGGCCTGCCGCGATGGCACCAGCTTCCGATTCCTCCATCAGCCTGGGGAGATCCGGGCCTGCGCCGATGTCCCGTCCAGCCCCCGGCCCACCACCTGCGGCCGCCAGCGGCGACCCCTTCTGGAGCGAGCCGATCGCCGAGCTGCTGGTCAGGCTCGGCACGGGGGCGAACGGGCTGAGCTCCGAGGACGCGGCCCGGCGCCTGCTCCGCCTGGGCCCCAACAGCCTCACCCCACCGGCCCGGGGCGGGGCCGTCCTGCTGCTGCTGCGCCAGTTCACCAGCCCGATCATCCTGATCCTGGCCGGCGCGGCCCTGCTCTCCTTCCTCCTGGATTCGCCCACCGACGGGCTGATCATCCTGGTGATCGTGCTGATCAGCGGCCTGCTGGGGTTCTGGCAGGAGCACGGGGCCGCCGGCGCCATGGACCAGCTGCTGCGCACGGTGCAGACCACCGCCCGGGTGCGCCGCGACGGCAGCGAGCAGCCCATCCCGGTGGCCCAGGTGGTGCCGGGCGATCTGCTGGTGCTCTCGGCCGGGGCCGGGATCCCCGCCGACTGCCGCCTGCTGGAGGAACGGGACCTCAGCGTCGACGAGGCGGCCCTCACCGGTGAAAGCTTTCCGGTGAGCAAGCACGCGGTGGCCGTGGCCGCCGACGCCCCCCTGGCGGCGCGTACCGGCGTGCTGTATTTCGGCACCCACGTGGTCAGCGGCAGCGGCACCGCGGTGGTGGTGCGCACCGGCGCCGCCACCCAGTTCGCGGCCATCGCCGAGCGGCTGGGGCAGCGGAGCCCCGAGACGGACTTCGAGCGGGGCGTGCGCCGCTTCGGCGCCCTGCTGCTGGAGGTGACGCTGGGGCTGGTGATCGCGATCTTCGCGGTCAACGTGTTCCTGCGCCGGCCGGTGGTGGATTCGTTCCTGTTCGCCCTGGCCCTCGGTGTGGGGCTCACACCCCAGCTGCTGCCGGCGATCATCTCCGTGAACCTGGCCCAGGGGGCGCGCCGGATGGCCGCCCGGCAGGTGATCGTCAAACGGCTCTCGTCGATCGAGAACTTCGGCAGCATGGCGATCCTCTGCTCCGACAAGACCGGCACGCTCACCGAGGGCACGGCCCGGGTGCAGCGCAGCTGCGGGATCGACGGGGCCGCCAACCCAACGGTGCTGTGCCTGGCGGCGGTGAACGCCGGCTTCGAGACGGGCTTCAGCAACCCCATCGATGCGGCGATCAGGGAGGCCGGCGGCGACGCGCTCGGCGACTGGAGCAAGCTCGACGAGCTCCCCTTCGACTTCGTGCGCAAGCGCCTGAGCGTGCTGGCCCGCCAGGGGGACACGCCGGTGCTGATCACCAAGGGGGCCTTCCTCAAGGTGCTGGAGGTGTGCGACCGGGCCGAAGCTGCCGATGGCTCCACGCTGCCGCTGGCGGCGGTGGAGCCGGAGCTGCGCCGCCTCTATGCCGACTGGAGCGCCGAGGGGTACCGGGTGCTGGCGGTGGCCGTGCGGCGCTGGCCGGCCGGAGGCCCGCTGGTGCCCCGCCGGGTGCGTCCCCAGGACGAGGCGGGGATGGTGTTCCTGGGCCTGCTCGGCCTCAGCGATCCCCTGCGCCCCGGCGTGCGGGACACCGTGGCCGACCTGGAGCGGCTGGGGGTGCGGCTCAAGATCATCACCGGCGACAACGCCCTGGTGGCGGCCCGGGTGGGCCGGGAGGCGGGCCTGCGCAACCCCGAGGTGCTCACCGGGGCCCAGCTGCAGCAGCTCAGCGACATCGCCCTGCCGGTGCGGGCCGAAGCGGTGGATGTGTTCGCCGAGATCGAACCGAACCAGAAGGAGCGGCTGATCCATGCCCTGCGCAACGCCGGCCATGTGGTGGGCTACCTGGGGGATGGCATCAACGACGCTCCGGCCCTCCATGCCGCCGATGTGGGCCTCTCGGTGCAGGGGGCGGTGGACGTGGCCCGGGAGGCGGCCGACATCGTGCTGCTGGAGCCGGACCTGGCGGTGCTGCTGGCGGGCATCCGCGAGGGCCGCCGCACCTTCGCCAACACCCTCAAATACGTGTTCATGGCCACCAGCGCCAACTTCGGCAACATGTTCTCGATGGCCGGCGCTTCCCTGCTGCTGCCATTCCTGCCCCTGTTGCCGAAGCAGATCCTGCTCACCAACCTGCTGACCGATCTGCCGGAGATGACCATCGCCAGCGACCGGGTCGATCCCGACTGGATCGAGCGCCCGCACCGCTGGAGCCTGCCCTTCATCCGGCGCTTCATGGTCACCTTCGGGCTGGTGAGCTCGGTGTTCGACTACCTCACCTTCGCGGTGCTGCTCTGGGTGCTGAAGGCGGATCCGGCCCAGTTCCGCACCGGCTGGTTCCTGGAGTCGGTGATCTCGGCCGCCTCGATCGTGCTGGTGATCCGCACCCGCGGGCCCCTGTTCGGCAGCCGGCCCTCCCGCTGGCTGGTGGCCGCCACGGTCGCCGTGGTCGGCCTCACCCTGCTGCTGCCCTGGACACCCCTGGGCGCACTGTTCGGGCTGGTGCCCCTGCCGCCGGTGTTCCTGGCCCTGCTGGCGGTGATCCTGGCGGCCTACGTGGCCAGCGCCGAACGGGCCAAGGGCTGGTTCTACCGCCACCTGGCCCGCTGATGGCCCCCAGCCTCTTTGCCCTCGGCGGCGAATTCCGCTCCCTCGCCGCCGACGTGCTGCTGCCCGGCGCCCCGGACGGCGGCGGTGGTCGCCGGCCGCTGCTGCGGGCCGGGGCCCTGCTGGCGGCCTCGGCGGCCCTGGCCCTGGGGGGGGCGGTGCTGCTGACCGGCAGCGCCTGCCAGTTGATCGCCGCGCTGCTGGGGCCGGACCGGCTGGATCTGGCCTTCCCCTACCTGCGCGACGCCCTGCACACCTACGAAACCCAGCACCAGGGGACGATCGCCCTGGCGGTGGCCGGGGTGGCCCTGGTGGTGTGGCTGGCGCTGGTGCGGGGCCTGGCCGCCGGGCTGCGCCGCCGCTGGCTGGCCCTGACGCTGCTGCTGGCCCTGCTGGTGCTGGCCACGGCGGTGGACGTGGCCTTCACCGAGGGCAATGGCGCCGTGATGGAGGCCCTCAACGTGCGCAGCGCCCCCCGCTTCTGGGGCACCGCCGCCGGCCTGGTGGCCATCTACCTGGTGACGCTGCCGGTGCAGTTCCTCAACACCTACGGCCAGGAGCGCTTCTCGCTCGCCTGGCGGGATCGCACCACCAACGTGCTGTCGGAGTCGTACCTGGCGAACCACGCCTACCTGCGGCTGGAGGCCAGCGGCGCGATCGACAACCCCGACCAGCGCATCGCCGACGACGTGGAGCGGGCGGTGGTGAGTTCCACCAGCTTGTTCTTCGGGTTCTGCGCCTCGCTGCTGGCCCTGGCGGCCTACGTGCTGGTGCTGTTCGGCATCAGCGGCACGCTGGTGCTCACCCTGGTGATCGCCACCGTGGCGGGCAATGCGGTGATCCTGCGGCTGGTGCGGCGGCTGGCCTCGCTCACCTTCCGCCAGCAGGCGCTGGAGGCCGATTTCCGCTTCGCCCTGATGCACCTGCGCCGCCATGCCGAGAGCATCGCCTTCCTGCGGGGGGAACCCTGGGAGCGCAACGGCCTGGGGCGCCGCTTCGGGAGGGTGCTGGTGAACCTGGAGCGGGTGATCCGCTGGCGGGCCTTCGTGGGCCAGGGCAGCGGCCTCTATGGCTTCCTGATGCAGTTCGTGCCCTACCTGGTGCTCTCCGGGGCCTACTTCAGCGGCCGGGTGAGCCTGGGCCAGTTGACGGTGGGCAGCATCGCCTTCGGCCAGGTGCAGGCGGCCCTGTCGTTCCTGGTGGATCGGGCCGACGACTTCTCGGGCCTGTTCGCCAGCCTGCACCGCATCGGCGAACTGCGCGCCGCCACCGGCCCCCGGCCCGTCAGCACCCCGGCCACCCCCGTGGGCCCGGCCCTGCGGCTGCAGGGGCTGAGCGTGGCCAACCCGGGGGGCGACGGCCTGCTGGTGCGCGAGCTGGATCTGCAGCTGGGCGCCGGGGAGCGGCTGCTGATCAGCGGGCCGAGCGGCTGCGGCAAGACGTCGCTGCTGCGGGTGCTCTGCGGCCTGGTGCCCGCCGCCGGCGGGCGGATGGCGGCCCCGGCCGAGTCGGAGTGGATGGTGCTGCCCCAGAAGCCCTACCTGGCCCTGGGCAGCCTGCGCGACCAGCTGCTGTACACCCTGCCGCCAGGTGCGGGTGCCGTGGGGGAGGAGGAACTGCGGCGGGCCCTGATCCAGGCGCGCCTGGAGCCGCTGCTGCGCCGCTACCCCGATCTGGAGACGGAAACCGACTGGGAACAGGTGCTCTCCGGCGGCGAGCAGCAGCGGCTGGGCTTCGCACGGCTGCTGCTGCGGCGGCCGGCCTTCGTGATGCTCGATGAAGCCACCAGCGCCCTGGACCTGGCCAGCGAAACGCACCTCTACGGGCTGCTGCGCCAGGCCGGGATGGCCGTGATCAGCGTGGGGCACCGGCCCAGCCTGACGGCTTTCCATGAGCGGGTGCTGCGGCTCGATGGCACCGGGGGCTGGGGCCTGGAGAGCTGCTGATGGGGATCAGGGCCCGCCATCCTCCTGGGACCAGACGCGCCCACTCCGCTGGGTATCGAGCCGGAAATCGGAATAGCGGCGGCTAAAGATCTCCCGGCCGAGCTGTTCGGCCGCCAGGAGGGGATCGCCTGGATCGCGCACCACCTCGCTGCGGCTGTTGCCTACGCCACGGACGACGCCGACGAACTCCGAGTGGGTGTAGCGGGCATACTCCTGGATCTGGTGCACGATCCCCAGCGAGGCTCCCGGATAGGTTTCCTCCGAGGCCAGCACAAGGGCGATCCGCTTGCGCGACATCCGCTCGATGACAGCGGCGGACTGCGGATAGGACGCCGCGTAGTAGCAGAAGGTGCGGTCGAAAAAGGCCTTCGTCTGGGCCGACAGGCCGTACCAATAGACCGGCGAACAGAAGACCACGCCATCGGCGGGCAGGAAGTCGTCAAAGAACAGGGCGCGATAGCCATCGTCGATGCCGCACTCTCCGTCGGCGCGCCTACAGGTGCGGCAGTCCCGCAGGAAACTGGCGATGTGGTCGTCGAGGAAGCGCAGCACCACTAGCGCCCCCGCCTGCTCGGCGCCGCGCTGCACCGCAGCGGCGAGGGCGGCTGAGTTGCCGGTGCGGCGGGGACTGCCGACAAGGATCAGGAGAGATTGGGTGTTGCTCAAGGCGAATGGATGGGCTTCATAGGGCTGGGGATGCAGATGCCATCCTTTCGGTGGTGGTTCTGGTGCGTGGTGGCGCTAACCGATCAGTGCCTTGACCTGGGGCGCAGGCGCTCCACGAAGTAGACCTTCCACACTTAAATCCTCATCAATATCGGGCCAATAGATTCCATAGCCAGCTCCAGCAATCTCCCAATTCACGCGCTCCTGAGTGGTGGCGTGCAGAAGTCGGGGATACCAGGCGAGAGGCACCGAAATGGTTCGTCCATCAGCCAGGTCGACAGTCAGCTTGTCTTCTGTGCAGGCAACGCCTGTGACCCGCTCGCCAGGGTTAGCCATGAAACTCCTCCCATGCTTTCAGCAGGATAGCTCTGTTCTTGCTGACCAGCCGCTCAAGCTCACGAAGCTCGTTGGCCTTAAAACCAAGGCTGGAGGAAAGCGCGACAGGAGAGAGCCAGACTTTGCATGATGCCTGATCTCTATCCACATGAACATGAGGCGGTTCGTTTGGCTCGTGACTGTAGAAGTAGAACCTGTACGGTCCACTTCTGAGGATTGTCGGCATCCGTCATCACATCATCAACGCAAAGGTAGCCGCCTCAGACCTGCGCAAGCCAACTCAACCATTGCCCTACGGCCTACCGAATTCAATAGGGAACCGTGTACGTGTTCCCCCGGGCGCTGCGCACCAGGAAGGCGGCGGAGGTCTGCCGGTAGGTGGCCAGGGTGGTGCGGCCATTGCTGGGCTCGGTGATCAGCAACTTGCCGCATTCCTCCTGATCCCGCTGGCCGCAGGTCCAGGGTTCGCCCACCTTCTCCATCTCGATCTGCTTGCCGTCGGAGCGGAAGGTGACCGTGAAGGAGGTGGAGCCACCCGCGACCAGGCAGGCTTCGGAGCGGCCGTTGAAGCTGCAGGTCTGCCAGGCGGCCTGGGCGTGGGCCTCGGGGATGGGCGGGGTCACCAGACATGCAACGGCGAACATGGCCGCCAGGGGGGATCGCATCGGGCAGGGGCCGGGGAGGTTCACTCTCGCCCCAGCCGCGCCTAGGGCTACCCCCATTGATGCGGAGGCACGTCACCGGTCAAGGTCACCGGCACGCAGGATGTCGACCAACACATCCAGGACCTCAGAAATTTTCACGCGACTCAACCTGCCGGCCACTCCAGAAATGATCGAAGAATTCGCAGTGAACAACTTACCGATGCGGACAAAGCTCTCACGCTTGAGCCCACCTTCGGCAAAGTCACTTTGCAAAAGCGGAATTGCCAGCCTGTCTGCGTAGGACTTGCTTGTGATCTGACACAGCACAAAGTCTCCCATTCCAACGTCTGCAATGACCAAGGCCGGCCTGCGCTTGGCTTGCGACAGGTCGGAAAAGGGAAAAGGAATGAGTACGACGTCCCCTATTGCAGGTGGGCCCATGCAGCTTCCTCTTCTGAGTTCAGCCAGTCGGCCGCCAGAGCCGTTTCGCTCAAGACAACTCCGTTGATGACAGAGTCAGGGTCGTCACTGGGAACGGAAACGAACACCTTCGCCCCCGTCTTCAGATGGACAGGGCTCTGGATTTTGATACGTCCATCTTTTTCAACGATAGCCTCAAATGTGTTTTCCATAGGAATGGGTCAAATGTCCTACGTCAGCGTTCATTCAGCATAGCTCAAATGGTGTCGGTGCCAAAGCAAGCCCAAACGCTGCCACTGGGGTGGGTGGCCGAAGGGCCGCTTCTGCACAGACAACGCCTACGGCTGTACCAGAGGAATCATCTGCCTTCCATGACGGCGATAGATCTGAAAATCACTATCCGTCGTGAGAAGCAGCGGTGAGTCGTTGATCTCCGCCAAGCGAAACAATGTGGCATCCGCCAGAGAAGCGGCCACATTTTCATACCGCTTAAGAAAGGAACCCAGGGTTGGATGACAGATCAGCGGGCCCGCCTTCGCAGCAGCCCACAAGATCCGCCAACAGATCAGCCGCGGAGGGTTGTGCTGCGTCTTCCGCGCTCTGCTCTGAGGATTCGAGATACACCGTCAACGCGCGTCGAACCAATTCGGACTTGCTGAGACGGCGGCGTTGGGCCTGCTCGGTGAGCTGCGCATCGAGGGCCTCGCTCAGCTTGAGAGAGATCACCGCCATGGCAAGCACCCAGACGTCGTCATCCCCATCCTGCCGGCAGCCAAGCGGCCTGATGGGCTCAACCCGCCAACCCCCGACAAGCCCGCAGCACCACATCGGCGCAGCGCCCGTACACAGCGGCCCGCCAGGCGGGGCTGTCGATCAGGAAGGCGTCGCGCACCTGGCGGCGGATCGCTTCGCGGTGGGGGGTGGGGCGATCGGGCACGGCGTGCAGCCAGGCATCGGCGCGCAGGGCCGCCAGCACCTGATCGATCGGGCGGGTGCCGAACTCCAGGGCCAGGTAGGTGAGCTCCACCGCAGGGAGCATTCGGCGCAGAAACACCGGCACCGAGCCCGACACCACCGACGAGTTGGAGGGGCCCTGCCCGGGCCGGGTGACCTCCGGGCCATACCAGCGTTGCAGCCGTTCCCAGTCGACGCCTGAGCTGCCGCTGCCGATCAGCTCCCCGTAGCCCCAGGGGCCCAGGCCGGTGTGCAGGTCGATCACCGCCAGGCGGCGGCAGGCCGGGCCCAGGTGCTCAGTGAGGATCGTCTCCAGGGTGGACAGCGACCAGCTGGGGCGGCTGCCGCCGTAGAAGAGGCCGGTGGGATGGGTGTACTGGCCGCGCTGCAGCGCCGCCTGGTAGGCGGCCATCCCCTGCCCAGTGATGAAGGCCTCCAGCAGGGTGTCGGCCCGTTGCCGCTCGGGCCCGTCCCAGTCGCCGGGCAGCACGGCGTCGTGGAGGGCGTCGTAGGCCGGGTTCTCGGGGAGGGGGCCGCGGAAGTCGAGGCCGTTGCGGTTGAGATCGATGTTGTCCTCGTTGCCGCGGCGCAGCCAGGCGAAGCCATGGGGGTTGAGGGCATGGATCAGCAGCGCCCCGCCGCCGGCCGGCAGGGCGCCGTGGAGTTCATCCAGCAACACACCCACCTGGCAACCGGATCCGGCCAGACCCTCCACGCCGTGGGTGCCGGAGATCAGCAGCAGCAGGGACTCGGGCTCGGCGGGGCCCAGGGCCGCCGCATCGATGGCGAGCGACTCGCCGTCCGGGCCGCGATGATCGGGCAGGACATGGCTGGTGAGCCGGGCGGCGGCGCCAACGGCGGCGGCCAGGAACGCCTCACGGGCCGAGCGGTAATCGGGGCGGAAGAAGTCGCTGGTGGCCATGGGGGAGGGGGTGGGGGTGGGGGCATTCAGAAGGAAAAGTCGACGTTGCGAGTCACCGCATGGATGTCGGCGTCGATGGCGAAGATCCTCTCAAGCGCGTCGATGATCGCCATCACCTCCTGCGACTGGTCGATCCAGCGGAACGTCGACGAGGATCATTGTTTTTGCGCATGGATCGGCGACGTCAGGGAGTATCGCTCTGGATCATGATTGACGCCTGGTTCGGGATAGATTCACAGGCCCATCCGGAACCCTTGCGCTTTGCCTGGAGCCACCAGTCCCAGTCATCGCCGGAACAGAACGTCACTTGGATTCCGACCGATGGGAGCCTCTCTTGCTGATAGGTGCGAAGGGTGTTCCCGGCGTTTCCTTCATTGATGTGCTCATCCTTCTCTCCCTCGAAAACAGGTAACTATTTCGTCTCGATCAGCAGGCAGGAATGGGAGATCATGGGTTCACTTCTTTACGCCTCCCCTCAGCGGCAGGCAGTAGCTTTAGGGCTAATGCAGTGGACTGTGCCAGGCCTGTCTGCTGAGGGTCTTACCAGCCAACGCCCAGCGAGCTAAGTGAGGATGAGAAAATCAATATCCATGTGCCGATCATCACAACAGGAAGGCCTTGGCTATAAGTAGCTCCCTGCAAATGCGTTTTTGCCGCACTAATCACTGAGGGATGCTATCAGGGGAATGGCCTTTCCCCCAAAGTCCTTTTAGGTTTTCGAGGGAAGCCCGAGCGGCAGCAATGTCCAACTAGTCAAGGATGCCAGCAAGTATGCATACCAATAAGAATTCACATCACCACCCGGCAAGCCCCTCGTCGCAATCATTCTTGAAACAGGAAGAGCAGGATAGAAAGAAGGACTACTTCATTACCAAGCATAAGAGTGGCTGAATAATGCCATGTCAAAATTCAGTCGCAATGATCCACCTATCTATTCGCGTTCTGCAAAGATTTCTATTTTGATATTCATTAGATGGTGAGGCGCCGCATGAATTGTGCAGCTTAGACTTTAGCAGGCGATTTGCCATACTCACGAGAACAGAAGCGCGCAGACGGCCAAGCATTGACCAACACTTGCCATCCCTTCTTCAGGGTCCAAGTCCTAGGCACTAATAAACTCAATTGCACGGTGATACTCCATGTACCGTCTGCCTTGATCTGAAAGCCGTAATTGCGCCCAGCTCTCGATCCCACAATTATCTCGATCTGCTGTCGAAAGACTAGGTGAAACCATCACCTCGCCGACATCAGAAAAAGAAACAAGACCCTGATCAAAGAGCCTGTCTGCCAATGCAGAGAAAAGGATTCCATTGTGGACGTCCAATCTCTCAGCGTTGGTGGAGACATTCCAAGGTTTAATGTGTGAAGCGATGATCAGACGACTGTCATTGATGCCTGTCACAGGACATACCCCAATAAACTTCTTGATCAAGTCACTTCGAAACTGACCTTGCCCAAGTCTGGCGGCTTTCAAATAGTTGCGCTCTGTTTCCGTAAGGCCGGGAGCATGAGTTTCCTCCTGATCAGCAGCTCCAGTCTCACCCTTCTTTGAGACAACCCTTCGCGAGTCAACGCGCTTACTCATGAAGATACGAATCTTCTTCTGAGCATTTCCTCCCTTCATTGCAGCCGGATCACGATGCATCAGCGAAATCTCCCGTTGCAGCATCTTGCGAAATTCTTCGATATCGATAGTCGTCAAGCTCACAGGGTACTCCACCCGCAATCTTGCAACTCTTTCCTCCACTGGCAATTGGGAGACTAGATGCGAATCCAATACCACACTATTGATCTGTACTCCATTGTCTGCCAAACGCGTAAAGAGTATCGACAACAGTCTGTTGTAATCAGGGTTCCGTCGCTTTACTCCGCGCGCCACATTTGCGCCACCGCTGCTTTCAACAACTACGCACGGAGAACCTTCAAACTGATCGAAGCTGCATTCAGCGTCAATAATCTGCCCGTCATCATCAAGTAGATACATAGGATCTAAATCAACGACATCAACACTTGCCATCACTTGGCCGCGTTGAATCATGCAGGCGAATAGCAAGATACTGGATACGGCTCAAGTGTATGGCATTGCCAGACTCTTTGCAAGCCCACAATGATAAGCAGGCATTCGCCATCATTCTGCAGATTCAGATTTCTGGAACTTGGCTTCATCTTCCGATTCGTCTACTTCTAAAAATACAAACTCAATGTTTACTGTTGTCAGCTCTTGGTATCTGATTACAAAGAAGTGGCCTTCAATGTCGTAGTACCTAGGATCATCTTTGTATCCTGGATCTCTCCTATTTCGAGCTTGACCAGGCTCTCGATCATTTTCAAGTTTGCGGCGGTGGGTACCTCGGAGCAATATACGGTCCAAGTTCCCTTTTGAATCCAACAGCCAATCAGCTACTATCCCCCTGTAGAGAATATCATCTTTGCCATGTTTTACGATTGCAGACAGATACACTCCGTCAATAATGCCTTGGTGCTCAAAAGGAAGGAACTCCGAGAATTCGAGGACTTCACCGCTTAACAGGTAGTGCCATTCATTTTTGAATCTTAGAGCTTTTGTCTTTCTATCAAGACGCCAGCTGCGTATTGCGATATGAGCGAGCAGACCCAAGAGGCCTGAAAAAAGAAGAAGCGATAGAAAATAGCCAACGACTCTATATGGAGTCTCAACTGTAGCGGCAATCGCAGATTGCAGATCTTCCGATCTACCTGATCCGCCTCCAGTAAGGAGAATTAGAACAGACCTTAAGTCAGGCTTTCCAAAACCAAAGACGGAGACTATAGAACACCATACGAGGTGGAGCATTATGGCCCATACGAGGCTATACGCAACTTCGTCGGATATGGACTGGATCGAGATTGGGCTATTCCATCTCCAGAATCCTTTGAGGTATGTATACCGAAGTGCGATTCCCGGCAAAACCAAGAGGAACAACAATAGCGCAGGAAACGCTATGTTCATTCGATCAGTTCATCTCAACGGGTGATGTCTTTATATCTTTGTCCGTAGACTTGCTTACACCTTGGCCAATCTTCCGAACAACAAATCTAATCCCATCAACTTGGATTGGTTCATCGGTTTGATTAGTCAAGACACGACGAAGCTGAATGCTGCCTTGTGGAGATCTCAGGATTTTCTCGAGGTTGGCTGAAATTTTTCCTTTCATGGGAGGCAGGAACGGGCGAGCAAAACTCAAGAGTAGAGGCTTTAAACAACCTTAGCCATAATCAATTGATTTGTCAAGTGCATTTGAACTTCATGCTTAATGGGAACAAGCCTACTCTGTCCCTGAGTGGCAGGCAAGATCTTTAGATCGTTAGCAAGGGCTTGATGGTAGCCAAAAACTCGAGGAGTTTGTTGAGCGCATACAACGCCTTGGCATAAGCTTTCGGACTCTTGCTTCGAAGGGCTTGCTCAAGCATCAAGAGCTTTCCCTCTATTCAATATGCATCTGCGACTACCTAGGTACGACTTAGGGGGTATTGGGAGTAGAAGTACCGCGCTTGAGACGGTCCTCTAAACCTTGGATTCTTTTCTCAAGCTCACGATTGCCACTGAATAGATCAGTTTTTGTTTCCAGCTTACCGAGTCGTGACTCAGTAGCTGCATAATATGTAACAAGAGCAGTTAGGAGTCCAATAATAATTGGCAAACACCAAGTAAAGAACGCATGCCGCCAGCCTGAATCTCCTAATACAGAGCGAGCGACTTCTTCGGCACGCTTGCTTGCACGATACTCAATATTTAGTAAATCGGATGACAAGTGACGAATGTCATCTAAGCCTTTATCGTAAGGCAACCCACCACCTTTCCGACTGTTCAGACCAATGCCAACTGGAGAGGCAAGTCGAAAAAGTAGTACCGTTACGATAGGTTCGTTCTGTTTTAACACATAGGAGCTTCGTCCCATGTTAATCAATGTTATTCGAAGCTTGCCGTTAAAACCAGGATCGACATGTCCGACATCTGGGACGATGATTCCCCGTCGAGCTAATCGTGCCGGCGCGACGATTAGCCCAGCGTACTCACTGCTTAAGTCAAGCTCTTCGAGGGTTGTTACCTTTACCGATTCTCCAACGCCGAGATGATGACAAAAAGTCCTTTTCACTGCGCTCACATCCTGCTGCAATTTGGCATCTCCTTCGAAAGGGAGAAAAATCTCTTGAATGCGCAGGTCAACAGAGCAGGGCTGGATCGGTGAGTCGATTCTATCAAGATCACCGGAAAGGTCTAAGTTCTTTATTGGTGGATTCGCCCCTTGAAGAATTGCTTTTAGCTCAGTGTCAGCGATGAGACCAATCATACTTGGCATGCCACCTATTTGGATCGAAAGGACTTAATCGTCTGAAGCAACTTTGGCTCAACCCAATTGTAAGCCCGCCAGTCCCATGGTGCATCAAGTTGAAAATGCTCGGTTAATCTACGCCGTGCATACTGAGATCCAAAACCTCGACTTGAAATATCTGCGACTGCGTAACTAACATTTCCATGGCAATCTTCCACAACAAGATACTCTTCAGAGGCTTTGGCTCCTTGCCACGCATCGATTAAGCTTTCCGTGCGAAAAGATTTTAGCTTGAATAGCTCAAATGCAGAGACGTATGCAGGAAGTGGCACTAGGTGGATATGTGCATGATAGATCCCGCAACCACCCCGAGTGCCTGACTTGGCTCCATGTTCAAACAGGAGCACATCCCCAAACTGCTTTACAATTGACTTTAAATCAACAATTAAACTGAGCATTTGACGTTGAAACTCCTTTCGAGTATCCGCAACTCTCTCTACATGTGCCTTCGGAGCTATCAAGAGACTGCCTGGAAAGAGCTGACCCAGAGTAGGAAAGACAACGATATCATTGGTTTCCCGAATAATCCGAGTAGTTAGTGATGGAGAGTAGATTTTATGAAACCGCGTCTCTTTGTTCTCGTTAATCTCGCGGCAGAACTCACATGCGGTCACTGGGATCTCAGCGCTTTGAAATTGGACAATCGAAGTCATGAGAAGCGAAGAGCAGTTAGCCTTAACAGAACTTGACGGGGGATTGACTTCCGAGAAGAAGAAGCTGCTTGGGCCTAATCATCACCAGTTCAATTGCGAATAGACAGAAGCAGAAAGTCATGCTGATTGCCAGGAACTAAGCCGCCCAAACCAGAGGATTTTCTAGATGCGATACAAGTCATTCTAGCATTTTCTTTGTCGGGCTAAACGTAGCATGACGGTGCCTCGGAAAGAAGCGGGGTCAAGGTGAATACGGTTCAACTTTTCTTAACTGTTGGGTTCGCGTCACGAGTGAATTTTTGCCCGCCACACACCCAACGCACCAGATCAGAAGCGGGAAGCAAGGCCGCGAACAGGAAGATACCCCCGCTCCCGTCTTCTGAATCTGGATGTTAGGTGCTCCGCCCAGCTTCGACAAGCAGCCTAGCTTCATTTACAGACATAGGTGGCTTCATCAAGTGGACCACTGCGTTGCAGTTTGGACATATTGGACGCAAGTCTCTTATTGGGTCGACTTCGTATTCAGCCCCAATATCTGCCATAGGATTCAAGTGATGTACTTGGATAAAAGATGCTGCCAAGGGTCCGTATCTATCCTTAAATGTCATCTCGCAGACACAGCACTGAAACCCATAGTGTTCAAGGCACCTTGCCCGCGCAGCTGGATTGCGTTCATATCGATTCGAGTACACTCGTGTAGCGGCTCCCTCCGGAAATGCCTCGGGGGAAGCACTTTCGTCGGGGAACCCAACTCCTGCGTTACCGGTTGCTGAGGCCCATGCTTCCTCAAGTGCCTCAGCAGTCTGCTCAGGTATTGTCACCCCTGACATCTGGATTCCCCAACGAAATCCACTTAATGGAGGCAATCCAAGGGCTGAAACGGGTAGAGGCGGCTCTTTGTACAAGCTGTCGAACATCAATTCGACGTAGGTCGCGGTCTTACCATCAGCGGCACGATCTGGATCCCAGTGCTTGGCAGTGAATGTTTGAGAGGTAGCTCTTCCGGAACCAACGATTCCCCGTGGCTCTACACCGAGCCGGATGAGGAAGAGTCGATCGCCTGGCACAATATGATGATTGCCTACGCTCCACGCGCTCGCGAGTGAACCTGCTCGCCGCATCTGTGCAAGTTCGTCCTGAAATTCACCCCAAGGCCAACGGCTCGGGTTCCAGCCAAGTAGATAAGTACTCATGGACTTATCCTAGATGAGTTTAACAAGTCATTGGACCGTTCCGAGAACCACTCCTCCAATGCACTCTCTTTCCGAGAACCACCTCACGAGCGTCAGGGAGGGTTGCCTGAAATTCCGAGGCTGCACAGCCTTCCTAGAGCAACTTCCGCTTTCTAGCATTGGTTCACGGGTCCGATAACCACCTGTAGTCACAGATACCCAAGTCTTGCCATCCTGCCCGCCTTGCGCAGTTCAAGTCCCGCAAAGAGATCCAGCCTGCTCACCCACGCGCACTGCCCAAAGCAAAGGGCACGGTGAGCAGCAGGCTCCCCCCGGCGATCAGGAACAGCCCCGGCAGGGAGATGTCGATCAGCACCCCCGAGAGGGCCTGGGACAGGGGATCGAAAGCGACGCCGGCCAGCATGGCCAGGGCCATCACCCGGCCCTGCAGCGGTGCCGGGGTCTCCCGCTGCAACCAGGCCGTGGCCAGCACCCCCACCAGGCCGCCGCCGATTCCCATCGCCGCCAGCAGGGCGGCCGCCGTCCACCACTGGCCGGCCACCGCCAGCCCCAGCAGGCCCGCCCCCAGCCCGGCCGACAGCCAGCCCAGCGCGCCCCCCGGATGGGCGATGGCGCCGAACCGGCCGGCCCACCAGACCCCCACCAGGGCACCCACGCCGTAGGCGGCCTGGAGCCAGCCGTAGCTGGCGGCGCCACCGCCGAAGCGCAGCGTCACCAGCTCCACCACGCCGATCACCACCGGGCCCAGCACGGCCAGGTTGATCATGGCGATCAGCGTCAGGCCCGTGCGGATCGCCCCGTGGCCCCAGGCGAAGGCGATCCCCTCCCGCAGGCCCTGCCCCAGACCCCCGGTCGGGGCCGTGTCCGCCGCGGCCAAGGAAGGCCGCACCTGCACGAAGCAGCCCACGGCCAGCAGCAGCAGAACGGTGTCGAAGGCCAGGGCCGCCGTCGCCCCGGCCACCGCCAGGGACAGCCCCGCCAGGGCGGGGCCGGCCACGTTGCTGATCTGCTCGCTGCCCTGGAGCCAGGCGTGGGCCCGGCCGAGATGGCGGTCCTCCAGCAGGCGGGGCAGCAGGGCCAGGGCGGCGGGGTAGAGGCAGGCCTCCGCCGCCCCGAACACGGCCGCCAGCGCCAGCACCGGGCCCAGGTCGAGGGCGTCGCGGCTGGCCAGCAGGGTGAGCACCCCGGTGGCGATCGCCAGGATCCAGCCGGCCCGCACCGCCATCGTCCGGGGCGGATGGCGGTCGCTGAGCACGCCGCCCAGCAGCAGCAGCAGCCCCCGGGGCAGGGCCGCCGCCATCAGCACCAGGGCCAGGGAGGTGCCCGAGCCCGTGCGCTGCAGCATCAGCCAGGTGACGGCGACGAACCAGAACTGGACGCCGGCGAACAGGAGGGTCTGGCCCAGCCAGAGCCAGCGGAAGCCCGGCCGCCGCAGCAGGGATCCGCCCACGGCCTTGCCGCTCACAGCTGCCCCACCCGCTCAGCGAAGGGCCGCAGCTGCAGCGCCTCGCGCCACTCCACCAGCGGCCGCTCCCAGCCCTCCTCCCAGCGCTGGGCGAACAGGGGCCTGGCCTCCAGGCCCATCTGCAGTCCGGTGCGGATCGTCTCCACCAGCTCCGGCAGCAGCTCGGGGGCCCCGAGGGTGGCCGACACCAGGGCCTGGGCCGTGAGCACCGCCCCCAGGGGGTAGGGGAACTGGGTGAGATGGAAGGCCTGCAGGCCGATCTCGCCCGTCACCGTGGTGTCGAAGCCGGTGACCACGTGCCAGAGGTCGTGGGTCTGGCTGAGGCGCAGCTCCACATAGGCCGCATCACTGGCGGGCGCCATGCCGGCGTGCAGGTTGGGGTCGTAGCCCAGCCGTGCCAGCGACGCGGCGTAGGCCTGGCCGAGGCTGCCCTCGGGCAGCGTTGCCAGCTGCACCAGGTCGTGGGCCGGGGGGATCCAGCGCGCCTCGATCAGCGCGGCGCAGGCCGGGTCGCGGCGCAGCTGCTCGGCCATCAGGGCATAGGAGGGCGTCTCCAGCAGGGCCTCAGCCAGGGCCCCCACCAGCTCGAGGTCGGTGTCGCCGCCGCTCATGGCCACGAAGGTGCCGAGGACGCGGAACAGCTGGGGCGGCAGCTCCGGGGCCTCGAACGACGCCGCGGTGGGCGCGGGGGTGGGGCGGAAAACGGTGGTGGTCATCGGGAAGGTCGCGAAGGAACGTGAGCAGTCCTCACGTCCAAGAAAATATGAGCGTCCCTCGCCTTTGTCAATGGGATGCGAGGATCGCTCAGGTTTTCAGGATGTGCTGCAGCGCCCATGGCCGACGCCACCGCCGCCCCCAGCGAGCCCTCGCCCCTGCGCCGCCAGCCCCGCCAGGCCCGCAGCCAGGAACGGGTGCGGCGGATCCTGGCGGCGGCCGAGGAGCTGTTCGTGGCCGGCGGCGTCGGCAGCACCACCACCAACGCCATCGCCGCCAAAGCCGGGGTGCCGATCGGCTCCCTCTACCAGTTCTTCCCCGACAAGGGGGCGATCCTGCGCAGCCTCGCCCAGCTCTACGCCGAGCAGCTGCACGAGCTGCTCACGGCCTTCTTCGAGCAGGGGGACGGCCGCAGCCTCTCCCTGGAGGCCTCGATCACCGCCGCCGTGGCCCTCACCGATCGCTTCTTCCGCGACCACCCCGGCTACCCGGCCATATTCCTGGATGTGCAGAGCGCCACCCCCGAGCTGCTGGCCATCGAGGAGGAGGCCGACGTCCGGCTGATCAACGACTGGAGCGGCCTGATCGTCGAAAAGGCCGCCGCCGAGGGCAGCGACCTCAGCGACGAGGAGGGCCACCTGATCGCCTACGTGCTGGTCAAGACCGTCGGCCACCTGCTCTGGCTCGCCGCCACCCAGGAGCAGGGCCGCCGTGACCGGCTGGTGGCCGAATGCGGCGAGCTGGCGATTGCCTACCTGCGGCGGCGGCTGGCGCCGGGCTGATCAGGCCCAGAGCGACTCCAGGGTGTAGGAGCCGCCCTCCTTCACCCAGAAGGAGCCGTCGATGAAGCGATGGCTCCGGTCGAGCCCGTCGATCGCCTCCATGTCTTCGGGGGCCAGTTCGACCTCGGCGGCGGCGAGGTTCTCGGCCAGGCGCTTCGGCGACACCGACTTGGGGATCACCGCCGTGCCGCGCTGCAGGGCCCAGCCCAGCACCACCTGGGCCGGCGTGAGGCCGCGTTGCGTGGCGATCGCCGTGATCGTGGGGTCCTCCAGCAGCACCGGCTGGCCGGGGGGCCGCATCTGGGGGGGCAGGCCCGGGGTGCCCAGGGGCGAGTAGCCCGTGAGGTGCACGCCATGGGCCTCGCAGAAGGCGAACAGCCCCTTCTGCTGCAGATAGGGATGCAGCTCCACCTGGTTCATGGCCGGCCGGATGCGCGCCTGCCCCAGGAGGCTGTAGAGGGTGGCCATGCCGAAGTTGCTGACGCCGATGTGGCGGCACAGGCCCCCGTCCACGGCCGCTTCCATCGCCGCCCAGGTGGCCGCGATCGGCTGGGTCTCGAGAGACACCAGATCCTCGGCGCCCTCGGGCATCACCACGCCCGGCAGGAAGGCCACGGGCCAGTGGATCAGATACAGATCGAGGTGGTCGAGCTGCAGATCGGCCAGGGTGCGCTCCAGGGCCGGGGCCACGTCCTCGGGGGCATGGGCGTTGTTCCAGAGCTTGGAGGTGATCCAGAGCTCCTCGCGCCGCACCAGGCCCAGGCGGATCGCCGCCGCCAAAGCCTCGCCGATCTCGGCCTCGTTGCCGTAGATGGCGGCGCAGTCGATGTGGCGGTAGCCGATCTGAAGCGCCGCCGTCACCGCCGCGCCCACCTCCCCGGGAGGGGCGTTCCAGGTGCCCAGGCCGAGCGTCGGCATCGCAGCGCCGTCTTCGAAGGGGAGTGTCTTCAAGGCGGTGAACCCCAAACGAGCGTCACTCCACCCTGGCGCGGGCCGTGAACGACTGCAGAACGAAGCTGCGGGCCTGCGGCTTGTCCGATTCGATCAGCAGCTGCAGCCGTTCCCCCTGCCGTCCGGGTCGGTCGAGGGTCACCGTGTCGAGCACCTGGCCCAGGCCGTCGACCACATCGAACTTGACCTGGATGTCTCCGCAGGGACGCTCCAGGCAGGCGACTTCCATCACGTCGATGATGCCGCCGCCATAGAGGCGGGGCTTGCGGCAGATCCCCTGGCAGCGGCGGGTGAACACCCCCTGATCCGATTCCACCCAGCCGTCGGCGAGCAGGTCCTGGCGGCTCTCGCCCCGCCCGCCTGCGGCCGGCTTTTCCGCCAGGGACGCCCGCAGGCCGGCCGCCAGCCAGCCGGCGCCGAAGCCCAGCAGCACCAGGCCCACCATCAGCAGCCGCTGGAGGATCGGAAGCCGGGAGGGCCCTGAGGCCGGAGGAAAGGCCGGTGGCTTCGGGGGGCGTCCCCCCGGCGGCACCGGCTCCATCTCGACGATCAGGTCGTCAACGGTCTTGCCGCTCCCCGGGGTCCTGTCGGTTTTGCCGGTCCTTGCCATCGTCGTAGGCCATCAGTGAACGGAACATCAGCCCGCCGCCGCTGCCGATCAGGGCGAACATCGTCAGCACGTTCCAGAGCGAGGTGGGCTGGAAGCTCATGATCAGGGTCTGCAGGATCCCCACCGCCAGGGCGGCCACCGAGGCCAGCACCAGGAACCAGCCCCAGCGCTGGTTGCGCAGGGCGAACAGCAGGCACACGCCGATCGTGAGCGGGATCAGCAGCAGACCGAAGCCGCCGCCCAGGCCCTGGGAGAAGCCGAAACCGCCGCCCCAACCGCCGCCCCAGGCCGCGCCGGCCCCACCCCAGGCGCCCGCGGCGCGCCGGCCGAGGCGAAAGCCCATGCCCATGGGCACGGAGCTGACCATCACCTGGTTGAAGAACAGGAACGCGCCCATCGAGAAGAGCACGCCCCCCAGCAGGAAGCTGAAGAAGTCGCGGATCGGGTCCCTGGAGGCCATGCCACCGCTGCCGGTTCCCCGCCATGGTGGCGGGGACCTGGGGGTTTGTCTGCCGCCGTCAATCCACCGGCCGGCAGTTCTCGAACCACATCACGTGCCGGGCCGGGTCGTAGTCCTTGTACTGCCCCGTCAGCTGGATGCCCTGGCCCGTGCGCAGCGAGAGGGCGTAGGCCCCCTGGCCCTTGGCGGCCAGGCAGCTGATCTGGGTGAGGAAGCGGAACTTGCCGAACCGAATGGCCAGATCGTTGGTGGAGTTGGGAATCTCGTAGGCGATGCGATAGGCACCGCCATCCTTCGCCACATGGGCCACCCGACCCTTGATCGTGAAGGTCTTGCCCTGGTAACGGGAGGGAATCGAGGCGGCGTTGGTGTCGGCTTCCTGGGAGATCTGCTGGGACAGCACCAGGGCATCGATGACCACCGGCGCCGCCGATGACACCGCCCCCGCGCCGCGCTGCGCCGCCGCGATGCCCTCGGGGCCGCCCTTGATGGCGTTGAGCATGGCGCAGAGTTCGGTGCGCGCCCCACCGGCTCCCGCCAGCATCCCGGCCGGCAATTTCGCTTCCAGCTTCACCTTGGCGGCGGCCTGCTCGGCCAGGGCGGTGGCGATGATCGGGAACGGCCTGGCCGAGCCCGATCGCGGCTGCTCCAGCAGCATGCTGCCGTCGTCCGCCTCTTCGCTGAGGATGTCGTAACCCCGGCCGGCGGCGATGCCGCGCAGCTGGCGAATCGCCACCGGTGGCGTCAGGTCGTCGATGGTGACTTGCGCCTGGAAGCGGGTCCCGGAGAGGGGGTTGCCCTGCTGCGCGAAGCTGTCTTCGCAACTGCCGGCCCGGGCCGCCGACGGCAGGGCCAGGGCCACGGCCACACCCGCCAGGGGAACAACGAGCTTCAGGGGAGACAGGCTCAACGGACGCGAGAACTCACCGTCGCGGACTCTACGGAAAGGGAAAAGATCCTTTGGTTCCCGGCCGAATCTCCTGGCCACTCCGATCAGCCCCCTGCCGTTCCTTCCCAGGCCCCCGCATCCAGGTAGGTCGCCGCCGGCAGCGGGCCCGCCAGGAGCCGCTCATCGCTGGGGTTGAGGGGGCCGGCCAGCAGTTCGGCTGCCGCGATGCGGGCCGACGCCGGCAGGGCCGGCTGGTCGGGGTCGAAAGCCGTGGGGTGGGTGACGCTGCTGGAGAAGCCGCGGAAGATCAGCAGCTCGAAGGGTTCCTCAGCCGCACCGGAGGGATCCGGCTCCGGCAGCGGCAGGGTGCCCACCAGGCGCAGCACCCGGTCGGGGCGGTGGCGGCTGATCTCCTCCAGCGCCGCCAGCAGGGCGGCAACGGAGGGGGAGGCGGCGTCGGTCATGGGAGCAGCATCGAAGAAACGCTCAGAACTCACCGGCCACCCGGCCCAGCCGCGGCAGGCGCACCACCAGCCACTGGAGCAGCCCCACCGCATAGCCCACCAGGGCCGCATAGCCCACGAAGGCGGCCACCCCCGTCGTCCAGGCGCCGCCGAACACGAAGGCGAACACCTTGGCCACCACGCCGTGCAGCCCCTGGGGCGCCTCCAGCCAGGCCCGGCAGAGGCTCAGGCCAGCGCCGGAGCCCCCCATGCAGGGCAGGGCGGTGACGGCCAGGCTCGCCCCGCCCAGGGACAGCAGCGTCAGGCTCCAGCGCCAGATGCGCACGGTGAGGGGCAGGGCCCGCCAGGGGGGCATGTCGGCCAGCTCCTCGTTGAGATCCACCCAGAACCACAGGGTCGCCACCACCAGAAGCGGCGCCAGCACCAGCAGCAGGAAGCCGGTGGGGCGGTTGCCCGTGAGCAGCAGCAGGGCGATCAGCTGCAGGCTGGCCACCTTCCAGTAGAGGCCCATCAGCCGCACCAGGGCCTGCTCCTTGCGGAGGGCCGCCCAGACGAGCAGCACCAGCGGCAGCCCAACGGCGAACAGCATTCCCAGCCGCACGTCGAGCCAGACCAGGGAGCGATAGAGCTGTTCCGGCACGTCCGCTCGGTTCGGTAAGGCGCCATTATCCGTGTGCCCCCCAGGCGATAGGGTCCGTCCATGGGTTCCCTCCCCTCCTTTCCCTGGCTGCAGCGCCGTCCCGACGCCCCCTGGTGCCGCACCGCCCTCGGCCGGGATCCCTCGCTCCAGGAAGCCGTCAACCAGGTGTTCGAGCAGCTCCGGGGTGCCCCCGAGGCCGACCTGGCCCTCGTGTTCGCCTCCGCCAGCTACGCCAGCGACCTGCCCCGGCTGCTGCCCCTGCTGCAGCAGAAGCTCAGGGCCGGCCACTGGCTGGGCTGCGTCGGCGGCGGCGTGGTGGGCACCGATCCGGCGGGGGTCCCCCATGAGATCGAACAGCAGCCGGCCCTGGCGGTCACCCTGCTGCGGCTGCCCGGTGCCCGTCTGCGCCCCTTCGCGATCGACACCACCGCCCTGCCCGACCTCGATGGTCCGGCCGAGCCCTGGCGCGAGCGGGTGGGGGCCGAGCTGGAGGAGGGGCAGTCGATGCTGCTGCTGCTCGATCCCACCGGCACCGCCATCAACGACCTGATCAGCGGCCTCGATTACGCCTACCCGAACATCACCAAGGTGGGGGGCATCGCCGGCCCCCACAGCGCCGCCCACGGCTCCCTGCTCTTCGGCAGCGGGGGCTCCGGCAGTGGCGGCAGCACTGGCAGTGGAAGTGGCACCGGCGCCAGCGACCCCGCCGAGACGGTCCGCACCGGTGCGGTGGGCTGCCTGATCGAGGGCGCCTGGCGGCTGGATCCGCTGGTGGCCCAGGGCTGCCGGCCCATCGGCCCGGTGCTGGAGGTGGAGCAGGCCCAGCGCAACGTGGTCATCGAGGTGAGCTGCGGCAGCACCCGCAACAGCCCCGTGGCCGCCCTGCAGTCGATCCTCACCGACCTCACCCCCGCCGAGCGGGAGCAGGTGAAGCATTCCCTGTTCCTCGGCGTCGGCCGCAGCGACTTCAGCCTCCCCAACGCCGACCTCACCCCGGTGCCGGAGCTTCCCGGCTCCTTCCTGGTGCGCAACCTCATCGGCGTCGACCCCCGCAACGGGGCGGTGGCGGTGGGGGAACGGATGCGGGTGGGCCAGAAGGTGCAGTTCCAGCTCCGCGATGCCGATGCCTCCCGGGACGAATCCCGCCAGCTGCTGGCGGGCCAGGCCCGGCGCCACGGCGAGCCCCTGGCCGCCTTCCTGTTCGCCTGCCTGGGCCGGGGCGAAGGCCTCTACGGCGAGGCCAACGGGGATGTGACCCTCTGCCGCGAGGTGTTCGGCACCGTGCCGATCGCCGGCCTGTTCTGCAACGGTGAGATCGGCCCGGTGGGGGGCACCACCCACCTGCACGGCTACACCGCCAGCTGGGGGTTCCTGGTGCCCAACGAGCCGCCCGGGGGCACCACCACAGCGCTCTGATGGTGCGCCAGCACGTCAACCCGCTCAGCCGGATCCACCAGCTGGCGCGGCCCCTGCCGCCGCTGATCGAGCTGTTCGCCGATCCCTCCCTGCCCCTCCACCTCGACATCGGCTCGGCCCGGGGCCGGTTCCTGCTGGCCATGGCCCCCCTGGCGCCGCAGCGCAATCACCTGGGCCTGGAGATCCGCCGGCCCCTGGTGGAGGCCGCCGAGGACGACCGACGCCGGGACGGGCTCACCAACCTGCGCTTCCTCTACGGCAACGCCAACGTCAACCTGCCGGAGTGGCTGGCGCTGCTGGGCCCCGGGCAGCTGGAGCTGGTCACCCTGCAGTTCCCCGACCCCTGGTTCAAACTGCGCCACCGCAAGCGCCGGGTGCTCCAGCCCGCCCTGCTGCTGGCGATCGCCGCGGCCCTCGCCCCCGGCCGGACCCTCTTCCTGCAGAGCGATGTGGAGGCCCTGATCGCCCCGATGCGACAGCTGGTGGAGGCCAGCGGCGCCTTCGAGCTGGCCGGGCCCGAGGCGTGCGGGCCCAGGCTCAATCCCCTGCCGGTGGCCACCGAACGGGAAGGCCAGGTGCTGGCCGAGGGCAAGCCGGTGCACCGCAGCCTCTACCGCCGCAACGGCGCCCCCCTGCCGCCACTGGCCGATCTGGAAGCCCACCTGGAACCCACCACCGGTGGCGTCGATAATCGCCTCGACGCTGAAGCGGATTGATGGTGCCTGCCCCAGCTCCCGTGCCCCTGCTGCTGCGCTGGCAGGGGCTGCTGGCGGGCCTGCCCGCCGGCCGTCTCGGCGCCCACCTGCCCCTGCTGGCCGGCTGGATCCTCTGCGCCCTGATGGCCGGGCTGCCCCTGGTGACCCGCTCGGGCCTCAGCCTGCTGATCGCCGCCTCCGCCCTGCTCTGGGTGGTCTGGGCCCTGCGCACCCCGCCGGGCCGCCTCGGCGCCATCAACATCTGGCTGCTGCTGGTGATCGCCATCGCCGTGGTGGCCACCGGCTTCTCGCCCGTGCCCAAGGCCGCCCTGGTGGGCCTGTTCAAACTGCTCAGCTACCTGAGCGTCTACGCCCTGATGCGCCAGCTGCTGGCGGCCGCCCCGGCCTGGTGGGACCGGCTCGTCGGCGCCCTGCTGGCCGGGGAGCTGATCACGAGCGTGATCGGCATCCGCCAGCTCTACGAGACCACCGGGGCCCTGGCCCGCTGGTCGGACAACAACTCGGTGGCCGAAGGCACGGTGCGCATCTACAGCACCCTGGACAACCCCAACCTGCTGGGCGGCTACCTGCTGCCGATCCTGCCCCTGGCCGTGGTGGCCCTGCTGCGCTGGCAAGGCCGGGGCCGGCGCCTGTTCGCCCTGGCCTGCCTGGTGCTGGGCCTGGTGGCCCTGGTGCTCACCTACAGCCGCGGCGCCTGGATGGGCATGGTGGCCTCCCTGGGCCTGCTGGCCCTGCTGCTGGTGCTGCGCCAGACCCGCGACTGGCCGCCCCTGTGGCGGCGCCTGTTCCCCCTGCTGCTGATGGCCGGTGCCACCGTGGCGCTGGTGCTGCTGGTCACCCAGGTGGAGCCCCTGCGGGTGCGGGTGATGAGCCTGGTGGCGGGCCGGGAGGACAGCTCCAACAACTTCCGCATGAACGTCTGGACCTCGGCCCTGGCGATGATCCAGGACCGCCCCTGGATCGGCATCGGCCCCGGCAACAGCGCCTTCAACCTCATCTATCCCCTGTATCAGCAGCCCAAGTTCAACGCCCTCAGCGCCTACTCCATCCCCCTGGAGCTGCTGGTGGAGGCCGGCGTTCCGGGGCTGCTGGCGGGGCTGGGCCTGCTGCTGAGCGCCGTCAAGGTGGGCCTGGGGCAGTGGCGCAGCAGCGCCCCCCTGGCCCTGCCGTGCCTGGCGGCGGTGGCCGTGTTCGCGGGGCTGGGGGTGCAGGGCCTCACCGACACGATCTTCTTCCGGCCGGAGGTGCAGCTGATCGCCCTGTTCAGCCTCGCCACCCTCGCCGCGGCGGCGACCCCGGTCTCCACGGAAGCCGATCCCGTGCCATGCGACTGATCGCCGGCTTCGACGCCGGTCAGACCCACACCACCTGCCGCCTGGCCCTGGCCGGCGATGGGGTGGCGCCGGGGGTGGGCCCGGTGGTCGGCGAAGGGGACGGCCCCGGCGTCTGCCACCTGGCGGCCCCGGAGGGACCCGAACGCTTCGGCGCCGCCCTGCGCGGGAGCCTGAGACACGCCATGGCGTCCCTGGCCGCTGCCGGTAGGGCCACCAGCAAACCCGCCGAGGGTGCCGTTCTGGCGGCCGCCGCCGTGGGGGCCAGCGGCATCGAGCAGGGCACGGCGGTGCAGGAGCAGGGGCGGCAGCTGGCGGCCGCCGCCCTGGGGCTGGCCCCGGAGCGGGTGGTGGTCACCGGCGACGAGCGCACCGCCCTGCGCGGGGCCTTCCCTGCCGGCCCCGGCATCGTGGTGATCAGCGGCACCGGCACCATCGCCGTCGGCCGCGACGGCCGCGGGTGCGAGCACCGCTGCGCCGGCTGGGGCTGGCTGCTGGATGGGGCCGGCTCGGCCATGGACATCGGCCGGGACGGCCTGGCCCTGAGCCTGCGGATGGCCGATGGCCGCCAACCGGAAGGCCCCCTGCGGCGGGCGCTCTGGGAGGCCCTGGATCTCGATCCCGACGATCCCGGTTCCCCCCAGCGGCTCAAGGCGCTCGTGGTGGCCCCAGCCTTCGGCCCTGCGGGATTCGCCCGGCTGGCCCCGGTGCTCGATCAGCTGGCCGGCGCCGGCGATGCTGCCGCCATCGCGGTGATGGAGCGGAACGGCGCGGCCCTGGCCTCCATGGCGGCAGGAGTGGCCCGGAACCTGGATCTGGTGGCTGCGTCGGTGTGCCCGATGGGCGGGGCCCTCAGCCACCTCGAGCAGCTACGGCTGCCTTTCACCAACCGGCTGGCGGTGGTCCTGCCCGGCAGCCCGTTGATGTCGGCGGTGGGTGATGCCTGCCAGGGGGCACTGGACATGGCGGCGGATCTGACCGTGGCGGCGGATCTGAGCGCCCAGCGCTGAAGCAGACGCCCAGAAACTTCATGCAAAACTCGTCACGCATGCATCCTCTTCAGGCGGCAATGGCGAGTGCCAGGACGATGTCCCTGACAGAAGGGAAAACCGCCAGCCGTTACCGACCGGACATCGATGGCCTGAGGGCGGTGGCGATCATCGCCGTGATCATCAACCACTTCCACGACCGGCTGCTGCCGAGCGGTTATCTGGGCGTCGATATCTTCTTCGTGATCTCAGGATTTGTGATCACCTCCTCCCTGTCCACCCACGCCAAGGAGTCCTTTTCAGACTTCGTCGTTGGGTTCTATGCCAGGAGGGTGAAGAGGCTGCTGCCTGCACTGATCGTCTTCGTGCTGATCAGCGCCTTTCTGATCTGTCTCTTCGATCCCGTTCCTGGCGTTTCCCTGCGGACCGGTACAGCGTCGCTGTTTGGCCTGTCCAACCTCTTCCTGCTGCAGCAAGCCGTCAATTACTTCGCCGAATCCACCGAGCTCAACATCTTCACCCATACCTGGTCGCTTGGTGTGGAGGAGCAGTTTTACCTGGTGTTTCCCTTCCTCATCTGGTTCAGCGGCTTCGGCAGGGCCCGGACCGGGGGCCACCGGAAGCTTTTCCTGCTCATCGCCCCGCTGGCCTTGGTGTCCTGGCTGGCGTTCCACTGGCTGAACAGCCACGAACAGCCCGCCAGCGCCTTCTTCCTGATGCCCGCCCGCTTCTGGGAGCTCGCAGCCGGCTGCCTGATCTTTCTGCTCCTGCAGCGTGCTCGCCTGAAGGCCCTGCTCCAACGCCTCCCCCCCTTGCCGGTGCTGGGCCTCCTGGTGGCGACCCTGTTCAGCGCCCACCTCCCCTTCACCACCGTGCGGGTCACCACGATCGTGGTTCTGCTGACCTGCCTGCTGATCGCCAGCCTGCGGCCCGATACGGCCGGCCAGGCCCTGCTCTGCCGACCGGCGCTGGTGAGCCTGGGCCTGATCTCCTATTCGCTCTACCTCTGGCATTGGACGGTCCTCTGCCTGAGCCGGTGGACCATCGGGATCCACCTCTGGACGGCCCCCTTCCAGGTGGCCCTGATGCTGGTCCTGGCGATCGCCAGCCACCGTTGGCTGGAGGGGCCCCTGCGCCGTGCCCGCTGGTCGAAGCTGGCCTGGAAAACCATCGCCTATGGCGGCGCCGCCCTGCTGGGGGCTGCCGGGCTGATGGCTGGCATGGGTAAGGCGGCGGGATTCCTATCTCTGGATCGCCGCTATTCGCCCGCACTGTTCACCCATAACCACGACACCGTTGAAGCCAAACCGGGCGAGAACCGACAGGTCATGTGCTCCGCCGGGAACCAGGTGACACGGGAACTGTTCGATCGCTGCCTGGGGAACAGAACCAGCAGCATCGCCAAGCCGAAGGTGATCATCCTGGGCGATTCCCATACCGGGCACTACGTCAACGCAATCGTCAAGGCCCTTCCAGACATGGATGTCAGGAACTTCAATGTGGGCTGGGCCTGCGGCGTGATCGACAAGCGTGATATCGGCATCCATGAACTCTCTGGCCTGGTCAACTGCGCCGATTACGTGGACCTGGTCGATGAGATGCTGGCCAAGGTTGTGCAGCCGGGTGATCTGTTGGTCGTTGGCCATCGCTGGGAAGAGAAGCGTCGGTTTCCCCATCAGGCGGAGGCGCTCGAACGACTGGCCCTGAAGACGGGGCAGCGACAGGCCCATCTCCTGCTTCTCGATGACGTCGGTGAACTCAAGACCAGCAACCCACTGTTCTGCGTCAGAAGTCCCTGGAGACCTTTCCCTCCCGCCTCATGCAATCGATCTCTCGCCAGCATCAACAGGGAGCAGGCCGAGCTGGACAGAATCTCCACGAAAGCACTTGGGAAAAATCCAAACAGCTTCTATCTTTCGTTGAGAAATTTATACTGCGAAAAAACGGGCTCCTGTGGTGCCTATCTCGGCAAACAACTTGTCTATACGGATAGCAATCATTTGACGTATCAAGCGAGCCAGATCGGGGCCGGCGCCATCGGAGCCCGTGTCAGAGACATGCTCGCCCATCCAAAACCCTGGCCAGGATCCCCAGGTCAATGAATGGGCGAAGCCCCTGCCCCTAGCGGGCCAGCAGACCCAGGGGAGCCAGGGCCAGGGCGCCGCCGAGCACCGCCAGCAGCAGGGCCAGGCGGGCGGTCCAGACGAGGGGAAGGCGGCGCATCAGCAGGAAGGAGCCACCGCTGACCAGCACCGTGGCGGCCAGGGCACCGGCCCACCAGCCGAAGGCCGACGCATCGACAGGGGCCTCACCGCCGTGCAGGGCGCCATGCAGGGCCACCGCAGCGGCCACCAGGCCGCCACCGAAGGCCAGGCCGGGGCTGCGGCCCTCGCGGTGGGCGTTCAGGATCAGCAGCGCCACCGCCGAGATGGCCAGGGCGGCGAGCACCTCGGCGAAGGGCATCGTGAAGCCCATGGCCCCGGCCAGGCCCCCCAGCACCGCACCGGCCAGGCCCCAGAGCAGCAGCTGGGCCGACACGTAGGAGGCAGCCGCGCCGACACCGATCAGCAGCAGCAGGTGGTCGACGCCGGTGATCGGATGGAGGAAGCCGTAGCCCAGGCCGCCGTGGGCCAGGCCATGGGCCTGGGCCGGCTGGCCGACGAGCACGAAACCGAGGGCGGCGGCGCCCCCGAGCAGGGTCCAGGAGCGCAGGCGGGAGAAGTGGGTCATCGAGGTTCCCGGTCCGCGCCGGGGTGGAAGGAACGGTTCACGGCGAGCGTTCTGGCTGAGGGTGACCCCATCACAGCTGCGGGACAGCGCCGGAATGATGGAAGGGAGAACCCTGCCGTGCACCGGACTTTCCTCGTTTCCTCCCGGAGGTGAACCCCGGGAACCGTCCACCCATTGTGCCCGCAGCCCGTGACGTTGCCGCCCGATGACCGCAGCTTCTGACCAGTAAGGGGGGAGGATGGCGCGCAGGAGGTTCCTCCCCTTCACGGGGAGGACGCAAGGAGGAAAGGCGGTGCGGGGTGACCCAAGTCCGCCGCTGTCCCGCAGCTGTGATGGACACCGTGGCCCCCCGCCCCGCCGTCCTCAGTCAGAACGCTCACCCCCCACGACACGTTTCCTGCCGGCGAGGACCGGAGATCATTCATGAACCTGCCTTCCCTGGCCAAGCGGCGCGGCGTTTTGCCCATCGCCCTTTTGGCTGTTTGCGCCCTGCCCCTGCTGCTGGCCGCCCCGGCCTCGGCGCACCACCTGATGGATCTCACCGGCATGAAGCCGGGCGTGGTGTCCGGCCTGCTGAGCGGCCTGGCCCACCCGATCCTGGGCCCCGACCACCTGCTGTTCCTGCTGGCCATCGGCCTGGTGGGCATCGTCCAGCCCTTCCGCTGGGTGCTGGCCCTGCTGACCTGCGGTCTGGTGGGCAACGCCCTGGGGCTGGCCCTGCCGGGCTTTCCCTGGATCGAGCCGCTGGTGGCCCTCTCGGTGGCCCTCACCGGCCTGGTGCTGGCGCGGCGGCTGCCGCCGGCCGTGCTGGTGCCCGCCTTCCTGCTGCACGGCTACGCCCTCAGCGGCGCCGTCCTCGGCTGGGAACCGACCCCGATCGCCTTCTATCTGGTGGGTCTGCTGGTGAGCCAGAGCCTGCTGCTGCTGGTGGCCCTCACGGCCGTGCGGCGCTGGCGCCAGAACGCCTCCAGCGGGGCGGTCAACATCACCGCCGGCCTGCTGATGGGCATCGGCCTGGCCTTCACCTGGTCGGCCCTGGTGGCCTGAGGGCTCAGGTCCCCAGCAGGGCGGTGCACTCCAGCCGCTCCTGGCTGGCGGCCCGGTGGGAGGCCCGCAGGCGGATCGCCTCCGCCAGGTACTCGGCATCGTCGGCGACGCCGCAGAAGCGGGCCGAGCCCCAGGTGTGCAGCCAGGGCAGGCCCAGGACGTAGAGCCCCGGCACCCTGGTGATCCCCCGCTCGTGGACCGGATGGCCAGCGCCGTCGAACACGGGCACCTCCACCCAGGAGAAATCCGGCCGGTAGCCCGTGCACCAGATCACCGCCGCCAGCGGCTCGGCCGCCAGGTCGAGGGGCTCCGGCGGACCGGGGGGCGGCGTCCAGCAGGGAACGTAGGGGGCTTCCTCGGGGGCCTCAAGGCCCTCGCTGGCGATGTGGTCGTCGATGCTGCGGCAGATGCGGCTGTGCACCGCGTCGGCCCCGTCGAGGTTGGCGGCCAGATCGCCGGCGAAATGGATGCGGTCGTGGCCCAGGTCGGCCAAGCGGCCATGCAGCACCATCCCCTCAAGGGCGCGGCGGCGCAGGTCGATCTCCCGGCCGCCGTCGCGCCCGGTGAGGTAGTGGTTGGTCTTGCCCCGCACCGCCCTGGGATCGGCGTGCTGGTCGATCGGCATGGCGTAGTAGCCCATGCGATCGAGCCAGTCGACCACGTCCCGGCCCCGGTAGCGGCGGGGGGAGCGGGGGGCGCTGCCGACGCTCAGGTGCACGCGGCGGCCGGCCAGGTGCAGGTCTTCGGCGATCTGGCAGCCCGACTGGCCGCTGCCCACCACCAGCACCGGCCCGGGTGGGAGGGTGGCGGGACTGGTGTAATCGCGGGCATCGATCTGCAGGATCCGCTCGGGCAGGCGGGCGGCGAGGGGATGGCGCTGGGGTCGGTGGTAGCCGCCGGTGGCCACCACCACCTGCTCCGCCTCGATGGTGCCCTCATCGGTGGAGAGCAGGAACCCCGTGCCGCTGGTCTGCAGCCGGTTCACGGCCACGCCCTCGCGCACGGGCACCTGGATGTGGTCGGCGAAGCGCTGCACGTAGCGGACGATCTCCTCGCGGCCCATGAAGCCTTCGGGGTCGTCGCCGTCGTAGGGGAAATCGGGCAGGCGGCACTGCCAGTTGGGCGTCACCAGGCAGAAGGACTCCCAGCGCTGGCGGGCCCAGGCATGGCCGATGCGATGGCGCTCCAGCACCAGGGGACGCACCCCGCGCTTCTGCAGGCAGTGGGCGATTGACAGGCCCGCCTGGCCGCCGCCCACCACCACCACCGCATGCCGCTGCACCGACTCCGAACCCCTTGCCACAGCCACCCCGGCGCCTGAACGAAAGCCGATGCTGGCCGCCGCTGGCGATACCTCCTGTAACGACCGGCACGGATCGCCCCGTCCCCTGCTAACGGCGGGAGGCGGCATTCGGTGGCATCGGCGACACAGAACAAAAGTTCATCCGTGGCACGGTCCCCATGCCGATTCCACCGACCGCACCTCGCCATGCCCCAGGTCAGCCGTCCCGCCAACCAGACGGGTGAGTTCCTCGTCGACTACGAGGAGAAGGTCTTTCCCGACGTCAAGGCCGAACCCGGTGAGAAGGCCCTGGTCACCTTCCACACCGTGGCCTTCGAAGGTTCCATCGGCCTGGTGAACCTGCTGCAGGCCAGCCGCCTGATCAACAAGGGCTTCGAGACCTCGATCCTGCTCTACGGCCCGGGCGTGACCCTGGGGCTGCAGCGGGGCTTCCCCAAGCTCGGCGACGCCGCCTTCGACGGCCACCTCAACTTCGGCGCCCGCATCCAGAAGTTCATGGACCAGGGCGGCAAGGTCTACGCCTGCCGCTTCGCCCTGCAGGCCCTCTACGGCCACGGCGAAGGCGCCCTGATCCCCGGAATCATCCCGGTCAACCCCCTCGATGTGCTCGACATCGTGCTGCTGCACCGCAAGGAAGGCGCCTTCATCCTCGACACCTGGACCCTCTGAATGCCCGCCACGGTCACCGTCGCCGCCGCCCAGATCCGTCCGGTGCTCTACAGCCTGGAGGGATCGGTGGCGCGGGTGGTCGCGGCCATGGAGGAGGCCGCCGCGGCCGGGGTGCAGCTGATCGTCTTCCCCGAGACGTTCCTGCCCTACTACCCCTACTTCTCCTTCGTGGAGCCGCCGGTGCTGATGGGCAAGTCGCACCTGAAGCTCTACGAGCAGGCGGTGACGGTGCCCGGCCCGGCCCTGGGCCGCATCGCCGCCGCCGCCCGCCAGCTGGGCCTGCACGTGCTGCTGGGCATCAACGAGCGCGACGGGGGCAGCCTCTACAACGCCCAGCTGCTGATCGATTCCGCCGGTGAGCTGGTGCTGAAACGCCGCAAGCTCACCCCCACGTATCACGAACGGATGGTGTGGGGGCAGGGGGATGGGGCCGGCCTGCAGGTGGTGCCCACCGCCCTCGGGCGCATCGGCGCCCTGGCCTGCTGGGAGCACTACAACCCCCTGGCCCGCTTCAGCCTGATGGCCCAGGGCGAGGAGATCCACTGCGCCCAGTTCCCCGGCTCGCTGGTGGGGCCGATCTTCGCCGAGCAGACCGCCGTCACCCTGCGCCACCACGCCCTCGAGGCCGGCTGCTTCGTGATCTCCTCCACCGCCTGGCTGGAGCCGGAGGACATCGAGCGGATCACGCCCGATCCGCTGCTGCAGAAGGCCTGTCAGGGGGGCTGCCACACGGCGGTGATCAGCCCGGAGGGGCGCTACCTGGCCGGGCCACTGCCCGATGGCGAGGGGCTGGCCATCGCCGAACTCGACCTGAGCCTGATCACCAAACGCAAACGCATGATGGACAGCGTCGGCCACTACAGCCGCCCCGACCTGCTGGGGCTGCTGATCGACCGCAGCCCCGCCCGCCAGCTGCATGAGCGGCCCAAGGAGCAGGGCCTGAACGGCTTCGCGGCCTCCGCCGGCGAGACGGCTCCTGGCTTGTCGCTGCTGGAGGAGCTGCACCATGGCTGAGCACGATCGCCGCGCCCTGGGCCGACGGCTCACCGAACTGCAGGTGCACGGGGTGGTCGATCCGGCCGTGCCCGGCAACCCTGGCCGCCGGGGCGGCGCCGGCCCGTCGGATCACCGCGCCCTCAGCATCGACGGCACCACGGTGATGGTGCCCGTCTACAACGCCCTGGCCGGCACCTCGCCCTACCGGCTGGACACCGCCGCCGGTGGCGGCCTGGAGGTGAGCGGCCCGACGGCAGTCTGCGGCGACACCGGCGGCGAGGCCGGCGTTGGGGCCGCGGCCCTGGCCGTGGACACCCCGCCCGAGCCGCGCTTCTACGGCCTGGCCACCGCCGAGGGCATTCCCTACCGCTCGATCGCCCTGCTGCACGGCCGGGACGTGCTGGCCACCACCCTCCTGCAGACCTGCATCCGCTTCCGCGACCGCACCCAGTCGTGCCAGTTCTGCGCCATCGAGCAGTCGCTGGAGGATGGCCGCACCCTCGTGCGAAAGACACCGGAGCAGGTGGCGGAGGTGGCCGAGGCGGCGGTGCGTCTCGATGGCGTCCGCCAGCTGGTGCTCACCACCGGCACCCCCAACAGCGACGACCGGGGCGCCCGGCTGATGGCCGAGACCGCCGCCGCCGTCAAGGCCCGGGTGGACCTGCCGATCCAGGCCCAGTGCGAGCCCCCGGACGACCCCGCCTGGTACCAGCGCATGAAGGACGCCGGCGTCGACAGCCTCGGCATGCACCTGGAGGTGGTGGAGGAGGAGGTGCGGCGGCGGATCCTGCCGGGCAAGTCGGAGCTGGGGCTGGAGCGCTACATGGAGGCCTTCGCCGAAGCCGTGGCGGTGTTCGGCCGCGGCCAGGTGTCCACCTACCTGCTGGCCGGGCTGGGGGACAGCGTCGCTTCGCTGATCGCCGTGAGTGAGCGGCTGATCGCCCTGGGGGTCTACCCGTTCGTGGTGCCCTTCGTACCGATCGCCGGCACCCCCCTGGAGGCCCATCCGGCCCCCTCCACCGACTTCATGGTGGCCGTGTACACGGCCGTGGGCGACCGGTTGCGGGCCTCCGACCTCAGGTCCGAGGCCATGGCGGCAGGCTGCGCCAAGTGCGGCGCCTGCTCGGCCCTGTCCCTGTTCGAAGCCACCCCCTGAGCGCGGCCATGTTCTTCATCGACCCCTCCAGCCACGACATCGGCCGCAGCGCCAGCTCGGCGCCGGCCGCCTTCACCCCCTCGGTGCGGCGGGGGGTGGCCATCGATGCCGAGGACTTCCGCCTCTCGCCCACGGCCAGCTCCCAGCGCTTCTCCTTCCACCTGCTGCGGGGCGGCACGCCCCTGGAGCAGGGCTACTGGCAGCTGCGCAGCGCCATCTTCTGCCAGGAGCAGCACCTGTTCGAAGACTCCGACCGGGACGAGAAGGATGGCCACGCCTATCCGATCGCCGCCCTTGATCACGGCGCCGGCAGCGGCAGCGGCGTGGTGGGGGTGGTGCGGATCCTGGAGGAGCGGCCCCGCCTCTGGTACGGCGGGCGGCTGGGGGTGCATGGCGAGCACCGCCGCCACAACCAGATCGGCAAGGGCCTGATCTGGAAGGCGGTCACCACGGCCAACGGCTGGGGCTGCGACCGCTTCCTGGCCACGGTGCAGCTCCAGAACGTGCGCTTCTTCCAGCGCCTGCACTGGACGTCGATCGACACGCTGGAGATCCGCGGCCTGCCCCACCACCTGATGGAGGCCGACCTCTCCTATTACCAGCCCGGCCTGGAGCGGCGACCCCTGGCGGTGGGCGAGGTGGCGGCGGCGTGAGTCGTCCCGGGCCGCAGGATCCGGACCTGGCGGCCCTGGCCGGGAGGCTGCGCCAGCTCAGCGGCCTCACCGGCAAGACCGACATCCAGGCCCCGGCGGCGGCCTTTCCCCACCAGCCCTTTCCCGCCCTGGGGCCTGCCGCCGCCCTCGGCGACGACGCCGCCCTGCTGCCGGCGGTGGCCACGCCGCTGCTGCTGGCCAGTGAGGGCCTCGACCCGGCCCTGGTGGCCAACGACCCCTGGTTCGCCGGCTGGTGCGGGGTGCTGGTGAACCTCAGCGACATCGCCGCCATGGGCGGCACCCCGATCGCGGTGGTGAACAGCCTCTGGTGCCGCAGCGCCGCCCAGGCGGAACAGGTCCTGGCGGGCCTGCGCCGGGCCTCGGAGGTGTTCGGGGTGCCGGTGGTGGGGGGCCACACCAACCTGCACAGCCCCTACGACGCCCTGGCGGTGGCGGTGCTGGGGACGGCCGCGGGCCCGGTGCTCTCAGCCCGCGCCGCCCGTCCCGGCGACCACTGCCACCTGCTGATCGACCCGAACGGCGAGTTCCGCGGCGATTCCCTCTGCTGGGATGCGGCCACCGGCGCCGAGCCCGCCCGGCTGCGGCGCCAGCTGGCCCTGATGGCAGAACTGGCGGCCGACGCCAGCGTCCACGCCGCCAAGGACATCAGCATGGGCGGCCTGGTGGGCACCGCCGCCATGGTCTGCGAGGCGGCCGGCTGCGGCCTGAGCCTGGATCTGGCCGCGATCCAGCCCCCCGCGGGGGTGGCGCTGGAGCCCTGGCTCACCGGCTTCCCAAGCTTCGGCTTCCTGCTGGCCGCCCGCCCCGATCAGGAGGGCCGGCTGGCGGAGCGGGTCGCCGCCTGCGGCGGTCTGCTGCTGGCGCGGATCGGCACGTTCACGGCGGAGCGCCAGCTTGTGCTGGAGGCGGAGGGCCGGCAGGAGACGATCTGGCGCGGGGAGGCACCGCTCACGGGCTTCGGGGCACTGTCTTGATGCAACTGGCGTGATCAAGCTGCCGTGATCGTGCTGTGGTGATCGCCACCGCAGCCGGGGCGACGAAGGCGCACAATTCCTTCGCTGGGTGGTGGGGGGCGCCATGCCGGAAGTGGAGCTGACGCTGGAATGGCCGGACGGGGGCAGGAGCCGTCTCTATTCGCCGTCCACGGTGATCCTCGAGCACCTCGCTCCGGGCCAGACCGTGACGGTGGCGGAGCTGCGCACCAAGGGGACCCTGGCGCTGCGGCAGGCCTCCGAACGGGTGCGGGCCCGCTACGGCTTCGCCTGCACCCGGGCCGATGAGGAGGAACGGCGCCTGCTGGAGCGGGCGGCAGCCTTCGCCGCCGAAGAACTGGTGAGCGTCCAGGCCGCCTAGTGGGCCGGACCACCTAGTCGGAGAGCACCCGCTCGATGCGGCGATCGGGGACCAGCCACATCAGGGCCACCAGCGCGTAGATCGCCTGGGCGACGGCCGGGGAGCGCAGGCTCGCCAGCATCGCCACCAGATAGAGGCTCAGGGAGGTGTGTCCCTTCCAGTCGCGGCCCACGGCCCGGCGCAGCAGGGAGTCGGGGCCCTGGCTGGCGATGATCCGCCCCTGAAGGATGAAATAGGCGAGGGCCGCCATCACCATCACGGCGCCATAGAGGAACGCAGGAGCAATCGCCCGGTGGTTCTGGCCCATCCACCCGGTGGCAAAGGGCACCAGCGACAACCAGAACAGCAGATGCAGGTTGGCCAGCAGCACCGGACCGCTGACGCGCTGCAGGGTGTGCAGCATGTGGTGGTGGTTGTTCCAGTAGATGCCGATATAGATGAAGCTCAGCAGATAGCTCAGGAAAACAGGGATCAGGGGCACCAGGGCCGCCGGCTCGGTGTCGTGGGGCACCTTGATCTCCAGCACCATGATCGTGATGACGATGGCCAGGACACCGTCGCTGAAGGCCTCCAGGCGGGTGGTTTTCATGGGGGCCCGTGGGTGGATCTGGCTGCTTATGGCAGAAATGACGCAGAGTGCTGCAGAAAGGACATGAATCGCTACATCGCCCAAACAGGCTGACACCACTCAACCGGTGAGGGATGTCGCCTCCTGCCGCCGCAGATGGGGAGAAAAGAAATCTTCGCGGGGCACCGCACTCCGTAGAGAAGGGTTGGCCACCTCGAAGCAAGATCCGATGAGAATTCTCATCCGCAAACGCCTGTTCACGCTGGCCTCCATGGCCGCCCTGGTTATCTCCCTGATGATCCAGTGGCCCGCCATGGCCATGGCCAGCCATGCCCCCTCTCTCACCCCCGTCGCTATCGCCACCATGTCCAACAAAGTGAACGCCAAAGCCAAGGAAGCCGAAGGCAAGATGGAATCCGCCTATGGCGAAATCACCGGAGACACGGGTCACCAGGTGAAGGGCAAAGCCAAGCAGGTCCAGGCCTCCGCCATGAACACGGCCGAAGCCGTCAAGGACGGCACCAAGGCCGCGGCCCGCAAGGCCAGTGATGCCGCCGACAAACTGGCCGACAAGATCAAGTAACCGGCCCACACATCAACGCATCACCATTGAAAGGAGGACCCCATGCTGGAATCACTCGCCGTCATTCTGGTGATTCTCTGGCTGCTCGGATTGGTGACGTCCTACACCATGGGCGGCCTGATCCATCTGCTTCTGGTCATTGCCCTGATCGTGATTGCGGCCCGACTGATCAGTGGTCGGACCGTATGACGTGCCATCGGCGCGCGAATCAGGGTTCCTCGGCCAGAGATCGGCGCAGCTTCAGCAGGGCCTTGCGCTCCACATGCTGCACCTTGTGCTTGGACAGGCCAATGCCCTCGCCGATCTTCGCCAGCGACGTCGACTCGGCACCGGCATAGCGAAGGCGCAGCACCCGGCGCTCCAGAGGGGACAACTGGATGAGGGCACGGTGGAGCCACAGGTAATCGTCCTGAAGGCCGGGCTCCCTGGGATCACCGATCAGATCCGTCAGACTCACCTCCCCGTCCGTGCTCCCCAGGGTCTGGTCGAGGGAGAGGGTCTGCAGGTCATGGGAGGCCTGAAGCACGGTTTCCAACCGTCGCGGGCTCTCCCCCAGCTGGACGCCGATCGCCGCCAGTGTCAGGGGGTCGGGGGAGGCCTGCCGCAGGGCATGCACCTTGCGGGCCAGGGCCGCCATCTGGGGCGGGATCCGGATCAGACCGGCCGTCTCCTGGAGATGGCGGTGCACCGCCTGGCGGATCCACCAGGAGCCGTAGGTGGAGAACCGGTAGCCGCGCTCGGGCAGGAAACGCTCCACCGCATGGATCAGGCCGAGGTTGCCGGCCTGCACCACATCCATCGGATCCAGATGCATCTGGCGGATGCGGTTGTGCTGCTGCTTGCAGAGCGACACCACCAGACGCAGGTTGCCCGTGACCATGCGGGCGAAGGCCCGGCGGCCTCGCCGTTCCTCGCTGGGGGCTGGAGTCGGCTGGGAGCGCCAGCCCTGCACAAGGGCGCCAAGGTGCAATTCCTCCGCGGGCGTCAGCAGGGGAATGCGGCCGATGCTGCGCAAATAGTCCCCAAAACAATCTGACATGGCAACCAGAAAAGAGGGGCACCCACGAGTTTAGGAATGGCAGAGACATCGCCACGATCGACATTCGGTTCTGCGGCAGATCTGCAGCATCCAGATGCACGAACCGAGAGAGACCTGGCCTAGCTTTTGTATCCGTTGCAACCTCCCAGGAGAACACATCATGTCGCTGATTTCGCTCATCATCACCCTGATCGTCGTCGGGGTTCTGCTCTGGCTCGTCAACAACTACATCCCCATGGACGGGAAGATCAAACGCATCCTGAACATTGTCGTGGTGGTCGCCGTTGTGGTGTGGCTCCTCAACATCCTTGGCCTGATGGATTCGCTGCGCACCATCCGCATCGGCCGATGAGATGGCGCATCTGTCCATCCCCATCTGGGAGTTCGTCCTCCGGGGTGCCGTTGTCTATACCTTTCTGCTGGTACTGCTGCGGCTGACAGGGAAACGCCAGGTCGGCCAGCTCGCCACCTTTGATCTGGTGCTGCTGCTGATCCTGTCGAATGCCGTGCAGAACTCCATGAATGGCGGCGACAACTCGCTGATCGGAGGTCTGATCTCCGCCGTCACGCTGATTGGCCTGAACCATCTCGTTGGGGCGGCGACCAGTTCCAGCAAGGCGATCGAGATGTTCGTGGAGGGTCGCCCCCAGGTGCTGGTCCACAACGGCAGGGTCTATGGCGACGTGCTCCGGCGCTCGCAGCTGACCAGGAATGAACTGGATGCCGCGATCCGATCGGCCGGCTGCACCGCTGTGGACACCGTGCACCTGGCCATCCTGGAGAACAACGGCTCGATCACGGTGCTCCCCAGACTTCACCCCGCCTGAACCGTGGCCGCGGGGTTGGACGCGGCATGCAGGGCCTGGGTCTCCTCCGGACCCAGCACCAGCTCCGCCGACGCCTCTCCCGCCAGCGGCAGGCTGAGGACCAGGGGCAGGGCGTCGCTGGGGCGGGGCAGCAGGTCGGCCATGTCGAACTGGGCCGAGCTCTCCGGCAGGGTGCCGCCGTCGGCCGCCACCAGCTCCTCACTGCGGTTGGCCAGGGTCCAGGAGCCACCGACCCCGTCACTGAGCAGCAGGGGCCGGCTGTGGTCGACGGCGATGCCCGGTGTGAGGGCGCTGAGGCGCAGGCGCTCGCCGCTGGGGTAGGCCGCATCGGGCTGCTCGAAGATCCGCAGCGACCAGCGGTTGTCGTCACGGTCGCGCAGGCTCCAGCGCTGGCCGTCGTCGGCCCGGGCCAGCCCGGGCGCCAGGGTCAGCAGCAGCACCAGGAGCAGGGTCGCCAGCGACGCCAGCCAGGGCCGGGCGCCGGTGGCGGGGGCACCCGAAACAGGTTGAGCAGAAGCACGCATGGGGAGCAGCCCCGGCACGGGGTCATTCAACGTTATCGTTTTATCGTCCAGGAGAGGCAAGCGGCCCATCCGCAAGGCGGTGTCGCCGCCCGTCGCTCCCGGTCTGTCCATCTTCGGATGTCCTGCCATGACTCTCACCACCCTGTCGCGTTCCGGGGTCCATCCCTGGGATCGCTTCAAGAACTGGGTCACCAGCACCGAGAACCGCCTCTACGTGGGCTGGTTCGGCGTGCTGATGATCCCCACCCTGCTCACGGCCACCGCCTGCTTCGTCATCGCCTTCATCGGCGCCCCGCCCGTCGACATCGACGGCATCCGTGAGCCCGTCGCCGGCGGCCTGCTCTACGGCAACAACATCATCACCGCCGCCGTGGTGCCCTCGAGCAATGCCATCGGCCTGCACTTCTACCCCATCTGGGAAGCCGCCAGCCTCGACGAGTGGCTCTACAACGGCGGCCCTTACCAGCTGATCATCTTCCACTTCCTGATCGGCATCTTCTGCTGGATGGGCCGGGAGTGGGAACTCAGCTACCGCCTGGGCATGCGCCCCTGGATCGCCGTGGCCTACTCCGCCCCGGTGGCCGCCGCCACCGCCGTGCTGCTGATCTATGCGATCGGCCAGGGCTCCTTCTCCGATGCCATGCCCCTGGGCATCTCCGGCACCTTCAACTTCATGCTGGTGCTGCAGGCCGAGCACAACGTGCTCATGCACCCCTTCCACATGCTCGGGGTCGTGGGGATCTTCGGCGGCGCCCTGTTCTCCGCCATGCACGGCTCACTCGTCACCAGCTCGCTGGTGCGGGAGACCACCGAAACCGAGTCCCAGAACCGGGGCTACAGGTTCGGCCAGGAGGAGGAGACCTACAACATCGTGGCCGCCCACGGCTACTTCGGCCGGCTGATCGTCCAGTACGCCTCCTTCAACAACAGCCGCAGCCTCCACTTCCTCCTGGCCGCCTGGCCGGTGGTGGGGATCTGGTTCGCCGCCCTGGCGGTGGTGAGCTTCTCGTTCAACCTCAACGGGCTGAATTTCAACCACTCGATCCTGGATCACCAGGGCCGTGTGGTCGACACCTGGGCCGACATCCTCAACCGCGGCGGCCTGGGCATCGAGGCGATGCACGAGCGCAACGTGCACAACTTCCCCCTCGATCTGGCGGCCGCGACCAGCACCCCCGTGGCTCTCAGCGCACCGTCGATCGGTTAGTGGGGCTTTGAACCCCGACCAGCCGTCGCCGCCCTGAGCCCCTGCCGGGCCCGGAGAGATCCGGGCCCTTTTGCCGTGACACGCTATTGATCTTCGCCGGCTGACTCGATGGCGCGCCCCCCCTACCAACCCTCCCTGCTGCGGCTGACCCATGGGGTCACGGCGTTGCTGGTGCTGGCCGCCTGGCTGAGCGGGCTGTTCGTCTACAGCCGCTACGACGGCCGCTGGGGTCGGCTGCCCTTCACCCCGCCCGGCAGCTGGATCGACCTGCACGGCCAGGCGGGCTTTCTGCTGCTGCCCCTGGGCCTGGTCTTCGCCGCCTACGCCCTCACCCTGGGCCGGGCGCGCCTGAAGCGCATCACCAACGCCATGGCCCTGGGGGCTCTGGCGCTGGCGGTGGCCACCGGCAAGCTGATGCAGGAGGACTGGCTGCGGGACGGCCAGCTGCACCACCTGGCCTACAGCCTGCACCTGGTGGCCTGGCTGCTGATCGGCCTGGCCGTGGTGCTGCATGTGGGCGACAGCCTGCGGCTGGGGGGCACGCCCCTGCTGGCCTCGATGGCGAGCACGACCCTGCGGCAGGGCGACCTGCCGGGGGACTGGCCGGGCCAGGTGCGGCGGTTTCTGAAGCGGGGGCGCTGAACGTCCGGCCCCGAGGACGTGCCTCAGCTGGCCGTGGGCGTGCGTGGCCATCCCTTCCACATCCGGTCAAGGCCAACTGAATTACGATGACTCAACAGCAGTAATTCAGGCGATGCGCAGCACCATCACCGCCCGCGGCCAGACGGTGGTTCCGGCCCCGATCCGCGAACGCTTCCAGCTGGGTCCGTCCACGCGGTTGGAATGGATCGTGGAAGGCGACGGGACCATCCGTGTGGTTCCCGTTGCCCTGGATCCGATCACCGCCTTCCGCGGCTCCGGCGCCGGAGGCGCCACCACCCGTCTGCTCGCCGAACGCCGCCACGACCGCCAGCAGGAGGCCTGATGGCCGGCCGCTGGCTCCTTGACACCTCCGCCCTGCTGGCCTTGCGCGACAACGAAACCGGCGCGGAGCGCGTCGCCGAACTGCTGCAGCGCTCCCAGGCCCGCCAGGACAGCTGCCTGGTGTGCTTCATGAGCCGCATGGAGTTGCTCTACCGGGTGTGGAAAGACGAAGGCGAACGGGTCGCCCGCCTCGCCGATGCCCAGCTGCGCTCCCTGCCCCTGGATTGGGTGGCGGCCAGTGACGCCCTGCTGGACCGGGCGGCGGCCATCAAGGCCACCCATCCCCTCTCCGTGGCCGATGCCTGGATCGCCGCCGCCGCTGAGCAGGAGGGGGCGGTGCTGGTGCACAAGGATCCTGAATTCCGCTCCCTGGCCCACCTTCCCCAGGACTGGCTGGGCTGATAGGGCCTGCTGGGACTGGCCCCAGCAGGTGCGGCGCTTCTGGCAGCGGAGTCAATAGTGATAACGAAGCTGGGCCAGCAGCAGAGCGTCACCGTCGACCTTGTAGACCATCCGGTGCTCGTCGTTGATGCGGCGTGACCAGTAGCCAGCGAGGGCGTGTTTCAGGGCTTCCGGCTTCCCGGTTCCTGAAAACGGCGTCCGAGACGTTTCCTTGATCAGTGCGTTGATGCGCTTGAGCAGGGTCTTGTCGGTGGCCTGCCAGAGGAGATAGTCCTGCCAGGCCTGCTCAGCGAAGATCAGCCTCATTCGCTGAGGGTCCGCTCCCGGCCCTGGCCCGCGTCCAGGCTGGCCATCGCCTCCAGCAGACGCCTGGCATTCTCAGGGACCCGCAGCAGATAGGCAGTTTCCTCGAGGGCTTTGAAGTCCTCCAGGGACATCATCACCACCGATTTCTGCCCGTTGCGGGTAATGATCAGCGGCTCATGGTCGGCGCAGACCCGGTTCATGGTCTGGGCCAGGTTGGCGCGGGCCGCTGTGTAGGTGATGGCGTCCATCGGCAGACCTTCCGTCATGTACGCGTTACTGTACGGCTGTGGACCGATCTTGGCGTCTCAGACGCGATCGGTGCCTTGAAGTCCGTGCCACAGCGGAGGACCGCCAACTGGTTGATCGGGCTGTCGCCCCGCAGGAGCTGGCCTATTGCGAACGGGGATCCTCCTGACGCTTGGGGGAGGTTCAAGTGCCACCGTTTTGGTTGCAGAATGGTTGCCACTGCCCCGGCAACGGCCATGGCCAGGAGCCTCACCCTCAAGAATCTCCCCGACGACCTCTACGGCCGCCTGAAGCATGCGGCCAAGCAACATCGCCGCAGCCTCAACAACGAAGCGATCGTGTGCCTCGAAGCGGCCCTTCCGCCCCAGGCCATCACGGCCGCCGAGCGACTGGAGCAGATCCGGGCCCTGCGCCACAGCTTGCCGGCGGAAGCGGGGTTCACGCCCGACCAGATCGATGCCTTCAAGCGCGAGGGCCGCCCATGATCGTGGTGGACACCAACGTGGTGGCCTATCTGTTGCTGGCAGGCCCCCAGACCGAGAAGGCTGAGGCGCTGCTGCTTCACGACCCTGAATGGGCCGCTCCGGTGCTCTGGCGCAGCGAGCTGCGCAACGTGCTCAGCGGTTACCTGAAACGCGGGCAGCTGGATCACCAGCAGGTGCTGAGGCTCCAGGGCCAGGCGGAATCGTTACTTCAGGGGCGGGAGGTGCCGGTGGATTCCGCCGACGTGTTCCGGCTGGTGGAGGCGAGCGACTGCAGCGCCTACGACTGTGAGTTCGTGGCGGCCGCCCTGGCACTCCAGACCCGCCTGATCACCTCCGATCGCCAACTGCTGCGGGCCTTCCCCACGCTTGCGAGCCCGTTGGAGCACGCCGTGCCCTGACACGGGCTCAACAGCGGCTCACAGCGGATCCCCCGGCAGGAAGCGCCGGATGAACAGCTCCAGGGCCATGGGCCCGCAGCGGGGCTGCCAGGTGGTGCCGCCAGGCAGCCGCCGCCAGCAGGCCACCTGCAGCGCGCCGCCGCCGGCCAGCAGCTGCACCCGGTAGCGGTACTCGGCGTCGGCGGCCTGGGCAGGGGCGGCCAGGGGTTCGGCGCCGGGCTGGCTGGCCATGAAGGCCGCCGCAAAGGCCTCCGGCTCCGGCCGCTGGCGCAGGGCCGTGGCGAAGCGCCAGGCGGCGCCGGTGGGGTAGCCGTCGTGGTGGAGATAGAAGTGGCGCTCCGGAACGCCGGGAAAGCCGGTGAACGAGTAGACGGCGCGGGTGGCCAAGGGGCTGGGGCGGCTGCACTGGGAAGTGCCACCGGTGTCTCAGCGCAGCCTGGGCCCGAGGACCCATGCCTGACCATCCCTCCTTCTTCTTTGCAAGCGCTCACACCGCCACTGGGCTCTGAGCAGACGCGGGGCCCCCTGTCGAAGGCGTTGATGAAGAAAGCCTCAACCGTTTGGAGCAGAACGGTGAAAACCCGCTTAAATAAGAACGTTCATTATGGCCGGTCGCGACCGGGACATTCATGACTCCGATTCAACTGGACCCCCATCGCCTGCTGGGCTTCCGTCTTGAGGCCCGTGAGGCTGTTTCCCTGGACGGGAACCGTGTCAAGACCGGCGCAAAACGTGGTACCAAGACAGATATCAAGGCTGGCGCCAAGCCTGAAGTCAGGATCGGCATCAAGGCCGGTGGGAAGCCCACTCTGTCCGTCTGACCATCCGACAGGGCACCACTGACCAACAACCCAGGCCGGTGGTGCCCCCATCCTCGGGAGCCATGTCCGTTCATCCAGGTTTCCCTCCTGACCCGGAGAGGGGCCTAGCGCTCGATCGGCGCATGCATGAGGAGTTGGCTGCCAGCCTCTCCTACCTCCAGGAGCGTCTGGAAGCACAGTCCTCTGACGTGCCGTGGCTGGATCCGTCGCAGCTGGAGTCACCACAGCAACTGATCCGCGACGGCCAGCGCCTTTCACCCCTGACCTTCGCCGCCTACTACGACCTGACGGCGGCGTTGATGGCTGGTGATGAGGCCGCGGCCCGCAACGCGATCGGGGCACTGACCCAGGCGCAGCCAGCCCCGCCGAGGCGGGTCCATGATCCTTTGCGCTCCCCGGACGACTGCGCCCGCAGTGCGCGCTACCTCGAGATGCTCTGCGGCCATTCGAATGACGACATTGGCCTGAAGCCATTGACGGCCGAGCGGGCCAATGGATTTGAGGCTCGCTTTGAGCGCGGGATGGTGCTGATGCGCGCCGCCTTCCCAGATCTTGCCGGAGAGGTTGATGCGATTGTCCATGAAGTCGTGGCGATCGGGAAAGACCCAGGCAAGGCCATGCAGATGGATGGGGCCTCCCATTACCAACTCTGGGGAGCGCTGTTCCTGAACGCCGACTTCCATCACACCGACGTCGCCATGATGGAAGTGATTGCGCACGAAAGTGCCCACAGCCTGCTCTTCGGCTTGTGCACCCAGGAGCCGCTGGTCGACAACGATGATGAACCGGTGTTCGCTTCACCGCTTCGGACCGATCGGCGACCGATGGACGGGATCTACCACGCTACATTCGTCTCCGCTCGCATGCACCTCGCCATGACCCGCCTGCTGGAGAGCGGGCTGCTCGACGATGGCGACCACGCCGCGACCATTGCTGCGCTGGAGGCGGATCGGCTCAACTTTGAGGCCGGTGACTCGGTGATCCGTGAGTACGGCGTGCTGACCGATCTGGGGCGGGAGGTCATGGAAGGCGCGCGCCAGTACATGGCCGCCGTGTAGATGGCGATCGCCGCCCTGTACGCACTGAACGCGCCGCTCCCGTTTCTGCAGCGCCGGGAAGCCAGACGTCTGGCTGTCTCACCCATCGGCTGGCGATGATCACCCTGCTCTGCACAAGACCCCACGCCTATACGGCTGCACCGCTGCAGGCAAGCGGCCGCTTCGACTTCCGGGTGCAGAGCTACGACCGAGCTCTGCGCAGCCGCTCGCTACCCAGGGCCACCTACATCTTTGGCGACGTCGACAGGCTGGGATTCTGGGAGCTCGAACTGGCAGCGCGACTGCATCGCGTGCTTTCTGGCGCCGGCTTGAACGTGCTCAACAATCCAGCGAGGGTCCTGCAGCGATTCGCGCTGCTGGCACGATTGCATCAGGATGGGTTCAACCGTTTCGCTGTCTGGCGTGTCGAGGAGCCAGCACGGCCCAGCCGTTTCCCTGTGTTCCTTCGCACCCAGTCGGCCCATCGAGGGGTGCTATCGGGACTCCTGCGCAATGCCGCCGAAGTCGAAGCAGCGATTGCGCAGGCGTTATCCCAGTGCCTGCCGATTCGCGAGTTGATGCTTGTCGAATACTGCGCCCAGCCTGTCGGCGAAAACCTGTTCCGTAAGCTCGCCACCATGCGCATCGGAGACGCCGTCTTCAGCACGCTGTGCGTTCACGAATCGAAGTGGGCCGCCAAGTACGGCGAAAAGGGTGTGGCGAATGAGGGGCTGTATCGCGACGAATATGACATCGTCTCAGAGAACCGTCACGGCGAGAGTCTGCGGCCGGCCTTCGAGGCTGCTGCCATTGAGTACGGGCGCGCCGATTTTTCACTCGTCGACGGCCGCGAGCAGGTCTATGAGATCAACACCAACCCGAACCATGGTTCTATCCGGGAGCATCCCGTAGCCCTTCGGCTGCAGACCGATGCCCTCTACCAGGAGCGGCTGCTGAATGCGACCGAGGCGATCGATTCGCCCACGGGAGGGGAGCCCGTGCGTGTGGATGATGAACTTCTGGCCAGGCAGCGCAGGTGCGACCGCTGGATGACCCGGGCCCCTTGGCTTCCTTGAGGACAATGCCTTCCTGCAGGGCGCTATCCGATCGGGCCACCCTCCCGAATGGACGACGACCACGAAGTGCCGGCTGGGGTGCGCACCCGTCGTGGCAAGCGCCCCACACCGCCCTGCGCCTGATCCCCACCTGATGCCCCCGGACCCCACCGATCCCGCCCAGCTGCGCCGCGACTACCGGCGCCAGGCGCTGCGGCGGGGAGATCTGGCGGCCGATCCGGTGGCGCAGTTCCGCCGCTGGTTCGATCAGGCGGTGGCCGCCGCTCTGGACGAGCCCAACGCCATGGTGCTGGGCACCAGCGATGGCCACCGCCCCAGCGCCCGCACCGTGCTGCTCAAGGCCTTTGATGAACGGGGCTTCGTGTTCTTCACCCACTACGAAAGCCGCAAGGCCAGCGAGATCGACGCCCGCCCGGAGGTGAGCCTGCTGTTTCCCTGGTATGGGCTGGAGCGGCAGGTGGCCATCCTGGGCCGGGCCGAGCGGATCAGCGCCGCCGAATCGCTGGCCTACTTCCTCTCGCGCCCCGTCGGCAGCCGGCTGGGGGCCTGGGTGTCGCAGCAGAGCGCCGTGATCAGCTCCCGCTCGATCCTGGAGATGCAGTGGGACGCCATGAAGCGCCGTTTTGCCGATGGCGAGGTGCCGCTGCCGCCGGCCTGGGGCGGCCTGCGGGTGGTGCCGTTCGAGTTCGAGTTCTGGCAGGGCCGCAGCAACCGCCTGCACGATCGCTTCCGCTATCGGCCCGCCGAGGCTGGCGGCGCAGGGGAAGGCGGCTCGGCCTGGAGCATCGAGCGGCTGGCGCCCTGAGGCGCGGAGCACGGCCGCCGGCGATCTGCAGATGCGCCGCAGAATCGCCCGCCTTTCCTGCTATGCGGCTATGCTCATAACACTTGATGCCTGAGCACCCATGGCCGTTGCGCCCGCGCCCTCCCTCTGCCTCGCCGCCGCCGCAGGGGGCAGCCCGCTGCTGTTCCGCCAGCTGTTCGACGCCGACACCGGCACCTTCACCTACCTGCTGGTGGATGTGGCCAGCCGCAGGGCCCTGCTGATCGATTCGGTCTTCGAGCAGCACGACCGCGACCTGGCGCTGATCCGGGAACTGGGCCTCGAGCTGGTGGCGTCGATCGACACCCACGCCCATGCCGACCACGTGACGGGCAGCTGGCTGATGCACGAGGCCACCGGCTGCGCCATCGGCCTGGCGGCCTGCGTCGGCGCCAAGAACGTCACCCGTCCCCTGAAGCACGGCGATCGCGTCCTCTTCGGCGGCCGCCATGTGGAGGTGCGCGCCACCCCCGGCCACACCGACGGCTGCCTCAGCTTCGTCCTCGACGACCACACGATGGCCTTCACCGGCGACGCCCTGCTGGTGCGGGGCTGCGGCCGCTGCGACTTCCAGCAGGGCAACGCCCACACCCTCTGGAGCTCGATCACCGGGCAGATCCTCACCCTCCCCGACCACTGCCTGCTCTACCCCGGCCACGACTACACCGGCCGCAGCGTCACCTCCGTCACCGAGGAGAAGGCCTTCAACGCCCGCCTCGGCGGCAACGCCACCGAGCGGGACTTCGTGGGCCACATGGAGAACATGCGGCTGCCCCATCCCCACCGGATCGCCCAGGCCCTGCCGGGCAACATGCGCTCCGGCAAGCCCCGCGACGCCAGCGCCGCGCCCGCCTGGGCGCCCATGGCCCGCAGCTACGCCGGACTGCCCGAACTCAGCCCCGCCTGGGTGGCCGCCCACCGCGGCGATGTCACGGTGCTGGATGTGCGCTCCGCCGAGGAGTTCGCGGGGCCCGACGGGCACGTGGCCGGCAGCCTGCTGATCCCCCTGCCGGAGCTGGAGAGCCGCTCCGGCGAGATCCCCTCAGGTCGCCCGCTGGTGGTGGTCTGCCATTCGGGCAGCCGCTCGGCCCTGGCCACCCAGCAGTTGCTCAAGGCCGGCCGGACCCAGGTGGCCAACCTCCACGGCGGCCTGAGCCGCTGGGCCGCCGAAGGCTTCCCCCTGGACGGGGTCGTCCAGGCCTGACGCGCTTGCCACTGATCTTCATCCCACTCCTTCCTCCCTCCATGACCGCCACAACCATGACCACCCCCAGCCGCATGGGCGCCCACGACCTCGCCGACCGGCTGGCGGGCGGCGAGGTCACCGTGATCGATGTGCGCGAGCCGATGGAGTTCGCCACCGGCCACATCGCCGGCAGCCTCAACGTGCCCCTCTCCCGCCTGGCCCAGGCCGACCTGCCCCGCGGACCGCTGGTGCTGGTCTGCCAGAGCGGCAACCGCAGCGCCAAGGGCCTCGCCCAGCTGCTCCACCAGGGCCATCCCCACCCCGTCGCCGACCTGCTCGGTGGCCTGCCCGCCTGGCAGCATGCTGGCCTGCCGGTGCGCCAGCTCAAGGGGGCGCCCCTGCCGCTGATGCGCCAGGTGCAGATCGTCGCCGGCAGCCTGGTGCTGCTGGGGGTGATCCTGTCCCAGGTGGTGGCGCCGGGCTGGATCTGGCTGAGCGGCTTCGTGGGGGCCGGACTCACCTTTGCCGGTGTCTCCGGCTTCTGCGGCATGGCCCGCCTGCTGGCCGTCATGCCCTGGAACCGGGTGTCGATTGGGTCAGCCCGGGGCTGATCCGCCGCCTCCGGGCGAAATCGGCCGGCGCCACAGGCCCAGCCATTCGTCCTGGCGCTGGTCCACCGAGCCGGTGGCCGGCTCCCAGAGCTCGGCCACCAGGCCCGCCCGGCCCAGCTGGGCTGCCACCGCCTCTTGGTCGCTGCCCCAGGGCGGACCGCCCGGGTTGCCGTGACACCAGAACAGACCCAGCAGCCAGCCCCCCGGAGCCAGCAGCCGGCAGACGGTGGCGATGTAGGCGTCGCGGCGGCCCGGATCGATGGCGCAGAAGCAGGTGTGCTCCACGATCCCCGTCAGGCTTCCGGGCGCCAGACCCGCCGCCTCCAGGGCCGGCCGGTCGAACAGGTCGGCCTGCAACCAGCGCAGACCGGGCCGCTCCGGGCCGTGGAGGCCGCGGGCTTCGGCCAGGGCCTCGCCACTGAAATCCAGGCCAATGGCGGCGAACCCGAGCTCCTCGAGCAGGGCGGCCTCATGGCCGCGGCCGCAGCCCGGCACCAGCACCTGGCCGGGGGGCCGGGGGGCCAGCGGATGGCTGCGCAGGAACCGCTCCAGCGGCGGTGCCGGCCGGCCCAGTTCCCAGCCGTCCGTGCCCTGCCGGTAGCGCTGGTCCCAGTGGCCTGGCTCAGCAGTGGAGGCCGGCGTGGAGGGGTTCATGGCTCCAGCATGGCCCCCCGCGCCGGGTGTCTCCCTAGCCTGGCCGGATGCGCCTGCTGCACACCTCCGACTGGCACCTGGGCCGCAGTTTCCACGGCGCCTCGCTGCTGGAGGAGCAGGAGGCGGCGATCGCGCGGATCGCCGACCTGGCCCGGGAGCATGCCGTCGATGCGGTGCTGATCGCCGGCGACCTCTACGACCGGGCCATCCCGCCGGCTGAGGCGGTGGACCTGTTCAACCGGGCCCTGGCCCAGCTGAGCCGCGATGGCACCGCCGTGGTGGCCATCGCCGGCAACCACGATTCCCATGTGCGGGTGTCGGTGTACGACCCGCTGCTCTCGGCCTTCGGGGTCACGGTGCGGGGCGACGTGGGCCGGGCCACCGAGCCGGTGCTGGTGACACCCCGGGACGGCGGCGCTCCGGTGGCCATCTATCCCCTGCCCTATCTGGAGCCGGCGGTGGTCGGGCCCGTTCTGGCCGGGGCACCGGTGCGCCTCCGCCACGAGGAGGTGACCCGGCTGGCCATCGAGCGCATCCACGCCGACCGCCGCGAACGGCCGCCCCACCGATCGGTGCTGGTGGCCCACACCTTCGTGGCCGGCGGCGAGACGTCGGAATCGGAGCGGGAGCTCACCATCGGCAACGTCGACCGGGTGAGCGTGGCGGCCTTCGAGGGCTTCGATTACGTGGCCCTCGGCCACCTGCACGCCTCCCAGCAGCTGGACGGCCCCCGGGTGGCCTACTCGGGCACCCCCCTGGCCTATTCCTTCTCCGAGGAGCGGCACGTCAAGTCGGTGCGGATCGTGGAGCTGGCCGCCGACGGCACGCCCTCTGTGGAAGTGGTTCCCCTGGGGGTGGGGCGGCCTCTGTGCACCCTGCGGGGGCCCATCGAGGAGCTCTGCTCAGACCCTGCCCACGGCGCCGCCAGCGAGGCGCGGGTGCGGGCGATCCTCACCGACGCCACCCTGCCGCTGCAGGCCATGGCCCGCCTGCGGGCCCGCTTCCCCCACATCGCCGAGCTGCGCCACGAACCCCCGGAGCTGGCCCGCGCCGGCGGCGTCGAGCGCCACCGCCAGGTGCGCCAGGCCCGTTCGCCGCTGGAGCTGGCCACCGCCTTCTTCACCGACCAACAGGGCCAGCCGCCCGGCGAGCCGGAGGCCGAGCTGCTGCGGGCGGCCCTGGCGGCGGCGGAACGGGGAGGGGAGCGGTGAAGCCCCACCGGCTCACGATCGAGGCCTTCGGGCCCTACGCCGATCCGGTGGCGATCGACTTCGACGAGCTGGCAGCCGAGGGGCTGTTCCTGATCCACGGCACCACCGGCGCCGGCAAGACCTTCCTGCTCGATGCCCTCTGCTTCGCCCTCTACGGCGAGGTGTCGGGCGACCGCAGCGTCAAGGGCCTCCGCTCCGACCACGCCGCCCCCGGCGCCGTGCCCCGGGTGAGCCTGGAGTTCTCCTGCGGCGCCGCCCGCTACCGGGTGGAGCGCGTGCCGGCCCATACGGCGCCGAAGATGCGGGGCCAGGGCTTTACCGACAAACCCTCCCAGGCGTTCCTGTTCCGGCTGGCCGCCGGTGGGGACGAGCAACCCGTGGCGGCCAAGACCACCGAGGTGGACAAGGAGGTGGTGGCCCTGGTGGGGCTCAATGCCGCCCAGTTCCGCCAGGTGATCCTGCTGCCCCAGGGGCGCTTCGCCGAGGTGCTGCGGGCCAGGGCCGAGGAGCGCGAAGCCCTGCTCAAAACGCTCTTTGACACGGTGATCTACGAGCGGGCCGGTTGGTGGCTGGAGGAGCGGGCCCGGGAGGCACGCAACCTGGCGCTGGAGCAGGCCCGCGAGCAGGAGGTGCTGCGGCGCCGGGCGGCCGACGCCTGGGCCCCCCACGCCCCCGAGCCGCCCGAAGGGGACGAACCGCCGCCGCCCCCCGCTGACCAGGCGGGCCTCGAAGCGTTGGTGGCGAACCTCGCCGCAGTGGTGCAGGGCACCGAGGCCGCCCTGAAGGAGGCCTCCGCCGGCCTGCAGGCGGCCCAGACAAGCCAGTCGGCACTCGCGGCGCAGGCGGACCGCTGGGACCGGCGCGCCGCCGCCACCACCATGCTGGGCGAGCTGGAGGCCAAAAAGGAGACGGTGGAGGCGTACCGCCAGAAGCTCGCCCTGGCGGAGCGGGCCGAACGCCTGCGCCCCAGCCTGGGGGCCGAGCAGGGGGCCCGCCAGTCCCTCGCCCTGGTGGAGCAGGGGCTGCAGGAGCAGCTGCGCGCCGCACGCCAGGCCAGGGACGTCGCCCAGGCGCTGCCCCCGTCGGTGCAGGGGCTGGATCTGACGGCACTGCCGTCCGCCGAAGCCCTCGCCGCGGCCGGTGCCGACCTGGCCGCCCGCGGGGCCGAGGTGCGGGAGCTGGCCCGCAAGGCCGAGGAGGCCGCCCAGGCAGGGGGGGCGGCGGCCGCCGCCAGCCAGCGGGCCGGCGAGGCCGAGGCCGGGCGGGCGACGGCCGTCGGCCAGCAGGAGCTCCTGGCGGCGGAGCAGGAGCGGGAGCTGGCCCTGCTCGCCCAGGCCCGCAGCGCCCGCGACCAGCTCGAGGGCCTGCAGCGGGCCGCCCGGGAGGCCGAAGGCCGTGCCGTTGCCGCCGAAGCCATCGCGCCGGCCCGGGAGCGGCAGAACGCGGCCGAGGTCGCCAGGAACGGCGCCGATCGCGACGTCAACACGGCGGCCGCCGACCTCAACGAGCTGCGGCGGCGCCAGATCGAGGGCATGGCCGCCCGGCTCGCCGGGGGTCTGGCCGCCGGAGCCCCCTGCCCGGTCTGCGGCGCCACCGACCACCCGGCACCGGCCCGGCCCTCGGCCGACGCGGTCGATGACGGGGCGATCGCCGCCGCCGAACGCACCCTGGCCACGGCCAACCAGGCGGCGCAGGCGGCGGCGGTGGCCCTGGCCAACGCCCAGGCCGCCCTGGGCACCGTGCTGGAGAAGGCGGGCGACGGCGCCGATCCGCTCGCCGCCCGCCAGGCCGCCAGCACCGCCGCTGCAGCCCACCTGGCGGCCCAGGCCCTGGCCGACGGCCTGCCGGCGCTGGAGCAGCGCACCGCCCATCGGGAGCAGCAACGCCAGCACCTGGCCAAGGCCATCGAGGCGGCCGCCACGGCGATCGCCCTGGAGCGTCGGGCCGCCGATGAGGCCAGCCAGCGGCAGCGGGCCCTGGCGGAGCAGGTGGCCCAGGAGCTGGGGGAGGGGCTGGAGCCGGGCGCGGTGCTGCGGGCCTTCGGGCCCCTGGAGGCCGCCCTCAAGGCCCTGGTGGCCGGGGCCGGCGCCCACACCCGCGCCAGCAGCGAGCTGGAGCAGGCGGCCCGGCGGCTGGGCCAGGAACTGGCCGCCTCGCCGTTCGCCACGGCGGCGGACGCCGCGGCGGCCCTGCAGGAGGAGAGCTGGCGCCTGAAGCTGGTGGAGCGGATCGCGGTCTACGAGGCGGCGGTGATCGAGCAGCGCAACCTCCTGGCCGCCCCCGATCTGGCCGATCTCCCCGAAGCGCGGCCCGACACCACCGCGGCCGGCGAGGCCGTGGCGGGGGCCGATGCCGCCCGCACCCGGGCGGTGGAGCACCACAGCGAAGCCCGCGGCGCCCAGCGGGAGATCGCCCGCCTCACCGCGGAACACCGCGCCGGCGCCGCCGATCTGGCCCAGAAGCAGGAGCGGGCCGAGCGGCTCAGCGCCGTGGCCAACCGCTGCCAGGGCAAGGCTGCCCCCTACATCTCCCTGCAGCGCTGGGTGCTCTCGGCCTACCTCGCCGACATCTGCGGCTACGCCAACCAGCGGCTCACCCTGATGACCTCCGGCCGCTACCAGCTGCGGCTCACCGACGAGGGGGGCCACGGCGGCCGCAAGGCCGGCCTGGGCCTGCGGGTGCTGGACGCCTACACCGGCGAGGAACGGGAGGTGAGCAGCCTCTCGGGCGGGGAGACCTTCCAGGCCTCCCTGGCCCTGGCCCTGGGGGTGGCCGACACGGTGCAGGCCCACGCCGGCGGTGTGCCCCTGGAGGCCCTGTTCATCGACGAGGGCTTCGGCAGCCTCGACCCCGACAACCTGCAGCTGGCCATGGACGAACTCGACCGGCTGCGCGAAGGCGGCCGCATGATCGGCCTGATCAGCCACGTCGGCGCCCTGCGGGAGCGCATCCGCGGCGGCATCGAGGTGATCGCGGGCGAGCGGGGCTCCAGCCTGCGGGTGGGGGCTTAATGGAGTGGATGAAGAATGAGCTTGAATCAGCAGGGCTGGGAAGCATGCAAGCACAGTCCATGGGCTGAAAACGCTGGACGGGCAAGTGCAATTCCGCTTTGCCGATAAGCCTCAAGCCGCATACTCATGAGTCGGCTCGAACAGCAAGCTTCTTGCCCAAGAACGCATACCCGATCCAGACAACCAAGCGCCAGCAATGCATCGAGGCAAGCCCTGACTTGGCGCCAATCCCCAAAACGGCTACACTTAGCTTGACATAGAAAGATTCATGCAGAGCCCGCCTGGAGAACGAAGCCCTTCCTCAGGGTCGATCACCGTAAACCCCATTCAGCTGGTGCGCTGGATTCGAAACCAGGTAGAGCTTGATTACATCGTCAAGCAAGCGAGCGACTCCCCCGCCCTTTACAAGCGAGGAGACAACGAACTAATCGTTGCCCCAATGCAAGTTGACGTTGTCGGCCGTAGACATCGAAGCACATCAAACAGACTAAGGGAGTTTTTCTGGCCTAGCGCCAAGTCCATGCGAGGTAAATGCTTCGGGACAAAAAGCTTTGACGACACTTGCGGCAAAGCCGCAAACACAATGGCGGGTAGCACCGCCTGGGACGCCGTCAGCACAGTTCCATTTATTCAGTTTTCCCTCCAGAATTACCTGAACTTCTTCGCGCTACCAGCTGCGCTAAGCCTTTCCATTGGGTTAATGGTCCTTTCTAACATTGCAGGCAAGCTTGGCTCAAACAGAGCCAAGGGGAGAGAGACAATTGCAACCACTGGCCTGCTTCTTTTTATCTTACTTTCCAGCGCGAAGACATTGCTGTCTGGCGTTGGCTTTGACATTTTAGTCAACAAAGATGGAATTACGCGTCAATACTCTCGCGAACTTGCAACGGCACAACTAAATGAAAGAGAAAAAACGCTTGGTCAGCTTCAAACACTGAAGAATCCCAAACTTTTGAACTTCCAAAGCAGTTGTAATGCACTGACGGAACAGCTGCAAAGAACTGACAAGGACCTTCAGCCCAAAGCCTGGGAGAATCTATGGGTACAAGCCTTTGGCGAATACAAACAGCAAGAATCAATGCGAGGGCTTACCAATCAGCAAGTCCTTGACAAGTTCGGTGGAGTCAATCAGGTTCCAGGAGTATGCAAGCGCTATGAACTTCAGCAAGCTGAAGATCTCAAAGAAGCATCAGCCCTTCAGACGAAGATATCTGATTGGCGTGTAAAGATTGGATCAGTCCCACCACTAACTTTTCTCCGACAAGAATTTCCAAATGTCTACTCTGAGGAATTCATCGAATCAAAACCGGGACAGATAGAAATTAGGTCAGGCCAAACAATCGTCACACAAGCATTCCAGCAGTTTTTCACAAAACTCCTAGACCCAAGCAAGGTATTGGAGCTCGGTGTTTCTCTTTTTTGGATGGTGATGAGTGTCATACTCAGTCTTCTCGCGACCATTCTTCTGTGGGCTCTTTCAAGAAGCAAAGAAATGAAGATGTCCTATGAGACTCGCCTTCTGCCCTATACACAACAGCTATTACAAGCATATCAAGAAAGATTACCTCTAGCTCTTCAGCAAGCACGCCAACGAAATGAAGCCGGACAGCAAGAGGGGCCAAAATGACGAATAGCACAAACAACTCGCATTGGATTGCACTTACCTCGCGCTCTCCTGAGGTTCAATCTAAAGCCAATGAGATTTACAGGGATTATGGGAATAGAGACCTGTCTCCATCTCTTCAAGACTTTTATGAGGACATGGACTGGGGCCAATTACATCAATCAATCCTATATAAAGGACTGATTGAATCTCAACGGCTAAAGAGGTGCCTTACTGCTTCTGAGATGCAGTCCCTAACATCACCACTAGCCGTGGGCATAGATCAAGGTGTTCACGAAGACGATTATGATGATACAACAACCGTTCCGATTCAACCAAGCGACGTTGAAGGAAGATCTCTAGCCTGGTTTGTTGCTAGTCCTCCAAACCCAGAGATTGGCCGACAAGCGTCAGACACCCTAGAGAAGAGGATATTGGATTTATACGTTACTCACGTGAACGAGACTGGAGAAACCTATTTTCCGCAACTTGAAGCCCAGCTCCGTGCTTACTACGAATTGATCGCAGACTAGTCATTCGATCAGTGAACACAAACTTCCTTCTTTATACGCTGGGACCCGTTGGGTGGTCCATCCTTTCTATACAATTATTTCTGTTTCTATTATTAGTCATTCTAGGCGAGAAACTAAAGAATTCTACACGAGCACTGCGTGCATGCTTGAGCACTTCACTTCGCGAATCTCGAGATTGCCTGACTGATAATGATCCAAGCCTTAGCCTCGCTCGATCCTGCAGCACTCGCTACCGAATTGCAGCAGCTAAGATCGAGAGTGTCGATTCCTATGCGATCAGCTCAAGTGAAGTATCTCGTGCGACAGCAGCGGTATTCCTAGGAAGGAAATGGTCATTCTCACAAATCGATGACCTACTTCATGGCGGAGCAGGCTTTCTTGTAACCCTTGGGTTGATCGGCACGTTTGTTGGCCTCATTGGCAACATGAATGAGCTATCTAATCTAATTCGTGGATCAGAAGGTGCTGTTGAACAAACATCTCTTATGGATGGTCTTGCCAAGCTGTTTCCATCCCTTGCAGCGGCTTTCTCAACAAGTCTTCTAGGAGTTACCTTAAGCAGCTTTCTGTGGCTCATCGGCACAGTCAACGGGATGCTTGGCATAAAGAATGACACTATTGAATTATTAGCTGGCTACCTTGAACAGGTCATTCAAGCAGATTGCAGAAGATACTCACTTGTGGGGGAATCCATGGAAAGAATGGAAATGTATTTGACTGATTATCTTTCTCAATTCAGTGAAAAGGTCTCTTGCGCGATCGAGAACGCTATCGCAGATAGGATTGGGAAGCTCGTGAACTCATTGTCATCGCAGATCAATGAAACAAAGCAGTTAATCAACCAAGTCAGGCAAGGGTCTGAGCGACTAGCAGATGCTGGAGAGCTATACTTGAAGGCAGCTAAGCAATTTGAACAAACCAAGTTTGCCCAGGAGTTCGCCGAAGCATGTGAGATGTTTCTTCTGCATACCCAGGCATTAGGATCAGCGGCACAAAACCTCTCCTTAACTGCAAAGCAATCGGTTGATGCCTCTGAGCTTCTTGGCGGCGTCATTCTCAAGACTAGTGACAGTCAAGATAAATTTTTAGACGCCGTTCAATCTGCAGAGAAGCGAGCAGAACTCTTGTCTGCGCTAGGTACCCAATCAAATGAAAGTCTTAGTACGGCAACTGCTGCCATGGAGAATGTGCAGAAAAAGGGACTCACTTGGCTTAGCGCACGTGCAAAAACTGATCGAGAGTTAGTAAAGTTAACTGGAGAGATGAGCGAAGCAATCCAGCTAATTGGCAGCATTGCCCGTACCCTCTCCAATGAACAATCTAAGGATATCATGACACTTAATGGAAGATTAGGGAACCTATTTCAAGCCCTTGAATCCCTTTCCTCTATTTCCAGACTTCAGCTTGCTTCGTTGTCGGAGGTTCAGGCTGAGCTAGGTAGGATGTCTAGTGGACTTGAGCGAAAACCCCCGCCGCCACCTCCGCTAGCAAATTGATAACAGAATTTAAACAGAATCCATGCCAAGCGTAAGGCGACCTAGCAGCCAAAACCGGGATACATCGGTATGGATTCCCATGACTGATCTTCTGACAAATACTCTCCTTGTCTTTTCGTTGTTTATTGCCGTTACAACGTTGGTAAGAGCCATGAATTCCAAACCCCCAGTGATCAATTTAGGAGATAGCCAAAACTACCGCTTCCCTACAGGTAGCTACACACTTACAGCAGGCTTCAAGCAATCTCTTCGTAAGCATGCTTTGCCGTTGATTGAGCAGACTGTTCGATGCTATGGAATCGATACAATCGAATTGATCGGACACACTGATGGAACTCCAGCGGGGGGCACAAGCAACCTTGATCGCAGCTTATCATCAACCACAGGCATTAAAGCTCTCGCTGGCTATACTGCAGGCAGCAATGCAGATCTAGGGCTGCTTCGAGCCCTTGCTGTAAAGAATGAGCTTAATTCTTTGTTGTCTGATCAGCAGAATCGGATATCCTTTCGAGTCCTATCGGGCGCCAACCTCATAGGCAAGGATGGGACTCTTTCGCCCGCAAAAAATGCAAATGATCTGTCAAGAAGGAGAATCGAGATCAGATTTTTCCGCATGAATGAAGCTCCATTCCTGCCTAAGTGCACTTAAGCCGAAGCTCACTTTCAGTCCTAGCTCAATTTATCTACTGAGGAGTCCATCTAATCAGCAACTTTCAGTTGCTTGATTCTGGTCAGAGCAACCCCCGATGGCGCACGAACAGCTGCACCATCGCCCAGGAGCCCAGGGTCTCCTTGACGGCCACCAGCACGTTCAGGAGTGGGATCCAACTCCCCGAGGCCAGGGTGCCGAAGGTTCCCGCCGGCAGGGGGACCCCAGCGAGGGAGAAGGCGGAGAGGACCAAGAAGGCGATCACGGCGGCCTTCTGCCAGAGGTCGGCACGCCAGCGGCGATAGAGGCGGTCGGAGAGCCGGGCCGATGGCCGTGCCACCGGCCACGCCCGCCGCGAACCCGCCCCCCGGGGACAGGTAGCCGCGCAGGGCAAGCTCCACCCCGATCAGGGCGGCCATGGTGGCGCCCAGCTGGCAGAGCACTACCGAGGGCGCGTCCTCGATGGTCCGGATGCTCGTCTTGGTGAGCTCCCCCTCTAGCAGGGGTTGGTCTGCTCCAGCCGCAGGCCTGGGCCCAGGCGATTTTGGCTCGCGTCGGCTTCCTCCGGCTCCGGCGGCAGCAACCGCAGCGCCACCGAAGACAGCAGCGCCACCGCACCGAGCGTGGTGAAGAGCAGGGTGGAGACCGACCCCATGATGCCCCGCAGCACCGGGGTCGGATATGGATTCGACTGGCTCACCAGCAGCACTGCGGAGCGGCACGAGGGCGGTGATCGGCAGGAGCAGACCCAGCTCGACTCGAAGATCAAGAGCTCAAACAGCCGAACGGCATCCATCGGACCTGGCGTCCCGGGGGAGGCCGGCTGCCTACGCAGCCCTCAGGTGGAGGTGTGGAACTGTTCCGCCAGCAGGCGGCGCTGATACTCCACCGACAGGGCTTCCAGGTGGGAGCGGGCCTGCTCCTGCAGCGCGGGATCCAGCTGATCGAGCACCACGCCCCTGGGCACCCGCATGCGCATCACCAGCGCCAGGGCATCGAAGATCCGCACCTGGTCGCCCTGCCATCCCTGGTATTCGGCGGCGAGGGCCATGAGGGCCTCGCCGGAGGCCTGGCCTTCCATGACGCGGGGCCGCAGCTCCTGCACCTGGGCGAGCCGGTCGGAGCTCACCAGGGCATGGGCCGCGCCCAGGGCCGCCAGGGAGTCGGCCGCCTCCCGCTTGAGCACGGTCATGTCCCGGCTGAGCACGGCGGCCTCCACCGACAGGGGCTCCCGCACGCCGGGCAGCAGCGCGGCGCCGGGATCGGGCGCGGGGGCCCGCGTCAGGGCCGGTTCGGGAACGCTGGCGGTCAGGGCCGCCTGGGCAGGGGGCGTGGTCTGGGCGGTGATCGGCGCCGTGATCGGGGCCGGGGGCGGCTCCTGCCACAGGACCGCCGCCATGGCGCGCAGGCGCTGCGCCAGCCACTGCCTGACTTGTCCGAGCTGTCCAGCCATGGTGCGCAACGGATTGGTTGCCTCAATGTGGCCGCTCCACCCCGGGGGGAATGGCGGCAAACTCCCCAGCCGGGCGGTCGGATACCCGGCCGGCCCACAACGGCGCGTCATCACGGGACGGGCAACTGCCTGCCGGCGGTGCATGCACCGATCGGTTGCCAGAGTCGGCGCAGAGTGCCGCGGCGCCGCCGATGACCCGAGCCCAGCGACCCGTCGTCCCCTGGCGGCGTGCCCTGGCCCTCCCGGTGGTCCTGGTGCTGGTCGTGGCTCTGGCCACCGGCATGGGCGACCGCCGGCCGGCGGCCGCGCTGGCGGCCAACGCCGCGGCCGAGGCACCGGCCAGGAGCGTTGCCGGCTCCGCCTCGGTTGAAACCGGCAACACCGGCAACGCCGGCAGCTTCCGCCTCGGCACGGTGCGGATCCTGGGGGTGCCCGTCATCACCGTGGCCTCATCGGCAGTGGGTTCCGGCAGCGACAGCGGGCCGGAGGCCGCCGAACGGGCCCGGGTGATCGAGGGCAACCTGAACCAGCTCTACGAACCCCGTAATCCCTGCACGCCGGGGGAGCGGCTCGGTGAGGCGCTGTTGGATCACCTCAGCGTCGAAGGAACCAAGGCCGCCTGTGACCCCAACCATCTGGGGCTGCAGGGGCCACCGGAGGCTCTGCGGGTGGTGGTGCTGCGGGAGCCCGATGGAGGGCAGCGGCTGGCGGCGCTGGTGCCCGGCCGCGCCAGCCCCTTTCCCCTGCTCACGGTCACCGAGCAGGACGCCGCTTTCAACGGCCTGCCCGCCGATGCCCTGGCCAAACAGTGGCGCAACCTGCTGGAACGACGCCTGCGCAGCGCCCGCGGCGTGTTCGGGAAGGAGCAGCTCGACGGGCGCCTGCGGACCGCCCTGGTGTCCCTGGCCGTACTGGCCCTGCTGATGGCTCTGGCGGTGGCGTTGTGGCGCTTCAGCCAGCGCTCGCTGCCCCGCCTGCAACGGCGCGCCGCCGAGGGGTCGGGACGCTTCGATCGCCTGCTGCTGCGGCTCACCCACACCTTCAGCCGGCTGCTGACGGCGTTGGTGCTGCTGCTGGGGGTGGCGATGGGCGCCGTGCTGCTGCTGGCCTGGCCCGGCCAGATCCCGGCCGCCATCGATGTGCTGCTGCAGCCCCTGGTGGTGCTGATGAAAGCGCTGTCCCTGGCGGCCGTGGCCGTGGTGGTGCGGGGCCTGGTGGGGCTGCTGCTGACCCAGTGGGCCAGCCATCTGGCCGTGAACCCGGACCACCGGGCCCGACGCCGGCAGCGCTACCTGAGCCTGCTGCGGGTGCTGGGCCGGCTGGTGAACCTGGTCTGCCTGCTGCTTTTCGCGATCTGGACGGTGCTCGGGATCCCCGTGTTGCGGGATCTCTCCAGCAATGCCGTCCTGGCCAGTGGGGCCGTGCTCGGCGCCCTGGCGCTGGTGTTCCAGGGGTTGCTGCGGGATTTCGTCGCCGGGCTGGTGCTGCTGCTCGACGACCGCTACGCCATCGGCGATGTGGTGGAGATCGGTGGCCGCTCCGGCGAGGTGGTGGATGTGGGGGTGCTGAGCACGGAACTGCGCTGCGCCGATCAGCGGGTGGTGGTGGTGCCCAACAGCCACTGCGAGCAGGTGGTGAACCACACCAAGCTGCGTTCAGGCGCGGAGGTGACCGTGCTGCTGCCGCGCAGCCTCACCGATCCGGCGGGCGCCATGGCCCTGATCGCCGAGGAACTGGCCGCCTTCGGCAGCGATCCGCGCTGGGCCCCGAAGCTGCTGGAGCCACCCCGCCTGCTGGGCATCGACGCGATGACGGAGGACGACCTCCAGGTGAAGGCCCTGCTGATCACCGAGGCTGGCCAGCAGGGCCCTGCCCGGCGGGAACTGCTGGGGCGGCTGGTGCAGCGGCTGCAGGGCTGGCCGCAGGAACAGGGCAAGCCCTGACGGATCCCGTTTCTAGGATCGCGTTTCGCTATCCGCCCGATCGGGCCCTTTGCCATGGCCCCGTTCTCTTTCCCCCCCGGCACGGATCTCCGCCTCGGCCGCCGGCAGCTGTTGCTGGGAGGCGCGGCCGCCGGCTTCGCCCTGGCGGTGCGGCCGGTGGCGGCGTCCACTGTCACCACCTCCACCCAGGGGCTGACGGCCGGCTGGGTGGAGGTGCCGGCGGCGGGCGGCGCCGTGAAGGCCTACCGGGCCCGCCCCGCCAAGGGCTCGGGCTTCCCCGTGGTGCTGGTGGTGCAGGAGATCTTCGGCGTCCATGCCTACATCCAGGACGTCTGCCGCCGCCTGGCCCAGCTGGGCTACCTGGCCATCGCCCCGAGCCTGTTCGATCGCCAGGGCGATGTGACCGTGCTTCCCGACATCCCCTCGATCCTGCCGTTGGTGGCGACGGTGCCCGATGCCCAGGTGATGGCCGACCTGGATGCCACCGCCGCCTGGGTGGCCGCCAGCGGTGAAGGGGACGTGTCGCGTCTGGGAATCACCGGCTTCTGCTGGGGCGGACGGATCACCTGGCTCTATGCCGCCCACAACCCGAAGCTGAAGGCCGGCGTGGCCTGGTACGGCCGCCTGGTGGGCCAGGCCACCGACCTGCAGCCCCTCTATCCGATCGATCTGATTCCCAAGCTCAAGGCCCCGGTCCTTGGGCTCTATGCCGGCCAGGACGACGGCATCCCGATGGCGTCGGTGGAGCGGATGCAGGCGGCCCTGAAGGCGGCCGGCAGCCCCAGCCGGATCGAAGTGTTCCCTGGCGTGCCCCACGGCTTCCACGCCGACTACCGCCCCACCTACCGCCAGGCCGCCGCGGCCGCCGGCTGGAAGCAGATGCGGGCCTGGTTCCGCGCCAACGGCGTGGTGTGAACGCAGGCGGCCGGGGGCTCAGGCCCGGTTGAGGTGCTCCTCAGCGGCGGCCGCCAGGCTCTCACTCCAGTGGTCAACCTGGCTCTGCTCGGCCGCCTCCACCATCACCCGCAGCAGCGGTTCGGTGCCGCTGGCCCGCACCAGCACCCGGCCGTGGCCCTCCATGGCCGCCTCCGCCTCGGCCACCGCTAGCCGCAACGGTTCGCACTCCTGCCATTGCTGGCGCCGCTGCCGGTCGGGCACGGTCACGTTCACCAGCCGCTGGGGGTAGGGCTGGAAACTGCCGTCCATCCATTCGGCCAGCTTTAGGCCGCCGCCCTGGATCAGGGTGGCCACCTGCAGGGCGGTGAGCAGACCGTCGCCGCTCATGCCGTGGCGGGCCGAGAGGATGTGGCCGGATTGCTCGCCCCCCAGGCCGGCCCCGAGGGCCTCCATGGCGGCGTGGACGTGCTGATCGCCCACGTCGGTGCGCTCCAGCACCCCGCCGCTGGCCTGCCAGGCCCGCTCGAAGCCCAGGTTCGACATCACCGTCGCCACCAGGCGGTCGTCGGGCAGCTGGCCCTCGCGGCGCAGGGCCGAACCCCACAGGTACAGCGTGTGATCGCCGTCCACCACCCGGCCGCGGCCGTCCACCGCCAGCATCCGGTCGGCGTCGCCGTCGAAGGCGAAGCCCATGTCGGCGCCGCGCTCCAGCACCGCCCGCTTCAGGGGCTCCAGGTGGGTGCTGCCACAGCCCTGGTTGATGCGCTCGCCATCCGGCTCGCCGTGCAGCACCAGCACCTCCGCCCCCAGGGAGCGGAACAGCTCCTCGCCGCAGGCGGTGGCCGAACCCCAGCAGAGGTCGAGCACCACACGACAGCCATCGAGGCGCTGGCCGCCGGTGCTGGCCCGCAGGGACTCCACATAGGCCGCCAGCAGGTCGGGCCGCTGCACCTCCCGGCCACTGCCCGCCAGCGGCGGCAGGGCGGTGCGGCCCTGGAGCCCCGCCTCGATCGCCTGCTGGCGGGCGGCCACGAGCTTGGCGCCGCTGGCGCCGAACACCTTGATGCCGTTGTCGTGGGGAGGGTTGTGGCTGGCCGACACCATCAGCCCGCCGGCGGCCCCCTGGCGCCGGATCGTGCCCGGCACCGCCGGGGTGGGGCACAGACCCAGCTGCCACACCTCGCGGCCGGCGGCCATCAGGCCGGCGCTGAGGGCCGCCACCAGCATCGGCCCGCTGCGGCGCGAGTCGGTGCCGATCACCACCGGCCCGTCGGCCTGGAGCACCACGCCGGTCCAGTAGCCCACCTGCAGGGCCAGGGCGGGGGTGACGCTGGTGCCGACGCGGCCGCGGATGCCGTCGGTACCGAAGCGGGCCACGCCCTCGGCCAGGGGAGCCCCGAGGGGGGACACCACCGGATGCGAAGCCGCTTCTCCCATGCCGCTGCCATCACTGGGGAGCAGGCTACGTGCCGTGGTCGGTGACGTTGCCAGCCGGCTCTGCCGGCGGGGCTCAACGCCAGCGGGGCGGCCACCAGCGCCAGCGCAACAGCTCCAGGGTGGCCCAGAGCAGCAGCAGGCCCAGGCACCAGCCCGGCAGCAGCCGGACGGGCCAGAGCGGCCGCAGCAGCAGGGCGAGCAGGGCCACCGCGCTCACCACCACGGCGCGGCGCCGCTGGCCCGCCCCGGGCAGGCGGTCGAACAGCGGCGGCAGGGCGGGGAGGGAGGGCAGTCGCACCGGGGACGGCGCAGGCGAATGCCCAGAATGCCCCGGACGCCGTCCCCCGGCCATTGGCCCGACTCCCGCTGCTGTTGTCCCTCTCCTGCCTGGGCACCGGCCTGGCACTGGTGGGGGGCCGGGCCCTGCTGGCGCGCCAGCCGGCGCTCACCCCGGCCAACGCCACCGACCGGCTGGAGTGGCTGCAGCACTGGGATGCCGATCCCTGGCGGCGCCGGGAGGCCAGCCTGCTGCTGGCGGCCCGCAGCAAGGATCCCCAGGCGCAGCGCCAGTGGCTGCGGGGCCAGGGCTGGGGTCCCGATCCCCTGGCCGCCCTGGTGCTGAAGCAGGACGCCCTCGCCGACGCGGCCCTCGGACGCCCCGAAACCGCCCAGGCCCTGTGGCGCCAGCTGCAGCGGCGCTTCCCCACCGATCCGGCCAGCGCCGATGCCCTCTACGCCCTCGGCGGCGACGATCCGGGCCAGCGCCGGCAACTGCTGCAGCGCTTCCCGGCCCACCCGGCGGCCCTGGCCGCCGCCCTGGCCGCCGGCCCCGATCCCGCCGACCGGCGGCGAGGGGCCCTGCACCTGGCCCGCTGGGGCGCCCGCTGGCCCGGCGCCGAGGCCCGCCTGCGGCAGGTCTGCAAGGAGGACGGCCCGGACCTGAGCGCCCAGCAGCGGGGGCAGCTGGCGGAAGGCCTGGCCGAGCTGGGCGATGCCGACGGGGCCCTGCGCTGCCTCGGCTCCAGCCTCAACGGCCTGGGGGCCAGCGGCCGGCTGAGCCTGGGCCGGGCCCTGCTGGCGGGGAACGAACAGCAGCAGGGCCAGGCGGAGCGGCTGCTGCTGGATCTGGTCCGCAGCGCCCCCACCACGCCGGAGGCCGAGGCGGCCGTGCGCCTGCTGGCCCAGCAGGGCAGCCCCGCCGCCGCCGCCGCCCTGGCCCGATTGCCGCCCCGCTGGCGGGACAGTGCCCCGGTGCTGGCCCGGCGGATCCTGGAGGCCGAACCCAAGGGGGACGGGCCCCATCCGGCCACCGACGCCGCCGCCCTCCAGCTGCTGCGCCGCTGGCCCCTCGACCCCGCCAGCCGCACGCTGCAGTGGGATCTCGTGCGGGAGCGGCTGCTGGCCGGCCGCTGGCGGGCGGCCCTGGCCCTGCTGGAGGCCATCCCGACAGACCAACTGCCGCCGCCCCTGGCGGCCCGCCAGAGCTTCTGGATCGGCTTCGTGCAGCAGCAGCTCGGGGATGGCGCCGCCGCCAAGGCCACCTGGGAAGCGCTGGTGCGGCGCCATCCCGGCGGCTACTACGGCTGGCGTGCCGCGGTGCGCCTGGGCCAGGGGGATCTGCAGTTGAGCGCCGGGCCCCACACGCCGGCTGGGCGAACCGACTGGCGGCCCCTGGCCAGCGGCGACGCGACCCTGGATCGGCTCTGGCGCCTGGACCAGCGCACCGAGGCCTGGGAGACCTGGCGCCACCGCCGCGGGCGCCGCGCACCGGAAGGGGGCCGGGAGCTGCTGCTGGAGGGGCGGCTGCGCCAGGGGGTCGGCGACGACTGGACCGGCTTCGGCCTGCTGGAGCAGGCCAGCCTGAAGCTGGACGGCAACCAGTGCGCCCTGGAGCGGGAGCTGGAACGCAGCCTGCATCCGTTGCGTTTCGAGGCGGCCTTCCGGGCGGCCGCCACCCAGGCCGGGCTGCCGATGGAGCTGCTGCTGGCGGTGGCCAAGCAGGAGTCGCGCTTCACCCCGGCGGTGCGCTCGCCGGTGGGGGCCACGGGCCTGATGCAGCTGATGCCGGAGACCGCCGCCGAGCTGGCCGGTGGGCCGGTGCCCGAGCAGGTGCTCGAGGACCCGGCCGGGAACGCCAAGCTCGGCAGCCGCTACCTGGCCAGGATGCTGCGCCAGTGGGACGGCGACCCGCTGCTGGCGGTGGCCAGCTACAACGCCGGGCCCGGCGCCGTGGCCGGCTGGGTGAACCCCCAGCTGCGCAGCGACCCGGAACTGTGGGTGGAGGCGATCCCCTACCCCGAAACCCGCCTGTACGTGAAGAAGGTGCTGGGCAACGTCTGGAGCTACCAGCAGGGCAGCGAACCGGGCTGCTGATTCAGCGCACCAACAGGCGGCCGAAGTTGGCGCCGCCGAGCACCAGCAGGGCGAGCACCCCGGCCAGCACCAGCGGCGGCGGCACCACCCGCACCCGCAGCAGGTCGAGCCGGGCCAGCAGCACCGCCGAGCCCATGATCAGCACGTTGGCCAGCACGTTGAGGTGCAGCAGGTAGAGGCCACCGATGGTGACCAGCAGCAGGGTGACCACCAGGCTCACCACCCGGCTGGCGGCCATCACGATCGACAGCTGCCGGATCACCAGGTCGGGCATGGTGCAGATGAACACGATCAACATGGCCTGCAGGCACTCCGCCGACCAGACCAGGGTGGTGAGTTCCCGCATGTGGGAACTGCCGTTCTCGAGGGCATGGCTCCAGTGCATGCCCTGGTAGGTGCTGACCCCCATGAGCACCAGCAGCATCGGCGCCTGGAGCGGCAGCAGCATCAGCCGGAAGATGTCCTTCATGGCTCCAGCACCAGGGTGATGGCCTCCAGCGGGCAGCTGGGGATGCACTGCTCGCACACCAGGCAGCGAGAGGCCTCGAAATGGAGCCGCTGGCTGGCCGGGGTGTAGTGGAGGGCGCCGCTGGGGCAGACGCTGGAGCAGATACCGCAGTCGACGCAGCGCTCCGGATCGATGCGGATCTCACCGGGGGCGCGGTTGAGCCCCAGCCCCTGGCCCTCGAGCCAGTCTTCGGCCGCATCGAGTTCGTCGATGTCCCCGGAGAGCTCCACCACCATGGTGCCGCTCTGGTTGGGGGCGATCTGGGCCCGCAGGATCTTGGCGGCGATGTCGAAGTCGACCGCGAGGCGGTAGGTGATCGGCTGGTGCACCGCCTCGGAGGGGAAATGGAGAGTGAGGCGCCGTTTCACCGCTCCAGGCCGGGAAAGCTGACGCTAGCAACGATGTCCGGAGCCAGCCCCCGCCGGCAGGCGCCCGGCCGGTGGGTCGGCGCTGCCAGAGTGGGCGCCGTTCCGTGTCGCCGTCGCCCATGGCCCCGTCGGGCAGTTCCCCCCCCTCCGCCCTCGGCCGCACCGAGCGCATGGTGCTGGCGGCCGTGGCGGCCGTACTGGTGGTGCTGATGGTGTGGCTGCGGGGCGGCCTGCATCCGGAAGCCCCCCTGGAGCGCCTGGCCCGCCAGTCGCCCGAGTTCAACGTGGCCCTGGCCGATGGCCGGCCCACCCTGGTGGAGTTCTACGCCGACTGGTGCGAGGCCTGCCGTTCGATGGCGCCGGCCATGGAGCGGATCGAGCGCCAGCAGCGGGGCCGCATGGATGTGGTGCTGCTCAATGTCGACAATCCCCGCTGGCAGCCGGAGCTGGAGCGCTACGACGTCAACGGCATCCCCCAGCTGGAGCTCTTCGACGCCGCCGGCGCCCCCGTGGGCCGCTCACTCGGCGCCCGCAGCGGTGCCGAGCTCGAGGCCCTCACCGCCGCCCTGGTCGACGGCCAGCCCCTCCCCCTGCTGGCGGGGGTGGGGGCGGTGAGCAGCCTGCCGGAAGCGGCCGGGGCCGAGGGCGCCGCTCCCCCGGCGGCCGCCCTGCCCACCCCCCAGGCCGGTCCCCGCAGCCACGGCTGATCGCCCCACGCCACGCTTCTCTCCCCCGCACCCCCGCCCATGGATCCCCGCTTCCGGGTCGAGCTGATCGCCGCCACGCCGAACCCGCAGCAGTGCGTCTACGCCGGGATGCACCAGGACTACAGCGAGGGGTTCGTGGCCGCCGACCGGGCCGACTGGCCCGATGAGCGCAAGGCCGGTGAGATCTGCGTCAAGCGGCTGCTGGCCGGCGAGCGCGGCCACTACGGCCCCCTGGAGCACGCCCAGATCGTGCTCAACGTCGGCTGGTTCCCCCATTCGGTGATGCAGCAGGCCCGCACCCACCGGGTGGGGGTGAGCTTCGATGTGCAGTCGATGCGCTACACCGGCGACCGCATCCGCCGGGCCGCCAACGGCGAACTGGAGCTGGAGGAGGTGTTCTACCTGCGGCCGGTGGGCCCCTACAGCGACCGCCAGGGCAAGAAGTACCTCTACGACGAGGAGCAGCGGGCCATCGATCTGGAGCTCTGCCGCACGGCGGCCGGGCGCTACCGCGACCTGCTCGATGCGGGCTACGCCGAGGAGCACGCCCGCGGCATCCTGCCCTTCGACTACCGCCAGCACTTCGTGGTGAGCTTCACCCTGCGGGCGTTCCTGCACTTCCTCGACCTGCGGGCCAAGCTCGATGCCCAGCAGGAGATCCGCGAACTCTGCGACCTGATGTGGCCCCACCTGCAGCAGTGGGTGCCGGAATTCGCCGACTGGTACGAGAAGAGCCGGCTGCACAAGGCCAGGCTGGCGCCCTGATCAGCCCGATCACTGGCGGCCATCAAGGGGCGGCCATCAGGGCAGCGCGGGCCTTTCGATGCAGGCTCAAGCAAGCTGCCGAGCCAGCTGCTGATCCAAAGCCTGCGGGTTGAGCTGAACCAGCTCCTTGTTCATGAAGGTGTAGGTGCTGAGATCAACATGCAGGGGGTAATCGCTGTCTGAATTGGCACCCGATCCGCCCATCACCCCAATCAATTGCCCTTGGCTAACAGTCTGGCCTTTGCTGACGCTGATTTCCTGCAGGTGGGCGTAGGCCTGATACACCGGATACTCCTTGCCCTGATAATCAAAACGTACATCCAGTTGGACATGCACCCGCCTGCCATAGCCGCCCTCCCGGCCCTGGAGCGTCACCGTCCCCCCGTACCAGGCCTTGACCCGCCCACCGGCAACAACATAATCAATGCCGATGTTTCGATCTGACGGGGGAAGCGTTTTCAAGCTGCCATCCAGGAAAATCGCCTTCATGGGTCCCTTGGCAGAATGGCCATGGGGCTCCATGAATCCACCCGTTACGGTGATCTGCCCGAGAAGGGGATGGGAGAAGACTTGATACGTACTGGCATTCAGCTGGCGCTCTGCAATCGTTACCGGGAGGACAAGCGCTCGTCCGTCCGCCTGGATGAAGGGCTCATCACCCTCTACCCTGGCCACAGTGATGCGTTGGCCGGGAAAGATGAGATCCGGATTCGTGATGGCTGGATTGAGGCTTATCAGTTCATTCAACGTTGAATCGTAGCGGTCGGCAATCGCCGCAAGGGTATCTCCAGGCTGCACGATATAAAAGCCCAAGCCACTGGGACCCACCGCGGCTCTGGCCAATGGGAGGCCATCCGCGAGGGGGGAGCCCAGCGCCGAGAAGTGCTTGCCGACCCATTCCCTGAATTTGGGCATGGCGTCGTCATTCGTGGCATCTCCGAAGATGTTTCCGGGGCATGGCGTGGCAATGATCTGCTTGTGCGCCTGGATACTCTCCTTGGGAATCTTGTATTCAGACATCAGCCATCTGATCAGCGCCACCGATGTTTTCTCTTGCTCCAGCGTCAATTGATCACTTGGCTCAGCAACGTGCTCAATGCCAATACTGCTGGCATTGGCCTGAACGGCGTGCCATGCCTTATCTCCATCATTGACCATCTGATAGAGATCGCCATTTTTATCAATAACGTAATGGGCAGACACCGCATCTTCAGGCTTGCCCCCTGGTGCAGGGTTCTGAAAATGGCGGATCACACTGCCCACGTCAGCAGTTGCTGTGTAATGAACAACAATGGAACTTATCTTGGCCCCATTGCGACTTCCAAAGTTTGGACTTTGAATGAATTCTTTGACTCTCGGCTTGTTAAAGGCTTCTGAAGTGCCGCGATGATGATGGAGTGATGCCGTCTTCAGCTCCAACGAAGAATCTCTCTGCTTGGCAGACAGCAGGGCTTGACGTGCATTCTGCAGAGTCTGCCTGACGATCGGCACCTTCTGGCTGGCGCGATTGCCTGCCGCATCTCCGTCGTAGAACCCTCGACCATCAGGCAACGGCATTGAGGCCCACTCTTGGGCGAGATCAATTTGTGCCGCGTCAAGGTCATTGCTTTCGCCTTTGAGATAGGCAGCTAGCTTGCGACGCTTCGTCCCGAGCAGCAAAGCCATAGCCAAGAGATCCTGGTTGACTTCATTAAAGAGATCATCGGCGTTCAAGCCAGAATCTCTGAGGGCAATCGGCAGGGTCGTTGGGATGAATTGCGCCGCACCAACAGCAAAGATCTTTTTCTGCTGCTGCAATTCCATGATGCGGGAGATGCTGAGAATCCGGAATCCCCCGGGCCATGGCCCCGGGGAATCGCCCGCACGTCCACGGTTATAGGATTCATAACCACCCTCACCCGAATAAATCAGCTTGAGCAAGGGGGAAAGCACTTCTCGAAGGGAGAAGGATTGCGAGGACTTGTCCTGAGGTGGTGGCAAACTCTCGCGGGTCTTCGTGATGCCATAACCCAATCCTTGCAGCGGCATGGCCCCTATGGGGCGATCCGGCAGCGGCGTAAGAGGTAACTGCCGCAGGAAGGTGTCGAGCAGGCGCACGTCCCCCATGCCGGGATCACCTTCTCGGGGCTTGCTGTTGCGAAGCTGGTCAAGGAAATCCTGGGCAGCATCGCAAGCTTGATCGATGGCCAGATCGAGATTGAAGGGTGAGGACATGATTCCACTGGGTGGGTAAGGAATGTCGTGTTCAGACTTCAGGACAAGAACAACACGTCTCTCAACTGGCTATGGATCTCTCCAGGTTTTGCGTAACGTGGAGGGCTCTGGAGGGGGCAAGGAGCTACTGACTTCAATCGGTGGGTTTGGGGGGGCCGAGGCGGCCGGCATGCCAAGGGCCGCATTGAACCCCGCAATTGTGGAGTCCTTGTTGCGGCTACCTGCCGAGGATCCGAAGTAGTAACCCAATACGGTGCTGTATCCCGCCGTGAGTGCACCCACCAGAATATTGATGAGACTAACCGTACTCTCATCCCGCTTTTCCTTGGGAGGAGGCAGGAAAATCATCGAACAAAGAACCGCCGAAAAAGCCAGGATGACAACCGAACCCAAGAGCGGGGGAAACCACTCCTGCCGACCGGTGGCTTTCGCAGCTTCCACCTCGCGGGCTCGCGCATTGGCCTTATCGGCGAACTCCGCCTGATCCATTTGCAGCTTGACGCTCAGAAGGTACGCCTGATGACTGTATTCAACCTCTTGCAGCTTGCGAGCATTCTCTGGATTGTCGCGGAGGGTATCGCTGATGTCCTGAAGCGAGGAATTACCTGGCAAGCCAAGGGCCTTCGTCACCAGGCTCATCGCCCCTATTGCAAGGGCAGGGGGTCCGCCTAAAACCGTCCCCAACAGGGGTAATCCGATCGCAAGAAGACCACTGGCAGATTCGGAATTCATAACGCCACTATCAGACGGGTGGATCGAGTGGATCAGGTCGTGAGGCGAAATCAGTTCATGGGCCTAGCGATCAACCCAACAAGGTCCCATTCAGATATCGTGTCGACTCCAAAAGAGAATGGCGGCCGATCGTGATGGTTCTTATCATCGCGAAACGCGAATTCACGACAAGGCGTGTTCAGGGTGGCTCTCTTCGAGCAAGTCCTGCGGTGGACAACAAGGGGACCGATGCGCCTTTCGGTCAAAACAACACATGGAAGACCATCACCATGGATCTGATTCACCCATACCCATCCCCCCGAAGTCACACCACGCCGATCCTGTTGACATGCAGTGGGCCAGCGGACGGACGCCTTCCGTCCCTCCGCTGGCCCACGATGGCCGCGTGCCTGGCCGATCGTCCGTTTCGGTGATCGCCTGGCGGAGGTCTCACCCATGCCGATGTCAGCCCCAGCCCGTAGGAACGAAAAGAGGAGAGGGGCTGGACGCCTCCCCTGGGATCTGACCCTCGCCCCCGCCCTGGCGCTTGTTCTGGCCATCGCCCTGCCGGGCGCGGCGGCGGCGGCACCGGTGCTGCGCGTGGGACTGGTGGATGGCTCGCCGCCCTGCAGCTACCGGGAAGCGGGGGTGTGGCGGGGGCTGGGCGTCGATCTGTGGAACCGGGTGGCCACCCTGGAGGAGATCCCCTACGTCGTCTCCCAGTGGCCCTCGGTGCGGCAGATGCTGGAGGCCAGCCGCGAGGGCAAGGTGGATGTGGCGGTGGGCTGCATCAACGTCTCGCCCGACCGCCTGAAGCGCTATCGCTTCAGCCTCCCCTTCCAGGAGGACGGCCTGGCGGTGATGGTGGTGAAGAGCCGGCTGGATCTGGGGCGCTCCTTTCTGAGCGCCCTGCTGACGCCGACGCTGCTGCAGCTGCTGGGGGGCTACCTGCTGGCGATCGCGGCGCTCACCTGGCTCACCCTGCGCCTGGAGGTGCGCACCCATCCCGTTCCGGCCAGCCGGAAGAGTTCCTTGCGCCACTGCAGCAAGGTGTTCCAGGTGCTGGCCACCGGGCCGGGCAGCAACACGATCGTGACCACCACCCGCGGCAACGGGATCGTGATCCTGGCCTACCTGGTGCGGATCGTCTCGGCGTCGCTGCTGGTGGGCTACCTCACCGTGAACGTGGCCGGGGAGATCCAGGACACGGCCAGCGGCGCGATCCGGGCTCCGGCGGATCTGCGGGGCCTGCGGGTAGGGGTGCGCAGCGGCACCGTCAGCGAGTCGCTGCTGAAGGAACTCAATGCCTCCAGCCCCGGCCCCAAGGCCACGATCGTGCCGCTGAAGAGCATCAGCGAGGGGGGAGAGCTGCTGGCCGAGCGCCGGATCGACGCCCTGCTGGGGGACAACCTGCAACTCAGCTACCTGCTGCTCAAGGAGGAGGCCAAGGGCTTCCTGCCCAGCCTGGCGCTGGAGGGAATCCGGCCCGAATCCCAGGCGTTCGCCTACGCGCCGACCCTGCCGGAGGCCACCACCAACCGCATCGACCAGGCGATCAGCGCCCTCAAGCGCAGCGGTGTGGTCAGTGAGCTGCGCCAGCAGGCGACGACCCGGGGGAACACCCGGGCGCGCTGAGGTCGGCGTTCCACCAGCGCTCCACCACGTCGGGGCTGCCGTACCAGGAGGGGCCGAAGGCGCCGCCATGGGCCACCCCTGGCAGCACCAGGGGAGTGGAGCCTTCCAGCAGGGCCGAGGCCACCGGCACCAGGCCGTCGCCCCGGCCTGTGGGATCGCCGGTGCTGTTGCCGTAGGCGGTGGGCGCCAGGCGCCGGGCCATGGGGGAGGCTGCCTGCAGATCCAGATCCCCCGCCACCGAGACGTAGCGCACCCGATCGGCGAAGGGGCAACCGGGCAGCCGCTCCGCCACCATCTGGCGCAGCACCGTGGCCTTGAGGGCGGTGTGGGGGCTGCCCAGCATCACCAGGGTGTCGGCCAGGGCCTTGCCGTCGTAGCGGCGCCCCTGGAACGGGGCGTCATCCAGGAACAGCCGCAGCATGATGCCGCCGGAGCTGTGGCCAATCAGCGTCACCTTGCCGGTGGGGGAGTGGCGGGCCAGCTCGGCCACCGTGGCCTGCACCCGATCGAGGATCCGGGCCCAGGCGAAGGCGAACACGGTGAGCAGCCACTCGGGCTTGCCCACCGGCACCAGCCCCACCGGCTGGCCGCTGAGCTGCTCGAGCCGCGCCACCATTGGGGCATAGGCCTCCGGGCTGATCAGGAAACCCCCGAGGATCACGATCGGCTGGCGGGTCATGGGCGCGGGCTGGCGCCGCTCTGCAGCTGAATACAAGCAAGGAAGTGATCGCGCACCCGCATCGCTTCGGGAATGGCGGCGGTGGGGACGGGCACGATCAGGTTGTTGCAGGAGGGGGCGCCGCCGTCGCCTCGCATGCCGGCGTAGAGGTACAGGCAGCAGGGGTGATCGCCCCCCAGGCTGGCCTGCGTCACCGTCCAGTCGCCGCCCCAGTGGCGCACGCAGCCGTCCACCACGGCGGTGCGGTTGAACAACTCCACCTGATCGCCGACCAGCAGGGCGGCGGGACTGACGACCACCCGGAGACCCCGGGCGGGGATCCTGGAGGGCGCCGCGATCTGATTGCTGCTGAAGGTGCGATTCAGGGCAACGAACTGCTGCCAGAGGTCGGAGTCGATGTGCCAGCGCCCGATGACCTCCCGGCCCTGGAGCAGGGCCCGCTCCGCCGCGCAGGCGGCCCTGGCCCACAGGAAGGTCAGCGTGCCGATGAGGAGGCCGAGCCAACCCGCGCCGGCCAAGGCCAGCTGAAGAGCGAGATAGCGCCGCTGATCCGGAAGCATGACGGCGCCGGCCACAGCCGCGAGGCCCAGCACCACGGCCATGGCGGCGCGCAGGATCTGACGGCGGGGGCGGCGCACGGCTGGGCCCTAGCCGCGGCGGGCCGCCTCGATGGCGGCGATGTCGATCCTGGTCATCTGCATCATGGCCTCGAAGGCGCGTCGGGCCGCCGCACGGTCGGGATCGGCGATGGCGGCGGTGAGGGCGCGCGGGGTGATCTGCCACGACAGCCCCCATTTGTCCTTGCACCAGCCGCAGGCGCTCTCCTCGCCGCCGTTGGCCACGATCGCGTTCCAGAGACGATCGGTCTCGGCCTGGTCGTCGGTGGCGATCTGGAACGAAAACGCCTCGCTGTGCTGGAACGCCGGCCCCCCATTGAGGCCCAGGCAGGGGAGGCCGACCACGGTGAACAGCACCGTCAGCACATCACCCTGCTGGCCCGACGGATAATCGGCCGGCGCCCGAAAGATCTCTCCCACCGCACTGTCCGGGAAGGTTTCGGCGTAGAACGTGGCCGCCTCCAGGGCGGTGCCGTCGTACCAGAGGCAGATCGTGTTGCGGGGCACCATCCGCACGCTCCATGGATCGGCCTGGCGATCCTAAGCGGCGTTTCTGAACCAACGGATTCGGCGAAAGACATCACGCCACTGAGCTGAGGCAAGCCGAACAGAGCCGTGACGGAAGCTGTACACGCTGTACAGGCCTGCTCAGCGGATCATGGTCCCCATGCCAGTCGCCATTACATTCGGCTGGCTGGATACAGCCAGCCCCTGAACAGCTGCGTCATGCGGGGCATGGCGACGTAGGTCATGACGGCAACCATGACCACCGTCACCACCAGCGTCCGCAGCAAGGTCGGGAGCGGGCCGATCAGCGGCACCAGGATGACATTGATCAGATTGATCAGCACATAGATCGTGATTCCAGAGACCACCATCATCTTGTAGCGAGGCGGGGCAGGCAGCCCGGGTCGATGGGGCAGGGTGAACCAGGTTTCCAGGCCGGTGAGCTTCGCGTACTGGCCAGGCCCCTCCGTGAACTGCTGGGCGCGGTTCAACAGGCGCTGGCGGATCGGGGATTCCTCCCATTGCTTGAGCCTGCTGATGCGATCAAACTTGAACACAATCCGGTACTCCGGATGGGCCGGATCGGAGGGGCGAAACACGTTGACGCCCAGGTGCCCCTCACAGGCCATGGCCGCTTCAATCAGCTCAGCAAGAACCGCTTCAAACGCCGCTTCACAACCCGGTTTGATCCGTTGCAGCACATCCACCGTCGTCGGCGGATCAGAATCCAGGCGTTCAGGTGCGCTCATGGCGACAGGAGTTGGTGCCCGGCGATGCCAATGTCCAGGCGCACAACCTTGGCAGTTTCCAGACCCGACGGCAATGGGAACGACAGGCCTCCGTTGGTGACGACATAAAGGCTGGTGCGATCGTCCGCCCCGGCGCTAAAAGCCAGCGCCGTGCTCCCAGCCATCCCCTGCTCTGCCTCGGCGATGGTGGTGATCCGGCGATCGGGGGTGATCTTGACCACACTGTTATAGATGTGGGTGGTGCCATAGAGGTTCCCCTCCTGGTCAAAGGCAAAGTCATCGAGATTGACGGGTTCCACAAAGATCTCGGGTTCACCAGGTTGGCCGTTGGGCTGAATCGGTATCCTGATCAACTGCATTCTTTCGGTGTTGGACGCGTAGAGCGTCTGTCCGTAGATCTTGAGTCCGTTGACCGCCGGAAACTCCTGGTCTTCGGAACTTCGCGCCAGCAGAGGATGCTCTAGCCACAGACTGACGGACTGATCCGCCAGATTCAAAAGCCAGATGGCACCGCGATAGGAGTCGGCGATCAGATAGGTGGATGGCGAGAGGGGTGTCAATCCATTCAGGAAGATGGCCTCCGGCAGGGTCACCAGTACCGCCACAACGCCCTGGGGTGAAATCGAATAGACAGTCGGTAGGCCGTCAGCGTCCCAGGCTGTCAGCAACAAATCTCCGGCAGAGGTGAGGACCAGTCCCGTGGCCTTACCAGCGATGGCCGCATGGACCACAGGCACCCCATCAGCCCCGAGCCGAAACACCTTGCCATCCAGGTGGCTACTGACGAACAACGTGCCAGCGGGACTGACCGCAATGCTTTCCAGAAACGTGCCGGGGGGAAACTCCACAACCAGATGCGATGGAGCGATCGCCACAGGCACCGCGGCGAAAATCGGTGGCAGTCCAGCTGGCGTAGGCATGCAAGATCCTCTGACCTGGAGTCAATGGAACGGGGTCAGAGTCAATCTAGCTATCAACCCTGGATGGGTCTTGCATGATCTTTTATTTCATTGCACATTCGTTTGATTACTACGGAAGTATGGATGGCAGGCTCCATGAACACTTGATCTATTGAATGGACATTCGATAGGCCTTTGGAGTCGTCCCGAGGTGCTTGCGAAACGTACGTGTCAGATGGCTCTGGCTGGAAAAGCCACATTGAAGGGCGATATCGGCGATGGTTGCATCAGAGCGCTTCAACAGCTGCTGCGATCGCCGCAGCCGGCAATGAACAATGAACTGGTGGGGAGAAGTCCCCATTGACTGCTTGAATACTGTGGCAAAGTAGCAAATACTCATCCCCACCAAGGCCGCCAGGTCCGCCAACTGAAGTGGCTGGTCGAGATGCTCCTGGATGTAGCCAGTCACCAGGGCAAGCGTGGACGGTGGCAACGGTCCCGCGGCAGGGAATCGGGGTGGCAGCGCCGAGTACATCTTCAGCAGATGCACGGTCAGACAATTCACGAGCGATTCCACGTACAGGTGATCGCGTCCTCCGTTCAGCTCCAACTCCGAGCGCAGGGCAAGCCCCAACTGCCGAACCAATGGATCTGCCCGGGGCAGATCCGGCACCAGGTCAACCCGATCGGGGGCGATCGCCTCATAGGCAACCTGGCGGAGAACATCGGGCTTGAGGGTGAGGATCAAAAACTCCGAGTCCTGATCCCACTGAACCTGATGCGTCACCTCGGCAGGGACCACGACCACCTGCTCGGCAACAACCTGCTCCACCTGCACACGTCCATTCAACCGCCGTTTGACCTGGAGATCGTCCGGGATGCGGGTATGGATGGCAATCTTGTGGTCGGGATAGGCATACTCCGGGGTTTCGAACGGAGGGCAGCGGAACTGCTCCAGCGTGATCCCCTTCCAGCCAGCCCCAGCGCTGGAAAGCAGGGGCACACTCGGCAGAATGGTCGCCAGATTGTCGGCTCTGATGGTGCGTGAGTCAGCTCTGATTGTGCGTGAATCAGCTCTGGTTGGGGGTGAATCAGCCATATCCAGACCAGAGCCGTGTGCGAATGCCACGGCAGCGAGTCTATGGACGGGTCCCTTCCGTCACTGTGTCTGATCTCACCCGAGCACCGCGGAGACCTGCTTTTGCAGAAGGACTCGCAGGCCGAGGGGGTTCCACCGGCTAACGGTTGTGGATGACGCCCACCAGGCCAGCCAGGAGGGGACGGAGATGCCTGACCAATCGGCCCAGCTCCCTGCGGAGATCCGGGGCCATCCAACACCCCGTGGCTTCACGCGAACGGCTCCAGGGGCGGCGAGGGGTTCACAACGGCGAAACGGGATTCTGTACATGCTGTACAGGCTCCTTTTCCGGACAGGAAGACAACCATCAAGGTCGTCGATCCAGGCGGCAGAGCCTGTCGGGCGGCATCTCGCCATTCACAGACTTGATCCCCCCCCCGCACACCATCAACGGGCTGGACCATTCGGCGGCGCCGGCACGGTGATCGGCTGGCCCTTCACCCCCGCGTAGACCACCACGATCTCGGCGGGTTCGGTGCCGTTGTTGGTGCCGTAATGGGGCTGGTTCAGCATCTCGATCAACCCCTGGCCCGCCTGGAGCTGCACGCCGGCTCCGACGTGTCGCCCGGAAACGGTCCATCCCCATAGCCTGCCCCAGAGCACCCGCCGGTCCCCGTGGATTTCACCGCCGATCTGCCCGTCGTCCAGGTCCGGCGGGCGGTGATGCGCCGCGCCCTGATCGCCACCGATGTGCCGCCGCGGGTGGCGCTGGCGATGGGCGACGAGCCGCTGCTGCTGCGCTACACGGTGGGGCTGTTCGGCTACGGCCTGATCGGCTGCGCCGTCACCGACGCGGAGAGCTGCCTGCGCCGCCTGGCAGAGCAGCCCCACGGCCTGCTGGTCTGCTCCGACAGCCTCGAAGGCGGCGACGTGCTCAACCTCACCGCCACGGTGAAAGAGCGCCATCCCCAGCTGAAGGTGATCGTGATCGGCACCGCCCCGGTCCAGGACCCGGCGCTGGTTCGGGCGGCCTGGGTGGACGGGCTGGTGGCGGAGCGCGACATGACCTTCCGCAGCGGCGCCCTGCAGGCGGCGGTGCTGGCGGCGCTGGGGGGGCACCACTTCCGCAGCGCCTCGATGCGCGGCCTGCCGGTGCCGGCGCCGATCAGCGAACTCAGCCCGCGCGACTACGAGATCCTCGAGGGGCTGGCCGACGGCCTCACCGACCGGGAGATCGCCGCGCGGCTGATGATCAGCCCGAGCACGGCCAAGTCGTACACCAAGCGGCTGCTGCAAAACATGGGCGCCCGCAACCGGCTGCAGGCGCTGGTGATGGCGCTGCGGCAGGGCCTGATCCGACTTCGCTGAGCCGCCCGCGCCCCCGTGCCCCTGCGGCCAATCACCCTCCGGCGCGCCGCCAACCACCCTCCGAAGGGGGTCGCCCCGGCCGGGGGCCTCGCCGTAAACCGTTGGGGGTGATCTGTTCTGAGCGATGGCGTCCGTCGATCCGCTGACCGGGGTGGGGCTCAATGTCGCCGAGGCCCTGCAGAAAAGCTTCCTCTTCTATGAGGCCCAGCGCTCCGGCGACCTCGATGAGGCCCGCAAGCGGATCGACTGGCGCGGCGATTCCGGTCTGCGGGACGGGGCCGACGGGGTGTACTTCGGCGGGCGCACGGCGGCCAACCTGCAGAGCGGCCTGACGCTCAACCTCAGCGGCGGCTACCACGATGCCGGCGATCACGTGAAGTTCGGGCTGCCGCTGGCCTCCACCCTCGCCACCCTCGCCTGGGGCGGCATCGAGTTCTCCGATGGCTATGCCGTCACCGGGCAGACCGATGAGCTGCTGGATGCGGTTCGCTGGGGCACGGACTACCTGCTCAAGGCCCACGGCGTCGACGCCGCCGGCACCACGCTCTACTTCGTGGCCCAGGTGGGCGATGCGGGGGCCGACCACGCCCTGTGGAGCGCGCCCGAAAGCCAGACGATCGCCCGGCCGGCGATGGCGGTGACGCCGAGCAAACCCGGCTCCGATGTGGCGGCGGGCTCGGCGGCGGCACTGGCCTCGGCGTCGGTGCTGTTCCGGCAGAACGGCGATGCCGCCTACGCCGACGTGCTGCTCAACCGCGCCGTCTCGCTCTACGACTTCGCCGACCGCTACCGGGGCAGCTACGCCGATGCGATCCCCGAGGTGCGCTCCTACTACAACTCCTGGAGCGGCTACAACGACGAGCTGGCCTACGGCGCCGCCTGGCTGTCGCGGGCGGTGGGCGCGGCGGGGGGCAACGGCACGGCCTACCGCGACAAGGCCCTGTCGATCTACACCGGCAGCATCGGCGGCCTCTCGCGCGGCTGGACGGGCAACTGGGACGACGCCTCCTACGCCACGGCGGTGATCCTGGCGGAGGACACGGGCTCGGCCCGCATCCAGCAGGACGTGGAGGGCTGGCTGAACAACTGGGTGAGCGGCGGCAACGGCGTGACGATCAGCGCCGGCGGCCTGCGCCACATCAGCCAGTGGGGTTCGCTGCGCTACGCCGCCAACACGGCCTTCCTGGCCGATGTCTACGCCGACAACGTGCGCGATCCCGGCGGCGCCTACGGCCGTCTTTCGCAGGGAACGGTGGACTACATCCTCGGGGCCAATCCGCGCCAGTCGAGCTACCTGGTGGGCTTCGGGGCCAATGCGCCCCGGCAGCCCCACCACCGGGCGGCCTCGGGCGTGGGCTGGGACGGGTTCCGCAACGGCCAACCCAACACCCACACCCTCTACGGCGCCCTGGTGGGCGGCTCCACCAGCGCCAACGACTTCGCCTACCAGGACCGCCGCGACGACTACGTCGCCAACGAGGTGGCCCTCGACTACAACGCCGCCCTCACCGGCGCCTTCGCCCGCAGCGTCGAACGCCGCGGCGGCGTGCCGCTCACCGACGTCCAGCTCGACGCCCTGCCCGGGATCACGGTGCGGCCGGGCGGCGGCGGCATCCCGGTGACCCCGACGCCGACGCCAACACCCACGCCAACTCCAACGCCCACCCCGACACCGACGCCGACCCCCACTCCCACACCGCCACCACCGATTCCCACGCCCATTCCCACCCCAGGCGCCCCCCTGCCGGCCACCCTCAACGGCATCCCGCTCACCTCCAACCCGGATCTGGCGGTGGTGGTGGGCGGCTCGATCTGGACCGGCGGCATGACGGTGCAGCTCACTATCAGCAACGTCGGCGCGGCGCCGCTGAACGGCTGGAACTTCAGCTTCGAGAGCCCGCACCGTCCCAGCGGCACGCCCTGGGGGGTGCGGATCAGCAGCACGGCGCTGGCGGGCGGCCTGTTCCGCCACACCGTCAGCGGCGACGCCTGGGCCAGCGCGATCCAGCCCGGTCGCAGCGTGAGCGTGGGCTTCAACGCCAGCCAGGGCCGGGCCCTGGGCCACAGCGGCGCCCTCACGGCGGCGGCCCTGTTCGGCGGCGGCGGCCGGCTGGCCTTCAGCGCCGCCAACCCCCGCTTCCTCACGGGCAACGCCGCCGCCAATGCCCTCAGCGGCGGCCCCGGCGCCGATGCGCTCACCGGCCTGGGGGGCGCCGACACGTTCCGCCTCGCCAGCCTGCGCGATTCCCTGCTGGGCGCCCCCGACCAGATCACCGATCTGGTGATCGGCAGCGACCGCATCGATGGCCCCCAGGCGGTGTCGGCCGCCGCCCTGCGCGAACTGGGGGCGGTGGCCGACCTCACCCCCACCGCTCTGGCCGCCGTGCTCACCCCCGCCAGCTTCGCCGCCAACGGCGGCGCCACCTTCACCCTGGCCGCTGCGGGCGGCAGCCGCACCTTCCTGGCCCTCAATGACGGGACCGCCGGCTTCCAGGCAGCCAGCGACGCCCTCGTCGAGATCACCGGCTACAGCGGTTCACTCACGGCGCTGGCGGTGGTGTGAGGGGGGCCAGGCAGCACCACCGTGCCCCGGTCGCTGCGGCAGAGGCCCACGTAGACGAGCAGGCCAAGCACCACGAACACCCCCTGGGCCACCACGGAGGCCATCGAAAGCCACGGGTAGGCAAAGCCACCGGCCAGGAAGGTCGAGATGTCCCAGAGGCCATGGGCCACCATCGCCGGCCAGATGAGGCCCGTGTAGCGGCGGAAGACGTACAGAAGGATGCCGCTCAGGGCCGCCAGCACCACCTGGATCGCCCCGATCCAGCCCATCCCCATGGCCATGTTGGGGAGGTGGAACAGCCCGAAGCAGATGCCCGTCCAGATCGCGGCGGTGGCTTCCGAGCGGCCTCCCTGGCGCAGGCAGCGCAGGAACAGGCCGCGGAACAGCAGCTCCTCGGCGAAGCCCACGCCGACGCCGGCCGCGAGGATGGCCAGCAGCAGGTCCGGCGGCACCAGAGAGTGAAGGCCAGCAGCGCCAGGCCGCCGACGGTGAGGGGAACGACCGCCGTGGCGACGGCGTTGCCGGCCGACTTGAACCAGTCCGTGTAGGGGATGCCGGTGCGGAATTGCAGGACTCCGGCCAGGGCGCTGTAGGCGAGCCAGAGCGCGATGCCCAGACGGATGGTCGGACGGACGCGCGGGCCGTTGGCGCCCGCCGATGCGCCCTCCGTGGCGATGGTCTTGATCAAGGCACGGCACCTTCCAGGGCACAGCTAGCGAGACCAGGGGGCCCTGTCACCCCGACCCGGCCTGCACGGACGCCGACCGCCGCGATGAGTACGTTCAGGGCAGTAACCACCCTGCCGATGCGCCGACTTCCGATCCTTGCCGCCTCCCTGCTGGGCCTGGCGTCCGTGGTGGTGGCGGCGCCGGCGCTGGCCGACACCGTGCAGGCCCGCTGCGATGTCTTCCCCGCCGGAGACGACAAGGCCACCTCCTCCGGGCTGTGCACCTTCTCGCAGCGGCAGGGATTCGTCAGCATCGAGCTCAAGGGCGGCCAGAGGATCGAGCTCAAGCCCAACGAGAGCACCCCCAACGCCTACTTCGATGGGCGCGGTGAACCGGCAAGGCGGGAGATCCTGGAGGCCAACCGCGGCCAGGTGTACCGGCTGGAGAAACAGTCGATCTTCGTCTTCTGGGATCCCGCCCCCTACGGCAAGGAAGCCAGCAGCACCACACCCAACCCGCCCGCGGCGAAGCCGCCGGAAATCGTGCAGCTGCTGCTGGGCATCCGCCAGGTGAAGTTCGAGGGCGCCTGCCGGGTCAACTTCAACAAGGCCGGGAAACAGTTCAGCAAGACCTCCGCCTGCACCCCGGCCCAGGTGACCCAGGCCGAGGACGCCATGCAGCGCTTCTTCCGGGAACAGGGCCTCTAAGGTCCCGTCCCCGGAAGGCGGATCACTGACGACGGATCGGGCCGGTGGTCTTGGCGTCGGCATCGAACCAGCTGCTCTCGTTGGTGATCCGCGGGTCGCCCTGGATCGTGTAGGTGATGAAGCCGGACTTGAACACCAGGGCGCCATCGGAGAGCTTGCTGGCCACGGGCTTGCCGTTCACCAGCACCTTGTTCTTGGCGTCGATCCGGATGGAGGAGACGGTGCGGCCGTCCCCATTCCTGGCGACCCACTGGCCGGCATAGGGGGACAAGGCTGTGCCCGCCGTACCGAACCCGGCCTTGGCGTTCTGCTCTTTGGTCTTGTTGATGTCGCAGCCCTGCAGTTCGGTGACCTGGGTGCAGCCGGACTTCTCAAGCTTCTTGGCATAGGCCGGATCGATCGCATGGGCGGCGAGCGGCAAGGAGAGGCCGATCGCGGCAGCCGCGGCGGCCGTGGCGAGGATGGTGTTGCCTGATGTCATGCGGAAGTCCCCTCAGGGCTGCACTGCACACCTACCACGGCAGTTCCCCGGCGAACTGCTGCGGCGCGGATCAGGAAAGGGCGCGGTGGTAAACGCAGAACACCGCATCACGCTCCCAACCGGCCGAGGCATAGAGGGCCTGGGCGGCGGTGTTGGTGAGGGCGGTGGAAAGGGAGAGACGGATGGCGCCGGCCTCGCGGCCGTGGCGTACGGCGGCATCAAGGAGGAGGCGGGCCACCCCTGAGCGCCTGGCCTCAGGCACCACGAACAGGTCGTTGAGGATGAAGATCCGCGCCATCGACACCGAGGAGAAGGACGGATAGAGCTGGGTGAAGCCCACCGCCCGGCCAGCGGCTTCGGCGATGAAGAGCACCGAATCGCCCTGCGTGAGCCGTTCGTTCAGAAACTCGCGGACCCGATCCCGTTCGCAGGGCTGGCCGTAGAACTGCCGGTAGCCGTCGAACAGCGGAACGAGGGTTTCGAGGTCGGCGGAGGTGGCTTGGCGGACGGATGCGGGTTGCACAGGGCCGATGGGGGAAACGATCAGGAGGACGGTGGGGCCGGAGCCTGCACGCGGGTGGCCTGGCCGGCGATGACTAGCCAGGCGCCACTGGCATGGCGTTGCCACAGGCGGGAGAACTGAAGATCCTCCTGAAAAGAGGAACCGTTGAACACGCCAGAGAGGTGAACACGGACACAGACCAAGGCCGCCTGCTCCAGCATCAGGATGCGTCGCTCGGATGGATCGATGCGATGGAATCTGGAGAGCGTGGCGATATCTGGTTCCATGCGGAAGGCGTCAGCGAGGAGGATCCGAGCGTCGGTACAGCAGCACGCCGGCCCGTTGGATGTGGTCCAGAAGGGCGGGATGGCTGATGGCGGCGAGTGCGGAGAGATCGATCAGCCAGGGCAGGAGCAGATCATCGAGATCGGCGTCAATGCGGGCCAGGGTGGCGTTGCTGATGGCATGACCCGTCAGGGTGAGATCGATATCGGAGGCGGGGCGGTGGCGGCCAAGGGCTCTGGAGCCGTAGAGGATCGCGTCCTCCACCTCGGGATAGGTGGCGAGCACCATCTGAATGGCCGCCATGGCCGACTCCGGCAAGCCGATCGCCTGGGCTGAGGGCATCGGGGCACTGCTGATCATGGCCGGGGATGGCTGAGAGCCTCGAAGCGCACACGCAGGGCGCCGAACAGCGGAGCGAAGCGATCGATCACGTCGTGGGCGATCGCCTTGGCCTGCTCAAGGTTGTAGGTATGCGATGACTGGTTGCGGGCCTTGATCATCGCCATCCAGCCCTCCCCATCTTCGATCAGACCACTTTGGAAGGCCAGGCGAGTGGCATCGCGTGATCCAATGATGCCTTCGATTCCCTGATATTGCAGATAGTCCTTGAGCAGGTTCCAGGCGAGTTCATGGGTGAACTCGAATCCCTGAATCAGCCCCTGCTGTTCCAGCTCGCTCAGCGGGCGCTGCTGCGCCAGCGCAACACCGCGTGCCAGCACCTGCAAGGCCCGTTCAAAGTTGTCAAACCGCTGGCGCCAGCGGATAGCTGCATCTGCCATGGGCTCAGGGTAGGGAATGGGCGCGTTCTTGCCCCTCGCCACAGAGGCAGCCACCTTCGAAGGCCCTGGGTTTCATCGACCGGTGCGCAGGGGCGCCGCCTCTGCCGCTCTCATCCGCCGCAGGAACTCCCGGCCACAGGCCAGCTTGCCCGCCAGGTCGCTGTCGGGGTCAAGCGCGCGCCAGAACGGCGTGACCGGCTCCACACCGGCCTGCAGGCGGAGGTAGGAGCGCTCGGCCACGACCCGCAGGGCGATCCCGGTCGTGACCGGACAGGCGTACTCGGCCCCATGCCGCGCGGCCAGCCTCTGGCGCAGGGTCGCCGCCGCCATCACGGCCCCAGGCGCGATCTCGCACACCTCCGCATCGACGATCCGAGGGGTGACGACCAGCATCCGGGCACCGGCCGGGATGCCCGCGAACGATTTCTCCAGCACCTTCACCTGGGGCTCCCGGCTGGCCTGGAACCTGGCCTCCCAATCGGTGGCAGGCCTATCGCCCATGGCTGGATGTTCCCGCCTGCGCCGCCTTCCAGTCGTCCGTGAGCATCCCGGAGAATCCCCAGTTCTCGTCGTCGATCTCCTGGATGACGACATGGGTGTGCTCGGGCTTCTTGCCGAGCACACGAACGAGTGAGTCCGTGATGTCCCTGACGATCTCGGCCTTCTGCTGCCGCGATGCACCTTTGGTGATCTGAACGTTCACATAGGGCAAGGGTCTGGCTCCTGGAATGGGCGGTTCTTTGGCCTGCTGCCTATTCAAGGCCCCAGCGGCCAATGCAGGAAAAGCGGAGCCTCTGATGCAGGAACAACGGAGCCACGTCCTGGCCCCACTCCAGATCGCCATCACCTCACGTGGGCCAAAGCCGTGGCCACGGTCAGCCTGCCTGATCAACTCCTGGCACTGGGCACGACGATCCAGCCGGTCTCCGGTTCGCCGTAGTGCACGCAGGCGCTACCGCTGGAGGCGTGGTGGGCGGTGAGGGCACAGAGGGCGGCATCGATCCAGTCGATGTTGGTGAGGGGTGCCAGGTCGATGCCCGCGTGCTGCAGCAACTCGCGGCGCTGCGTGCGCTTCCGGGAGGCCTGGGCCTGGCCGCCGCGAAGGTGCCAGGTGATGGCGTGGGGGAAGGTTTCGAAGCAGCCCGGCCCGTCCATGGGCAGGTGAGCGATCAGGGGATGGGACGCCTCCAGGGCCTGATACAGCGCCTCCCCCTGCAGCATCCAGTCGTAGTAGCCGGTGGGGTGGGCGACGGCGGCCTGGCGGGTGGGCGAGGCGAAGCAGATGATCCCCTGCTGCCTCAGCTCCCGTTCGCAGGGTCGGGCGCGGCCATTGCGGCTCCAGCGGCAGGGGGCATCAATGGCGATCACACTCGCCTGTACCTCGGACCGGCACCATTGGGCGAAGGCCTCGGCATCGCTGGTGGCCAACTGGGCGGCGTAGGCGCCGCCGGTGAGGGCGACGGCATGGAAGCCCTTGCGGGGCCCGCCGACGTCGATGCCGACGGTGGTGGGGCCGGGGGCATTGAAGGAGTGGGGGGCGGCGGGGACTTGGGACCTGGTCACATGGTTGAAGATCAACGGCGAGCTGCACTCACCGACATTGACGAAAATCCGATTCCCACCCGCTTTATCTTGACGCTGAGGAGTAGACGGTCAATGCAGAAAGTCCCAGCCACGCCTCTTTGCAATAGGCAGAGAGTCACCTTGAATCGCTCAGAGGTCAGGAAAAAGGCCGAACAGCAAGCTTATCCATGGGAATGCCTCATACTCGGCCAAGAAGCATTTACATCATTGTATACAGCCTGAATCACAGGACCGCCAATAAGATCCAGCCACTGGGAGCCTTGCAGTGTTCTGAACATCAAGAAGGTTGATGCGTCAAGGCATCCTATAGCCTTATTCGAAGCGAAATGATTAGCAGGCCGAATCCCCCGCCCACGAGAAAACCTAGAGGTCCGCCAAACAAAAGGCCAATCAAGCAAATCACTATCGCGAATCCTGCTTGAACCCTCCGTATGTCCCGGTTGAGTCGGCTGGTCTGCTCTTCAAGCATTCTACGTCTCGCATTCCGCTTCAGCCGATATTGCACATAATCCTCAGAGCTTGGCCCTTTTGGCTTCAGCGACGTTGATGGCTGTCTCTGAGAGTTAGACCAGGTCTTCTGAAGATTTAAAAGTCGCTGCCGAAAGAGTTGGACATTTGCGTCCTTGACGAGATCATCACCTCTGGCTCCACTGGGCTTGTTGGCCTTGGATGTGATTGAAACATTCTCCCTGGACTCACCTCGATGAGTCATGTTGAAATCAGATATCCACCAACGGGGAACATTCTGACCCCACTTCATGCGTCGATTGCGGTCTTCGGATGTCATGCTGATAGGTCAATTCGGAAGCTAAGCCTGCTTACGCTAGGAACGCCTGAAGGGTTGAGCAGCCTAGCAGACCCTCCAGCGCTCAAGTTCAGACGAAGCAGACCTATTGAGCGAAGGCCCTGAGTCAACATCAGGCCGCTGAGACTAGATATAGGAGATATCTGGGCATGGTGTTCAGCCTTTGCAGAAGTGATCCAATAACTGAATAGCCCAAGGAGGATTTGCCCCTACCGAATAAGCCTCCAACTCAATCGCCTTACTGGACGACTCACCCTTGTACAAGGGTGAGCCAAGTTGATGCTTGAACACCTCTGCCGCGTTGACCTGGATTCCCATCGGCTCGCTATTCCTCCCAAGACCACCAGCCCTACAAGACTGAGCCACATGCGCTGCTTCATGAGCCAGAGCTTCAGCCAGCACTCTGCTACCCATCGATACAGTGGAGGGCCGGATTCTGATTTCCGCCGATCCAGGATCCCATTCACCAGCGGCGTGCTCCATCACCTTGTCGGTGATCAGAAGACGTACTCCATTATCCTGTAACCGTGGAATCAACTCACGAATTGTGCGGTGAACTGATAGATCAACTGCTTCCCTGTCGAACTTTGTTGCTTGATCAATGAGAAGCTCTACATCAGCAGGCGTCTTGATCCACCAAGCATTTCTGATGGATGGGCTGTATTGAGCGAGCCAATGGGATACAGCCCTCGGATTTCCCATGAGAAAGAGGTAGCATCCTACAAGGCATAGTGGAAGCAGCCATGCAATCGCAGTCTTAACGGAGAGCTGCTGCTTTCTTCCTCTCGGAGTTACTGATGCGTAAGAATTTGGCCGTCTAGTCGGCTGCCTTCTTACGTCACTTACTACTTTATAATGAGTTTGAAGTCTAATGGGATTCCATCTTGTATCACGCATTGGGGCGCCACAGACTGCACAGACAGCCCGGCCACCAAGACTTCGGTCGTATACTACCGACTTGCTATTGCATTGTTGGCATTGGGGGGCCATGGAGCCAGAAAATCAAAAACTACAGTGCGGCAGCCATTATCGACTGTTAGCCGCATCTGACTTGACTCGCGCATCTTTTGAATCGGAATTGTAGGTCATGTGGTGGCTCCTTGGGTTTCCATGCTACCGGACTTGACTCCTACCGTCTCCTAGTGCTGCCCCTGAGTGGCAGGCCAGAAGGTATGTCCATCTAACTAGACTAGCCGGCGGTGTGTCTACTCGTGAGGCTTCTTCGGAGGTGTCGCACCCCCACAGGCGGCACTTGCAGACCTACCTCTCGCAAGTAGGGTTCAAGCCCCCTTGTAGTTTAAATGGACGGGATAGGGGGGCTTCAACTTTCCTGGCAGAAAAGGCCTTAGCCTGACGTCTCACTGAACTTGACCATCAACTAGACAAACTACGCGTGCATGCGACCCGCGAGAAAGCCTCACACTTTTGAATCGAGTTCAATAAACAGAGCTCACCCCTTATCCTCCTCCATTTCCAATTCTCTAATTGCCAGGCGCCAATAGTAATTCTCAGAATATCTACCCACTTTGCCGAAGCGCATTCTTGCAGCAAGTTTAACTGCCTTGTCTTCATCACCACCCAGCATGGATATCAGCTTTTCTCTTACTTCATTATCCACTTCAAGATTTGTCGGCATTCGCTTTCTCTGAGAAGGGCTCGTCCTGGGCCCCTTTCTCCCGCTTCCATTCAAAACTGTCCCTATCGCAAGAATCAAGCAGATTCCAGTTATTAAGCCAATAACAAATTGCATTTGACAAGCAAGCTAGGATCGGCGAGCAAAGCAACTTATCTATCAGCTTAGACAGCCATTGACTGGCAGGCAAGAAGCAATTGCTATAGAGGCAGACTGGATGCCAGTCTGCCTACCCAGAAAGAGAGGCTTTCGTTCTACCATGCTTTTCGCATCTTTCACCTAAAGCTGCTTGGCTACGCAGACGAAGCTCTTCCATGCCGGGATCTATCAAGAAGGGCACAACATTCGAAAGTTCAAGATCAGTGGAGGGTAGTTGCTCAATTCCTACGACAGGCGAATGGAAACCCCGCCGCTAGATTCCAATGTTGGCCCGCTGTAGGCAAGCCATGGACTCTGCCACTTTGGTCTACTGTCAGAATGAGAATTCCTAGGCGACTGATCAAAGGGGCTATTCGCCAGCGCTCAGCCAACGACTGGAACTTCTTCGTATGCGGAACTGCAACACCAAGCAAGTCGTCATCGGTGGCTTCGGCCACGGTTAGGAGCTGACCAAGGGCCTCACGTAGAAGTGGATATTCAGGTGAGCTCCTGCTGCTGGTAAGTGGACCCTTCTTGGATTCAACTCTCAGAGTCATCCCCGACTTGAGCCTCGCCACAACATCACCTCGGCCAGGACTCGAGTGAATTCGAATCGTTCCTGCCTCAGCTGAGCTTGACCAATCGCATTGCCATGCCGAACCGACACTGGCCTTGTACCAACCGTGACTAGCCATAAAGCCATGAATCTCAAAATGTACTGTGTCACCTACACGCACCTGGGCGCCGTCAAGTGCCACCTCAACCGTTCCCGTAACCAACTGGTTATCGAGTAGCCAGAACGCGAGTCTGATACTCACTTCCGCTTCCGGCATCATCATCTTGAGTTCATGCTTGTTTTGTCCGGCTAACGCTCGCCATCACCTGGCCGCCAGGAGTGCTCGGAGAAGTAGAAAGCCATTCGGCGGCGGCTCAGGTGAATGGCGATGTTAGAAGTCACTCCTTGAACTTCTCAAAGTAAGCAGGGTCAACGTCGTACACAGTTCGCTTGAACACACCAAGCTCAACCCGCTGGAACATTTCAACCAGCTTATCCCCGTCAACAAGCTCGACTTGAGGTGCTCCTTCCCTACTCGCTTCCTGGATAGCAGCATTGCTAAACCCTGATGTAGTGATGATGATTCCCTTTTCGGCTCTGCCTATCATTGTATTCCGGAAGTCGCCAACTTGAGCGCGAGAGACCAAGTTGCCTTTGGCATAGCGTTTGCATTGGAAGAGTACCCTGAAGCTCACAAATGGGTTGATCTCAAGAGTTCCATAACCATCAATTCCACCATCCGCAGAGCCACCCGTCACTTCAACGTTCTCAAAACCTGATTCTCTGAGAAGCTCTCTGCAGACCTTCTCAAAGCCTGTAGGGCTTATTGATCTCAGGGTACTAAGCAAATCAAGCTTTTCGCCTTCATCTGGATCTTCCGTTGAGTCTTGTGGAGGCAACAGCTCCTCTTCGGCTTCTGGTGCTTCTCGTTTCTGCTTCCGGTTCTCGGCGTGAATGGAAACCCACTTCAGAAAGATATCGCGTGCTTCCTTGTCACCAAGATGAGCGTTGCGGCCCTTCTCCGTCAGCGTCCAAGTTCCATGCTTAGACGAATCCAGCAGACCTTCCCAGACAAGATACTGTCTTGCCCAAGCGACTTGGTTATGGAACTTGCTCCCACCCGACTTAAGAGTCTGATCTAATAGTTCATCTGGTAAGCCTAGATTTTTCGCTATGCGCGCAGAAACCTCTCTCGGCCGCCCAGAATCCCCTAGATCCCTAAGCGCATCTAGGAGGGGTCCGAACCATCGAATGAACTCAGCCTGAGCCTTCTTCGCCATTACGAGGAGGATGCCACGTCAGTGTAGGTGGCTTGCGCCAAGCCTGCTTTCCTGTACTTCTAACGCCCCAAATCAGAAGCGGGAAGGGCCTTGGAATCCTTGGAAGTAACTCTTGCACCCGCCTTCTGAATCTGGATGTTAGCCGAGTGGCTCTGACGGTTTAAGGACTGATGGGTCAGTTTCATCCATCCTCTGGAGCAGGCAAGATGCCAAGCACAATAAGAGATCGCTGACCGCACTTCTTGCAGATCCACCCTATGCCCGGCTTTATATCCTGCCGAAAGATCCAGAATTTTTCGAGGCATGACTTATTTGAGCACTCCAATTGCTGTGTTATCGGCTGCCACTCGACCCGCTCGTCAGGCAATGACTTTAGCCGGTACTGTGCTTCACATTCCAAGCACGTTGCGATAGCCTCCTCCCTAGAAGGAGGAAGCCTCCCATAGACCTTGGCACCACACCTCACGCATTTGTTCTCAGAGACTGGCTTGAAGTCCGAATTGATAATCTGTGATTCAAAAACCTCTTGGAGAATCGCTGCCAACTCTCTGCACTTTGCCAAGATCTTCTCCGCGCTTGCGAGCTCGCCCGCATCGGTTTGAGCCTTGGTTGGAGTATGCAAGTACGAGCCTAGTCTGTCATAATAGGCTTCCACTTCTTCTAGCTTCAAGACTCGTTCTTTCCCGAGGCAATGCATGATTGATGGAGGCTGTCCTTCCTGATCCGGCATTCCAACACTAATGATGGCGTCTTTGTCCGCGTACGGATCTATCTCAAGAAGCAGTCTCATTAGTTTCTTGGGCTGCCATTTTGACAGCTGCTTCAAAGTCGCATCCTTTGCATAGTTCTTGGCTCGTTCATAGACGAGTGCCTCTATAGCCATTCTTAGTTCCAAGGCCGCATAGCGGAGCCTATTGGTGTCAGCAGACTCCATTTCCTGGATTGCTCTCTCAAGGGATTGCTTGGCTGCCGCTCGATAGTTCTTCATTGGTCCAAACTGTTGGGCAACTTCCGGCTAACTCTTTATTGGGCGGTTCCGATAACCACCCTCATCCCAGGCCCGCAGCTCCATAAGAAGGTGATGTTGAGCAGGCCATCCCGCCAAAACACCGCCACCACAACCGATTAACCAATGAGCCCCGACCAAATCAAGAGATTTAGACGGACCCGATAACCAACTGTCCATTTCGCTACAGAAGCCCCTTCCCTGCCTTCTCCGATCCATCCTCCAATCCCTCCTCAAACCTTCGCCAGCGTCACCCGCTCGGGCTGGTGCTGGTACTTGCCCTGGCGGTCGTTGTAGGTGGTGGCGCAGGGGTCGCCCTCGAAGAACAGCAGCTGGCAGATGCCTTCGCCGGCGTAGATGCGGCAGTCGGCGCCGGAGGAATTGCTGAACTCCAGGGTGAGGTGGCCCTCCCAGCCGGCTTCGGCGGGGGTGGTGTTCACAATGATGCCCAGCCGCGCGTAGGTGCTCTTGCCCAGGCAGATCACCGTGATGTTCGACGGCACCTTCATCTTTTCCAGCGCCACCCCCAGCCCGTAGGAATGGGCCGGCAGGATGAAGTAGTCGCCGTCCTCGTCGCTGTGCATCGGCGCCGGCTCCAGGTTCGCCGGGTTGAACCGCTTCGGGTTCATCACCGTGCCGGGCACGTGGCGGAAGATCAGGAACTCCTTCGGCGACAGCCGCAGGTCGTACCCATACGACGAGCACCCGAAGCTCAGCACCGGGCCGGTCCGGCCCTCCGGATCCAGGTGGCGCACCAGCGTCGGCTGGAACGGCTCCAGCATCCCGGCGGCGGCCTGTTCGTTGATCCAGTGGTCGTTCTTGAGCATGGCGTCAGCCGCCGCGGCGCAACTGGGTGACCTGATCGGCCATCGCCATCAGGCTGGCCGGCATCGAGGGGCCCGTCAGGATGACATCCAGATGGGCTGGCCGCTGTTCAAGCGCCTCGATCACCGCTTCCGCGCTCAGATAACCCAGGGCGATCGCCAGTCCCAGCTCATCGAGCACCAGCAGATCCAGATCCCCCTGGAGCAGCCGCACGCGGCTCACCTCCCACACCTCCGCCACCGCTTCGAGCGCCTCCTCGGCCGTGGCCCCCTCGGGGCCCTGGGAGCCCGGCGGCCCATCGAGGCAGTGGGGCGTGCCCGGCCGCAGCCACTCCAGCCGGCCGCACAGCGTCAGGCTGCCCGCCGGCCCCTGCTCCACGCCCCCCTTGAGGAACTGGCTCACCAGCACCCGGCTGCCCAGCCCGGCGCTGCGCAGGGCCTGGCTGAACACCGCCGCGAAGCTGCCCCGGAATGGCGCCGTGTGGATCTGCAGCAGCCCCTCCGGCTGGCTCACCAGCCGCAGCGGCGGCACCAGGGCCAGCGGCTCAGGCCGGGCCGGGGCCGCGCTGCGCCGGGGGTGGCCGGGGTCGATGAGGCTGGCGGTCATGGACACCCCACGGAAGCGTTGGTGTGAAAGGTCCGGACGGGTCGCCCAGCCGCTCACCACCCGAATGTAGCGGCCCTCGCCAGCCCGGCACACCATCGGTAGTGGCTGGGAACAGACGTACCACCGGCGCCGCCTACGCTGGCCCGGCTCCGCCAAAGGCCGCGTGACCACTCCCGCCGACGCCCCCCGCAACGACGGCCGCACCGCCGACGCCCTGCGCCCGGTGGCCGTCGACTGGGACCCGATGGGCTTCGCCCTCAGCTCGGTGCTCTTCGCCGCCGGCCGCACCCGCGTGCTCTGCAGCGTTTGCCTCGATCCCGAGGTGCCCCGCTGGCGCAAGGGCTCCGGCAGCGGCTGGCTCAGCGCCGAATACCGCCTCCTGCCGGCCTCCACCCCCAGCCGCCAGGGCCGCGAGCTGATGAAGCTCTCCGGCCGCACCCAGGAGATCCAGCGCCTCATCGGCCGCAGCCTGCGGGCCGCCCTCGACCTGGAAGCCCTCGGCGAGCGCACCCTGCTGGTCGACTGCGACGTGCTCCAGGCCGACGCGGGCACCCGCACCGCCTCGATCACCGGCGCCTGGATCGCCCTGGCCGCCGCCCTGGAGCGCCTGCAGCACCAGGGCGTGCTGGCCGCCTCGCCCCTGCGCCAGCAGGTGTCGGCCGTGTCGGTGGGGCTGGTGGACGGTGTGGCCCTGCTCGATCTGGACTACTCCGAGGATTCCCGCGCCGAGGTCGACCTCAACGTGGTGATGGACGAGCAGGGCCGGCTGCTGGAGATCCAGGGCACCGCCGAGGGCGCCCCCTTCTCCCGCTCCCGCCTCGACGCCCTGCTGGATCTGGCCGAACCGGGCCTGCGGGACCTGCAGGAGGCCCAGCGCCAGGCCCTGGCTGTGGCGCCAGGCACCACGACCGGCTAAAGAGTGTCATTGGCTACATGGATCGGCCAGACCGATCCATAGGTTCATCACCAATCGCCACGCCTTGATGGTCGGCGCTACGCGTGGCTTCAGCCGCTACCCCAGCAGCCCTTCCAGCGGATCCCCCGGCTCCGTGACCCCCATGGGCGCCCCCGGCGCCCTGGCCACCACCCTGCTGGACGTGATCCGCGGCCTGGCCGGCAGCAGCGTCGAAACGATCGAGCGCGGCAAGACGATCTTCTTCCCCGGCGACCCGGCCGAGCGGGTCTACCTGCTGCGGCGCGGTGCCGTGCGCCTATCGCGCGTCTACGAATCGGGCGAGGAGATCACCGTGGCCCTGTTGCGCGAGAACAGCCTCTTCGGGGTGCTCTCCCTGCTCACCGGCCAGCGGTCCGACCGCTTCTATCACGCCATCGCCTTCACCCGGGTCGAGATGGTCACGGCCCCGGCCACCTCGGTGCGGCGCGCCATCGAGCAGGACGCCAGCGTCGGCCTCCTCCTGCTCCAGGGCCTCTCCTCCCGCATCCTCCAGACCGAGACCATGATCGAGACCCTCACCCACCGGGACATGTCCTCCCGGCTGGTGAGCTTCCTCCTCGTGCTCTGCCGCGACTTCGGCGTGCCCGGCACCGAGGGGATCACCATCGACCTGCGCCTTTCCCACCAGGCCATCGCCGAGGCGATCGGCTCCACCCGCGTCACCATCACCCGCCTCCTGGGCGACCTGCGCAACGACGGCCTGGTCCAGATCGACCGCAAGAAGATCACCGTCTTCGACCCCATCGCCCTGGCCAAGCGGTTCAGCTGAGCGGGCGGCCCTGGCGGGGTGCCGTGAGGCCACCGGCAGGGATACTTGGTGCACCGCAAAGCCGAGGCGCAGAAGGTGTCGGGTTGGCTGCTGATCCTGGCCCTTCTGGTGCTCGGCGGAGTGCTCTCCACCCTGGGCGACCGGCTCGGCAGCCGCGTGGGCAAGGCGCGCCTCAGCCTGTTCAACCTGCGGCCCCGCAAGACCGCCGTGGTGATCACGGTGCTCACCGGCAGCCTGATCAGTGCCATGTCGCTGGGGCTGATGCTGCTGGTGAGCGAGCGCCTGCGGGTGGGGCTCTTCGAGCTCGACCAGATCCAGGACCGCCTGCGGGACAGCCGCGCCGCCCTGAAGCGCAACGAGGGGGAACTGACGCGCACCCGGGGCGAACTGGAGCGCAGCCGCCTCGATCTGATCACGGCCGAACGCCGCCGTGACCAGGCCCTGGCCAGCCAGCGCCGCGCCCGCGACCAGCTGCTGGCCGCCGAGCGCCGCGTCGACACCCTGCGCCGTGAGCTCCAGCCCCTGCAGGCCGAGCGCGTCCGGCTGGAGGCCGAGCGGGCCCGGCTCAACCGGGAGGTGCAGGGCCGGGACGCCGAGATCCGCCGCACCGAGGCCGAACTGGCCAGCGTCCGCCGCCGCATCGCCGCCGGCGCCAAGGAACTCAAGGACCTGGAGACCAACGTCATCGCCCTGCGCCGCGGCGACGTGGTGATCGCCAGCGGCCAGCCCCTGGCCACCGCCAAGGTGCAGCTGCAGCGCCCCGACCAGGCCAAGCAGGTGATCGATGCCCTGCTGCAGGAGTCGAACCGGGCGGCGTTCCAGCTGCTGCTGCCCGGCCAGCCCCCCAACCGCCAGATCCTGCTGGTGCCCCGCAGCGACATCACCCGGCTGGAATCCCTGCTCGCCACCCCCGGCACCTGGGTGGTCAGCATCCGCTCGGCCGCCAACGTGCTGCGGGGCGAGGCCCAGGTCCTCGCCTTCCCCGACCTGCGCCCCAACCGCCAGGTGGTGGAGCAGGGGGAAGTCCTCTCCCGCACCTCGCTGGAGCCCGACGTGCGCGACCCCGAAGCCGTCCGCAGCCGCCTCAACCTGCTGCTGGCCGCCGCCTTCGCCAAGGTCCAGCGCCAGGGCACCCTGGCCAACGGCCTCCAGTTCGATGCCGCCAGCATCAACGCCCTGGCCCGCGACCTCAGCGACCGTCCCGCCGGCGTCACCGCCAACCTCGAGGCCGTGGCCACCCAGAACGCCGACACCCCCGACCCGATCAGCGTGGAGTTGCGCTGGCCCCGCAAGGACGGCGCCGGAGCCACCCGGCCGGGGCGGCCATGACGGTGGCGGTGCGTCCATGACGGTGGCGGGCCCCGGCCCCCTGGCGGGCCTCGATCCGGGCCGCAGCAAGTGCGGGCTGGTGCTCACCGACCCCGACCGCCGCGAGATCCGTGAAGCCCTGGTGCTGCCCCCGGAGGCGGCCTGGGAGCTGCTGGAGCAGTGGCACCACCACCAGGCCCTGGCGGCCGTGGTGATCGGCGACGGCACCGGCAGCGGCCCCTGGCGGCGGCGTCTGGAGCCCCTGCTGCCGGTGGAGCTGGTGGATGAGCGGGGCACCACCCTGGCGGCGCGGCGCCGCTTCTGGGAGCTTTTCCCCGCCCGGGGCTGGCGGCGGCTCCTGCCCCTGGGCCTGCGCCAGCCCCCCCGCGACTACGACGACGTGGTGGCCCAGCTGCTGCTGGAGCGGCGGCTGGGGCGGGAGCTGCTCAGAACGACGCCCGCACCGTGAACACGTAGTCGCCGCCGGGTTCGAGCTGGTAGTCGGCCTTGAGCAGGAAGCGCAGCAGGGCGTCCTGGATCAGGGCGCGCCCCAGGGACGGCTCCACCTGCAGTTCCCCCCGGTCGAAGGCCCAGCGGAAGCGCCACTGGAAGCCGCCGGCGCTGATCTCCCCCTCCAGCAGGCAGGGGCTGAAGCTCTGGCGCAGCACCCGCAGCTGTGCGGTGGTGGCGGGAAGGCGGCTCACGGGACGTTGTCGATGCTCTCAGGATGGCGGCGGATCGGCGCGAAAACTGTTCAAACGGTTGGCCGCCTTCTCCAGCCCCAGCCGCCGGATCAGGTCGATGCCCGCCTCCACCTCCTCCAGCACCGTCTCCAGCACGGGCCGGTCGGCGGCGGAGAACTTGCCCAGCACGTGGGACACCGTGCGGGCCCGGCGCTCCTCCGGGGTCTCACCGGGGGCGCCGATGCCGATGCGCAGCCGCGCAAAGGACTCGCTGCCCAGGTGGGCGATCGTGCTGCGCAGGCCGTTGTGGCCGCCGGCGCCGCCCGCGGCCCGCACCCGCAGGCGTCCCAGGGGCAGGTCCATGTCGTCCACCAGCACGAGCATCTGGGCCGGCTCAAGCCGGAACCAGTCGAGGGCGGCGCGGATCGAGCGGCCGCTGTCGTTCATGAAGGTCTGGGGCATCAGCAGCCGCAGCCGCCTGTCCCCCTGGCCGGTCTCGGCCAGCAGCCCGTGCAGGCGGCCCTGGTTGCGGAAACTGGCGCCACCGGCCCGGGCCAGCCGCTCCAGCACCATGAAGCCGACGTTGTGGCGGGTGTCGGCGTAGCGGGGGCCGGGATTGCCCAGGCCCACCAGCAGTTGCAGATCCAACGGGTGGCCGGCCTCAGCTGGAGGGGCCGTTGGAGGGTGCGGCGCTCTCCTCGACCACCGCCGCCGGCGTTGCCGGATCGGCAGCGGGAGTGATCGCGGCGGGTTCGGCCGCAGGCGGCACGGCGGCGGGGGGGCCGGAGATGTCGATCGGCTGCTCGGTGCCCACGGCCGTGCGGAACTCCTTCTCAAACTCCTGCGAGGCCGACTGGAAGCCGCGCAGGGTGCGCCCCAGGGTCTTGCCGAGCTCGGGCAGCCGCTTGGGTCCGAAGACCAGCAGTCCGATGGCGGCGATCACCGCCATCTCGGGCAGACCGATGCCGAAGATGTTCATGGACAGGGGGCGAGAGGAATCAGCCGACGCCGTTCCAGTTGACGTTGATGCCCTCGAGCAGCAGGGACTTGTTGTACAGCTGCAGGATCACCAGCAGGAACACCAGGAAGAGCAGCATGAACACGCCCATCACGGGGGTGGTACCCCAGCCGGGCACCACCTTTCCGTACTCGGAATTCAGGGGGCGCAGCAGGTTTCCCAGACGGGTGCGTTGGGCCATGGCAGCTCGGACCTCTCGGGCACGGGATCGCGGTGCTTACTGTAAGGGTCTTGCCGGCCGCACCGAGATGGGCTGTCGAGAGTTGTGACGGAAGCGCGAGGCCCGAAGCCTCGCCAGCCCGCGCCCCCTGCCCCGCCTGAGTGCCCTCCATGGATCCCGCCGCCAGCAGCTCCCCCGCCCTCTCCGTGGCCCTCGCGGTGCTCGCCGTGCTGCTGGCCCTCACCGGTTTCGGGGTCTACACCGCCTTCGGTCCGCCGTCCAAGGGCCTCACCGACCCCTTCGACGATCACGACGACTGAGCCGCCCCGCTCCCCTGGGGCCCGTGGCGCCGCAGCCGCCAGTGGCGCAGCTGCCACGGCCCCAGCACCAGCGGCTCGGGCCCGTCGCCGGGCGGATCGCCCGGCTCACCGGCCGCCTGGGGCTGGCCCAGGGCATCGCAGCGCCCGAGCACGCTCCAGTCCGGACCGGCTGAGAAGCGCCGCCGGCAGGGCCCCAGGTTCTGGACGCTGAGCAGCACGGTGCCCGATTCCGCCTCACTGGCTTTCGCCGCTCCTTCGGCTTCCGCGCCGCCTTCCACCGCCAGGGGCCGCAGAGCCACCAGTTGCAGGTCCTCGCCAAGGGACGGGAACAGCGTGTCGGCCTGATCCCCAGCCTCGGCGCCCGCGCCGGCGGCCGGTGCCATCGGCCGGCACCACAGCGGCTCCCGCAGCCGGGTGGCCTGCTGGGGCGCCGCGGCCGCCCGCCAGCCGCCGGGGCAGGGCAGCAGGGCCAGCCGCTGCCGCTGCCAGCCGTTGTCGGCGCCGGGATCGGGCCAGGTGGGCGCCCGCAGCAGCGACACCCCCAGGCGCTCCGCCGTCGCCGACACCCCCTGGGGGCCATCCAGCAGCACCGCCAGCCCATCGCCACGGCCCGGGCCCACCGCCGCCATCCAGCTGATGGCGCTCACCTCCCAGCGGGCCCGCTCCCGGGCGGTGCGGGCCGTGGCCGGCCGCTCGATCACCCCGCCGGCGGTGTCGGCCGCCCAGCGGCAGGCCGGATCGGCCAGGGGAATCTCCAGCCGCAGCAGCTCATGGCGCTGTCGCCACTGGGTGCCCAGCACCAGCTCCAGCCAGGGACTGCCCGCCAGCAGGCGGCCATCGAGGCGCACCGGGCTCTCGCCGCAGCGGCCGCGCCAGACGAACCGGGCGCAGAGCGGTCCCGTCTCCAGCCACTGCGGCACCCCCTGCCAGCTCCAGACCAGCGAGTGCTCGCGGTAGTCGGCGGCCAGGTCCCAGGCATCCCAGAACTCGCCCCGGTCGCGCCAGCGGCACCAGGCCAGCGGCCCGGCCAGCTGGGGGGTGCCGGCCCCATCGAAGAGCTGCTCCACCCCCGCCGGGCCGATCAGCGCCGACACCAGCCCATTGCCCAGCCGCCAGTGGTCCGGCCCGCCTCCGGCAACCCGCTCCAGGCACACCGCCCCCGCCACTGGCGAGGCCGCGGCATCGCCGCCACCGCCGGCGGACGCCGGTTGCCGCCGCAGCCGCCGCACCCCCACCCCGTCGAGGCCGGGGATCTGCAGCCACTGGCCGCCGCCGGGGGCCGGCTGCCCCGCCAGCCTCCGTTCGCCGTCCGCCGCCGCCAGCCACCAGTCGCCGGCCGGCAGCCGCAGGGTGCGGGGCTGGGCCGGCAGCGGCTGCAGCTGCACGACGCACCAGGACCCAGCCTCGGCCGCCAGCCCCCGCCGCAGGGCCCGGTCGCGCCGGCGGGCGGCCCGGCGGCGGGCGCTCCGCCACTGGGGCTCGGCCTGCTCGAACACCTCCGGGATGGCGGTGCCCGGCAGGATGTCGTGGAACTGCTGGAACAGCAGGGTGCGCCAGTCGTCCGTGGCGGCCGGGGCTGGCCTGCCGAAGAGCGCCGCGGCCAGATCCGCCTCCCGCAGCAGCCGCTCCAGGGTGCGGTTGTGGCGCTTCTGGTCCGGGCGGCTGGTGGGGCAGCCGCGGTGCAGCTCCAGGTAGAGCTCGTCGCGCCACACCGGCAATTGCCCCGCCAGCGACTCCAGCGGCTCCAGGTAGGCCCGCAGGGTGCCGTGCCGCTGGCCGGCGGCCACGGACTGGCCCTGCCAGAGGGCCAGCTGCTCCAGCATCTCGGCCGTCGGCCCGCCGCCGTGGTCGCCGACCCCGGGCAGCCAGAGGGCATCGGCGCAGCCGCTGGCCTGTTGCCACTGCAGCCGGTAGCGCTCCATCGCCACCGGGTCGCCGTCGGTGCCGATCGGCGCCGTCATCAGGGCCAGCACCTCGGTGCCGCAGCGGCTGCGCCAGCGGAACAGCCGGTGGGGGAAGGGGTTGGTGGCGTTCCAGGCCAGCTTGTGGGTGCAGAACCAGCGCACCCCGGTGGCGGCCGCCATCGCCGGCAGGCCAGCGGCGAAGCCGAAGCTGTCCGGCAGCCAGGCCAGCCGGTGGCTCCACTCCGGGAAGCTGCGAAGGCTGTAGGCCTGGCCCTCCTGGAACTGGCGCAGCAGCGAGGTGGTGGAGAGCAGCACGCAGTCGCTCTCCACCCACGGACCATTGAGCGGCTCGAAGCGGCCCGCCTCCATGGCCCGGCGGACCCGGGCGAAGAGGGCCGGCCGGTGGCGCTCCAGCCAGGCGTAAAGCGCCGGGGTGGAGTGGCCGAAGTGGAGCGTGTCGAAGCGCTCCATCAGATCGAGGGCCGAGGCGAAGGTGCGCTCCGCCGCTTGCCAGGTGTCGGCCACCGGCCACAGCCAGGCCAGATCGAGGTGGGCGTGACCGAGCACCTGCAGCACCCCCTCCCCCGGCGCCCCGTCGTGCCGGTACTCGCGGCGCAGCTGCCGCAGCTCGTCGGCGGTGGCCGCCAGCAGGCCGAGGGGATCGGCCGGATCCAGGGGCTCCAGCTCGATGCGGCTGCTGATCAGGGCGCCGTCGTCGTGCACGGGGCTGCGCAACCGCAGCTCCAGGTCCAGGGCCTCCCCCCGCCACCAGCGCTCGGGCAGGGGCCAGCGGCAGGCGGTGTCGAACAGATCGCCGCTGTGGATGCGCTCGCCATCCACCCAGAGCTCAACGCTGTCGGCCCACCAGCGCAGCGCCAGCCGCGCCCGGGCCCCCTCCGCCAGGGGGGCCCAGGCCTGTGGGCACGGGCAGTGCAGGCGCAGACGGCACCACTGGCCGCCCCGCGGCCAGATGATCAGACCCCGCTCCGCCCAGTCGGGGCGGTGGCGGCGGCCCCACGCCCCCTCCAGCGCCGAACCGCTGCCGCCCCCGGGCTGGACGGCCTGCCAGAGGGGTTGGAGATCCAGGGGCCGGGGCATGGGGAACGTGACCGAAACGTTTCAATCGGAGCCGGTTGCCCCCGCCAAACGGCATCGGACAGCCTGGATGGCCAACCACCACCCATAAGATGATGCGGCTGCCGAGGGGTCATCGAGACCCGTACCGGCGCCTGTCACTCCCTGTCACCCGCCGGACAGACCATGCTCGCTCTCAAGATCTCGGTTTACTCCGTCGTCTTCTTCTTCATCGGGATCTTCGTCTTCGGCTTCCTGGCCAGCGATCCGACCCGCTCCCCCAGCCGCAAGGACCTGGAGGACTGACCCCTTCGGCGGCGGCCCCACCCGCCACCCGTCCGGAAACCGGACCGCAGCGGGGGTCGACCCCGAACTCCCATGGCAGGATCGGCCGCGTTCTCGCTGCCCATCCGCTGCCTGTGGTGCTCCACCCCCGCTCGGGACGCCGCCAGGCCCCTGAAGGCCTGACCCCTGGGGTGGGCCTGTGGCTGGGCATCTCCGGTGTGGTGGCGTTGACGGCCGCACCGGTCCAGGCCCGGCCGGAACCACCGTCCAGGCTTCAGGTCGCCCAGGCGCAGGTCCCCAAGGCGCAGCCCGCCCCGGCGCCGGCCGCCACCCCCGGCACCGCGTCCACCCCCAATCCCTTCGACGACGAGCCCCAGGCCGCGCCATCCGCCGCTCCCCAGGCCGGAGCCGAGCCCCCGGCGGAGCCGTCGCCCACCGTTCAGCCCCCAGCCCCCCGGCGTCGCCCCCTGGCGGTCACGCCCCAGCAAGCGCCCCAGCCTGCGCCCCCGCTTGCTTCGGAGCCCATCCCGGCCGACCCCGCCGCCACGGCAGCCCCGGCCATCGGTCTGGACCCCGCCTCGGCGGGCGACCCCATGCCCCTGGAGCTGGAGCTGACCGCCAACCAGCAGGGCTACGACAGCCAGCTGCAGCGCTTCGTGGCCACCGGCAGCGTCATGGCCCGGCTCGCCGGTGGCCGGCTGCTGGCCGACCGGCTGGAGTTCGAGTCCAGCACCCGCACCATCTACGCGGTGGGCAACGTGCGCTTTCAGCGCGGCCAGCAGTATCTGCAGGGCAGCCGCCTCCGCTATGCCCTGCTGGAGGGGGTGGGGGAGATCGACGACGTCTACGGCGTGATCGACCTCGACACCACCAAAGAGGACTTCGACCTCGACAAGGAGGCCTCCCAGCCCCTGCCGCCGCCGGAGCCGATCAGCTGCACGCCCTCCTATCCGGCCGTGCCCCAGTGGCAGCCCTACCCCTGGGCGGTCACCACCTGGGCCGGCCAGATGTACGCCGGTGAATTCGGCGACACCTTCACCTTCAGCGGCCGCTTCCGGCCCGAATACCTGGGCGGCATCGGCCTGCAGCGCCGCCTCCTCCAGGCCGGGCCCCTGTCCCTGGAGTTCGATGCCAACCTGCTGGGCCACCGGGCCAGTGCCCAGCCGGGGGGCGGCTTCAACCAGCTCATCCCCTTCTCCGACACCCCCGCCCAGAACTTCGGGGAGGTCACCGGCGGCATCGGTCTGCGCCTGTGGGTGCGCCCCTGGCTCAACCTCTTCTTCGTGGAGGGCCTCAGCGTCCTCAGCGCCAAGAGCAACTACGAGCAGACCTTCCGCCAGAACTCGGCGCGCCTGCTCAACTACCTGGCCTTCGAGGTGGAGGCGCTGGTCACCCCCCGCTGGTCGGCCGTCGGCCGCATCCACCACCGCTCCGGGGCCTACGGCACCTTCAGCGGCGTCAGTGAGGGCAGCAACGCCTACCTGGTGGGCCTGCGCTACCGCTTCGGCAAAGACAAGCCCACCAGCCAGCCGATGCCGGTGCCCCCTGCCCAGGGCTGCCCGGAGGCCCCGCCCCTGGCCAGCGAGCAGCCCGATGGGCTGGCCCAGCAGCTCGAGCAGGTGACGATGGGTCCGGGCTGGACCGGCACCAGCGGCCAGCCCGCACCGAAGCCCACCGTCCAGCCCCCCGAGGACAAAGGTGGGGTGTGGCGCAACGCCCGGCACCAGGAACGGCTGCGCCGCGAAGCCATCGCCCGGATCCCCCAGCGGGTCGAGAACGTGACCTTCGAGCGCAGCCTCAAGGCGGAACGGCGCTTCGGCTTCCCGCGCGAGTTCACCACGCCGGAAGTGGCCAACGACTTCGGCACCACCCGCCCCGAGCAGCTCAAGGACCAGACCACCGCGGGCAACCAGGAGCTGATCAAGGGCACCGTGAGCCGCTGGCGCATCCAGGCCCGGCGCCTCAAGCTCACCCCCAACACCCTCTCCGGGGATCGGGTGGGCTTCACCAACGACCCGTTCACGCCGGCCCAGTCGTGGATGGATTCGGAGAAGGTCGTCATCACCCTGCTCCCCAACGGCGACACCCTGGTCAAGGCGCGCCGCAACACGCTGCGACTGGAGGACCGTCTGCCGATCCGGGTGACCCGCCAGCGCCGCATCCAGAAGCAGGACGAGGTGAGCAATCCCCTCGTGATCGGCAACGACCGGGAGGACCGGGATGGCTTCTTCCTCGGCTACAACATCCCGATCAAGATCGGTGAGAAGGGCCTCCTCAACCTGCAGCCGCAGGTGATGGTCCAGCGTCTCTACACCGGCAACACCGACGCCTACCCCCTGCCCGGATCGCCGCCGGGTTCCACCAACATCGTCGAACAGCCGGCCAAGACCGGCGACTACTTCGGCTTCGATGCCCGCCTCACCGGGCCGGTGCTGGGCTTCAACGCCGATGCCCGCGTCTCCCTCTCCACCTTCAATCCCGACAACTTCGCCAACGGCACCCGCAGCTTCGGCGACCTCTCCAGGCTGGTGAAGGTGCCGGTGCTGGGCTTCAGCACCATGCGCCTGTTCGGGGCCTACCGCTTCCGCACCTGGAACGGCTCCCTCGGCGAGCAGGACGTCTACTCGGCCTACGGCGTCTCGCTGGAGCAGCAGGGCGGACTGCCCAGCTGGGGGAAACTGGCCCGCAGCTACTACTGGCGCATGGGGGTGGGCAACTTCCAGGCCGTCCAGACCAACAGCACCGATCTGCTGCAGGTGTGGCGCGCCAATGCGATCGGTTCGATGAACTTCTCCTACCCGATCTGGACCGGCAAGCCCACCACCAGCCCGCCGGTGATCTCCCTGGCCAATTCACCCGTCCCGATCGTTCCAGGCCTGCGCTTCAACGCCAACCTGCTCGGGGTGGTCGCCTACTTCAGTGACGGCACCAACCAGAACACGGTCGGTCTGTCCGGGGGACCCACCCTCACCCTGGGACGCTTCGAGAAGCCCTTCCTCGACTACACCCAGCTGACCGTCACCGGCGGCATCACCCTGCGGCAGGGCCAGAGCCCGCTCAACTTCGACCGGGCCGTCGACCTGGGCACGATCGGCATCGGCCTGTCGCAGCAGCTCATCGGCCCGCTCGTCTTCAGCGGCGGCATCGGCTTCAACGTCGACCCGAATTCAGGCTTCTACGGCGACGTCACCGGCTCCTATCTGGAGCTGCGCTGGCAGCGGCGCTCCTACGAGATCGGTGTGTACTACAGCCCCTACGACGGGCTGGGCGGCATCCGCGTGCGTCTGAACGACTTCAACTTCCAGGGGCCGGGAACGCCGTTCATCCCCTACCACCCCACTCAGGGGGTCCTGCAGCGCCCCTTCTAGGCGGTTTCTAGGCGGTGGCGAACCCGGCCAGATAGGGGAGCCGACAGGCGGTGGCCTGCAGCTCGGTGTCGTGGGCCACGAGCTGGGCCGTGCCGTTCCACTCCCCGCTCACCAGCATGCGGCGCGGGCCGGCCGCCAGCTCCAGGGGCCACGCCAGAGCCTCGCCGTCAGCCTGCAGCGTCACCCGGGGCGGCTCGAGATCGAGCTGCAGCAGGGCGCCGGGATGGGCGGCGATGGCGGCCTGGAGGGCCAGCACGGTGTCGTGGTCGGCACTGAGGCAGGGGATCCCCAGGGCCAGGCAGTTGCCGAAGAAGATCTCGGCGAAGCTCTCGCCGATCACCGCCCGGATGCCCCAGCGCATCAGCGCCTGGGGGGCATGCTCCCGGCTGGAGCCGCAGCCGAAGTTGCGGTTGACCACGAGGATCGCGGCGCCCTGGTTGTCGGCCCGGTCGAAGGGATGGTCACCGGCCCGCTCACGGCGGTCATCGGCGAAGACGCCCTCCGCCAGCCCGTCGAAGGTGACGCACTTGAGATAACGGGCCGGGATGATCCGGTCGGTGTCGATGTCGTCGCCGGGCACGACGACGGCGCGGCCCTGGCAGTGCTGGATCGGTCCGGCCGGGAAGGGGGTGGCGCTCATGCGGGGGTGGGGGCGGGCTCGGGGGAGGACGGGGTGGCGATCAGGCGGCGCACGTCGGCCACGTGGCCGCTCACTGCGGCCGCGGCCACCATGGCCGGGCTCATCAGCAGGGTGCGGCCGGTGGCGGAACCCTGGCGCCCCTTGAAGTTGCGGTTGCTGGAACTGGCGCTGATCTGCCGCCCCTCCAGCCGGTCGGGGTTCATGGCCAGGCACATCGAGCAGCCCGGCTCGCGCCACTCGAAGCCGGCGGCGCGGAACACCGCATCGAGGCCCTCCGCTTCGGCTTCGGCCGCCACCTGCTCACTGCCCGGCACCACGAAGGCCTTGATGCCTGCCGCCACCTGCCGGCCCCGGGCGACGGCGGCCGCGGCCCGCAGGTCGCTGAGGCGGCCATTGGTGCAGCTGCCGATGAAGCAGACATCCACCGGCAGGCCCTCGATCGGCGCCCCGGGGCGCAGGTCCATGTAGCGGTAGGCCTCTTCGGCGATCGGCCGCTCGTCGCTGTCGGTCTGCTCAAGGGTGGGCACCGCTTCATCGACGCCGATGGCCTGCCCCGGCGTGATGCCCCAGGTGACGGTGGGCGCGATCGTGGCCGCATCGAACACCACCTCGTCGTCGAAGACGGCGTCGGGGCCGGAGGCCAGGGCGCTCCACCAGGCGACGGCCCGCTCCCAGGCCTCGCCGGCGGGGGCCTGGGGCCGCCCCTTCAGATAGGCGAAGGTGATGGCGTCGGGGTTGACGTAGCCGCAACGCGCCCCGCCCTCGATGGCCATGTTGCAGAGCGTCATCCGCTCCTCCATCGAGAGGGCCTCGATCGCCGGCCCGGCGAACTCGTAGGCGTAGCCGACGCCGCCCTTCACCCCCAGGGTGCGGATCACGTGCAGCACCAGATCCTTGGCGTAGACGCCCGGCTGCAGGGTCCCTTCCACCCGGATCCGACGCACCTTGAGCTTGCCCATCGCCAGGCTCTGGCTGGCGAGCACGTCACGCACCTGGCTGGTGCCGATGCCGAAGGCGATGGCACCGAAGGCGCCGTGGGTGGAGGTGTGGGAATCGCCGCAGGCCACCGTCATGCCGGGCTGGGTGAGCCCCAGCTCCGGGGCGATCACGTGCACGATCCCCTGGCGGCCGCTGCCGAGGCCATGGAGGGTGATGCCGTGCCGGGCGCAGTTGGCCTCCAGGGTGGCGAGCATCTCCTCGGCCAGGGGGTCGGCGAAGGGCCGTGCCTGGGAGGTGGTGGGAACGATGTGGTCGACCGTGGCGACCGTGCGTTCGGGGTGGCGCACCGACAGGCCCAGATCGTCGAGGGCGGCGAAGGCCTGGGGGCTGGTGACCTCGTGGATCAGGTGCAGCCCGATGAACAGCTGGGTGGCACCGCCCGGGAGGTCGGCGACGCGGTGCAGCTCCCAGACCTTGTCGTAGAGGGTGCCGGCGCTCAAGAGGAAGGATCGAGACGGTCAGAAACCACCCTAGAAGGAGGCTGTTCCAGCGGTGAGGGCTCCCGGCGGAACAGGCCGTTGAGGTAATGGCGGGCCACGGCGCGGTCGTGGCTGCCGTGCTGGACCAGGAAACCGGCCAGGGCGGCCTGCATGAGCCGGTACTGGTCCCACTGGGGGTGCACCCGGATGAACTCCCGCATCGCCTCGAACAGGTCCTCCGGCATCTGGTTCTCGATGCTCACGGTGCGGAAAGCGTGGTCGGGAATCTGGCTCATGCGGCGCTGGTCGTCGGTCCCCCCCATCAGGCCATGGGGGCGCCCCCCGCGTCAAAGCGGCCCCCACCGGGCCGGTCCCAAGGGACCGCCGCTGAGAATCCCGGCGCGGGGCGGCTTCCCGGCCGCTGCCCGGAGGTGGCCGCCGCGGCGGTCCCTGCCGGGGCATGCGGTCAAGGGGGGGAGGCCTTTCCCGCAGCACCGGGCCAGGACCCCTCCGGCAGCTCGGGCTGACCGCCGCGACCTGTGGAAAACGTCCCTGCATTCGGGGGAAAAGGGCCAGGCCGGGGGGAAAAGTCCATGCCTCAGGATTCGTGATGGTTGGCGGCCGCGGCAGCAGATGTTCCGATCAGGCCGGCTCAGATCGTCCCAATGTTCAGCCGTAACCGCAGACGGTTCAGGCTTTCCCCCACCGTCAGCGTCTGGATCCAGCCGCGCTCGCGGCCGCTGCCGAAGCGCACCGCCTCGCTGAGGCAGCCATCGGGCCCGGCCACGGCGATGTGCACCAGCCCCACCGGCTTCTCGGCCGTGCCGCCACCGGGTCCGGCGATGCCCGTGACCGCCACGGCCCAGGTGGCCCCCGTGAGGCGTCGCACCCCCTCCGCCATCGCCTCGGCCACCGGGTCGCTCACCGCCCCATGGCGCTCCAGCACCGCCGCCGGTACCCCCAGCACCGCCTGCTTCACGGCGTTGGCGTAGGCGATCACCCCACCGAGAAACACCTCCGATGCCGCCGGCACCGCCACCAGGGCGGCACCGAGGCCGCCGCCGGTGCACGACTCGGCCACCGCCAGGGTCTCGCCCCGGCGCCGCAGGGCCGCCAGCACCACGGAAGCCAGGCTGTCGTCGTCGGCGCCGTAGCAGCTGGTGCCGGTGCGGCGGCGCAGTTCCTCTTCCACCGGCGCCAGCAGGGCGGCGGCGGCGGCCGCATCGGCAGCCCGGGCGGTGACCCGCAGCTTCACCTCCCCGGCCCCGGCATAGGGGGCCACGGTGGGGTTCTCCAGCGCCAGCAGGTCGTGCACCCGCTCGGCCAGATCGGACTCGGCCACCCCCCAGAAGCGCAGCATGCGGCTGGCGAACACCCCGCCCGCCAGTCCCGCCTCCCGCAGCCAGGGGGCCGCGGTGGCGTGCCACATGGCCCGCAGCTCGCTGGGCACCCCCGGGAAGGTGAGCACGGTGAATCCCGGCACCGGGGTCCAGATCATCCCGGGCGCCGTGCCGGTGGGGTTGGGCAGCACCGCGGCCCCCCGGGGCAGCAGGGCCTGCTTGCGGTTGGAGGGGGCCACGGTCCGGCCCCGGGCCGTGATCCGGGCCTGGATCGCCGCCCAGATCTCGCCGTGCTCCACCAGGTCGGCGCCGAAGGCCGCCGCGATCGCTTCGGTGGTGAGGTCATCGGGAGTGGGACCCAGGCCGCCGGTGGTGACCAGCACCCGGCAGCGGCCCGCCGCCTGCCGCACCGCCTCGATCACCCGCTCCCGGTTGTCGCCCACCACCTGCTGGCGGTGGTGCACCACCCCGAGGGCGGCCAGCTGTTCGGCCAGCCAGCGGGCATTGCCGTTGACGATGTTGCCCAGCAGCAGCTCGGTGCCGATGCAGAGCACCTCCACCCCGGCGGCGCCGGGGGGGCCGCTCACTTGGCCTCCTCCTGCATCTGGCGGCGACAGACCACCAGCACGGCGATCAGCACCGCCGTGGCCAGCGCCAGCCAGAGGAAGCGCATCTCCGCATTGGCCAGCACCAGGGCGATGGACGCCAGCCACTGGGTGAAGGCGTAGATCAGCACCACGGTGCGGCGGTGGCTGAAGCCGGCCCGCAGCAGGCGGTGGTGCAGGTGGCGGCGATCGGGGTAGAAGGGCGAGCGGCCGGCCCGGAGGCGGCCCATGATCACCGCCGACATGTCGGCCAGGGGCAGGGACAGGATCATCAGCGGCAGCAGCAAGCTGACGCTGGTGAGCCGCTTGGCCGGGCCGACGATGCTGATCGCCGCCAGGGCGAAGCCGAGGAAGTAGGAGCCCCCGTCGCCCATGAAGATGCGGGCCGGGTTGAAGTTGTGGCGCAGGAAGCCCAGGCAGCTGCCGGCCAGGGCCGCCGCCAGCAGGCCGGCGGCGGGCTGGCTGAGGCTGAAGCTCACCGAGAGCAGCCCCACGGCGGCGATGCCGCTCACTCCCGCCGCCAGGCCATCGAGGCCATCAAGCCAGTTGATCGCGTTGGTGATCCCCACCAGCCAGACCACCGTGGCCAGCAGGCTCAGCCCCTCCGGCAGGGGCAGCCCGGCGACGGAATGCCCCAGGCCGAAGGGCAGGTCGATGCTGCCGATCCGCACCCCCTGGTTCCACACCGCCGCGGCCACGAGCACCTGGCCGCAGAGGCGCGGCAGGGGCGGCAGCGCGAAGAGGTCGTCCGCCAGGCCGATGACGAAGAAACAGAGGGCCCCCGCCAGGGTGGTCCAGATCAGCTGGTCCTTGTCCGGAGGGAGCTCGGCGAAGCCGCCGAAGGCCCAGGTGCAGGCCAGCGAGAGGCTGAAGCCCACAACGATGCCCACCCCACCCAGCCGCACCATGGGGCCGGTGTGCTGCTTGCGCTCATCGGGAGGGTCGACCAGGCCCCAGCGCAGACCGGCCCGCCGCACCACTGGGACGATCAGCGCCGTGAGCAGGGCCGCCGCGGTGGCAGTGAGTAAGGCCGCCGCGTTGGGGCTGTAGGCGAGGTTCACAACGGCGGGCCGGAAGGGTTCGGTCCTGTAGGCGACACGTTACGGGTGAACGGGGCCGTCAGGCGTGCTGGAGCTCACGTTGTCGTCCATAGAGAGGAAATCGCCCGCAGAGCGAGGCCACCCGTTCGCGGCAGCGCAGCTCCACGGCGGCATCCTCCTGGTGCAGCAGCCGGTCGGCGATGACATCGGCCACCTCGCGGAAGGCCTCGGCATCGAAACCGCGGGTGGTGAGGGCGGCGCTGCCCAGACGCAGGCCACTGGTCACGAAGGGCGACTCCGGATCGAAGGGCACCGTGTTCTTGTTGGCGGTGATGTTGACGTCGCTCACCAGGCGGTCGGCCAGCTTGCCGGTGAGGCCGATGGAGCGCAGGTCGAGCAGCACCAGGTGGTTGTCGGTGCCGCCGGAGACCACGGCGATGCCCCGCTCCTGGATCCGCTCGGCAAGGGCCTGGGCATTGCGCACCACCTGCTGGCTGTAGCTGCGGAAGCTGGGCTGCAGTGCCTCCCCGAAGGCCACGGCCTTGGCGGCGATCACGTGCTCCAGCGGCCCGCCCTGGGAGCCGGGGAAGACGGCCTTGTCGAACTGGCGGCCGAAGGTCTCGTCGTTGCAGAGGATCAGGCCACCCCGGGGGCCCCGCAGGGTCTTGTGGGTGGTGGTGGTGACCACGTGGCAGTGGGGCACCGGGCTGAGGTGCACGCCGGAGGCCACCAGGCCGGCGATGTGGGCCATGTCCGCCAGCAGGTAGGCGCCCACCTCGTCGGCGATGGCCCGGAAGGCGGCGAAGTCGATCGTGCGGGGGTAGGCGGAGTAGCCGCAGATGATCAGCTTCGGCCGGTGCTCGAGGGCGAGCTGGCGGATGGTGTCGAAGTTGAGCTGGTGGGTCTCGGGGTCAACGCCGTAGTGAACGGCCTTGAACCACTTGCCCGACACGTTCACCGGGGAGCCGTGGGTGAGGTGGCCGCCGTGGGAGAGATCCATGCCCAGGATCGTGTCGCCGGGCTGCAGCAGCGCCAGGAACACGGCGAAGTTGGCCTGGGCGCCGCTGTGGGGCTGGACGTTGGCCCAGGCCGCACCGAACAGCTGCTTGGCCCGGGCGATGGCCAGGTCCTCGATGATGTCGACGTGCTCGCAGCCGCCGTAGTAGCGCTTGTGGGGCAGGCCCTCGGCGTACTTGTTGGTGAGCACCGAGCCCTGGGCCTCCATCACCGCCCGGGAGGCGAAGTTCTCGCTGGCGATCAGCTCCAGGTGGGTCTGCTGGCGCCGCAGCTCCTTCTCGATCAGGGCGGCGATGGCCGGATCGCCGCTGGCCAGGGGGCTGTCGATGGAGGCTGCAGGGTGCGCAGGGCCGTGATCCGCTCGGTCCGCCATGGGGCTACTCAGTGTGAAACCGATCGTAGGCAAACGGCGCAGGCCTGACCGGCCTCGGGCGGGCCGGGGGCTGGACGCCGGTGGCCCTGGCAAGGGGCCGCCATAAAAAAACCGCCCCGGAGGGCGGTGTGGGAAGAAACGCGCCTGGAGAGATTCGAACTCCCGACCCTCTGATCCGTAGTCAGATGCTCTAATCCGCTGAGCTACAAGCGCCTGCCCCGACATTCTCACCCCACGGGGTGCCGATCCGTCAACAACGCCCCCACCACCCCCGGCCCGATAGGGTCCGCATCAGAGCCCAACCACCGCCTGCGGCGGTCTTCCCCACCATGCCGATCCGCTGGTACGGCCCCGCCGATCGCGACGATCCCACCTATCGGCACTTCGAGCGGATCGTGAACCTCACGCTCCATGCCGCCCTGTTCGCCGCCGTCAACAGCGGCCTCTGGTTCGTCCAGGGCCTGCGCCACCCCTGGTCCCACCTGGGCTGGCTCACGATCGGCTGGGCCGCCCTGCTGCTGGTCCATGGCAGCGTGGTGGTGCTGCAACGCCCCCAGCCCCAGCCATGACGCTTGCCGCCGCTGATCTCGAGGAACTGACCCGGGCGATCGCCGACCGGCTGTACGTGCAGGTGGCCGGCTGGCACCTCTACCTGGGCGATGCCGGCCTGGCCCAGACCCTGGCGATCGAATGCGCCGCCCGGCTCGACCAGGGCGCCGAGGTCTGCGCCCGCCAGGCCCTGGAGGCGGTGCAGGTGCCGATCGGCGGCGGGGCGACGCGCCTGCCCCTGGCCCGCCTGGTGCCCGCCGGCCAGCTGCGTGATCTCGAAGACGTGCTGCAACCCTTTTGCTGACGCCTGCGGCCGGAAGGCCGTTCTACCGATAGGGTGACGCCCCACGCAGGCGGGTCGTGCTGGTCATCGAAGTCACCAATGCCCGTGACGTGGTCCGCCAGCGCATCGGCCGCCTCGGCGGGCGTCTGATCGGCAAGGTGGTCGATGCGGAGGCCCAGGTGGAGAAGGCCCTGATCCAGGAACTGGAGAGTGCCTTCCGGGACTTCGGCATCGAGGCCCGGATCTTCTCCATCGACGGCCCCCAGATGATCGGCCGCTCCCATCTGGAGATTCCCGTGCAGGTGCGCGAGGAACGCCAGGTGCGGCTCCCCTAGCCCCGGCGGCGCACCATCCGCAGCAGCTGGCCCGCCTCGGGCACGCCGGCGAGGCTCGCCAGCAGCCCGTAGAGCCCCACCGCCAGGCCGGCGCAGATCGTGTTCTGGAGCAGCAGGCCCCCCAGCCCCGGGGGCCAGGCCACCTCCAGCGACAGCCACCAGCAGGCCAACCCACCGGCCACGGCGGCCAGCAGCAGCTTGCCGCTGTCGGCGGCCCAGAGCCGCAGGGGCAGGCCCCCCAACCGGCGGCTCAGGGCCAGCAGCAGGCCGGCGCAGGTGATCAGGTTCACCGCCACGGTGGCGAGCACCAGGCCGGCGGCGCCGGCGTTGAGCATCGGCAGCTGGAGCCCCCAGGCCGGGGTGGGACCACCGGTGAAGGCCCAGCAGAACACCGCGTTGAGGCCGATGCCGCCCAGGGACCAGCGGAAGGGGGTGTTGCCGTCGCCGAGCGCATAGAAGACGCGCACCAGCACGTCCCGGCCCAGGTAGGCCGGCATGCCGATCCCGTAGGCCATCAGCAGCTGGCCCACCAGATCGGCGGCGCTGTGATCGAAGGCGCCGCGCTGGTAGATCAGGGCCACGATCGGCACGGCCAGGGCCACCATCAGCGCCCCCAGCGGCAGCATGGTGGCGTTGGAGAGCATCAGGCCCTGGCGGACCCGGGTGACCAGCTCGGGCCGGTCCTCCGGCGCCGTCAGCCGGGCGTACACCGGCAGCAGCGGCACCAGCAGCACGTTGGAGAGCAGGCCCAGGGGCGTCTGCACCAGCAGATTGGCGTAGCCCAGGCCCGCCGCCGCCGCCGGCATCCCCGAGGCGAAGAACAGCGACACGAAGACGTTGATCTGGAGCATGCCGGAGGAGAGGGTGGCCGGCCCCATCACCTGCAGCACCTCCCGCACGCCCGGATCGCGCCAGTCCCACACCAGCTGCAGCCGGTTGAGACCCTCCTTGGCCAGGGCCGGCAGCTGGATCAGCCACTGCAGGATCGCCCCCAACGTGGTGCTGGCGGCCAGCACCACGCCGCCGATCATCGCCGTGGCGGGCAGGGTGATGGTGCTGCCCAGCTGCCACCAGAGCAGGCCGATGCCGCCGATGACGGCGACGCTGGAGAGCAGGGGACTCACCGAGGGCAGCCAGAAGACGTCGGCGGCGTTGAGGGCCCCGAAGCCGAGGCCGATCAGGCCGGCGAACAGGGCCATCGGCGCCATCCAGCGCAGCTGCAGCACGGCGAGATCGTGGCGGGTGGCGTCCAGGCCGGGACCCACCAGATCGATGAGTGGGTCGGCGGCCGCCAGGAGCACCAGGGTGACGACGATCAGGCCCGCCCCCACCAGGGTGTTGATGCTGGCCAGCACGTGGGCGCCCTCATGGCGCGGCCGCCGGGCCAGCACGCTCACCATGGCGCTGTGGAAGGGGCCGTTGATGCCGCCCAGCAGGATCAGCAGGAACCCCGGCAGCACATAGGCGTAGTTGTAGGCGTCGTAGGCCGCGCCCACGCCGAAGGCGGCGGCGATCACCTGCTGCCGCAGCAGACCGGCCACCTTGCTGAGGGCGGTGGCCACCCCCACGATCAGGGCAATCCGGCGCAGGGATCGGGCCATGGCGGCGGGGCACTGCCCATCGGGACGCACGGCAGTATGGCCCTCCCCCCTCGGGCAGCCGACCCCATGGCCCCAGCGACCGTTGCCGTGCCCGTGCTGTCCACCGGACCGCTGGTGGGAGGGGTACTGCTGAAGCGCTACAAACGCTTCATGGCCGACGTGCAGCTGGACGATGGCCAGACGGTGACGGCCCATTGCCCCAACACCGGTCCGATGACCGGGGTGCTGCTGCCGGGCGGGCGGGTGCGCCTGCGCCACGACCCCTCACCGAGCCGCAAGCTGGCCTGGACCTGGGAGCAGGCCGAAGTGACCGGCCACGGCGGCGGCCCGGTCTGGGTGGGGGTCAACACGGCACTGCCCAACCGGTTGGTGCGGGCCACGATCGAGGCGGGTTGCCTGGAGCCCTGGCTGGGCCCCATCGGCAGCATCCGGGCCGAGGTGCCCTATGGCGAGGGGCGCCGCAGCCGGATCGACCTGCTGCTGACTCCGGCGGAGGGCGCCGCCGATCCCCGGCCGATTTACCTGGAGGTGAAGAACACGACCTGGAGCGACGGCGACCTGGCCCTGTTCCCCGACACGGTCACGGAACGGGGCCAGAAGCACCTGATGGAGCTCACGGCCCTGGTGCCCGGGACCCGGGCGGTGCTGGTGCCGTGCCTGAGCCGCGGCGACGTGACGCGCTTCGCCCCGGGGGACAGCGCCGACCCCCGCTACGGGGAGCTGTTCAGGGCCGCTGCGGCGGCCGGGGTGGAGGTGCTCCCCTGCCGCTACAGCTTCGATGCCACGTCGGTGACGTGGCTGGGCCTGGCCGCTCAGGCGTGGTGATGGTGGTAGTGGGTGCCGCGGTAGATGAGGTCCTGCGCCTCATCCACCGGGGACGGCTGGTGGCGCAGCGGCGCGTCGAAGTGGTGACCGCGGTAGACGTGATCGATCGGAGCCGGGGAGGGGAGCTCGTCGTGGGTGTGGTCGTAGCTGAGACCGCGATAGCAGAGGGCGGAACGGGCCATGGCAACAAAGACGGAGATGGGGAGGCTGGGGCGCCTTCCCTGATGCATGTCTAGAGCTTCAACACTGTTCATGCTGAACACTTAGCCAAAGTCTTTGCATCACTTAAAGGCGGTGCCCCTCCACCAGGTCGTCCGGACGGCCTGGTGTTCTCGGATTCACCTGGTAGCGAATTTGACATTCGAAAGGATGCCTGTCATGGATATTCGGAAGCTCTTGATGCCTACCCCGGCATCAGACCACGAACGTTCTCTTCAACCACGATCCATGATCGCTTCAAGTCACCCGCACAAGGTTCGACCGCCGAGAAGTCTCAGCGAAGCCAGCCTGATCGAGGCGCCGGGGCTGTTACTCCGCAAGGTTCGTGGTCTCTCTTCCCGCACCAGCCTCACCTGGTTCGCCTGTGTGCCTCTGGCCCTGTTCATCCTGGGCCTGTTCAACCTCTCGGCCCACGCGGCCGATCTGCCCGAGCTCACCCCCGCCTTCCTGATCAACAACCTCTGGTTGTCGATCGCGGCCTTCCTGGTGATCTTCATGAACGCCGGCTTCGCCATGGTGGAAGCCGGGCTCTGCCGCCAGAAGAACGCCGTCAACATCCTGGCCAAGAACCTGATCGTGTTCGCCCTGGCGGCCACGGCCTACTGGTTCATCGGCTACAAGATCATGTACAACGCCGACTGGGTGATCCCCGGCTTCCTGAAGTTCGGCGGCTTGTTCTTTGACCCCACCGTCACCCCTGAGATGGTGACCGAAGGCAAGCTCGTCCCCAGCGTCGACTTCCTTTTCCAGGTGGCCTTCGCCGGCACCGCCGCCACGATCGTCTCCGGCCTGGTGGCCGAACGCATCAAGTTCAACGAGTTCGTCATCTTCTCCCTGGTTCTGGTCGGCGTCATCTACCCGATCGCCGGCTCCTGGCAGTGGAACGTCGGTGAGGGCTGGCTGAACAAACTCGGCTTCCTCGACTTCGCCGGATCCACCGTGGTCCACACCGTCGGCGGCTGGGCCGGTCTGGTGGGCGCCATGATCCTCGGCCCCCGCATCGGCAAGTACATCGACGGCAAGCCCCAGGCCATCCCCGGCCACAACCTGGCCATCGCCACCCTCGGCTGCCTGATCCTCTGGCTCGGCTGGTACGGCTTCAACCCCGGCTCCGTCCTGGCGATGAACGAGCTCGTTCCCTACGTCGCCGTCACCACCACCCTGGGCGCCGCCGGCGGCGGCATCGCCGGCACCCTGTTCTCCCAGTTCCACTCCGGCAAGCCCGACCTCACGATGACCATCAACGGCATCCTGGCCGGCCTGGTGGGCATCACCGCCGGCTGCGACGGCTTCCCGATGTGGGCCGCCTGGGTCGTTGGCTTCATCGGCGGTGCCATCGTCGTCTACGTCGTCAGCTTCATCGACTCGATCGGCATCGATGATCCCGTGGGTGCCTTTTCGGTCCACGGCATCGGCGGCATCTGGGGCACCCTGGCGGTGGGCCTGTTCAACGCCGACAAGGGTCTGCTGCTGGGTGGCGGCTTCAGCCAGCTCGGCATCCAGATCCTGGGATCCCTGGTCTTCTCCATCTTCACGATCGTCACCTCCTGGATCGTCTGGAGCATCCTCGCCGCCGTCTCCGGCGGTATCCGCGTCGAGGAGCACGAGGAGGTCCAGGGTCTCGACATCGGCGAGCACGGCATGGAGGCCTATCCCGACTTCGTGTCCGCCTCCAACTGACCCCCTGGAGTCCGTTCCCTGACCCGACCGCGGCTACGGCCGCGGTTTTTTTTCGCCCGTCCCACCACCGACCCCCATAGAGTCGGCACAACCCGGTACCTGCCTGTGGACACCCGTGCCTTCAAGCGCTCCCTCCACCACTCGGATCGCTACAACCGCCGCGGCTTCGGCCTGGGCGATGAGGTCGCGGGCAGCCTCGAGCAGGCCTACCAGAGCAACCTGATCGCCAGCCTGCGGGAGAACGGCCACGTCCTGCAGCGCGGGCGGCTCAGGATCCGCCTGGCGGAGGCCTTCGGCTTCTGCTGGGGCGTGGAGAGGGCGGTGGCGATGGCCTACGAAACCCGCCGCCACTACCCCAGTGAGCGGATCTGGATCACCAACGAGATCATCCACAACCCCTCGGTCAACGCCCATCTGCGCCAGATGGACGTCCGCTTCATCCCGGTCGACGACGACGTCAAGGACTTCTCCGAGGTGGGCACCGGGGACGTGGTGATCCTGCCGGCCTTCGGCGCCACCGTGCAGGAGATGCAGCTGCTCAACGAACGGGGCTGCCACATCGTCGACACCACCTGCCCCTGGGTCTCGAAGGTGTGGAACACCGTCGAGAAGCACAAGAAGCATGCCTTCACCTCGATCATCCACGGCAAGGTGAAGCACGAGGAGACCCTGGCCACGAGTTCCTTCGCCGGCACCTACCTGGTGGTGCTCGACCTGGCCGAGGCCCGCATGGTGAGCGACTTCATCCTCGAGCGGGGCCAGGGGGCCACCGATCGCGAGGCCTTCATGAGCCATTTCGCCAACGCCTGCTCCCCCGGCTTCGATCCCGACCGTGATCTGGTGCGGGTGGGCGTCGCCAACCAGACCACCATGCTCAAGAGCGAGACCGAGGAGATCGGCCGCCTGTTCGAGCGCACCATGCTGCAGCGCTACGGCCCGGCCGAGCTCGACGAGCACTTCCTCGCCTTCAACACCATCTGCGACGCCACCCAGGAGCGCCAGGACGCCATGTTCGCCCTGGTGGACGAGCCCCTCGACCTGATGGTGGTCATCGGCGGCTACAACTCCTCCAACACCACCCACCTGCAGGAGATCGCCGTCAGCCGCGGCATCTGCTCCTTCCACATCGACACCCCCGAGCGGATCGGACCGGGCAACCGCATCGAGCACAAGCCCCTGGGGGGCGAACTGGAGACCCTGGAGCCCTTCCTGCCGGAGGGGCCGGTGCGGGTGGGCATCACCTCCGGCGCCTCCACCCCCGACCGGGTCGTGGAGGACGTGATCGAGCGCCTGGTGGGCCTGAGCGAGGAATGAACCACCACCGGGTGGCTTTACATTCACGAAAGGTTTTCCTCCCCCCAGGGCCGCCCGGGAGATCAGAACCCCCGTCCTTTCTGGCCGTTCCCCTCTGACCCACCGCACGCCCCAGACCACGATGGCGGCAGGCTCCTCCCTGCACCAGGATCCCGATGACGCCGGGATCAGGCCGAGCGAGCCCCTGCGCGACAGGCAGGACCCGGCCATCCGCCGCTACGCCAGCAACTTCGCCGATCTGATGGAGATGCGGGCACCGGCCGCCGTGGTGGGCGCCTACCTCGACAGGCACGAGGGCTGGTTCCGCCGCTGCGCCGCTCCGATGACGGTGGAGCCCATCGGCAGCCAGGGGTATGTGCTGACCCTCGGCCGCTTCGGCAACTTCGGCTTCGAGGTGGAGCCCACCATCGGCCTCGAGCTGCTGCCCCAGGCCGCCGGGATCTACCGCATCGTCACCGTGCCCCTGCCCCACTCCGACGCGGCCCTGCGGGGGCTCTACGACGTCGAATTCGCGGCCTCCCTGTGCCTTGACGAAACCAGCGGCTCCGAGGTGTCCCACGAGGAGGTGGATGGGGTGATGCTCCACACCCTGGTGCGCTGGCAGCTCGACCTGGCGGTCTGGCTGCGCCTCCCGGGCATGCTCTCCCTGCTCCCTGAGCACCTGGTGCAGAGCAGCGGCGACCACCTGCTGCGTCAGATCGTGCGGCAGATCTCCCGCCGTCTCACCTGGAAGGTTCAGGAGGATTTCCACGCCAGCCACGGCATCCCCTGCCCGCCCCGACGCCGGGCCCAGTTCTGAACCCTGTCCCTCAGGGAGCGGTGCTCAGGGGGCGGGGGCGGTGAGGATCTTGTTGACGATCTGCATGCCGGTGACGGCCTGCCAGAGGAACAGGGTCATCAGGGTCATGTTGAGACCCACGTGCACCTTGCGGGCAATCAGGTTGCCGGCCTGCATCAGCGGCGAGAGGGCCGCTGCCAGGGCGATCAGGGACACCATCGCCAGCGCCACCAGCAGGTGGGGACCGACGAACAGCTTGCCGTTGTTGATGTAGGTGACGGCCATGCCACCGACGAAGCCGAGCACGAGGACGGCCAGCACAAGGCTGCCAATGAGGTAATGGCGTTTGGCGAATTGCCCCTTGATGAGCTCCTTGCGGTCCTCGGCCGTGGCCGTGCGGGTCTTCTTGGCCTTGATGCCCAGGAACATCGCGTAGGCCGCGAGGCCCAGCAGCACCCACATCAGCAGGGGGTGGGCGAAGTTGAGGGCGAAGGCGATCGAAGCGGGAAGGGCGGCGAACATGACGCGTTGCAACTCCACCGGGCCAGGGCCGGCTGCGAGTTCGTCGAAGTTACAACTTCTCCGTGCCCTCAGTGCAGAAAGTGACGACGGCCGGTGATCACCATCACCATGTCGTTGGCGTTGCAGGCGGCGATCGAATCCGGGTCACGCTTGCTGCCGCCGGGCTGAATCACCGCCCTGATGCCGTGCTCCGCCGCCAGCAGCACCGTGTCATCGAAGGGGAAGAAGCCGTCGCTGGCCAACACGGCCCCCCGGGCGGCTGCGCCGGCCGCCTCGAGGGCCAGCCGGGCCGAGCCCACCCGGTTCATCTGGCCCGCCCCGACCCCGAGCGTGCGTCCATCCCGGGCCACCAGGATGGCGTTGGAGCGCACATGGCGCACCACCTGCCAGGCGAAGCGCAGATCCCGCCATTCCTGGGCGCTGGGCTGCCGCTCGCTCACCACCTGCCAGGCGTCGGGATCGGCGGGGCCGTCGTCCGCCTGCTGGGCCAGCACCCCACCGAGCACACTGCGCAGCTGCAGGGCTCCGGCGGCCCCCGCCACGGCGCCGGGGTCGAGCTCCAGCAGGCGCAGGTTGGCCTTCGCCGCCAGCCGCTGGCGGGCCTCCTCGGAGAAGGACGGCGCCACGACGCATTCCAGGAACAGCCCCGCCAGGTGCTCGGCAGCCGCCAGGTCCACCGGACCGTTGAGGGCGACGATGCCCCCGAACGCGGAGACACGGTCGGCATCCAGGGCCCGCAGCAGGGCCTCGGCGGTGTCGCCACCGATGGCGACGCCGCAGGGGTTGGTGTGCTTGATGACCACCGCCGCCGGCTCGGCGGCGGGGCCATAGCCGAAGGCCGCCACGGTGGTGAGGGCCGCCTCCAGGTCGATCAGGTTGTTGTAGCTGAGTTCCTTGCCCTGGAGCTGGCGGGCCGCCCCCCAGCCCACACCGGCCTCGCCGAACCAGCGGGCGCCCTGGTGGGGGTTCTCGCCGTAACGGAGCACCTGCCGCAGGGGCAGCTCCACCTGCAGGGGCTGCCCCGGCCCATCGGCGAGGCGCCCGTCGATCCAGCTGGCAATGGCGGCGTCGTAAGAGGCCGTATGGGCGAAGGCCGCCAGGGCCAGCCGGCGCCGCAGGGGCCCGTCGACCTGGCCGGCCGCCAGGGCCTCGAGGAAGCCCGGGTACTGGTCGGGATCGGTGAGCACCGCCACGTCGGCGTGGTTCTTGGCGGCAGCGCGCACCATGGCGGGGCCGCCGATGTCGATGGTCTCGATGGCCGTCTCCCAGCTCACGGCCGGGTCGGCCACGGTGGCGCGGAAGGGATAGAGGTTGACCACCACCACGTCGATCGTGGTGATCCCCTGGGTCTCCAGGTCGGCGCGGTGGGCGGGGTCGTCCCGGCGGGCCAGGATGCCGCCATGGATGCGGGGATGGAGGGTCTTGACCCGGCCGCCGAGGATCTCAGGAGCGCCGGTGTGCTCCGCCACCTTCGTGACGGGGAGGCCGACGGCGGCCAGGGCCGCGGCGGTGCCGCCGCTGGAGAGCAGCGCATAGCCCTGAGCCAGCAGCCCTTCCGCCAGCGGCACCAGGCCCCGCTTGTCGGACACACTCAGAAGGGCCGTGGGAGCCATGACGGCGGAAAGGGCGGGGGAGGAGCCAACCTACGCAGCAATCGCCGACCCACACCGTGCCCACGGATTCCCTCGCCGACCTGCCGCCGAGCGAAGACAACGCCACCGCCCTGTTCGCCGGCCCTCGCCAGGCGGAAAGCCGGCTGGTGCTGCTGCACGGCTGGGGCGCCGATGCCGATGACCTGCTCGATCTGGGGGCGGTGCTCCTGGACGCCGATCCCGCCGCCATCGGCCTGAGCGTGGTGGCCCTGCGGGCGCCCCTGCCCCATCCCGCCGGCATGGGCCGCCAGTGGTACGACCTGCAGCAGCCCGAGTGGCCCCAGCTGCCCGAAGCCCGCCGGGCGCTGCGGCGCCGGCTGCTCGCCCTGGGCGCTTCTGTGCCGCTCGAGCACACCTGCCTGCTGGGCTTCTCCCAGGGGGCGGCGATGGCCATCGATGTGGCCACCGGCTGCGGCCCGGACGCCACCGAGCCCCTGCCGCTGGCGGGGCTGGTGGCCTGCAGCGGCTACCCCCATCCCGACTGGCAGCCCCTGACGCCACGCACAGAGATCCTGCTCACCCATGGGGAGCAGGATCCGGTGGTGCCCTTCGCGGCCAGTGAGTCGCTGGAGCGATCGCTCGCTCAAGCCGGTGGGTCGGTGCGGCGGATCGCCTTTCCAGGCGGCCACAGCATCGATGCCGAGCTGATCGCCCCGGTGCGGGACTTCCTGGTCAGGGGCTGGAAAGGACGCTGACCAGGAGCCGCGGGGCGGGAATCAGACGAAGGCGTACTCGTACTCTTCCATCTCCTCCCAGTCGTCGGAGGCGAGGGCTTCGAGACCCTCGAAGAGGACCTCCTCGCCGATGCTGTCGACGATCAGACGCAGGGAGGGGAACAGGAAGTGGTTCTCCTCGGCGTACTGGGCGCTGAACAGGCCCTTCTCCCCCCAGAAGAAGCGGTCGGTGGTGTGCTCGTTGCGGCGCACGTTGAGGATCGCCGGAGCCGTCAGCTCCGTTTCGGCGATGTAGCGGCGGGCTGCCGTCACCGGTTTGTGGGAGCCGGTTTCGAGGTTGAAGGTCGGGACATGGGCGAGGACCCGCTGACCTGCGAGACGACGGCGACTGATCCGCTTGCGCTTCTTGGACATGGCATGGATCCCTGTGAAGGGAGACCGAAAGGTGGAGTTGGGGGGGGCTGCAGACGAGCGGCGGCGGTCGGAACCGCCGACGAACGGCAGGGGGGACCGACCACCCAGAGGTGGCGGGTCCACGTCCATACGACTGTCGACCTGGGGATGGTCGGAGAGGATCACCGTCGGTAACGCCGGCCGGCTCCCGGAGGAGGTCATGGCCGGTACAGAGGCGGTGCGCAGCTGCCTCTGCTGTAGCCTTGGTTGCGAGCAAAGCGCAACGCTGGCCGTTACGACTGCAACTTTCCGCCCGTCCGAGGACTGCGAAGTAGTGGTCGTTACCAAGATCTTAAAACTTTTTTTGCGTTTCGACACGCCTCTCCCGAAAAATTCCCGGACGGATCCGGTCCGCGGCTGGTGATGCCTGTCTCGGAACGGTTTCTGGCCCTGGTGGGGTTCCAGCTCGGCCAGTTCATCGACTGCCCTGAGGTCCGGTCCCTGGTGGTCTACGTCACCCACCAGGGGGAAACGGGCCAGCCCAGCCTGCTGCCGGTCGGCCACTGGCCCCCGGACGAGCGCGCCCTGCCGGCGGTGGACAGCGTCAGCCGGCTGCGGGTGCCGGCGGAGCAGCGGCGCTGGCTGCCCCTGCGGGACGGCCAGCGCCTGCTCGGTGCCCTGCAGGTGGAGGCCGCCCGCAACCCCTGGCCGGAGCCCCTTGCCCAGCGGCTCCAGGCCGTGGCCCTGGCCCTCACCGAAGCCCTGCGGCTGGACCTGGAGGGCGGGGAGCTGCGCCAGCGGCTCACGGAACGGGAGGAGCAGCTGGGCCTGCTGCTGCACCAGCTGCGCAACCCGCTCACGGCCCTGCGCACCTTCGGGCAGCTGCTGCTTCGGCGCCTCGGACCCGACCATAACGACCGCTCCCTGGTGCAGGGCCTGCTGGCCGAGGAGCGCCAGATCAACCGTTATGTGGAGGCCATCAGCGCGCTGGTCCAACCGGAGGGACGGCTCGCCGCCCCCGTCTCCCCCCAGCCCCTGCTGCTGCCGCCCCTGCTGAGCGGACCCGAGGGCCAGCCCCTGGCCGGGCTGCTCGAACCGCTGCTGCAGCGGGCGGTCGCCACCGCGACCCTGCAGGGGCGGCAGTGGCACGGCCCCCGGACCCTGCCGGACTGGAGCGGCGACAGCGGATCGGTGGCGGAGATCCTGGCCAATCTGCTGGAGAATGCCTTCCGCTACAGCGCCCCGGGCGCCGCCGTGGGCCTGCACTGGACCAGCGACGCCGGCGGGCTCCACCTCACGGTCTGGGACGGCGGGCCGGCCATCGCCGCCGCCGAGCGGGAGGCGATCTTCGGGCGAGGGGTGCGGGGCACCCGGGGCCAGGACCTGCCCGGCACCGGCCTGGGCCTGGCCCTCGGCCGCGATCTGGCCCGCAGCCTGGGCGGCGAGCTGGCGCTCGTGGTGCCGCCCCGGACCCTGGCCGAGGGGCTGCCGGAGCAGGGCAACGCCTTCCGGCTCAGCCTGCCCAGGCCGTCAGCGCCCCGCCGATGAGCAGCAGGCCCAGCGATTCGCTCCACTCCACGCAGGCGCCGTAGCTGTCGCCGCTGTGGCCGCCGAGGCGGCGGCCCAGGACCACGGGAACCAGCAGGGCCGGCACCAGGGCCAGCGCTCCGACGGCCACGGGCCAGGAGGCCAGCCCCGGCCAGGGCAGCAGCAGCAGGGGCGGCAGCAGCAGCAGGGCGGGCCGCAGTTCCACCGCCAGGCCGGCGCCGTGGGCGCGATGGAACGCGGCGCTGCCGCCGGGCCGCAGGTAGGGGAACCAGGCCATGGCGGGCAGGGGCGCCACCCGCCCGCAGATCGCAGCCCAGACCAGCGCCATCGGCGCCGCCGGCCCCAGCATCGCCAGGGCCCCGGCCCGCAGCAGCAGCACCAGCACCAGGGCCTGCACGCCGCTCGCCCCCACCCGGCTGTCGGCCATCGCCTCCAGGCAGCGGTCCCCCGCCGCCAGGCCATCGGCGCTGTCCATCACGCCATCCATGTGCAGGCCACCGCTCAGCCACAGGCCGAGCGCCAGCACCAGCGCCACCTGGGCCACCAGGGGCACCCGTCCCTGCAGGACCCACCAGAGCAGGCCCTGCAGCACGCCGAGAACGGCGCCGATCCAGGGGGCGAAGCGGGCGATCCGCTCGAACCGGGGCGCCGGCGCCGGCCAGGCCGGCAGCACCGAATAGAAGATCCAGGCCCCGGCGAGATCCCGCAGCCACGGTGGAGCGCTCAGGCGGGGCATGGGCAGGGCAGTGGCGGCGGAGATGGAGGTGGATGGGAACCCCGGGTAGCGTCGCAGCAGCAGCGCCTAGCGTCAGCGCTGAGCCGCTGCGGCGTCATCGCCTTCGACTTCACGATCACCGCCCGCTGCCCGCGCACCCGAGCCCGCTGCGGCTGCTTCACCACCCCCCACGGCACCGTCCACACGCCCCGGTTCATGCCGGTGGGCACCGCCGCCACCGTCAAGGGCGTGACCACGCCCCAGCTGCGGGAGACCGGGGCCCAGATGGTGCTGGCCAACACCTTCCACCTGCATCTGCAGCCGGGGGAGGCGGTGGTGGCGGAGGCCGGTGGGCTGCACCGCTTCATGGGCTGGGACGGCCCCCTGCTGACCGATTCGGGCGGCTTCCAGGTGTTCAGCCTCGACGCCATCAACCGGATCGACGACGACGGGGTGGTGTTCCGCTCCCCCCGGGACGGCTCGCGGATCGACCTGACCCCCGAGCGCTCCATGGCCATCCAGCGGGCCCTGGGGGCCGACGTGGCCATGGCCTTCGACCAGTGCCCTCCCTATCCCGCCAGCGAAGCGGCGGTGGCCGAGGCCTGCCGGCGCACCCACCGCTGGCTGGAGCGCTGCGTCGCCTGCCACGGCGGCGGTGACCAGGCCCTGTTCGGGATCGTGCAGGGGGGCTGCTTCCCCCATCTGCGCGAGGCCTCGGCGCGGGTGGTGGCCGCCATGGACCTGCCCGGCATCGCCGTGGGTGGCGTGAGCGTGGGAGAACCCGTCGAGGAGATGCACCGGGTGGTGCGGCAGGTGGGTCCCCTGCTGCCGGAGCAGCGGCCCCACTATCTGATGGGGGTGGGCAGCCTGCGGGAGATGTCGATCGCGGTCGCCAACGGCTTCGACCTGTTCGACTGCGTGCTGCCCACCCGGCTGGGCCGCCACGGCACCGCCCTGGTGGGGGGCGAGCGCTGGACCCTGCGCAATGCCCGCTTCCGCCACGACCACGGCCCCCTCGACCCCAGCTGCAGCTGTCTGGCCTGCCGGCAGCACAGCCGCAGCTACCTGCACCACCTGTTCCGCAGCGACGAACTGCTGGGACGAACCCTGCTGAGCCTCCACAACCTCACCACCCTGCTGCGCTTCACGACCGCCATGGCCCGGGCCATCGGCGAGGGATGTTTTTCAGAGGATTTCGCTCCCTGGGAGCCCGACTCCCCGGCCGCCCACACGTGGTAGGTTCCGGCCATTGCAATGGTTCTCCCCCAGGCATGGCTCTCTCCCTGCTGGCCAGCTACGCGCCCCACACCACGCCTCACATCCTGGCCCAGCTGCCCGAGGCGTACCAGGCCTTCGGCCCCCTGGTGGACATCCTGCCGATCATTCCCCTGTTCTTCCTGCTGCTGGCCTTCGTCTGGCAGGCCTCCGTCGGTTTCCGCTGATCAGCGGCGTTCCTGCCATTCAGCCACTCAGCGGCGTTCGCGCAGCACAGCCCAGGCGAAGGCCGGCAGCGAGAGCATGCGCCGCCAGCGGCTGGGCTCCTTGATCAGCCGGTAGAGCCACTCGATGTGCAGGGCTCCCATCCAGGCGGGGGCGCGCTTCTTGGTGCCGGCCCAGATGTCGAAGCTGCCGCCCACCCCCATCCAGAGGCCGCTGCGGGGTTCGGGCTGCTCCTGGATCCAGGTCTCCTGGCGCGGCACCCCCAGGGCCACCAGCACCAGATCGGGGCGGCATTGCAGCAGCTGGCGCTCGAGTGCGGGCCAGGCATCCGCGCTCTGGTAGCCGTGGACGCTGAAGACGAGCTTCAGCCCAGGAAGGTCGTGGGCGAGGCGATCACGCAGCTGATCCATCACCGCCGGACTCGCTCCCACCAGGGCCACCCGCCAGCCGCTGGCGGCCGCATGGTCGAGCAGGCGGCGGGCCAGCTCGATCCCCGGGGCCCGGCGCACCCGGTGCGACTGGCGACCCAGGGCCCACACCACGCCGGCCCCATCGGGGATGACCATCCGGGCCGCCTCGATCGCCGCCCCCAGGGCGGGATCCGCCCGGGCCGCCATGGTCATCTCCGCATTGAGGGTGACGATCTGGCCACCACCGGCCGCGTGCAGGGCCACGGCGTCCCGGAAAACGTCGTTGCTTACATTCACAGGGATGCCCAGGACGCGGGCACGGACCGGCGTGGTCGCGAGGGCTGCCATGGGAAGGAACAACGGCGGGGAGAATCTATGGCCTGGTTCCACGGCCGCCGCCTTCGGCACGCCCTGTCCTGACGCGACCATGATGAGCACGGCGAGCAATGGTGACAGGGGCGTGACCGATCCGCCCGCCCCTCCCACCGACGAAGCGGAGGCCAGAGAGCTCCTCGAACGGCTGGACCGTGGCATCGAGCACGTCGTCCTGCGGCGCCAGCATCCGATCACGGGCCTGCTGCCCGCCAGCACCGCCAGCACCGTCCACGGCAACTACGGCGACGCCTGGGTGCGGGACTGCGTCTATTCCATCCAGTGTGTGTGGGGGCTGGCCCTGGCCCACCGGCGGCTGCAGGGACCCTGCCGCCGCAGCTTCGAACTGGAGCAGCGGGTGCTGCAGCTGATGCGGGGGCTGATGCGCTCGATGATGCGCCAGTCGGCGAAGGTGGAGCGCTTCAAGACCAGCCTCGAGCGCCTCGACGCCATCCACGCCAAGTTCGACACCGCCACGGGGGACCCGGTGGTGGCCGACGACGGCTGGGGCCATCTGCAGCTCGACGCCACCGCCCTGTTCCTGCTCCAGCTCGCCCAGCTCACCCGCTCGGGGCTGGTGATCGTGCAGACCAGCCACGAGCGCGACTTCCTCCAGAACCTCGTCTACTACGTGGCCCGGGCCTACCGGGTCGCCGACTACGGCATCTGGGAGCGGGGCGACAAGGGCAACCACGGCCAGCCGGAACGCAACGCCAGTTCCATCGGCATGGTGAAGGCCGCCCTCGAGACCCTCGTCGGGCTGGATCTCTACGGCCCCCGGGGCGACGGCAGCAGCTGCCTGACCATCCCCCATGACGCCATCGTCCGGCTGCGGCGTGCCCTGCGGGGCCTGCTGCCGAGGGAGTCGGCCAGCAAGGAGGCCGACAGCGCCTGCCTGTCGGTGATCGGCTACCCCGCCTGGGCCGTGGAGGATCCGGCGCTGGTGGAGCGCACCCGGGAAAAGATCCGCAGCGAGCTGGCCGGGTCCTACGGCTACAAGCGCTTCCGGCGCGACGGTCACCAGACCGTCCTGGAGGACGTGACCCGGCTCCACTACGAACGGGAGGAGCTGGCCCAGTTCGAGCACATCGAATGCGAGTGGCCCCTGTTCCTGGCCTACGAACTGATCACCGCCTGCTGCGAGGGCCGCTGGGAGGAAGCCCGCCGCTGGCGGGAGCAGCTGGCGGAGCTGAGCGTGTCGGTCGACGGGGAGGCGCTGCTGCCGGAGCTCTACCTGGTGCCGGAGCGGTTGATCGAGGCCGAGCGCCGCCAGCCCGGCAGCCAGACCCGCGTTCCCAACGAGAACGTGCCCCTGCTCTGGACCCAGAGCCTCACCTGGCTGTCGGATCTGCTGCTGCACGGCCTGATCACCGCCGAGGATCTCGATCCCTGTGGGCGACGCCACCCCTGCCCCCCGGGAGCCGAGGAGGTGCTGGTGGCCCTGGCTCCGGCCGACGACACCGTCGCCGCGGCCCTGGTTGAGGCCGGCCTGCCGGTGCGGCGGCCCGCGGACGGGACGTCCCCCCTGCGGGTGGCCAGTTCCCGCGAGCTGGCCCGGCGCCTGGCCACGGTGGGCGCCAACGGCCGCCTGGGCCTCTCGGGCCACCCGCCGGTGCGCATGGAGACCCAGGCCACCGCCCGGCTCTACCGCCACGACGGCGAGCTGATCGGCTTCCTGCCGGCGGTGCTGGAGGAGGACACCTTCTACCTGGCCGACGATGCCCAGGTGCTGGTGGACACCGTGGCCACCGAGGTGCGGGTGCTGCAGCGCCACTGGCGGGGCTCCGGCGCCCCGCTGCTGCTCGTGCCGGTCGCCGCCGGTCCCTTCCGCCGCGACCCGGACGCCTTCCTGAACCTCGGCCGCGATCTGCAGCAGGGCCAGCTGGGCTCGGTGCCGGTGCGGCTGGTGTCGCTGGAGGAGCTGGTGCCGCTCGCCAGCCTGATCGACCTGCCCCCCCAGGCACTGGCGGCCTGCGATCTGGTGCCGGACGGCCACACCCTGCTGCCGCCCAGTGCCAGCCACCAACCGCTCACCGCCCGCCAGGAGCAGGAGCTGGAGGACGTGCCGCTGGCCCACCTGGTGGACAGGCTCTGGGCCAGCCGCTCCTTGGAGGAGCAGGCCGAGGTGCTGGAGCTGCTGAGCCGCCGGCTCGGCCCCAATGCCCGCCTGCAGGGACCCCGCAGCGGCCCGGGGGTGCGGCTGATGGTGCTGCTGGAGGAGGTCTACCGCCGCGGCCTCGCCGACGCCGACTGGAGCGTGGTGCGCCGGGCCGCCGGCGCCATGGGACTGGTGCACCCCCAGTTGGAGGATGCCCTCACCGACCTGCTGCTGCGCCAGAAGCAGGTGGTGGTGGGCCGCAACTACACCCGCGATTCGCTGCTCGGCCATCCGGAGGGCAGCCTGGCGATCGCGGCGATGGTGCGCCGCTTCAGCGGCGAGGACGGCCGGGAATGGATGCTGCAGCAGGAGCTGCTGCTGGCCATCGACGCCCTGGCCCGCTCCGAGGTGGATCTGCTCAGCGGCAGCCTCACCCTGCAGCTCGGGCAGTTCCTGCTGCTGCTCACCGGCGAGCTGGCGGCGGAGGCCAACCTCAGCCCCAGCGAGGCCTTCGAGGCCCTCTGCGGCCTGCCGCCCCACGCCATCCGCCGCCGGCTGCGGGCCGTGCTGGCCGACGTGGAGCACGCCCGCGCCTCCCTGCAGCGCAAGGAGCAGCTGCACCTGCGCGGGCGGGTGCGCTGGGAGGTGCCCGACCCCCTGGCGGAACTGCCCAAGGACGGCAGCTGGCTGCAGCACCGCATGCGGCTCGGGGCGCTGCAGCGGGTGCCGAAGGATTTCTATCCGGGCATCTGGGACCTGCTGCACCACTGCCGGGGCCTGGTGATCGGCGACAAGCTGGAGCGCCGCAACCGGCTGGAGAGCGCCCCCCTGCTGCGCGAGAAGACGCCGGGGGAAAAGAACTTCGCGATCCTGGTGGAGCACCTGCTGAGCAAGATCGAAGCCCCGGAATACCGCCGGCTCTGCATCGAGACCCTGCTCACCCTGATGGCCTTCGTGGCCGCCAACCCCCAGGTCCAGTTCGACGATGACCTGGCCCTGGACGTGGTGATCGGCCACGCCGTGCGGGTGGGCTGGCAGCAGCGCCATCCCGAGGTGCCGAGCGACGCCTACGGCCCCCACAAGTCGGAGGCCTGGGATCTCTTCTACCGCTCCTCCCCCGCCGACTGCCGCCGCTGGCAGCTGCTGGCCCTGCAGGAGCTGGCCGACAGGGACGCGGCCCCTGCCGCGATGATCCCGGCGGCTGGTGTCTAGATCGGCGCCTCCAGGGCCATGCAGAGGTTGGGCTGCTCGACGCACTGCTCGATCAGGTCGGCCAGCTGCAGGGCACGGGAGGCCTGCAGGCCATCCACGGCCGGGGTTTCCCGGCCGCGCACGCACTGGAGGAAGTGCTCGAGTTCGGCGTACAGGGGTTCGATCGAGGTGGTGCTCACCTCTTCGATGAAGCCGTCGTTGCGGTAGAGCAGCTCGCCGTGGTCGGCGCTGACCGATTCATGGGAGCGCCGGTGGATGCGCAGATTGCGGTTGAGGAAATCCGTCTCCATCAGGCTGCTGCGGCAGTGGGCGCTGAGGCTGCGGATCTTGCGGTGGGCCATCTTGCTGGCCGTGAGGCTGGCCACCACGCCATTGGCAAAGCCCAGGGTGGCGTTGACGTAGTCGATCGGGCCATCGGAGCTGCGGCCACCGGCCGCCGCCAGCCGCACCACCGGGGAGGCGGCCAGTTCGAGCACCAGATCGATGTCGTGGATCATCAGATCCAGCACCACCGACACGTCGTTGGCCCGGTCGGCGTTGGGGCTGTGGCGCCGTGCCTCGAGCACCACCACCTCCTCGTTGGCCACCACCCGCAGCAGCTCCCGGAAGGCGGGGTTGAAGCGCTCGATGTGGCCCACCTGCAGCAGGCGTCCGGCCGCCTCGGCCGCGCCGATCAGGTCGGCGGCCTCCTCCTGGGTGGCGGCGATCGGCTTCTCGATCAGCACGTGCACCCCCGCCTGCAGGCAGGCCATGCCGACCCGGTGGTGGAGCAGGGTGGGAACGGCGATGCAGACGGCCTCCACCTCGCCGAGCAGGTCCTCGTAGGCGGGGAACCAGCGGCAGTCGAACTGCTCCACCGCCAGCCTCCCGCGGGCCTCGTCGGGGTCGGCGACACCCACCAGTTCGGCATCGCGCAGGAGACTCAGCACCCTTGCGTGGTGCCAGCCCATGTTGCCGATGCCGATGACACCCACGCGCACTGGGTTCATGGCAGGGGCAGAGCAGGTGGCCGCATTATCAATGATCAGGTTCCGTCCGTGCTGGCGAGGGTGATCTGGACCCGCTCGATGCGGGGGCCGTCCATGGTGAGAACGTCGATGCGGACGCCCTGCCAGCGGAGCCCCTCCCCAGGGGAAGGGATGTGCTGCAGCCGTTCCAGCACGAAGCCGGCCAGGGTGTGGTGGCCATCCGCCTCGGGCAGCTGCAGGCCCAGCTGGCGGTTGAGCTCGACGATCTCCAGGTCCCCGGCCGCCGACCAGCTGCCGTCGACGAGGGGCAGCAGGTCCTGGGCCGTCTCCAGGGGGTTCTCGTCCTCGCCGACGATCTCGCCGGTGAGGTCGGCCACGGTGACCAGGCCCTCGGTGCCGCCATGTTCATCCACCACCACCAGCAGGGGCTGGCCGCTGCGGATCAGCGGCAGAAGATCGGCCAGGGAGGCGCTTTCCTGCACCTGGGCCACCGGCAGGATCCAGGGGGCCAGGGCCGTGTCCGGACGCAGCAGGCCCCGGGCGATCGGCTCGGCCAGCCGCCGCAGGTCGAGCATGCCGCGCACGTCATCGAGGGAGCTGCCGATCACCGGGAAGCGGGCGTGCTGGCTGGCATGCACCGCTTCCATCATCTGGGCGAAGGTGACATCCAGCGGCAGGGTGACCATGCCGGAGCGCGGCATCATCACCTCGCGCACCAGCGTGTCCCGCAGGGAGAACACCCCCTCGAGGATGCTGCGCTCGTCGGGCATCAGGCCGGTGACGCTGCCGCTCTCGATGAGCGTCTCCAGCTCGCCGGCCGACAGCACCGGCACCAGCTCATCCCAGTTGCGCGGCAGCCCCAGCAGCCGCAGCAGGCCGCCACTGAAGCGCTCGATCAGCAGCAGCAACGGCGCCAGGGTGCGGGTGAGCGACTCCAGCAGCGGCGCCAGCCGCAGGGCCGAGCCCTCGGGGCGGTGCAGCACCCAGGCCTTCGGCACCAGGCCGCCCAGAAGGGTGGCCAGCAGGGCCAGCGCCAGGAAGACCCCGGCATCGATCCAGGCCTGATCGCCCCCGCCCATCCAGCCGGCCACCTGCTCCGCCAGGCCCCGGGCCAGCCAGCCCATGGCCAGCAGCGCCAGCACCAGGCCCAGCTGGGTGGCCACCAGGACGCTGCGCATCCGGTGCTGGAGCCGGGCCACGGAACGGGCGCCGGGCTCCTCCGCCTCCTCGAGCTGCTGGACGCGGCTGGGCCGCAGACGGATCAACGCAAGCTCCCCGGCAGCGAAGAAGGCCAGCAAGGCCAACAGGATCGCCAGAACCAGGAAACGCATCGGTGGGGTGTCGTGGCTGAAGGTTAGGCCCCGCGGCCCGGCTCAGCCTTCGCCGCCCTCGCCGCCCTCGCCACCGTCCTGCTCCTTGTCGGCCCCATGGGGTGCCGCTGGGGCCGGCCGTTCCGGGGCCGGGGCACTGACGCCGTTCTCGCCGCCCTCCTGGTCCTTCGACTCGGGGGCCTGGGCGCAGCCCATGGTGGCCGTGATCAGTCCGGTGGTGACCAGGAACAGGGCGATGCTCGAACGGGCCATGGCATGCACCGGGGTGAGGGTGGGGGCGAGAATTGTGGCGCAGCGGACAACCGGGGATGCAGTTCCGTCTCGAACCCCTGCTGAGTGCCGGCCAGGTCGGCGAGCTGCGCCTGGCGCTGCTGGCGGAGGAGGCCCCCTGGCGGGACGGGGCGGAAACGGCCGGATGGCACGCCCGGGGCGTGAAGCGCAACCGCCAGCTGGATCCGGGGTCCACCCTGCACCAGACCCTCGCCTCGGCCCTCAGCGACCGCCTGCTGCAGCATCCGCTGCTGCAGGCGGCGGCCCTGCCGGTGCGGCTGCACAACCTGCGCTTCAGCCGCTGCGGCATCGGCGAGGGCTACGGCCGCCATGTCGACAATGCCTTCATGGCCGGCGGCCGCTCCGACCTCTCCTTCACCCTGTTCCTGAGCCAACCCGACCAGTACGACGGTGGCGCCCTGGTGCTGGAGGATCCGGGGGGCGAGAGCGCCCTGCGCCTGCCCGCCGGCCATGCCCTGGTGTACCCAAGCTCCCTGCTGCATCGGGTGGAGCCGGTGACGCGGGGCGAACGGCTGGTGGCCGTGGGCTGGATCCAGAGCCGGGTCCGCCAAAGCGACCGGCGCGAACTGCTGTTCGAGCTCGACACCGCCCGGCGCGCCCTGTTCCAGGAACAGGGCAAGGACGAGATCTTCGATCTGCTCACCCGCAGCTACACCAACCTGCTGCGGATGTGGGGCGAGTGAGGGGGATGGGGGTCGCGAGGATCGAACTCGCCTAAGGCGAATTATGAGTTCGCTGCATTCACCAGATTGCTAGACCCCCGGCGGACGAGCCACCGCCTGGACGACGGGGTCACCAGAGGCCGCGGATCGGCGGGGTCCAGGTGGTGGCGGCCGGCCGGACGTAGGTGGGGGTGTTGGCCCCCGTCCCGAGGCTGGTGCTGAAGCCGTTGGTGATGTCGGCGGTGCGCTGGGGCATCAAGCCGCTCTGATCCGTCAGCATCACCGACGCGGTGTTCTCGATGGCGGTGCCGTCCCAGACGATGTTCTGGTCGGGGAAGCCGAAGGCGACGATCCTGCCGCCATCCCGTCCGGGGATCGAAAGGCCGAGGGGATCGGTGATCTGGTGGAGCAGGTTGACGCCCTGGGCGAAGGGCGCCGAGAAGCTGTAGAAGCGCTGCTCCATCAGCTCGGGGGCGGAGCGCGTCACGCCGCAGCGGGTGACCTCCACCGGTCCCGAGCCGGCCGAGCCGGGGACGGGGGCTTCCAGCGTGGTGGTGCAGAGGACCGGTCCGGCCAGGGCGGGGGCCAGGACGGCGAAGGGGAGCAGGGCCGTGACGCCGGTGGCAAGGCGGGCGGTCAGCTGGGAGGCGAGGCGGGCGCTGAGGGGGGCAGGCACTGCCAGGATCGGTGCTGTCATGGGGTCTACGGGCCCAGCTCCGGGGCGATATGAGCGCAGGTTAGCGACCTCTGACGCTCTCGCCCATCCATGGCCTGCCGCACCGGCCGCTTCCGCAACGTGCTTCCCCAACGCCGCATCCCCCAACGTCGATGGTCTCCCTGCCCTCCAGCCCCAGCCAACAGCGTTCCGCCCTGCTCGCCCTGCTGGCGGAGCGCGCCTACCGGCTGGGTGACTTCACCCTGGCCTCGGGCCGCCGCAGCCCGCACTACGTCAACTGCAAGCCGGTGAGCCTGAGCGGCAGCGGCCTGGCCCTGCTGGGCCGCCTGATGCTGGAGCTGGTGGAGGACGAGGCCGCCGCGGTGGCGGGGCTCACCCTTGGGGCCGATCCCCTGGTGAGCGCGGTGGCCCTGCAGGCCGCCCTCGCCGGCCGCGACCTCGATGCGCTGATCGTGCGCAAGGAGGCCAAGGGCCATGGCACCGGCGCCTGGCTCGAAGGCCCCCTGCCGCCGGCTGGGAGCCGGATCACGGTCCTGGAGGACGTGGTCACCACCGGCGGCTCGGCCCTCAAGGCCGTGGCCCAGCTGCAGGAGGCGGGCTACGCCGTGGCGCGGGTGGTGGCGATCGTCGATCGCCAGGAGGGGGGTGCCGAGGCGATGGAGGAAGCGGGCCTCGACCTGCGCAGCCTGTTCCTGCTCGAGGAGGTGGCCGCCACGGCCGCCGGGCTGGACGGCGCGGCAGGCTGAGCCCCGCGACAGGCTGAACCCCGCGACGCGCTCCACGATGTCTCCCTCCCCCGACCCGACGCCCGCTGCGGCCGATCCCTGGCACTGGACGCCACCGCAGGGGAGCCGCTGGTCGCGGCCGGTGGGCCTGCTGCGGCTCGACGGTCCCGACACCCTGCGGGTGCTGCACGGCCAGACCAGCCAGGCCCTCGAAGGGGCCCGCCCGGGCCAGTGGCTCGGCACCTGCTGCATCAGCCCCACGGCCCGGCTGCGGGCGGTGGCGGAGGTGCTGGTGGATGACGCCGGGGCCTGGCTGGTGATCGTCGACGGGGATCCCGGGGCCGTGCGCACCGCCCTCGACCGGGTGCTGTTCCCCGCCGACAAGGTGCGGCTGGGTCCGGTGACGGCGGCCGTCCTGCACCAGCCGCTGGGGGCACCGGAGCCGGAGGCCCTGCCCGCCGGCACCTGGGCCCCGCTCGAGGGCTCGCCGGGCTGGCGGCTGGGGGACGCCCTGCTGCTGCCCGCCGACGCCCCTTTGCCCCCCGCACTGGCGGCACGGCGTCCCCTGGAGCCGCAGGAGGCGGAACGCTGGCGGCTCCAGCAGGGCCTGCCGGCGGCGCCGGGGGAGATCAACGAGGAGATCAACCCCTTCGAGCTGGGGCTGGCGGGGCGGGTGAGCCTGAGCAAGGGCTGCTACGTGGGCCAGGAGACCCTGGCCAAGCTGGCCACCTACGACGGGGTCAAGCAGCAGCTGCGCCGCTGGTGGGCCACGGCTGTCCCCGACGAGGCTGCCCCCGCCGGGGCCTTGGCGGCGGGCACACCCCTGCAGGACGGGGCAGGGGCGCGCGCCGGCCTGATCACCTCCAGCCTGGAACTCCCCGGTGACGGGGGCTGGATCGGCCTGGCCCTGGTGCGCAAGGCCTGGCTGCACGAGAGCGAACTGCGGGCCGGCCCGGCCCCGGGCGTGCCCCTGAGCCTTTCACTGCCGGAGGCGTTTCAGCCGCCGCCGGTGGGACCGGGGGGCAAGGCCGCGTCCTGATCCAGCAGCCAGCGGACCACCGCCCAGGTGGCCAGGCTGTCGTCCTGGTTGTAGCGGAAGATCCGCTGCAGCTTGCGGCCCAGAGCCCGCCGGCTCGGACGCCGCGGGCCGCCGGAGCCCTCCCGCCACTGGCGCCACCACAGCAGGCAGCGGGCGCCGTCGACCCCCTTCTGGCTCCAGGTGAAGCCCCGCCAGCCGGCGACGGCCTTGAGCCCGTAGCTGTTGACCGGCAGCAGCCAGTGGCGCCGCAACCGCTGGTGCACGTCCACCAGCCGGGCCCGCAACCGTTCCCGCTCCCGTTCGCTGGCCCCCTGGCGCTCGGCCAGCCGCAGCAGGGCGACGGACTCGGTCTCGCCGTAGTGCAGCACGGGCCAGTCGGGGTAACGGGCCAGCAGCGTGCTCAGTCGCCGCCAGAGCAGCGCCTCGCCATGTTCCTGCAGGGCGAGCAGGGGCTGGTAGCTCCCCAGGTCCTCACCAGGCCCCGGCGCCCCGGGCCAGTGGCCGTCCGCGCCGCGCTCCAGCCGCACCAGGCCATGGAGGAAGTCGTCGCGGGCATCGGGGTCGGATTCGATGTCGTAGAGCAGCACCCCTGGCGCCGCCGAGAGCTCCGGCAGGGCGGGGCCGGCCCCCTCGCCACTGCGCCGGGGGGTGCCCTCCTGCTGCACCCTGGCCTGGGCCACCAGCTTGGGGGCCACCTCCCGGTGCTGCTCGCTGTGGACGGCCAGGTCCTCAGCCAGACGATCCGGGTCGGCCGCCGCCAGCTGGTCGAGGCTGGTGATGCCCAGCTCCAGCAGCAGCTCGCGGCGCTTGCCGCCGATGCCGCTCACCTCGCTGAGGTGCCCCTCCGCGGTGGCGACCCGATCGCAGGCCCCGCGCCAGCTGCAGAGGGTGCATTTCTTCCGGTCGCTCACCAGGGGCGGCGGCTCGCTGCGGGCCAGCTCAAGGGCCAGGCGCTCCAGGCTCTCGTCGAGCTGACGCTGCAGGGAAACGCCGAGGGCCAGCCGTTCCCGCTCCAGCCCCCGGTCAGCACCGGCCACCACCAGCCCATGGGGCACAGGGGCCCGCTGGTGCTCCGCCAGCAACCGCCCCCACAGGGCCAGCTGCAGGCGGTGCTCCCGGGTGAGCCGGCGGCCCTGGCGGGCCAGCACCGGGCGGTAGCTGTGGGCGCCCCAGCGGCTGGGCCCCTCGACCCGCTCGAGCAGGCTCGGATGGGCCTCCAGACGCAGGCCGCGGGGGCCGGTTCCCACCAGCCGCAGGCCCACCACACCGGGCGCCCCGTCGCGGCAGGCCGCCTCCCCGTGGCCAGGCCGCTGGGGCAGCAGGCTCTGGAAGCTGCGCAGCTGGTCATCGAGGGCCAGGGCGCGGTGGGCACTCCACAGCCGCTCCTGGGGGGCGCCGTGGAGATCCAGCCAGGCCCGCCGCCGGCAGCGCACCCAGCTGCGCAGCAGGCGGTCGGTGAGGACGGGGGATCCGGGGGAGGCGGCGTCCGGGGTCTGGGGCATGGGCTGCAGGCTAGGGGGGCCGGTGGCCTGCCATCAGGCCGGCACCCGCCGTTGCCATCCGGAGGGGCCAACCTGCTACGACCGGCCTGCCCTCCCTCACCTCCCCGCCGCCCATGGCCTCCGCCCCCCTGCCCCTCGAGGCCGGACCGATCCACTTCGGCACCGATGGCTGGCGGGGCATCCTCGGGGTGGACATCACCATGGAGCGCCTGCTGCCGGTGGCGGCGGCCGCCGCCCGGGAACTGGCCGCCAGCGCCCCGGAGGGCCTCACCAGCCGGGAGGTGGTGATCGGCTACGACCGGCGCTTCCTCGCCCCGGAGCTGGCCGAAGCCATCGCCGCCGCCGTCCGGGGGGCCGATCTGGTGCCCCTGCTGGCCGCCAGTCCCGTGCCCACTCCGGCCTGCAGCTGGGCGGTGGTGGAGCGGGGTGCCCTCGGGGCCCTGGTGATCACCGCCAGCCACAACCCGCCGGAATGGCTGGGCCTCAAGATCAAGGGACCCTTCGGCGGCTCGGTGGAAGGCGACTTCACCGCCCGGGTGGAGCGGCGGCTGGCGGCCGGGGGCCTGACGGTGCCGATCCCCGGCGACACCGAACGTTTCGATGCCATGGGCACCTACCTGGCGGGTCTCGGCGCCAAGGTCGACGCCGCGGCCCTGGTGGAGGGCCTGGCCGCCGCCGGCCTGCAGGTGATTGTCGACCCGATGCACGGCTCGGCCGCCGGCGGGCTGCCGGCCCTGCTGGGGGAGGCGGGGGCCGCCGCCGGGGTGATCCGGGAGATCCGGGGGGAGCGGGATCCCCTGTTCGGCGGCCATCCGCCCGAGCCGCTGGCGCCCTACCTGGAGCGGCTGATCGCCGAGGTGCGCCAGGCCACGGCCGGCGGCCGGCCGGCGGTGGGCATCGTCTTCGACGGCGACGGTGACCGCATCGCCGCGGTGGATGAGCAGGGCCGCTTCTGCAGCACCCAGCTGCTGATGCCCCTGCTGATCGACCACCTGGCCCGGGCCCGCGGGCTGGGGGGCCGCGTCGTCAAGACCGTGAGCGGCTCCGATCTGATGGCCCTGGTGGCGGCCGACCTGGGCCGGGAGGTGATCGAGATGCCCGTCGGCTTCAAGTACATCGCCGCCGAGATGCTCAGCGGCGAGGTGCTGGTGGGGGGCGAGGAATCGGGCGGGGTGGGCTTCGGCATCCACCTGCCGGAGCGGGATGCCCTGTTCGCGGCCCTGCTGCTGATCGAGGCCCTGGTGGAGGGGGGCCTGCCCCTCGGGGCCCGGCTGGCGGCCCTGCAGGAGCGCTGCGGTGGCGCCAGCGTCTACGACCGCCTCGACCTGCGCCTGCCGGACATGGCCAGCCGCCGGCGGCTGGAGGCGCTGCTGGCCCAGGATCCGCCCCGGGAGGTGGCCGGAGCGGCGGTGCTGGAGGTGAACCGCACCGATGGGGTCAAGCTGCGGATAGGCCCCAGCCACTGGCTGATGCTGCGCTTCTCCGGCACCGAGCCGTTGCTGCGCCTCTACTGCGAAGCCCCGGACGCCGACCGGGTGCAGGCGGTGCTGGCCTGGGCCCGCCAGCTGGCGGAGCGCATCTGATGGCCGTCCCATCGGAGCCCGGGGTGGCGCCCACGGTGCTGGTGATCGCCAGCGGCAACGCCGGCAAGATCCGGGAGTTCTCCCACCTGCTGGCCTCCCTGCCCCTGGAGGTGCGGCCCCAGCCCGAGGGCCTGGAGGTGGAGGAAACGGGCAGCACGTTCGCCGCCAATGCCCGCCTGAAGGCCGAGGCGGTGGCCCGGACCACCGGCCACTGGGCCCTGGCCGACGACTCCGGCCTGGCGGTGGCGGCCCTGGGCGGCGCCCCCGGGGTCCACTCGGCCCGCTACGCCGACAGCGACGCCGCCAGGATCGCCCGGCTGCTGCAGGAACTGGGCGAGGCCGACCGGAAACGGCGCGAGCAGGGTCTGCCGCCGGACCGCAGGGCGTCCTTCGTGGCCGCCCTGGCGGTGGCCGATCCCAGCGGAGCGATCCGCCTGGAGGTGGAGGGCCGCTGCGACGGGGAGATCCTGGAGGCCCCACGGGGGAGCGGCGGTTTCGGTTACGACCCGGTGTTCTTCGTGCCGGAGACGGGCCTGAGCTACGCGGAGATGGACAAGGGCCTCAAGGGCCGGCTGGGCCACCGGGGCCGGGCCTTCGCCCGGCTGGAGCCGGCCCTGAGGGACCTGCTGGGAGGCCCCGGCACACCCCCGACGGCTCCCTAGCGGACGGGGGTGTGCCGGCGGGCCTGCAGTTCCACCGCCAGGGCCGCGGCCAACGCCGCAGCCCGCCGCGGCCAGGTGCATCCCATGGCGAAGCGATGGCGCTCCTCCGCGTGGCCGTCCTGGAAGCTGGTGGCGGCCAGGCGCGCCAGGCTGGCCGTGAGGGCCCGGCCGTCGGCACAGTGTTCGGCCAGGTGCGGCGTTTCGGCGATCTGGGCACAGGTGCCGGTGTAGAGGATCGGCTGGCCGGTGGGCAGCTGGGAGAAGAAACGGACAGGGCTGCTGCACGGGTTGATGTCGCCGTCGGTGAGGGGCAGCACGGCCGCGTCGAGGGTGGCGAAGCAGGCCTGAAGCTCCGCGTAGGGCAAGGCACCGAGGAAACGGCAGCGCGGGCTGCTCTGAAGCTGGGCGAGGCCGGGCATCTGCCGACGCACCGGCCCCACGAACAGCCAGCGGACCTGGGGCAGAGCGTCGTGGGCAGCCACGATCGGCAGCAGGTCGATGCGGCTGCCGATGACGCCGATGATGCCGACCAGGGGCCGGAAATCGGCCGGCACCAGATCCGCGGGCAGGGCAGGACGGGGGGATGACCGGGGGGGCAGTTCGGGCGGCAGCCAGGAGGAGGGAATGCCGTTGGGAACGATGTGAAAGCGGGACGTCTCGATGCCGTACCTAGCACGGATCACCTCGGCAAGGCGCTGTGACACCGGGAAGATCAGATCCGCATGGCCGACCAGATCGTGCTCCTGATCCAGTCGGACATGGGGGTAAGCCGCGTAGTCATCGCTGACGAGATAGGCGATGACGGAAGCGAGGGCGCGGTAATGAATCGCGTAGGGCCAGAAGTAGGGATCGGTGATGATCAAGGCGTCGGCCTTGCCGTAGGCCTCAAGCAGGCGTCGCTGCACCACGGGGGCGAGCATCCTGACCAGCCAGCGATGGCGGGAGAAGGCACCGCGCGGGAGGACACAGGTCCGGCGACGGCGACCGAAGGAGGGCAGCCAGCCCCACCAGCTGATGCGGGGCGCAAGAGACTGCACCTGGCAGATTGTCTCCAGTGCACCGAAGAGGGCCCGGTGGTAGGGCTCTTCGCAACCGACAACGAAAAGGCGTCGGAGTTCGTCCGTCGTCCTGGCTGAATCAGTCACGGCAGGACGAGTAGGGCATGGATTCTTGATTCTAGACGACCTTCGAAGAAGCCTGAGCAGGCCATTCTCCACCCAGGACGGAGCAACGAAGATCGACACCTGCCTCGCCCCAAGACCAGGGCAAGCCAAGGCCTGTATCCTTGGCCTGGATGCAACCGTCCCGCTCCCCAACCATGTCAGGTTCAGAAATGGGAGGGAACGGGCAGCAACCAACGGTCGTCTTCCTGCCCGACAAGCGACGCTTCAACCCGTATCAGAAGAGACTGGCAGAAGCACTTGAGCATCAGGGATTCCGTGTCATCGTCAACGATCACCCTCCGCTTCTGGGGGCTTTTTCCCGGCAGCAGCAGTTGTATTCCAGGAAGGTGATCGTTCATCTTCACTGGCTGAATGGCCTGACGGACCAGGCCGTCTACGCCCACACCAGCCTCCGATTTGTGGTCTGGTATCTCCTGATGTTTCTCGACCTGGGATTGTTCAGGCTCCGTGGCGGAAGACTGTTCTGGACAGTGCATAACCTGATCAGCCATGAATGTCCAAACCGCGCCAGGGAGATCAAGGTCCGAAGACTGATCGCCAGATTTTCCAGTGGAATTCATTTTCACAGCACATCGTCGATCGCCCGAGTCGAGGAGGAATACGGTGTTTCGCTTCAGAAAAAAGCGATCATCGCAGCCCATGCCGGCTACCCCGAGGACTATCCACCCAACCCATCAAGGCTGGAAGCCCTGGCCAGGGAGACCGGGATCAACGACGCCAACTTCACCTTTCTGTTCTTTGGCAACATCCGTCGGTACAAGGGTCTCGAGTCCCTTGTCGAGGCCTTCCGTTCTCGCCCAGGGTCCAACGACAGGCTCCTGGTGGCAGGAGCCCCCCTGCCGGGAGCGTCGGAGGAGTGGCTCGACGACGCCTCACGCCAAGACCCCCGCATTCGCCTGTGCATCGGCTACGTGTCGGACGCGGATGTGTCCGCTCTCTTTTGCCTCGCGGATGTGCTGGTGGCTCCCTACACCGCCACCCTGACGTCGGGGGTGGTCTCGCTCGGGCTCACCTTCGGTTGTCCCATGGTGCTCCCCGATGCCGCCAGGGTCTATGACCTGCCGGGCGACGCCGGAGCGGAGTACTTCGCCCCCGGGCTCCTGCCGGAAGCCCTGACCAGGATCGAGCGGCGCGATCTCAACGGGATGCGGGCCCACAACAGCAGCCTCGGCCGATCCCTGACCTGGCAGGCCATGGCGCAGACCATCGCCACGGCTTACCGGAACGGCAGCCGCAAGCGTTGAACCGGAGGGGTGTCGAGGGCCTCCTGCAGGGCCCCCCGCGCCTGAAGACGCAGGCCGGCGAGATGCTCCGCTGCCGCGGCGCCGGCGTTCCGGGCAGCCGCAGGGTCGCGGAGGTAGGCAAGCACGGCCGTGGCGAAATCGTCCGCCGTTCCAGCCACCGAGACCCCAGGGGCCAGGTCCATCCCCTCCACACCGGCCGGCGTGGTCACGATCGCCCGTCCGTGGGCCATGGCTTCCACCGTCTTGATCTTCAATCCGGTGCCGGAGCGCATGGGATTGATCATGAACAGCGACACCTGATAGATCGCGCGGGGTGATGGCACGATCCCCAGCCGTTCAACGTCCTCGGGGAAGACCATCGCCTCAGAGATCCCTCCGGCGACCACCAACCGGCCGACGCCACCTCTTTCCCTGACGAGCGGCCACACCGCCTCGAGAAACCAGCGCAGACCCACCCGATTAAGGGGATTCGCCGAGGCCAGATAGCCCACGACGGCATCCCGATCGTCGGCAAAAGGCAAGGGTTCGGATGGAATGATGTGCCCGACGGTCCTGACGACACGCAGGCCATGGGTGAGGCGCTGGAAGTAGCAGGATTCGCGCTGCTGGATGCCAAGAATCACATCGGATCGTTGTAATCCCCGGCGCTCCTCAGCCTGGCTCAGCGAGATCCAGAACTCCTGGGGACCCAGCTGAGCCTTCTGGAGCATGGCGTTCCGATCCGTGAAGACATCGTGGCAATCAAGAATCTTCAGACAACTGGAATCAAAGGCGTCAAAGAAGGCGGAATGGATCACGTAGGACACCAGCACCCGCCTGTAGTTGCCGGCCCGCTGGAGGCGGCGCGCCTCAAGGAGCCAGCTCGGATGAAACCAGTCATCCAGGGGTCGGTTGCCGATGGGGAGGCCCGCCGTCCGCCCCGGCCACCAGCGACGACAGAGCCGCTGCCACACCGCACCGAGCCGGTGGCGGATCCGGGCGGCCAGCGGGCGCCGGCCGCCCTCGGGCCAGACGAAGTCATGGATCCAGCGGTCGACGACTTTCCGGGTCTCGACTTTCTCTTCGGAAGAAAGATCGACGCCGGCGAAATGGAGCTCAAAACCCAGGGCCCGCAGGTCGTCGAGCAACGCGGCCATGCGACTCCGGTTGCCGGCGTAGGGCGGGCCGACGCCGATCCTCGAGATGACCAGGAGACGCCGATCCGTCATCAGGACACCGCCAGGTCCCCCACCGCCGGCCGCCACCCCTGCAGCTGCCAGTGCACACACCCCGCGATGACCATCGGATCCTGCTGCACCAGGGCCAGGGCCGCGTCATGGTCAGCAGCCTCAAGCAGCAGCAGACCACCGCCGCCGGGTCGACCCCGCTCGTCCACCAGGTAGCCGCTGCTGATCCTGCGACCCTCCCGGCGCAGGCGCTCCACCCAGCGGCGATGCTCCTGCAGGTGGGGAATCACCGCGTCATGGGGGAGCCGGAAGGTCTCGGTCTTGATGAACCAGGCCATGGCAGGAACGGAACGCCGGACCGGGCTACGGGCCGCGCGGCGGAAGGGAGTAGGACAGACAGAGTCAGTAGCCGATGGTCCCATGTCGAAATCCCAGCTCAACGCCTTTCTCGCCAAGGTGGCGGCCGATCCTGCCCTCAAGGCCCGTGTGGATGCGGCCGCCGACACCGATGCCGTCGTGGCCATCGCACTCTCCGAAGGTCATCTCTTCTCCCCCGCCACCTTCAGCCGCTTCTCCCGCGGCTGAGGCTGACCCGGGCCTCTCGCGGCTAGGAGGATGGCGGAGTCGGTGCCGGAGCGGAGCGGGGTGAACCCGGCCAGCGCATGGCTGCTCCCAGGGGCTTCCCTGGCCTCCCATCCTCCCGCCAGCCGGGGCATCCCCCGCATCATCCACCAGACCTTCAGCACCAGGAGCCGGATGTCGGCCGTGCTGGAGGAGAACTGCCGCGCGATCGAAGCCCTCAACCCGGACTTCACGTATCGCTTCTATGAGGATCGTGATCGTGAGCGCTTCATCGGCGACACCTATGGCGAGGCGATCCTGGCCCGCTATCGGCGGATCGATCCTGCCTACGGCGCGGCCCGAGCGGATCTGTTCCGCTATCTGTGCATCTACCATTTCGGCGGTGTGTACCTGGACGTCAAGGTCAGCGTCACCCGGCCATTGTCCGAGGTCCTGCGGGACGATGACGCCTATCTGCTGAGCCAGTGGGACCATCGGCCCGGCAGTCCCCATGCCGGCTGGGGCACCCACCGGCGACTGGCCGACATCCCGGGCGGTGAGTTCCAGCAGTGGCATGTCATCGCCTCTCCTGGCCATCCCTTCCTCGCCGCCGTGATCGCGGAGGTGCTCAGGAGCATCGATCACTTCCATCCGTTCGCCTTCACCAATCCCTGGGAGGCGGTGATCTGCACCACCGGCCCGGTCGTCTATACGCAGAGCATCCACCGCCTCCTGGCGGCCCATCCCCACAGGCGCCTGGTGGGCAACGAGGAGATCGGCCTCCGCTACAGCATTTTCGAGGGCTCGGCCGACCCGAACGCCCACCGGCGGCTCTACAAGGATTACCGGAAGGCCGAAACCCCGCTGATCCGCCAGCCCTTTCCCTTCTCCCTGCTCTGGCCGCTGCTCAACCTGGCCAGAAAGGTGGCACGCCGAGCGCGAGGGCTGCTGCGGCGCTGATCCCTCAACCGGTCGCCGAGCGACCCAACCTCAGGCCGCCACCCAGCTGCCATGCAGGCCATGGGGGATGGCCAGGGGGAGTTCCAGCACGGCCACCTCGGCCATCGAGGCGGCATCCAGGACCACCAGATCGCTGGCGCTGCGGGCGCCGTTCCAGACCAGGCCCAACACCCAGCCGTCGTCCTCGGCCGTGGCGCCGGGACGGGGCACCATGATCGGCTCACTGACGAACCCGCGGGGCGCCGCACTCCAGACACGGGACTCGCCGCTGGCCAGATCGAGCTTCATCAGGGCCTGCAGGGGGTCGTTGCCGCGTTCCCGCTCGGTCACCGCCATCCAGCCGTAGCGGCTCTCCAGCCCCACCCGGGCCGGAGCCACCATGGCGAATTCGCAGGTGCGCTCGCTCAGCCGGGAGGCCGTGACCGTGCCGCTGGCCAGGTCGAGACGGCAGCGTTCCAGCAGGCCCTCGGGGATGCGGTCGAAGTCGACCTCCTTGTAGTCCTGGTCGGGGCCAATCGAGGGAAAATCGGCGTAGAAGATGCTGTCGACCACCACCGCATCGCCGTCCTCCCAGGCATTGAGGTGGTGGAACACGAACCCTTCGGGGGCTTCCAGCACCCGCGGCTCCTGGCCGGCGTAGGCGCCGTCCTGGCGCGGAATCAGCCAGAACTGACCACGGGCACCGGCCCGGGACTTCAGGCACTGGGCGGCCCCTTTGCGGCCGAGCACATAGGGGAGGGGGTTGAAGTCGATGGCGTTCTGCAGGAACACCGCCCAGTTGGGGGTGATGGCGAAATCGTGCAGGAAGGCGAAGCCGCCGAAGCTGTGGCTGGAGTCGGCCAGCAGGGTGCCGGCCGCGGGACCGTCGGCGGCGAACTCCATCAGACGCACGGTGCTGCGGGGGCCGGCCTTCACACCGAAGGTGACAATCCGGGGAGCGCCGTGGTGGCCGGGATCGAAACGGGGATGGGCACTGAAGGCCTCGCCTGGCTTGAGCACCCCGTCCAGCAGCGTCAGACCGCGGGTCTCGAGGCTGAGGGGATCAAGGGCGTGGGGGGAGCTGGCCTCCCAGAGGGCGAGCAACTGGTCGCCGAGTCGCACCACATGGGTGTTGGCGATGTTCTTGAGCCGCAGATCGAAGGCGTTGGCCAGCGGGCCGCCGGGCTTGGGGGTGCCGAACACCCCCCGGTAGAGCACCGTGCCGGCCTTCTCCTCGGCCAGCCAGCCCTCTGTGCGCACGAAGCGGTTGCTGAGTCGGGCACCACCGTCAGAGAAGCGCAGGGCCGTGATCATCCCGTCGCCATCGAAGGGGTGGTGGACCCAGTGGCCACCACGCTCGAGCCGGCCGGGTCCGTTGCGGTAGAGGGTGCCGCTCAGCTCGGCCGGGATGGCACCACGGACGGCGACGAGCGGCTCGTCGGTGAGCTCGACGCTGACGTTGCCAAAGGAGCTGGCCCAGTCGGCGCGGTCGTAGGCAGGCGAAGCCGCAGCGGCGGGGGAAGCAACGGTCATCGGATCAGCCCACGGGAAGACGAGCGCAGCGCGCTGTCCCGATTATCACGTAACGGAGTGTGAAGGCGTGGGCGGTCGTCCCGCCCTCAGGCCTCGCAGGGCAGCTCCACCACCGGGCAGGGGGGCTGGGACACGGCACAGGGGGCCACCTCGACCTGGCTCGGCAGACAGTCGGCGGCTCGGGCCGGGGCAGCCACGGCAACGGCGGCCGTGAAACCCGCCACCAGCAGAAGGAGAGGACGCATGGTGCGTACGCAGATCACCCGATCCTAGTTGCCGCGAACGGGTCAGGCACCGGCGTGGCCGGCACGCTCCAGCACCCCCTTGCTGCTGGGCACGGCCCCACCGCGGCGGGGATCGATCTCCACCGCCTGGTCGAGGGCGCGGGCGAACGCCTTGAATCCGGCCTCGACGATGTGATGGGAATTCACCCCCGCCAGCTGGCGGATGTGCAGGGTGAGGCCGGCGTTGTTGGCCACCGCCACGAAGAATTCCCGTACCAGTTCGGTGTCGTAGGTGCCGATGCGCTGGGCGGGGATGGCCAGGTCGTAGCTGAGGTGGGGCCGGCCGGAGCAGTCGAGGGCCACCTGCACCAGGGCCTCATCGAGGGGGGCCAGGAAGTGGCCGAAGCGGCGGATGCCCCGGCGATCGGCCAGGGCCTGGGCGAGGGCCTGGCCCAGGGCGATCCCCACGTCCTCGTTGGTGTGGTGGTCGTCGATGTGGGTGTCGCCCCGGGCGGTGATCTCCAGATCCAGCAGGCCGTGGCTGGCGATCTGGTGGAGCATGTGGTCGAGGAACGGGACGCCGGTGGCCACCTGAGCGCGGCCGGTGCCGTCGAGATCGAGGGCCACGCGCACGTCGGTTTCACCGGTGACGCGATGGACTTCGCCGGTGCGCTGGGGGCCGGTGCGTGGAGGGCTGATGGACACGCGAGCGAAGGCGACGGGCCGGACCTGAATCATGCCAAAGCCCCCGGGGCCGCGCTCCGGCGGTCCGGTGCGCCCATGGCAATCGGGGGGGCCCAAGGCGATAGGGGGGGCCCATGGTGTGAAGCGCTACGGCGCCGGGCCGCAAGGGGTGGTGGGGTGAGTGCCATGCAAGAACGTCCGGGTGCCGTCCTCGATCAGCTGCGCGCCGGGCACCAGCGCTTTCTCGACGGCCACGTGCTCCACCCCCACAGCGATCGCCTGCGGATGCTGGAGGTGGAATCGGGCCAGACGCCGGTGGCGGCAGTCCTGGGCTGCGCCGATTCGCGGGTGCCGGTGGAGCTGCTGTTCGACACGGGCTTCGGCGATCTGTTCGTGGTGCGCAATGCCGGCACGATGAGCACCGTGGCCGCGATCGCCTCGCTCGAATACGCCGTCAGTCACCTGGAGGTGCCGGTGATCGTGGTGCTCGGACACGCCGCCTGCGGTGCGGTGGCGGCCGCCTTCGATCGGGAGCTCAACCTGACGCCGAGCCTGGCCCAGGTGGTGGGCCAGCTGCGCATGGAGCTGTTCAGCCTCGGGGGCGAACACAACCTGGAAGAGGCCTGCCGCCGTCACACCCTCAACGCCGCCCGCAACCTCGTCGATTCCAGCGTGATGCTCACCGACAGGCTGCGCTCGGGCCGGCTGCAGGTGGAGGCGGCTTACTACAACCTGCACACCACCAGCATCGAGTGGATGGGGGCCCTGATGCCGATGCCTCAGGGCTGAGCCGGCAGGGCCGCCAGGATCCGCTCCACCCGGCTTTCCCACGTCTGGGCGGCGGCGAAGGCCACCCGCGCCTGGAACTTCTCCAGGCTGTCGGTCGCCAGCTCCTCATCGATGGCCTGCAGGAAGCGGTCGGGATCCTTTTCGATGCGGATCAGAGAACCGGCCAGCTCCAGTCCTTCCACGGCGGAGGAGACCACCGGCTTGCCACTGGCGATGTATTGAAACAGTTTCAGCGGACTCATCGACCGCGAGAACGGCGTGTCGAGATGGGGAATCAGGCAGAGATCCATGCGCTTCAACTGCGCCGGCACCTGATCGTTGGGCAGACTCCCCAGCCACTCCACATTGCTGAAGCCGAGCAGGCCGGAGTCCGACAGGCGCCGATTGAGTTCAGGCCCCACCAGCAGGAGCCTGCAATGGGGCCGCTCCAGGGCGATTCTGCGGAGCAGATCGACATCGGTGCGATCCCAGAAGGTTCCGACATACCCCAGAACTGGATGGGCACCGGCGGGCCGGAAATCGGAGGCCTCCGCCAGAAAAGCCGAACTCACGGCCTGATCGATCCGGACACAGGGAGCCTGGGGCGAAAACTTTTCCTCATTCGCCTTCGAGGTGACGGCGATGAGATCGGCCATGGCTCCGATTCGTGGGTACTGATCCACCGCAAAGGGGTAGTACCAGTCGGTTGTGTCGACCAGTGTGAAATCATCCACGACCTGGATGATCCTGGCAGCAGCAGGCACCTGGCGCACCAGTTCATCCAGCACTGGATGGGGCGGGAACAACCACAGCAGGGTGTTTCGTTGCCGGAACCCGAGAGATCGGACGCGTCGCCGCAGGGCAATGCGCTCCCATTCGAGTTTCAGCCGCGACGCGAAGCTTCGCAGCCGATAGGGGCTGACTTCAGCCGGCCTCCAGTAGAGGCGCGCAACGGCAAGTTTGTCGGAGATGACCTGCATGGAGGTGGTCAGCGTCTCGCCCTTGGAAGAGGGCAGAACGACCAGCACCTGATCGACGTGGTCGCAACGACTCAACGTCGTGGCGATCTGCTCATAGGTACGTCCGTAAACGCCCCAGTCATCGCCGAACCAGAACAAAAGGACATGGGAGAGTCCACGGGCACGAGAGAAAGAATCAGAGAATGATCCAGCCAAGCCGCCGTCCGCGTCGCGTCTTATGGCCAAGATAGCATCGTTCAAGGAAACGGGCCATGCGGCGATTAGCCCAGGCCATGATGTTCAGCCGCTCGCCCAGTACCACGCATCTGAACCAGGAAACCAGCCGACCGCGATAGATGAATGCGCTGAAGCTTGAACGCTGACAGGTCCCCCAGAAGTGTCGTGACAGCCCCCCGATGAACATGTCGGTCATCACCGAGCGATTGACATCCTGCTTCGAGAGTCCTTCCTGGCTGAGCCGGCCCACGTGAATATGGTGACTACCGATCCCATCACCTGCCTTGACCGAAGGGACAATCGAAGGGCAGGTGATGCTGAGCTGGCGGCACAACGCAACGACTTCAGAACTATCCGTGATCACAACGATGCGACGACGCCCAGAAGACCGAACAATCGCCCCAAGGATCTCCTTTGGACACCCGCCAGAGGCATCCGTGTGTCGCACATGCCAGCAGTCATAGGCACCGGGCACCAAGCCGAGCTCCTTCATTCGAGCCAGAACCAGCTGTTTGAAGTCCGGATTCAACCGAAGAAGCCGGAACAGTCGATTGGAGTAACCTGCCAGATAACTGCAGGCCACAAGGGTATCCCAAGGACCTTCAGGGCTCTGATCAAGATCCGTGAGAAAGTCATCATTCAGCCATTCCTGGCTTTTGTGTGGATCACGTGTAACACAGCTGGCATATCTTGAAGGGCAGACTTTTCCAAAGTCGCCTTCTGCCCGCAGGAAAGCCGTCTCCGAAGGACAGGCAAGCCGGAAGTAGTTCTCAAACGATTCATTCCATGAATTGTGTGTCCAGTCAACACAGAGAACGGCCTTCCATCGACTCGCAAGATCACAGCAGCGCCCCAGCACCTGCAGTCGATTGCCAAGGCCCGCAATCCCCTTGACAACGACAGTTCTCTGCATCGTCCCAGCCCATGGCTTCCGCAAGCATGCAAAACCTAGGCCAGGCGATCCACAAAGCGGACGACCTCGGATCCTGCCCCGCAGCCCGTTCCTCGGCCAGGTGCTCGGCCATGGCCCCAGGACCTTGACGCTCCCCCGGCGACTCCTGCCTCACGGCATGGCCCAAACAGGGCTGGCCGTGCCCCCACCTGGGCGTCAGAAGGCAGCCCCCCCCTGTCGACCGTCACTGAACATCCGGGGCCCTGCCCTGTTGGGCGCCTCTGAGCTGGGCGCCCATGGGACCGCATCCGCCGCTGATGCCGTCTCCCCTACTCCGGATACATCGACGGGTGCGTATTGACACATTTGGCTCTGGCGTTGTGCCAAAGGTTGTGGCCTTTCCCTGATGTAAGCCAGGCCACATGTAACCAGCAGTGAACACACACAGTGCCTGCTCTTCCAACACATGCCCCAGAGAATAAGGGCCCTAGCTTCATAGGACCAGAGGGTTGAGATGATTGCTTGAATCACCTCTTTGGCTCCACCCCCTAACCAGCATTTCACAGTGTCTTCCACCGTCAACGTTCTGGAATCCGACCTTGCGAACGCCCAAGGATCCACCACCCCAAGGCCGCAGATCGATGTGATCGCCGACAAGCAGAGCGTCAATGAAGGGGACAGGATCTCCTTCATCATCAACACCAAAGGCCTCGCTCCAGGCAGCCTCCTCGATTACAACCTCAACGGCTCTGGACTCACACCGGCCGATGTCGGCAATGCTCCCCTCAGCGGCAAAATCGCCGTTGATCGCTCCGGCCACGCCAGGCTCTCCTTCCGCGCCTCCAGAGATCTCCTCACGGAAGGTCCGGAGGCCATCTCCCTCAACGTCATCCAGGCCGCTGCCACTCCCAATTCCACCTTCTCTTTCCAGACTCTCAGTTCACGCAACCCAGGCTTCGACCGCTCTCCCTACACCTATCCCTCCGGACCACTCGCCGGACAGGTCAACCCCAACACCGGCGATGTTCGCCTCGATGGCATCGTCATCAACGGCGTCTCCTACAACCAGTCCCAGCTCCAGCTCGCTTCCTCCGCCTCCATCGTCACCGACACCGCCGTCGACCCCACCAGGGGCGGAGGCAATCTCACCACCGGCTACGGCATCGGCGCCACCGACGATCCCTGGGTCAATGAAGGCCTCGGAACCACCACTCCCTCCGCCGGCAACATCCGCGACGCACACGCCAACTTCAACCTCACCAGCATCGCCCCCATTCGTGAAAATGTCGGCGTCGCCAGCTATACACTGTCCTTCGACAATCCCACCAACACTCTCCTCCTCTGGGAGCGCGGCAACAGTGGCGATGTCCTCGTGGAAGCCCTCGATCGCAACGGCGCCGTCGTCGGCAACATCCTCGTTCTCGATGGCGCCAATGACGGCTCCGCCGCCAATGCCTTCACACCCACCGGCATCACCGTCACCACCTTCGTCAATCCCACCTTCCTCAACCAGGGACAGGAGCTCGCCTCCGTCGGCCTCCGCTTTGGGCAGGCCGTCAACACCTTCCGTTTCACCGCCATTCAGGAAACCCCCGGTGATGGCGCCGTCCGCTACAACGGCCCCGATCTCAAGGTCCTCGCCCTCGACAGCTCGGAAGCTTCCTCTCGCATCATCGATACCAGTCGGTCACGGACGATCGATCCGATCATCGGCGGAGCCTCCCGTGCCTTGGTCGATCCGTCGCCTCTTCCCGTCACCGGCGTTGGTGGCACCGACAGCTTCCAGGTCCAACCCCTGGTGCAGAACCTGGGAAGCCTCCAGGTTGTTCCACCGGCGGCTGAGGATGTCGGCCTGAGCGTGTTGGGAGTCCAGCAGGATCCCCTGCTCACCCCCAGGCCCGATCTGTTCTGAGCGAACCGCGCACCGGCCGGGGCTCACATCTCCGTGATGTAGCCCCCTGGCCAGGGGGGGGGGCTCAGGCCGGGGAGATCGAGGAAAAGTCCCAAAAGACCCCAACGATGTGCCAACCCAACCCCAGGGCATTGATCCCCCAGAGCAGGAGTTCAAGCCGGAGCAGACGGCGCAGCCAGGGACGCCGGCGCAGATCGAAGGGACGCCGCGCCCGATCGGAGGCGGCTCGACCCAACCGGAGCAGACCGATGAGCTGCAGCACCCTCAGCAGGGTGTAGCCGAAGCCCACCCACACCACCAGACCCTCCCCCATGAGAGGTTCGGCGATCACCATGGTGATCACCTGGGCCAGAACCAGCAGCAGGTAGGGCACCAGACAACGGCGCACCACCCCATCCCGCTGGTCCATGATCAGCACCATCAGGGGCAGCAGCAGGCCCAGGCTGATGAGCACCGGATAGCGCAACAGAACGATCGACAGGAAGAAAGCATCCAGCCTGCGAAGCACAGATCTGGCAGCGTCACTCTGAGCAGTAATGGTGGCATGCGTTGACCTTTGGAAGGGCACGCTCACCGGCCAGATCTTCAGACCAGGCACGGCCTTGTCCTGAAGTAGAAGGATGCTCGAAACCATGACGCCCCCGGGCTCAATTCGGGTCTTTTGATCCTGCCGCTGTACTTCCTCAGCGGGATCCGTGGGGGAATGGCAATCGGTGGGGGAGATCAGAGTGTGGTCAGGAGGAACCAGAATGGCTTCGGCATCACAGAGGTACTTGTCGATCTGGAAGTCCAGCAGCTTGGCCTCTTTGCCCTTGGCGCGGATCCAGGCCTGAACGTTCTTCAGGTTGACCTCCCTGCGCACCAAGGGACCGGATGCGGCGCACTGCAGCACCTTGTCCGCTTCGCTCACTGACGCCGTCTTGGGCATGGGACTGGGATCCCCCGCGGTCCCGCCGGGAATCGGGTCGAACGTGGAGGCTGACAACGGAATCGATGGGGACAGGAACTGCCCACAGTTCACCACTTGGAGGTAGAGGCTCTGGAACGAGCCCTCTGCCTCTGACCTGGCCTCGCCCTGCGGCGGGCGAGGCTGGATCTGAAGCGGAAAACTGCTCAAGGGGTTCGAGTTGCTTGCAAGGCTTTTCAGTCCATCGCGAAGGGAGAGCGTCCCGGTGGAGGGGTCCACGGAGAAATAGTTCTGCAGGGTTGCATCCTGGGTCGTCGTCAACTCGTAGTTGGCCTTGTCGCGCATGGGGGTCAGCCGTGCTCCATTGCGGAGGCTGACCAGGGAATAGGCAAGCTCCGTCTGGCCGGCGCCCATCCCCGCAAGCTCAGACTGAACAGCTCCACCGAAGCCGATGCCCAAAAGCAGCAGCAAGACCAGCAAAAAGATGCGCAGGATGAATTTTGTGGTGCTGAGCTCCCGAGAGAGCCAGGCCGCCTTCCGCCGAAGCCAGACCCATGGGGCGTGGAGCCTCATGACTTGGGTCTCGCAGGAGCACTGGGCGAATCCGGGGGAACATTGAGCGGAATCTCATAGACCGAAGGAAACACCTGAGCGCCAATTCTTTCGCGTTGGCGTGGCGTCATGAGCGTCGGGCAGTAGAGGGAGGCCGGCTCCAGGAAGATCGGGTTATCAAACCGGTCCCGGGGCAGGGCAAACTTATCGAAAAACCAACGCACCCCATGCTTGCGCCAATCACGCTCGGCCTGGCAGAAACCGACCTCCAGCATGTCCTTGTAAGGACTGGCAATACCACCCACCACCCGAATCAGGTCTTCATCGGCAAGGTTGGAGCGCTTGGAATAGGATGGGATGATCACACGCACTCGCAGGATCTTGTAGTCGTTCGGTGATGCGATCTGGGGCACCAGCACCAGGCGCTGGGCCTTGATCTCCTCATCCGGGCGGATTTCATTGGCATCGAACAACGAGCCGAATCCGATCACGTCCCAGACATCCTTGCCACCCTGGTACCAGGAGGCGGACGTCCCCTCGAGAGTCAGTTCCTCCGAGCCAAGGGACATCTGCCTGTTGACATCCGCAATCACCTTCCGCTCACAGTCCTTCTTGACAGCGTCAATATCGGCCTGCACAAGATCTGGATCCCTCTTCTCAGCAGGAGAGGCTGGAACACCATTCCTCACCGGATGACATGAACTGCCGTTACTGAACAGCTGCGGGAGCGTGGTGGCATAGGCCACCCAGAACGTCTTTCGGATGGTGAGAATCTTGCGGCTGGAGTTCTTGGCAGAGGCGCGCAACAACACCGGCTGGGCGATCCCAGGACCAGGGGCTTTCTCTTCGTTCGCCAGCTCCGGCTTGAGTCGCTTGATTTCGAGATCCAATGAAATGTTGACTGGGGCGACGGCAGGAGTGAGGACCTCCTTGAAAATGAACGTCCAGGCTCCCCAGAGGAAGCCCATGACGGCGATGATCGCCGTGAGGGACTTGCTCCATTGATCGTCCTTCGCGTTCAGAAACTGAAGCAAGCGCCGGCGCATACCGAGTGTCCCCAGGGGGCATGAAGATTCGACGATGTGCACGCACGTGGGTGCGATTAGACACACCCTCGTCAATCTCTGCCTAGGTTGCCCTGCACACTGGCTGAGCAGGAAAGACACCGCAGATCTGCATCAGAAGACCTGCATTGGACGCCTTGTGAGTGGCCACGAAGGTATGCCAGCGATCTAGAGGTAAACATTTATTACCGATAGGATTGACATCGCCGCACTGCGCCTTGCCGCCAGTATTGATTGGGTATCAGAAGCCTTTCTTCGGGAAGTTGCTCCTCATACCGCAGACCCTGGTCCCCCATTCTTCACCATGAATACTCAGCACATCCGCTGCAGAAATGCAGCGGGCCCCTCCTTTCTCGCCCGGCTGGGTCCCGCCGTTCTTCTCGCGTCCTTTCTCCTGGTGATCACCGCATCAGAGCCGGGATATGCCCAGCGCTGCAGATCATCCAATGGCCAGACGATCTGCTGCGACAACAGCGGCAACTGCTACAGCCGATGAGCCACGGGCCGGGGCTCACATCCCCGTGATGCAGTACCCGGCATCCACGTAGATCACCTGGCCGGTGATGCCGCTGGCCAGGGGGCTGGCCAGGAAGGCGGCGGTGGCGCCCACCTCGTCCTGGGTGACGGTGCGGCGCAGGGGGGCCTTCTCCTCGACGTTGTGGATCATGTCGAGAATGCCGCCGATCGCTGAGCTGGCCAGGGTGCGGATCGGGCCGGCGCTGATGGCGTTCACCCGCACCTGCTGCTCGGGGCCCAGCTCCGCCGCCAGGTAGCGCACCGAGGCCTCCAGGGCCGCCTTGGCCACGCCCATCACGTTGTAGTTGGGGATCGCCCGCTCGGCGCCCAGATAGCTCAGGGTGATCACGCTGGCCCCCGGGCTGAACAGGGGCTTGGCATGGCGGCAGAGGGGCGCCAGGGAATAGGCGCTCACTTCCAGGGCCCGGGCGAAGCCCTGCGGACTGATGGCGCTGAAATCCCCCACCAGCTCGTCCTTGCCGGCGAAGGCCAGGCAGTGGACGAGCACATCCAGCGAGCCCCACTGCTCCGCGATGCGCTGGAACAGGGCCTCGATCTGGGCCGGGTTCTGCACGTCGAGGGGCTCGAACAGGGTGGGGTTCAGGGGGGCGGTGAGTTCGCGCACCTTGCCTTCGAAGCGACCCCGGTCGTCCGGCAGGTAGGTGATGCCCAGTTCGCAGCCCGCCGCGGCCAGCTGCTGGGCGATGCCCCAGGCGATCGAGCGGTTGTTGGCGATGCCGGTGACGAGAGCCTTCTTGCCGCGCAGATCAAGGAGCATGGGAAACGGAGCGCCGGAGGGCGAAGGAATGCAGTCCGGCGATTCTCCCCCACCCGCGGGGGGCCCCAGCCTGCTCCGGACCGGGCCCGACGGCGGCCGCCCGGGGTGCTGATGGACCTCCTGCCCCGGCGCTGGCCATCCCGGACGGGCCCGGCCCTGGCTCCGCCGCCCTGGCCCCCCGCCGGGTCCGACGGGCCTCCCCTGCTGCTGCTGATCGATCGCCGCGATCCGGACGTCCGGGCCCTGCTCACCCCCCTGGGGGATCTGCTGCAGGCAGGCGAACGGCAACGCCTGGGCCGGCTCCGAGGGGAGGGGGATGGCGAGCGATTCCTGCTCGGTCGCGGCGCCCTGCGGCTGATCCTGGGGAGTTGGCTGGGGTGCGACCCCGCCGACCTCGTGCTGGGGACGGGTCCCCAAGGCAAGCCGGAACTGCTCAACCCGCCGCCAACGGGCCCGGGGACCTCAGGGCCCTCCGGGGGGAAGCAGCCCCCCCACTTCAACGTCTCCCATTCGGGGGACCTGATCCTTCTGGGCTTCCACCCCCTGCGGCCGGTGGGGGTGGATGTGGAGCAGCGTCGGCCGGTGCCGGAGTGGGAGAGCATCGCCCGCCGCTGTCTGCCGCCGGGGGAAAGGGGCGCCATCGGCACCCTGCCGCAAGAACAGCGCGAGCAGGCCTTCCTGGCCGCCTGGTGCCGGCTGGAGGCGGGCCTCAAGGCCAGGGGAATGGGTCTGTTCGGCCCACCACCGGCCCCGGAGGAACCGGAGCCGGCGGTCTGGCCCCTCGTGCTGCCGGCGGGCTACGCGGGCGCTGCGGCCCTGGCCTGAGCCGCTCGGGCGGTGGCCGTCACCAGCCCCCGTGCCCGGTTTCCCCGGGCTCCTCGAGGTCATCGGGGGTGAGGGGCAGGCCCAGCAGCCGCTTTTCGGCCCGCCGGATCGCCCGTGGATCGCTGAGCAGGTCGGGCTCCTCCAGCAGGGGCAGGAGCGGCGGCCGGTACTCGGCCGCGGTCCGCGGGGGCGGCTCCCACAGGAAGGTGCTGCCGGGGGCCCGCTGGCGGCAGAGCGCTTCCATCTGGCGCCGCAGGGCCAGACGCACCGTCCCCCGCTCCAGGGCCTGGAAGAACTCCTCCCGCGGCGCCAACCCGAAGCTGGTGGGCTGGGAGCCGTTACCGCCCCGCAGCCGGGCGGCGTCCGGAAGCCAGCGCGGCCGGCAGACACCGGGGCGAGCGGTGTCGGTCTCGATCCAGATGTGCAGGCCTTCGCCGCCGGGCCGGCTCACCACGGCGAGCCCGTCGTTGGGCTGGTGTCTCGGCAGGGGGTACACCCGGCCGCTGGGGCGCTGTTCGGCGGGCACGCAGCCGGCGAGTGCGACCGCCAGAAGCGGCAGCACCAGCAGACGGCACGGTGGCGGCACGGCGGGGAAGGCTCGGTGGCAGCGATGATCCTTGCCCGGTCTCCCCCATCCGCTCTGCAGCAAGGGCGGCAGCACAGCCATGGTCCTGACGAGCTCCACCATGCTGCCCCTGGGCACGCCGCTGCCGCTGGCCGCCATGCAGGCCGCTCTGAGCCCCGTCACCGGTGGCCCGCTCGAAGCCGCCGCCCTGGCCGGCAGCCCCGTGCTGGTGCTGTTCCTCTGCCCCCACTGCCCGTTTGTGAAGCATGTGGAGGCGGAACTCACCCGGCTCCAGGCCGACCTGGCGGGACGGGTGAGCCTGATCGGCCTCTGCAGCAACAGCACCGCCAGCCATCCCCAGGACGGGCCAGCGGGAATGGCGGCCCAGGCCGCGGCCTGCGGCTGGAGCTTCCCCTACCTGCAGGACCCCGACCAGAGCGTCGCCCAGGCCTTCCAAGCCGCCTGCACCCCGGACATCTTTCTCTTCGATGGCGCCCATCGCCTCGCCTATCGGGGCCAGCTGGATGGCAGCCGTCCCGGCGGCGAGCCCTGCGATGGGCGGGATCTGCGGGCGGCCCTGGCGGCCCTGCTGGAGGGGCGGCCGTTACCGGAACCGCAACGGCCGGCGATCGGCTGCAACATCAAGTGGCGGGCCGGTGCCGAGCCCCCCTGGTTCAGCGGCTGAATCTTCTGGGGGGACAGCGGCTGCGGTCGGATCCGCAGGCTTAATGTTGCCGCCATGCATGTGCCCCCCTTCAGTCTCAGCGAGCAACTGCACCAGCTCGGAGACGCCCTCGACCAGGCCGTCCTGGACGTCCTGCGCAGTGGCCAGTACATCGGGGGGAGCACGATCAGCGGCTTTGAGGCCGCCTTCGCCGAGGCCTGCGAGGTCCCGCACGCCATCGGCTGCAACAGCGGCACCGATGCCCTGGTCCTGGCCCTGCGGGCCCTGGGGATCGGTGCCGGCGACGAGGTGATCACCAGCTCCTTCAGCTTCTTCGCCACCGCCGAAGCCATCAGCGCCGTGGGGGCCACGCCGGTGTTCGTGGACGTGGACCCGGACACCTACCTGATTGATCCGGAGGGGATCGAGGCCGCCATCACCCCCGCCACCCGGGCCCTGATGCCGGTCCATCTGTTCGGCCGGCCGGTGGACATGGAGCGGATCATGGCCATCGCCACCGCCCATGGCCTGCGGGTGATCGAGGACTGCGCCCAGGCCAGCGGCGCCAGCTGGGCCGGACGGCCGGTGGGCGGCTGGGGCGACGCCGGCTGCTTCAGCTTCTTTCCCACCAAGAACCTGGGCGCCGCGGGCGACGGCGGCATGGTGGTCTGCGCTGACGCCGAGCTGGCCCAGCGGATCCGGGAGCTGGCGGTGCACGGCATGCCCCGCCGCTACCTGCACACCGATCTGGGATACAACAGCCGCCTCGACGCCATGCAGGCCGCCGTCCTGATGGTGAAGCTGCCCCACCTGGCCAGCTGGGTGGAGCGGCGTCGGGCCATCGCCGAGCGCTACCAGCGGGAGCTGGCAGGCCTGCCGGGCTTGGTGCCCGCGGCACCCGGCCCGGACGGCCACAGCTGGAACCAGTTCGTGGTGCGGGTGCCCCGTTGCCCGGCCGCCACCAACGCCTGCGGGGGACGCTGCACCCCGGCGGCCGACAGCGCCAGCTACGGACTGCCCGAGGCCTGCTGCCGCGACTGGCTCAAGCAGCAGCTCCAGGAGGCGGGGGTGACGACGATCATCTACTACCCGATCCCCATCCACCGCCAGCCGGCCTACGCCTCCCTCGGTTACGCCCCCGGCAGCCTGCCGATCACCGAACGGCTCTGTGCCGAAGTGCTTAGCCTGCCGATCTTCCCCGAACTCAGCTCCGAGCAGCAGGACAGCGTCATTGCCGCCGTGCGCAGCCTGGTGGGGGCCGAAGCCGTCGTCGCCTGAGGTCAGGCCCGCAACCTCGCCCGCCTAGCCCCGGGGCAGGGCGGCGTGGAGGGCCTTGAAGCGCGCCTGCTGGACCTTGTGGCTGACAATCGGCGCCGGGTAGCCACGCCGCTCCAGCGGCGCGATCTCACCGCTGATCAGGTCGGCGGTGGCCACGTGGGCCAGCTCCGGCAGCCAGCGGCGGATGTAGGTGGCCTCGGGATCGAACCTGGCGGCCTGGGTGGAGGGATTGAAGATGCGCAGGGGCCGGGGATCCATGCCGCTGCTGGCGCTCCACTGCCAGCCGCCGTTGTTGGCCGCCAGATCACCATCCACCAGACGGACCATGAAGGCCCGCTCGCCGTGGCGCCAGTCGATGATCAGGTCCTTGACGAGGTAGGACGCCACGACCATGCGGCAGCGGTTGTGCATCCAGCCGCTCTCGTTCAGCTGGCGCATGGCGGCATCGATGATCGGCAGGCCGGTGCGCCCCTCCTCCCAGGCCCGCAGCCGCTCCGGGTCGTCCTCCCACGGGAAGTGGCGCCACTGGGGCCGGTAGGGGCCATCGGCCAGCTCCGGGAAATGGAACAGGGCCTGCTGGTAGAACTCGCGCCAGGCCAGCTCCTGCTCCCAGACACCGATGGAGGTGAGGGCCTCGGCGCTGCGGGCAAGGGCGCGGGCCTCCTGGGCGGCGGCCCAGGCCTGGCGGGGGCTGAGGGTGCCGACGCTCAGGGCGGCGGACAACCCTGAGGTGCCGGCCTCACCCGGCAGGTTGCGACCCGGCTCGTAGGCCGCCATGGGACCGCCGTTGACACCGCCGTCGGCGAAGGCCTGCAGCTGGGCCAGGGCGGCCGCCTCCCCGGGGCGGCAGGGGCAGAGATCGGCGCCGGCGAAGCTGAAGCCGAGCTCCTCGGCCGTGGGCGGCGCTTCCAGCCGGGGCAGGGCGGCCCAGAGGGGAGCGCGCTTCGCCGGCAAGGCGGCGGGATCGAGATCCAGCAGGCCGCCCGGCGCCGCCACCGGCTCCAGACCGCCGGTCGAGGCACTGCCGAGCGCGGCCCGGCCCTCCACCTGGCCGCGCCAGTTGCGCAGGAAGGGGCCGTAGACCCGATAGGGCTCGCCGGCGCCGGTGCGGATCGCCTCCGGCGCCACCAGCAGCTGGTCCCAATCCACCAGCACCCGGGTGCCCTGGCCCCGCAGCGCCGCCGCCACCTGCCGGTCGCGCTCGCGGCCGTAGGGCTCCACCTCCCGGTTCCAGGCCACCACCGCGGCCCCCGCCGCCCGGGCCGCCAGGGGCACCAGGGATGCCGGGTCGCCTTGCAGGATCAGCAGCCGGCTGCCGGCCGCCCGCCAGCGGGCCGCCAGCTCCCGCAGGCTCTCGCAGAGGAACCAGGCCCGGGCCGGCGCCATCAGCGGGTCGGCCACGATCGCCGGATCGAGCACGTAGAGGCCGGTGACCGCCGGGGTGGCGGCGGCGGCCGCCGCCAGTCCCAGGTTGTCGGCCAGGCGCAGGTCGCGGCGATGCCAGAACAGCCAGCGCTCCGGGGCCATCAGAGTCCGAGCAGCTGGCGGGCGCGGTACCAGGCGGTCACGGTCTTGCCATCCAGGGCCTCGTCGCCGCTGGCCAGGAGCGCATCCAACTCCGCCGGCTCCAGCAGCAGCACCTCCATGTCCTCGTCGTCGTCGCCGGGGGGGCGATCCTCCAGCAGGGTGAGATCACGGGCCAGGAAGAGGTGGATCACCTCATCGGAGTAGCCGGGGCAGGGGTGCATGGCCCCCAGCGGGTCCCAGCGGCTGGCGCTGTAGCCGGTCTCCTCCTGCAGCTCCCGCCGCATCGAGCCCAGGGGCTCCTCCCCCTCCTCCAGGGTGCCGGCGGGGAACTCCAGCAGCCGGCCGGCCACGGCGAACCGGTACTGACGCAGGATCACCACCCGGCCGTCCTCAAGCACCGGCACCGCCAGGGAAGCGCCCGGATGGCGGATCACGCCGTAGGTGCCCTCAAGGCCGATCGGCAGCACCACCCGGTTGAGCTCGAAGCGCACCTTGCGGGCATCGAGCGCGGCCATGGTCTCCAGATGGGTGGAGGGCTCGGGCGGCGGCAGGGGAGCCATGGGGCAGGCCATCGGGGGCCCCCAGTGTGACGGGCGAGGGCCGGTGGGCGCGGTTCAGGGTCCCTCGGGCCAGCCCGGCTCCCCCGGCAGGGGCAGAGGGGGCGGCTCCAGGGCCGCGCTTGGCAGGGCCGCCAGCCCTGCGGAGGCCGTGCGGGGGGTGAGGGCGGGCGCCGCGGGAAGGGGAAGGTCCGGATCGATCGCCGCCAGGGGAGCCAGCACGAAGGCCCGCTCCCCCAGGCGCGGATGGGGCAACTCCAGCTCCGGGCTGCGACCGCTGAGCTCCCCGCACCAGAGCAGGTCGAGATCGAGACGGCGGGGTCCCCAGCGCTCGCGGCGCTCCCGGCCGAACGCCGCCTCCAGCCTTAGGAGACGCTCCAGCAGTGCCAGCGGATCGGGCCAGGGTTCGTGGCCGGGGCCCTGCCGCACCACCAGGACGGCGTTGAGGTACGGCGGCTGTCCCGGCGGACCCCCCACCGGCTGGGTGCGGAACCGGGGCGACCAGCGCAGCTGCAGGGGGGCCGCCGCCCAGGCCCGCAGTTCGGCCTCCAGCCGCGGTCGCACGGCCGTGAAGGTGGCGACGGGGTCGCCCAGGTTGGCCCCGATGGCGATGGCCAGGCTGGACGGTGAAGGGCGAGCCGGGGGGACAGCCGGGGTGGGAGTCATCGGCGGCCGACCGGGGCCTGACACCCAGGCAGGGTATCGGGGCCAGCGGGCCGCCCCCGCTGCCACCCGGTCGGCGAGACTGGCCAACCCACCCAGCCACTGCCCCATGGTCGTCAGCGGGTCCCCTGCCGCCCCCGCCGGTGCCGCGCCCACCGGCAGCTTTCCGCTGGCCGCCATCACCGGCCACGGCACGCTCAAGCTGGCCCTGCTGCTGGCGGCCGTGGACCCCGGCCTGGGCGGCGTGGTGATCGCCGGCGGACGGGGCACCGGGAAGTCGGTGCTGGCCCGGGGTCTCCATGCCCTGCTGCCACCGATCGACGTGATCGACCTGGCGGACGGCCCGGGACTGCTGCAGGCCGATCCCAGCCGGCCCGATGAATGGGACGGGGCCACCCGACGCCGCATCACCGAACTGGGCGGCGATGCCAGCGGCGCCGACCCGGCGGCTTTGCTGCCCACCCGGGTGATGCCGGCCCCCTTCATCCAGGTGCCCCTGGGCGTCACCGAAGACCGGCTGATCGGATCGGTGGACGTGGCCGCCTCCCTGAACGCGGGGGCGCCGGTGTTCCAGCCCGGACTGCTGGCGGAGGCGCACCGGGGCGTGCTCTACGTCGACGAGCTCAACCTGCTGGATGACGGCATCACCAACCTGCTGCTGGCGGCGGTGGGCTCCGGCGAGAACCGCATCGAACGGGAGGGGTTGAGCCTCTCGCACCCCTGCCGCTGCCTGCTGATCGCCACCTACAACCCGGAGGAGGGGGCGGTGCGCGACCACCTGCTGGATCGGTTCGCCATCGCCCTGTCGGCCAACCAGCTGCTCGACACCGACCAGCGGGTGGCGATCACCCGCTCGGCCCTCGACCACGGCGCCTCCAGCGCCGCCTTCGGCGCCCGCTTTCAGGAGGAAACCGAAGCCCTGGCCACCCAGCTGCTGCTGGCCCGCCAGTGGCTGCCGGACGTGGCCATCGACCGGGAGCAGATCCGCTACCTGGTCACCGAAGCCATCCGCGGCGGCGTCGAGGGCCACCGGGCCGAGCTCTACGCGGTGCGGGTGGCCCGGGCCCACGCGGCCCTCTCCGGCCGCGACCGGGTGGACGCGGACGATCTGCAGGTGGCGGTGCGGCTGGTGATCGCCCCGCGGGCCCTGCAGCTGCCGCCCCCGGATCCCGACCAGCCCATGGAGCCGCCGCCACCGCCGCCGCCCCAGGGGGAGCAGCCCCCCGAGGAGCCGGAGCCCCCGGAGCAGGAGCCGGAGAGCGACGAACCGGACGAGCCGGACGACGACCAGGACGACAGCCCCCAGGACCAGGCGCCGCCCCAGATCCCCGAGGAATTCCTGCTCGATCCGGAGGCCACCGCCATCGACCCGGACCTGCTGGTGTTCGCCTCGGCGAAGGCCAAGAGCGGCGGCAGCGGCAGCCGGGCGGTGGTGTTCAGCGACAGCCGTGGCCGCTACGTGAAGCCGATGCTGCCCCGGGGCCCCGTGCGCCGCATCGCCATCGACGCCACCCTGCGGGCCGCCGCGCCGTACCAGAAGGCCCGCCGCGCCCGGGAGCCCCACCGCAAGGTGATCGTGGAGGAGGGGGACCTGCGGGCCAAGCAGCTGCAGCGCAAGGCCGGCGCCCTGGTGATCTTCCTGGTGGATGCCAGCGGCTCGATGGCCCTGAACCGCATGCAGAGCGCCAAGGGGGCCGTGATCCGCCTGCTCACCGAGGCCTACGAGAACCGCGACGAGGTGGCCCTGATCACCTTCCGCGGCGAGCAGGCCGAGGTGCTGCTGCCGCCCACCCGCTCGATCACCGCCGCCCGCCGGCGGCTGGAATCCATGCCCTGCGGCGGCGGCTCCCCCCTGGCCCACGGCCTCGCCCAGGCGGCCCGGGTGGGGGCGAACGCCCTGGCCACCGGCGATCTGGGCCAGGTGGTGGTGGTGGCCATCACCGATGGGCGGGGCAACGTGCCCCTGAGCCGTTCCCTGGGCCAACCGGTGCTGGAGGGGGAGGAACCGGTGGATCTCAAGGAGGAGCTGCGGCAGGTGGCCAGCCGCTACCAAAGCCTGGGCCTGCGGCTGCTGGTGATCGACACCGAGCGCAAGTTCATCGGCAGCGGCATGGGCAAGGAGCTGGCCGAGGCGGCCGGCGGCCGCTACGTGCAGCTGCCCAAGGCGAGCGACCAGGCCATCGCCGCGATCGCCCTGGAGGCGATCAACGGTTTCTGACGGTGGGGGCGAGCCGGTCCTGGGCGGCCTGGCGGGCGGACCTGGCCTCCTGCTGGCGGGCATCCTGGCGGGCCTTGCGGTCGCGCGCCGCATCCACCTCGGCCGGGTAGAGCTCCTCGAAGAACCGGCCCAGGCCGACCGAGACACTGCGGATGCCGTCGAGGAACTTGGGATCCCCCGTGAGCTTGCTCACGTCGCCCCCGACGGCTGACCAGCGGTCGGTGAGCTGCTTGGCGTTGGTGAGGGTGGCCTGCAGATCGGCCACGGTCTTGGGGTTGTCCAGGGCCGCCGCCAGGTTGCCGACGTGCTTGGTGGCGCGGGCGGCATCGGCGCTGGCGAGGTTGAGGTTGCTCAGGATCGGGTCCACCTTGCCCGCCGAACGGTTCAGCTGGGTGACCAGCACCTGGGCGTCGCGCAGGAAGACCTGGCCGCTCTTGGTGAGCAGCTCGGTCTCCTTGGCGGTCTTGGATAAGGCGGCGGTGGCCGCCACCATCTGGTGAACCAGCTGCTCCTTCTCGGCTTCGTCCAGCAGACCCTGCACCGTTTCGGTGACGGTGTCCAGGCTGGCCGCGGCGACGCCGCTCACCTTGCCGCCGTTGCAGACCATGCGGGCGTTGTTGCAGTCCCGCTCCCGCGGCCCCGGCAGGCTGGCCGGCAGGGGGGGACCGCCGGCCAGCAGCGAGACCTGGGCATCGCCACCGAGCAGGGACGAGGCGCTGACCCTCGCCACCAGGGGCCGGGCCAGGCGCAGGCGCGGGTCGGTGATCTGCAGGTCGGCCACCACCGCCGCATCGGTGACGGTGATCCTGCGCACGTTGCCCACCAGCACCCCCCGGAAGCGCACCGGCGAGCGCACGGCCAGGCCGCCGGCATCGGCGAAGCTGGCCTGGATCGTCCAGGTGTCGCGGCTCAGGGAGACGCCCCGCAACCAGAACCACAGGCCCATGCCACTGGCGATCGCCGCCAGCAGGGAAAATCCAACCAGGGCTTCACGGACACTCCGGCGCATGGGCTCAGTTCTCGGCCGGCTGCATCGGTCCGTGCAGACTACCGCTCCGAAACTGCACCACATAGGGATTGGTGCTGACGCGGAAGTCCTCGACCGAGCCGATCCAGCGGAAGCGGCCGTCGTAGAGGAGGGCCACCCGCTCGGCGCAACGGTCGATCGTGCTCATCACGTGGCTCACCACCAGGGTGGAGGCGTGAACGATGCGGGAGGTGCGCACGATCAGATCCTCGATGCGGGTGCAGGCCACCGGGTCGAGACCGGCGGTCGGCTCGTCGAACAGCAGCAGGGGTGTGCGGGCCGAGGCCAGGGTGGGGTCGTCGATCAGGGCGCGGGCGAAGCTCACCCGCTTCTGCATGCCGCCACTGAGCTCGCCCGGCATGCGATCGGCGATGCCGGCCAGTCCCACGGCCTGCAGGGCCTGGTCCACCCGTTCGGCGATCTCCCGCTCCCCCAGGCGACTGAAGCGGTACAGCAGGAAGCCCACGTTCTCGCGCACCGAGAGCGAGGCCAGCAGGGCGGGGTTCTGGAAGACCAGGCGCACGTCCGGGGGGTGGCGCTGGTCCAGGCGCAGGTAGGTCTGGGGTTCCCCGTGGATGCGCAGCAGCCCGTTGGTGGGCAGCTGCAGACCCGCCAGCAGCCGCAGCAGGGTGGACTTGCCGGAGCCCGAGGGGCCCACCACCACGAGGCGCTCGCCCGGCGTGAGGCTGAGGTCGACGCGGTCGAGGACCAGGTTGGATCCCCAGTGCATGCTGAGGTTCTCCATCTGGGCCACCGGAGGGGGGGCCGGGGGAACGTTCAGCGCGAGTTGACTGAGGGCCAAGGAACCACGGCGAGGGGGCCCCGGAGGCCCGGCTCCCATCCTGCCGGTTCAGGACGGGCTTTTCATCCGTACAGTTCGGAAGGTCTGTGCCGCGTCGCCACGCCCTGCCCTTGACGGTTCGAGGCCCCGCTGCGAACGCCCGTCGGCGCCGGGGCGGCTCCCGCCCGGGGCGCCCCCGCTGGGTGGGCCGCGGCGACCTGCGTCAGCAGGACCTGATGAGCCGCTCGCGGCGGGCGGCCCGCTGGCTGCAGCCGGGCCTGGTGGTGAAGCGCTGGATGATCACCTCGGGCCTGGGCCTGGTGATCGCCCTGCTGGGGGCGGCGGTGTGGGCCGACCTGCAACCGATCTACTGGACCCTCGAGACGATCCGCTGGGGCCTGAATCGCCTCACCCAGGTGATGCCCCGGGGGATCACCGGCCCGCTGGTGCTGCTGATCGGCGCCGCCATGGTCTGGCTCGGCCAGAGCCGCAGCTTCGGGGCCATCCAGCAGGCCCTGGCCCCGGAAAAGGACACCCTGCTGGTGGATGCCCTGCTGGCCCAGCGGCGCCTGAACCGCGGCCCCAACATCGTGGCCATCGGCGGCGGCACGGGCCTGGCCACCCTCCTGAGCGGCCTGAAGCGCTACAGCAGCAACCTCACCGCGATTGTCACGGTGGCCGACGACGGCGGCAGCAGCGGCGTGCTGCGGCGGGAGCTGGGGGTGCAGCCCCCCGGCGACATCCGCAACTGCCTGGCGGCCCTGGCGCGGGAGGAACCCCTGCTCACCCGCCTGTTCCAGTACCGCTTCAAGGCCGGCAGCGGCCTGGAGGGCCACAGCTTCGGCAACCTGTTCCTGAGCGCCCTGACCGCGATCACGGGCAGCCTGGAATCGGCGATCATCGCCAGCAGCCGGGTGCTGGCGGTGCAGGGCCAGGTGGTGCCGGCCACCAACGCCGACGTGCGCCTCTGGGCGGAGCTGGAGAACGGTGAGCGAATCGAGGGGGAATCCCAGATCGGCCATGCCCCCTGTCCGATCGTGCGCCTCGGCTGCACCCCGGAGCGTCCGCCGGCCCTGCCGCGGGCCCTGGAGGCGATCGCCAACGCCGAGCTGATCGTGCTCGGACCGGGGAGCCTCTACACCTCGCTGCTGCCCAACCTGCTGGTGCCGGAGCTGGTGAGCGCGATCAGCGCCAGCAAGGCGCCACGGTTGTACATCTGCAACCTGATGACCCAGCCCGGGGAGACCGACGGCCTGGACGTCGGCGGCCATCTGCGGGCGATCGAAGCCCAGCTGGCCAGCCTGGGGGTGGAGCAGCGCCTGTTCACCGCGGTGCTGGCCCAGGAGGAACTGGCGGACTCCAGCCTGGTCGACGTCTATCGGCTGCGGGGGGCCGAGCCGGTGACCTGCGAGGCCTCCGTCCTGAAGGAGCAGGGCTACGAGGTGATCCTGGCACCCCTGCAGGGGGCCCGCCCCAGCGCCACGCTGCGCCATGAACCGCGCAGCGTGGCCAAGGAGGTGATCCGGTTCTACCGGAAGCACCGCAGGGATTGAGACCAGTGCTATCAACATCCAAGAGAATCGGATTTTATGTGATGGGTTCCACTCCTGTTGTGAGCGCAAATAGGCAATAGTCATACCATGATTGCCACAGTGGCAATCAATCACCAGCCTTACTTACATCATGCATCGCGTCACCGAGCAGCAGAAGCGTGAGGCGGTTGACCTTGATCTGGAGAAGAGCCTCTCCCAGAACGCCACAGCCCGGCAGTTGGGCCATGACTGCAGCAGCCTGCCCCTCCAGGCGCGTGAGAGCATCCTTGATCACCGGCAGGCTGATTCCCACTCCGGTGCCCATGGAAGGTAAACGGCTAAGCAGACAACACAGGGAGTTGGGGAGGCAGAAGGATGTTGCCAGGCTGGCGACTCGGCACTTTTCCTTCGTCCGCAGGTCATCTGTCAGGGAATAGGGCAGTTGCCAAGAGGGTTCGCATGTTCCATGCGCTCTTGGGAGAAAACTCCGTCTCCTAGCCATGCGAGCGGGGGGGGGGGCAGTGGCTTTTGACCTGACTGCCGCGGCAGGGGGGACTAGGACTGCGGAGTGACGGAAACTCTCTGATCACAGCCGAGATCCAGATGTGGTTAAATGAAAAGCGAGCTATGACACCCATCCCTGGGTGCGCGATGAACTCGTCGCCTGGACAAAGTGCCGCCAAACGACTAATACATCATTCAACGACGAGTTGCATCAGCCAAAAACCAACCACTTACACACTCACAGCTCTGGCCGATCGCTTCAAGGATGGAGAAACCGAGCTACCTTCGCAATCCTGACAGTTCCGTCAAGAACGATCCTCACTTTGCAATTGAGTAATCGTCAAGCAGCTTTCGTCTCTCAACATCGAGCCGTTCTTTGATCTCAAGAAGCTTAGGATCCCTTGATAACTGGAATGAGGACCGCTTAAGTGATCGCAGACGCGAAAGCGCTTCAAGCAGAAAGATAACTCGATCAGCCCTCGTGACAGAAGAGCGCCGTGTCACGCTAGAGATACTCACGGACGGGATTTCCTCAATCCCAAGAGCACCGGCCCAGTCCGCCCATTTAAACTCACTAAGAAAGTGCGATTCCGAAGGATACTGATCCATACGAAGACGCATCCACGGCACGCGGCAAATGTCAGCAATTATGGCACCGTGCATTGCACCAGCAACCACCAACTCTGAATCAGCTATATCACGAAGAATGCCCTCAGGATGCCAAGAAGGATCAATAAAATTGAACCCGAGAATAGAACATAGCTTCCTCCACGGGAGGTGGCCTATATAGCCATAGTATGGAATCAGAGAAATCCCATGTTGTTTCTTTGCTGATGACAAAGTAGCGCCAAAGTCATCGATTAGCATCAAGAGGTAAGCTGCATCGGCAATATACTGAGTCTCTGGAGCAAACGATCGGACAGACAGCGGGCCACGCAGAAAACGAATATCCCACTGATGACCTTCATAGCCTTGAAAGGGGTCGCGGAGACCAGTTCCAAAGAGAATAGCTGATGATTCTTTTGGAATGATACTGAGGTCAATGATTGATCCGATACCATACAGAGGCCTGTCATTGCCATCATCAAGTAAATCGGGGAAAAGCCTTGGGAAGACATACTGATTGAGTTGGTCGCCAAAGTTTGGTCCATTCCAAAAAGATAACTTCACTGCTTTCCTCGCCTGATAGTGCGCTCACAATCAACTTCAAACTGAATGATCAGTGTTCATCAATCTGGAGGATTCACTCAATCTACCACAATGCGTCAGCCCTTACCAGAATCCTCTGTTATACCTTCTCCTACCTCCGATACAAGGCAGCCGATCACCGAACAAGATGTCCCCTAAAAGCGATGCTCAGCGAGCATAGAGCCATGATTCTCACGCCATCGCCAGGGAAGCACTAAACTCCTCAAGAAATGGAGGGGAATGCCCCTTTGTTCCCAGTCCATACTCGCCCTATCCAAACCTAACAATCGGAAGCGGTCCAGTCTCTGAGCATCCATGCCCTACATGAACATCAGCTCAATTGTCGGTTTAGGCAGGAAAGATCACGCTGCCTGCCTTGAAGCTAAAATTACGGCGCTGTTGATCGGGGGCATTCAGGTCGGTTGGCGAGGATGCCAGAGTTAGTAGTTGACATTGTAAAAAGAGTGCAGGTTGGTAGAGCATTGAGTCTTCAGATCTCACTACAAAGAGGCCTCGAGTTTGGCATTGCTGCAGTAGCAGTCATCGGCGTTCAGAAACGCTGGCAATCGACCGGGAATCATCTTAATCCGCCCCAGCATGAACTTTTGATGCGCCTCATCACTGACTCAATGGGCCTTCGCCACCGGCTAAGATCACTTACTGGAGCTATCAACAGAGCCAGGGAGCTGTCGAACTGCACCCAGCAATCGCAGTCCTTGGGAGACTCAACCACCCGTTGCTGGTTCAGTTCAGCCCAGGCTCCTTGGATGTTTGAGCGAATTCCACCGTAAAAAAGAGGGGAGAACTCATACGAAAGCGGAACAGCGAGCAAAGCCTTCAGCGGCCTAGACTCCACTCCGACAATGGCAGCTCAATTCGCAAACACCTCCATGGCCAAGCTTGAGGAGCGGGACGTGATGGGTTCAGCATTGTCTCGGGCATGAAATTCGAAAGGATCCCTATAATAAAGCTCTTCCACTCGGTCAGCTACCGGCCGACTGCCCAAGCCGCAGATTCACAAGCAAGGGACAAGTCTGCGAGTGGATGGCATTGCCCGTGGATTTCTCTATCCAACAGCCCCCTAACAGCGGGATCAAGTTCGGGACGACGGACCAACGCAACGGCAGCCTCTCAGGAAACATCCTCAGAGAACGCACGGATGCCTAGACTTAGTACGGCAGAAACATACGCAGCGAACGAGCTGATGCAGCGAACAGAGGCAGAGGCGCTAGCCAGAACTGGGATTAAACGAAAAGCCAAGACAAGTTGGTATGACACGCCAAGGATGACCCATATCCAAGGCAGCAAGAAGAGTGCCCTTGCAGTGATTATTCCATCGTCCACTGGGATGGTATCACAGAAATTGAGCCGGAAGGATAACCCCATCCAAGATTCAGGCCTGTTGGGCCTTACCGGACCATGGATTCGTAAATCATATTTCTGTTCATTCTGACAGCCTCTTGCGAGAATGTAGCTTCCACATGCTCATACGCATGTATTGCCAGTTCTTTCGCAAGGTCACTATCGCGCACTAGAGTTAGGATTGAAGCCGCGAACTCCTGTTGACTATCTGCAATCAAGCAATGAGCGTTATGCACAAAGCCAGTTCCTTCGGCGCCATGTGTTGTTGTGACAATAGGTGAACTCGCCATTGCTGCCGCCAAGAGCTTTGTCCTCAAACCTGCGCCCGTTTGTACAGGGTTGATGCTTATCGCTCCCTGAAGAGAAGCCGAAAGATCTTCAGCGAACCCATCAAAAACAATGAATTCAGACTGATAGTGGTCTATTTGATTGGCATGCCATTTACCGACCACATGCAAGATGGGAGAGGTGGAGGGAAGATCATCGACAATTAATGGCAATACAGAATTCACGAACCACTCAAGGGCGTCTACGTTTGGATGCCAATCACCTGGGCCAAGCAAAGCAAGTCGAGTTGGAGGTACAAAGAAGCTATCAGGAGCAATCCAAGCACCATTCGCAGGAAGCGGGAATGGCGAGACACTAATCCGACCAGGATTCAGCAGAGAAAGACTTGCCTTATCGTTCTCAGAAAAGACAACTACCTGCTGATAGACTCTCATGACAGCACACTCAATATGAAGAGCGGCGAGCTGATCAGACTCTGAAATTGTCTCTACGAGTTGGGACTTGCCAACAGGAGATGGGTGCAATGATTGATAGAAGGTTTGGGTATAAACGCCATGAGCTTGGTGGCATATATACAACTTTGGGAGGTCAAGCGGAAGAAATCCAGCAAATAGATTCTCATGAAACTCAACTTGCAAGATGTCGGCCCATTCAGAATGATCTATTAGGCAAGAGATAAGCTCTTCTCCAAGTCGGATAAATGGGAAGTACGGCCTAACGACGTGATCAGGCTCTCCGCAGACAGGGGGCCGGATCTCTTCTAGCCGAAACAGACGGAGTAACCTGGCATTGATCGCAAGAAGCTTGCGCCTGATCCGCTCTGATGTTCGTAGGTTGAGATGCTGCTGCTGCTGCGGACTCTTCGCTTGGATGCGAACGACCTCCACGGAAGGAATGGCCGTTTCAAGCGCCCTGGCATGCTCCTCTGAAAAGGAAGAATACGAGTTAAGCACAATTCGAAATTTATGATCATCCTCGAGCGCTTTGAGTGTCGCAAACTGAGAAGCATGGCCACCCGACAATTGAGGCCATGGCAAATGATTTGTCAGAATGAGGATATTCATGTTTAGAGAAATCTCAGATTGCGCTACGCATAACTTAGACGTCAGGCCTGGCGAAACGAGTACGGAGTACACATGCCCTTCCCATGTTGAGTCATCAATGAATGCCTGCTAAGCGCATAGAGCCATCAGCAGCATACACCATTTCTGGGATTGCTCCCCCACCGACAAGTCTTCTAGACTGCCTAGCATTTTCAGGCATTTCGCCAGATAAGCTGAACATATTGTTGGCAAGGGAAGGAACGACTTTGCGAGGGAAGCCAGGCCACGAAGACTCAAATAAGATCTTCAATTGCTGGACCAACCGAAACCACACTTGCTTAGCAGGCAGGATTGGTTGCAAGACGGGGGAGCGGAAGGGAGTTCGCGAAGGCGCTGCGGGCCGCTAAGCCTAGCCTTTGAACATCGTTGATTCAGCTGCGAGGCTAAGTCGATGTGGATCATCAGATGGTTTGAATACTCGTGAGGATCACCAACAGAGTGGGTTACTGTGAGTAGCGAACGTCATAACCTCGAAGCGCCCGACAAGCCTGATCCCTATGTCTATGCTTTAGTTGAATCAAGCAGCACGATCTCTCAGTGTCCCTAACCAAGGCCATCGCTTTCTATCTTCCCCAATACCACCCAATCCCAGAAAATGATGCATGGTGGGGCAAGGGATTCACCGAATGGAGGAATGTCACCAGGGCACGACCCCAATTCACCGACCACTACCAGCCGCACCTCCCGGCGGATCTGGGCTTCTACGACCTGCGCCTGCCCGAGGTGCGCAATGCCCAGGCGGAACTGGCCAAGGCTTTCGGACTCCACGGGTTCTGCTACTACCACTACTGGTTCAATGGTCGAAGGGTACTGCAACGGCCCTTCGAAGCTGTGCTGGCCTCAGGAGAGCCAGACTTTTCCTTCTGTCTTTGCTGGGCCAACGAAAACTGGACCCGACGCTGGGACGGGTCCGACGATGAAATCCTTCTCCAGCAGGTCTACAGCGAGCAAGACGACCGCGAGCACCTCGAATCGCTGCTGCCGGCCTTCAGGGACCATCGCCACATCCGAATCAATGGTAAGCCTCTGTTTCTTGTCTACCGCACCAGTGCCCTGCCTGATCCAGCCCGGACCGCAGCCATCTGGCGATCAGTCGCCCGGACCAATGGCCTAGGCGATCTGTATCTCGTTTCCGTTGAATCCAAGGAAAGCGAGATCCGCGACCCCAGTGACTTCGGCTTCGATGCTGCTGTGGAGTTTCAGCCGTGCTGGCCGATGGTATGGGAACTCGACCACGAGACTCCCACTCTGCGGGAGCGGATAAAGGGGATGATCAAGAATGAATCCCCTGGGAAGAAGATCCACCGGGTCGTCACCTACGAGAACGTCTGCCAATCCGCCCTTTCAAGGCCCGTGCCGTCCTATCCCCGCTTTCCTTGTGTGACCCCCTCATGGGACAACACGGCTCGTCGGCGCTGGGGAGGCCTCGTCCTGCAGGATGCGACTCCCGAGCGCTATGGACACTGGCTCAGGCAGACTGTGAACCGACTTCCGGCCCACGGTCTCCCCGAGCCTGTCGTGTTCATCAACGCCTGGAACGAGTGGGCCGAAGGCAACCACCTAGAACCTGATCAGCGCTGGGGAACCCGCTACCTCGAGGAAACGCTGGCGGCACTGAACGGAGGTGGCCTTCAGTAGGCATCCTGCATTTCGTAGAAGTCAGGCTGCACGTAATCCTTGCGCAGCGGATAGCCCTTCCAGTCCTCGGGCATCAGCAGGCGCTTGGGGTGGGGATGGCCCTCGTAGGAGATGCCGAACATGTCGAAGGTCTCCCGTTCCTGCCAGTCCGCACCGCGGAACAAGCCATAGAGGCTGGGGATCGACAGGGCACCGTTCCTGGGCAGGAACACCTTGAGACGCACTTCCTCCGGACGCGCATCGGCCGGCAGGGGGCCTGTGGCTTCGGCCATGGCCGAAAACTGATCGACCATGGAGGCCAACTTGACAAGGTGATAGAAGCTCACCAGCCGGCCCCCCGGGCCTTCGTCGTAGCCCCCTTGGCACTGGAGATAGTCGAAGCCGGCCGCTTTCAGGGCCGTGGCCACCAACGGCAGAGCCGCGGGCTCCACCCCGAGCATTTCCACACCCGAGTGGTCCGGGCCCAGGACGACGGCATCAAAACCCTGGCCGCTCAGCCAGGTGGCCACAGGGCCAGGGCCAGCGGCCTGCAGGGCACCGGTATCCGTGGATTCCGAGGCCTCCGGGGCGCCAGGGGTGACGGGGGACTCCTCAGGCATCGGTGGTGGGGGCGGTGGTAGTGGCGGGGACGGTGGCGGCCTCAGCGGCGGCGCCCATCGGCAGACCGGCGGCGGCGGCGAGGGCAGCCTGCTGGGTTTCGGCCCGCAGGTAGGCGCCGGTGACGATCGGCTCGATCCGCTTCATCTGGTGGGGGATCGTGCAGTAGCGGTGGGTGGGACGCAGGTTGCCCCGCTCAGCCAGGGCTTCGTTGCCCACCTTCTTGCGGAGCTTGATCACCGCATCGAAGATCGCTTCGGGACGGGGCGGGCAACCGGGCAGGTAGAGATCGACGGGGATCAGCTTGTCGACCCCGCGCACCGCCGTGGTGGAGTCGGCGGAGAACATGCCGCCGGTGATGGTGCAGGCCCCCATGGCGATCACGTACTTGGGCTCCGGCATCTGCTCGTAGAGCCGCACCAGGGCCGGACCCATCTTCATCGTCACGGTGCCGGCCACGATCAGCAGATCGGCCTGGCGGGGGCTGGAGCGGGGCACCAGGCCGAAGCGGTCGAAGTCGAAGCGGGAGCCGATCAACGCCGCGAACTCGATGAAGCAGCAGGCCGTGCCGTAAAGAAGCGGCCAGAGGCTGCTGAGCCGGGCCCAGTTGTGGAGGTCGTCGAGGCTGGTGAGAATGATGTTCTCGGACAGGTCGGCGGTGACGCCGGGGGCGCCCACGGGGCCGCAGCTGGCCTCACGCAGATCGCGCAGGGCATCGACGGAGAGGGAACCGGCAGGGGGTGTGAGGGTCATGGTGGGGAGGTGCTCAGCTCCACTCGAGGGCGCCCTTGCGCCAGGCGTACGCCAGGGCCAGCACCAGGATGGAGATGAAGATCAGAGCCTCGATGAAGGCCAGCAGTCCGAGGCGGTGGAAGGCCACCGCCCAGGGGTACAGGAACACGGTCTCGACATCGAAGATGACGAAGACCAGGGCGAACATGTAGTAGCGGATATTGAACTGGATCCAGGCCCCGCCGATCGGTTCCATGCCCGATTCATAGGTGAGCTGACGCTCTCCCTGGCGGCTCTTGGGGGCCAGCAGCTTGTTGGCCACCAGCGCCAGCACCGGAACCGCCGCCGAAATCAGCAGGAAGCCCAGAAAGGCGTCGTAGCCGGAGAGCACAAACATCGGCAGACCCAACCTGGCGCGCATTCTGCCACCTGCCTCCGGGGGCGGCGGTCGCCGCGACGACCGGTCCGTCCGTCCGGCTGGACCGGTCGCGGGGCCCGGGGTCGCCCTCGATAGAGTTCCCTTGTATGGCCAGGCACGGGATGAGCACGGAACCGCCGACGGAGACACCCACCGAAGCGCCTGTACCGGCGCCTCCCGAAGCGACCCCCGCCGAGCCCGCCGGGACCGTCAGCGAGGCGGCCGCAGCCGTCGCCGAGGATCCCTCCAGCCACCGCTTCGAGTGCCGCAGCTGCGGCTTCGTCTACGACCCGGCCGAGGGGGTGAAGAAGCTGGGGATCGCCGCCGGCACCTCCTTCCTCGACCTCGACCCGGTCGGTTTCCGCTGCCCGGTCTGCCGCAGCCGGGTGGGGGCCTTCAAGGACATCGGCCCGCGCAACAAGCCCAGTGGCTTCGAGGAGAACCTCAACTTCGGCCTCGGGGTGAACCGTCTCACCCCCGGCCAGAAGAACGTGCTGATCTTCGGGGGGTTCGCCCTGGCCTTCGCCTTCTTCCTCTCCCTCTATTCCCTGCGTTGATGCCTGCGCCCCTTCCCGCCCTGCCGGCCGTCCTCCGCCCCCTGCGGCCCCTGCTCAGCCTGGCCCTTTCCCTCGTGCTCGCCCTCGGCCTCACGGGCTGCGTCACCACCGGACTGCCCACCGCCGCCGCCAGTCCCTGGCAGCCGGTCCCCCTGGACACCCGCTCGAACCCCCTCGACGTGGCCTTCAGCAGCGCCGACCACGGGTTCCTGGTGGGCAGCAACCGGCTGATCATGGAAACCGACGACGCTGGCGCCAGCTGGCAGGAGCGTGCCCTCGACCTGCCGGAGGAGGAGAACTTCCGCCTGATCAGCATCGATTTCAACGGTCCCGAGGGCTGGATCGTGGGCCAGCCCGGCCTGCTGCTGCACAGCGACGATGCCGGCAGCAGCTGGAGCCGCCTGCTGCTCGACACGAAGCTGCCCGGTGAGCCGTACCTGGTGACGGCCATGGGTCCGAAGACCGCCGAGCTGGCCACCAACGTCGGTGCCGTCTACCGCACCACCGATGCCGGCTCCAGCTGGCAGGCCCTGGTGGGTGATGCCGCCGGCGCCATCCGCGACCTGCGCCGCAGCGCCGACGGCGACTACGTGAGCGTCAGCAGCCTGGGGAACTTCTTCGCCACCTGGGAACCGGGCCTGCCCGCCTGGCAGGTGCACCAGCGGGTCAGCAGCCAGCGGCTGCAGTCGATGGGCTTCCAGCCCGATGGCCATCTCTGGATGGTGGCCCGGGGCGCCCAGCTGCGCTTCGACGGTGACCCCAGCACCGCCGAAACCACCGAGAGCGGCGACTGGAGCAAGCCCGTGATCCCGATCACCAACGGCTACGGCTACCTCGACATGGCCTGGGATCCCCGCGGCGCCATCTGGACCGGCGGCGGCAACGGCACCCTGCTGGTGAGCACCGATGCCGGCGCCAGCTGGCAGCGGGATCCGGTGGGCAGCGAGCAGCCCACCAACTTCTCCCGGATCGTCTTCGCCCCGGGCGGCAAGGGCTTCGTCCTGGGGGAGCGGGGCGTGCTCCTGCGCTGGGTGGGCTGAGGGCGGGGGGCAACTGCATCCCTCTGTAACCAACCCCCCGACCCGCTCCCGCCAGCCGCAGGCCGACCCCTAGGATTGCCGGGCTGAACGCTTGTTGCTATGGCTGCCGGCTCCACAGGGGAACGCCCGTTCTTCGAGATCATCACAAGCATCCGCTACTGGGTCATCCATGCGGTGACCCTGCCGGCCATCTTCCTGGCGGGCTTCCTGTTCGTGTCGACCGGCCTGGCCTACGACGCCTTCGGCACGCCCCGACCGGATGCCTACTTCCAGGCCCAGGAAACCAAGGCTCCTGTTGTGAGTCAGCGTTACGAGGGCAAGAGCAGCCTTGATCTGCGCCTCCAGGAACCATGACCCAGTCCACCGCCCCCACCACGCCGCGCAACTACCCGATCTTCACGGTGCGCTGGCTTTCCGTCCACGCCCTTGGCATTCCCACGGTCTTCTTCCTGGGTGCCCTGGCGGCCATGCAGTTCGTCCGTCGCTGAGACATCCATGCAGCGCAATCCCAACCCCAACAACCTGCCGGTCGAACTGAACCGCACCAGCCTCTACCTGGGCCTGCTGTTCGTGTTCGTCATCGGCATCCTCTTCTCCAGCTACTTCTTCAACTGATCGGGAGGCACCCCACCCATGAGCGGCAAGAAATCCTCACTTCCTGACGGCCGGATCCCCGACCGCCTTCCCGACGGCCGACCGGCCGTGGCCTGGAAGAGCCGGTGGACCGAAGGTGTCCTGCCGCTCTGGATGGTCGCCACCGCCGGTGGCATGGCTGTGATCTTCGTCGTCGGCCTGTTCTTCTACGGCTCCTACGTGGGTGTCGGTTCGGCCTGATGGGCCCCCTGTCGACGGGCGGTCCCCAGTGACCCCTTCAGCGGATCCCCAGGGATCCGCTTTTTTCTTGGCCGCGTTTTCTTGGCCATGGGCAACGGCAGGGCGGTTCAGCCCTGGTGCCGCAGCTCCTCCGGCGGCAGCGCCAGAAACGCCTCCCGGCTCAGAACCCGATCCCCTGATCCCGCCGCGGTGTGCAGGGGCAGCAGCCGCACCTGGCCGGCCCCCGCCTCCTCGTCGCCCAGCAGCAGGGCCCAGCGGGCGCCGCTCCTGCGGGCGCGCTTGAGCTGCTTGTCGAAGCCGGCGCCGCTCAGATCCAGCTGCACCGCCAGCGGCGCCCCTGGGCGCTGGCGGCAGCGACGGGTGAGCTCCAGGGCAGAGGCCTCGCCCAGAACGCCCCTGTTCACCACGTAGACGTCGGGTTGGGCGGCCGTCACCGGCGCCTGGGTGCCCGCCTCCATGGCCTGGCTGAGCAGCAGCACCAGCCGCTCCATGCCCAGGGCCCAGCCGATGGCGGGCGTGGGGGGGCCGCCCAGCTGTTCCACCAGGCCGTCATAGCGACCGCCGCCGCAGACCGTTGCCTGCGCCCCCAGCTGGCTGCTGGTGATCTCGAAGGCGGTGTGGCCGTAGTAGTCGAGCCCCCGCACCAGGCGCGGGTTGAGCTCGAACGGGATGGCGAGGTCCTCCAGGCCCTGGCGCACCCGCAGAAAGCGTTCGTGGCTCTCGCCGCTGAGGGCATCGGCCAGGGTGGGGGCTCCAGCCAGCAGCGCCTGGGTCTCGGGGTTCTTGGAATCCAGCACCCGCAGGGGGTTGGTGCTGATCCGCTGCTGCGAATCGGGATCCAGACGGTCCCGATGGGCCTCCAGCCAGGTCACCAGTTCGGCCCGATAGCGCTGCCGGTCCTCTGGACTGCCGAGGGAGTTGAGCTCCAGGGAGAGGCCGCCCACCCCCAGATCCATCAGCAGATCCCAGGCGATGGCGATGGCCTCGACGTCGCTGCGGGGATCGGCGTGGCCGAGGAACTCCAGGCCGATCTGGTGGAACTGCCGCTGCCGGCCGGCCTGGGGCCTCTCGTAGCGGAACATCGGCCCGCCGTACCAGAGCCGCTGGGGGCCCTGGGCCACCAGACCGTGCTGGATGGCGGCCCGCACCACCGAAGCCGTGCCCTCCGGCCGCAGGGTGCAGTGGCGCTCGCCCCGATCCTCGAAGCTGTACATCTCCTTGCCCACCACGTCGGTGGCCTCGCCGATGCCCCGGGCGAAGAGCTCGGTCACCTCGAGCAGGGGCGTGCGGATCTCCTCGACGGCCGCCCGGCGGAAGTGCTCCCTGGCGGTGGCCTCGATCCGCTGCCAGAAGGGGGTCTGACCGGGCAGTAGGTCGACCATGCCCCGCAGGCTCTGGAGCGGTTTCAAGACGGTGTGGATCGACAGCGACCCATTGTGCCCGAAGGGGTCAGCTCAGACGCCGTGGAAGGCGCGGTACCAGGCGGTGAAGTGCCCGATCCCGGTTTCGATCGCCGTGGAGGGGCGGAACCCCACCCAGGACTCCAGGGCAGTGGTGTCGGCGGCGGTGGCCGGCACATCCCCGGGTTGCATGGGCTGCAGGTCCCGGATCGCCGGACGCCCGAGGGCCTGCTCGAGCAGTTCGATGAACCGCAGCAGGGGCACGGGCCGGGAGTTGCCGATGTTGAAGATCCGGTGGGGGGCCGCGGCGGTGGCCGGGTCGGGGTGCAGCGGATCGAAGGCCGGATCCGCCGTGGCGGGCTTGTCGAGGCAGCGGATCACCCCTTCGACGATGTCGTCGATGTAGGTGAAATCCCGCTCCATGCGGCCGTGGTTGAACACCCGGATCGGATCACCGGCCAGGATCGCGCGGGCGAACAGCATCGGCGCCATGTCGGGCCGCCCCCAGGGCCCATAGACGGTGAAGAAGCGCAGGCCGGTGGCCGGCAGGCCGTAGAGATGGCTGTAGGTGTGGGCCATCAGTTCATTGGCCTTCTTGGTGGCCGCATACAGGCTCACCGGATGGTTCACCGGATCCTGCTCGGAGAAGGGCATGTGGCGGTTGCCCCCGTAGATCGAGCTGCTGGAGGCATACAACAGGTGCTCGACGCCAGCGTGGCGACAGCCTTCAAGGACCGTGCCGAAACCGACCAGATTGCTCTGGATGTAAACCGCCGGGTTGTCGATCGAGTGCCGCACCCCGGCCTGGGCGGCCAGATGCAGCACCCGGGAGGGACGCTCGGCGGCGAACAGGGCCGCCACCGCTTCGGCGTCCACCAGGTCGAGGCGATGGAAATCGAAAGCCCCAGCCGGAGCCAGGGCCTCCAGCCGCTCCAGGCGGGCCCGCTTCAGGGCCGGGTCGTAGTAGGCGTTGAGATTGTCGAGCCCCACCACCCGCTCGCCACGGGCCAGCAACCGCTCGGCCGCCGCCGCGCCGATGAAGCCGGCGACCCCGGTGACCAGGATCGGCCCCTTTGCCGTCAACGACCCGCTCGCATCCGTTCCCGGAAGTAGGCGATGGTGGGCTCCAGTCCTTCGTCCAGGCTCACCTTCGGCTCCCAGCCGAGCAGCTCTCGGGCCAGGTCGATCACGGGCTGGCGCTGCAGGGGATCGTCCTGGGGCAGGGGCTGGGTGGTGAGTTCCAGCGAGGGCTGAATCCGGTCCCGGACCCGCTCGGCCAGCTGGCGGATGGTGAACTCCCCCGGGTTGCCGATGTTGATCGGGCCGGTGTGCTCCCCGTTCATCAGCCGGATCATGCCCTCGATCAGGTCATCCACGTAGCAGAAGGAGCGGGTCTGGCTGCCGTCGCCGTAGAGGGTGAGGGGCAGACCCTGCAGGGCCTGGACGATGAAGTTGCTCACCACCCGGCCGTCGTCGGGGAGCATGCGGGGCCCGTAGGTGTTGAAGATGCGCATCACACGGATCTCGGTGCCGTGCATGCGCTGGTAGTCGAAGCAGAGGGTCTCGGCGATCCGCTTGCCTTCGTCGTAGCAGGAGCGGATGCCGATGGTGTTGACACAGCCCCGATAGCTCTCGGGCTGGGGATGCACCTCCGGATCGCCGTAGACCTCACTGGTGCTGGCCAGCAGCAGCCGTGCCCCGACGCGACGCGCCAGGCCGAGCATGTTGTAGGTGCCGAGGAAGCTGGTCTTGGCGGTCTTGATCGGGTTCGACTGGTAGTGCACCGGCGAGGCCGGGCAGGCGAGGTGCCAGATGCGATCGACCTCCAGGCGGATCGGCTCGGTGACGTCGTGGCGGATCAGCTCGAACTTGGGGTGACCCAGCCAGTGGTGGATGTTGTCCTTGCGACCGGTGTAGAAGTTGTCGAGGCAGATCACCTCCTCACCGGCCTCCATCAGCCGGTCGACCAGATGGGAACCAAGGAAGCCGGCCCCGCCCGTGATCAGATTGCGCCGCGTCACTCAGCCCTCTCCCACCCGCCAGACGTTAAGACCCGCCGCCCGGGCGGCCGCGGCATCGGCGATGGCCCGGGCGTCGAACAGCCAGGCCGGGCGGCGCATCTGGGCCGCGATCGCCCACCAGTCGAGCTGGGCGTAATCGCGCCATTCGGTGAGGATCAACACGGCATCGGCGCCGGCAGCCGCCTCCAGGGGCGAGCCCGCCGTCTGCCAACCGCCCTCGGCCGGTGAGGGGGGCTGGCCGAGGTCCTCGGCGATCTGGGCGGGTGACACCTTGGGATCCACGATCACCAGGCAGGCCCCCTCCTCGATCAGGTCCTGGCAGATGCGGATGGCAGGAGCCTCCCGGGTGTCGTTGGTGTCCGCCTTGAAGGCGAAGCCCAGCACCGCCAGCCGCTTGCCGGTGACGGTGCCGAACAGGCGCTGGACCACCAGCCGGGCGATGCGGTCCTGCTGCCAGGTGTTGAGGGTCACCACCTGCTCCCAGTAGCCCGCCACCTCCTCCAGCCCGTAGTGGCGGCAGAGGTACACCAGGTTGAGGATGTCCTTCTGGAAGCAGCTGCCACCGAAACCGGGCCCGGCCTGCAGGAACTTGGCGCCGATCCTGGAATCGGTGCCGATGGCACGGCCCACCTCGCGCACGTCGGCCCCGGTGGCTTCGCAGAGGGCGGCGATGCTGTTGATCGAGGAGATTCTCTGGGCCAGGTAGGCGTTGGCGGTGAGCTTGGAGAGCTCGCTGCTCCAGAGATTGGTGCGCAGGATCCGCTCCTGGGGCACCCAGGTGCCGTAGATCCCGGCCAGGGATTCGATCGCCGCGGGGTCCTCACCGCCAATCAGCACCCGGTCGGGGGCCTCGAGGTCGGCGATCGCCGTGCCCTCGGCCAGAAATTCAGGGTTGGAGAGCACCGCGAAGGTCTTGGCTTGCCTGCGATCGCCCTCCGGGCGGTTCTGCTGGGCAGCCCCCAGAATCGCCTTCACCGTTTCGGCGGTGCGCACCGGCAGGGTGCTCTTCTCCACCACGATCGTGTGGCCGCGGGCGGAGGCGGCCACCTGGCGGGCCGAGGCCTCGATCCAGCGCAGGTCACTGGCCTGGCCGGCCCCCACGCCCTTGGTCTTGGTGGGGGTGTTCACCGAGAGGAACACCATGTCGGCGGCGGCGATGGCCGCATCCACCTGGGTGGTGAAGTGGAGGTTGCGCCCCCTGGCCCTGCCCACCACCGCATCCAGCCCCGGTTCATACACCGGCAGCCGGCTCAGATCCTGGTCGTTCCAGGCCGCGATCCGCTGGGCATTGAGGTCGACCACCGTGACCTGAATCCCGGGACAACGGTCGGCGATCACCGCCATCGTCGGACCCCCCACATAGCCCGCTCCGATGCAACAGATGGTGCGAATCGGCGGATGGGCCGGGTCCATGGGGGATGGAAGTGCTGCGGGGACATTACCGCCATTGCCTGGCTTTGGCCGTGGCCGTGGCCCGGCGATGGCAGGGGCGGGTTGCGGGCGGTGTCGGAGGTTAAGCGCAGGTAAGTTGTGCTTGAGAGCCTGACGAGGGCCGGTCCTTGACCACGGTGCTGCTCACGGGAGGAGCCGGATTCATCGGCAGTCACACCTGTCTGGCGCTGCTGGAGGCCGGCCACCGGGTGGTGGTGATCGACGACTTCAGCAACGGCAGTCCCGAAGCTCTGCGCCGCGTGTGCGAGCTGGCGGGGCTGGGGGGATGGCGGCAGCTGTCGGCGGAGCAGTGGGCGACGGACGACGGGACGCCGGCCCGGTTCACCTTGCTGAAGGGGGATGTGCGCTCCCCCCGGGATCTCGACCGGGCCTTCGAAGACGGCAAGGAGGGCAGCGGCGGCATCGGCGCCGTGCTCCACTTCGCCGGCCTCAAGGCGGTGGGGGAGTCGATGGGGCAGCCCCTGAGCTACTGGGACGTGAACGTCGTCGGTGCGGTCCGGCTGCTGGAGGCCATGGGCCGCCACGGTTGCCAGACGCTCGTCTTCAGCAGCAGCGCCACCCTCTACGGCATCACCGACCGGGTGCCGATCCCCGAGACGGCGCCGCTGCAACCGATCAATCCCTACGGCTACACCAAGGCCGCGGTGGAAAGGATGCTGGCCGATGTGGCGGCCAGCACCCCCGGCTGGCGCATCGCCCTGCTGCGTTACTTCAATCCGGTGGGCGCCCATCCCAGCGGACGCATCGGCGAGGACCCCAGCGGCCCCCCCAACAATCTCTTTCCCTTCCTCTGCCAGGTGGCGGCAGGGCGCCGCCAGCGCCTCGAGGTGTTCGGCGGCGACTGGCCCACCCCCGACGGCACCGGCATCCGCGACTACCTGCACGTGATGGATCTGGCCGAGGGCCACGGACGGGCCCTCGAGGAGCTCCAGGCGGAGCCGCCCCAGCTGCTCACCCTCAATCTCGGCAGTGGTCTCGGCCACTCGGTGCTCGATCTGGTGCGCAGCTTCGAGGCCACCAACGGCCTGACCCTGCCCTACACGGTGGTGGATCGCCGGCCGGGGGATTCCGCCATCAGCGTCGCCGATCCGCGCGAGGCGGAGCGGCGCATGGGCTGGCGGACCCGGCGCTCCCTGGCGGACATCTGCCGCGATGGCTGGGCCTGGCAGAGCGCCAATCCCGAGGGCTACCGCAGCAGCGATCGGCAGCCCGGCCGGGCCCTCATCGAGGCGCAGGGGGTGTCCTGACGTAGATCCGCATCCCGTGCTCGTGCCTCACCAGCGGAAACCCCACCCGGGCGAGCTGGGCCGAGGAGAGCCGGTTGAGGGAGAGATCGCCGTAGCGGCTGATCAGATCCGGCTGCCAATGGTTGCTGGCCCGGGCGATGCGGCTCTCGTAGGGCGGGTAGGCATCGCGAAGCACCACCACATCCACCCGCCGCTCGTCGAGCCAGGCCCGCAGCGCGGCTGGTGAGCCCTGGGCCCTGAGCAGCCCCGGATACTGGCCGGCCTCCACCGTGGACGCCGCCAGCTTGGTGATGTCCCTGGCGGCCACCGGAGCCAGGCACTGGCGCGTGCCCACCACAGCGCCGACGTAGGGATCGCTCAGCAGCGTGCGGCCCTGGGGCCGTGGTTTCAGCCCGCACAGCTCCCTCAGGGGCGCGAGGATCGGTTCGATGGTGGCGCCGTCCGCCGGCCGCACTTCCTCCAAGGGAGTGAGCAGGTGGGGCAGCTTGGAGACGAACACGTTGGATCGGCCCCGCAGGCCGATCGGGACCGCCAGCACGGCGATCAGTCCGGCCAGCATCGCGATGAGGATCCCTCGCTCCCGTGACCGTCCCCAGGATCTGTCGAGCCGCCCGCCGGGATCGAGGGCCCAGGCCATCGCCGGGATGCTGATCCAGAACAGACTCGTCCACACCAGCCGGTAGGCGCTGTCCGGCTCGATCAGCTTGAAGACCAGATCGCTGACGAAGGGGGCCCACCACTGCAGCAGCACCAGCGGGGCCAGCAGCGCCAGGGCCAGCACCGGGCCGCCGACCCTGGGCCGGCCCCTCCAGGCCACGGCGCAGGCCAGCGACAGCCCCAGCGCCGCCAGGAAGACCGGCTCCCAGGTCGCCACCGGCAGGCTGGGCCAGAAATAGAAGAAGCGATGGCCCAGAACCCGGTAGTCATGGACGAAACGCATGGTCTCCGGCCAGGCGTAGAAGGATTCGAGACTGGGGTGCCAGGGCAGGCGGTTCAGGACCGCGAGCAGCAGTCCGGCCCCGACCGCCCCGGCCAGCAGCCGCCGCCGTGAGGGCCAGACCATCAGGCTGGCGGCCGTGGCGGCAACCAGGAGGTTGACCGTCAGAAAGGCGGTCACCCCATGGGCGTGATAGGCGAAATACGCGGCCCCCAGCAGCAGCCCCGTCGCCGCTCCCACGGGGCGTGCACCGGGCCACGACGGGCGCTGCAGCAGCCCCAGCAGCGGCGTGGCGGCGGCCAGCACCAGGGCCAGTCCGGGCAGGGTGCCGTTGAGAGCGATCTGGTGGAAAAAGGAGAAGTTCTGGTGCCCCATGCCCAGCAGGAACAGCAGGGCCGTGAGCCAGCAGAGGGCCACCCGGCCGGTGAGGCGCAGGCTGAGCTGGCAGCTGGCGGTCACCACCAGGAAGGTGTTGAGCGCCGCCAGCAGGCTGGCCCGCCACGGGACGAGGGCCTCGGGGAAGCCGAACAGATAGCTGGCCGCGGTGAAGAACCAGTTGTCCGGCGAGTGATAGCGCAACGGGTCGAGGCGCACCGTGTCGAGCAGGTCGCTGCCGAAGTAGATCGCGTAGTAGACGAAGCCGTCGGAGGGAAACTCCAGGACCACCCCGCGCAGCGCCAGGGGGAGGGCACACACCAGGGCGGGTGCGAGCACCGCCAGCAACGGCCGCCCCAGGGCCGGGTCCGCCAGCCGCTGGCGCCAGCGCAGGGGGCGGATGCCCAGGGCCGCCACCACCAGGAGCAGGTCGAGCACGACCAGCAGCCCATAGGACTGGCGCAGCGTCGGCCCCCCCGGCAGCAGCGACAGCCACCCGATCGCGGCCCAGGAGCCCACGCCCAGCAGCAGCATCTGCCAACTGGGCCGGCACCAGCGCCATCCCCACAGCAGCGGTGCCGCGACGGCCAGCAACAACGGGAGGAAAGAATCGGTCAGCGCAGCCATTCGGCGCAGGGGAAGCCGCTGCCCGGTGACCCTAGGGGACCTGCCGGGCCCGCCCGTTCCGGCAACGGCTCAGGGCCGCTCGTCCCGCAGCCGCTCCCCCCGGAGCTCGCGCAGGCGCTCCCCCAGGGCCGGTCCCGGCCGCAGGCCCGCGGCGATCAGATCGGCCGCCGACACCGGGGAGGGGAGGTGGCGCCAGCGGCACCACCAGCGCAGCAGGGGCCGCCGCGGCAGGGCCCCGCTCACCAGCGCCAGGGCCACGGCCTCGGCGGACCAGCCCGGCCGCTCCAGGAAGCTGGTCCAGGCCAGGGCCGTGGCCGGCTCCACCTCCAGGGCCTGCCAGCTCTGGCGCAGCAGGGCCAGCTGCGCCAGCAGCCGCTGCTGGCCGTGGGGGAGCTGCAGCCGCGTCGCCACGGCTGGCGCCGACCCACTGGCGGCCAGCAGGGCAGCCAGGGGCGGCAACCCGCAGCGCCTCGCCCAGCACAGGCGGCGGCGCCAGCCGGTGTCGTTCTGCAGCGCCGGATCCACCAGCTCAAGGGCTCCCCACGCCTGCAGGCAGCCCAGGGCCGCCTCCCAGGGTTCCCGCTCGAGCAGCAGCTCCAGCTCCATCCGCAGCCGCGTACCGAGGGCGGGGGGCACGCGGCCGTCTCCGGTGCCCGCCCCGCGGCTCGCCTCCCCCCAGGGCCAGCGGGCCAGGGTGTCGCGCAGCTGCTCCAGGCTGGCGGGGGCCAGGCTGAACCCCAGCCGGGCGGCGTAGCGGGCAGCCCGCACGATCCGGGTGGGATCGTCCTCCACGCTCCTGGCGTGCAGCAGGCGCAGGTGCCGGTGGGCCAGGTCGGCGCCGCCGCCATGGGGATCGAGCAGGCGCAGACCCGGTCCGGAGCCGGCGAACACCAGGGCCATGGCGTTGATGCTGAAGTCGCGGCGGGCGAGATCCTCCGCAAGGGATCCATCGGTGACCACGGGGTTCTCCCCGGGGGCCGGGTAGGTCTCGCGGCGGGCGCTGGCCAGATCGAGCAGGATCCCGTCCAGCTCCAGCTCGACGGTGCCGAAGGCCGGGTGAAACTGGCAGTAGCCCACCGCCGCGGCCGGGGTGTCCTCCAGCAGCGTCTCGGCCAGGCGATGGGCCGCAGGGCGCGGATCGGCCGGGTCGGCCCCCGGGGCCAGCTCCACCACCAGGTCGAGGTCCGGCAGACCCCGGAGGGGATCGCGGTGCACACGGTGCAGCAGCAGATCCCGCACGGCGCCACCCACGACGGCGAGCACGGCGCAGTCCGCCGACCGATGGAAGGCGGCCAGCAGGCGGGGCGGCAGGGAGAGATCGCCGGGATCGATCGCGGAGACCGTCATCGAGGCAGGCCCATGGAGCGGTGTCCTGAAGGCGCACGGTACAGTCGGCCGATCGAGATCGCGCCTGATGGCGATACAGGAATCATGGTGACGTTGTTGCCGAGATGTTGCCCAGATGCTGCCCAGACGTTGGTCAGATGCTGCTCTGATGTTGTGCTGACTTTCCATGACTGACGCCCAGCCTGCCGCCATGACGATCGCCCTGCCTGCCGCCCCCTCCCTGAGCCGGAGCCCGTGGAATCAGACCCAAGCCGCCAGGGTCGCACGGCATGACTGACAGCTTCAAGAAGATCCTCAAAGCCCCCCTGGGTCTGTGGAAAAAGATCAAGATCAAGATCTTCATCCTCACGGACTATGTCCAGGCCCTGATTGATTACTGGCTGGGTCCCTACGGCCGTCGCTGCCCGCCCGAACGGCGCTTCCGGTTGGTCTCCGGTGATCCGGGTGCCGTCAGCGCCGCGGCCAGCAGCCCATCCGGAACCACCACGGACACCCCCGAGCGCATCGCGCTCTTCATCGCCTACTCCAGGCGCCTGACCCTCTCCAACCGGGCCTACATCGAAGCCCTGAATGAGGCGGGCTTTGCGGTGCTCTACATCAACAATGAGCGCACCGATCCTGACGCGGCCGCCGCCCTTCAGGCCCTCTGCTGGCGTGCCTATGACCACCACAATATCGGTAGGGACTTCGGCGGCTTCCGGGATGGGGTTCTGCTGCTCCACAACGAAGGGCATCTCGATCGCTGCCAGGCTCTCTGCATCGCCAATGACTCGATGCAGTTCATCCCCGGCCGCAACGCCCAGGCACTCATCAACGCCCTGAAGGCCTTTGTGGCCTCGGACAAGCAGGCCCTGTTCAGCCACATCAGCCACCAGATCCAGACCCACTACCAATCCTATTTCCAGGTTCTCAAGCCGGACATCTTCCGTTCCAGGATCTTTCTCCAGTTCTGGAAGAACTACAAGCCCCTCTCCCATCGGGGGCATTGCATCTACAACGGAGAGATTGCCCTGTCCCAGGAGGTGTACAGACGCTTTCCAGCCGTCGATACGCTCTACACCAGCGACAAGCTCCAGGAGGCCCTGGAACGCCATTTCAGCGGCGAAGGCGGTGTGCCCGCCGAAGAGGTCTTCCGGCTGATGCCATCGCCCGCCCGCACGTCCCAGCGGCGCAAGATCGGCTATTCCCTGCAGCAGCTGATGCTGCAGAGCGATCAGCACGAGAAGCTCACCGGAGCCCAGCTTTACAGCATTGCCGATCTGATCGAGAACGGGAATCCCAGTCACATCGCCGCTTTTCTCTACCCCTTCTATCTTCACTGCCCCTTCGTCAAGCACGATCTCTGCACCGCCGGCAGCTACACCATGGCCCAGGCGATCAGCCTGTTCAGGGAAGTGGTGAGGCAGTCCGTCGCCTCTGGGGATATCGAGCCCTATGTCGAGGAGTTCCGGGATCTGATGTACCGCCGCGGCGTGCCGCTCAGCTACAACAATCGCCTGCGGGAAGCGGCGATCAAAGGTATCACGGGAACGTTCATCTACCCCTCCACCTATGAGTGACCCTTCCCGCGATGCGTGACACCCACTCCGGTCGCGGCGTCGCGCTGTTCCGTTGATGGGGAAGCCTTCCGAAGCCCGCCTACCCATTCACTTCATCACGGTGAATTACCACTGTGGGGATTACATCCGTGGCCTGATCGAGGCGATCAGCGCCAGCGCTGAGGACCCGGGATCCCTGCACTTCGTCGTCGTCAACAACTCCCCGTCCGACAGGAGCCTGCGCCAGTGGATCGAAGCCAGCCGCCTGCCCCTGTCGGTGCGGCTGATCGAGGCGGGGGCGAACATCGGCTTCGGCAGCGGCTGCAATCTGGGGCTCCGCCACGTGTGGCAGGCCGACAGGCAGGCGGTGGCCTGGCTGATCAACCCCGATGCCCGCCTTGATGACGGGGCCATCGCCTACGTGAGGCAGTGCCTGCGCGACGACGACACGATCGCCTTGCTCGGCACCCGGATCCGGGACCCCCAGGGGGATGTGTGGTTCAGCCACGGCAGCTTCAACCGTTGGACCGGGAGCCTGCGCCATCGCTTTCCCGGCGACGACTGCCGCCCCCTCCCGGTGCGCACCTGGCCCACCCGCTGGATTTCGGGCTGCAGCATGCTCTTCCGGCTGGAGGCCCTGCGCGAGTGCCCCCAGTTCGACCCCCGCTACTTCCTCGACTACGAGGACGCCGACATCTCCGAGCGCCACCATCGGCTGGGCTACCGGCTGCGGGTCACCCAGGCTGTGCTGGTGGAGCATGAGGTGTCGGCCATCACCCAGCGGGCTCCCCGGGCCAAGTACCAGCACGCCACCTTCAGCAAGCTCTACTTCCTGCATCGCCACGCCACACCGCTGGCCCTGCTGCTGAACCTGCTGTATTACGCCGTCCGCCCCCTCAGCTTCTGTCTCTCCGATCCGGAGCGGGCCCGGGGCCGCTGGTGGGGACTGGGGGATTACCTGCGCTGGTGCTGGCGGCGGCTCCTGCGCCGGCCGGAGCCGCCCCACCCGCGCACCTCCTTCACCGTTTCATCCTGAGGAAGCGGCCCGCCAGGGCCCGCAGGGTGGGCCAGCGCTGGGCCGGCGGACAGTGGCGCCAGAGGATGGCGGCCACCGCCGGCAGGTAGAGGTGGGACTTGGGGTGGAAGAAGGTGAACAGCAGACCCCGCAGGCTGCCCAGAGGCAGACGTTTCTGCTCGTCGCTGAAGTCGTTGAGGACCACGACCGCCGGGGTCACGCGGGCGTCGATGCCCTGGCGGACTGCCCGCATCACCCACTCGGAATCGGCATGGTAGTGGGGTAACCAGCGGGCGTCGTAGAGGCCGACGCGGCGGAAGACCTCCTGGCGGATCAGCACCCCGTTGCCCGGCATCGCCTCGGCCTCGAGCACCTCGGTGGTGGCCAGCGCCGGATCCAGCTGGCTGGCCAGCTCGTCGTGGTGGGACAGGCGCAGGAAGCGGTCCGTGCCCCAGTCGGTGCGGGTGCCCAGGGCCCAGATCCGCCCGGGCTCGGCCAGCAGATCGATGCGGCTGCCCAGGATGCCGCAGCCGTGGCGCTGGGCCAGGGCCACCATCCGCTCCACGTAATCGGCGGGGACGACGGCATCGTCGTTGATGGTGAGCACGAAGTCGGTGCCGGCCGCCAGGGCCCGCCTGACGCCCCGGTTGGTGGCACCGGCCCAGAAATCCCGGTCGCCGGCCGCCAGCACCGTCACCTTCGGATGCTGCCGCCGGATCGCCGCCACGGTGCCGTCGCTGGAGTTGGCATCCACCACCACGACCCGCAGGGCACCGTGGGTCTGGCCGGCCATGGCGGCCAGGAAGCGCAGGGTGGTCTCGCGGCGGTTGCGGGTGGGCACCACGGCGGTGACCAGCGGCAGGCTCATACCGGTTCGATCGGAGCCAGGCGCGGATCGAGGATCTTCGGCCCCATGCCCTCGAACTTCACAGCGATGGACGTCTTCTCGCCGCTGCCGAACAGGTGGGTGACCTGGCCCTCGCCGAAGCTGCTGTGGCGCACCCGATCCCCCACGGCCCAGGCGCGGGGGGCGCCGCGGCGGCGCACCGCATTGGCGGGATCGCCGGCCGCCCCTCCAGCCGCGACCCGCTGGCTGTCGTCGCGGTCGACCCGGGTGAGCCGCTCCAGCCGCTGCTCCCGCCGCAGGGCAGCGCCGCCACTGCGGGGGATGTCGCCCTGCAGCAGGGCCTCGGGAAGCTCGGAGAGAAACACCGAGGGCACCGCCGGCTCCCGCATCCCGCCCCAGAGCCGCCGTTCGCTGGCATGGGAGAGAAACAGCCGTTCCTTGGCACGGGTGATGCCCACGTAGCAGAGGCGCCGCTCCTCCTCGAGGGCGGCGGGGTCCTCCAGGGAGCGGTAGCTGGGGAACAGGCCCTGCTCGAGCCCCACCAGGAAGACCACCGGGAATTCCAGTCCCTTGCTGGCATGCAGGGTCATCAGGGTGACCCGGTCGGCCTCGGTGTCCTTGCTGTCGGCGTCGCTGGCCAGGGCGGCGGAGGCCAGGAAGCCCTCCAGGGAGCCCTCCTCGTTCTCCTCCTGGTACTGGAGGGCCGCATTCACCAGCTCCTGCAGGTTGCGACGCCGTTCCTCCGATTCGTCGGTGGCTTCGGCCAGCAGCTCGGCCAGGTAACCGCTCTGTTCCATCACCCGCTGCACCAGCTCGGAGGGGGGGGCGTCCTGCAGACGGCGGCTGAGGTCGGAGATCAGCTCCTGGAACTGCAGCACCCCCCGGGCGGAGCGGCCGGCGAGGGAGCGGACGGCCTCGGGATCGCTGACCACTTCCCACAGGGGCAGCCCCAGCTGGTTGGCCGCATCGGTGAGCCGCTCGATGGTGGTCTTGCCGATGCCGCGGCGGGGCACGTTCAGCACCCGCAGCAGGCTGACGGTGTCGGCCGGGTTGACCAGCAGGCGCAGATAGGCGAGCACATCCTTGATCTCGCGCCGGTCGTAGAAACGCAGACCCCCCACCACGATGTAGGGAAGGCCCCAGCGCACCAGGGACTCCTCCATGGCGCGGGACTGGGCGTTGGTGCGATACAGCACGGCCATGTCGCCCCAGCGCAGGTCGGGGTGGGCCGCCTCCAGCATCCGCATCCGGTGCACCACCGCCTCGGCCTCGGCGATCTCGTCGTCGCAGCGGGTGAGGCTGATGGGCTCCCCCTCGCCGCGGGTGGGCCGCAGCACCTTGTCGATGCGCTCGCTGTTGTTGGCGATCAGGGCGTTGGCCGCCTCCAGGATCGTGGCGGTGGAGCGGTAGTTCTCCTCCAGCTTCACCATCGTGCCGGTGTCCCCGTCGAGGGAGCCGTCGCCGAACTCCTTCTGGAAGCCCATCAGGATCGTGAAATCAGCCGCCCGGAAGCTGTAGATGCTCTGGTCGGCGTCGCCCACCACGAACACCGAGCGACCCTCCCAGTCGTCGAACGTCTCGGGGGGGTGGCCATTGGCCACCAGCAGCTTGATCAGGTCGTACTGGGTGCGGTTGGTGTCCTGGTACTCATCCACCAGCACGTGGCGGAAGCGGCGGTGCCAGTAGTGGCGGATCTGCTCGTTCTGCTGCAGCAGCTGCACCGGCATCAACAGCAGGTCGTCGAAATCGAGGGCGTTGTTGGCGGCCAGGGCTCGGCGGTAGCGGCGGTAGGCCTCGGCCTCGTGCTTGCCGCGGGGGCCGGGGTGCTCCTCCTCGAGCCGTTCCGGCAGCCAGCCCTGGTTCTTGGCGCTGCTGATCGCCCAGCGGACCTTCTTGGGCTCGAAACGCTTGGGGTCGAGCTGCATCTCCTGGGTGACGATCTCCTTGACCAGGCTCTGGGCGTCGCTCTCGTCATAGATGGAGAACTGGCGGGTCCAGGTGAGTCCCTCGGGGTCGCGGAACTTGTCGATGTCGAAGCGGAGCAGCCGGGCGAACAGGGCGTGGAAGGTGCCGATCCAGAGGTCCTTGATCACCTCCCTGTAGATGCGGCTGCGCAGCTGCTTCTGCTCCCGCGCCGGCAGCGTGCTCCAGGGCTGGCCGAACTGGCTCTGGGCCAGCCGCTGGGCGAGCAGCACCTCCAGGCGCTCCTTCATCTCCCGGGCGGCCTTGTTGGTGAAGGTGACCGCCAGCACCTGGGCTGGATCGACGCCGTGGTGCCCGATCAGATGGGCGATGCGGTGGGTCAGGGCCCGGGTCTTGCCGCTGCCTGCGCCGGCCACCACCAGCAGCGGGCCGGTGTGGTGATCGACCGCCCGCCGCTGGGCCTCGTTCAGACCGGCCAGAAAACTCACAGGCTCCGGCATGGAAGATTGAAATTGGACCCTAGCAGCCCCCTCCCGACGGGCGTGTGGATCCCAACAGATGTGCGTCCATCAGGTAGAGGGAACGGCGCAATTCGGCTGATTCACATCATGGCCAGAAAACCGCAGAAATCACCCCGTCGAGATCAACCCAGGGGGCTGGAAAGGCGGCGTTCGAAGGAGGCCAGATCGTTGAAGGTATCGGAGCGCTGCCGCAGTTGCTCGAAGTTACCGTAGGCCTTGATATGACCTCCCTCGAACTCGAAGATGCAGTCGGAACGCATCACAGTGGAGAGGCGGTGGGCGATCACCACCAGGGTGCAGCGGCGCCCGATGACCTCGATGGCATCCATCACCTCCGATTCGGTGCGGTTGTCGAGGGCGCTGGTGGCCTCATCCAGCACCAGGAACTTGGCATCGCGGTAGAAGGCGCGCGCCAGCGCCAGCCGCTGCCGCTGACCGCCCGACAACCGGATGCCGTTGTCGCCGATGGGGGTGAACAGGCCAAGGGGAAGCTCGGCGACGATGTCGGCGAGCTGGGCGGCCTGGAGTGCCTCCCAGACCCGCATCTGATCGACCTCATCGACCTCCTCGGCGAAGGCGATGTTCTCGATGATGTTGCCGTTGAGCAGATTGATCGACTGGGGCACATAGGCACAGTTGGCCTGCCAGGCCGGCACATCGGCCTCATCCACATCGATGCCGTCGAGTTGCAGGGTGCCACTGGAGGGCCGCAGCAGGCAAAGCAGCTGGTTGGCGGTGGTGGTCTTGCCACTGCCGGTGGCGCCGACGAAGGCGACGCGGGAGCCGACCGGGATCGACATCGAGATGTCGTGCAGCACGTTGACGTCGGTGCCGGGATAGCGATAGCTGACGTTCTTCAGCCGGATCACCCGCTTGGGCATGACCCCATCGGGCGACGGCACCCCCTCGGAGCGGATGGTGAGCCGGCTCTCGGGCAGTTCGATCAGCTTGAGGGTCTCCTCCAGGTCCGGAAGGCCGGCCCGCAGGGAGGTGATGGCCCGGAAGCTGTCCTGCAGGGGTGGGGTGAGCTTGAGGGAGGTCACCGCCACGGTGGCCAGGAACGGAATGATCTTCAGCAGCGCACCGGGATCGGGATTCGAGAGCAGGGGCAGCATCCCGGCCGCGAAGATCATCGTGATGCCGAGGGGTTCGATCAGCGCCCGAGGGGTCTCCGGCAGGACATCGGCCTTCCACATGAAGGGAATCGTGTCGCGCCCGGCCTGCTGATAGTGGCGCTCGAAGTAGGGCTCCGAACCCGTGAGCTGCACATCGAGAATCGTGCGCATCGACTCGGAAAGAATCGAATTGGTGCGGACCTCCAGCAGGATCCGCTGCCGGGCAGCAAAGCGCAGAAAAGGGGTGATGGCGGTGGAGATCAGCAGATAACCGGCCAGCAGCCCCAGAATCAGCACAACGGCGAGCATCTTGCCGACGATCAGCATGCCGGCGGAGAGCAGGGCGATCACGAACACGCCACTGGCCAGCTGCAGCAGAGGCAGCACGACAATGTCGGCGACGCGCGACACATTGATCAGCACCTTGGCGGAGATATCCGAATTGGATTCCCCGAGAAAATAGACATAGGGCTGGGCGATCAACTTGCGCTGCGCCATATCGGAAAGATCACGCCAGATCGAGGCCTTGAGCCGCAACTGGAAGGCCCGCAACAGCAGCTTGGAGAGCGAGGAAAACCAGGCGGCTGTAACGAAGGCCACCACCAGTACCACCACCTTGACGCGTGGATCTTCCGGAACCAGGCCTTCCCAGGGGATGGAGGGGCGGTTCTCACCGCCGACGACGACGGTGAACAGGCGAGCCACCAGGGCCACCACCACCAGATCGGCCACGCCGGCGAGGATCGCCAACGGGATCAGCCGCATCAGCGCCCGCTTGCGGCGACGCGGCAATTGGGCCAGAAGTCGCACCAAACTCTGGAAGGTTTGGCTTTTGCGAAACATCTGGTCAGACTTTTGCGGAAATCGTACCCGTGCGGCCAGAAGGGCCACCGCCACGCCAGCCAGTCAGTTCAGTGATCGCCACATGGCCGAAAACCGGCGCCGCCACTGCTCCATCCGCACGGCCATCACGGGAGGCGAGCGCAGCGGCGAGGCCCCCTCCCGCAGCAGGTGGGTCCAGTGGGCGTCGATGGCCTCCAGGGCCGAATGCCAGCGCTCCTGCAGCACCGGCTCGCTGCAGGCCTCCAGCAGGCCGGCGAGCCGGGCCGGCGGCGGCAGCCAGGCCAGCGGGTCGGCCACCGCCGCCTGGATCCTCTCCAGATCGTGCTCCAGGCTGCCGCAGCCGATCTGGTGGCCCACCACCCCGGGATCGAGGCTGTCGGCCAGGGCGTGATTGAGGCTGCTGAACACCACACAGCCGCAGGCCATCGCCTCCAGCGGCGGCAGGCCGAAACCCTCGCTCACCCCCCGCCCGCGCCAGTAGTCGGCGGAGTCGTAGAGAACGACGGCCGCACTGTTGAACAGATCCACCAGATCGTCCACCCAGCCGCTCTGGACCTCCACCCGCAGCCCCCGCCGGCGCAGGGCCGGCACCAGCCGCTCCAGGACGTAGTCACTGTTCTTGCGCTGCTGCACGAGAACGTCGATGGGGCGGCCAACGCCCACGGGGGCCGCCCGGTTGCCCCGCTCCAGCCATTGGGGCTGCAGGGCATTCGGCACCAGAAACAGGGGGTTGCGGGGGGCCCGGTCGCCCCAGTAGCCGAGGGTGTTGCGGCTCACCGCCAGAAGCGGCACACCGGGGGGCAGCGAAAAGCCGTAGCCGCTGCTGTGGGCGTGGTAAGCCAAGGGCCTGCCCTTCAGTCGCCGCAGCAGGCGGGGCACGTCGAACCCCCAGCTGACGATCCAGAGGGCGTCGCCGGGCGCCCGCTCCCGGGCCAGCAGATCATCCAGGAACGGGTGGTCGGGCTCCCGCTTCCGGTAGGTGACCACCTCGGTGGGGGTCAGCTGGGACGTCAGCCGTGCGGTCTGCAGTTCCACCAGCAGGCCGCCGCCGCGAAAGCGGCCGGTGGTGCCGGGGAGCAGGAAACGGATCGGACGCACGCGTCAGGGAAGGGGCGGCGGCCGCCGCTGGCGTGGCAAACCTAGGCGGGCACCGCTTCCGTGCTGCCGGCGCGGGTGCGGCGGGTGAGGAAGCCGAACAGCACCTTGCCGATCGCCGCCACCAGATTGCCTTCCAGCTCCTGGAACATCTTCATGTTGCAGTGGAAGGCCTCGTTGGCCTCGCCCACGATCCGGTCGGCCATGGCCTGGTCGATGGGCAGGCTGTCGAGGGTGGCGCGGTAGTTGGCTTTGAAGGCCTTCTCGTCGTCGATGGCGTCGAATTCATAGAAGCGCAGGCCATCGTGCTCACCCAGGCTCATCGCCTTCTGGGCGATGTTCTTGAGGATCTGGCCCCCGGAGAGGTCGCCGATGTAGCGGGTGTAGTGGTGGCCGACCAGCAGCTCGGGGCACTCCCGGGCCACCTGGTGCAGGCGGGCCACATACTCCTGGGCGCCGGGGGTGGCGCGGATCTGCTGGCGCCAGTCGCCACCGAAGTAGAAGGTGAGATCCGCCTCGAGGGACTCGCGGCGGTTGAGCTCGGGTGAGGCGATCGGACCGACCACCGGATGGTCGGCCAGCTTGCCGATCTCCTCCTCCATGGCGCTGTAGACGAACCACAGGTCGGCCACGAGGGTGCGATAGCTGGCCTTGTCGACGACCCCCTTGAGGAAACAGCTCACGAAGCCGGTGTTCTCGGCCATGGTGTGGGCTTTCTTCGTTCCCTCACGGAGTTGGGAAGCAAGGGCGACGGGCATGGGTTCGGGGAGCTGCGCGGGCAGACGTACAAACGTAGGTGGGGCCTACGGGACGGCGCGGCAAGGTTGCGAAGGATTACGCGGCCCGGGTGCCCCCGGCCGACACATCGCCGAACAGATCGAACAGCTCCCGGCACACCTGCTGCAGCACGCCGACCACCTCCTCGGAGGGGAGATGGGACCCCGAGGGCTGCCAGTCCCCCACCGTGGCCAGGCGCCAGCGCTCCGATTCGTAGGTGAGCCCGCGGATCAGCACGCCCAGCAGCCGGGGCCGTTCGCCGGATCCGACCGGCGCCCTCTCCAGGCGCAGCTGCACCAGCAGCGAGCGGCACTGCAGGCGGGGGCTCCAGCCGGGGAAGTGGAAGGAGAGATCCAGCGTCTCCCGCTCATCGAAGGCCCGGGTGAGGGGATCGTCGCGCCAGGGGGTGAGGTTGGCCCGGGCGGCGGGGAAATGCAGGCGGAAGTGACCCACCACCGCGGCGATCGCGGCGGCCAGTTCCACCGATCGGGCCTGGTCGGCCGCATTCATGCCGTTTCCCCTGAGCAGAAAGCCAATGTGTCCGAAACCTAGGCTCATCGGCGTGTTCCGTGCCGACTCAATGGCCACATACGAGAAGCTCACCGTCCCCTCCAGCGGCACGGCGATCCGATTCGAGGGCGGCCAGCCGATCGTTCCCAACGACCCGATCATCCCCTTCATCCGCGGCGACGGCACCGGCGTGGACATCTGGCCCGCCACCCAGCGGGTGCTGGACGCGGCCGTGGCCAAGGCCTACGGCGGTGAGCGCCGCATCGAGTGGTTCAAGGTGTACGCCGGCGACGAGGCCTGCGAGCTCTACGGCACCTATCAGTACCTGCCCCAGGACACCCTGACCGCGATCGAGGCGTACGGCGTGGCCATCAAGGGCCCCCTCACCACCCCGATCGGTGGAGGCATCCGCTCGCTGAACGTGGCCCTGCGCCAGATCTTCGACCTCTACTGCTGCGTGCGCCCCTGCCGCTATTACGACGGCACCCCCAGCCCCCATAAGCGGCCCCAGGACCTGGATGTGGTGGTCTACCGGGAAAACACCGAAGACATCTACATGGGGATCGAGTGGGAGGCTACTGATCCGGTGTGCGTGGAGCTGATCGCCCACCTCAACGACACCGTGATTCCCGCCAACGGCAAGCTGGGCAAGCGCCGCATCCCCGAGGGTGCCGGCATCGGCATCAAGCCGGTGAGCAAGGCGGGCACCCAGCGCCACGTGCGCAAGGCCATCCGGCACGCCCTGGGTCTGGAGGGCGCCAAGCGCCACGTGACCCTGGTGCACAAGGGCAACATCATGAAGTTCACCGAGGGGGCCTTCCGCGACTGGGGCTACGAGCTCGCCACCACCGAATTCCGTGACCAGTGCGTCACCGAGCGGGAGAGCTGGATCCTGGGGAACCTGGAGGAGCAGCCCGGCCTGAGCATCGAGGACAACGCCCGCCTGATCGAACCCGGCTACGACAGCCTCACCCCCGAGAAGAAGGCGGCCGTCGACGCGGAGGTGAAGGCCGTGCTCGACGCCATCGGCGCCAGCCACGGCGGCGGGAAGTGGAAGTCGATGGTGATGGTCGACGACCGGATCGCCGACAGCATCTTCCAGCAGATCCAGACCCGGCCCCAGGAGTATTCGGTGCTCTGCACCCTCAATCTCAACGGCGACTACATCTCCGATGCGGCCGCCGCGGTGGTGGGGGGCCTGGGCATGGCGCCCGGCGCCAACATCGGCGACAACGCGGCGATCTTCGAGGCCACCCACGGCACCGCCCCCAAGCATGCCGGCCTCGACCGGATCAACCCCGGATCGGTGATCCTCTCCGGCGTGATGATGCTGGAGTACATGGGCTGGCAGGAGGCGGCCGACCTGATCACCCAGGGGATCAGCGCCGCGATCGCCAACAAGGAGGTCACCTACGACCTGGCCCGGCTGATGGAACCGCGCTCCGAGGCCGTCAGCTGCTCGGGCTTCGCCGAGGCCGTGGTGCGCCACTTCGGCGGCTGAAGCCAACCGAAGCCAGTGGGTGAGCCACCCCCATGAAGACGGTCGGGGATCGCCTGCCAAACCGCGACAACCCCCTTAGGGTCCCCCCGAAACCGTCATCCTGGGGATGTTGACTGCGAGGAGCTGGAGGTCCAGGGCGGCTCGCCAGTTGATCAAGCTGCTGCCCAAGCGGGTGCAGCTGGCCACCTCCTACCGGCAGGTGAATGGTGCCGCGCCCGATCTGCACCGCCCCCGGCTGCTGAGCGAGCGGATCCTGCATCGGATGCTGACGGATCGCGACCCCTTGCTGCACACGTTCTGCGACAAGATCGCCGCCAAGGACTGGATTGCGGCCCGCATCGGAGCGGGGCGCACCCCGCGCACGCTGGGGGTCGCCGCCAGCGTTGAGGCGCTGGCCGCCCTGCCGCTGCCGGAGCGCTGGATGCTCAAGGCCAGCCATGGGTGCAGCTGGTTTCAGCTGGTGGCCCCCCCCAGCCATCCCCTCGATGCGGCGGTGCTGGAGCAGGCCCGGTGCTGGTTGAGCGCCGACTACGCCGACGCCTTCCAGGAATGGGGCTACAGGGGGGTGCCACCGCGGCTGATGGCCGAGGAGTTTCTCAGCTTCGCCGGCGGACAATGCATGGAAATGAGCGCGTACTGCTTCCGCGGCCGCGTCCAGGGGCTGAGGCTGTTCGTGCCGGAATCCGCCCTTGTCCCCCACCGCAGCCGCCAGGGGAATCTGCCCCGCACCAAGGAGCTGTTTCTCGATCAGGGCCTCCGGCCGCTGCCGCTGGTGCGGCCCCAGCACGACCACTGGCCGGCGCTCGCCGGCACCGATCGTCAGCCGCTGGAGGACTTCCTCTCCCTGGCGGAGGAACTCTCCGCCACGACGAGCTTTCTGCGGGTGGACGGCTTCCTCAGCGACAGGGGGGTTCTGGTGGGGGAACTGACGCCCTACCCGGGCGCGGGGATCTGGTTGCGGATGCCGCGGCAGTGGGATGCCTGGTTCGGTGCTTTCTGGGACTGACCGCCCATGGGCGTGGGGGCCCGCATGAGCGATCAGAATGGCCGGCATGAGTCTTCCGCCCATCGCGGCCAGCGGGTCCCCGGTTGCCGGGCAGCCCGGCGCCGGCTTCATCGCCGCCGACCCCTGCGTCCACTGCGGCTTCTGCCTACCCACTTGCGCCAGCTACCGGGTGCTGGCGACCGAGATGGACTCGCCCCGGGGGCGCATCCATGCCCTCAAGGCCATCGATGCCGGGGAGCTGACGCTGGATGCCACGGTCGCGAAGCATTTCGACACCTGCCTGGGCTGCTTCGCCTGTGTCACCGCCTGTCCGGCGGGCGTGCGCTACGACCAGCTGATCGAGACCATGCGGCCGCAGCTGAACGCCCCCGAGCTGCGCAGCCCGGTGCAGCAGGCCTTCCGGCGGCTGATCTTCGCCCTGCTCCCCTACCCCCGGCGGCTGCGGGCCCTGCTGGCACCCTTGCGGGCCTACGCCGGCACGCCCCTGCAGGCCCTGGCACGCCGCAGCGGACTCACCCGGCTGTTCGGGCCTCAGGTCGCGGCGATGGAGAAGCTCCTGCCGCCGCTGCCGGAGCAGGCCTTCCATGACGACTGGCCCGTGCTGGTGCCGGCCGTGGGGCCCCGCCGCCGCCGGGTCGGGCTGGTGCTCGGCTGCGTGCAGCGGGTGTTTGAGCCGGGGGTGAACGCCGCCGCCATCCGGGTGCTGGCCGCCAACGGCATCGAGGTGGTGATCCCTCCCGACCAGGGCTGCTGCGGCGCCATGACCCACCACCAGGGGGAACTGGACCAGACCAGGGAGCTGGCGGGCGCCCTGGTGTCCAGTTTCGAGGCGGTGATCGGCCCGGGACGGCCGGCGGGGCCCGAACCCCTTGATGCCGTGCTGGTGGCCGCCTCGGGCTGCGGCCACACCATGAAGTCCTACGGGGAGATCCTCAGCAACCGCCATCCCCTGCTGGGCACGGTGGCCGACCTGCAGGAATTCCTCGATGAGGTCGGGCTCAGCGACAGCTTCCAGGCGGGATTGCAGCCGCTGCCTCACGATGACGGCACGGCCGCCAGTGCGGAGCGCCCCCTGGAGCTGGCTTACCACGATGCCTGCCACCAGCTGCACGGCCAGGGCCTGGCCGCCCAGCCCCGGCGCCTGCTGGGCCGGATCCCCCATGTGCGGATCCGCGAAGCCACCGAAGCCGGCGTCTGCTGCGGCAGCGCCGGCATCTACAACCTCGTTCAGCCGGAGGAGGCCGCCGAACTGGGCCGCCTCAAGGCGGCCGATCTGTCCGGCACCGGCGCCGAGCTGGCCGTGAGCGCCAACATCGGCTGCACCCTCCAGATCCGCCAGGCGATGGAGGGGCAGGGGCGGCCGCTGCCGGTGCTCCATCCGATCGAGCTGCTGGATCGCAGCTACGCCGGTCCGGCCTGAGCCTCCATCCGCCGCCAGGCCTCCCACAGGGTGTCCTCGTCGCCGAGATTGCCGGGAAAGGTGAGCACGGGCAGGGGCCCCGGATGGCCCCCTGGGGCTGACGCGGTGGCGGCCAGCACCAGGGACAGGCCCGGTAGCAGCTGGCCCTGGAGCTCAACGTGATCCAGACCCAGACCATCAGCCAGCAGGGTGTGGGTGGTGATGCCCCCCTTGCTGATCAGGTAGCCCAGGGCGGGGGCCAGGCCGGCCGCCAGCCGCGCCATCACCCCCGCCAGGGCCAGGCCCAGCTCCCGGCGCTCGCCGGCATGGCGGCAGCGGGCCTCACCGCGGCTGGTGTAGAGCACCGGCGTGTGGCCCCCGGCCAGCACATCCGCCAGGCGCCGTGCCCAGGCCTGCTCCAGGGAGCCGAGCAGCACAGCCGGTTCCGGGCCCTCCAGCAGCCGCTGCACCTTGGTCACAGCCAGTTCCACCCCGACGCAGCCGGGGGCCGCCAGCAGGCGCTCCAGCTGCCGGTCGGCCAGGGGCACGTGGGAGCCCACCCGCACCCGCCCCGGCAGGGGGCCGGCGCCGCCGCGGCGGCGCAGGGCCGCCAGGGCGGCCGGCGCCAGGGGCTGGGGCGGCAGCGAAGCCAGGGCCTGGATCAGGCTGGCGGCGCTCTGGAACAGGAAGCGGCGGGGACGCCCTTCACCAGGCGCGATCAGGGCGCGCACCGCGGCGGCCAGGGCCGCCAGCTGCTGGGTGGAGGCCCCATCCACCGCCACACAGACATTGCGCTCCAGGCGGGCCAGGTGGCTGAGGAGGGCGGGGCCGCCGGCGTCCAGCTCCCGCCAGCCGATGCGGTCCACCGCAGTGGCGGGGATGCGGCCGCCGCTCTTCTCCGCCACCCAATCGGGCAGATGGCTGGTGCCGTAGGCGAACAGTCCGTCCCGGGCGAACGGGCTCTCGTGCACGGGCTGCCCCTGGAGCCGATGCACCCCATCGACGGTGGTGCGCCCCCCGTCGAGGAAGGCCGGCACCAGCAGGGTGGCGTCGAAGGGACCGAGTTCCTCCGCGATCACGTCCACCTCCAGCGGGAAGTGGCCCCGCAGGGTGGAATCGCCCCGGCTCACCACGATCCAGCTCCCGATGCGGCCGGCGGCCATGGCGAGGGCGAGGGCAGGCCGCAGGGCGCGGCAGATCTCCCGCACCCGCTCCGCCGCCTCCGCCGGTGCCAGGGCGCGGGTGTTGGCCAGCAGGAACAGCAGCGGCGAGGGGTGGGCCAGGCCCGCGGCCAGCGTTTCGGCGTCCCAACGCAGCAGCAACGGACAGCCGTGCACGGTCTGGGAGCCGGTGGGGTCGTCGTCGATGACGACGATCTTGCGTCCCGCCCTGGGGTCGAGGGTCGCCTGTGCCATGGCACCATCGTGCCGTGATGCGACCTGAGCCCAACGAGCTGCAGGAGCTGGTGCGGGACCTGCACCGGCAGGGTTCGGCCTGGCTGCCGGCGGGCCTGGGCACCCGGCTCGACTGGGGCCCGCCCGTCCAGGGGCCCTGCACGGTGGTCAGCTGCGCCGCCCTGCGGGGCGTGCGGGAGTTCAACCCCGGCGACTTCACCATCACCGTGGCCGCCGGCACACCACTGGTGGAGGTGCAGGAAGCCCTTGGACACCAGGGACAGTGGTTGTCCGTGGATGCCCCCTGGGGGGACAGGGGGGGCGCCGCCGCCGGCAGCATCGGCGGCCTGGTGGCCCGGGGCCTGGCGGGCGGCTACCGCCAGCGCTACCTGGGGGTGCGGGACCAGCTGATCGGCCTGGCGCTGATGCGGGCCGACGGGGTGACGGCCAGGGCCGGCGGCAAGGTGGTCAAGAACGTGGCCGGCTACGACCTGATGCGGCTGTTCACCGGCAGCTGGGGCTCCCTGGGCCTGATCACCGAGCTGACGCTGCGCACCCTGCCCCAGCCACCCCTGCGCCGCAGTGTCTGCTTCCAGGGGGGGGCGGAGGATCTGGCCGACCTCAGCCGCTGGCTGCTGGGCTCCAGCCTCAGCCCGGAGCGGATCGACTGGTGGAACGGCAGCCTCGCCGCCGCCGCCGGGCTGGACCCGGAGCCGCTGCTGCTGATCGGGCTGGCCAGCGTCGACGCCGGCACCCTCCAGGAGCAGGTGCGCTGCCTGCAGGAGCGCAGCTCCCTGCCGGCCCGGGTGCTGGACGCCGCCAGCACCGGCGCCTGGCTCGCCCACGCGCGGGGTGGCACCGGCCCTGCCGACCCAGCGCCCACGGGGGCCACCGCACCCGCCTGGCTGCTGCGCCTCGGCGTCAGCCCCGATCGGCTCGGGACCCTGATGCAGGCCCCCGCCCTGGCGGGACTGGCCGTGGATATGGCGGCCGGCAGCGGCCTCGGCCTGGCCTGGTCAGACCCGACGGCCCTCCGGCCTGCCCTGATGTCCAGCCAGGTGAGCGACCTGCGCAGCCTCTGCGGCGAACTCGGCGGCCATCTCACCGTGCTGCGCCAGCCCCAGGACGCCGGCCTGCCGGCCTGGCTGGATGCCCCCTCCCGCCCCCTGATCGAGGCCATCAAGCGCCGCTTCGATCCGGCCGGCCAGCTGGCCCCGGGCCGCCTCCCCGGTGTCGCTCAGAGGCTCTCGACGGTGTAGCGGCACCCCAGCTCCAGGGAGTCCCCGGCGGGCACCAGCAGCCGCCGCTCCCCGGAGCTCAGGGCCCCGCGCGGGCCGCTCCAGGGCTCCAGGCAGAGCATCGGCCGGGGCGGATCACTCCACACCACCACCAGATCCATGGGCGCCACGGGATGGAGCGTCACCGTCCGGCCACCCGCCGGATCCAGCAGCCGCACCGGACCCTGGCCGCTGCAGAGGAAGTCCACGCCCCGCTCCAGCCGGGACAGCTGATCGGCCGTGGCGGCCGGAGCCATGGTGAGGTGGTCGAAGCAGTCCGCCGGCAGGCCTTCGAGCCGCACCTGGGACAGGTCGGCGACGGCGATGTAGGGGTGAAGGCCCAGGCTGAAGGGCAGGGGATCGGTGCCGGCCTCGTCCTTGTGGCTGATCCTGGCCGTGATCGCCAGGGCCGAGGGCTGCAGCCGCAGCTCCAGCTCCAGGGCGAAGGCAAAGGGGAAATGGGGGCGGCTTTGCGGGCCGTCCTCGAGGCGCAGGCCCACGCCGCTGCCATCGGCCAGCGGGGCGATGGACCAGGGAAGATCGCGGGCGAACCCGTGCTGGGCCAGCGGGAAGCGCCCCTGGGGCAGGACGAGCGCGTCGCCGGGCAGGTTGCCGCAGATGGGGAAGAGCACGGGGATCCCGCCCCGCACCGATTTGGCCGGGTCGGCGAAGCGCTCCGCATCGAAGTAGAGAACCTCGCGGCCGCCGCAGCTCCAGCCGGTGACCAGCCCGCCGCGCTCGGGGGCGACCGTGAGCAAATCGCCGCTGGCCGGATCGGTGAAGCGCCACAGAGCGCTGGACCCGGTGGGTGGTTGCAGGGTCATGGGGAGGGGGGGGATGGGGTGGGCCGGGGGCTGGTGAGGCCCTGCTGCTGGAGGAAGCGCTCGAACGGACCCGCCAGCGAGCGGCTGCCGGACACGCTCAGGTGGTGGGAATCGGCATAGAGGGGCGTGCCGTCAGGCCGGCGATACACGACCCGCCCATCGGGACCCACCAGGTGGGGGGTGGGGTCGAACACGTGGACATTGGGCAGGCCGGCGGCCACCTCGGCGAGCAGGCCGCGAAGGGTGGTCCGCATCCGGGCGGTGGTGGCGGCATCGCCGGCGCAGCTGCTGCCGGCGGGGTCCTGGCAGGCCACCGGCTCCCTGGCCAGGGAGGGGTTGTCGACCACCAGCACCAGCTGGATACCGCGCGCCGCCAGCCGTTCGGCGTAGGCCCGCATCCCCCCCACCCAGGCCCGTCGCACCTCGGCGATGCGCAGGCGGCGCTCCCCCAGGTAGGTGGGGGCGCCGTAGCCCCGGCCCTCGATGTCGTTGCTGGCCAGGTAGTTGTGCAGGAAGCCCGACACCAGGACGATGTCCCCCGGCTGGAGGCGCTGCAGGGAGCGCTCCATCTCGCCGGCCGAGAACTGGCGGCAGGATTCGTAGCGGCCCTGCTGCCAGGTGACCGTCAGCTGCGGATCGATCAGGCAGGCGCCCATGGCGGCGAAGGTGAGGCGCTGGCCGGTGCGGGCGGTCACCGCATCCAGCATCGGCAGCAGGTGCTGGGCATGGGAATCACCGAGCAGGAAGATCTCCCGGGCCCCGGGAGTGCCGGGCCGATTGCACTGGTCGAAATTCGGCCGGGTGGTGGCGTTGTAGGGCTTGCCACTGGCCACCGTGCAGTCGCTGGTGATGCCGGTGCCCGGGATCAGGGGATTGAGGGCATGGACGCGCTCGCTGATCGGCACCGGATCGGCGTCCTTGCCGAGAAACAACTTGCCGCGGAACTGGTGGTGCAGGGCATCGATGCCGAGCCACAGCCCCACCACCGCCAGCAGCGCCAGAGCTGTCTCCCACCACCACTTCAGCGGATAACGGCGCACCGGCTGCTCCACCAGCCCATAGGCCGCCACCGCCAGCACCACGCTCCCCACCACCGC